>CALSSA010000014.1 GCA_943788875.1 uncultured Pseudomonadales bacterium | reverse complement strand
ATCCATATGGTTGAGCATGCGGCACACATATTCACTGGTCAGATCACATTTCAATGTCCATGAGGCGTTGGTGTAGCCCGCAGCCAATACAAAGTTAGGCACATCGCTCAGCATCATACCGCGATAGCCAACAGTGTCTGGCAGGGAAACCTTTTCGCCATCGACAACAATCTCCATCCCACCCATAGCCAACAACTCCAAGCCTGTGGCACTGACTACAATATCAGCCTTCAGCAATTCACCGGATTCAAGTTTAATACCAGTCTTGGTAAAAGTTTTGATCTGGTCGGTAACCACGGTGGAAGTCCCTTTGCGCAATGATCTAAACAGATCACTGTCAGGCACCAGACAGAGACGCTGATCCCAGGGATTATATTTAGGATTGAAATGGGTATTAACATCGACCTTGCCCCTCAGTTCTCTGCGGGTCAGGGACAATAAAAATTCTTTCATTTGTTCCGGACGGCGGCGACTGTACTGGTAAATAAGCGCCTGCATGGTCACATTTTTCCATCGTGTAACCAGATAGGCCAATTTAGATGGTAGCCATTTATCCATGCGGTGTGCAAAGGCATCTCTGCCCGGACGAGACACTACATAGGTCGGAGATCGCTGCAGCATGGTGACATGTTTTGCCGTTTTAGCCATTTCTGGCACCACAGTAATCGCCGTTGCGCCACTGCCTATAACAACAACCTTTTTATCTGCGTAGTCCAGATCTTCAGGCCATTGTTGAGGGTGAATCAACTGGCCATTAAACTGATCTGCACCCGGGAATTCAGGGGTATAGCCCTTGTCATATCGGTAGTAACCGGTGCAGCTGTAAACAAAGTTGCAGGTGATTTTGCTCGCCCGCTTGCCCTCTTGTTCAATGCGTAATGTCCATGTGGCACTGTCGCTATGCCAGGCAATTTTGGTTACTCGCTGGTTGTAGCGGATATGTTTTTCAACATCATGGTCCTGAGCAGTTTCACGGATATAGTCCAGAATGGTAGGACCATCGGCGATGGCACGTTCATGTTTCCATGGTTTAAAACTATAGCCAAGAGTGTGCATATCAGAATCAGAACGGATACCTGGATAGCGGAACAGATCCCATGTACCACCCATTGCCTCGCGGCTCTCAAGAATAGCATAGCTCTTACTGGGACTATTTCGCTGCAGATGGCAGGCAGCACCTATTCCGGAAAGGCCAGCACCGATAATAACAACATCAAAATGATTCTGGGACATAGCGGTCTCGCGATTATTTTTATTATAATAGTTTACGCACTGCAGCAATAAGTCGATGTCTCCAGCGCGACATCATTAAAAGAACCAGCCCTTGACTGCCCGATCCAGTTTGCCACTGCATTTGTTTAGCTGAGCGCCATAAATCTCGGCCTGACGTTTCACCTTTTTGGCCACTTTGATGAGCTGTGGTTTTTTGTTGAATGAGCCTCTTGAATATCCGCCCCAGCCTTCATGGTAGGCAAGATACTGTTTGTAGGGGTCCCATTTAGAAATACCCAGTCGTTTATTGGAAGTATTGGTATACCAGCCAACAAAGTTAATCGCATCGCCAAAATCATCGCGATCATGGCTCCAGTTGCCTGTGGCTTTGCGATAATCATTCCAGGCTGGATCCTGAGCCTGGGCATAGCCATAGGCAGAGGATTTTCGCGGCAACGGGATAAACAAAAACGTAGGTCGATCCGGTCTTACATCTGCTCGAAAAGTGGATTCCTGCTTGATGATCGCCATCATCACCCCAATTGGCGTACCCCAGCGTTTGTTGGCTTTGCGCGCATCTTTGTACCAATCGGTTTCACCCCAAAAAATACGACAGACATCCTCCACTTGGCTGGGCTTATAGGTAGCACAACCAGACAAAAATACGGCGATCAACAAGATTATTAAACGATTTATTTCCATAGCGGGAATAATGCTATTTCTAGCCGCCAATATCCAGAGTGTTAGTAACCAATGCAGTTGTCAGCCCCGCAACTGCAGATAAAAAATGTGCCTCGAGATCAGACTAGAAAAACGAGCATCTATTCTACTAGCGTTCGCGTACAACTCAACAATAAGCAGATTTTCAACTTATCAGTAGTCTTGCTAACAGTGCAATACAGTTATTGACCCTTCAACAGTACAGACCGCATTATGCGTGCCTGAATATAGCCTGACTTACCCTAAATACTCGGGCTTGGCTTATAATTGCAGCCTTATAACCACAATCAGGCAATAGACATGACCACCATGCCCCAAGAGGCCAACAACTATATTTTTACTGGTACATGCCGAGCTGGCAGCGGGGTTGTTGCCGCAGTCACCAGTTTTCTCGCCGATAGAGACTGCTATATTTGTGCCCTTGAACAGTTTGATGATGAATCCACCGACAAATTTTTTATGCGTGCAGTCTTTCGCCGTCAGGCAAATTCTCCTGCCATAGAAGCTATGGGTGAAGAATTCGTTTCAGTTTCGGATAGGTTTTCGATGGATTGGCAGTTTCACGATCCATCAATCGCCGTGAAAACAATTTTAATGGTCTCTAAATATGATCATTGCCTGGACGATCTGCTGTATCGTCGTCGCAAGGGCGAGTTCAATATGGAGGTTACCGCGGTGGTATCCAATCATCAAGATCTGCGCGCCATGGTTGAGCGCGAAGGTATACGCTTTATTCACCTGCCGGTAGCCAAAGACACCAAAGCTCAGCAGGAACAGCGACTTCTCGAAATTATTGATGAGACAGGCACCGAGCTTGTGATTCTGGCCCGCTATATGCAGATTCTTTCCAACAATTTGACTGAGCAGCTATCCGGTCGCTGTATCAATATTCACCATTCGTTTCTGCCGGGCTTCAAAGGCGCCAAGCCCTACCATCAGGCCTATGACCGCGGTGTGAAAGTGATTGGTGCCACGGCCCATTATGTGACCTCTGATCTGGATGAAGGTCCAATTATTGAGCAGATGCTGACCAGAGTAGACCACAATTATGGCCCCAATCATTTGGTGCAGGTTGGCCGAGACAACGAATCTATGGCGTTGGCCAAAGCAGTGAAATATCACATTGAGCGCAGAGTGTTTTTGGACGGCAATAAAACGGTTGTATTTTTGGGCAGCTAACAACTAGCTTTTTGGGGGTAGCGTTATGCCATTTGGGCTTCTAAAGTACGGACTCAGCAATGAGTATCCGGCGCAGCATCATTTCACCCCCGCCACAGAGCTTAAAAAGCACTACGATGTGGTTATTATCGGCGCTGGCGGGCACGGCACCGCCATTGCTTACAACCTCGCCAAATACCATGGCATCACCAATGTTGCTGTATTAGAAAAAAGCTATCTGGGTGGTGGCAACACTGCTCGCAACACGGCGGTAATTCGCTCCAACTACCTGACCGAGGAAGGTGTTAGTTTCTATCGCGAGTCGGTCAAACTTTATAACAATCTAAGTAATGAATTTAACTACAACGTGATGATGGAAAATCGCGGTCAGTTAACATTGGCCCACAGCGATGCCGCCATTCGCAGTTTTCGCTGGCGCGCAGAGGTCAACCAGCATATGGGCGTGCGCTCAGAACTTGTGGATCGCCAGGCCATTGCCGAGCTGGTGCCCAATCTCAATATGTCTGAAGACTCACGCTTTCCGATTATGGCCGGCCTGTGGCATGCAGATGGTGCAACAGCCCGTCACGATGCAGTCGCCTGGGGCTATGCCAAAGGCGCCTGTGACCGCGGCGTAGAGTTGCATCAATTGACCGAAGTTGAGGACATTGAGATTGATAAAGGCCGCGTGACTGCAGTAAAAACCAATCGCGGCAGAATTGAATGTGGAGCCGTGGTGCAGGCAGTAGCCGGAGCCAGTTCAGTGGTGGCAAAAAAAGCCGGCATTCCACTGCCCATCCATTGCTACCCATTACAGGCGATGGTGACACAGCCCTACAAGCCCATACTCACTCCCCATGTCAGCTCACCCCATGTACATGTCTATGTGCATCAGACATCCAGAGGCGAATTTGTTATTGGCGGCGGCTCAGACCCCTACCCTCTGTATCACACCAGAGCGACATTGGATCAGCGGGAATCTTTAAGTGCAGCTGCTATGGAGCTTTTTCCGTTTTTAGCCCAGGCGCGAATGCTGCGCCAATGGGCCGGAACTACTGATATGACTCCGGATTACAGTCCAATAATGGGTGTCAGCCCGGTGGAAAATTATTATCTGGATGCGGGCTGGGGCACATGGGGTTTTAAGGCGACACCAATCTGTGGTGTGACCATGGCCGAACTGGTCGCGACCAAAAAGGTGCCAGAGATTATCAAGCCCTTTGCTCTGGAACGTTTTTATAACTACGAACAAATTAACGAAGCCGGCGCCACCGCCGCCAGCCACTGAGGGAGACTTCAATGAAACTATTAACCTGCCCTCTCAATGGCCAACGCAATATCTCCGAATTTACCTATGGTGGCGAATATCACCCTATGCCGGATCCTCATAGCACTGACGCCAGACAATGGGCTGAGTATGTATTTTTCCATGACAATGCCGCTGGCCTTGTTACCGAATGGTGGTGTCATACCGCCAGCTCATTTTGGTTCTTAGCAGAGCGCAATACTATTTCAGATCAGATTATTCGGACCTTTGAGGCCAGCGAAATCTTTAATCAGCGGATTGATTTTGCGGAGAACCCACAATGAAGCGACTAGCAGCCCCCTATGGTTCGCTGATCGACCGCGAGCAGCCCATCCAGTTTAACTTTGAAAACAAGTCATTCCAGGGCTTTGCTGGCGACAGCATCGCCAGCGCACTGGCAGCCAATGATCAATGGCTGCTGAGCCGATCTTTTAAATATCATCGCCCTAGAGGCGCACTAACCATGGCCGGTCAGGATGCCAATACCATGGTGCAGTTGCCGTCCAACCCCAATGCCCTTGCCGATCGCGAAACAATCAGCCAGGGGCTTGCTGTGATGGGGCAAAACTATAGCGGCAGTTTAGAACATGATCGCGGCTCGTTACTGGGACTATTTAGCCGGTTTCTGCCGGTGGGTTTTTATTACAAAGCCTTCTTTAAACCTAGGGGCATGTGGGAAAAATGGGCGCCATTGATACGCAAGAGAGCTGGCCTCGGCATTATCAATCAGCAGTTAGAGCCCGACTACTACGACAAGCAGTACAAATTTTATGATGTAGTTGTGGTGGGCGCAGGCCCATCTGGTTTGCAGGCAGCCCTGACAGCCGCACTAGATGGCTGTGAAGTCTTGCTGGTGGATGAGAATCCAAGTCTGGGTGGCTCCCTGAACTATGCCCGCTTTGATGCCGAAGGCACCATTGGCACTGAGGTTCGCGATCAGCTAGTACAGGAAGTCACCGACAACAGCAATATCACCTGCATGACCAATGCGGTGGTCAATGCCTGGTTTGCCGATAACTGGCTGCCAATTATCTGCGGCAAGCGTCTTTATAAGGTGCGCGCCAAACAGACAATCCTCTGCACCGGTGCACTGGAGCAACAGGCTGTATTTCATAACAATGATGTTCCCGGCATTATGATGAGCAGCGCTGCCCAGCGGCTGATTTATCTCTATGCTGTGCGCCCGGGCAAGACTGCCGTGGTTGTAACTGGTAATAACGACGGCTACGCCAATGCACTGGATCTGCTGGATGCCGGTGTCGCTGTTGGTGCTATTGTCGATCTGCGAGACAGGCCCAATGCCAGTCCGTTGATCAAAGCAGCCAAAAAGCGCGGCATTACCATTAAAACTGGCTGTACAGTTTATGGCGCAAAGCAGTACAAAAATCACCTTAGCGCTGTGGAGATTCGACAGATTGTAAGCCCCGGCATCTGCGCTGACAGTGGTGAAACTATTAACTGCGATTTGCTATGCATGGCTGTGGGTTACACACCCACCTACCAACTTGCCTGTCAGGCTGGCGGGCAGCTTAGCTACGACGACAAGTCGGCAATGTTTACCCTAAGCAACTTACCGGATGGCCTGCAAATTGCCGGTTCGGTAAATAGTCATTGGGATCTGGAAGCCTGCCTTGCGGACGGGGCAAGAGCAGCCAGTATCGCCACCAATAGTCTGGGCCTGAGCCAGGCAGAAGTACCAGCGCCCATAGCCCGAGAAAAACATAGCCCCAATCACAGCTGGCCCATTTTTGCCCATCCCAAAGGCAAGGAATTTGTCGACTTTGACGAGGATCTCACCATTGCAGATATTGTTAATGCTACCCGGGATGGCTATGAGCATATCCAGCTGGTTAAACGCTACTCCACCTGCGGCATGGGCCCCTCTCAGGGACGCCATTCAGCACTAGCCGCTGCCAGATTAGTCGCCGCGGCGACCAACCGCACCGTTGCAGAGACCGGTGTTACCACGGCTCGCCCCCCTTTTGCCCCTGAACATTTGGGTCATAGCGCCGGGCGCAGCTTCTATCCAGCGCGACGCAGTAGCATGCATTATCGTCATCTGGAGGCTGGTGCTCAGATGCTTCAAGCTGGTGCCTGGTATCGCCCTGCTTTTTACGGTGAGGCCGCCGACCGCGATAACTGCATCAACCGGGAAGTGCGAAATGTACGCAACAATGTGGGACTGGTGGACGTATCAACTCTGGGCGGTCTCGAAGTGCGCGGCCCGGATGCCGGCGAATTTCTCAATCGTTTCTATACCTTTGGTTTTGTAAAACAGCCAGTGGGCCGAGCCCGCTATGCTCTGCTAACCAATGAAGCCGGGGTGGTGATTGATGATGGTGTAGCCTGCCGCTTTAGCGACCAGCATTATTATGTCACTGCCACCACTGGCGGTGTCGATCGGGTCTATCAGAATATGCTCAAGTGGAATGCGCAGTGGCGTCTAGATGTGGATATTGCCAATGTTACCTCTGCCTACTGCGGGGTTAATATTGCTGGCCCGAAAGCAAGACAGGTGTTGGCTAAAGTCTGTTCAGATATAGATCTCTCGGCACAGGACTTTCCCTATATGGGCGTGCGCGAAGGCACTGTGGCGGGCATAGCTGCGCGAGTTATTCGCGTCGGCTTTGTCGGTGAACTGGGTTATGAAATACATGCGCCTCAACAATACGGCGAAGCACTTTGGGATGCCTTAATCTCAGCAGGACAGCCAGAAAAAATTCAGCCCTTTGGCATTGAAGCACAGCGAGTTCTGCGTCTGGAAAAGGGTCATATTATTATTGGCCAAGACACTGACGCCATGTCCAACCCCATGGAAGTGCAGATGAGCTGGGCTGTCTCGCGGAAAAAACCCTTCTTTGTCGGTGGCCGTACCATCAGCGAACTGGAAAAGAAATCAAGCAGCAGAAGTCTTGTCGGCTTCATTATCAATGACCGCAAGGCACCGATTCCCAAAGAGAGCCATCTGGTGATCGACGGCGAGCAAATGACTGGTCGGGTTACCTCCTGTCATTATTCCCCTACTCTGGGCAAACCTATTGGTCTGGCCTATGTGCAACCTCAAAGCTCGGATGCCGATAGACAGATTATTATTAAAGCCGACGGCGGTGTTTTAGTCACCGCCGATCTGGTGCCTCTGCCCTTTTATGATCCAGATACTTTGCGCCAGGAGTTTTAGTCATGGCTGAATTAAAACCTGATCAGGCGGCTAGACGTAGCCCATTATATCGTCGTCATCAGGCCCTCAATGCTCAGTTTGAAATGGTTGGCGACGCATTGCTGGTAAGCAGATACGGCGATACCAGCATGGAACCCAGACTGGCAATCAGCCTTGGCCTTGCCGACCTGTCCACATTGCCGCGCACCGGGTTTAAAGGTGCCGGAGCGCCAAAGTGGGCAGCAAGCCAGTCAGTGCAATTGCCTGAGCAGCCCAATACAGCGGTGACTCAGCCTGATGGATCACTGATTGCCAAACTGTCCCATCAGGAGTTATTGATTGTCTCTGATGTGGAGGCTAAATCTAGTCTGGTAACTAGGCTAAATCAACACAAGCTTCCGGCTGCAACCTATTCGTTGCCCAGAGCAGATAGCCATAGTTGGCTGGCGGTAACAGGTCTGTTGGCGGCAGAGATGTTTTCAAAGATCTGCGGCGTTGATCTGCGTACCCATAAGTTTGCTCAGGGCCAGATTGCGCAGACATCTGTGGCTAAAATCAATGCCGTGATTGTGCGCCATGATCTGGGTACCACCCCCTGCTTCTATATTTTTAGCGATATCACCTCAACAGAATTTCTGTGGGACTGCCTGCTAGATGCTATGGAAGAACATCAGGGTGTGACCATTGGTGTCGCAGCCATAAGAAGTCTTGCCGCAGGCGAGTAACGCAAGCTCTTTTTCATCGCTTATACTGCGATGTTATGAAGAGCCAGAAAAATATTGAAATCGGTGCGCTGCGCGTTTTTGCAGCGGTTGCTGAAGCGGAGACATTAACTCAGGCTGCTGAGCGTCTGGGGATTACTCAGTCCGCAGTATCACAAACCATAAAGCAGCTAGAGAGCCAGACAGAAACCCAGCTGGTGGTGACGCGCTCGCGCCCCATCAAACTGACACCCAGCGGTCAGGTTCTAAGGGACTATGCCTACCAGATTATTAATGATACCCAGCGAATGCTGGCCGATGTGCGCATGACGGCAACAGGTGGTTTGCTGCCACTCAATGTGGGAATGGTGGATTCATTCTGCGATGTGGCCGGTCTACAGTTTATGCAGCAGGTAACGCCGTTTGTGTCCAAGCTTGCCCTGCGCACAGGGCTGGGCTCGTCTCTGTCTCAGGATCTTATCAATCGCAATCTGGATCTACTGATTACCAGTGACCCAATAGATGACCATCCCTGGCTTGAGCGTCGACCTATTTTGCGCGATCCCTTTGTCATGATAGTGCCTGAAAAATATGCCCAGGACGGAGCCGCCACACCAGCCTGGTTGGCCGAAAATGTGCCCTTTGTCCATTACAGTAAACAGTCGCGACTGGGTGCCCTGACCGACTTAATTGCCCGGCGGCTAGATATTGAATTGCAGACTGTGTTCGAACTGGACAGTACCCAAACCCTGATGCGCTTTGTCCAGTCAGGACAGGGCTGGGCCATTACCACGGGACTCTGCATGGTGCGCTACCCGAACTTGCTTGAAGACTGTCGAGTATTGCAACTCGCCAATGGCGCCAATGCCCGCTATCTGACCATGCTCTGCCGACAGAAGGAACTGGGTACATTACCTGACCAGATCGCCGATATTTGTCGCGCCATCTACAGTGATGAAATAGTGCCGCAACTAAATCAGATCGCCCCCTGGCTAGATCAGCAGGCCTACGCCATAACCGAAACACCGAGTATCTAGTGGACGCCTCCGCGCAAGAGGATTTTCGTCTGCGCCTATTGGCACTGCGTCTCGAATTACAGGAACTTGAAGCCATGTCTGCCGATGCCTGTAAGCCGGTGGAACTGGATCAATCTACCGTTGGCAGACTGTCCAGAATAGATGCGATGCAGGGCGCACAGATGGCTCAGGAAGCTTCGCGCCGACGCCAGCAACAGCTCGGGCGGATAGCCGGCGCACTGGCTCGAATTGAGGCTGGCGACTACGGCTATTGCAGCCTATGTGATGAACATATCTCCTTCGGACGACTCGGTATCGACCCAACTTACAGCCTCTGTATCCATTGCGCTGAAAAGTCCATCTAACTCAGGCAAGGGTTGACCCGTTGAATCCCCTGGCAGATAGGTTTTGCCCCAGGCCAGACCAACAATACCTCGCTGCAACATAGACTCAATCTGCTTATCGCTGTAGTTAACCGCCGCCAGAATCTCTCTGGTGGAATGGCCATGGGCCTCCGTTGGGCTCAATGCAAGAATACGCGCACAGCTGGGACGGATCGCATAATGATCAATTTGAGTCAGCTGATGCCCGCTCGGATGATTTGGGTAAATAGAAAAGGCAAAACTGCCGAGTTCAGTACCCACGGTGCCATCGGCCAAGCGACTGTATTGCTCGCGCAAGGTCTCAATTGACATGGGTTGCGCCGCAGCTACATCTGCCGCCAATAGTCGCTCCCTCCAAACATGAGAAGAGGCCTGCTGAAAAGCCACGGTCAAAAAGACCTGAATATCGGCAGTAGTAATAACCCCCTGAAGTCCCTGAATACTATCCAAAACAGGCAGGTCAGCCTGGTCTGCATCAAGGAAAATCCAGTCATCGGCAGTTTGATAAAAATGTGATAGTGCATGGTTGCCCATGGCCTGACGACCTGAGGGTTCATTGAAATCCTCAAGACCAGCATAGTCAAAACAGAATGGCAGCTGAGCAAAATTGGTCACTGCGGACAAGGAAGTTCTGGCCCGGCTGACAGCACCAGTTTTGGCCTTGTGATAAAGCGCCAATGCCATAGCCAGTCCACCGGCAAAACCGCAGTTCACATCCAGAGTACCCAGATGGGCATGTTCCTCAGGCGTGTCTTCACCACCGAAACGACTCATAATACCGCTATTGGCCTGAATAATATCGTCATAGCCAATATAGTTAGTCTTCTGCGCAGGCACCGGACCACCCAGGCAATCCAGACGACAGAACAACACGCCCGGATTAACCGCCTGCAGTGCATCATGGTCTAGGCCCAGTGGCTTCATCTGCCGCTCCGGAGCATTAATAACTACCATATCCACGGAGCGGACCAGACGATTAAAGACCTCGCGACCCTCCCCGGTATTGATATCAATCAGGGCACTGCTCTTGCCCATATCCGCCTGAAAGGCAAACAATGTTCCGATCAACGGATCATACATAGGCACCACTGGCTCAACCTTGATTATCTCAGCGCCAAAGCGACCGAGAAATGCAGTGGAATGGGGTCCGGCAATCACATTGGTCAGATCCAGTACCCTCAAGCCATCCAGCCAGCCTTTATTTTGTTGCTGTTGGTCTGGAGCTGGCAAAGGTGCAACTGACACAGAAGTCAGCTCGGCCAGTGCCTGATTAAAGGAGACAAATTTGCGGGCTGAGGGGGCCAAAAGGCGACTCGCAGATTCTTCTAACCAGGACACTGGACCAGGCTGTTTCATTAAACCGTACTCTGGGTCATTCACTTCAACAATCAGCCCTGCATCATTGCAGTGCTGGCTGTTAACCCATTCTCTGGTGGTTCTATGGGGGGCGCCGGGAATCTGGCCCTGGCCAAAGATTTCTCCCCACTCAGAGGAGGTCTTGGTCAACATCACCAGCTTTATTTTTGCCGAGATAATATCGGCCCAGCGCTTGGGCAATGGATAGACGCCCAGAGAACTCTCCCCCTCCCATTCGGTTACTGGAAGGTGTAGATCTACCACCTCTGGCATACCCTCGGCCATAACCTCTTCATACAGACCCAAGACATCCAGACAGCGGCGGGCATGATTGCGATGGGACGGACACACAATATAAAACATACGGCCATCGGCACATTGATAGGTCCGATAGAAAGGATCCAGGTATTCCTGCAGGTCTGTATAGCTAAGGTCTAAATCAATATTGTTGGCCTGCCGCCGCTCGATCTCTAACTCGCGCATGGTTTTGTAACGCTCAGGCAGATCTGCAACCTGATAGGAGTTGTAGGACAGTCCCTCCATCATCGCTGCAATTACTGGTACCTCTATATGGTCACCACAGCCTGACGTTTCCCGCGCCAGCAAGGCCAGAACAACAGCACTGGATGCCATTGTTATGGTGTAGGAAGAAGCCAGAGGCAATGGCGAGAAGCAGGGATTTAAACCCATCAGCACGCGATTAAAGCCCATATCGGTAAAGGCGCCAGCCGTGGCAGCCACTACAGCTTCAGTGGCCTTCCACTGGTTGCGCAGCTGGTCATTGCTGGCAAAGCCAGGCACTGACAATGTCACCAACTCGGGACGAGTCTCTCGCAACTGGGCAAAGTCGATACCCAGACGCTGCATAACCCCCGGACGGAAAGATTCAATCACCACATCAGCATGGGCAATTAATGCCATGGCCTGATCAAAGCCCTCCGGGGTTTTAAGATCTACAGACAGACAGCTTTTGTTGCGGTTTAAAATGGCATTGGCCTGATGCTTCCATTGGGGGCCAGTAGGCGGATCAATATGCACCACAGTAGCGCCCAGATCTGCCAGCACCATTGCCACAGCAGGACCAGCAATCTGCTGACCAAAGTCCACCACCCGAATCCCCTTGAGGGGTAATTGATTCTGTTTTTCCACGATAAATAACACCAGCCGTCTCTATTAAGCGGGATGTTAAAAACCTAATGCATTTGGCGCCAGCAACAAAAAAGCTGTCTAAGGTATGATTTTTTTTATGGCTTTTAAATTGGTTATAAAACGGCCAAATTTAACAGTTGCATCCAGTTATTATATAAATAACAATAAGAATCGTATCGTTTTAAGTAGCAATCAAAGACAATTATTCAGGGAAATTTCATGTCTCAGCAAAGTACCGACCCTCTCAGGGGTATTCATCCAGTAATGGCCATTAGTTCAGCAGGTCTAGTGGGCGCTTTTGTGCTGTTTACCCTTCTGAGCCCTCAGGTTGCGGATGCCCTTTACAACTCTGCAAGAGACTATATCGCCACTGAATTGAGTTGGTATTACATCGCTTTGATGAATCTGTATGTCACCGTTGCACTGGTATTAGTGTTCAGCAAGTACGGCAATATCCGATTGGGGGCGGAAACTGATCGGCCTGAGTTTGGTTATTTCGCATGGTTCTCCATGCTGTTTGGTGCCGGAATCGGTATTGGCATTCTGTTCTGGAGTATTGCCGAGCCGATGTATTATTTACAGAGTAATCCGTTTATCTCTGATAATCAGGCTATGACGGCCGAAGCCGCTCAGGTAGCTATGCGGGTGACTATTTTTCACTGGGGGCTGCATGGCTGGGCCCTCTACGCCATCTTGGGCATGTGCTTTGCCTACTTCAGTTACCGTAAAGGCCTGCCACTCTCTATTCGATCAGCGCTGTACCCAGTGTTTGGCGAGCGTATCTATGGGCCCATTGGC
Source organism: uncultured Pseudomonadales bacterium (assembly GCA_943788875.1). Lineage (GTDB taxonomy): Bacteria > Pseudomonadota > Gammaproteobacteria > Pseudomonadales > Porticoccaceae > HTCC2207. The sequence goes on along the minus strand of CALSSA010000014.1, from coordinate 28,263 downwards.
TATATAGCCGATCTGTTGGCGATACTGGGCACGGTCTTTGGCATTGCCACATCATTGGGCATGGGGGCGCAGCAGATGAATGCCGGCATTAACTATATGATTGGTGTCGACATCAACACAAATACCCAAATTCTGTTGATAGGGGTAATTTCCATCATTGCTACTATATCCGTATTAACCGGTGTTAATCGTGGTATTCGTATTCTCAGTGAACTCAATATGCGTCTGACTTTGCTGATACTGGCTCTGTTTTTAATCTTTGGCCCAACAGCCTATCTGCTCAGTTCTCTGGGTACTAACACCACCGACTATCTGGCTAACGCCCCGGCTCTCGGCGCTTGGCTGGCGCCAGCACAGCACAGCCAATGGCAGAGCGACTGGACTATTTTCTACTGGGGCTGGTGGATTGCCTGGTCTCCTTTTACCGGTATTTTTATTGCTCGTATTTCTCGCGGTCGCACCATTAGAGAATTTCTCTTAGGCGTCCTCGGCGCACCCACTGTACTAACCATTTTATGGATTACCTTTTTCGGCAATACAGCTATGCATATAGAGTTATTTGGCGATGGCGGCGTAGCCGCAGCGGTTAATGCAGACCGCACTACCGCATTATTTAAAACCATTGAGTTAATGGATTTAGGCCTTTGGTTAACTGGCGCCATGGCCACCATCTGCACTGTGATGCTGGTGACTTATTTTGTCACCTCAGCGGATAGCGCCACGCTGGTGATCTGCACTTTGGTGGCAATGGGTGACAACAACCCACCGGCGCGCCTGCGTATTTTTTGGGGAATCGCCATAGCGGCGGTAGCTGCTGTGCTGCTATATGCCGGTGGTTTACAAACCTTACAAACTGCCTCCATTGCCGCGGCTCTGCCGTTTTCTGTGGTACTGATTCTGGCCACCTATGGCCTCTGTAAATCCCTTTATCTCGAAGGTCAAACTCTGAATAAAAATAATCAGCAACAGGAGGGCTAGTTATGTCTACGCAAATAATTCTGCCGCGCATCCTACAAGTGGGTGCCGGTGCCAGTTCAGAAGCTGGCAATATTCTCAATAGTCTCGGCTGTGAGCGACCATTGATTGTCACCGATACCATGATGGTGCAACTGGGCTATGTCAGCCTTCTACAAGAAAGCCTTCAGGGCTGTTCCATTAAATCAGATATATTTGCCGACACAGTGCCGGAGCCAACAGTCAGTTCAATTCAGGCCGGCGTGGACAGAGTTCGCCAAGGCAACTACGACAGCATTATCGCCATTGGTGGTGGCAGCCCCATCGACAGCGCTAAGGCCATTGCTATTCTGGGCAAGTACGGTGGCGTCATGCGCGACTATAAATTTCCTCGAGTAGTCAATGAGCCGGGACTGCCGATTATTGCTATTCCAACCACTGCAGGCACTGGGTCCGAATGCACCAAGGTCACTATTATTACCGATGAAACCAACGACGAGAAAATGCTCTGCGTCGGTATTGGTTTTATGCCCACGGCAGCCCTGGTGGATTACAGCCTGACATTAAGCCTGCCCGCCAGAACCACGGCAGACACAGGCATTGATGCCCTGACCCACGCCATGGAAGCCTATGTCAGCAAAAAGGCCAGCCTGTATAGCGACAGCCAGGCTATAGCAGCCATGAAATTGCTGGCACCCAATCTGCGCAAAGTCTTCCATGATGGCAGTGACCAAGAAGCTCGGGAAGAAATGATGCTTGGCGCCACCCTCGCCGGTATCGCCTTCTCCAACGCCTCTGTGGCGCTGGTACATGGTATGTCGCGGCCTATTGGTGCCTTCTACCATGTGCCCCATGGTCTCTCCAATGCGATGCTGTTGCCAATGGTGACTGAGTACAGTATTCCCGCTGCGCCGGAGCGCTATGCGGACTGTGCCCGCGCAATGGGTATAGCCAATGAGGATGACAGTGACGAGGCCGCTAACAGTAAATTAATGGCCGAGCTCTATGCTATCAATATAGAACTACAGGTGCCTACTCCCGAGCAGTTTGGTATTGATCGCGAGCACTTTTTTAATAACCTTCAGGTGATGGCGGAGCAGGCACTGGCTTCTGGGTCACCGGGAAATAATCCACGAGTACCTAGCAGCGATGAGATTATCGAAATTTATTCCAAGCTCTGGTAACACAACTTTTTTGAGGACAGGACAATGACAGTAGTAGGACATTTAATTAACGGCCAGATAACTACCGAGAGCGCACGCACTCAGAATGTCTATAACCCATCCACCGGCGAGGTCAGCAAGCAGGTTGCTCTGGCCTCTCAGGCCACTGTGCAAGAGGCCATCGCAGCCGCCCAGGCTGCTTATCCAGAATGGCGCAATACGCCCGCGATTAAGCGCGCCCGAGTGATGTTTAAATTTAAAGATTTGCTGGAACAAAATGCCGATAAAATCTGTGCCTTAATCGGCGAAGAGCATGGCAAGATCAGTCACGATGCCGCTGGTGAGTTGCAGCGCGGTATTGAGAATGTGGAATATGCCTGCTGTGCCCCGGAACTGTTAAAAGGCGAGCACAGCAAAAATGTGGCACCTAATATTGATTCATGGAGTGAGTTTCAACCTCTGGGCGTTGTGGCCGGCATTACGCCATTTAACTTCCCAGCCATGGTTCCACTGTGGATGTACCCTATGGCCATTGTCTGCGGCAACTGTTTTATTCTCAAACCCTCAGAGCGTGATCCCACCTCTACGCTGTTTATTGCTGAGCTGCTTAAAGAAGCAGGCCTGCCCGATGGCGTAATGAATGTGGTCAATGGCGATAAAGAAGCGGTTGATACATTGCTGCATGATGAGCGCATTAAAGCCGTAAGCTTTGTAGGCTCCACGCCTATAGCGGAATATATCTACAGCACCGCCAATGCCAATGGCAAGCGCTGTCAGGCGCTGGGTGGTGCCAAAAACCACGCTATTGTGATGCCGGATGCTGATATGGATAACGCAGTAGCCCAGCTATTAGGCGCCGCCTTTGGCTCCTCTGGCGAGCGCTGTATGGCCCTGTCAGTTGCGGTAGCTGTTGGCGATGCCGCGGCAGATGCGCTGGTGAGTAAAATGCAGGAGGCCATGAAAACTCTGAAAATTGGCCCCTGCCATGACGCAGATAATGACTTTGGCCCGGTAATTACCCAGCAGCATCAGCAGAAAGTATTTGGCCATATAGACAGTGCCGAACAGCAGGGTGCTGATATTGTGGTCGATGGCCGCAACCCCAGCATTGCCGGCTATGAAAATGGTTTCTATGTGGGCGGCACATTGATCGACCGCGTGACCCCGGATATGGATAGCTACAATGCGGAAATCTTTGGCCCGGTATTGCAGGTAGTGCGAGTGGATACCATGCAGGCGGCGATGGATCTAATTGATGATCATGAGTACGGCAATGGCACCTGTATCTTCACCCGCGACGGTGAAGCAGCGCGCTACTTCTCAGACCATATTCAAGTGGGCATGGTGGGCATTAATATCCCTCTACCAGTGCCTGTGGCCTACCACAGCTTTGGTGGCTGGAAGCGCTCGTTATTCGGTGATCTGCATGCCTATGGCCCAGATGCTGTGCGTTTCTATAGCAAGCGCAAAACCATCACCCAGCGCTGGCCTTCGGCGGGCGTGCGTGAAGGTGCGCAGTTCTCTATGCCAACCATGAGCTAAGTTTAGGTTATGACGACTAGGGAAAAAGGCTCGGCGGTGAGCCGGGTGATGCAGATTGTCGAGGCAGTTGCCAAAGCTGAGCGACCAATGTCGCCAGCTGATCTGGCCTGTCAGCTGGATATTCCCAAACCCAGTATTCATCGCCTGCTAAATCAGCTGGAGGCCGATGGCTTTGTGCAGACTAATCTGCGCGGGCTAATTATTCCCAGCGCTAAAATGCACAGCATTGCCTGGGGTGTGCTGCATACGGAACGCTTTAGCGCATTGCGCCGGGCCATCTTGCAGCAGCTGACTGAGGAGATTGGTGAGACCTGTGGTATTGCTGTGCCCAATGGTATTGAGATGCGCTATTACGATCGCGTGCAATCTGACTGGCCACTGCAGATCCATCTGCAAGTGGGCAGTCACACGCCGAGTTGGTGCACTGCCAGTGGCAAGCTCTATCTCAGCTCTCTATCCAAGGAGAGGCGCCATAGCATCATTAGCCGACTTCCCCTGATGCAGTACACGCGCAATACCATCGTTGATACTGATATCTTAGAAACTGAGTTGCAACGGATAAAAACAAGTCGCCTGGGCACAGACAATGAAGAGTTTGTCGATGGTATGGTGGCTTGTGCGGTGCCGATAACAGACAACAGTGGCAAGCTCTGCGCCTGCCTTTTTACCCATGCACCAGTGATGCGAAAAAGTCTGGAAGAGTTGATCAGTTATGCTCCTGTGTTGCAAAAAGCGGCACAGAATCTCGGCCAGCTGATTGATAATCCAGAATAACGAACCGGTTCGGCTGAAGAAAATCATGAAAAAAAGATTACCACCTCTCAACTGGCTACGGTCTTTTGAAACCTCTGCCCGCCACCTCAACTTTACGCAGGCAGCAGCGGAATTACATATGACTCAAGCTGCGGTAAGCCAGCAAATTAAAGGTCTGGAAACCACATTGGGCTGCGCATTATTTATTCGCTTGCCCAGAGGCTTAGAGCTTACTGACGCAGGGCGAGCCTATATTCCCGGCGTGCGTGAATCAATTGAAAAGCTGGCCTTGGTGACCGACGAGGTATTCGGCAAAGAGCGCAGTCACACCTTAACACTGCGGGTTAATCTGGTATTTTTTAATACTTGGCTGGCACCTAGATTGGCGGATTTTCGCACCCAGTTTCCGGATATTGATCTGCGCTTTACTAGTAATATCTGGGTTGCTGGTCAAGATAAAGAAGCGGATATTGAAATACGCTATGGCAAAGGAGTTTGGGCTGGGTTTACCAGTGATCGTTTAACCTGGGATGAGCTTATTCCAGTGTGCAGCCCTGTGCTGTTGAATGGCCAGTTGCCCCCGGCAGATCCAGAGGGTCTTGATAATTACAGTTTGCTCCATGTGATTGGTTATGAGGAAGGCTGGGGCTATTGGCTCAACCAGCTCGGTCATCACAGTATTGATGCTTCTCAGGGCATTCACTTTGATTCATTGATGACAGCAATGGAGATGGCAGCTCAGGGGCATGGTGTTGCTTTGAGTCGGACATCCCTTATTGGTCCTATGCTGGATAATGGTCGTCTGATCACGCCTTTTTCAGAGACTACCGGGACTTCTGAATCATTCTTTTTGGCGACTCCATCCAATAAGCCAGTGCGACCCCATGTGGAGCAGTTTCGGCACTGGTTAATCAATCAAGCCGAAGTCGCAGACTAAAAAAGAGCGATGATGACGGTCGTGCCGAAGTGTTTCTGGGAAGTGACTAGAAAGATCGCACTTCGAAATTAGGTTAGTCTCCTGCTCCCGCTCTGGAGCTTTCGGTGGATTCCACTAAGACTCGGGCGACCAGATTATCCAGTTCATTCCACAGGTTGTCATCAATCTCAATGCCCTGCTCTAACATATCGTTATAGCTATTGATCATGGCGTCAGGTGAAATTGTTTCAACTACTGGGCCCAGTTTTATGACAGTAGAAAACGTCTCTTCGACAGAGGCTAAATCATTGCCGACAAAAATCATGAGAGACTGATCGGCACTGAGACCTGGTGAGGCATATGCAGAATAAATCGGCTGTTTTGCACCAGGCTCTATACTAAGCTTAAAGGCGCTATTTCCCTCAACCCAATAAGCCACCAGTGCAGAATCCGACTGTGCGGCGCTGACCAGACGCTGGACTAAAAACCTGCGGTTGTGACAGTTATCCAACTGCACCTGAGCGCTGCCATGCTGGCGGGCCAGAGCACAGGCCAGTCTCACGGTCTGGCTGCCACAGAGCAATATAGAGCTACTCTGACCATCGAGCAGAGCATAATTGTCATCATTACTAATCAATTTTGCGTGCAGGCACAGACAGTTATAAAGGGAAGGTAATGCATCCTGTAGTTGCTGCAAACCTTTTAACCCATGGATCTCCGACCAGATAACCATAGCTGCGGCATCCTGATAATCTCCCACAGAAAAGCCCAAGCCTTCAAACGCCTTCTTTAGAGAAGCCGTCAATTCATTGCGTGAGACTCTCATGATATTAGCCGACGCTAGGGTCTGAGGTACTGGATAGCACGGGTTTAATGGGGAACTGCCAGTCATCAAAGAACGGCTTGCCGAAGTCGCTGATCAGCGGTGCGCCCTGGAACATAGTATTGCGAACCCACAGGCGCGAGCGCGGATCAAACTTGCTAACACCAAAGAACGACAGCTTGCAGCGCAGCAGGTGAATTGGCAGTACGTCACTGTGCACCAGGTTCTCGCGAATATCGCCATATTGACTGCGGGCCATGGTTTGAATACGACAGATAGCACCGCTGAAATTAGGTCGCTGGAGAATAAAATGTGCGACATCCTGCTGTGGAAACTCTGCCATAAAAATGCAAATTTCGTTATAACACTCACGCACCATACGCCCGATTGCCAGTGGCATTTGCTTTTCCATACCCATGTCGATATGGGTCTGGCCGAGCCGCGGCTCCATCTTTTCTTCCGAGCGATACCAGAATGACCCCTGGGATTCAGTCTGGGAAAAATCGATAGCCAGGGCCCAATCATATTTATCTTCTATAAGGGCCTTTAAGTCATTCAGAGACATCTGTGGCACCAGATGTTGGTCCTCTTCGACAGCCATCATCTCTTCAAGCTCATCGACTAGTTCAGGGTAGAGTTCAATCAACATACTATTAATCAGTTCTTGGGTTTCAATATGCCAGTAGTACTCTGCATGCTGCGCTAATTCTGCCCAGCTGTAATGGCTGGCAATTATATTTTCGCTTTCAGCAGACAACCATTGGGCAAGGTCCTGCAACTCTTCGCGAACCACAACATTGGAGGCGCTTTGCTGGGAATCACCTGTGCTGATCTCGCCCAGATGTTGAATCACTCTGGCGGTGGCAGTGGCGAACTTATCTAAGGTAGATACATCTATGCCATTTTCGCCAGCCGCAACAGCTCTAGCCAATGCGGTTTCACGCTGCTCGATCCACTGATTGATCAGCAGCGGATGATTAATTAAAAATGGTGCCATACCCAGACCGGTAGAGTTACCAATACCAAAGTAGCGCTTGATATCATCATCCAGTTTTACTGCGGTTTTTGGTGCGCGCTGGGCGGCGATATAGTCAGCATGCTGAAGGCTAAAATGGCGCAGCATAAAACAGGTAAACATTTCTGCGGCGAAGGGACGGGCAAAATCACGGTGTTTGGTGCGAACTTTTTCCCAGTCGGCCATGCCCAGCTTGCCACTGCCGTAGGCAGCTGTAGTTCGATACAGATAACCCACTTCGGCTATCACATCTATGTCAGGCTGTCGGCCCATGGCAAGTTCATCCACCACATAGTCAAAAGTACGTCCACTGCGGTTGCCCCGGGATAATACAAACACCCGAGAATCAACCCGCCCTGCTTCCTGCTTAGGTACATTGCTGCGTAGAAACTCAAGTTGCTCGGTATCTACTGTGCCTTCACAGAGTGCCATGGTCAGATCCCATTGATCAGCGATTACACGATCATTGCGATTCTGTGGGTCTAGATAATGGGAAAACAACACATAGCTATAGGTGCCATATCTGGCATTAACCTCGTAGACAGCTGTGCCATAACCCTCTTTATCCAGATCAAATACCGTACTTTTGATCTGCCAGTTTTCCTGCACCATGCGGCGTACCAATGTACGCATAAAGCTGAGACGAGACTGATGAAAACTGCCCAGACGATTCAACTGCATAACCTGATTTGCAGGGCGCAGGGGCAACCCAGCGCTTTGGCTGAGGCTATGCTTGGCAGTTGATCGGTACCCTGAATGCACAGGCAATTCCTATAAATCATGACGATTTTCAGCCCCGAAATGAGACTGATTTTTGGGCTATTGTAGGCCTAGTGCTTTAGCCTGACTTAATTGAAAACGACGTTGAAAACACAGTTGCGACACTCATTTTTTGCCGCTCCACAAGCCGCCTAGAGAAAAGACTTTTAGAACAATATCTCAGCAGATTGCAGATGCAGCCTGAAAGGATTTATCAAAGAATGACAGCCAGTTTTGACCCATGATTTTTTCGATATCCTCATTGGTAAAGCCCACATCTTCAAGGCCCTGCGCCACTGTTAGCATATCTCTTGAACCAGCAAACCAGTTTGGTTGACGAGGCCATGAAGGATTGGCCGCCGAGCCTTCGCCATGATCAATGCCAATGGTCCAGCGTCCACTGCGCATCCATTCCAATACTGAGTAGTCCCAGTTTTCACAGAGATCAGAACCAATACCGATGCGACCTACGCCAATCATCTCAGCAGTTTGGGCAATCATCTGACAGAACTCGGGCAAGGTGCAATCAGAGCCATTTTTAAGGTGAAAGGGATACATACTAAAACCCAGCATACCCTCTGACTCGCCAATGGCTCGCAGTACTGTATCGGATTTATTGCGCAGTGCCGGGTGAAAAAAGCTTGGATTGGCATGGGTGATGGCAATCGGTCGTTCGGAAATCTCTATGGCTTCCAGAGTCGACTTCTCGGCACTGTGGGACATATCGATAATCATGCCCACACGGTTCATCTCTTTGATCACTTCGCGGCCAAATCTGGTTATACCGCCATCCTGCTCTTCATAACAGCCGGTGGCCAGCAGGCTTTGATTGTTGTAGCTGAGCTGCATAATCTGCACACCCAGTCGCTTCAAAATCTGGACCATTTTCACATCGTCTTCGATGGGCGAGCAGTTCTGGAAGCCAAAGATAATACCTACTTTACCAAGACGCTTGGCTTCAAGAATATCCGCAGCCTGATGAATCGGCATAATCAGGTCGGCATGGTTAATAAAATGTCGGTTCCAGTTGCCGATGTTCTCCAATGTCTCGCGAATATTCTCCCAGTAGGCAATAGTCACATGGATCGCACTCAAACCACTGCGCTGGGCCTTTTCAAATAAGTCGCGGTTCCAATTAACATATTGCAGCCCGTCGACAAGAAGCATTTGTCTGTTCATCTCTTTAGTCATCTCTCTATTTATCAATGAATCCTGAGTAGCAATTAATAGGGCTTGCTGTAGTTAGTTTTGATAATAGTGTAGAACTCACGGGCATACTGACCTTGCTCGCGGGGGCCATAGCTTGAATTCTTGCGACCGCCAAAGGGCACATGGTAGTCTGTGCCTGCTGTAGGCAGGTTAACCATCACACAACCGGACTGGGAGTGGCGCTTGAAGTGACCGGCATTGGCCAGACTATTGGTAATGATTCCTGAGGTCAGACCAAAGTCTGAATCATTGGAAACTTCCAGAGCCTCTTCGTAGCTGCCTACTTTGATCACACAGGCAATAGGACCAAACACTTCTTCGCGGTTAATACGCATCTGATTAGTGGTATTAATAAACAGTGCTGGTGACATATAAAAACCTTCGGTATCCATACTCAGCGCTTCACCGCCCAATACTAGCTCGGCACCTTCATCCTTGGCGATTTGCATATAGTCGAGATTCTGCTGCAACTGTCGCCCATCAACGACCGGACCGATCTGTGCGCCCTCGGCCAGAGCATGCCCAACCACCAGATTGCCTACAGCAGCGGTCATTTTCTCAACAAATTCATCATGAATACCGGCCTGCACAATAATTCTTGAAGAGGCAGTACATTTTTGCCCGGTACCAAAGTAACCTCCGACCACCGCGCATTGCACAGCCACATCAATATCTGCGTCGTCCAAAACTACCAGAGCATTTTTACTGCCCATCTCGAGCTGCACCCGGGCCATATTGTCGATCGCATTGCGGGCAATATGGCGGCCTACACCGACAGAGCCGGTAAAGGTGACGGCCTGAATATCTGCAGATGTGCAGAGAGTTTCACCCACATCCCTGCCGGAACCCATCAGCAGATTAAAAACCCCAGCAGGTAAACCACTGCGACTGATGATATCGGCCAAAATCCAGGCACTGCCAGGCACTAGTTCGGCCGGCTTAAGCACCACCGCATTGCCATAGGCTATGGCAGGGGCAACTTTCCAGGCCGCAACCGCCATGGGGAAATTCCAAGGCGTAACAATAGCAATCACACCCAGAGCTTCGCGGTGCACTTCAACATCGACCCCCGGGCGCACCGACTGAGTGTTCTCGCCCATAAGCCGCAATACTTCGGCGCCATAATATTGAAAGAACTGTCCGGAGCGATAGACTTCACCCACCCCTTCAGCACGGGTTTTGCCTTCTTCCCGAGCCAGAATCTCACCAATTTCACCGCTGCGGGCAATAAGCTCGGCACCAATAAAATCCAACACAGTTTTGCGCTGCTCCAGCGCACTTTGCGACCAGCCTTCAAAGGCTGCATTGGCCGCACTGATCGCGGCCAGACAGTCTTCATTAGACGCCTTGGCATAACGACCCACAATATCGCTTGTGTCTGAGGGGTTTATATTGTCAATGACCTGCGCGCTGCCGACCCATTCGCCATTAATATAATTATTGTGTAAATCCTGACTCATACCGATTCCGCCTGTAATTTTTGGCGCTAACTAGCGCAATTGCGACTTAGTTTTATACGTATTCACCTATAAATCCAATCAAAACTTTATATAGATTTATAAGGATAATTAATTTATCCTAAATCTTAATAATATGCTTAATAATTATAAAAAAAGAGAATACTATCAAATACTTAAATGTAACCTTGAGACATTTGCGCACCTTTGTCACTGTCGCCGAAGAAGGCAGTTTTAACGGCGCGGCAGAAAAACTCTCACGCACACAGCCCGCCATCACCTTGGCCGTCAAACAGCTGGAAGAATTTATTGGCTTAAAGCTATTGGAGCGCACCACCAGACAGGTCCGCACCACCACTGAGGGTGAGAACTTTATCCCCATAGCCAAGCGACTGGTGCGTGACTTTGATACCGCTATCTATGATCTGCGCGCCACAGCAGAGCGCCGCAGCGGCCATGTCAGCATGGCTATAGTGCCTTCAGTGGCGAGCAACCTGCTACCGGATATCATTAAAGCCTTCTCCGCTGCATACCCTGGCATTTATCTGCATCTTGATGATGACAGTTCCCAGGGTGTGCAACGGCGAGTAGAGCGCAATGAGGTGGACTTCGGCATCGCCAGCCTGTGGCAACCCAATAAACTGTTGAACTTCAAACCATTATTCGCCGATAAACTGGAACTAATTTGCCATGTGGATCACCAGCTAGCGAAAACAGCAGGGCCAGTGAAAATCAACGAATTAGAAAATATTACCTTTTTGGATACAGGTATCACCAAAACATTGCGCAGCCGCGCCAGCTTTGGTGACTCCAGGTTTGACTTCCCCAATATCACCACGCTCCTGGCCATGCTCAGGTCTAATCTGGGGGTTTCTGTGCTGCCCTCTCTCGCGATTCCGACCTTTTCAGACAATCTGATATCTAGACCTCTGGTTCCGACTCAGGCTCGGGAGGTCTATCTGATTACCCGCAAAGGCTGGACGGTCTCCCCCGCCGCTGAAGCCATGATCGAAACCATTATTCGGGAAACCCCCAAGCAGATTAAGAAGCACGACTTAACCCTGCCTACTAATAAGCCCAGCTATTTATAACCCTGCTTAAACTGCAGGCTTAAGAAACTCCTTGCAGCCAGCGAGCAAGGTGTCACTGACAGCAATGCCCTCAGCCGCCGACTTGGCACGATTAGCATAGCGACGATTGCCCGGCATATGGGCCCCTTCCATACCAGTAAGGCGCTCTAAAAATGATTCTGAATGCTGTAGCCAGTTGTCGGCATCACCAAAGCGATTGGGATCTATGGCCAGCATAAACTCACCACCATTGGGTGGGCCACCATCATTATTATCATTTTTCTGCGCTTCAAAACTAAAGTCCATCCCGGTCAGACCAGCCACCAAAAGCTCGATCATCATGGCAATGGTCGAGCCTTTATGGCCGCCAAAAGGTAACAGTGCGCCACCATCAATAATTTTTTGTGGCTCTGTGGTTGGGTTGCCATCGGCATCCACTCCGGTGCCCAGCGGCACATCATGGCCATCCCGCGCAGCAATCATTACTTCACCGCGAGCCATAGAGGCAGAGGCCTGATCAAAGACCATGGGCGGCTGGTCACCGCGGGGCCAACCAAAGCACATAGGATTGGTACCAAATAGCGGCTGCTTGGCACCAGCGGGCACCACGGCCGGTTTGTAAGTGGTAAATGCCATGGCGCAACAACCAGCCTCGGCAATTGGCTCCACTTCAACCCAGAGTGCGGCGAAGTGGTGGACATTGACCAGTGCCATGGCGGCTATGCCATTTTCCCGGGCAGCCTCGATTAGAGCCTGGCGTCCCATTTCCAGAGCCAATGGTGCGTAGCCATGATCACCATCAACCTTTACCACTGACGATGAAAGGCGAGTCACAGTAGGCTGTGCCTGGCCGTTTACTTTGCCGCTGCGCAGCGATGCAATGTAACCCGGCATGCGAAACAACCCATGAGACGCGCAACCATCTCGTTCGGCGGCTGCAATTGTGCGCCCTACTGCGGCTGCATTCTCAGCATTGCAGCCATTGGCCTGCAGACAGTCTTCAACAAGCTGTTGAATATCATGCTCAGTCATCATAGTTTCAGACATGAATTGATCCCCCATTATTAATAAATCGCTATTTTATCTGCCAGAGTATACAGAGTTGACTGTAAACGGGATTTCTAAAAACGGCATTCAAATTGCAGCATTCACATCCGAAGCATATACTCTGATGCAACAGGCTGACGCTGTAACTAATAAAACTGCGTCTCCAAAACCCAACCCTGAAAATCAATGCATCTATGAAACTAGCGCAACCGTTTGTTCGGCTCCCCTACCAATTTGACGCTCTTCGTCTGCAGGAAGAGATCGCCCGGTTTACAGACGATGACTGGATGGAACACCCTTCAAAGCTGGAAGGCAATTTGGCTATTCCGCTGGTCTCTCTGGAGGGCCAGCGCAATAATGATTTCGCTGGAAAAATGTCGCCCACAGCAGAATTACAACATTGTGACTACATGCAGCAGGTGATGGGTAGCTTTGGTGAAGTGCTGGCTCGCTCCAGACTTATGCGCCTCAACGCCGGAGCTGAGGTAAGCGAGCATGTGGATTTTAATTATCACTGGTACAGCAGAGTTAGAATCCATATTCCTATCATTACCAACCCGGATGTTATATTCCACTGTGGCGATCAAGCCATCCATATGCAGGCAGGAGAATGCTGGATATTTGACTCTTGGCGCCGACATAAAGTGCTCAACAGCAGCGGCCAAGACCGCGTGCACCTGGTAATAGACACGTCGGGCTCATCGAGATTCTGGCAGACAGTGCGAGAGATGGAGCACTTTGGGGTACAGGCCGATAACCCGCAGCTACAGGCTAAAATAAATTCAATCTCCTACCAACCGGGACAGCAAGTCAGCCTTAAAACAGAACGGTTTAATATCGCGCCAATTATGGCACCTGGCGAGGTGGATGCTCTTGCCAACGAGCTGATTTGCGATATTGAGGCTAACCCGGAAAACAATCCTCAGCTAGCGCTTAAGTATAAAAATCTATTGATAAGTCTGGCCAAGGATTGGCGAGAAATATGGCATCTCTACGGCTATGAAGAAGCTGGCTGGTTAGAGTACCGTAAGTTGCTAGGTCGCACGGCAAGCCAGCTAGACCCTAACCCAAGAGCCCTAGTCAATGCCAGTAACCAAGTGGGTTTAAACCCAATTATTATGCAGCGACTGATCAATGCCGCGCTCAATGTTGAGCAACTGGACGCATTTATCAATAAGAGTAATTAAACTGAGTAAGGTCTTGCTGATAAAACGATTGGACCATGGATTTCAGCTCATCATCATAATACTCACGATACTGTTTATGCTCTGAGGCATTTCTTTTTTGCAGTTGCGTTGACTCAATCTGCAAGCTCTGACAGATTTCATCAACCGAATCCTGCAGCCTCTCATAACGCCCAACAAAATCCATGGCAATATCGCCCTGGGCATCCACAAGTTGCAGATATTGAGGCTGAACTAACACACGAGCTCTAAATCGCGGCACGGTGATCGCTGACTTCATCCACTGCAGTGGCGCCTCAGCAAATTGCGGGTTTTTGCGGTTTAAAAAAAAGCAGATTGATATAAATCGGTCAAATGGATTTCTGACAATGGCAAATTTAAAATAGCGCTGCCAACTCGCCTGATCAAAATGTGGCGCGATCTGTCTAACACTGATATGCCCGTGCTGAATTTTGGCGATTTCCGCAATCGGTGATTGCTGCTGGCCAAATAATATTTGCTGTTCCCAGTCCTTTGGCCCTTTATGGGGACTTAACAATTCACGTATCGCATGGGTGCCCGTCTTGGGCACCGCGAAAAAAATAAACTGTTTAGCATGGGAAACTATCACAGCTAATCTATCGGGTATCGCTGCAAAACCTCAGGCCCCAGCGCATCGATTAGAGGCTGCAAATGCTCTTCAAAATTGCGCCACTGGTCCAGTCCAGTTTTATAGATGGGCTGCCGCACCTGCTCAGCACTAGGCGTGCGCACACTGCGTTCAGTTTTATGGAAATCTAGGCAGGCCTGTTCAAAGGGCAAGCCGCAAAAATTAAGTAGTCTGCGCACCTGGGTTTCTAAATCCTCTACCACATCCTCATGCTGTACACGCAGTACAAAGCCGGGCAGCACCTTATCCCAATGATCCATTAGGTAAACATAGTTGTGATAGTAGTTGCCGATATCTGCCAGACCATAGCTAAACTCCTGGCCTTCACCAAAGAGCTGTTTAAAGCCACTAAAGCAGCACGCCATGGGATGTCGGCGAGCATCTATCACCTTGGCATTTGGCAAGATCAGCTTAATCAAACCAATATGGAAAAAGTTATTCGGCATCTTGTCTATAAAGAATGGCGCCGAGCCTCTATGAACCTGAGTATCCTGTATAAATTGCGCACCAAACCGCTCGAAAAGACCATCCTCCAACTCGGTGAATATCCGTGGATACCTCGGTTGCTCGTCAGAGTCATCCACCCGACCGCGCAAGCGTTTGGCGAGATCTAGAACATTGTGCAGCTCCATGGTGCCATCCACCTGGGAGTGGGAAGCCAAAATCTGCTCCAACAGAGTCGAGCCCGAGCGAGGTAGTCCAACGATAAAAATGGGATCCGCTACAGGGTTACCTACTCCTTGCTTGGACTGAAAAAACTCAGCGGTACACACAGATATCTGAGAATCAATCCGTCGACGCAGTTGCTCTGCCCCATAGTCGGTGGTCGACTTCTTTAGTGCATTGCCCTTGTTATAACGCTCAAACGCATTCTCATAATCTCGTCGATCCTCAAATGCCTTACCCAGTGCAAAATTAATTTGTACCTGATCGATCAACGGGATTACAGGGCTGGCTTCAACATTCTGCATAGCACTGATTTGCTGATCATCAAATTTATAGGATTTAGTATTGGCGAGGCTCCAGTAGGCATCACCAAAATTGGGGCTAAGTTGGTAGGCTTGCTTAAAAGCCGTTGCAGCTTTATCGGGATCACCCTGGGTATTATGAATATGCCCCAATGAGATAAATAACCTTGCATCATTGGGGTTTGATTTAATCATATTGAGGTAATGTTCAATTGCCTCATCATTTTTACCCACGCCAAAGCATGCAGAGGCATAAACTGACTGCGTTCTTTCCCTGGCTTGTGGGTATTTTTCAAACACCTTTTTTGCCTGATCATAGGCGCGGTGAAATCGCTGCCGGCGCAACAATATATTGGCATACTGTATATTGCCTTCCATATGGTCCGGCTCGAACGCTATAAGGCTCTCAAGCAAAAACTCGGCATCCTCAAGAATATTGTTGCGCGTGGCAATCTCAGCCAACAAGCGCATGCCCTCAATATGGGTTTTATTCTCCATTAAAAAATGTCGACACAGCTTTTCTGCTTCCAGCAGACGGTCCGCGGCCATAAAGCTAATAGCAGTTAAAAGCTCTGACGGTAAGGCTTGCAAAAAATCAACCTGCTGCTGAGCTTCATTGGCTTTCGCGCTACCTCGTGCTTTGTAGAGTGGTACCAGCAACTGCCAGCTTTTTAAAAGTGCTGGATCCAGAGCCACTGCCGCCTCCAACGCCTTTCCAGCAGGCATTGGGTTGTTGAGCGATAACTCGTTAAGGGCTCTTTCCTGATAGGCGCGGGCTAATTTAGGCTGTTGCTGCAACACTTCGTTCAACAGTCCCAATGCCTCGGTATGACATCCGTTTAAGCGCTGAATTACCGCAAAGGTATATTGGGCGTCGGAGTCATCAGGCGACTGCCCCAGTACGTTTTCAATAAGCTTTTGCGCGTCTTCAAGCTTACCTGCCGTGAGCAGTCTCTGAGCCTGATCAACATCGAGCTGCAGTTGGGAGAGGTTGTTGGGACATAGTATTTTCTCGGCATCAAAAAATAGGGCGAACCGAAGTTCGCCCTATAGAGTCTAACAATAGCTAACGTTTATTCAAAGTCATATGAGAAACGCAGACCCATGGTACGTGGACGCATAACGCTCTGCTCTGGCGTAAACTTACCGGCAGTCTCCATCATTGCACCCTCTTCACTGGTGATGTTGTTGATAAAGAACTCTGCATTCCAGTTATCCTTGGAAAGACCCATGCTAGCGTTCAGCGTAGTCGCAGCTTTATTGACGAAACGACTGTTAGCCGGTAATGCTCCAGTTGAATCATTCACCGATCCAAAGGTATCGTCACCTTCAGTCTGAACACCTACACCAGACTCCGCCCCATAAGCAAGCAGACTAGTGTCGTCCATAAATGCCGCACTGCCCACAATACCAGCCAAGGTCTCACCACGATAAGTCACAGATGCTGACACAAAAGCGTCTGCTCCAATGCTGTCCATGGTGAAGTCATAGCGAGCACGCAGGTTACCAGAGAAGTCCGAGGCCAGTGGGAGATCTGAGCCAACGGGCACCGCAACACCCTTTAACTGATCATTAACTCGAGTGATCTCAGTATCCAGGAAACTAAAGGCTCCAGAGATGGTTAACTGGTCTGTGGCCGCCCACTGAAAATCAGCGTCGATTCCGGAAGATTCAGCGTCACCCACATTCTCCATAAATACCAAGAAGGCAACGTTGGAGGGGTCAAAACGAGATACCTGCAGGTTTTCAATATCAGCCTGGTAGTAGGTCGCATTAAATCGCAGCGTATTATCGAGGAAGGTACCTTTCATACCAATCTCAATATTCTCTAGCGTGTCCGTTACAGCAACCGCTGGTACTACGTAACCTTCATAATTACCCGTCTTGTCTTGAACCCAATTGAGCGGCGTTACGGTTTTGAGTGGCTGGACGATAACCCTCAGAGTAAACGGTGTACAACATGATATCGTCAGTCAACTGGTAGTCCAGCGACACTTTAATAATGGTGTCTTTCTCTGTGGTCGATCCATCGCGATTGATATCACTTATATCAAGACGGCCATCCTTAATCGCTTCCAGGGAGTCACTGTTAGTGCTTTATCTTCAGCGCCGCCACGGAACATGGGGCGAGCACCATCGGGGGATTTAGCGTTCAGATAAGCCTGTTCATCACCGGTTGCCCCATACTCTCCTATGGTGAGGAAGCGCGCAGTAACATCGTTGGTGTAACCATCGCTGTTACAGGCGTCTGTAGTCGCAGCCACAATCATTACCATCATCATCAGCTAGCACCTGCACCATCATAACGACAGCCGAAGGAGAAGTTTGATGCACCTTGGAGCTGTGTATCAAGCTCATAGCGACGGGCGCTCAATGAGGCAGTTAGCTTTTCAGTTACGTCAAACGCGATTTCACCAAAGAATGCGATCTCTTCCTCATCCCGAGTGAAGTCATTGAAGAATGTTGTGTCAGGCCCGCGAGGAGTGGAACCAGCGGTGGTACCGGCGATATCGAGGGTAATATTACCTGGCGCATAGGCTGGATAATCATCGCCATAACTAGCACGGTTAAATTCCGTGAAAGCATCACCCGTTGACAGATACTGGAACTCACCGATAGACGTGGTCTTAACATCATTGATATAGATGCCACCCAATAATCTGACACGATTATCAGCATCAGTGCTTACGCGGAATTCATGGGTTGTGCGCTCATTATTGGTCTGATCACGGTACATTTTAGTAGGATCAAAACAGCTATTTTCTTGTTGCGATTCCGGGGAGGTTGCGCCGGCTGCACCACCACTACATAGGTAGTAGGTAATGTAACCACCGCCGTTGTTGTAATGTGTGTAGTCAATTAGAGCATCTACATCACGGTCCAAGTAACCACCGGTGTAAACCATATCCAAGTTTGCCACTCGACCCTCAAGCGTCCAAGTAGTCAATCCAAAATCGTCTTGAGTACGCTCGGGAGCGTATTTCTGCGACTTGTCATCACCCAGACGCGGATCGATTAGGAAAGAGCCCTCGACATCAAGCTCCTGAGAGGTATGCTGGACCAAAACGCTCCAATCTTCATTGATATCAGCTGCAACCCCGATACGGAATCCGTTGTATGTGGCTTCATTCCAGTCGTCTTCGACCAGCGAGGCATTATTGGCAGACTCTAGAGTAGAATTTGGACGCTTGTCGAAGCGGGTACCGAATCCACTAAGCTGATTTCTATCAACCACCGGGCCGCTAGGCGTGAAGGTACCACCAACATTGTCAATATAACCACCCTGATTATCACTAAAGCCAACCAGTCGCATCGCGACATTCTCACCTAATGGAAGGTTAATCATCGCTTCCATTTTGTTGCTGTTGTCACCACCAGAAGTCGTACTGATACCAAGGTCTACTCTACCTTCAAACTCACCGATCACAGGCTTGTTGGTAATCATTCGTACTGTACCTGACTGCGAGCTAGCACCAAACAATGTACCCTGAGGGCCAGCCAGAACCTCTACACGCTGAAGATCAGCTGCATACAAGTCAAGGTTACGCCCACCAAAAGAAACTGGCATTTCGTCTAGGTACAGAGCAACACCTGGAGCAGAACCCTGTGCCGATGTTACAGTGACCGAACCCTGCTCAGAGGCAGAACCACGGATATAAATTTCTCGAGAGCCAGGACCAATACCTGCGCTAACGACATTGGGCAGATACTGTACATATTCATCAAAAGTCTGGACATTGAGTTCTTTAAGCGAATCGCCTCCCAGAGCAGAAATAGCAATTGGAACATCTTGCATGTTTTCGGCACGCTTGGTGGCTGTAACTATAACTTCTTCTAGTTCAGCATTCGCAACGCCTGCAAATGATACCCCTATGGCCACTGATACAGCCAAACTGAGTTTATTGTTTCTATACATAATGATTGTCCCCAAAAGTGAATTACTTGATCTACCCAGCGCCAAAATTGTTACGGAACTTGAGCAATTATTATTGTAACTACAGCCCGATAGTCTCTCAGCAGTGCGAGAGACACAAATTAATAAATTAAATCCATTTATTTGTTTTTTTTATTAAAAGAGGCGACTTGCGTCCATGGCAAGCACGTATCTACAACGAAGAAACGACAGCATACCACAAAGAAGACCCTGATTTAAGGGGCTGCAGCCTTGCGGGATAGTTTTAAACGAGTTCTATAGCTTATGATTAGAGTTTACACCCACAAATAACGTCTGGAATGTCAGGCGCATATAAGTGCAAGGTAAAGAGGATTATAGGTTGTTAAGTTTTATTTTCCCGGGCTCAATTAGAATCCGCTTGCTCTTATAAAGAGTGCCAATTGCTTGCTTATATTTCTTCTTGGACACCTTAAACAGACGATAAATTTCTTCAGGATCACTTTTGTCAGAAATCTGCGATTCGCCGCCCAAATCCTGCAAATGGCGAATAATTTGCTCACCCAGATCATGGTCCCCCTGCAGCGTACCCTGAGAAATCACCAGATCAATCTTGCCATCAGAACGGATGTTTTTCACAAACCCGGGCAATCGCTCACCGATCTTAAGAGGCCTGAAGGCATCAGCGCGAAATAGCAGGCCAAGATACTTGTTATCGATTACTGCTTTGTAGCCCAGCTCAGTGCGACTGGCGATCAGCAAACTGACGTGCTGGCGAGGCTTGAGCCAGACGGTTTCCTCATCAAGATGATGGTTGAGCTTGGTCGAAGCTGCAATACGATCAGAGTTCTGGTCATGAAAAACGTGAACCACGTAGGAATAGCCGACTTCCATGGGCTTCTGCTGCTCGTTATAGGGCACCAAGAGATCTTTGGTCAGCCCCCAGTCCATAAAGGCACCAGCATGGTTAATATCGACAACCTTGAGAAATTCGCAGTCGCCCACCTGAGCTTTAGGCTTCTCTGTGGTGGCAATCAGCAGGTCATCAGAATCAAAGTAGAGGAAGACATCCAGCCAGTCGCCAATCTCACAGCCCTCTGGCACATAGCGGCGCGGCAGCAAAATGGTATCCAGCTCACCACCATCAAGATAGACGCCAAAGTCCACCTGCTTTACAACCTGAAGCTGGTTAAATGTACCAATTTCTACCATTTGTATGATTCTCTGACCGAATTAGACTGCTAGTGCAGGGCTGAAGTTAGCGCTGCAGTATACAGTAGTCAGAGTTAGCGCGGCACTTTCATGCCGCGCAACAGGTGATTAATCAGGCTAAAGGAGTCTACCCTGCAGCAGAATGCTGCCCTGATTCGGCCGATGGGGTCGCAATCGATAAGGCTTTTGCAGCAATTGCCAAGTCGACAGCATCAACAATATCAGAAACCGTCATAAAGGCTTCTATTTCCTCATCGCTAAACTCAATCTCAAACTTATCCTCAAGATCCATGCCTATGGATAGCTTTTCCAATGAGTCAATATTGAGCTCTGCGAGATTGGATGCTAAATCAACCTGCGATGATTTTGCCGATGGGTTTGTCCTAATGAATTCGCAAACAGTTTCTTCAACCAATGACTGATGGGTATCGTCCATAATTTCTAGTCTCTTATTTTATAATTTTCAGAATTTTACTTTAGCCTGCCTGAGAGGCTTTATTTAATACCTCTCACTCCTTAAAAGTAGTCTAGAATCATGCGGCTCGCAAAATAATTGGCGCCTAACCAACCAACAGGACCTATCCCATGAGTATCACATCTGCACCAGGCTTCAAGAATGTCTGCATACTGAGTATTAGCAGTGCACTGGGGGGTTCAATTATAACGCTTATGGTGCTGGCAGGCTCTCTGGTCGGGGCCGAACTGGCGCCCTCTACCTCCCTGACAACAGCCCCTATCGCCATCATGATACTGGGCACTGCCATGACCGTGATCCCAGTAACGCAATGCATGCGGATACTGGGTAGAAAAAATACATTGCTGCTATTTATGTTGGTAGCCGTGCTCACCTGCGGCCTCGCTATGATGGCACTGCAGATGCACAGCTTCACTTTGTTCTGCCTCGCCAGTTTCCTATTCGGCCTGTGCAATGCCTCCATACTGCAAACAAGGTTTGCGGCAATGGAATCCGTAGGGGTTGAGCATACTGCTACAGCCGCCTCCATGGTCATGGCAGGGGGCATTATCGCGGCCTATATAGGGCCGGAAATAGCTGTTGCTGGACGGCAACTAACTGATGTTGACTACCAGGGATCATTTGTACTGGGTGCCGCCTGCATTATGCTCGCAGCACTTCTACTCAGCCAATTTAAGCCCTCCAGCATGGACACAGCAGTCAACACAAAGAGCAAGACATCGGCACTGACATTGATGCGCAACCCATCGTTTTGTCTGGCATTAGCCAGCGGTTCTGTGGCCTACATTATTATGTCCTTCGTGATGACAGGCACCCCCATCAGCATGCACCATTTTCACGGGCATTCACTAATAGACACAAAATGGGTGATTCAGAGTCATATTGCCGCAATGTTTCTGCCCTCTTTTATAGCACCGGTGCTGTTTAAGTACCTCAGTATAAGAGGCATGATGCTGGTCGGCCTGGCCTGCTACTGCGCTACTATCGCCATCGGCTTTGCTGATGTCACTGTCAATGGCTTCTGGATTCAGCTGGTGCTGCTGGGCATAGGCTGGAACTTTCTATTTGTATCTGGCACCTCTTTATTGCCCAGCACCCACCGGGAAGATGAACGCTTCAAAGCTCAGGGAGTTAATGATTTCGCCATATTCTCGTTTCAGGCGATTGCCGCGCTTAGCG
Source organism: uncultured Pseudomonadales bacterium (assembly GCA_943788875.1). Lineage (GTDB taxonomy): Bacteria > Pseudomonadota > Gammaproteobacteria > Pseudomonadales > Porticoccaceae > HTCC2207. Next base: position 5,996 of record CALSSA010000014.1, on the reverse strand, counting down.
CCGGCTGGGCGATCTACCTGCTGAGTTGGCAGCAAATTATGCTGGGATGCATCGTTCCAATTGCATTGATGCTGGGAGTATTAATCTGGGAGCGAACAAAGATGGCAGCTGACTAGCCGCTATAGACACAGCCACTAGTGCAGGTTTCTTTGATGGTCACACAGGACAGCTCAGGCAGTGCAGGTTTCAGCTGCTGCCAAATCCACAGCGCGAGGTTTTCACTGGTCGGATTCTCCAGCCCTTCCACATCATTGAGGTAATGATGATCCAACTGATCATAAATCGGTGCAAATGCCGCCTTGATATCACCAAAGTCCATTATCCAACCGGTTTGCTCATCCACAGGCCCCTCTACCGATATCCTGACCTGAAACGAATGACCATGAAGACGCGCACATTTGTGCCCAACAGGGACATTTGGCAAGCGATGAGCGGCTTCTATACTAAAGTCTTTATAAATCTGCATTTTTACTCAGGGAACCCCTTATTTAGGCCGTTATTTTAGGGTTGCGAAACTGATATGTATATAGCGCCAGAAAATGTTTGACAGCGATCCCCAGTTAGGTAGAATGCGTCGCTCTCTCAGGGGGTGGTTAGCTCAGCTGGTAGAGCATCGCCCTTACAAGGCGAGGGTCACAGGTTCAATCCCTGTACCACCCACCAAGAGAAAAAGCTTTCACGGACCGGTAGTTCAGCTGGTTAGAATGCCGGCCTGTCACGCCGGAGGTCGCGGGTTCGAGTCCCGTCCGGTCCGCCAATAATAAAAAAGGCTGCTTCGCAAGAAGCAGCCTTTTTTATTATTGGTAGATTGGGCAGCCGGACGAGAACCCCGTTCGACAAACGATGCTTACAGCAGCGTTTGGATGCCATGACCATCGCAGATGGACATGGCACTCCGCAGGAGTTGTAAAAGCCAACAGGCTTTTACAATCAGTCCCTCTATCAGACACCACCAAAATAAAACGGCCACCTCGCAAGAAGCAGCCTTTTTTATTATTGGTAGATTGGGCAGCCGGACGAGAACCCCGTTCGACAAACGATGCTTACAGCAGCGTTTGGATGCCATGACCATCGCAGATGGACATGGCACTCCGCAGGAGTTGTAAAAGCCAACAGGCTTTTACAATCAGTCCCTCTACCACACACCACTAAAATAGAACCGCCACCCCGCAAGAAGCAGCCTTTTTATCAGCCCCCATACCCCCACAAACAGTTCTAACATCACCCCAACATCCTGATGTACCATCAGCTCCCAACCTAAAACATCCATAACCAACAAATGGAGATTCCATATGTCAATCAAAGTCGACCATCAGTTTAATGCCTCAGCTGACCAGCTATGGGCCATCCTCGGCACTCCCGACCGAATAGACTGGGTACCCGGCGTAACAAGCTGCACCTTTGATGGCGAAGTCAGATCCCTGCACCTGCCCGGTGCCGGAGATATCAAAGAACGTATTCTCAGTCGAGATGAAGATAGCAAAACCATGGAGTATTCCTGTTTTGAAACCCCGGCACCACTGGAATCCCATCATGCCAGCATTGAAATCATTCCTAATGCCGATGGCTGCCGACTGCTATGGGAAACGACAGTGGCACCGATTGAAATCGAAACATTTATCCGCACCAGCATGGAAGGCTGTCTGGAGAGGCTAACTGAAATTTTGCGTCAGCCCAATGCTGACTGAGCATCTCGGTTTTAAGCAGTATTGTAATTTGACTAGGAGGTATCCTCTCACTCGCCCGTCTTAATAGTAATCGTTGGGCTATCTCTTTGTTTGCAAACCCAATGGTTCATGTGACAAAGCACGAAAACGTTCGAACTGTCCGATATAGCTACAGATATGGCCGGGTTTGACAGGGCATGCATTACAGATTTTTTTGTGCTAGTCTCACGCACACAGCGGTGTTAAGAGAGTCCATCTCTGTGAAAGTGAGAAGCTTCTGTAAGCATTTAAGCCATCACTTATAAAAATAAAAAGCTTGGCGCATATGTGCCGACACATTAAGAGTCAGCGCAAAGCTGCCAAATACTAAAAACCGAGGGGAAGTATATGAACAAGAAATCAATCCGCACTTTATCCAGTCTGGCGTTGGCAGTTGCTGCCGCGTCTAGTGGCGCATATGGTGCTCAACTGGAAGAAATTATCGTAACAGCACAGAAACGTGCTGAAAGCCTTCAGGACGTGCCTATATCCATGACTGCCGTGAGCGGTGAAAGGCTTGAGGACGCTGGTGTCACTGACTTCCAGAGCCTGTCTGAATTCGTTCCCAATCTAAGCATCTCTGAAAATGCGGTAAACACCATTATTACAATGCGCGGGATCAGCGTTGGTGCGAACCAATCATTTGAGCAATCAGTTGGTGTATATGTTGACGGCGTGCACTATGGGAAAAGCCGACAGATCAGAACAGGCTTGTTTGACCTTCAGCAAGTTGAAGTTCTGAGAGGCCCTCAAGGGATTCTGTTTGGTAAGAATACGCTGGCGGGTGCTATAAACGTAACGACTGCGGAACCTGAAATGGGCCAAGATGGCGTAAGCGGCAAAATTGCTGTGACCGCCGAGTCAAATAACGGAGAAATGATCGAGGGTAACTTGAACTACTCTCCGTCGGACAACCTTGCGTTCAGACTTGCCTTCAGGGATCAGACCGACGACGGCTACATGAAAAACTCCTTCGCCGGTGCTCCATCCGATATGCCGTCGACCGATGAAGAAATTTGGCGCTTCACAACAATGTGGAACCCGAGCGAATCTACTTCCGTCAAGTTCACTCACGGCGAAAGCAGTTACGAGCGTATCGGGGCTAACAGCACCCAAACGAACTGGCTACCCAACGAGCCCTGTCGGGGCAGCCGATACGTTGATGTTTGCAGTAATTAGCCAAGTCTACCCAACCCTCGGTGATGAGATTAATGCCGGCGACGGCACAACCATGTTTAGAGACTCAATTACACTGGGTGGCTGTGCTCTGGAAGAGCATGTTAAGGCGGAAGGGCGTTACGGTATCGGTAGCAACTCAGCGAGTTCATGTGACAATGATGGAGAGCGTCCAGAGGGGACCTATACTGAAACTGCGGACACATCCTTGGTGATCGACATTGAGTCGGATAGCGGGTACTCGTTTCACTCGGTAACAGGTCGAAATACCTATGATTACCAAGATGGCATTGATGCTGACTGGTTGCCTGTCCAGTTCGTTGGCCGTGCGGATATCTCTAATTACGAGCAAACTAGCCAAGAATTTAGAATCTCTTCACCGACTGATGATCGCTTCTCGTTCGTTGCTGGTGTCTACTGGTCTGAGTCGGAGCAAGAAATTGACCGTGTTGTTCAGGTAGATGGTACGTTAGGTAACCCACTGAATGTCAACGGCGTAACCGCGTTTGGTGCGGCCCAAGGTACTTATGGTCAGGGAGGAACAGACTCATTCTTGGCAATCCCAGTTGAGGCTATTGCTGAAGCTGGCCTAGAAGCAGCAGGAGCGTTAGTCGGATTGACTGAAGTGCAAATAGACGCCACCGTTGATGCTTGGTTATTCCCCGCTAATCCAGACACTGCGAACGTCTACGCGAATTTTGGTGTCGAAGGCGCGACGATGTGGTCACAGGCTGGTAGAGTGAGCTACTACAACCAGAAGACCGATACTACGGCCGCCTTCTTTCAAGGTACGTACGACCTTACTGATGACCTAACACTAACAGCAGGTGTTCGTTATACAGAGGAAGAAAAGACGGCCATCGCATCGGCTGACCTTACCTCTAGCGCTACTGGATATGCAACGCCCGATACAAATCCAATGCTTGCATTGCTACAGGACTCGCTGTTTGGAGTCTACGCCCACTCGTTTAACGAGAAGCGAGATACGGATCAGTTGGTACCTGCAGTAAACCTTCAGTGGGCTCAATCAGACACTAACAACTTCTACGTTAGCTACTCAGAAGGATTCAAGAGTGGAGGATTCAACTCAGTTGATGACCAGAATCCTGTCATTGAGGCGGACGGGACTGTTCTGAGGAATGTGCCTGGTGTCGGTTTTGAATACGACGATGAATCGGCCGAGTCTTGGGAGATTGGTGGTAAGCATGTCTTCATGGATGGAGCAATGAACTTCAACTGGGCATACTTCGACAGCACCTACGAAGATCAACAGGTTTCAACCTTTGTGGGTCTGGGTTTTGTGGTCGCTAACGCAGCGTCTTCAAACATCTCTGGCCTCGAGATGGATCTTGCCTGGCAGGCAACCGACAAGCTTTACCTCGGCGCCAGCCTGTCATTCTTGGATGGCGAATACGGAAGCTTTGATTCGGCTGGCTGTACTGCTGTTCAAGCTTCTGCCCTTCTAGCTCTTAATGAAGCGGCGCCTCTGGGTGAACTACGTTCTGATAGCCCCGTTACCATAGCGGCAGGTTGCCAGCAGCAGTTCCTTGGTGATGGGACCCCTTCAGGCTCTAGTCAAGATATCTCAGGTGGCCAGCTTGGATCGGATTTCGAAGGATCTCTCACTGCTGACTACGTTAGCACCCTGTCGAACGGCACCGTATGGTATGCCGGTATTGACGTCAACTTCGTTGATGATTACTTCATGACAGGTGATTTGGATCCAATTGACGTCCAAAAAGGGTACGAAAAAGTCAACCTTCGCTTGGGTCTTAAGGGCGATGACTGGGACCTAATGTTCTTTGGTCGCAACGTCACAAATGAGATCACTGCAGCTGGTGCGGCAGATACTCCTCTTGCCTCTGGTGCCCACTTCCGCTACATGGCACCTGGCGAAATCTATGGCGCGCGATTCAGCTATAGCTTCTAAGGCTAGTAGTTAGACCTAAAAGGACGGGTATCCCCCGTCCTTTTTTTATGCCTTTAATTAATTGCCTGTCCGCTTTTGTAACAGCCATGACTGCTTTCGACAGTGACAACAGGTGACACTGGGTTATCATGATCCAGCAAAATAAGAAGGTATGGCCAACAAAATTCAGGCCATATAAACCGGCTCCGAGAAGCATCTGCATGAATGCAAGCAACGGCACAGCGCGCACCAATATCGCCATCCGCGGGCTAATAGCCTGCGCCGGATTGCTGTTAGCATTATTGGGAGCCACATTGTCACAACAGCTATCAACCAGCAGTGGCGACAGCTCTATCGTCGCATTAGTCAACCAGCAGCCAATCAGCATTAAAGATGCTGACAGCTTGGCTTTGGAGCTATGGGCCCTGCCCTACAACAAACTCAGTGCAGACCAGCGATCCACTGCAGTACAGCTTCTAATCGACCAGGAACTCTTGCTGGCACGAGCTAAGGCCCTGAGCTTGACCACAACAGATCCCGGGCTGCGCAAAGTGATGGCCGCAGCTGCTATTGACCAGATCACCAATAACTTTTTACAACAGCCAGTGACAGATACCCAGCTGCGCGAGTTCTATCAAACCTATGGCTCTATATTTGACCAGCCGAAAAAAATAGCCGTTAACGCTTTGCGCCTAACTAGTAAAAGCAGTATCCAGACAAGCGCAAATAATGCTCGCCGAGGGTAAAAATCTGACTCATATCAGCCAAAGTCTGCAACTGGATCCTGTGCTGCCGCCAAACCTTTTATCCATACCTGCGCTGCACCGCTATCTGGGTGCAAGTCTTGTCAGCCACATCGAAAAGCTGGATAAGGATCAGATTAGCCTCGCCCCTACAGAAAGCCGACGGCTTATACTATGTACAGGTAACCGCTATTCAGAAAGCCCGCACACCCAGCTATCAAACGATTCGCCAAAGTATCAAAGCCGAGTACCAGCGTCGCGGGCGCGATATTGCGCTCAGCAATCGCCTTAACCAGCTTTGGCAACAGGCTGATATCACAACCCATCAGCCGGTCCATAATAGCCCGGTCATGAGCAGCCCTCTCATTAACAGCTCAGTTGCAACTGAGGGCGCACAATAATGAAACGCTCTGATCAACTTAGCCTAAAATTGCTGGCACTGGCAGCAGCAACAGGTATTGC
>CALSSA010000013.1 GCA_943788875.1 uncultured Pseudomonadales bacterium | reverse complement strand
CCTGCCTAGGGCAATGATGGGGGGCGGGCACCATTAATAGCAGAGGCTCCAGCCGTTTAGTTTGGTTTCAAAATGCCGCTGAAACATCGATGTGGCTGCATTTCGTCCACCTCTTAAAGAGATTCAATTACCCCCAGTGGGTTTTGTTGCTGTAACAGCTGCATTGCACCTCATTTACTCATACCACCAGTTACTACCCTCATAGCCCAAAACTCTGAGTTTTTTGCTGTTTAAACGCGTCGAATGATATTTGCCACTTATTCTTTTTAAGGCTAGCTTAGTAGCAGTTTCAATTTGTGGCTTAGACATGATGTACCCATCTCTGGGTCCCATCAAACACTGCCCCTCACAGGCGTTATGGGTCATACCTAAAACATGACCTAACTCATGAGCAATTGTTCTTGAGAGTGACCCTTTATCAATCGTTGATGACAAATCGCGCCAGTCTTCTGTAATCAAAGCCTTAAGGGGGATTCCGCCACGATTACTTTTATTGGACCAGGTGCCTAAAATAGTGTGAAAAGCGCGAGACCTGCCTTCATTGCTTCTACCTGCATTGCCTTGAGATGTATTTCCAATAAAAGGAAACAAATAAATATGGAAGCTGTTTGTCCCAAATTCTGATCTTTTGACCCTATTTTTATTTTTGATAAACATCATCAATGGTGTCAAACGCCGTTCATAATTGCTCGTTCTGGTCGCAGTTACCACGAGTTCTTTCAGTTCATCTGGTGTTGATGGATACCCATCTGGTATTTTGCGATAATTTTTATATTTAGGTTTGTCTGTGGATACTTTTATTAAGTTCCATTGAATATTGGCCTGCTCATAAATTCTATTTACTTCAGGTAAAACCTGACTGCTAATGATCGACTTTGTTATATGTGTGTTGTTTAATTCCTGACCTTGCACATTAAAGGTCATGTCCATTATGTGGACATGTAAATTTAAGACTATTGCTTTCTTAGAGTCAGAAGCATTCTGTGCGAGGCTGTCTTGGACAAAAAGAAGTGGAGATAAAGCAACAAAAGATATAAGGAGTAAAATTCGAAAATTCATAAAGAGATTACTGTTTGTTGAGAAAGTAGGAAATCGCTAAGTCTATTCAAAAATAGAGTCGAGGCTGGATACCTGCATGCCTTAAAGATCTAAATTCTTTAGTTTCGTATCCTTTTCTTGATGCGACCCATGGGTGACTTTTTTAGAGTTATTTTGAGTTACAATGTTTAACGCTTCTAGACCTACACCCTATAGACTTTAGGCTTGCTCTGCTAGTACTTTTCTAAGATTAGAGTCTGCAATTAATGTGGTGTTTAAGTCATTTGTTCGTTATAAGCCCTGTATCCAAAGTATAAAGTGACGAGACCATGAATATAAAAAGAATAACCATTTCAATTTCGATATTAACTGTTCTTTCGGGTTTGCTGTGGATGGCGTTCGATGATCGGATATTGCGCGTTCAAGTGGTTTCTACATTGTTTACTGGTGCTGAGCAGTATCAAAGCTTTAATCGTCTGCATAAAATATTCCCAGTAACAGAAATGCCTCCATCCAGGTCTATCTACCAATTTCAAACCACTGATCCAATGACCTTGCCGGACAGCTTTTCCTACCTTGGTGAGCAGGTTCAAACTATAGAGATGTTGGGGCGTTCAGATACTGCCGCGCTGCTGATATTACAGGGCGGAAAAATTACCTTTGAGGACTACTGGCTAACCGGTGGTGAGGATCAAACCTGGCTCTCAATGTCAGTGGCAAAAAGTTTTATCTCCGCACTTGTTGGTATTGCTATTGAGCAGGGATATATTGCTGACATTGATCAGGCGGTGACAGATTATGTGCCGCAACTAGAGAGTTCGGCCTATGACCAGGTGGCCATTAAAGATATTCTACAGATGTCGTCTGGTGCTTCTTGGAATGAAGACTATGGTGATCCTGAGTCTGATATCAATCGCTTTGGACGAATTTTTGCTCTGGGTGGCTCAATGAATGAATTTGCAGCAACCCTTGTCCGAGAATTTGAGCCCGGTACCTACAACCGCTACAACTCTACTGATACGCAGGTCTTAGGCATGCTGCTGACAGAGGCTACGGGCCGCACTGTGTCAGACTATATGATTGAGAATATCTGGCATCCTATGGGGGCTGAACATAAAGCCTATTGGCTTACCGATTTGCAGGAGATGGAAATGGTCTTTGGTGGCCTTAATGCAACGGCGCGTGACTACGCTAAGCTGGGTGAAATGTATCGCTTGGGTGGAATGTTTAATGGTCGCCAAATCGTTCCCGCCAGTTGGGTAGAAGCGTCTATAAAACCAGATGCCCCTCATCTGATTCCCGGAGATAACCCAGCATCGGACTGGCCTCTTGGCTATGCCTATCAATGGTGGATTCCTGAGGGAAGTGAAGGGGAGTTTATGGCTATAGGCGTGTATAACCAGTTTATTTATGTGGCACCAGAGAAAAATCTGGTGATTGTTAAACTATCTGCCAACAGCGCTTATGGGACGGCAGAGGACCCAATGGCCTCCAGTGAATTTGAGGCTTTGGAGTTTTTCCGCGCAGTGGGTGGGGAGTTAAATTTGACGGCTGAGTAGCAGACCCAATGCCGACTGACCTGTGCCAATGCAGCGACTTCATGGTATCGCCTTAGAGGATTGATGCTCAGCGCCTTACGCAGGCTCTCTTCGACCCTTAGGCAGATAATCGGCTGTTAAATACTGAGGTCCATCAGGTTGTAATCTTTCAGTGCTGCCTGTGATTGGCTGTTCCATACCAGACTATCTTGCTCTGCCGCCAATGGTGCATAGCTATAGGCTGTTTCATCGGGAAAGCGCTGTTTTCTCGCGTCGATAGCCAGTCCTATTACCATCGAGCGTTTTTTAATGAAGTCTGCATCAAAGGTGGCGACGTCTGCATGAATACCTGCACCAGTCACGTTTAATACGGATGAGCGACGATGGAAGCCAAAATTGAGAGTTAGGCGCGGCTCATAGCCGGTGTTGGCAAATGAGCCATGAACCAGTTGACGATTATTAATAGCGACGTCACCTGGGTTGCAGATAATCGGAACTGCATCAGGTAAACGCTCGCTACCAGCCTCTGCGACCAACGCGACAATATCAACTCTGCCTACCCTGTGGGAGCCAGGTATAACCCAGACACCGTTAACTGCAGTACTGCCGTAGGCTTGGCCCATAAAATTAAAGCCATGGATATTTTCATCAAAATCGGGATTATCCCAGTGGGTGTCTCCATCCTGATGCCAGGAGACAGCAGCCCCAAGTCCTGCATCTTTGATAAAAAGTCCTTCGTGGAATGGCGCGAAATCAGGGCCATGTAGTGTTTCTGCTATTTTTAGAAGGCTGGGGTTGGCATAGGCTCTCAGACAGGCAGGGGAGAATTGCAAGGATCCCCCAAGGTAAACTGGCGTCGCCTGAGGTGCGCCTTCATTGGGTTTGGGTTCGAATAATTTGACCTGATGGCGACCATTGGCGATTTGTGTGCCACCCAGTGGGTCAGATAATGGCTTGGCCCACTGCAGCGTGGGTGCCTGATTGTCAGAGCCTAGAGCAGGGCGCCCCATGGCGTCTGTTACTGCGCCCATCTCCGTAGGGAAGTTGTCACGCATGGTCTGTATGTCTGCTTCTATATCTACCAGCTCTTCTTCGTTGATAACATTCTCAAAAATATAGAAGCCGTATGTCGAATAGGCTTGGAGAATATCTTGATGAATCGCGCCATTGTTATCAAAGTGGATGGGGCCGCGATTAGGTAGCGACATAGCTCGTTGCTGGCCGTCAAGTAGATACTGCTTCATGGCACCTGCATCATCGCCATAATAGGCAGCACAAGCATCTATTGATTTGCTTATGTCCTTAACCATTATATTTCCCTCTAGGCACTTTATTTTTGCTATTACGATGACATGGCAGCAATTGGCCTGCTCCAGTAGGCTTTTTTTTATACTTAATGCTAAACCTGGAAACACATGAGGGCAAGGATATCAAGAGATTTCAGGTAAATTGCTAGTGTTTTTAGGTTGGTCAGAGTTATATTTAGATTTAGATGAATATTGTGACTATCTCAATTTTATTCTGATAGACTTTGCGTCGCTCAAGCTTTGATACAAGGGTATTTATCTTTTGGCATGTGGTTAATATGTCTGTAATAAGGGGTCTTAGGTCTGTGCGATGGAGTTAATTTAGCGTATCGCCCGTCTTTGAGGTAATGCTGGATTTAAGTAAGAAAATTTTTATATCAATAATTTTATTGGAGTTAAATTATGTTGAAGAATAAAAGCAAGCAGTTAGGTCAGGGTATGACTGAGTACATTATTATCGTTGCTCTGATTGCAGTTGCTGCGATCAGTGTTTACAACTTGTTTGGACAAACTGTGCGTACACAGGTTGGTGATCTGGCAGCTGAACTTGGCGGCGGCACTACTAGCGGCAACGCAACAGGGCTTGGTACAGAAGCGCAGACCGCAGCAACAAGAGAGACTACTCTCGGAGATTTTGAACAAGCCGAGTAGTACATTTTTCAATGCCCAAATTTTTCACTTCACCTAGATTCTTGATTAATGACCAATAAAACGTATAAGCAGGGACAGCAGGGGCAAGCCATGATTTTTGGGCTGCTCTTTCTGGCCGCTGTGCTTATGGTTTTATTGTCCTTGTACAACAAGGGGCAGTTGATCAAGAATCGGGTGCAGTTGGAGAATGCAGCTGATGCAACAGTTTATTCTCAGGCCAAACTGTCTGCCAGAAGTCAGAATTTCACTGCTTACACCAATCGCGCGATGGTCGCCAATGAGGTGTCCATTGGACAAATGGTGGCACTCTTGTCTTGGGCTAATCATTACAAAAATGTCGGTGCATTTGTAAAGTATCCGGCATATAACTTTCCCATAGCACCGCCTTCGCCGGTCACTTTCGCTCAGGTGTTAGAGGTGGTAACGCTTCCCTACAAAATTATGGGTACAGCGGTAAGCTCACCCACCAAAGCTATTGTCGACAAATGGCCGACCGTAGTGTCCACTTTTAACAGTGGTTTGGGAGTATTTCAGCAGTTATTTGGACTGTCCACACTTGCAGCGCAGTTTGAGATGAACATCAATATTGTTGAAGGGCACCAGATCGGTGACCATGACAATAAGATGTATACGCCACCCTTGGGGTGGTACTTCATGTTGCAGAATTATCTTCTTAGTTATAAAGGTGAGAATTTTGATGCTTCCCCCCTTACCACGGCGGTAGATTTTGTAAACACAAGCGACGTAAAGGCGGATGATTTAGTTGGCGACTTTCTGGGTGGGCAGTCGGGTGAGTTGGAGAACTTTATCAACACCAACTCCCCCAATACCAGCAATGCCAGTGATGATGCTATAGATTCCTACAAGCGCTACGCCGCTATTGTTAACAATAATCGGGACGACTTCACCAAAGATCGACATTGGAACATATGGGAGACAACGCCAGACATTTTTCCGCCAATTACCCTTAATATGGGCATTATTAAGCTCACTATTGATCTTGATTTTCAAGTGGGCTTCGGTCTCAAAAATGATGGCGGCGCAGCCTATGTGACTAAAGGCGACCTGGAAGACAACAAGGATATTGAAGGACTCGGTTGGTCAGCAATTGATGTGACCTCCTTTGGTGTTGAGTTTGATATTGGACTTTTTGTAAAGTTTAGGTTTTGCCTGCCAATCATAGGCTGCACCGGGGGCGTATTGCTCGACCTGAACTTTAATATCCCGATTGGTTTTCCGCTGGCGGCATCTACGCATCAGCTGGTAAGTGACAACCGTCATGCCAAGACATCATTTTTCGATAATAGCTGGGGCTCGGTTGGTACTGAAGATGGTACATATGGAGGCGACCCAGATACCACTGTTAATGATGGCCCACTGGATGCGTTTCATTCCCAGGCGCTCATGTGGGGACAGGTTTCCCCAATGCTGGCGGGTGGCGTCTTTGGAGCAAATATGGCTCGCGATGTTACCGATTCCTATGGGGCTCCGCCGGGGTTCTATTCTCTTGGGGAGCATTTTCAGGAAACTGGCGTTAGCTATGAGTTTACGGTGGCTCTAGCCAAACATCTTGACGATATACCCACTGCAGATCACGCAGCAACCTTTAATATAGGTGCTGAACGTAACCAAGGCGATTGGGATGAGGCAGGAGATGCAATCAAATACACCAGATTTGAAACGACCACCAGATCCAGAGCTGAGGGTAGAGGTATCGACGAAGGCGCTTATCAACGGTTAGTTTGGAACAGTGATCGACCAATGATGACTGTCAGTGCGGCTGAAGTGTATTTTGCTAATCCGATGCAATCCAATGCAGATGGAAGTGATGAGACTGCTAGTCTTTTCAGCCCATTCTGGGATGCCAGACTGCGTGAGCCAAGCGAGATTTCACTGCTTTTGGCTACTGGTGAAGTGGATTGGAATAAGTTGTTTGGCAACATTCCGACAACTTCAATAGGAATTGTGAACTGGTTATTAGGCTCTGTAGCAGACACCGTTGTGGACGAGGGCATTGGTTACGTAAAAGACCAGCTCGAGGCTCCCTTTGATTCTTTGTTGGAGCCTCCCTTGGATGCTGCGGGTGATGCAGCAAAGGACTTTGTTGGCGAAGCAGCCACGGCCATTTCATCTGGGTTGGAGGATTTTTAATGGCTCTAGATAGACAGCCTTGGAGATCTTGTGGCTCAAGTGGCCAGGCAATGACTGAATTCACTGTGACAGTGGCATTTGTTTTTCTGGCTATATTCGTCTTCGTGCCGACTTTTGGCAAGCTTATGGATTTGCAGTTTCAGAATCTGATGGCTTCGCGCTATATAGCATGGGAGAGAACGGTCTGGTTTGATCAGACTAACGATGATAACAGGGACGACTTTGTTGTCAGTGGCAACGAATTTGAAAGTGTCGCAGTTCGTAGTGATAGCGCGATTATGGATAGTGCAGAGAATCGTTTTTTCTACGATCATGGGGGAGCCTTGCCTGTCTTGTTAGATGGGGATGACCTAAATAATCCCAGGGGGCAGACCAGCGGGTTATGGACGTACATGCAAAGCGAAAAACCTATGTATGGCGGTTCATCATTAAGGTCCTTCGATGCTAAACATACGCCAAGTATCGCCTATGATATTGGCAATGTTTTGGCAACGAGTATTCAGACGATTAAAGAGCCCATTGATTTTTTGCTCGGCGCTATCGGTAACAATAATGAGGACATGTTTGAGTTTCCTCTGGTGACGAGCAAAAATTATTACACGCCAATTCTGTCTACGCGGCTTAATGTCAGCAATGCACATGGTGGAGGCTCATCTGTCTGGGAGCGAAAAGATGGCTCTACGGAGTTTACACCAGGTATAGAAAGCGCCTTTTTCAAAAGAGATGGGATGCCTGAGTGGAACACCTTTGAGTCCCGTTCAGCGATTCTTGCTGACGGTTGGAATGCACAGAGTATTAAGCATTACAAAGATCGCGCTGATGACTATGTACCCTCGACTCTGTTCCAGAATAAAGTGTTTGAAACTATTATTGATATTGCCTCTATTCTTGAGGGTGGTCCAAGTAATAGTGCCATTGGCAAGCTGGGCTTTGGTGAAGTTGGCGTAGAGCCTATGCCATCCGTGGATGGCCAGCCCGCACCTGCAAGCTGTGACGATGGTTTCTGCAGCTTTGATGAGGGTGACTGATGAATTGCCTGAGTAGATTACTGCGCCCGATAATAACGACCATAATGTTGGCTAGTGCGCCAATGGTTCAGGCAGACTGCGATTTTAGCGACTTCCCTAAAATGTGGGGAATGAAGCTCCATTCGGTTATTGAGAACTCAGTGCACAATAATCGACCCATGATGGTTAAAGGCTTTACCGTTGACTCCGAGTTTCAAGAGGTTATTGATTTCTACCATCGCAAGTGGAAGGACCAGTTTGACGATTCCACTATTGGGCCCTGGCATCAGGTGTCGACTTTGACGGAGAGCTGCATGATGACGGTGCAGGTAGCCAGCATGGACGACAGTGCTCAGGGGCGCCTTGTGATTAGTAATGTGCCCACTGCTGACCCTAATGAAGAGATAGGTAAGGGTCTTATTGCCCCGTCGGATGCGATTGTTGTTTCGGATTTAGCAACCCAAGATGGTGTTAAAAGCGGTCGCGTAGCGCTTCTGGCAAGCAGTGAATCTCCCTCAGAGGTACGTGCCTTTTATCAGTCCTCTATGGCTTCTGCGGGCTGGTCAAGTGATCATTCATTTGCTGAGAACGATGCCCATGTGCTGGTGTTTCGCCAAGGCCTGAACGTGATGAATGTATTGATTATGCCAACGCCAGATGTCACTCAGATCCTTATCAATGAGGAGACTGTCCGGTGATTAATAAGCATTCAGGGCAGACTATGCTTGAGTATCTGGTTGTGGTCTCTGCACTGGTATCCACTATGTTTTGGGGGGCTAATGCGACCTGTCCAAACCCTAACAGCGAATTGGAATATTCCAATTGCATTCAGAATTTACTTACCACGATGCACGATAAGTATGAGGGTTATAGTAATTCGATGACAGCGGTCCATCGTTATGGAGAGCCCACGGGTGACGTGTTTATCTCCGAATGGGATGACCTTTCGGTCAACGATTCTGATGGAGGATCTGGCGGCAGTGGTTCGGGCGAAATCCCAGTGGGTAGTGATCTGAGCCAATCATCGCAGATAGTAGGTGCCGATGGAACTCTGACCTACGGAACTCTGCTTGGCAACGATGTTATTAATGAAAATAACGAAGTAATAGGTACTTATGATCCAGACACTGGCCTCATTACCCTGACCGAGACTGGCGAGCAGGTTCCAGTAGTCGTAGTCAATGTTGTGGTCGATGGCGAAGGCAATATTGCGCCGCTTGAGGCTGTTGTGGATTGCCAATCTATAGACTCCACTGGCGAAGATACGACGGTGTATGGTTTTGGCTACAGAAACGGCTTAACCGGTGACTTCAATAATTCTCTCACGCTTGGTGTCATGGATATCACAGGGTTTTGTACTGCGGATTCTTTCCGCGTTATCGATGTTGATGGCAGTATTACCTCTGGTGCTATCGTGGGTAATAAATATTATGACGCGACTCAGACCTTTGAAGTTTCTGCAGATTCTCCCCTGAAGCCTCGCGCAGAGGTGATTAACTTTCTCGGTGAACCTGAGGATTGCGCAATCTTGCTAGATCCAACCAGATTTGGGCCGCCACCGAACTTTCAAGATACAGCACAGTATTCGGACGACCAGCTTAGAGACTGGTATAACGGCGATGAACCAGATTCAGATAAACCAGCGGGAAATGCTAACCGGCTAGGGTCTATTGATCCCACCGAAGGTGTTTCTTGTACAGAACAGAGCCGCAAAGTAGCAGCTCCAATCGATGACGCACTAAATATAATAACTGATACGCCCTTAGGAGATTAACAGTGAAGCAACTTTCAGGTGCCACCTTATTTGTCGTGGCAATAGTCTGCGGTCTTATCGCGGCAGGTCTAACCGTGTTCTATATGCAGCAGATCGATACCAAGTATCGGCAAGCATCTCAACCGCCCAAGCTAGAGACGCAGCGGGTCGTAATGGTGCGCAAAAACATGCTCAAGGGCGAGAGGGTTCGTGAGGCAGATATAGGCGCATTGGCTATACCAGTAAAATATCTCCCGTCTAATGTAGTGTTGGCGAAAGATTACAAGAAAGCGATTAATCGCACTCTTATGCTACCAGTAGAAGGTGGCCGGCCCATGACATGGGATCTACTGACGGGTGTTGGTACGGATAAGTTTTCTGATGTTATTGATCAGGGGCGGAGAGCCAAGTCGATTAAAGTGAAGAAAATTGATTCCTTTGATGGTTTGCTGAGACCAGGTGACATTATTGATCTCATGGGTACATTCTCCATGGAAGACCTTGGCATGTCAGTATCGGGCTCGGCCAAAGGGTCTCATGAGGTTGTTATGCCGGTACTTGAGAGGGTCGAGGTACTTGAAGCGGCTCGTGTTGATATAAATGGTACTCGCTATGAATTGAGACCAGACAAGAACTCCGCTGATGGTGTTAATCTTGATTTCACTCTAATTACTTTGAATCTGACTCCACGCCAAGTGGCGCGTGTAGAGATGGCTGATATCAGCGGGCAGGTGTTTGCGGTTCTGCGTAACACCTTAGATACGAGTACGGCTAATTTTGAATATCTCGGCATTGAGCTTCTTTTGCAAGCTGATACAGCTGAGTCAATCGATATTGTTTTGGATGAAAATGGCAGTCCTATTGGCCGTGTCATTGGCGACAACGTAGTTGATGACGAAGGCAATATTATTGGCAAAATTGTCGATGGCAAAGCTGTAGGTCTAGATGGAAAGCCATTGGGCAGCATTGTAGAAAATGTCAGCCCCGATGATGCCATCAATCGTGTTGACCAAATCTCCGATGTGGTTAGAGACGAGAATGGCAATATTGTTGGTGCAGTTGCTAAAGTCGTTCGCGATAAAAATGGCAACGTCGTTGGCCGAGTTGTCAATGGCCAGGTGGTAGATGCCGACGGCAATGTCGTAGGTAAGCAGGCACAGGTTGTCCGTGATGCTGATGGAAATGTTATTGGCCGCGTGGTTGATGGCAAGATTGTCGATGCCAACGGCAGAGTTGTTGGTGAAGTTGGTGCTGACGGTGTCGCGCGTGGCGCAAACGGTGAGACTCTTGGGTCTATCGAGACTGCAATGGTCGGCACAAACGGTCAGGTTCTAGGACGTACAGAAGAGGTTGTTCTGGATAAGGCCGGGAATGTGGTTGGTACCATGAAAGATGGCAAACCTATTGGAGCCAATGGTCGAGCGCTGGGTACGGTTGAGCGCGGTGTTGCACTTGATAAAGATGGCAGGGCGGTTGATATCAGCAACTCCTATGCGGCTTCAGGTGATTCGCGTCGCGGTAAAGTTGTACGGGATGCCAACGGTAATGTAGTAGGTCGGGTTGTCAATGGCCAAGTAGTAGACAGCAGCGGCAGAGTTGTGGGCAAGATTAGCAAAGATGGCACTGCCGTAGGCTTAGATGGCATTTCTCTGGGTAAGGTGGAAGAGGTTATCGTCGATCAGAAAGGCAACGTTGTAGGGCGTGAGCAGTCAGTTGTCCGCGACGCTGATGGCAATGTTGTGGGCAGGATTGTCGATGGCAAGGTTGTTGATGCCAACGGCAATGTTGTGGGAGTAGTTGATGCAAACGGTGTCGCTCGCAGTTCAGATGGCCGTAGCCTTGGCTCTGTTTCAACTGCCATGGTTGATAGCGACGGCAAGATACTAGCCTCCGTCTCTGAAGTTGTGAAAGATGCACAGGGCAACGTGATAGGTCGAGTTGTTGATGGCAAGGTTGTTGATGCCAATGGCAATGTTGTTGGTCAAGTTGTGAATGGTCAGGCAGTTGATAGCGATGGCAACGTTATTGGTGGCGTTGAAAAAGTTGTCGTGGGAGAAAATGGCCGCGAATTCCAGTCATCCGTCGAAGTTGTCCGTGACGCTAATGGCAATATCTTAGGAACATTGATTGATGGCAATGTTGTTGATAGCGCAGGTAATATCATCGGTGAATATAAAAATGGCCAGATTGTGTCGAGCAATGGCAATGTTCTATTTGACAATGTTTCACTTAGTTCTGAAGCGAGTAACGCAGTCGCTGCGGAAATTCGCTCAACAGTCCGAGGCCGCGGAAGATCTGAAATCCGAATTGTTGATTTCATCTCTGGAGGTTCGGCCAAAGACGGTATCACCCCAGTGATCAAGGTGAGGGTCGAATAAATGAAACTATTTTCTATACAAAAAATCAGGCTTTATGCTCGGCGGCGTGAAGTAATGTCTAATAATTCTATCGACTCTCTAAATCGAGGATCTTCCATGCCACAGTTTTTACTTGCTGGACTTGTCGTTCTGTTTTCAGCTTTTTCATCTGCCTCATTATGGGCGGCTCAGACTAATATCTTAAAAGACTCAATATTGCTCTTTGCAGGGGAGTCAAAAGTACTTCAGGCTGCTAATGTTGCGCGGTTGTCTGTGGGTAATTCAGACGTATTGTCCTCGACGCTTCTCAAGAATGGCGAGATCGTTTTGATTGCGGAAAAGCCCGGTGAAACCAATATGCAATTTTGGTTTGCAGATGGACATCGGGAAACGGTTTCTGTAAGAGTGATTGAAAGTAATGGCTTGTCACGTGAGTCTCGTCAGGTCAAACAGCTACTGAAAAATATCCCTGGAATTGAAATCAGCACCGTGGGTGAGCGAATAGTCATCGATGGAAATATCGAAGCCCGTGATTTAGACCGGGTTAATAAATTGAAGGATACTTATCCGGAGCTGTTAATTCTGGCGCGAGAAATTACAGACTATGAACAGAAGATGATTTACTTTGATGTTCAGGTTACAGAGGTCAATCGTGATATTACTGAGGAGTATGGCATCAACTGGAGTAAGAGCTTCGCTGGTCCTTCCTATGGCTATGAGAAGGCTTGGAGTACCAATAATGTCGCTGCCGTAAATAATGCCGCGGATCTAGCGCCAATGGGTTCTGTACTTTCCGGTGCTGCATCCGCAGTTGATCTCGCGATTGGACGCAGTGTCGAAAAAGATAAGCTAACCATAGCTGAGCAACAGACTTTGATGAATGCCTCGGAAGGCGAATTTGCCTACTTTGGTATCAACACATCGTTGGTCTCAATTATTAACATGCTTGAACAAACGGGTTCCGCTATTACGCTGGCTGAGCCTCGTCTCAGCTCGCGCAGTGGCGGTACTGCTGGGCTTACGGTGGGTGGTGAAGTGCCTGTAGTGACAAGTTCTACTAGTGGTCAGACGGTTACCTACAAAGAATACGGCATTATTATGGGTATCGAGCCCAAGCTTGATATTTATAATAATATTGTAGCTCGCGTTTCTGTGTCGGTGAGCCAGCTCGATCTGGCCAACGCGGTTGATGGCCAGCCTGCATTTAAAAAGCGCTTTACAGTGAATGATGTGCGACTCAAGCCGGGAGAGACGCTGGCGCTTTCTGGGTTGATCACTCGTGAAGAACAAATTGCTTACAGCGGCCTGAAATGGTTGTCAGATATTCCTGTTTTAGGGGAGTTGTTCAAGTCAAAAAGTTTTGTTGAAGGTGAAACCGAACTAGTGATTTTGATTACGCCAAAAGTGATTGAAGACCTGTCTAAAGGTGTTAATGCTGATCTGGTTAAACGCTCAAAAGAGATGGTCACAAACTTTAACGAATCATCAGATGCGCTTAGAGAATAACAACATGGAGTTGCAGAAATAGTGTTTGAAATAACCGTTGAACATAATGACAGTGGTGAACAGGAAAAAGTCCGCTGTGCATTAGACAGTTGTGAACTAGGTAAGTCGAAAGACAGTATCCTGCGCATGCGTGGGTGGAAGGTGGCGCCCAGGCATGTGCTGCTAGAGAAAAATATCGCCGGTATTTTTATCAAAGATATTAGCCGAGGCTTTGGGATTAGCATCAACGGTGCTGCCTGTGCTGACTATGGTCCGATGAAAGAAACGGATGTACTTGAGTTTGGTAGTTATAAAGTCAATGTCCGCTTAGCTGGTGTAGAGGCCGAGTCTGATGCTAACAATGTAGTTGGCAAAGCAGCTGGCAATGTAGTCGACACCGATACAGCAGGCGAGGTGAATGGCGAGGTTGATGAGGCTGCTGTATTTGATCGCGCTGCCTATATGGAATGGACAAAATTTATCCATAAAGAGTTAATGAAGCAGCTTGATCTGCGTCGTTTGCATCTTGATGAATTGAGTCCAGACCAGGTTCGCGCCCAACTATCTGGTCTTCTTGAAAAAATTATTGCGGGTCTTAAAGGGCAACTACCCGGTGCAGTTGATAGCGCTAAACTGCTAAAGATTGTGCTTGATGAAACTGTAGGTCTGGGTGCTATCGAAGAACTGCTCGCGGATAAGGGTGTCACCGAGGTAATGGTTAATTGCCACGATGATATTTACGTTGAGCGGGCAGGGCGGCTGGAAAAAACCGATGTTACTTTTAGTAGTCCAGATGCAGTGATGTCAACCATTGAACGTATTGTGTCTCCATTGGGGCGGCGCATTGATGAAAGCTCACCTATGGTGGATGCGCGGCTTCAGGATGGTTCAAGGGTGAATGCCATTATTCCTCCGCTGGCACTCCGCGGTCCATGCATTACTATTCGTAAGTTTCCTGAACACAAATTAGTCGATAAAGATTTGATCCGCTTTGGCACTCTTAATGATGCCATGGTTGCCTTTATTCGGATGGCCGTTGAGCAGCGAATGAATATCGTTGTTTCTGGGGGTACAGGCTCCGGTAAAACTACTCTGCTCAATATCCTATCAAATTATATCCCTGTGAATGAGCGGGTAATCACAGTTGAGGATGCGGCGGAATTGAAGCTGGTTCAGCCTCACGTGATTGCTCTTGAAGCAAGGCCCGCAAATATGGAAGGTAAAGGGCAGGTGACTATCAGGGAGTTGGTGAAAAACTGTTTACGTATGCGTCCGGATCGAATCGTCGTGGGTGAGTGCCGCGGTGGTGAGGCTCTGGATATGTTGCAGGCTATGAATACAGGTCATGATGGTTCATTGACCACAGGGCATGCCAATACCCCGCGAGATATGCTACGTCGACTAGAGGTCATGGTGCTCATGGCTGGCATGGATCTTCCAGTGATGGCGATACGTGAGCAAGTCGCTTCTGCTGTTGACATCATTATTCAGCAAAACCGTTTTAGTGACGGCTCTCGTCGGATTACCAGTATTACTGAGGTCACAGGGATGCAAGGAGATGTAGTGCAGCTAACTGAAATATATCGTTATCAGCAGAAGGGCTTTGATAGCGAAGGAAAGATTATCGGGAATTTTGAGGCGACGGGTTTGGTGCCTCAATTCTATGAAGAGTTGCGAGATCGAGGCGTTGATGTCGATATGGGGATTTTCAAGTGATACAAACTGTCGTGATTCTTGGCACCATTGCATTGACTGTAATAGTTGTTTTTATTGGCGTTGCTGCGTTTACCGCAGCCTCGGCCAATAGTGTTCAATCTATGGGCAAAATTTATAAAAATAGATTTACCGAGACTGCAGATATGGCCGCGTCAGATATGTTTCTGACTATGAGTCCCGCCATATTGTTTACGATCAATATTCTGGCACTGATATTTATACCGCTTTTGGTACATTCGCTTTTTGATATCTGGGTGCTAACGGCTGGTGTGGGCGGCATTCTGCTGATTATGCCTGGTTTGTTTTGGTCAAGCATGCGAAGAAAGCGACTGGATAAACTCGAAGCCCAGCTGCCGGATGCCTTTCTAATGATTTCCAGTGGCTTGCAATCTGGAGCCAGTTTCACGATGGCTCTAGAGGATATGGTGCGCCAGACACCAGCTCCTCTCGGTCAGGAGTTTGGCCTGCTGGTAAAACGTATGCGCCTTGGTGTGCCCATGGAAGACGGGTTTCTTGAACTTGAGAAACGTATTCCTTTAACTAGCTTTGTTATGGCTAGTTCAGCGATTCGCATTAGCCGTGAAGTCGGTGGCAACCTTGTCGAGACCATCAGTAATATGGCACGCACTCTGCGCCGCAAGCATCAGATGGAAGGCAAAATTGATAGCTTGACCGCTCAGGGGCGTACTCAGGGCAGGTTTATGAGCGCACTGCCAATTCTGCTTGGTATTGCCCTTAGTTTTCTTGAGCCTGAAGCTATGCAGCAGCTTTATACCACCCGTAATGGAATCCTTATTTTATCAGGCATGATAGTGATGCAGGTAATGGGCTTTATATTTATACGTAAATTGACGTCGATAGACAGTTGATTGCACTTATAGCAACAGAGATTTGATATGGAAGATATAATTTTAGGCTCAGCGGGACTGACCGTCTGGATCGCAGTAACCGCCCTTGTACTTGGGATCTCCAAAATTGCTTATATGCTGGATGGTGAGAGCCGAACGGGTATGGACACCCCACCTGCATTTATGAAGATGGTGTGGCCGTTAATTAACTTTGTCGACTTTTTTTTGGCATCTAATCTGCCAGCTAAAATCATTGAAAGTACGGATGCCAAATTACAAAAAAATGGCGTCAGTTTTGCTGTGAGCCCTGGTGAATTTATTTCATCAACTATAGTGTTTGTGATCTTGTTTCCGGCTTTGGGCTGGTTTGCTATGTCCACTTCGGGTAGCTCAGACCCAGCAATACTGCTCTTATTGGCATTGGTTGGTGCGATTCTTCCGGAACTATGGATGCGTGATACCAGAGCCAAGCGTGACTCTGAATTAGTGCGCAATCTGCCAGTATATTTAGAGTATTTAAGTATGTGTGTTGATGCTGGTCTCAATTTTGCTGGTGCGCTAAAACAGTCAGTTGAGAAAGGCCCTAAAGGAGCAATGCGTAACGAATTCCGTATTGTGTTGCGAGATATTAATTCGGGCGAGACTAGGGCAGACGCATTAACTAGGCTTGAGAAGCGAGTAGATATTAATGATATATCTATTTTTGTACGGGCTGTAATTCAAGCTGAACGAATGGGATCAAGTATTAAAGAAACTCTGGTCATTCAAGCTGAACAGCGCCTGACAGAGCGTTTTCAGCGAGCAGAAAAAATGGCAATGGAGGCACCAGTAAAATTGGTAGTACCTCTGGTTCTGTTTATATTTCCTCTGACATTTATTATTTTGTTGTTCCCCATTGTGGTTAAATTTATGGAGCAGGGCACTCTATAATGGATGCTTTATGAAGACCTCGGCCATCCAGATTTTTCGCGGCTCCGAGCAAATCTTGATCTGCTCGGTTGCTCGGATGCAGCGAACTGAAACGATGCTTGAGAGAATGCGCGGTTTGCTTGGGGCAGATGCATTAGCACCTAATACAGGGCTATGGATTAATAGCTGTAATTCTATTCATAGTTTTTTTATGGCTTTTAATATTGATGTTCTATATTTGGACAAAAACAATAATGTCCTACGCGTCATTAAGGACATGCGGCCCTGGCGTTTCAATGCGTGCTGGTCTGCGAGGTCAGTGATTGAGTTGGGGCAGGGTCAGGTGGATCTGCTCGGCATTCAACTAGGAGATAACGTCAATTGCGTATCATAGTGAAATCATCCGTCAGAGTGACTTTGGCAGCTCTGCTGCTGGTTCTATGCGGCTGTGTTACCCCGGTTAGCAACACTGGAGATGTGTTGGCGCTCGATAGCAGTGCAGATAAAGCTTATATTGAAAACCGTTGTGATGAGGCCATTGCAATGTACCGTCTACTGGCAATGCAATTGCCGAAAAATGCCAAGAGTTTGCTGCGTATTGGAAACTGTCATGCGCGGAATCTTCGTCAGGACGATGCCATCCTGGCTTATAAAGAGGCGTTAGCGAGAGACCCTTATTACAACAGTGCATGGTACAACCTAGGGCTTATTCAGGCCCAGATGTTAGGTCAGACCATGGCTGAGATGGGTAGTTATATTGATCCGGCGGATAGCTCAATGGACGCCATGCGCACATTGTC
This sequence comes from uncultured Pseudomonadales bacterium, assembly GCA_943788875.1. Lineage (GTDB taxonomy): Bacteria > Pseudomonadota > Gammaproteobacteria > Pseudomonadales > Porticoccaceae > HTCC2207. The sequence continues at coordinate 32,636 of CALSSA010000013.1, read as the reverse complement.
GCAGGTGGTTTTGGAGGCGTTTTCAATCACTATCAAATCTGAGGCTCAGCGAAGTGCTGGGGTGCCACAGAGCTTGCCTGCAGTGACAACTGAAGTGACCGATAAAGAACTGAAAGATAAGGGCTCTGCGGTCAATGATTAATAGGTCGAGCAAGTCTCAGAATGGTCACGCTATGACTGAGTTCGTTATCGTTATTCCAGTTCTTATATTACTGATTTTTGGCACCATTCAAATCGGTTTGATCTACTCAGCCAAGGTGACATTAAACTATGCTACGTTTCAAGCAGCTCGGCTGGCTGCCACTAATAACGCGACCTACAGTTCCCTGCGCCGCGGTTTGATTCGCGGCCTTGCGCCTCTCTATACATCGTCCAGCGATCTGGATGGTATTAAGTATGATATTGCGAAAGGTGTGGATAGTAATGCTACCCGTCGTGATGCCAAGAGTGAAGTTGATGGTTATACAAGGATTATTCGCTTGAGTCCTACAGCTGCTGCATTTTCGCAAAATGCGTCTAATGTGAATGCGGATGGTACCATTGAAATACCCAACGACAATCTGATGTTTCGCCCTGACAATGATGACTTTGATGGGGCCAATCTACAGGATGCCAACCTGCTGAAAATCCGCGTACAGTATTGCTACCGATTGATGGTGCCAATTGTAAATAAAATTATTGCCAGCCTGAGTCAGATAAATAGCAACAGTAACGCCGCGCAAGCCAACAGTTTTGGCAGCACAATCGACCCTAGATTTGCCGATCAGAATCGTGGGATCGTCAATGAAACTGCATCAAGGAAGCCCATTTTAGCGAGCTATGATGAGCTCTGTGCTGGGCGTGATGGCGCTAATGATAGATCTGCGGGGTCTACCGGATTTGTTCTTTTTTCAGAGACTATAGTGCGTATGCAGTCTCCTGCATTTGAGGAAGACAATGGTGATAAATTTGGAGAATTAATGTGCAATGGAGAGCATATGTCGTGCCCTTAGATGGGAAAATCAACTTTTAAAACTTTAGATGGAGAATAATATGGATCAGGCGGATATAAAAAACAACCTTAAGAATGTCAATCAGTGGACTCGTATCATTTATATGATTTTGTTTACTGTAATTTTTAATGTTGCAAGCTTTGTTATTGGAGTTGTGGTTTTAGTGCAGGCTTTGTTTGCTGTCGTTACCGGTGGTCAAAATGGTAATGTGCAGAAATTGGGATCTGGCTTGGCTCATTTTATCCATGAGATTGTTAGCTTTCTTACTTATACAACTGAAGAGAAACCTTTCCCGTTCAGTTCCTGGCCAGAAGTAGAGCCAGTTGCAGAAGCTGAAGTTGTAGAAGCTGCGGTTGAAGCCCCTGCAGAAGAGGCCGATAGCGCTAAGTAAAACAGTGTTACTAGGTTCAAGAACAACCCAGAGTTGATTTCGAGAATCATCTCTGGGTTTTTTTATGCCTACAGAGTAGCCTTTTCCGCAGCGACTGCTGCTTCGTTACTTATGGCTGTGTCCTCAGGCTGAGTCTGATCCTCTGTGGAGGGTTGCTCGGTTGGGGCAGTTTTCTGGCCCTCTAGCAACTGCGCAATCTCCAGCTTTTGGCTGGCTACCTGCTCTTCTAATAGCTTGATTGTTTTTCTAGTTCTAAAAAATTTTGGCAAACGAACGATGCTTACAATTAGCCACGTTAGAACTATACAGCCGACCCAATATCCCAGATTAGTGATTTCTGGGGTGCTGTAGTCAATACTGACAGGCTTTTCGAGCAGCAGGCTAAGGCTGTTGGTCTGCAGAAAATAGTCCTGATTAAGATAGCCTGTATACGCTATGGGTGCAGCAACAAGAATTAAAAATAGCAGCCACAGTGAGGCTTTTAGTTTGGTCATAATGGTCCCGTTAAATTCAACGATTAATGATTGAGAAGGGTACCAGTATTCTATTTGAAAATAACTGTGACAGCACCTATTTACACTTATTTAGTTTTAAATAAGTGTAAATATTCTCTATATAGGGCGTTATTGGCTATCCAGTATTTTTGTTTATAAAGTCCGCCAATATCCCAGATAGCTTCTCCGCTTTTTCCCATTGGAAAAAATGTCCACCACCAATAGTGGTATGGGGTTGACCTTTGGTACCTGGAACCTTTGCCAGCCAGACCTTTTCGAAACCATTGGTAATAGGGTCATTGCCTGCACCAACGCATAAAAACGGTTTTTTGAACTTGGCAAAGAATGCCCAGGCTTTTTTCTGTGCTTCCAGTGATTGATCAGGGATAGTGGGCACCTGACTTGGCATGGCTCTGGGGCCCATTTTATAGTCGGGCGTTGGGAAGGGTGCCTCGTAGGCCTTGGTTAGCTGGGTACGGAAAGGGGAGATATTGCGCAAACCAATATAGCCGGTAAATAGCTCGAGCATAATTGATAGCTTATTGCGCCGCTCCATCATAGAGGAGGCAATAATACCAGCAGGTACATCTGGGCTTTCCCAGGTGTATTTTTGCCAGTAGGCAAACAGATCGACACCGGACTCTTTGCCAATACCCTTCATTTTGCTGACCTGTTTCTGCATAGAAAACAGATTGAGCCTTAAAGGGCTGGCGCGAAAAGCTTTCACTTTTGCAATCACGCTTTCGGGCACATCAGGGTTATAGGGCAAACCTGTATTGCCAATCGCCACACGATCAAAACGCTTGCCATTATCCGCAACCATCCTAAGACCAATCAGCCCACCCCAATCCTGACCAAAAAAGGTTAGATTGGTAAAGTCATTTTGTACCAGCCACTGGTTCATCCAATCCACCTGACGCTGGTAGCTGTAATCCTCTCTGGCTGCTGGCTTATCAGATTTGCCATAGCCGGGCAGATCCGGGGCAATCACTCTTATGCCTGCTTTAACCAAATGCGGAATCATTCGGGCGTAGAGGTAGCTCCATACCGGCTGCCCATGCATGCACAGAATCACCGGACCATCTTTTGGGCCTTCATCGATATGGTGGATTCTTAAGTCACTGCCATCATGGGTTTTCACCACTGTGTAATGGGGTTTAAAAGGGTAGTCTTTGAGCTTGTCAAAGCGGCTATCTGGAGTTCTTAGAATTTTCATTGTGGCTCCCTGAGGATTAGATATCATTGTTATAGCCTTATGATAGCAAAATTGGCAGTAATAGTGTCAATATAATTTAGGTGAGCCATTGATCCTCAGAAGTGACTGGGCGCAAACCTCGCTTTCTTTATAGCAAATTGCCATAAAGCGGTGGACTGAGGCGTTTATATTTGGGATATTGGTGGTTTACCAACAAAAATAATAATAAGAGAGCAATATGGCTGATCGTATCCCAAGAGATAAGACTGACGACTACAGTGAAGAAATGGCGCGCCAGCGCCGTGAATTTGTCAGTGCTAAAACATCCACGCCTCTAGATCATATAGGCCACTATTCGGTTGATCCCGCGACTACTGCTGGCAATGTCGAGAACTTTATCGGCGTGGCCCAGGTGCCAATGGGCCTGGTCGGGCCACTGCTGGTCAATGGCGAGCACGCCTCGGGTGATTTCTATATGCCCATGGCCACTAGCGAAGGTACATTGATCGCAAGCTATAATCGCGGCGCCCGACTACTGCGTGAATCTGGAGGCGCCAAGGTCACTGTGGTCGATGACGCCATGCAGCGTGCGCCGGTGTTTATTTTTGAAGATGCCCGTCAGGCCCGTGACTTTGGCGTTTGGGTTGAAGAAAATTTTGACCAGATTGCTGCCCAGGCTGAGACGACAACTAGCTCTGGCAAGCTGCGTAATATTCAGCAATTTGCCGCCGCGCGCATGCGCTATCTGCGCTTTAACTACACCACTGGCGATGCTGCCGGACAAAATATGGTCGGCAAAGCGACCTTTGTAGCCTGCGAATGGATTGTTGCCAACTATCCGGGTATTGAGCGTTATATGCTGTCTGGTGCCATGGATACAGATAAGAAACACTCTTTTCTTAATACCTTGCACACCAGAGGCAAGCGAGTAATCGCTGAGGTGACAATTCCCAATGAGTTGCTGCAGAAAAGTATGAATATATCTGCCGAGGCTCTGTATAAGGCCCGGTCGATCAGTCAGGTCGGTTCGTTTATGGCGGGCTCCCATAACACGGGTGCCCATTCTGCCAATGGTATTACCGCAGCCTTTATTGCCACAGGTCAGGATGTAGCCAATGTCGCCGAATCTTCAGCCGCAGTGGTCTATGCTGATCTTGATGCAGAGGGAAATTACTACCTGTCTATTACCATTCCTTCGCTGATTATCGCCACTTTTGGCGGTGGTACTGGTCTGGCTACCCAGCAGGAATGTTTAAAAATGATCGGCTGTGATGGTGCCGGCAAAGTGCATAAGTTGGCGGAAATTATAGGTGCCACGGTACTGGCAGGCGAGGTGTCGCTAATGAGTGCGGTACTGGCGGGTGACTGGGTGACCAGTCATGATGCGCTTGGGCGCAACCGTTAATCAGCGCCCATAAATTCAATACCCTATAGTCAATAATTGTTCTAATGCTGAGAGCAAAAAGTTCTACTATGCGGGAAGCGGCCGGTGCACCGGCCTCCAATAATAATAGGAGTGAATATGTACAAGTCATTACATCTGCCATTGATTGCAACCCTGTCTGCCGTGCTTTTTATCAGCGCCTGCAGCGATCCAGATGCGCCAAAAGAGCTGGCTGTTAAGAGTGTTACTCAAGGCACTTCAGTACTCGCCGGTAGCTGCGACCAGTACGATGAAAATGGCACCGCACTGTTTGGTGATCTGCATGTTCACACCAGCTTTTCCTTTGATGCCGCTGCTATCAGCACCGGCGCAACCCCACAGGATGCTCACAACTATGCCCGCGGTGGCGAGATTCCGTTTTTTCCGGTCAATGCCGAGGCGGAGGCCACAGGGCGGATCAAAATTGATCGTCCCCTGGACTTTCTAGCCGTCACCGACCATGGCGAATTTCTCGGCGAACGCGCCCTGTGCAGCACCCAAGGCTCACCGGTCTACAACACAGAGTTCTGTGTTGGCTATCGCTCTGATCAGCGCATGGGGATGATGATGCTGGGTACAGTAATCACCACCGAAACCCCGGCACGTATCCCCGAAATCTGCGGTGCCGACGGCTCTCTGTGTCGGGATTTTGCCCAGTCTCCCTGGGAGACCATTCAGGCAACCTCCAATACCAATAACCAGCCCTGCGAATTCACCAGCTTTGTCGCCTACGAATACACAGGTACTCCAGGTACCAGTAACTACCACCGCAATGTTATCTTTAGAAATGACAATGTACCTGCGTTGCCCGTCAGCTATATCGATGCCCCCATTGATAGCAAGCTGTGGAGTGAACTGGATGCAGTCTGCGATGCCGAGCTGGGCTGTGACTATCTGACTATTCCCCATAACTCCAATCTGGCCAATGGTCGTATGGCACCCTATATGCAGCTAGAAGATACAGATGCTGCTAAAGCTGCCTATGCCCAGTCGCGGCTTAAGCGCGAGCCGATTATGGAGATTTTCCAGCATAAAGGTAATTCAGAGTGTATCAATGGTCTGAGTTCTGTCTTTGGGGCTCCAGACGAGCTGTGTAATATTGAAGCTGTGCGCCGCATGGGTGAAAACAAAACCTATGCCACCAGAGATATGTCAGCAGAAGGGCTGGTGGTGGGGCAGGCCTCAGAAGTAACCGCTGAATGTGCGGACGGGGTCAATGGCAGCAATGGTATGCTCGGCGCCGGCTGTGTGCATGCCACAGATTTCCAGCGCTCAGCGCTGCTGGTGGGGCTAAAAGAAGAGCAGAAGATTGGCTTAAACCCGGTTAAGCTGGGGGTAATTGCGGCAACAGATACTCATTCTGCCAATCCCGGCGGCTTAGTTGAATCCGACTGGGATGGTGCAGTGACTGGCGAATCAACCCCTCAGGAGCGCCTGCGACCTGGTCTTCTAACCAGTGGCATTGACGGCAATCCCGGCGGTTTGGCTGGTGTCTGGGCCAAAGAAAATACCCGTGATGCTATCTTTGATGCCATGTTGCGCAAAGAGGTATTTGGTACCTCCGGACCGAGAATTCGCCCCCGCCTGTTTGCTGGCTGGGACCTTGATGCAGGGCTCTGTGAAGCCAGTGATATGGTTGCCCAGGCCTATGCTAAAGGCGTGCCCATGGGGGCAGATCTCAGTGCCGGTGATAAATCTGCCAAGCCTTCATTCTTGACCTTTGCGGCCAAAGACCCAGAGGGTCAAAAACTTGAAGCGCTGCATCTGATTAAGGGCTGGATCGATGCCGCAGGCAATATGAACGCAGAAGTCATCCCTGTAGCCAGTGCAGCGACCGGTGCTGATAGCCTGTGTCAGGTGTATACCGATAGTAATTTTGATCCATCTCAGTCGGCTTATTATTATCTGCGAGCTGTAGAGCCGGAAACAGCGCGCTGGCACACCTATGACTGTGCAGCCATTGATAAAGCGGATCGTCCAGAGGTCTGTACCAATGGTGCCTACCCAGAAACCATTCGCGAGATGGCCTGGACATCACCGATTTGGTATCAAGGGCAGTAAGCCGGGTCAACGATTTACTGCGGCGCCTTATTCAACGCCGCAATAATCGCCATCATCTGATGGGCTGTCTCATGGCCAGAATTTTGATTCTGGCCAGTGACAAAGCGCCGCTCATCATCCACCACCACATGGGTAGCAAAAAAATCAATCAGCTTGGTCTGGCTTTCAAATAAAGCGCCGGCCTTGCGCAGCTCGTCCTCTTTAACTCTGTAAGCCTAGGTGCTCTGAATATTATGGCAGTCATAGTGACAAAATTATCAAATAACTGATCTAGCTGCAAACTTTCTTCCGTAATCTAGTTGGTTAAAAAAAACGTTGAATCATCAATTTATTAAAAGGACTGGGCTTAAGCCCGGCAGATAAAAAGCCCGCCCATGAAGACTCTAATGATCGTTGTGCTGTTGTTGCTTACTTCCCTGACCGAAGCAGAATATTCCCGCGTCTACCTCGATAGTCATCCGCTGAAAATAGCCCAGGTCAATGGTATTGAAATTGCCTACCGCACTGTGGGGCAGGGAGAGGGCAGGCCCAAGGTGGTGGTGATTATGGGACTGGGTGGCTCCAATGTGGCCTGGGGAGACACCTTGATTAAAGGCTTGGCTGATGCTGGCAATGAAGTTCTGATGTTTGATAATCGCGATACAGGAGCCTCCACGCGCTTTGACCAATGGGGTCAGCCAACCCTGTGGCTGCAGTTGCTAAAACGGCAGCTAAATTTGCCAGTCAATGCCCCGTACTCGCTGGATGATATGGCGGCAGATGCAGTGGGGTTGATGGATGTTCTGGGGTATCAGGATGGGCATATTATCGGCACCTCCATGGGGGGTATGATTGCCCAGATAGTGGCGGCAAAATATCCTCAACGCACCCGTAGTCTGATTTCAATTATGTCGACAACCGGGGCGCGTCATTTGCCACCGCCCACCAGCCTGGCCGAAACCCGATTGAGAGACCTGGCTGAGGGAGAGGCGGAGGAGGATAGAGAGGCACGAATCCGCGCCCGTGGGTTTTATCCGGCATCCATGCCGCGACATTTAATGGCGGTCTTTAAAGTGGGAGATCGCTCCGCAGACGTAGCGACAATTCAGGCAGACACTCTGGTGATGCATGGGGTGGATGACGGCCTTATTCCGCCCGCCCATGGTGAGCATACAGTTGAGTTAATCAAGGGCTCTAAATATGTGCTTCTGGAAGGCATGGGTCACAATCTTCCAAGTGCGATATTGCCGAATTTAATAGCTAATATGACCAGTCATATCAACAGAGTAGAGGCTGGTTTTTAATCACCCCGCAGCATAGCGTCAAAACTATCGCCATTGATTGCTCAGGTCTTGGTGATGTTTTCTTTGCGCACCTTTTTCTCCGCTCGCCGGCGGTCTGTATCCTGTTGGGCAGCACTGCCTATATGCTCTTCACCTCTGGCTTTGGCCAGCTGCACCTGTTTCTGACGCTGGGCAAAGCGCTGTTTTTGCTCTTCGCTCACCGTGCCAAAGCAATGATGACAGGATAGACCTTCTCTGTAGATCTCTAAGGTTTTCTCCTGCTCGGTAATGGGCATGCGGCAGGCATGACATTGGTCGTAGGAGCCGCGTTTTAAATCGTGATCTACAGCAACGCGATTATCAAAGACAAAGCATTCACCCTGCCACAGTGTCTGTTCTTTGGGCACTTCTTGCAGATATTTAAGAATGCCGCCCTGCAGGTGATAGACCTCATCAAAGCCCTGTTGTTTCATATAGGCAGTGGACTTCTCACAGCGAATACCACCGGTGCAAAACATGGCCACTTTTTTAGTTTTTCCCGGGTCGATATTTTTATTGGCCCATTGAGGAAATTCGCGAAAACTAGTGGTCTGTGGGTCAATGGCGCCTTTAAAGGTACCAATCTCTACCTCGTAGTCATTGCGCGTATCCACCACCATCACATCCGGGTCCGAGATCAACTTATTCCAGTCTTTGGGTTGAACATAGGTGCCCACCACGTGCCGGGGATCTATGCCTTCAACGCCCATGGTGACAATTTCTTTTTTCAGTTTGACCTTGGTGCGATAGAACGGAATTTCCTGATCAAAGGATTCTTTGGTATCTATATTATCTAACCCCGGTTGTTGCTCGAGCCAAGCCAGTACTGTGTCTATGCCTGCTCTGGTGGAGGAGATGGTGCCATTAATGCCCTCTGAGGCCAGCAGCAGAGTGCCGAAGACCTGATTGTCATTCATGACTTTCAATAAGGGGTGACGGATAGAGCCATAGTTTGGCAATGCAACAAATTTATACAGCGCACAGGTGACATACTGAGTAGACATAATTGTTCTCGATGGGTTTGTTCGGCTAACCAAATCGCAAATTTGGCGCATCTTCAATAAGGCGATTATAGCAGGTAGATATAGTAGATGGTGATACAAAGCATAAGCTAAAACATCTTGGTTTTAACCTACAACCGCGTTTTTTTATAAAAAATTAAAGGATTGTTTACATGGTTCTTGGCTGTGAAATATTGTGCTATTTGCGCCAAAAAGTGATTGCCCTTGCAAAGTGGCAGGCATAATTCGCTCAGACTACAAAATCTCCGCTCTAGATTACATATCTGAGGGTTGCATCTGGCTGCATGCTGGTCATAATCGCAGCCTCACTATTTTCTTCAAATCAAATGCAGGTAGCTATGGGCGCTCAGTGGAAGGTAAAGCACAAAGAAGTCGCGGCAAATCTTAAAGGCCGCGTGTTCGGCAAGTTGACTAAGGAGATAATGGTCGCTGCGCGCAATGGCGCAGACCCGGAATCCAACTCACGTCTGCGACTAGCTGTAGAACAGGCCAAAAAAGCCTCCATGCCTAAAGATACCCTTGAGCGCGCCATCAAGAAGGGCGCAGGTTTGCTGGATGGTGCTGTGCATTATGAGAAGCTGACCTACGAGGGATTCGCCCCCCACAATGTGGCATTAATCGTCGAGTGTCTGACCGATAATGTTAATCGAACTGTGTCAGAGATTCGTGTTTTATTCCGTGCTGGCCAACTTGGTGGTGAAGGTTCTGTAGCCTGGGATTTTGATTATGTGGGTCTGATCGAAGCGCGAGCCGAGACCGAGGATACAGATGTGGACGAGGCTGCTATCGAAGCTGGGGCGCAGGATTGTGAACCAGCAGATGAGGATGGTCTGGCACTGTTTATGACTGATAGCTCTGATTTGGACAGCGTCTGCCGTGCTCTGCCGGAGTATGGCTTTACGGTTGAAACCGCCAAAATTGGCTATCGCGCCAAAAACCCTCAAACAATAGGGGCTGCTGAAATGGAAGAAGTAGAGGCTTTTCTGGCGGCCATCCATGAGCATGATGATGTTCAGGAAGTCTATGTGGCCCTCGAGGCTTAAGCATGGCAGAACAGCAGACAGATAACAGTGCCGACGCGGCAGGCAAAATGCCTGTGCTGCTGTCACTATTTCAATTTCTAAAACCCTATCGCCCGCAGATCAGTATTTTTCTGCTGGCTCTGGTCTTTACTGCCGGCGTGACATTGTCCGTGGGGCAGGGGTTAAGGCTAGTGATTGACCAGGGCTTTGCTCAGCAGTCTCAGGATCATCTCAACACTGCAATTTTATTTATTCTGACAGCTTCAGTACTGATGGCTGTGGGCACCTATATTCGGTTTTATCTGATTTCCTGGCTGGGAGAACGGGTTAGCGCCGATATTCGTACCGCAGTGTTTAACCATGTGGTGGGGTTGCATCCGGCTTTTTTTGAGACCAATCGCAGTGGCGATATTATGTCTAGATTGACCTCGGATACCACCTTACTGCAATCAATTATCGGATCCTCCGTCTCCATTGCCCTGCGCAGTGCCATAAGTTTTGCCGGCGCACTGATTATGTTGCTGATTACCAATTTTAAATTGTCGCTGATTATTCTGTTAGCGGTGCCCGTGGTGCTGATGCCGATACTGGTTTTTGGTCGCAAAGTGCGAGCCCTGTCTCGCGAGAGTCAGGACTCGGTTGCCGATGTGGGTTCCTACGCAGGCGAGATTATTCAGCATATTAAAACTGTGCAGAGCTTTACCCAGGAACCCCAGGAGAAGAAAGCTTTTTCCGCTGAGGTTGAACGCGCCTTTGCGATTGCCAAGCGCCGAGTGAGTCAGCGTGCTGTGCTGATGGCGGTGGTGATACTTCTGGTGTTTGGTGCGCTGTCGATTATGCTCTGGGTCGGTGGCTCCGACGTGATCAATGGCAATATGACTGGCGGTGACCTGGGCGCCTTTATCTTCTATGCAATTCTGATGGCCACTGGCGTGGCCTCATTGTCCGAAGTCTATGGAGAACTGCAGCGGGCCGCGGGCGCCACCGAGCGTTTGATGGAGCTGTTGCATGCTGACAATGAGATACTGGTGGCAGAGGATTCCAGCATCGACGCGGCTACATTGGCACCAGTATTAGAATTTGCAAATCTCAGCTTCTGCTATCCATCGCGGCCCGATCAGCCGGCACTAAAAGACTTTTCTCTGACCATAGCTGAAGACAAAATAGTCGCACTGGTGGGGCCCTCTGGTGCAGGCAAATCAACATTATTTGATTTGATTCAGCGCTTTTATGACCCCCAGTTTGGTGCCGTGCTTTTTGGTGGCTGTGATATTCGCCAGCTACATCCCAGTGCTTTGCGCGAGCAGGTTGCCGTGGTGCAGCAACAGCCGACATTGTTTACTGGTGACGTGATGTACAACATTCGCTATGGCAAACCAGAGGCCAGTGATGAGCAAGTGATAGCGGCGGCCCGAGCGGCTCATGCTGATGAGTTTATCTGTCGCCTGCCCGATGGTTACCACAGCGACCTGGGTGAGCAGGGCGTGCGCCTGTCGGGTGGCCAGCGTCAGCGCATAGCCATTGCCAGAGCACTGCTGAAGGATCCACGTATTCTGCTGTTAGATGAAGCCACCAGCGCACTTGATGCCGAGAGTGAGTATAAGGTGCAGCTGGCGCTGGATAAGCTAATGAAAGGTCGCACCACAGTGATTATTGCCCATCGTCTGGCGACTATTCTCCATGCAGACCAGATTGTGGTGATGGATGGCGGGGTCAAGATTGCCTCAGGTAGTCATCAGGATTTACTCCAATCCAGTGAGCTTTATGGCCGTCTGGCTAAGTTGCAGTTCTCTGCTGAAGTAGTTTAATAAGCTGATATGGTAACTTCGCTCTAATTACCTTTTAAAAAAATTGACTATTTTCTTGCATAAGTGAATAACGCCTACTACTATTTAGTTATGAATAGCTGCAAGGATGTAAGCGCAATGATCTCAGGTCGCCACAAAACTAGTTTGTTTGTAGGGTCGAATCCTCTCTTAATCAAAATCTCTATTATAGCGATGCTGTCTCTATTGGTCGGCTGTGGCTCCGATGGTGATTCAAATAGTGCCGCTGGATCAGTCGCCGAGACCATTGCGTTAACAGACAAGGCAAATGAAGCACAGGCTGAGGCCAATGTAGTACCAGTCGAGCTCAGTACTGAGGATCAACCTGAGGTCCTTGCCGGTAGCGATAACGAAGTGCAACAACACAACAATATCTGGGGTGATACGGCCTGGGATACTACTGTGTGGACGCCGCAGGCTGCGGCACAGTCCGAGAATTGGAACAACGACTCATGGAGTGAGACATTATGGCAGTAATAAATACTAATCGAGCAAAGATCGGCGCTGGCTTAATTTTGGGCGCAATAATGTTGGCAAGTTCACCTTTTGCCAGTGGCAATGAATTGTCTATTCCCCATGAATTCTTTTCCGGGGATGCCACCAGTGCAATGGCAGTGAATGAAAATTTCTCTGCTATCGAAGTTGCCGTTAACGGCATTAGCAGCCGCATTACAATGCTGGAATCGGATTCATCAAAACCTGTATTTCAAGGTTTCTCAGATACTCAGGTACCAGCCAACAGGGGTATCAGACAGCTACAGGCCGCCTGTGATGCGACCTTTAACGGTAGTAAAGTGTGTACCTCCACTGAATATGCCAATTCTGTTTACAACAACTCAGCGGCCAATCTGTCAGGCAATGGCTGGCTGCTGGCTGATATTCAGTTTGCCTCTGAGAAAAAAGTGCGGGATAGGATCAGTGGCAGAACCACTGGCTCCGGCGGGCTTAGCTGCGCTGGTTACAGCCGCAATAAACATGGTTTAGTGGTCAGTGGCACTGGTGAAATCAATACGGATCAATGTGGCAATTTTAATGCAGTAGCATGCTGCAAGTAATTGCTCGAGTAATTTACAAAACAACAACAGCAGGTAGGGAGTGGTGCGTAAGGCCGCGGTGAGCGGTAAAGGGGATGATCCAAAAGTTTTGGGGGATTATTGTCTGGTTATCTTGTCTGAGCCGGGGTTTTCGCTTAGTTTAGTGAGTCCCGGCTTGGGCGGTTAATTTACCTCTGGTTAGTGATCGCGTTCAGCGTCAAATCCGTACAACCTGTGTTCTAATCTTTCTCATTGTTCCACACAAAATAATAATAAAGGAGGCTTGGTTTGAAACTCATCGGTATCCTCATTTCTGTGCTTGCGACTGTTTTAGTCGTCAGTTCCTGCACTCTGCTAGGCCCCTCAGCGCCTGAAATCCAGCGCTCAGATGCATATAAAATCAGTACTCAAACCGGAATCACCCAGGGGCAGTCTATCCAGGGTGGGCAGGTTGTGTCCTGGTTTGATATACCCTTTGCCCAGCCACCAGTGGGCGACTTGCGTTGGAAAGCCCCGCGGGCCTTGAATCGTCCAGAGCAGATCATAGTCGAGACTGATGACAGCTCCTGTGTGCAGAGCGCTAGTCGTTTTGCCGGGGTTGATGGTTCAGGGATCGTCGGTTCGGAGGACTGCCTGTATCTGGATATCAGAGCACCAGCAGACTTCGCCGACAAACAGTATCCGGTAATGTTTTGGATCCACGGTGGGGCCAACACCTCAGGCCTTAAAGATTTTTATGATTTTTCCAAGTTGGTTGCTGGCAAAGACGTGGTGGTGGTAACCACCAATTATCGGCTTGGCGCTCTGGGGTGGTTTACTCATCCTGCTATTCAGGGACTACAGGAAGGGCTGGATAAAACCAGCAACTTTGGCACCCTGGATATCATTCAGTCATTAAAATGGGTGCAGAACAACATTCAACAGTTTGGCGGTGATGCCGACAATGTGACCATTTTTGGTGAGTCTGCCGGAGGCCACAATGTGCTGGCACTGCTGGCGTCACCCTTGGCTGAGGGTCTATTTCACAAGGCCATCAGTCAGTCTGGCTATACCTTGGTATCCTCCGCCGAAGACGCCTACAATCAGGCCGGCACCAATACTCTGGTTGAACGCGGTGGCTGGCAGATTACCAATCAGCTAGTGCAGGGGCAGCAGTCTGACCACAGCCCTGAGGCATTGCGCAGCAAGCTTAAATCCGTTGATGCCAGAGAGTTTATTGGTCTTTATTACACAGAAGGGGAGCGCTTTGACAGTATTCCTCTGTCTACTGTCGATGGTATTGTGATTCCACAGCAGGGTATTCTCGGTGCCCTGGGCAATGCCAAATACGCGAAAAATATTCCAGTGATGGCCGGGGCAACCAAAGATGAAGTCGCCCTGTGGCTGGCGCTGCACCGCTACTTTATGGATAGCAAATACCCATTGACCAAGCTGCTGCCACCGAAGATAACCAGAAAAAACCCCGAGCTCTATGATCTCTGGGTACGCCTGCGTTCCCATGCATGGAAGCTCAAGGGCGCCGACAATGCGTTGGCTGCAATGGAAACAGCTGGCTACCAGAACCTCTATGCTTTCCAGTTTGACTGGGATCACCAAGAGAGTTCTTACTTCATTGATTTCCCTAATCTGTTTGGCGCTGCCCATGGTACAGATATCGCCTTTGTCACCGGCAACTACACCTATGGTCCTATCACCTCCTATATCTATCCCGAGGGCCCGGCCCGAGATGAGATGGAGTCGAGTATGATGTCGGCCTGGTCAAATTTTGCTAAGACAGCAACACCGGATACAGGAACCGGCGTCGTGTGGCAGCCATTTACCGCTGCTGCGCCAGCCTATTTGCATCTAGATAAAGATGATTTGCTGCGTATGGACACAGAGACTGAGACCATAGAGACTCTGCTCAATGGGCTGCTGACCAATCAGGTGCCGACAGATTACCAGCGCTGTTACATTGCCTGGGAAACCTATACCAATGTTGGCGATGTAGATACACAGGCCTACAGAGACTGGAACAACGGTCTCTGTCGCGATGTGGATATGCGCATTGAGCAAAGGATACTTGCCGACCAGCTTATTGCAGAACATGGTTCCGTTGAGGTGCTGTAACAGGTGCTGTAAGCTTCAGGCAGTACCGGTTAAACCTTTTACATCAGTCTAATTCAGGGTAAATAATAATGATTAAAAAACTATCCGCAGCATTGCAATTACCCGAGGGCTGGTGGAGAAAATTATTGCTGTTGGGTCTGGCAGCATTCTTTATTAATGTGGGTGTGGATCATTTTGTTAACCCGAATTTCTATCTGGGTATTATGCCCCCCTCTTTTCCACTGCATCTGGAAGCGGTCTATATCAGTGGTGTGTTTGAGATACTGGGTGGTATCGGCCTATTGATACCGGCCCTACGCCGATTTTCTGGTTGGGGACTTGTGGCTCTGTTAGTGGCTGTCTATCCGGCTAATATCTATATGGCCATCACCCCAGAAGCCTTTCCTGATATCCCGGTTGTACTGCTCTATGTGCGTCTGGCCTTCCAGTTTGTGTTCTTCTACTGGGCTTATAGTTTGACTAAGGATTCATTTAACCCTGGTCCCCGAGCCCTGCAGGCCGCATAGCGTTAAAGAATCAGTTAGCGTTAAAGAATAAGTTGAGGAAGCATTAATGGGCGCAGAGACTATGCGCTTTTTGTGCTATGTTTTAGAGACAGCTGGTGGTTGCAGAACTATGCTTTAGGCCAGCAGATCATGGATGAGCATCAAGGATCAATATGGATATTGATAACAGGAAATTCTCCCAGCCTACAACCACCGCCACTGGCGAACCCAGAGCTACGGTTGCCCTAAGCGGTATCAAAACCCTGTGGTTTAACACTGGCACCCAATGCAATCTCAGTTGTCACAACTGCTATATCGAGTCTAGCCCCAGCAACAATCGCCTCAGCTATATCAGCCTTACTCAGGTACAACAATTTCTCACCGAGATTCAAACCGCGGGCCACGCAACTGAAGAGATAGGCCTTACCGGCGGCGAGCCCTTTATCAATCCAGATATTATGGCGATTATGGCGGAGATACTGCGCCGCGGGTTTAAGCTGCTGGTGCTGACTAATGCCATGCGCCCAATGCTAAAGCATCAGCAGGGACTGTTGCGATTACAGCAACACTATCCCGGGCAGCTGCAACTTCGAGTCTCAATGGACCATTACAGAGCAGAGCTACATGAGCAAGAGCGCGGTGCCAAGTCCTGGGAGCCAATGCTCGAAGGGCTTAAATGGCTGCATAGCAATGGCTTTGATATTGCAGTTGCCGGTCGCACCAGATGGGGGGATACAAATTTACGTGAGGGTTTTGCGGATTTATTTGCCCGCCTAGAGTTGGATATCGACGCCCATAATCATCAGCAGCTGGTGCTGTTTCCAGAGATGGATGAAGACAGCCCAGTGCCAGAAATCACCACAGCCTGCTGGGCCAAACTGGGTGTCGATCCCGAGCAACTAATGTGTGCTTCATCGCGCATGGTAGTGGTCCATCGCGGCGACGGCCAACCCTCGGTGCAGGCCTGTACCTTGCTGGCCTATGATCAGCGTTTTAATCTCGGTGCCACCTTGGCCGAGGCCAGTGTTGATGTGCCATTAAATCACCCTAATTGCGCGCAGTTCTGTGTGCTTGGTGGAGGGTCCTGTACTCCGCTTACCGAAGCTGTTTCGACAGACCTGCCAGCCAGCTAATCAGCGCCAACTGCCCGGCATTGGGCGCGGCTGGCATCTGTTTGAGCATAGGCTCTAGATCCACAGCATAATCCACATCCCGCAACGGCGGCAGCAGGGCGGGGCTGCTGTCTAACTGAGCAATCAACTGTTTTGCTGTATCTGCTTGGCTATACTGCACCCCAGTCCAGCTGGACTGTTTGATCGATTTGCGACCCGCGAATAAATAATAGCCGCCATCCTCCGCTGGACCCAGACAGTAGTTATGGCTGCTGAGGCTGAGGATAGCTTGTTCCAGTAGCTGAGATGATAGCTGAGGGCAGTCTGCGCCGAGTAATATAACCTGCTGATGACGCTCTAGCAGATGCCGATAGATGCGATGCTGACAATGGCCTAAGCAGCCATTGCCTGCAGCTATGGCATCAAATACAGACCACATTTTGTGATCGAGCCCGTGGCGCTCAGCCACTGCCCAGTAGCAGCTAACAGGCTGGGCTAGTTCTAATAATGTATTTTCAATGGCCTGCACTGCGAGGCGATAGAAATGCTCGGCTAACTGGCTTGCCTGAGAATGATTACAACTCGCCGCTAGTCGGGTTTTGACCGGAGAGAGTCCGGGCGTCTTAACCAGAATTGCGATCGCTGTGGTACTCACTGATGTTTGCGTCTCGGATTCAGTACTTGCCGCCATTGGCAATGGGTCAGCCAATCTTTCACTGACAGACTAATCCAGCGCCATTGATAGAGCAGGGTTAACCTTAGCCAGCCAGTCTCTATGTATTTTCTCGGACTAGTTAGAATGGCTGAATGCACAGGCATCAGGGGGATTCCTTTGCGGCGGGCCCGGCGCACCAGCAACAAGTCTTCTCCGTAGCTGGCATCTTCGGTAAAGCCACCCAGACGGCGAAAGATATCTCGATGCATACACAACGCCTGATCCCCAAAGGGTGCCTTAAAAAGCTTGCTTCGCAGGTTGGCACCCCAGGCATTGATGCTGATCAGTCGCCGATATACGGGAGCAGATTGAAAGGCCAAATCAAAATAATGCACCGCATCTGGATGCTGCTCCAGACTATGCTGTAATGCCCTGAGCTGGTGGCCGCTAATACGGCTATCCGCATGCACAAACCACAGCCATTGGCCGCGGGCCTGAGCCGCGCCTTTGTTCTGGCTGCAGGCTCTGCTGCCCTTGCTGCACTGAATAACCTCCATGCCGCAGTCAGACAGTGACTGCAGATCAGCCAATAGTACGGACTGCTGATTTTCAATAGGCGATAGGGGGATGATCACTGTCAGATCTTTAAAACTATTCTGTGCTGGCATTATGGCCACCCAATCAAGCTTGCAGCACATTGAGCCAATGCTGCTGGGCATGGCTGATGTGCTGTGGATCGGTTAGTAGGGCGCCGGACAGTGAGCTGCGCGCACTCAGAGGCGGTGGGCTAAGCGGGGTGCTGAGCAGTTCCGCTAATACAGCCTGGGCCTTTTCCAATGTCTGGCCATAGACCTTTGAGAACTGCTGCACATTGACATGCTTACTGTGGTCTTCCATCCAGCAATCATAATCAGTAATCAGACATAGCGAGCTGTAGGCCATCTGTGCCTCCCGGGCCAAAAATGCCTCGGGGATATTGGTCATGCCAATCAGATCAGCCTTAACAGCGCCGCGCAAAAAATGGCTTTCGGCACTGGTGCCCAGTCTGGGTCCCTCGACACAGGCATAGGTATTATTGCTGTGCACTGCTTGCTTGATACGTTGGGCTGCTGCCCGAATATTGGTATTTAAAGCAGGGCAGCAGGGCTGTGCTGTGCTGATATGGGCACAGAGGCCGGCACCAAAAAATGAACCCTTTCTAATACCTTTGGTATGATCAAAGTACTGTTCTACAAGGGCCAGATCTCCGGGTTTTATGGTCTCTCGTAAACTGCCCGCAGCGCTGATTGACAGCACCTGAGTAGCACCGAGTTTCTTGAGCGCAAAGATATTGGCGCGGTAGTTAATTTCATGGGGCAGCAGCCTGTGGCCTTGACCATGGCGACTTAAGAACAATACTGGTTGGGCCCTGAAGTAGCCGACATAGATCAGGTCCGAGGGCCGGCCAAAGGGCGTCTTCACACGCAGCTGTTGGTTGATCTCCAGCCCGCCTAATTGGTACAGGCCGGAGCCACCAATAATTGCCAGCATCTAACAGCAACTCCCGGAAGAGGTTGCTATTGCAGAATTAAGCTGGCTATTAAAGTAATCATCAAACCGTCCATCAAACCGACCATAGTGCAGTTGGCTGTCACCATGAACCCTAAAATGCTCGGCCAGTCTGCTGTGCTGTAGAATCGTTGCAGTATTGCCATCTATCGACACTGGCACCTCAGCTTTAAAGTGAAGCTGTTGATCCAGCTCAAAGCTTTCCGGGCTCTGGGCAATGGTGCCCAGATACCGGGCGAATTGGCCATAGTTTTCTCGCCGCGGCTCAAGCTTCAGTTTAAAGCTGCGCACAGTCACAGAATAAAACTGAACAGTACCAGCTAGTGCTCGCAGTGCCTCATCCTCCACTGAAAGAGGCTGCTTGCTAAGGATTCTGTGGTCATTAAAGCCAACCTTTTGCATCATTAAATCGAAGTCACTCTGATACAGCGCGCCGCCAAGGCATTCCCCCAGCAGTACCTTATGTTGCTGCAGGTTGGCAGGCAGACGGCGGTCGGCAAAGACATCAGAGAAACACAGTTCGCCCCCGGGTTTTAGCACTCGGTATATCTCTTTAAACACAGATTCTTTATCCGCAGAGAGATTGATCACGCAGTTGGAGATAACAATATCGACACTGTTATCCTTAATACCACAGCTGGTGAGGTTTTCGATGCAACCCTTTTTAAAGCGCATATTGGGGTTGGCATGGGCAAACTTTGCGCAGTGCCAGTCAATGTGGCTGCGGGCGATATCCAAGGGTTTGTCGGTCATATCTATGCCGACAATCTCGCCGGCTTCGCCCACCAGTTGGCTCAACAGGTACACATCGCGACCAGTGCCACAACCCAGGTCGAGCACAGTGCAGCCCTCGGCAGCCAGAGGCAAGGGTGAGCCACAGCCATAAAAGCTGTCCTGAATCTGTGGGTGGATATTGTCCAGCAATGGTTTCAAATAGCTCGGCGGCACCTGAGCCGGGCAGCAGGCACTGGTTTTTAAGTCTGCGCTGCTATTGAGGACATTGCCATAATAGTCTTTCACATGATCGGCGATCTGTTGCTTTAACTGTTGCTCGCTCACTTTACTTTCCCTGTGTGTCCCTATGTTTTCGGATCCTTTTCTAGCAACTCCTGTGCTCTTTTAAGAGTAGTTCAAAACTGGCTCTTGCCGTGGTTTAAATGCAATTAAACCACCACTGTTACAGCGGCCAAATAACCTTCGGCGCAGACCACTTGGTCATGGTTTTTGGTTTACACCTAAACTACTGCGGCTATATTCTGATGGCCGAATTTGGTGGTGATTACTGCCGTAGTTTTGAATGACACTCAAGGAAATTTTTCAATGACCGCTTATAAAGTACCGCAAAAGGAAATGTTCTTTATATTTGAAGAGCTGATTAACTATGCCGAGCACAGCACCATGCCGGGCTATGAAGATGCTGGCATTGATATGGTTGAAGCGGTGATTCCGGAAGCTGCCAAGTTCTTTGAGCAGGTGGTAGCCCCCACCAACTGGGAATCCGATATCAATCCTGCCCACCTAAAAGATGGCACAGTAGTCACTGCCCCTGCGCTGGCCGGTGCCTATGAGCAGATGATTGAAGGCGGTTGGTGCTGTCTGAGCGGCGATCAGGCCTATGATGGCGCTGGTCTGCCCGGCGTTATTGATGTGGCGGTTCAGGAAATGTTGCAATCCTCCAATATGGGCTTTAGCCTGTTGCCGATGCTGAGTCGAGGGGTGATTCATGCCCTTAATTTGTATGGCACAGATGATCAAAAAGATACCTACCTAGCCAAGCTCATTTCTGGCGCCTGGTCGGGCACCATGAATCTGACCGAACCCCAGGCCGGTACAGATCTTTCTGCAGTAAAAAGCAAAGCAGTTCCCAATGGCGACCATTATCTGGTCAGCGGGCAAAAAATCTATATCACCTGGGGCGACCATGAACTGACAGAGAATGTTATCCATCTGGTGCTGGCACGTCTGCCAGATGCCCCAGCGGGCAATCATGGTATTTCACTATTTCTGGTGCCCAAATATTTGATTAATGCCGATGGCAGTTTAGGTGAGCGCAATGATGTCACCCCAGTTGGCGTAGAGCACAAGCTGGGTATTCACAGTAGTCCAACCTGCACCATGGCGTTTGGCGAAAACGGCGGCGCTAAAGGCTATTTAGTTGGCCCTTTAAATCAGGGCCTGATGTGTATGTTCAGCATGATGAACAATGCCAGACTGTCTGTCGGTCATCAGGGTATTGGTGTTGGCGAGCGCGCCTATCAGCAGGCCGTGGCCTATGCCTCTGACCGAGTGCAGGGCAAGGTGGCCGGTGTTGAGGGCGAAGCGCCGATTATCCATCATCCGGATGTTAAGCGCATGCTGATGCAGATGCGTGCGTTGACAGAAGCTGGCCGTGCTATGTCTCTCTATACCATTGCCGCTGAAGATCGCAGCCATCATCATCCAGATGAGCAGCAGCGTGCCGCAGATGCACAGCTAGTTGAGATTATGACCCCGCTGGTCAAAGGCTGGAGTACAGAAGCATCAATGGAATCGACCTCCTTAGGTGTGCAGGTACATGGTGGTATGGGTTTTATTGAAGAGACCGGAGCCGCCCAGCATATGCGTGACGCTCGTATCTTGCCGATTTATGAAGGCACCAATGGTGTACAGGCATTGGATTTTATTGGCCGCAAATGTCTGCGCGATGGTGGTGAGACTCTGACCAAATTACTGGCAGATATGGAAGCCACAGCACAGAGCAAGACCAATGATTTAACCGCGGCTCTAAATACCGCAATCGCCGATTGTCGCGCCGGTCTGGACTATGTACTCAGCAACCCAGAGCACAGCCCTGGGGTGGCTTACAACTTTATGATGCTGTTTGGTAACTCAGTGTCCTACTGGTGCATGGTGCGACTAGCCATAGCGGCCCAGCAGCGGCTGGATAATGGTGCAGATGATCGTTTTTATAACCAGAAACTGGCTACCACAGGTTTTTTTGCTACCCAGATTCTGCCGCGCAATGGGGCCTATTTGACATCGCTGCAGGCTGGCTCTTCTAGCATAGTTGAGTTGGGGATAGAGGATTTCGTCACAATGTAGGCTCCTCTACTGTGATCCTAAAAGAGCGCAGTGAGGGATTTCTGGAACTGTTGCAGCGGGCTTGAATGACTGGCTAATTGCTGTGACACACCGCCAGCAACTCACGCATTTGGGGCCGGGCAGGATATTTAACAATATAAAGAGTATGGGTGATTGTTGCTTTGACAGTTGCGCGTGGTTGACTGGAAGCACAGCTAAAAATCTTTAATAATTTCGCACCCAACCTAACTGGTAACAATCCCAACAATTATCGCAATGGTGAATATAAACAGCGCGGTAAAAACAAACCCACCAATAATAAATGCCAGCGGGCTGCCTTCATTAAAATCTTGTTCGCGGTTTTTATCGGTCTGCACACCAATGGCCGCGGCCAAAATACTTTTTACCAGTGCGCCCACTCCGGGCTTTTTAGGTTGCTTCTCTTCGGTCACTGTCAGTTCCACTTAGTCGTTAAGAATGGGCGTTAACCAACGCTCCATATCAGGCAGTGAATAGCCTTTGCGCTGAGCCAGGGATTCTACCTGATCAGGGGCAATCTTGCCGGTGTTAAAGTACTTGGCATCCGGGTTACCAAAGTACCAGCCGCTCACCGCTGCTGCCGGCGTCATGGCAAAACTGTCGGTTAATTCCAGGCCTGTATGTTCCGTTGCACTGAGCAGCTTAAACAGCGAGGCTTTCTCGGTGTGATCTGGGCAGGCAGGGTAGCCGGGGGCAGGGCGAATACCGCGGTACTTTTCTTTGATCAACGCCTCATTATCCAAGGTTTCATCTGCCGCATAACCCCAGTATTCAGTGCGCACCAGATGATGCAGATGCTCGGCAAAGGCTTCCGCCAAACGGTCGGCCAGTGCCTTGACCATAATGGCGTTGTAGTCATCATGCTTAGCTTCATACTCAGCGGCCAGCTCATCTGCTCCAATACCTGTAGTTACCGCAAACGCACCCATATAGTCGGTTAACCCAGTCTCTTTGGGCGCAATAAAGTCGGCGAGTGATGCCAGTTCTTCACTGGCACCGGGCTTTTGAATCTGCTGGCGTATCTGGTGCAAGGTGGCTGCTGTAGAACCATCGGCTGCATAGACTTCGATATCATCATGGTTAACCGTATTGGCTTCCCACAGACCAAATACAGCCCGCGCGGTTAAACGCTTATTGTCGATAATGTCTTTTAGCAGCGCTTGGGCATCGGCAAACAAACTAGTGGCCGCTTCGCCAACCACATCGTCATTTAAAATCTTCGGGTACTTGCCCACCAGATCCCAGGTAATAAAGAACGGTGTCCAATCGATATAGGGCACCAGCGCCTCCAACGGGTAATCATCCAGCACTGTAATACCCAGCTGATTGGGAATCTGCGGCTGATAGTCACGCCAGTTAAGCTGAGGTTTCTGCTTGACGGCATCGGAATAGGCAAACAGGGTTCCCCTTGGGGTTCTATTGGCCGTACGCAGTCTTACTGCATCGTAGTCGAGCTGTATCTCGGCG
Source organism: uncultured Pseudomonadales bacterium (assembly GCA_943788875.1). GTDB lineage: Bacteria > Pseudomonadota > Gammaproteobacteria > Pseudomonadales > Porticoccaceae > HTCC2207. The sequence goes on along the minus strand of CALSSA010000013.1, from coordinate 9,400 downwards.
ATAAATTCATCGCGATTTTCTTTGCTGATCAGCTTGCTGGCCACACCCACAGCACGAGAGGCATCAGACACATAAATCGCCTGATTATTTTCATAGCCGGGGGCAATCTTCACCGCAGTATGGGCCTTGGAAGTAGTAGCACCACCAATCATTAGCGGCACAGTAAAGCCCTGGCGCTGCATCTCTTTACCCAATGTCACCATCTCATCCAGAGAGGGGGTAATCAGGCCAGACAGGCCAATAATATCGACATTGTGTTCTATGGCAGCATCCAAAATCTTTTGCGCGGGCACCATCACGCCGAGGTCAATCACCTCATAGTTATTGCACTGCAATACCACGCCGACAATATTTTTGCCGATATCATGCACATCACCTTTAACCGTGGCCATTAGAATCTTGCCATTGGCACTGGCAGCGGCATCTTTTTCATCTTCAATATAGGGCTGCAAATAGGCCACGGCCTGCTTCATGACGCGAGCAGATTTAACCACCTGAGGCAGAAACATTTTGCCGGAACCAAATAGATCGCCGACGATATTCATGCCGTCCATCAGCGCGCCTTCAATCACATGCAATGGGCGTTCAGCACCCTGGCGGGCCTCTTCGGTATCCTCTTCAATAAACTCAGTAATACCTTTGACCAGCGCATGCTCAAGGCGCCGATTGACATTGCCCTCACGCCAGCTCAAGTCTTCAGTCTTAGCCTGAGTGGAGCCATCGCCGCGGTATTTATCGGCAATCGCCAGCAGATTATCTGTGCCCGCCGGGGTGCGGAATAGCACCACATCTTCAACCACATTACGCAGCTCTTCCGGCAGATCGTCATACACCGCCAACTGCCCGGCATTAACAATACCCATGCTTAGGCCTTCGCGAATAGCATGGTAGAGAAACACCGAGTGAATGGCTTCGCGCACCGGGTTATTGCCGCGGAACGAGAACGACACGTTGGATATGCCGCCACTAATCAGCGCATGGGGCAGATTCTGTTTAATCCAGCCGCTCGCCTCAATAAAATCGAGACCGTAGCGATTGTGTTCTTCAATACCCGTGGCCACGGCAAATACATTGGGGTCAAAGATAATGTCTTCCGCGGGAAAGCCAATCTCATTGACCAGCATATCGTAGCTGCGCTGACAGATCTGCTGACGACGCTCAAGGTTATCGGCCTGACCCTCTTCATCAAACGCCATCACCACAATAGCGGCACCATGCTTTTTGCACAGCTTGGCTTTTTCAACAAACTCGTCAGTCGCCTTCTTTAAGGCTGATACTGTTGACCACCGACTTGCCCTGAATGCATTTCAGGCCAGCTTCAATCACCTCCCATTTAGAGGAGTCGACCATAATCGGCACACGGAAATATCCAGGTTCGCGAGGCAATCAGATTTAAAAATGTCACCATGGCAGGCAATGATTCGAGCATGCCCTCATCCATATTGACATCAATAATCTGCGCGCCATTAATCACCTGCTGGCGGGCAACCTCCAGCGCTGCATCGTAGTTCTCTTCCAGAATCAGTCGCTTAAAAGCCGCCGAGCCAGTGACATTGCAGCGCTCGCCCACATTGACAAACAGCGAGTCAGCGGTAATCGTAAAGGGCTCAAGACCAGACAGACGGCAGGCCGGCTCAATGTCAGGCACTTGACGTGGGCTAATAGTCGCCACAGCATCGGCAATGGCACGAATATGCTCGGGTGTAGTACCACAGCAACCGCCGACAATATTCAGCAGACCAGCAGCTGGCAAACTCCGCCACAGTTTCGGCCATATTGACCGCATCCAGATCATAGCCACCAAACTCATTGGGCAGGCCGGCATTGGGGTGGGCGCTGACCAAGGTGTCTGCCACGTAGAGAATTTCCAGCAGGTGAGGGCGCAGCTCTTTGGGCCCAGGGCACAGTTCAGGCCAATACTAACCGGCTTGCTGTGGCGCACTGAGTTCCAGAATGCTTCCGGGGTCTGACCCGAAAGGGTTCGGCCACTGGCATCGGTAATGGTGCCACTGATCATAATCGGCAGTTCAGAACCCAGCTTTTCAAACACCAGCTGCACCGCAAACAGCGCCGCTTTGGCATTCAGGTATCGAAAATGGTCTCGACCATAATCAGTCACGACCGCCTTCAATAAGGGCATCGGTAGATTCAATGTAGTCTTCGACCAGCTCATCAAAGGTCACATTGCGCGCGCCGGGATCATTCACATCCGGTGATAGGGAAGCCGTGCGGCTGGTGGGCCCCAAAATACCGGCGACAAAACGCGGGCGCTCCGGGGTCGAAAACTCATCGGCTGCCGTGCGAGCCAACTGAGCCGAGGCAATATTAATCTCCCGGGAGATGGCCTCCATCTGTAGTCAGCCTGAGAAATGGTGGTGGAGTTAAAGGTATTGGTCTCGATAATATCGGCACCGGCCTCAAGGTAGGCACGGTGGATATCGCAGATAATGTCGGCTGAGTCAGGCTCAGCAGGTCATTATTGCCCTTTAGGTCCGAATGCCAGTCAGCAAAGCGCTCACCGCGAAAGTGCTCTTCCTCCAGCGTATGGCGCTGAATCATAGTACCCATAGCGCCATCCAAGACTAAAATGCGCTGCTGGGCGCGTCTGATACCGCTGCTTATGATGCTTGACTGATTCCTGAGACATAATGGTTGTCTAACCCTAATTTGTCTGCTTGTATCAAAATATTTTGATGGATGCGCATCATACCAAAATAATTTAAAAAAGCGACCTTTAAAGAAAAAGGGCTTTGCCTGAAGCCCGAATAGCGTAAAATACCCAGCTATTTATCAGTTTAGCTCAGGAAATTAACTATGCTCAATGTCACAATTACAGAATCAGCTCAGGAATATCTCGCCGGCTTGCTTGGAAAAACAAAACTGCGAAGGCATAGGCATTCGCATGTTTGTCAGCGACCCAGGCACACCCAAAGCTGAAACCTGTATCGCCTACAGCCGCCCCGGCGAGCATAACGAAGAAGATCTGGTGGTTGAATATGAAGCTTTCAATGGTTACTTCGAGCAGCGCAGCATTCCCTTTTTGGATGAAGCCAAGGTCGATTTTGCCGAAGATAAGTTTGGTGGCCAGCTAACCATTCGCGCGCCCAACTCAAGACTGCCCAATGTGCATGACGATAGCCCGATTGAAGATCAGATTAACTATCTGCTGTACAACGAGATCAATCCCGGTCTGGCCTCTCATGGTGGTGTGGTGTCACTCTCAGAAATGGCCGATGGTATAGCGGTACTTGAGTTTGGTGGCGGCTGTCAGGGTTGTTCCGCAGTAAGCCTTACCCTTAAAGAGGGCGTAGAAAAAACCCTGATGGAAAAGATCCCCGAGCTGAAGGGCGTTAAGGATGTAACCGACCATACAGATACCAGTAACGCTTATATGTGACAGGCCAAAGGCCTGTCACCCTGAGCGCAGCCGAAGGGTCCCACCCTGTGCGAAGCCGAAGGATCCCATCCCGAGCGAAGTCGAAGGATCTGGAAGAATTAAAGCCGCAGGCCTGTCATCCTGAGCGAAGCCGAAGGATCTATAAACCCTAAAGCAACACCACTACCCCAGCAAACCTCTCACCAGTGCCAACTGATTGAGATCCCTCGTCGCTTTGCTCTGTCGGGATAACAGGACAACCCGGTCATCCTGAGCGCAGCCGAAGGATCTCTATCTTCCATTACCCGTCCACAGCAATTTAATGCCCACTGGCCTGCCTCGCTGGCATTTCCCCAAATCCTCAACTACTTTTAACCCTACAAGGAGCGCAATCACAGTTGCCCTGAGAACCTTAGCCCAAAGAGTAAATCTCAAGTGCCCTGTGAGTGTGAAAATCCAACAAATCCCAGCAGAGACAAAAGCCGTTCACTGCTGAGTTTGTATTATTGGATAACAGCGGTCAGCAGATCGCTGATGGGGATTCGAAGGAATGTCAGACCACAAACCTGCAGGGGATAAACAGGGCGTTAATATCTTAAACGCCTTTCAACTGCATCAGCTGTCATTAAAGCGGTTTATTGGCCGCTACCTCAACAATGCCCAGGATATCGAAGACGTTACCCAGGAAGCCTTTCTGCGCGCCTACAAAGCCGAGCGCAGCACCGATGTGCGTCAACCCAAGTCGTTTTTATTCCGCATCGCCAAAAACGTCGCCATCTCGCAGTTGCGCAGCAAATCACGACAAATCACCGACTATATAGAGGATCAGCCCTCCGCCGACGTCTTACTCTCTGAATGGTCCACCGAAGACGAAGTCATGGCACAGCAAAAGCTGGGTATTCACTGCGAAGCCGTCGCCGCACTGCCACCCAAGTGCCGCCGGGTGTACCTAATGCGCAAAGTCTACGGCATGCCCCACAAAGAAATAGCCCAACGCCTCGGTATCGCCGCCAGCACCGTCGAAAAACATCTGATGAAAGGCGTAGAAGCCTGCGACCGGTTTATTCAGCAGCGCACAGCAGAGCAACCTGAAAAGCACTCCCCAGAACAGGGCGCAGCAGACGACCGACAACAGAACACAGAACAAAACCATAGCTATAACCATAACCATAACAAAGAGCCGAACCCCGTTAGCCCGCCTAACCCGAGCGTTCAAGCCAATCAGAGAGGTCAGCAATGACCAGCGAAACAGTGATAAACAGCCCAGACAACGTGCTGCCATTCGACGACTTCAGCAGCATCCAGACCCAGGCCCGGGAATGGTTGATCCGTCTCGACCGCGACACGCCGCCCAGTGCAGCCGAAAAAGAGTCACTGCGCCAATGGCTGGCCCAAAGCAGCGCCCACCGCCGCGAGCTAGAGCGCATTAGCGCCTTCTGGGACGACGCCAATATCCTCAACGAACTCTCCACCCCAGTCTACGACCAGGCCAGCAATCGCTGGCGCGAACTGCTGACACCACTGACCCGCCTGCCCACCACCGTCTGGGGTCGCAGCGGCGCCATCGCCGCCAGCTTCGCGCTAGCCATGGTGATGGTCTTTGCGCTGCTACCTGCCGCCAACGATTCCACCAACGGCATCTATGTCAGCGCCCTGGGTGAAGTGCAGGAACAAAAGTTGGTCGACGGCTCGATTATCAAACTGAATACCGACAGCCAGATACAGGTGGAATACAGCGACGGCCAGCGCAAAATCCGCCTGCTTAGAGGCGAAGTGCACTTTGATGTCGCCTCCAACCAAGACTGGCCCTTCCAAGTCTACGCCGGCAGCGGCATGGTCAAAGCCGTAGGCACCGCCTTTTCCGTGCGCCTGCATCCCGACGCCGTGCAAGTAATAGTCAACGAAGGGCAGGTCGACCTGTCCTCCGCCGTACAGGTCGAACAAGCCGCACCCATAACCAAAATGCACAAACTCGCCAGCCTAGACAGCGGCCAAAGCCTCACCGTAAACCGCGTGCAGGGTAGCGACCCACAGCAACCCCAGTTACAACAGCTGCAACCCATCACCCAGATCCCCGCACCAGAGCTAGAGCGCAAACTCGCCTGGCGCAGCGGCTATCTCGTGTTTGTCGGCGACCCGCTGATTGAAGTCATCGCAGAAATGAGCCGCTACACCACCATCAATATCAATATCCCCGACCCCGCACTGCAACAACTCAGAGTAGGGGGCCGCTTTAAAGTCGGTGAACTAGACGCCATGTTTGATGTGCTGCAAACCAGCTTTGGCATCCACGTCAGCCACCTGGATAGCCAACATATCCAGCTGCAGTCAGCGCCCTAAAATCATGATCTGCCATCCCGACAGCCCCCTAACTGTCATCCCGACAGAGCCCTTACATGTCATCCCGACAGAGCCCTTAACTGTCATCCCGACAGAGCGCAGCGACGAGGGACCTCCATGAGATCTTTCACATTCGTTCAAGATGACAAAGGGTGGGGCCCCCCAACAGTCATCCCGACAGAGCCCTTACACTGTCATCCCGACAGAGCCCTTAACTGTCATCCCGACAGAGCGCAGCGACGAGGGATCTCACCCCACCCAACCCCAACAACCACAAAGGCCAACCCCCAAACCACAACCCACTAAAACCCAACAAAAATAAATCACCTCAAAACTAGAGGATTTAAAACCACCATGCGACATACCTCTCGTAAGACCATCGTAAATGCCAAGCAGTGCACGCTTTTAAATCAACATATAAAGCCAACCCACTGCAGGCGATATCGAGGGGTAAATGCAACACCAAGGATTGGCACCATAAAACAGCATGTCCTAGCGGTAGCTTTAACTATCGTCTGCGCAATCTGTTTTAGCAGCACCAGTGCAGCGGCCACCAACGGGCCCCAACAGACAAGGACGTACCACCTGGACTTGCCTGAACAGACCGTAGCCACCGCCCTCAACAGCCTCTCCGAACAGACCGATATACAGGTCCTATTCCCCTACGACATCGCCGCGCAACTCAGAAGCGAACCACTACTCGGCCGCTTCAGCATAGAGCTCGCCCTAGAGCGCCTGTTGCGCGACACCGGCCTGCACGGCGGCCTTACCAGCAGCGGAGTGATCACCATTTCGCAAACCGGAAGTGAAAGTACAACCAACCAAAATGGTAAGGGGAAGAGAATGAATATTAAAAACAGTACGAAACGAAAAACACTGCTGGCAGGCCTAGTGGGTTTGTTTGCCGCTGGTGGTACAGCACAGGTAGCGGCGCAGGGTGGTGAGGCGGCGACGAGTCAGAGTGCGATTGATGAGATTATTGTTACGGCGACGAAGCGGGAGGAATCATTGCAGGATGTACCGATTTCCATGAGTGTGGTATCAGACGCGCGATCGAAAGTCTAGGCGCAAAAACCTTCAGGACATTGTATCTGGCGCCCCAATGTAACTTTCCCAGATGATGCTACCGCTGACTGGGGAGCTACTATTGCCATTCGTGGTGCCTATACTCTCAACAATTTTTGGGAATGAATTCCAGTACAGGTGTGTACCTAGATGGTGTCTTTATGGGCAAGAACGATGCATTTAATTTCGGCTCAAATGACCTTGAGCGAGTGGAAATATTGCGTGGCCCGCAGGGTACCCTGTTTGGTAAAAATACCACCGGTGGTGCTATTAGCATGGTAAGCAAAAAGCCCAGCCAAGAGTTGGAGGGCGGTCTAAAGGTGGAAGTCGGCAATTATGATCGTGCAGATATTGAGTGGAAGTCTCAACATCCCATGAGTGATAACTCGCCGCTCGGTTTAGCGTGAACAATACTGAGCGCGATGGCTATGCCAAAAATCTAACGACGGGTTCTGATATGGGTATTATTGATAAAACAGCATGGCGAGCACAATTTCTCTATACACCAACTGACAATACAGATATTCGCCTCGTGGTTGATGGTTCTGACTCAGAGGCGAATGTGCTTGTAGGTGAAACCCTTCCGCCATTGGTGATGGAGTTCCTTATACATTCTTTTAACGATAGACCCGATTATTAAGAAAGAGGGTGAAGGTGTCTGCGTTAACGATTGAGCATCGAGTTTGAAAGTGGTTTAACGCTCACATCGATCACCAGTTGGCGAGAAAGTATGTGGATGTTGTTCGAGATCTTGATCTCACTGCCACGGATACTCTGGATCAAGACTATGAGTCAAGTCAAGAGAATATATCTCAGGAAATACGGTTGCATCCCCGCTTGGACAGCAATTCGATTATGTGGCCGGCCTTTATTATTTTGATCAGAAGTTTTTGAGCGAGAGTTTTTTGATGCAGGGCCCGGCTTGGCAGGAGCAGCGTTGCGGAGATAGAGATATTAGGGACGGAACATGATATTGAATCCACCTCTTATGCGGCTTTTTTGCATTCCAACTTCCATCTCTCAGATGTAACAACAGCTTTGCTGGCCTTCGTTATACCAAGGAAGATCAAAGTATCGATAGTCAGGCCTCAGGTACTCCTTTTTGGGTGGCTGCTTTGAATGTAGATATCAATCGACGACAGTTAGATCTTGATTCTAATAATGTGTCTTGGATTATCGGTTTGCGTCACAATATTAGAGATGATGCGATGGTCTATGGATCGGTATCTCGCGGGCTAAAGCTGGCGCCTTTAATACATCTCAGTATACCTAATGGGCAGATCCAAGATCACTGTCTGTTGATGATGAGTTTGTGACTAGCTATGAAATTGGTGCCAAAACCAGCTGGCAGGATGGTCGCTTGGGATAAACGGCGCCATCTTCTATATGGATTATACCGACTACCAAGTGCTTACAATGTGGAAGATGGTACTCTTGCCAGATGGATCACCATATTTGTAGCGTATTTGATAATGCAGGTGCACTAACCTCTCAAGGCGCAGAGCTGGAAATATTTGCGCACCGCCTGAGGGCTGCGAATTACCAGTGGTATTGCCTATCTTGATGCTGCCTTTGATAAATATCGAAGGTGCCTCGATCCGGAGTTTGGTATTGTCGATGCCAGCGGCAATCAAAATCCTATTTCACCGGAATGGACCTTTAATCTTGCCGTTGACTATGAGCGAGAGCTTAGTAATGCAGGCAGCCTAGAGGCTCACTCTCAACTACGATTACAAAGACAAGTATTTCTGCGAACTTTAATTTAACAAATCACCCGGATGGGTTAGTACCCTCGCTAGGGAAGTTAGGAGGCCGCATTGGTTTTCGCTCAGCTGATGAACACTGGAGTGTCTTTCTGTGGGGCAAAAACCTGACCAACGAAGACAAGGCGGTCCACCGAGTAGTGCTTGGTCGCGGAGGAAATAAAGAGCGCTACGCTGTGCCTCGCACTTACGGATTGAGCGTTGGTTATCAGTTCTAATTTCAATCAATCTGTTAGTGTTGTTAACATGGCCTAGGAGGGGTTTCCTTCTGGGCCATGATACCCAGAAGGGCTTCATATACTCGCAGGCAAGCCTAATTAGAAGCCTTAGCAAAAACAGTAGATTAGCTTCAAGCTAATGTATGTCAAAAAATCAGTATAAAAATCGATAACTACCACTGATTATTTTCAAGGGAAATGAATGAGCCCAATTAATTCAATTAATTTACGAGCACCTTATCTAATTTTTATTGGTGATATCAACAGCTCAGCCTATGCCAAAACGGGGTTGGGAATTGTGCAATGGTGCCAGGATTTAGTGGCCGGGCAGTTGCGTTTCTCAGGCAATTCTCTTGATCTCGGTATTCCCAATTTAAGTGTAGAGCAAGCCTTTCAAAAGGGGGTTAAAAGTTTGATTATTGGCGTTGCCCCTGTAGGCGGAACTATTGAGAAATCCTGGGAGGCCGAGTTACTTAAAGCTGCCTCGCTAGGCATGGATATTATAAGTGGCCTGCATCGGCGATTGGCTGATATCCCTGGCCTAGCGGAGACAGCAGCGTCCTCTGGTGGCAAATTAATTGATATTCGAGTGCCGCCAATGTCAATTCCTATTGCTAAAGGACAAAAACGATGCGGTA
>CALSSA010000012.1 GCA_943788875.1 uncultured Pseudomonadales bacterium | reverse complement strand
CCGTTGGACTGGCAGTAGCTTATGTTGTTTTAACTCCGCGTATGATGGCGATACTCCAATGTCGGAATGTTGCAGCGCTTAAAATCAGATTGCTGCCGGACTAAGAGACCAGTGTTTAAGTTACTTAGAATCAATCCCTAACTCACCCCAAAGCGCATCAACACGCTCTTTAACCGCATCATCCATTTCAATGGGTTTACCCCATTCGCGATTAGTTTCGCCAGGCATCTTATTGGTTGCATCCAGTCCCATCTTTGAACCCAAGCCAGACACCGGTGAGGCAAAGTCCAGATAGTCGATAGGGGTATTATCGATCAGCACTGTATCTCGACTGGGATCCATTCTGGTAGTCATGGCCCAGATCACATCTTCCCAGTTGCGCACGTCCACATCGTCGTCGGTGACGATGACAAACTTGGTGTACATAAACTGGCGCAGAAAAGACCAGACGCCCATCATCACACGCTTGGCGTGACCCGGGTACTGTTTCTTCATGCTGACCACGGCCATGCGATAGGAGCAGCCTTCAGGTGGCAGATAGAAGTCGACAATTTCTGGAAACTGTTTCTGCAGTATGGGCACAAAAACTTCATTGAGTGCAACACCTAAAATTGCAGGCTCATCCGGCGGACGGCCGGTATAGGTGCTGTGATAAATCGGGTCTTTTCGATGAGTAATACGGTCGATGGTAAAAACAGGGAAGGTCTCTACTTCATTGTAGTAACCGGTGTGATCGCCAAAGGGACCTTCTTCCGCTTCTTCTCCAGGATGTAAAAAACCTTCGAGTATATATTCGGCACTGGCGGGTACTTGCAGATCGCTACCAATGCATTTTGTTACCTGAGTCTTCTCGCCTCTCAACAGGCCTGCAAAGGCATACTCAGATAAAGTATCTGGCACTGGTGTGACGGCACCCAGTGTTGTGGCTGGGTCTGCTCCGAGAGCAATGGCCACTGGATAGGGTTGGCCGGGATATTTTTTCTGGAAGTCGCGATAGTCCAATGCGCCGCCTCGATGGGCAAGCCAGCGCATAATTAATTTGTTTTTGGCAATCTTCTGCATCCGATAGATGCCGAGATTTTGCCGCTCTTTTTCCGGGCCGCGGGTAATGGCCAGTGCCCATGTCACTAGTGGACCCACATCACCCGGCCAGCAAGTTTGAATGGGTAATTTGTCCAGATCCACCTGGTCGCCTTCCAGTACAATTTCCTGGCAGGGAGCATTTTTGATTTCTTTAACAGGCATGTTGAGCACCTGTTTAAAGTCATGACGTTTTTCCCACAGGTCGCGCAGGCCTTTGGGGGGCTCTGGTTCTTTAAGGAAGGCCAGCAAGGTGCCGACATCACGCAATGCGCTAACGCTCTCCTGGCCCATGCCCATGGCAACGCGCTCCGGGGTGCCAAAAAGATTGCACAGTACGGGGGTGTTGTAGCCTTTAGGGTTTTCGAATAGCAGGGCAGGACCTTTGGCACGCAATGTGCGGTCACTGATTTCTGTCATTTCTAGATTGGGGTCGACTTCCTGGGAAATACGAACAAGCTCTCCCCGTTGTTCGAGGAAAGCTATAAATTCGCGAAGGTCGGAATACTTCATAGGACGTTAGCCTAAGTCATTGCGCTGGGACTTATGATACGCAGACTCTGGTCTGTTTGGCGCACTATTTATTTGCGTATGATCTTACTAACGTCCCAGTCTATTTACGTTTCATGGCACCAAAGAATTCAGCATTGTTTTTGAAGCCTTTAAGCTTCTCAACCAAAAACTCGGCTGCGGCCAGATCTTCCATATCATGGAGAAGCTTACGCAGAATCCAAACGCGCTGGAGTTCGGCTTCGTCCATCAGCAAGTCCTCTCGGCGGGTGCCGGAGCGACGCACATTGATGGCTGGGTAAACGCGCTTCTCTGCGATCTTGCGATCTAGTATCAGCTCCATATTACCTGTGCCTTTAAATTCTTCGTAGATCACTTCATCCATCTTCGAGCCGGTATCAACCAGTGCGGTAGCGATAATACTCAGGCTGCCGCCATGTTCGATATTTCGCGCGGCACCGAAGAAACGCTTGGGTTTTTCCAGTGCGTGGGCATCGACACCACCAGTCAGTACTTTACCGGAGGATGGGATCACAGTGTTGTAGGCTCGCGCCAGACGGGTGATTGAGTCGAGCAGAATAACTACATCCTTCTTGTGTTCTACCAGGCGCTTAGCTTTTTCGATGACCATTTCAGCAACCTGAACATGGCGGTTCGGCGGCTCATCAAAGGTTGAGGCGATCACTTCGCCGCGCACAGTACGCTGCATTTCTGTTACTTCTTCCGGTCGCTCATCGATTAGAAGCACAATAATATAGCATTCGGGATTATTGCGAATAATCGCCTGGGCAATATTCTGCATCATAATAGTTTTACCGGCTTTGGGCGGCGCAACGATCAGTCCGCGCTGTCCTTTACCAATTGGCGATACCAAGTCGATAATACGGCCTGTCAGATCTTCGGTTGAGCCATTTCCTGATTCAAGCTTTAGAGGCTGGTCAGGGAATAATGGCGTCAGGTTTTCAAATAGAATTTTGTTGCGCGCATTTTCTGGGGCATCAAAGTTGATCTCATCAACTTTGAGCATAGCAAAATAGCGTTCACCATCTTTGGGTGGTCGAATTTTGCCAGCAATGCCATCACCAGTGCGCAGGTTAAAGCGTCTGATCTGGCTGGGTGAGACATAAATATCATCGGCCCCGGCAAGGTAAGAGGCGCCAGCGGAACGCAGGAAGCCAAATCCGTCTGGGAGTATTTCTAATACGCCATCACCATAAATATCTTCGCCGCTTTTCGCATGTTTCTTGAGCAGGGCAAAGATAATGTCTTGTTTGCGTGAACGAGCCAGATTATCGAGACCCGCTGAGGCGGTCATTTCTAGAAGTTCGTCGATTGGTTTTTGTTTTAATTCGGATAGATTCATAGGATGGTTTTACAGTGCTATAGGATTGAGGGGAAAATTAGACTTGTTTAAGCCTTGAAAGTTAGGAGTATGTTTAAAGCCACTTGTGGCGCAAAAGAAGATGGTTGAAGCGTCAGAACAGGCAAAACTTGGAATCGATAGGGGAAGTATAGCGATGCTTTTGCAAAGCGCAAGAAAATTTTTGTGGCCCCGTGATCGGGGCCACAATACAAATTAGAGCAATGCGTCTACAAATTCAGTGAGTTGGCCTTTAGAAAGCGCACCTACTTTGGTTGCTTCCACAGCACCATTTTTAAATACCAGTAGCGTTGGAATGCCGCGAACATTAAATTTAGCAGCAGCTTCTGGATTGCTGTCGACATCCACTTTGCAGATTTTAATCTTGCCTGCGTACTCATCGGCAACTTCGTTGAGAATGGGGGCAATCATTTTGCAGGGCCCGCACCATTCAGCCCAAAAATCTACCAGAGCGGGAACATCAGACTGTAGTACATCGGTTTCAAAGCTAGCGTCAGTAACATGGACAATATGGTCGCTCATTGCGAAGGGTCTCCAGAGAACGGTTTATGTTTAAGGGCTCAATTTTTCGGCATGATAGCATCAGCATAGTGATGGCAACAAACGAAATGCTCTATTGGAATAAAAGATTTAGACTATGGATAGGGCGGTGAACCTAGAGCGCGGAACTCATCGCAAGCTAATGGTCTGAACACATTACAAATAAATGAGATCAATTCATGCACAAACTTGTTCTTTTAATGACATTGGGCCTGGCAATCGCCGCTTACTTTTATGTTGATGGTCAGCAATATATGTCCGTCGATTTTTTCCAGGGGCTCTATCAACAGCAGCCACAGCTGACGGCGCTAATTTACTTTGCTGCCTATATTTTGGTTGCCGGATTATCGCTTCCCGGTGCCGCTGTACTAACCATAATTGGTGGCATGATTTTTGGTTTTTGGGTTGGCCTTATGCTGGCCTCTTTTGCCAGTAGCATTGGTGCAACCATGGCATTTTTTGTGTCGCGCTTTATTTTGCGCGACTGGGTGCAGGCAAAATTTGCCCGCTATCTGGGAGCAATTAATCAGGGCATAAAAAAGCAGGGCGCTTTTTATCTGTTTAGTTTGCGTCTGATTCCGCTGTTTCCATTTTGGGTTATTAATCTGGTGATGGGTTTGACGCCTATTCGCGGGATAACATTTTACTGGGTCAGCCAGCTTGGCATGCTGGCGGGAACCGCGGTATTTGTTAATGCTGGTGTCAGTCTAGGGGCGGTAGAAGAGTTCTCCACAGCAGGTATTTTGACTCCCAACTTGATTATGTCATTCGCCCTGTTGGCCGCATTTCCTTTTATTGCTCGTCATCTTATGGGCGCCCTCCAGCGCCGTCGCGGGCTGATGGGACATCGCAGGCCAAAGCATTTTGATACTAACTTGCTTGTAATAGGTGCGGGCAGCGCCGGGTTGGTAAGCGCTTACATTGCGGCAACAGTAAAAGCTAAAGTGATGTTGGTAGAGAAGGCCAGTATGGGCGGCGATTGTTTGAATACTGGCTGTGTGCCCAGCAAAGCGCTGATTCGAGCGGCCAAATCGGTTAACGATATACAGACCGCGAGCCAGTTTGGCGTGCAGGTGGGGAGCCCTACAGTAGACTTCACTAAAGTGATGGCGCGAGTGCAGGAGGTAATTGCCGACATTGAGCCCCATGATTCGATTGAGCGTTTCACTAATCTGGGCGTGGACTGTGTTCAGGGCAATGCCCGCTTACTGAGCCCCTGGCAGGTTGATATTGATGGGCGTGTTGTTAGTGCAGAAAAAATTATTGTCGCCACAGGGGCTAGCCCGATTGTCCCCGCTATCCCCGGTATTGATGAGGTTGAGCCTCTAACCTCTGAGAATCTGTGGCAGCTTCAGCAATTGCCTGAACGGCTATTAATTATGGGCGGTGGTGCCATTGGCTGTGAACTAGCTCAGGCATTTCAGCGCCTGGGTGCTCAGGTCACGTTAGTGGAGGGAATGTCTCAGTTATTGCCCAGAGAGGATACGGATATTGTTGCGCGACTGACCCAGCAGTTGACGGATGAAGGGGTGAGGGTGCTTACCGATTATTCGGTGACCAGTTTTAATCAGCAGGCTTCGGGTCACAACGCTGTTCTATCCCGCTCGGCCGCTAACCAGGTAAATGTGGAGTTTGATCGGGTCCTGGTGGCTGTGGGCCGTCGCGCCAATACTGCCGAGTTTGGCCTGCAGGAGTTGGGCATTGAGCTTAATGCTGATGGCACTGTTGCAGTCGACCGCTACTTAGGTACCAGCTGCCCCACGATTTTTGCCTGTGGCGATGTGGCGGGGCCCTACCAGCTGACCCATGCCGCTGGCCATCAAGCCTGGTTTGCCGGGGTTAATGCTCTGTTTGGCCAGTTTAAGAAATTTGCTGTGGACTATAAGGTGATGCCCCAGACTATTTACACCGACCCTCAGCTGGCTCGGGTTGGGCTCAACCAGCGAGAGGCGGCGGAGCAGGGCATCGAGGTGGAGGTGACAGAGTATGATCTCGCGGATCTAGATCGCGCTATCACCGATGGCAATGCTAATGGTGTGGTTAAAGTGCTGACAGCACCTGGCTCAGACCGTATTCTTGGCGCTACTATTTTGGGCCCTGAGGCTGGTGAGCTGCTCACGGAGTTTGTAACTGCAATGAAATTTAATCTGGGGCTGAATAAGATTCTGGCCACTATTCACAGTTACCCCACTCTGAGCGAGGCTAATAAGTATGTGGCTGGTGCATGGAAGCGCAAGCATGTGCCTGAGCGTTTACTGGTTTGGATAGAAAAGTACTATCGCTGGAAGCGGGGCAAACACTAGTCAAGAATCAAAATCTGCCATAGGCTCATGACCCACTACTGACTGTGGGTCTATATGGATAATAATCTCGGACTCGGGGAAGGTTTCCAGCAAGCTGGCTTCTACCTCATCTGAAATCTTGTGAGCTTCTAATAAAGACAGGTCATCATCCAGTTCCAAATGTAGCTGAATAAAGGTCATAGTGCCCGAATGTCTTGAGCGTAAATCGTGCAGGCCTCGTACTGCTTTATGTTGCAGTACCAGCTGTTTGATTTTTTCCCGCTGCTCGTCAGGCAGTTCACGATCCATCAAATGATCATAGGACAGGGCAATAATTTCCCAGGCGCTGTAGAGGATGTAGATGCCAATGGCCAGGGCAAAAAGCGCATCAAATCCAGCCCAGCCTTGCACTGATAGCCACAGGGCCGCAATGACACTGCCATTGACCAGCACATCGGTGCGATAGTGCAGAGCATCGGCCTTAATGGCGGTGGAGTTGGTTTTGCGAATCACATGTTGCTGAAAACCCAGCAACAGCAATGTGGCGACTATTGAGAAAAGCATAACCGCGATACCGGTGCCCGCCGCTTCAACCGGAATTGGACTTATAAGTCTTCGTCCAGCTTCCAGCAACAGAAAACCAGCGGATCCGGCGATAAACATTGACTGGCTGAGGCCGGCCAGCGCTTCGGCTTTGCCATGGCCGAAGCGATGCTCTTTGTCGGCCGGTGTCAGGGCATGACGCACGGCAATTAGATTGATCAGCGATGCCAGAGCGTCGAGGACGGAGTCGATTAATGTGGCCAGCAGGCTGACAGAATCAGACAGTCCCCAGGCAATCAGTTTGGCCACAATCAATATCAGCGCCACTGAAATCGATGCATAGGTCGCCAGACGCAATAGTCGTGCGGTTTCCTGAGGGGCCGTATGTATTGAGTCGGAGCTGGTCATAATATAGCGTATTGATTTGGGGCTAAGAAATAAGCGCAGAGTTTAGCAAATTAAACCCGCGCTCTGAAGTGGCTTGGCCTGCGCTAGAAGCTTTCAAGGACCTTATTTAAAAAACGATAGCCGAGATCGGTGGTGCAGTAGGTATGCTCACCGCTAACCATTAGCTTTTGGGACTGTAATTTTTCTACCTTAGCAGCAATATTGCATTGCTCCAGACCTGTGCGCTGGGTGAATAGATGCGCTGGCAGGCCCTGCTTAAGTCGCAGGCCATTCATCATAAATTCCACTGCCATCTGGTCGGGCTCAATGGCATTGTGCTGGGCAATTAGGGAATCCTGACGAGCCAGATATTTGTCAGGTTGGCGAGTCTTGCTGGTGCGAATCACCATATCCTGCTGTGGCAAGGTGATTTTGCCATGGGCGCCGGCACCAATCCCGAGATAGTCACCAAATTGCCAGTAGTTAATATTGTGCCTTGAGGTCTGGCCGTTGCGAGCAAAGGCAGAGACTTCATATTGATGAAAGCCATTTTCTTCAAGCAGTTCCATGCCCGCCAGCTGGATATCGGCTAGCCGATCATCATTGGGCAGTGCAGGTGGCCTTGAGTAAAATTCGGTATTGGGTTCAATGGTCAGCTGATACCAGGAAATATGCTGGGCACCATGGTTGAAGGCTAACTCTATATCGGTCTTTGCTTGTTGCAGACTCTGCTGTGGCAAGCCATGCATTAGGTCAATATTAAAATTATCAAAGCCCACTGACTTGGCCGTGGCAATGGCCTTTAAGGCTTGATCGCCATCATGAATTCTGCCCAGGCGCTCAAGGTGGTTATTGTTAAAACTCTGAATGCCGATGGACAGCCGATTGACGCCGGCACTAAGAAAGTCGGCAAACTTCTGCTGCTCAAAGGTGCCAGGATTCGCTTCCAGAGTGATTTCTATATCCTGCTCAAAACCAATAATCTGCTCTGCGGCATTTAGAATCTCGCCGATCGCGGTGCCGGAAAACAGGCTGGGGGTGCCACCGCCAAAAAAGATCGAATGCAACTTGCGACCCTGAACCCAGTGTTGATCTGCTCTCAAATCATTAACCAGTTTGCGTACATAGGCCTGCTCGGGAATATTATCTCCTGCCTGATGGGAGTTGAAGTCGCAGTAGGGGCATTTGCGCACACACCAGGGGATATGCACATACAGGGATAAGGGCGGTAGTTGCAGCACAGGTTATAGCGACTGAAGTTGCTGCAACAAACTGGCGATGGCCTTGCCGCGATGACTTATGCTGTTCTTGGTCTGCTTATCCAGTTCTGCGGCACGGCAATTGGTCTCCGTTACTTGAAATATGGGGTCATAGCCAAATCCGCCATCACCTTTTTCGTCGAGGGCGATGGTACCTTCCCAGGTGCCTTGGCAAATAATTGGTGTGGGGTCACTGCCATGACGCATATAGACAATCACAGTTTGATAGCGGGCGGTGCGCTGATCCGCAGGCACATCTTTCATCAGTTCCAGAAGTTTGTCTCGATTGCTGGCATCTGTCGCTGCTTCGCCGGCAAAGCGCGCCGAATAGATGCCGGGAGCACCCTTTAAAAAATCTACCTCAAGCCCGGAATCATCGGCCACCGCGGGAAGATTGGCATGAGTTGCGGCATTGCGCGCTTTAAGGATGGAATTTTCGACAAAGGTCAGTCCGGTCTCTTCGATATCAACAATATTGAGCTGAGTCTGGGGCACAATATTAATCCCAAGACCTCCAAGCATTTGTTGAAGCTCTTTTATTTTTCCCTTGTTGGCACTGGCCAGAACGAGATCACTGTTCACTTTTTTATTACTCTCTTTGTCCAGATCAATCTAATCCACATACATCTTTTTCTGGAACTTAAAATCATAGGGATAGACGCGAGGTCCATCGCCAGATGGTGGCAGCACCTGAATCTTAAAGGTCAGGAAGTCTTCATTATCAAATTTAAATGGCGCCAGATAGTAGACCGTATTCTGTTCGCGTACTGGAACGAACTCCAGCGTCTGTGTCTGTTGCAGAATATTGGACACAGTTCCAGTTACCTTCCCCTCTAAGCCAATACCGAGCTGTTTTACCAGGGCGACATTCACCAGTCCTTTGTCTTTGCCGCGCACAATATTATTGGCCACGGCGATATCCGGCGCAAGAAAGGAGGTGTTAAAGGCGCTGTAAAAGATTTTAAAGTCGCCATGTTGCTTATACAGTTTCTCTTCAATGGCTTGGCTGAGCCCGGTAGCCATCAGACAGATTGAAAAAATAAATGGTTTCATCGCTTTTATACTCCAGTTAATACTGGCGGGATCACTGGCGGCTCAAGTGATAGACCGCGGTCTGCGTAAATAAATTAGGCCACAGGTTTTTGAGCTGTTTATCAGGGAAATCTTCAGCCATAGTTCGGCGATTCAATATATTAATCTCACGCTCCCGGCACAGTGCCTCAAAATCCGCATAGGTAAAAAAGTGGATATTCGGGGTGTCGTACCATTGGTAAGCCAGCTGTTTGGTCACTGGCATACGGCCGCGGAAGTTGAGATAGGCTCTGGTGCCCCAGTAACCGAAATTGGGGAATGTGATAATACATTCGCGGCCAATTCTAAGCATTTCATCCAAGACCAGGTGGGGGTAGCGCATCGCTTGCAAGGCCTGAGTCATCACCACAGTATCAAAGCTGCCGTCGGCAAAATTGGTCAGGCCTTTGTTGAGATCCTGCTCAATCACATTGACGCCTCGGGCTATGCATTGGCTGATGGACTGTGGGTCGATCTCCAGTCCATAGCCGAGAATATTATGCTTCTGCTGCAACTGCAGTAGCAGCGAGCCATCACCGCAACCAAGATCCAGCACTTTCGAATCTGCTGTGATCCAGTCGCGGATGAAACCATAATCCTGGCTCATTAGGCACCGCCTTGTAATTGATCAGCCACGCGGGACAGGTAGCCGCCTAGGGCATCTTCATAGCGGGCATTGGGCAGCAAAAAGGCGTCATGGCCTTTGTCGGACTCAATCTCTATATAGGAAACGGGCCGGTCAGCTGCTAGCAGGGCATCAGTTATTTCCCTCGAGCGCTCTGGGGCAAAGCGCCAGTCGCTGCTAAAGGAGATAACCAGAAAATTACACTCGGAATGACCAAAGGCCTTAACAGGGTCATTGCCATATTCCCTCGACAGATCAAAATAGTCGAGCATCTTGGTAATCAGAATATAGGAGTTAGCATCAAAGCTGTCCGAGAACTTGTCCCCCTGATAATTGAGATAGCTCTCAACCTGAAATTCCACAGGATCAGCATTTCTATCGACCAGATCGCCGATACGCAACTCGCGGCCAAATTTTTGCCCCATTAGCTCATCGGACAAATAGGTCACATGACCAATCATCCGAGCCAGCGCCAAGCCGCGCACAGGAGCTTTAACTTGCTGCAAATAATTCCCATCACAGAAATCTGGATCTGATTTAATCGCCCGTCGTGCGATTTCATTAAAGGCAATATTCTGGGCGGTGAGCTTCATGGATGAGGCAATTACCACTGCATTGCGCACTTTTGTAGGATGTTCCAGAGACCACCGCATCGCTTGCATACCACCCAGGCTACCGCCAATAATCGCGGCCCAGCACTCAATATTGAGGTGTTCCATCAATAGTCGTTGAGATTCTACCCAGTCCCGTGCGCGCAATGAGGGAAAGCTGGCGCCCCAGGGTTCGCTGGTCTGCGGGTTGATACTTGTAGGGCCTGTGCTGCCAAAGCAGCTGCCAATATTGTTAACGCTAACAATAAAGAATCTGTCGCTGTCGATAGCTTTGCCCGGGCCCACATAATGCTCCCACCAGCCGGGTCTGTTGTCGCCTTCATAAAATCCAGCTGCATGGTGATCACCACTCAGCGCATGGCACAGCAAAATGCCATTATTGCGCTGCGCATTGAGCTCACCATAGGTTTCATAGATCAGTTCATGCTCAGTCAGCACTATCCCGCAGGCGAGTTTGAGTGGCTGACTAATACGCACAGATTGGGTCTTGACGATACCAATGGATTTTTTGCTGGTGCTTTCGGAGGACATAGTCGTCTGGGGTGGAAAGTATTGGCCAAGTCTAAGAGGGCGCCGAGGGTAACGCAAGATGATATGTACGGTTTTTTTTATGACCCTCTATCCACATTCAATTGATTGAGATAGCTGGCTTGGGGTTACACTGAAAATCAGCACGATATTGGCACCGCCCGAAGAGGCGGGCTAACAACCATTTAAGGAGAGGGGAATGCAATATAGAAAACTTGGCAACACCGGCCTGGATGTATCTTTAATTGGCTTGGGCACAATGACCTGGGGTGAACAGAACAACCTGCAGGAAGCCTGCGAGCAGATGGATTATGCCGTCGCTCAGGGGATTAACTTTTTCGATGCCGCAGAAATGTATCCTGTGCCTCCCCGCCCTGAGACCACTGGCGCGACCGAGCGGTATATCGGTGAGTGGCTGACGCAGACTGGCAAACGCTCTGAAATAGTACTGGCATCGAAGGTCTCAGGGCGAGCAGATACTCTCCCTGATTGGAAGCATATCCGAGGCGGGCCAAGACTAAATCGTGATCATATCCGCCGCGCTATTGAGGGTTCTCTGGAGCGCTTGCAGACTGATTATGTTGACCTATACCAAGTTCATTGGCCTGAGCGAGCTACCAATTTCTTTGGTAAGCGCGGCTATGTGCATGTTCCAGGGGCTGATGGTATTGCCATCGAAGAAACTCTGGATGCTCTGTCTGAGTTAGTTGATGAAGGTCTGGTAAAACACGTTGGCCTATCTAATGAAACCTCTTGGGGTGTTATGGAGTATCTGCGGCTTGCCGCCGAGCGCGGCTTAGCCAAAGTGGTGAGCATTCAAAATGTCTACAATTTGCTCAGCCGCCAGTTTGAAACTGGGCTGGCAGAGATGGCGATTCGTGAAGAGGTCGGTTTACTGGCTTATTCGCCATTGGCGTTCGGTACCCTGAGTGGTAAATATATCGGTGGTAAAAAGCCGCCTGGCTCGCGGCTAGCTCTGTTTGAGCGCTTTGCTCGTTACGGCAGTCCACAGTCAGCGGCAGCAACCGAGGCTTACAAAGAGATTGCTGACAAACATTCTATCAGCCTTGCACAGATGTCTCTGGCCTTTGTCTGCCAGCAACCTTTTGTTACCAGCAACCTGATTGGCGCCACTAATATGCAGCAGCTCAGTGAAAACATTGAGGCTGTGAATATCACCTTGTCAGAAGAAGTGCTGGCTGAGATAGAAGCCATTCACAATCAATATCCGGACCCTGCTCCATAGGATCAG
This sequence comes from uncultured Pseudomonadales bacterium, assembly GCA_943788875.1. Taxonomy (GTDB): domain Bacteria; phylum Pseudomonadota; class Gammaproteobacteria; order Pseudomonadales; family Porticoccaceae; genus HTCC2207. The sequence goes on along the minus strand of CALSSA010000012.1, from coordinate 83,686 downwards.
GTATCAGACTTGACCAGATCCGGTAACTGCCGGGTCTGGTGGTGGAATTTAGCCAAGCCATCTAGCCAAGCATAGGCTTAATCAGGCCACCGATCATGGGCAGCAGCCGTGACTGAATAAGCATCAGCGCAAAAATAGCTACCATTGGTGATATATCAATCATCCCAATGGGAGGAATCAGATTCCTAAACGGGCGCATATAGGGCTCGACTATTTGGCCCACTAGCCGGACTGTGGGATGGTTGGTTGTACCCACCCAGCTCGAGATCACCAGAATAAAAATACCCCAGAAATAAATTTCCACAAGTGAGCTGAGAACATCGAAGGCTGCAACGGCTAAATAGACCAGTACCTGTGATGATAATTGACCGCTAATGGCCAGAATAAGCACATAAAAAGCCCATTGCACCAGCAGAGCAGCGGCGACTGCCGCAAGATTTAAACGGCCGAACGTGGGCAGTATCTTGCGCAGGGGTTCAACCAGAGGCGCACAGATTTTAAACACAGTCTGCGATATGGGGTTGTAAAAGTCCGCCTGTACCAGCTGCAGCAATGTTCTGATCAGCAGTATCAATACAAAGATATCGGCGGCGGTTTTAAGAATAAATATCAGACTCTGGCTCATGCGGAGAAATCCTTAGACATTTCGTCGGCGCGCACCACGGCGCTGGTCATGGCCTGGCGAAACATATCTTCCAGCCCTTGCTGTTGAAAGCTACCGATCGCTGCCTGTGTTGTGCCGCCGGGAGAGGACACCTGTTGGCGTAATTCGGCTGCTGTCGCATCTGAATCAATGGCCATTCGAGAGGCTCCCAGAGCAGTATGCAGGCTTAACTGTTCGGCGATGTCTTTGGGCAAGCCAAGCTCCTGACCAATTTTCTGCATCGCCTCCAACACCAAAAAGAAGTAGGCGGGGCCACTGCCAGATACGGCGATCACGGCATCAATCAGCTCTTCGCGCTCCACCCAGCAGGCATAGCCCACCGCCTGAAACAGCTGTTCCACCATCTGTTTTTGCTGTTCGTTGAGTAATGAGTTGGCAAACAAACCTGTGGCACCAGTCATGACCAGAGCAGGAGTGTTGGGCATGGCGCGAACCAGCGCGATATCAGTGCCAAGCCAGTTCTCCAATGCGCTGAGAGGGATGCCTGCAGCGATAGAAACCACTGCCGGTTTGTGACTGAGTGAAGGAGCCAGATCGTTGACCACAGCGCCCATGATTTGCGGTTTGACCGCCAGCACCAGCAAATCCGCCTGTGCCGCAGCTGCCTGATTATCAGCAGTGGTTTCTACGCCATGGAGATCACTGAGTTTTTGTCGAGCTTCTGCCCCTGGCTCACTAACCAAAATCTGCTGGCTTGAGGTGCCATTGGCAATCATGCCACCAATCAGGCAGGAGGCCATATTGCCGCCGCCAATAAATACAATCTTACTCATAGATACTACGTACTCTCAGGTTATTAGCTGCACAGATTTACGTAATCTGCGCTCTTGTCAGTCCCTCGGACCAAAAATATCTGTACCCACTCTGATAATGGTTGCGCCCTCAGCGATAGCCGCCTCAAGATCTGCGGACATACCCATAGAGAGGGTATCCAGTTTCTCACAATTGTCCAGTGTGCTATTGATCTCTTTTTGCAGTGCTGCTAGCTGAGCAAAGGGTTGTTGCTGCTCTGCCATAGTAGCTCTGGGTCTGGGAATAGCCATAAGTCCGCGCAACCTCAGGTTGGGCAGCTGTGCGATGATTGCCGCCATACTGCGTGCCTGATCTGGGCTAAAGCCTGATTTGCTCTCTTCATTATCTATATTGATCTGCAGGCAAATATTAAGCGCTGGCATAGTTGCCGGACGCTGGGTACTGAGACGTTGGGCTATTTTGAGCCGGTCCACTGTATGCACCCAGGCGAATTGCTCCGCGACCTGGCGAGTCTTGTTGGATTGCAGTGGGCCGATAAAATGCCAGTCTAATTTCTGGTCACTCAACTGACTTATTTTGTCGCTGGCCTCCTGCAGATAGTTCTCGCCAAAGCTGCGAATACCAGAGGCCTGAGCGAGGCTTACCTGTGCACTACTTCTCGTCTTACTCACCGCCAGCAGGAGTGTATCCTCAGGATTGCGGCCTGCGTCACGGGCGGCCTGTTGCAGACGTCTCTGTACAACGGTAATGTTGTTTTCAATATTTGGCATAGTCTTAAATCGTCAACTGTAGTTCGAGACAGGCTCATCGAGCCGTACTAGTCTTAATGGAATAAGCGAGATACAACAATGGATATTACCGAGTTACTGGCTTTCAGTGCAAAAGAAGGCGCTTCGGACTTACATATTTCGGCCGGTCTGCCTCCTATTATCAGAATTGATGGAGATGTTCGCCGAATCAATCTGCCGCCAATGGAACACCGCCAAGTGCACAGTTTGATCTACGAAATAATGAATGACAAGCAGAGAAGAGATTACGAGGAGTTTCTTGAGACAGACTTTTCTTTTGATGTTCCAGGTGTCGCGCGTTTTCGGGTCAATGTATTCAATCAAAATCGCGGTGCTGCTGCGGTTTTTCGAACCATCCCCTCTCAGGTTTTAACCCTTGAGCAGCTGGGTATGGGGGATATCTTCCGCAAAGTGTCTCTGTTGCCCCGCGGGCTGGTGCTGGTTACTGGGCCCACGGGTTCAGGTAAATCTACCACTCTGGCAGCCATGGTCGATTATATTAATGAGAACCGCTACGACCATATTCTCACCATTGAAGACCCCATCGAATTTGTTCACCAAAGTAAGAAATGCCTGATTAATCAGCGCGAAGTACATCGCGATACCCTGGGTTTTGGCGAGGCTCTGCGCTCTGCCTTGCGAGAGGACCCGGATGTGGTACTGGTGGGCGAACTGCGTGATCTGGAAACCATAAGGCTAGCTTTAACCGCGGCAGAGACTGGACATCTGGTATTTGGCACATTGCACACCACCTCGGCGGCGAAGACTATCGATAGGGTGGTAGATGTATTTCCTGCAGGAGAAAAGCCCATGGTTCGCTCGATGCTTTCAGAGTCACTACAGGCGGTGATTTCTCAAACCCTTATGAAAAAAATCGGCGGCGGCCGAGTGGCCGCCCATGAAATTATGATCGGTACCGCAGCGATTCGAAATTTGATTCGCGAAGACAAGGTTGCACAGATGTACTCTGCTATTCAAACCGGCGGCGGCCTGGGTATGCAGACTCTGGATCAGTGCCTGCATAATCTGGTCGACCAACGGCTTATCAGCACTGAAGTTGCCAAAGAAAAAGCTAAATTACCGGACAGTTTCTAGGGGATATAAAACATGGCCAATGAAACGTTCGAAAAATTAATCAAAATTATGGTGGAAAAGAAAGCCTCAGATTTATTCTTAACTCTGGGTCTGCCTCCCTGTATTAAGCTCAATGGCGCTGTGGTGCCAATCAGCAAACAGAAACTTAGCCAGCAGCGCTGTGAGGAGCTGGTATTAAGCACCATGTCAAAGGAACAGCGGACTGAGTTCTATCGGGACAAAGAGTTAAATTATGCGGTAATCAGCGAAGAGTCCGGACGTTTCCGTGCCAGCGCATTTTATCAGCGCGGTGAAATAGGTATCGTATTGCGACGGATTGAGACAAAGATACCTACGCCGGAAGCCTTATTATTGCCGCCTATCCTTAAAGAGCTGGTGATGAATCGCCGCGGCATTATTATCTTTGTCGGCGCTACGGGCACGGGTAAGTCCACCTCACTTGCCGCTCTAATAGGGCATCGTAACAAGACCAGCCACGGACATATTGTGTCTATCGAAGATCCTATCGAATTTGTCCATGAGCACCAGGGCTGCATTATTACTCAGCGTGAAGTGGGGGTTGATACTGAGTCGTTTGAGGTAGCATTAAAGAACACCTTGCGTCAGGCACCAGATGTTATTTTGATTGGTGAAATCCGTACCCGTGAGACCATGCAGCATGCCATTACCTTCGCTGAAACCGGCCATCTCGTGCTGGCTACCTTGCATGCTAACAATGCCAACCAAGCTCTGGATCGTATTAATCATTTCTTTGCCGCTGATCGCCACAGTCAGCTTTGGATGGACCTTTCCCTCAATCTGCGCGGTATTGTTGCGCAACAGCTGGTGCCCACTACAGACGGCAAGAGCCGCCGCGCCGCTATTGAGATTATGCTCAACACACCACTGGTTGCAGATACTATCCGCAAAGGCAATGTGCATAAGATTAAGGAGATTATGACAAGCTCCACCGAGCACGGCATGCAGACCTTTGATCAGGCCCTGTATGCGCTTTATGCCGATGGTGAGATTAGCTATGAGAATGCTATCGCCCACGCCGATTCAAAGAATGACCTGCGGCTAATGATCAAGATGAAGTCTAACAATCAGATTACTGAGTTGAGTACCGGGATAGACAGTTTAAGTATTGAGGACGATCCAACCGATACTTTGCGTTGGTGAAGGCAGTCGAGTCAGGGTTGCTGTCCTAAATCCGGCGCCTGCAGCCAGCTCTGCAGTATCAGTGCCGCCGCCAGATGATCGATTTTGGTCAGATCCCTGCTCCTGCCCCCTCGCCCAGAGTTACGCTGCTCTTCCTGAAGCATAGATTTGGCCTCGCGGCTGGTCAGCCGTTCATCCACCATAATCACTTCAATGTTGTAGCGACCCCCAAGTCGGCGGGCAAATCTCCGCGCGCGCTGACTAAGCTCGCTTTCGCTGTCATCCATATTGAGTGGCAGGCCCACCAGCAGAAGATCAGGTTGCCATTCATCGATCACCTTACTGACCACCGACCAGTCAGGCGCGCCATCACTGGCTTTGATAATTGTCAGGCCATTGGCTGAGCCAATAAGCGTCTGACCCTGAGCCACCCCAATTTGTTTGAGGCCAAAATCGAACGCGAGTACTGCTTTGTGTTTATCAGGCATGGCCAGCGTCTAAGGCAAGCATTTCCAGATTGACCCCAATAGATGAAGCTGCAGCACCGGCGCGTTTGGCGCAGTCCGTCTGAAAAATAATCGCCGAGTCCGCAGGAATGGTCAGCCAGCTATTCTGCACTAGCTCCTGCTCTAATTGACCGGACTCCCAGCTAGAGTAACCAAGAGTGATCATGGCATCTTGCGGACCATTGCCAACAGCAATATCACTGAGAATGTCCTTAGATGCGGTGAGACTGATATCGCCGGCAATCGCCACTGTGGATTCCCATTGCTTAGCGCAGGTTCTGTGCAAAATAAAGCCGCGGTCACGCTGCACCGGGCCGCCGTCAAAAATCAATGCATTGCCGCAACCGTCATTACATTCCAGCTCCAGCTGATCAAAGATTGCTTTTGCTGGAATATCCAACTGCTGATTGATAATAAGGCCCATGGCTCCATCCACACTATGCTCACAGATATACACAACGGACTGTGAGAAATTGGGATCATTGAGGCCGGGCATGGCCAAAAGGAAATGGTTTTTTAAACTGGAAATAGCTTTTTTTGTATTGTCATTCATACTTATAAATATGGGGGATCAGAGCTGTAAACTCAAGGTTTGTGGGTAAATTGTCTGTCACTTAGATGTTGATAGCTGGTTGGCCTGATACTGCCATGTGCGAATTATATGGATTTCATCATGGTCGCGCAGCTCTGAAGGAAAGGCTCGAAATGGAGAGGCATGCCTGACGGAGCGCACTGCCGCCTGATCCAGAACCTTGGATCCAGACCCGCTGGCTATACTGATTTTCTTCACCATGCCGTCTGGAGCGATTACCACTACCAGTTGTACCATGCCGGAGAGCTGTTTGGCTTTTGCTTCCCGCGGGTAGTTAAGATTGCCAACCAGCTCAATTTGCTGTTCAAAATAATGCATGTAAGCCGCTTCATCCGCGCTCTTGGTTGACGCTGAGGTCATCCGTGAGACTTTGGGTAGCTTGCTATAGGCCTGCTTTAGCTTATCTAGTTTGGCCCTGATCGCCCCCACAGAATGTTCTGTGGGCAATGGTTGAGGCTGTTCTATCGGTACCTCAGCCGACTGTTCGAGTCGATTGAAATTGATCGCAGTGGCTTGTCTGGCAAGTAATCTGTTGCTGGTAGTTTGCTCAGCGATACTGTGGACTGCGGGGGTGCCGCCATGCTCAATCGCTTCAAGTGCAGACTGTGAGTCTGAGCTAGCTTCTAGCCTGGAATCCTTGTCGCCGCTGCCCTGCTGATTAGTCTGTGCAAGAAAGTCCGCTTCATTTGGCTCCTTATCACTGGCATATTGAGCGAGAGTCACATCCATTGAAGTGGCTGGATTTGATATTGGCGAAACACTAAACCCAAGCCCCAGCAACAGTGCAAGATGCAGCAACAACGCCAAAGAGAAAGAGCCCCTTAAGCGCGGGCTGCTTTGGTCCCAGGAGCTATCGCTCAAATGTTGCATCTGCCTGATATCGGCTTAATTGAGTTTGGCATCAATAGCGTCCAACAATAGTTCGCCAATCCCGGTGCCCTCAGCATTATCAATCTCACGCACACAGGTAGGGCTGGTCACATTGATTTCAGTGAGATAATCGCCAATTACATCCAGCCCAACAAATATAAGCCCTTTCTCTTTTAAGGTGGGGGCAATCTGCTCGGCAATCCAGCGATCGCGGTCGCTGAGGGGCTGGACCAGACCATGGCCTCCTGCGGCTAGATTGCCGCGGAATTCGCCATCAGCAGGAATACGCGCCAGGCAATAAGGAATCACTTCGCCATCAACAACCAAAATCCGTTTATCCCCAGTAGTAATTTCAGACAGATACTTCTGCGCCATAATGGTTTCACTGCCATTCTTTGTCAGGGTTTCCAGAATGACATTAAGGTTCTGATCACCCTGTTTGACGCGGAAAATAGATGTGCCCCCCATGCCATCCAGAGGTTTAAAGACCACATCTAAATGCTCTGCGAGGAATTTTTTCAGTCGCCGTTCGTCTCTGCTCACCAATAGAGGGGGGGTGCATTCGGGGAATTCCGTAGCAAATACTTTTTCATTGCAGTCGCGCAGACTCTGGGGTTTGTTTACGATTAATGTGCCCCGTCGTTCAGCAGCCTCAAGAATATAGGTGGAGTAGATAAACTCCGCATCAAAGGGCGGATCCTTGCGCATCAGCACAGCATCTAGCTCGTCGAGGGGAATAGAGCTAGCTTCCTCCAGCTCATACCATTTAAACGGATTTTCCGTCACCTTCAGGGGCCGAACCTCTGCCCGCGGATGACCATTTTCGAGGAATAAATGCTGCTGTTCTATATAAAATAATTTATAACCACGGCGTTGAGCTGCAAGCAGCAGAGCCAAAGTGGTGTCTTTGTTGTAATTGATTGATGAAATTGGGTCCATTACGACGCCGAGAGATTTACCCATAAATGACCGCCTTGTAGTGATTTTTGCACTATAACTATCTATGGCAATTAGCTATAGGGTTAATGCTCTCAAAATCTGTGAGCTAGCAAGCAAAAAAATTAATAAAAATAGAGGGTTGTAGATTATATATTACAACTGTGTTTAAAATTCCATAACTTGAGTGATATTGGCAGTACTTAAGGCGTTAAGTGGTTTTAATTTTGGTGAAAAAAATGGATGTTCAGGGCCTCAAAGTGCTCGTCATAGACGACAGTAATACTATCAGACGTACCGCAGAAACGCTGCTGGCAAAAGCCGGCTGTGATGTGGCGACCGCCTCCGACGGTTTTGATTCATTAGCCAAAATCGTCGATATCAAACCAGATGTCATATTTATCGACATCATGATGCCCCGTCTCGATGGTTATCAGACCTGCGCATTAATCAAAAACAATGATGAGTTCAAATCCACTCCGGTCATCATGCTATCGAGTAAAGATGGCCTGTTTGATAAGGCCAAGGGACGGATAGTGGGTGCCGATGATTATCTGACCAAACCCTTTGGGCGCGCAGAGTTGCTTGATGCGCTGGAGCGCTATGTCGAGCATGAAAATTAGGATCTATCTAGCAGTTTTTGGGTAGCAGTATTTAATAGCAAATCAGACAGGAGGTTGGGTGAGATGGCGAAGATACTAATAGTAGATGACAGTCCCACAGAGACATACAAATTAACCAATATACTTGAGCGCAATGATCATTTGGTGTTGTCTGCCGAATCCGGAGAGCAGGGCATTAATCTGGCGAAATCAGAGCAGCCGGATGTAGTGTTGATGGATATAGTTATGCCCGGACTCAATGGCTTTCAGGCCACCAGACAACTCAGTCGCGGGACAGAAACCAAGCATATCCCGGTCATTATTGTGACTGCTAAAAATCAACAGGCCGATCAGGTTTGGGCTGAGAGGCAGGGTGCCAGAGCCTATTTAGTTAAGCCCATCGACGAGAAGCAGTTGGTGACCGCTATTGACGAAGTTTTAGCGTAGAGGTTGCATAAGATGTCCGAGGGAAAGGAAATTTTTTCCATCATTAGCAAGGTTGTCCAGCGCTTCGGTACGTCGGACTATGGGCTTCCGGCACAGAAAAAAATTGCCGAAACAGAGAAGCTGATCGGCTTTTGTCTGTTTGATATGGAATATGTTGTCCCTCTTAGCGACATCAGTGAAGTATTGGAAGTGCCCAAATGTACCAAACTGCCCAGAGTCAAACCCTGGGTGTTGGGGGTGGCCAATGTGCGCGGACGGTTACTACCCGTCATAGATTTTGCAAAATTTCTAGGGCGACAGCACAGCGGAGTCAGCAGCGCTCACAGAGTGTTGGTCTTCGATATCGCTGGCACCTATTTAGGCATTATTGTCGATCAGGTACTGGGCATCAAAGCCCTGCCTGTGGACAGCTACCAGCCCGCCAGTGAAACAGGCCCTCTGGGCAGCTTTATCGATGGCAGGTTTGTGGTGCAAGAGCAGACATTTGAATTATTTCGACCCCAGCGACTAATGGAAGATCATGATTTTATGAGCGTATCTGCCTAGACGTCGATTAGGAGTATCACAGCATCAACTTGGAGGATGGCATGAGCAAGGGAACAGGTAAGCGGACATTTTTTAGAAATCTAATTATTTTATTGGGCCTCGCCTGCATGTTAGTTGCTGGATACAGTGGCTTTAAAGTCAGCAACACAGCGCGGGATGATCAGAATAATATTCAGGCAGTTGCCAATCTCCGAGTAAAGTCGCTACGAATTACCCAGCTGGCTCGCAATGCCAGCGCTGGAGGCGAACAGGCATTTGATAGCCTGACTACTTTAAATGCGCAGATGAATAATGGATGGATCGGTTTAAAAAACAGACTGGTTAAACAGGGCGAGGTTTCCGGTACTCAGGTCCAGTCTGTTTCCAAAAGCTGGGATCTAGTGAGACAGGATCTTCAGTCTCTTAGCGACAACCGTGAAATCGTTCTATTTGTATCAACAGTTGCCAAAGAGCTAAATGACAAACTCCCTTTGCTGCAAGATAACTCAGAGCAGGTCGTCGATGCCCTTATTTCGCGCTCTGCCCCCTCTGGCCAGATCGTTATTGCTCAAGAGCAGCTCTGGTTAATTGAGCGCATTGGTCGAAATATCGACAAGATGATTGCCGGTAGCGAAGACGCAAATGTGGCGGCTGATCAATTTAAAAATGATAGTAATATATTCCGCGATACTCTGGATGCCATGAAGAACGGAAATTTTATTCTTGGCATATCAAAGGTCACAGATCAAAACGCCTTGGACAGTATTAATGAAATTGAGCAGTCTTTTAATATAGTTTCCAACGAAATTGAACGTATCCACGAATCTGCTGATGAACTTTCGATAGCACAGAATTCAGCCAATGAACTCGTCAATAATGTTCCGGCACTATTAACCAATCTCGATAGGCTAGACGATACAATCAGTGACTTGAACCTTTCCGAGAAACGCATTTTCAATAACAATACCACGCTGCTCGCCGTCGCCGGTTTTATGGCCTCACTAGTTCTGCTAGGCCTCATTATCTATACCAGCACCAGACGCAATTTGATCGAAGCCGAATTGGTTAAGGACAAAAACCAACAGGCGATACTGACATTACTCGATGATATCTCTGATTTAGCGGATGGTGATCTGACGGTCGAAGCAACAGTGACAGAAGACTTCACCGGAACGATCGCCGACTCGATTAACTTCGCTATTGCCGAATTGCGCAGTCTGGTGCAAAACGTCGCAACTACTTCAGAAAAAGTGGCAAGCTCCACAGATACTAGCCGCTCCACCTCGTTGCAGTTAGCTGAGAGTGCCGAGCATCAGGCTCAGGAAATTGCTGGAGTATCTGCAGCGATTAACGAGATGGCTATTACTATTGATCAGGTTTCATCTAACTCTGCTGAGTCTGCTGCTGTTGCTGAACGGTCGGTATCTATCGCCAAGAATGGTACCACTGTGGTGCGCAATACCATTGATGGCATGGACACCATCCGTGAGCAGATTCAGGATACTTCAAAGCGTATTAAACGTCTTGGTGAAAGCTCGCAGGAGATTGGTGACATAGTATCGCTGATCAATGAAATTGCCGATCAGACTAATATTTTGGCACTGAATGCGGCCATTCAGGCTGCTATGGCAGGTGAAGCTGGCCGCGGATTTGCAGTCGTTGCGGATGAGGTTCAACGCCTTGCAGAGCGTTCCGCAACAGCCACCAAGCAGATTGCTGGGTTGGTAAAGACAATTCAGAACGACACCCATGAGGCGGTGGCATCGATGGAGCAAACCACAGCTGAGGTGGTTAAGGGAGCTGAACTGGCCAACAGTGCTGGGGTTGCTCTGGAAGAGATTGAAACAGTATCTACTAACCTTGCCGAATTGATTCAAGATATTTCTGAAGCAGCTAAACATCAGGCAACCACCTCCTCGCATATTTCCAACACCATGAATGTGATTCAGGAAATTACCTCGCAAACATTGTCAGGCACTAATGATACTGCAGCATCCATTGGTGATCTTGCGGATATGGCTGTCGAGATGCGCGAATCCATCACAGGCTTTATTTTGCCTGAGGACTCCTCGGCCGAGGAGACTGAATCCACGACTACTGAGGATGATCATCTGGGTATAGAAGATCTTATGCAAGCCTCAGTTGAGGACAGCGAGGAACTGAGGGTAGAAGATGACGACACTGACTTGGCTAACCCGGTTTACGAGCAAAGTCCAGATCAGGATATTGAAAGAGGCATGCTCGACGAACAGTCATCTGAGGCTAGGAATAGGGGCAGTGAAGACAGTGATGATGAGGACCCATTTCATCTTGAGGAATTTGAGGCTGAAATAGAAGCACTGTTAACTGACAGTGAAAAGCAGCGCTAGTTAGTCACCCAATAACACAGGAAAAGTTATGGTGATAAACAGCAATAGTATTGCGTGCAATAACGACCAATCGTTTTGGTTATGGAAAAAAACGATTGAGCAGCGTACTGGCGTGCGCATAACTGCAGATCGAGAAAATGCACTTGTGAGTTTGCTAAGTCGGCGGATGGACGAACTGCACTATGAAGATGTAAAGGACTATTTTGCCGACTCTCTTGATGACGCAAAAGGTGCTGGAGAATGGAGTCAGTTAGTGGATAGCTTGCTGATTAAAGAAACCAGTTTTTTCCGTCATCCGCCCTCATTGGGATATGTTGAGAATTGGATTGAGCGAAATATAAAAGCCAAATCTAAGCGGCGGCGACCCATCTGGTTGTGGAGCATCGGATGTGCCTCTGGTGAAGAGGCCTACAGCCTGGCTATTGTGGTCAAGCAAGCCATGGAACGCAGAGGTAGGAAAGCCGCTTTTGGTATTGTGGCAACAGATATTAGCCGCAAAGCGATCGGCGAAGCCCGCCGTGGAATTTATGCTGCAAAAAAATTGACTTGTATATCCGCAGTGCTGAAGGACAAATATTTTGATCAGGTAGACGACCACAACTACAGAGTCAAAGACAATCTGCGACGCCATATTTGTTTCTTAAGTAGCAATATTCTCGATGACAAATCACCAATGGTACGGCGCAAAATGGATTTGATTTACTGCCAGAACATGTTGGTTTATTTTCGTCGCTGGCAGCGTCGCGAGATTATTACCAAACTGATAAGTCATCTCCAGCCGGATGGACATATGTTGGTCGGGCTGGGCGAGTTAGGAATATGGGTGCCGCCGGGATTGGAGCGCACTGTGCCGAAAACAGTGCAGGCCTATAAGGTGCGAACCGCACAGGAAGAGACTGCCAAGCCTAGAGAAGAGATTATCACTGGGTTTGCTTTAGAGCAGGCCAAAAGGAGATGCTGAGTGAGTGACATTCAGATGGATAAGGCTAGGGAGCAAAAGGTTCAGATATTCAAAGGGCTGGAATGGCTCATTGATGACATTGAAAAAAATCTAACATCAGCTTTTAATGAACTTGAATCCTTTACTCAGGATCTTGATGACGAAACAAAAATCCATTTTTGCTTGGGTCATTTACACCAGATAAGTGGTCCTTTTAAAATCTTGCAATGTCAGGGCCTGATTTTACTAGCCGAGGAAATGGAAGCTCTGACTCAGGCGATTATTGATCGGCAAGTGTCTAATATTCCTGAGGCCTGCGAAATACTGGTGCAGGCCATTATTCGTTTGCCTATCTATCTTCGTCAGGTTTTAGTTACCAGAGTAGACCAGCCAGAATCATTGATTTTGCTACTCAATGATCTCCGTGCTGCTCAGGGAAGAACATTGATTTCGGAATCAGTTTTGTTCTCACCCGACCTCTCTTCTATTGAGGAAAAGGTAGCAGAAAATAACAACCACAACATAAAAGCCTATATAGATCTTGTCACAAGATTGCGTCAGATCTATCAAATATCTTTGATCAAATTTATCAAAGAAGAGCAGCGTCACAGTCATCAGGACAATTTGAAAAAAGTCTTTCAACGTATGCAAGAGCTTTGCACTGGCACCTGGCGGCAGGATCTATGGTTAATCGCTGAGCAGGTGTTAGGTCTGGTGGCAACTCGCAAAATCGACTTTACCATGGCCTTAAAAAAGCTATTTCGTGCGCTGGATACCCAATTAAAAATTACATTATCCGACGCCCGTGCCGGAGCCGTTACTCCTGTGGATACTGCCCTTATAAAAAACCTGCTGTACTACCTGATGGTTGTTAAACCTGAGACCGAGCAGCAACGCAGTCTGTGGCAGCAGTTTCAACTGCAAGCCGCATTGCCATCAGGGGTTATAGACCCTGAGTCTAATCGCCTAACGCCGAGTTATGATCCGGCAGTAGTTCGCTCATTGGTGAGTGCTATTCAAGGGGAGCTAAATACAGTCCGATCTGCTCTGGAACAATATAGTGTTGAGGGCGGCCTGTCCTCTGAAGACGTGTGCAAAACCCTCCCCATCCTGCGCAATATGTCCGATGCGCTAGCGCTGGTAGGCCAGGGAAAACTAAGGAACGCGATCAATGCAATAGAGCAGCAATTGCAGTCGATATTTAATTCAAACATCGTGATTGATGACCATAAGATTGCTGAATCAGTCCATAGTCTCACTCAGGTCAGCGCCATTTTAAATGCCTGGGCGGCGCATCCCGAAAAATATGATGATGAAATAGAGCTCGATGATCAAAAAAATAATTATGAACTGGAGCGCGCCAGTGAAGTTCTTTTATCGGAAACTCGAACCGGCATAGAGCGGATTAAAGAATCCGTAGTTGAATTTATTAATTCCCAATGGGATCGAGAATTGGTTAAGCCATTGCCAGCCCTGTTTTATGAGCTGTCTGGTGCTTTAAAAATTATTGGTCTACAGCGAGCAGCTGCGATTATGGACGGCTGTGGAATCTATGTTCAGCAGTCCCTGATCAATCAGGAAGCGGTCATTGAATGGCATACATTGGATATCTTTGCCGACACCATAACCGTTGTAGAATATTATCTTGAACAACTAGTCACCATTGAGGATGTCGATCAAGACAGTGTTCTTGCTGGTGCTGAGAGTAGCATTGAAGCGTTATTGGAAAGTACGATATCGGGTTTGCCCGCCGAGCAGGTTACCAGCCCCGAGTCAGAAAATAGCCTTGAACCGATAAAAAGCATTGAAGCGGTAAACAACCCTGAGCAAGCAAACAGCCCTGAGCAAGCCAACAGCCCTGAGCAAGCCAACAGCCCTGAGCAGTTGGAAAGTCTTGAGACAATAAAAGACTCTGAGCAAGCAAAAATTAGCGACTCATCAGATAGCGCCAAACAACACCAAGAGCAAGCTCCAATCTCCGAGCCAGCTTCAGACGAGAGCCCAGAAATAGATAGTGAAATCATCGATATTTTTGTCGAAGAAGCCCAAGAAGTTATAGAGACTCTGCAATCAAAATTTCCCCTGTGGACAAATCAGCCAGAAGACAGTGAGACACTAGCCGTTATTCGCCGCTCATTCCATACTTTAAAAGGTAGCGGCAGAATGGTAGGCGCTATCGCTATAGGAGATCTGGCATGGGCGATTGAAAATATGTTGAACCGGATTCTCGATGGTCGTATTTCCGGCGGCATTAGTCTTAGCCAAATTGTCGAAATCACTATCGCGAGGCTGCCACTTTTGGTTGATGCATTTGCCTGTCAAAAACCACAGCCCAATGCGCAGGAAAGCCAGCGGATTATTGAGATAGCAGAGCGACTTGCAAAAGAGGAGCCTGCAATAGACCTCTTGCAAGCTCTATTAGAGGGGCAGCATGATGGACCGACTGAGCCCCTAAGTGAGCCGGAGTTAGAGAGTCCGGCGGAGGAACAGGCACCATTGGCTGAGCCACAGGAGGCTGTTCAAATTCCTGCACTAGTTGTTGAGGACCTGTCGGATTCTGAATCTGAAAATGAAGAAAAAATCCTATTAGATATCTTTACTAATGAGGCGAAAGTGCATCTTCGCTCTATAGATCATTATCTCATTCAAGCTCGTGGTCTAGAGCCAATTCATGAGCCGCCAACATCGACATTGCAGCGAGCGTTGCACACATTAAATGGCACATCTGATATGGCGCAATTTTGCGCCCTGAGCAAATTAATATCGCCCCTTGATGACTTTGTTAAAGACCTGCACAACCATCAGATTAATGTTGATGAAGATATTATTTTTCTGATCAATGATGGTATTACTTTCTTTAGACATCTACTCGAGCAGATGTCTGTCAGTGAAGAATCTGCGGTAGAGCTACTCCAACCTGAGGGTTTGGAGATGTTTTATGCGCGTCTTGCAGAGCTGCATGACAAACATGTCGGCTTAGCGCTAAGAGCAGGTGGCGACAGCGACCGTCCTCGAGATATGATAGTAATCAAAGAGTTGATGGCCACAGGTCTGACCAATCTACAAAATTATTTGCAACTGCTACAGGATCTGCAAAAGCAAACTTTGGCGCCGGTAAAAATCTATCAGCCCTTGATTGCCGATCTGCAAGATATTTTGCCAACCACAGATTTCCCCGGGCTGTCAGAACTGGCTGGACTGTTGTTGGATCTATACCAGACATTGTCTGCTGCGACTGCAGTGCCGCCGGAGGATTCCTACGCACTGCTTGAGCACAGCCACGAAACTCTGCTTAATTTCTTTGATATGTTGGCTGCAGACCAGAATGTTCCAGAGCTTCCGCGAGAGCACAGTCAGGCATTGAGGCAATTAATCGGACAACTTCCAGAGCTAATGGAAAGAGTAGGGTCGGAAGAGCTAGAAGAGAGAAATGAGCCGGCAGAACATCAGGAAAATGTCGCAGTGGCTGAGCAGCAGGTTGAAGGGCAGTCACCTCCGCAGCAGCCAGAGAGCGTTGCTTCAGACCAGTCAGGGCCCCAATGGGTAGAGCAAGATCTGGATCAAGAGATTGCCGCTATTTTTGTCGAGGAAGTTGAGGATATTATTAATCACCTCGAAGAGTCCTTGCATGGCTGGCAGAAGAATCCTCAGGAAGAAAAATTTCCCGATCGACTTAAGCGCGACCTGCACACCCTCAAGGGGGGCGCCAGAATGGCGGGGTTTAATGCGATTGGGCAATACAGTCACGACTTTGAAACTCTTATCGACAGCACAGATAAACCAGGCCCCATTTTATTCAAGCAGCTGGAAAATAGTCAGGAGCGTCTTAGCAATAGTTATGATATCGCTCGAAGTATTGTTGCTGGTCGTAGCCTGGCTCAACTGAGTGAACAGATCGCGGCATTGGAAAGTAAATATCTCGAGGCTGAAAAGGCCCCAGCCAAAAAGCTGGAAAGCGAACTTTTGCCAACTGGGGGAATGCCAGAGAAGGGCTCCAGCGACAGTGACACCAAGCCCCGGGCTGATAGCAGCAAAGCGTCCAATTCTCAGATTGAAATAAAGGAAGTGGTGCGGATCGGATCGGAAACACTCGACACCTTGGTCAACCTATCTGGGGAAAATATTATTTTCCGCGGGCGCGTTGAAGAGCAGGTTAGCGAGTTTAATTATTCACTGGACGAAATGGACGCCACTATTCTGCGTCTTCAGGAACAGGTGCGCAGGTTAGGTACTGAAACTGAAGCGCAGATCGATTATCGCCGTGAGAAAATTGAAGCCTTGGGGGAGGCTGACAGTTTTGATCCGCTCGAAATGGATCGCTACTCTCATTTACAACAACTCTCTGGTTCACTCCTGGAGTCGGCGTCAGATCTCTATGACCTCAAGGAAACATTGGCTGACAAGCTTGTGGGTACCGAGAGTTTGCTTATTCATCAGTCGCGTATTAATACCGACTTACAAGAAGGTTTGATGCAGACTCGCATGGTGCCCTTTTCACGCATAGTGCCGCGTTTGCGCCGTATTGTCCGGCAGGTTGGTCTTGAGTTAGACAAGCAGGTACAGCTGAGTATGGACAGTATTCATGGGGAGATGGACCGTTCTGTTCTAGACCTAATGGTCGCGCCTTTGGAGCATATGATTCGCAATGCGGTGGACCATGGTATAGAGGCCGAAAAGCAACGCAAGAAAGCTAAAAAACCATCTGTTGGCACTATCTCCATTACCACCTATCGCCAAGGTGGCGACATTGTTATTAATCTCGCCGACGATGGCTGTGGTTTAGATATAGAGCGAATTAAAGCCTTGGCCATTGAGAAAGAGTTAATGCATAAAAATGCGTTGCTCTCGGACCATGAAATAGCACAGTTTATTTTTTACCCTGGGTTTACTACCGCAGACTCTGTCTCTGAAATTTCTGGTCGCGGGGTAGGCATGGATGTTGTCAGCAGCCAGGTGCGTCAACTCGGCGGTTCGGTCAATATTGATTCGTCCAAGGGCCAGGGAACTCAGTTTACTGTGGTGTTGCCATTTACTCTGTCAGTTAATCGGGCTCTGATGATTAAAGTTGCCGGTGACCACTATGCTCTGTCTCTCAACAGCATTGATGGCGTCCATTTTATGAGCCCAGATAGCCTACGCAAAGCTGTTGCTAATGACGGAAATATTCACTACGGCGGAAGAGATTATGAATTTCAGTATCTCGGCTCGCTGCTAAATAAAGATCTTGAGCATGGGCTAGATAAGTTGACCGATTCTGTCGCTCTGGTGTTGTTTCACTCTGACAACCGTTACTTTGCCGCTCAGGTTGATGGCATTATCGGTACCCAGGAAATTGTTGTGAAAAGTCTAGGTGCGCAGTTCTCCATGGTTCCAGGTTTGGGTGGTGCAACGATCCTCAGCGATGGACGAGTATTGGTTATTATTGATCTCAATGAGTTAGCGCGAGTTGCAATTAGCGATGGCGAATTGCTCAGCAATACCGAGTCATCATCTATTGATCTCCAGAACGACAGCGCAGATGTCAACCGCGAAAAAGTTGCCTCTGGCGACAATGGGCCGCTGATTTTAGTAGTTGATGATTCTGTCACGGTTCGCAAGGTGACCAGCCGTATTTTAAAACGTTATGGCTATGGGGTGGCAACCGCCAAAGATGGCATTGAGGCAATGAAGCACCTGCAGGAAGAAGTGCCTGAATTAATGCTATTGGATATCGAGATGCCCCGGATGGACGGTTTTGAAGTGGCAGCTCGTGTACGTGCCAGTGAGTCTCTCAAACATCTGCCTATCATCATGATTACCTCAAGGACTGGTGACAAGCATCGCCAGCGGGCTATGGAAATTGGCGTCAATCAATATATGGGCAAGCCGTATCAGGAAGAGCAATTGCTTGATGCCATTGATGAGCTCCTGGCCGTGCAGGACAGTTAGGCATGCTGATGCAGCAGGCGGCAGAGAGAGTTTGGTTGCTGGGTGCTTCGACTGGCGGGTTGTCAGCGGTTAAGCAGTTTCTCTCTGCAGTGCCGGTAAGCAAGGAGGTCGCTTTTATCTATGTTCAGCATATTGATAATCAGCAAGTCGATATTTTGATGAGAATGATTGAGACACAGACCGGATGGCCGGCCCGTCATGCGACCACCGGGCAGCTAATAGAGCCCGGTACAGTTACCTTGGTGTCGCCCCAGTACGAGACCAGGCTCTGCAGGCGGGGCTGGATGCTGCGCTTTGACTCGCCATGGCAGGGCCAGTACGCCCCCTCTATTGATTCGCTAGCTTTGGGGTTGGCGCTTAGATACAAGCATAATTCTGGATTAATTATTTTTACTGGCATGGGAGATGATGGCGTAAAAGGTTGTCAAACAATTGTAGATCGGGGTGGCAGGGTCTGGGTTCAGGATCCCGCAGAGTGCACCGCACCAGCAATGCCAAGTGCAGTGGTAGGCATTGGTAAAGCCGACTTTGTGGGCTCTGTCGCGCAGTTGGCAGAAAGGATATGCATGGAAACGCATCAAATGGAGGCATGTAGCCAATGAGTTTATTTTTCTTAGACAAACAGGAAGTGGTCGAAAAAATTGATTGCCTGGCGGTTAATGTTGGTCAGTCTCAACTGCTGGTACCTATGCCTGCCGTGGCCGAAATTGTATTGAATCAGGCTCGGATAACTAGTGACAAGCTGCCAGCCTGGGTGGCTGGCTGGATCGAATGGCGCCATTTAAATATTCCCTTGATCGACTTTACTGCAGTGCAGCTAAACCGCGACGCCAAGGATTTTGGTGCCAGTACTAGAATACTGGTGCTAAATAGTTACTCAGAAGGTCACAGCCATAGATACTACGCCATCATGACCAAGGGTTTTCCCCATACCATTAGTGTTGAGGCCAGTACCGATATGACTTCTCAGGGTGCTGAGGATCTGGGGAATTGCGTCAAAATAGATTTGGCTGTGCAGGGAGAGGATCTGTTGCTGCCAGATTTTCAGGAAATAGAGGCTTACCTTAAGCAGATCCCGCTGTATTTTTAACGATTAAATATACCGGTTTAAAAACGTGACCCGCAAGCCGCATATTGTAGTTTTGCTCAGCGATTGACAAATGGTAGCCTTGAATCTTAATAACAACTATAAACGTAGGGGCAAAAGTATGAACGGCTTAATGATGGATTCTCATCTCACCATTACCTCAATCATGAAACATGCGGATCGTATTAATGGGGCAAGTGAAATTGTTTCGTTTACTGGTGATAATCCTCATCATCGCTATACCTATAAGGATGCCTTCCGCAGAGTTCGCCAGATGGCGAACGCGCTGCAGCAAGTTGGTTTCAAGCAGGGTGATCGCATAGCCACTCTTGCCTGGAATGATTACCGACACTTTGAGCTGTATTACGCTATCTCCTGTGCCGGACATGTTTGCCACACGATTAACCCAAGATTATTCCCCGAGCAGATTGATTTTATTATCAACCATGCAGAAGATCAGTGGGTATTTACTGACCCTATGTTTGTACCTCTGCTGGAGGCATTAAAAGACAAGCTGCCCACAGTCAGAGGCTATGTGGTCATGACCAGTGCGGCACAGATGCCAGAGACATCGCTGGACAATGTACACTGCTATGAAACCTTTATTGAAGGTCAGCCCGATACCTTCGACTGGCCGGAACTTGATGAAAATACAGCTAGTTCCATGTGCTATACCTCTGGCACCACGGGTAATCCAAAAGGTGTGGTCTACAGTCACCGCAGCACAGTGCTGCATTCTATTGTGGGCTCATTACCGGATGTGATGAACCTGTCCAATCATGATGTGATTATGCCCATAGTTCCGATGTTCCATGTTAATGCCTGGGGCACCGCCTATAACGGCCCCATGGTTGGCGCCAAACTGGTGTTCCCCGGACCAAAAATGGCTGATGGTGAGACATTGACCCATCTTATTAACGAGGAAAAGGTTAACTATTCTCTGGGTGTGCCCACAGTATGGCTGGCCCTGATTGATTATTTGAAGAGCAGCGGCAAAACGGTAGAAACGTTGAAAAAAGTGGTTGCTGGCGGCTCTGCCTGCCCACTGTCGCTTATGCAGTCAATGGATGAATATGGTATCTATATGCATGTGGGCTGGGGCATGACCGAAATGAGCCCCCTGGGATCCTACAACAAGCCTCTGGCTTGGATGGCGAACTGCACCGAAGAGGAAAAAGATGCCTACCGTGTTCGCGCCGGTCGTATCGTCTATGGCGTTGAGATGAAAATTGTTGATTCCGAAAACAATGACTTGCCTTGGGATGGTGTCGCTTCTGGGCTACTGCTGGTCAAAGGTCCTTGGGTGTGCCGCGCCTATTATCGTCTCGAGGAAAAGCCAGCACTGGATGCGGATGGCTGGTTTGATACCGGCGACATGGCGTCAATTGATGAATATGGCTACGTTATTATCACTGACCGCGTTAAAGACGTGATTAAGTCCGGTGGTGAATGGATTAGCTCTATTGATGTTGAAAATGCAGCCATGGCCCATGCCGAGGTGCAAGAAGCCGCTGTGATCGGTGTGCCTCATCCAAAATGGACCGAGCGGCCATTGCTGATTGTGATCCCTGTTGCGGGCGCTACACCGGACAAACAGGATATCCTGACATCACTCAAAGGTAAGATCGCCAGCTGGTGGATACCAGAAGACTGTGTGTTTGTGGATGAAATTCCCCATACAGCAACGGGCAAGGTCAGCAAGAAGGATCTGCGCGAACAGTTTTCGGACTATGAGTATTCATAACTGCTTGGCATCAACTTCTACCTGGGCGATAGCGGATCATCCACGGGCTTAGGTAGAGGTTCGCTGTTTGAACCCGTTATTGCAGATGGTGATGGCAATTGAAAGCCGATCACCGGGATAAACCCGCTGATCCTGTGCCGGCTGACAGGTACCTCGCGGAATAATATCCACACACGCCGGGCAAATAATTTGCACCTAAAAGGGTTCTGCCGCATCATTGCGCCTGAACTGAATTATGGTGTCTTATGACTGATTTTTTGATTGCCCCATCCATCCTAGCCGCTAACTTCGCCCGACTCGGTGAAGAGGTTGATAATGTACTCGAAGCTGGGGCCGATATTGTTCATTTTGATGTTATGGATAACCATTATGTGCCCAACCTCACCATTGGGCCAATGGTGTGCAAGGCGCTTCGGGACCATGGTGTAACGGCACCAATCGATGTGCATCTGATGGTGCAGCCAGTGGACGACTTGATTCGTATGTTTGCTGATGCAGGCGCAACCTATATCACTTTCCATCCAGAAGCCTCCAATCATATTGATCGTTCATTACAGCTGGTGCGAGACCTAGGCTGCAAAGCCGGTCTGGTTTTAAACCCCGGCAGCGGTCTGGATGTTGCGAAATGGGTGATGGATAAAATGGATATGCTACTGTTAATGTCTGTAAACCCCGGTTTTGGCGGGCAAAAATTTATCCCCTCAACATTGGATAAATTAAAACAGGCTCGCCAGATGATTGATGCCAGTGGCTATGATATTCGTCTAGAGGTCGATGGCGGCGTTGGAGTTAATAATATTGCTGAGGTGGCCGCAGCAGGAGCTGATACCTTCGTTGCAGGCTCGGCCATTTTTAGTCAGCCAGACTATCGGGCTGTGATTGATAAAATGCGTGAACAATTGGCCTCAGCTGGCTAATTTACTGAAAACCGTAATTTGATTACAATGCTGGCTTAATGTCAGGAGATGGGTCTTGAGAGCCATTAGTTTTTTACAGTTTGATTATATCCAGCCGTGGTGGCGATGGTGCAGCTAGTGTCGCCTCCGTGCATCGCGCACCTGTATAAATCAAACTGTTCAAGGAAACTATCATGACCCCGGAAGAATTTGCCAAGCTGGCAGGCCAAAATTTCAATCGTATTCCAGTCACTCGAGAAGTGCTGGCTGATCTAGAAACCCCCCTCAGTGTTTATTTAAAGCTCGCCTTCGGCGCCAACTCGTATATGTTCGAATCGGTGCAGGGCGGCGAGAAATGGGGCCGCTACTCGTTGATCGGGCTGCAGACCTCGACGCTGCTCAAGGTCTACGGCAACCGTCTTGAAATCATCCGCGATGGCAAGCCAATGGTTAACCGCACTACCAGCGACCCCCTGGCTGAGGTTGAGCGTTTTCGCCAACTTTTCAGTATGCCTGTGCTGCCGGATCTGCCCCGATTTACTGGCGGCCTGGTGGGTTATTTTGGCTATGATACGGTTCGATTTGTCGAGCCCCGACTGGCCAATACTGCAGCTGAAGACGATTTGGGCGCGCCGGATATTTTACTGCTCGCTTCTGACGAGGTGGCGATCTTCGACAATCTGTCGGGCACCATTATGCTGGTTGTTCATGTGGATGCTGCACAGCCTGGAGCCCTAGAGGTGGCCGAGGCGCGTTTAGATGAACTAGAGAGCAAGCTGGCGCAGCCGGCGCCAGAGTTACCGCCGATGAATATTTCAGGTGAAGGAATTAGAGAGGACGCCTTTGTTTCCAGCTTTGGCCAGCAAGACTATATGGCTGCTGTGGACAGGGTCAAAGACTATGTTTTAGCCGGTGATGTGATGCAGGTTGTGCCATCTCAGCGCCTTTCGGCGCCATTTGATGCAGCACCCATCAACCTTTATCGTGCATTGCGTCGGCTCAACCCCTCTCCCTACATGTACTTTCTGGACTTAGACGGCATCCATATTGTAGGTTCTTCCCCAGAGGTCTTGGCTCGTTTAGAAGATGGCCAGGTTACAGTTAGGCCTATCGCTGGTACTAGACGTCGCGGCCAGAATGAGGAAGAGGATCAGGCTCTGGAGCAAGATATGCTCGCCGATCCCAAAGAAATTGCTGAGCATTTGATGTTAATAGACCTTGGCCGCAACGATGTTGGCCGTATTAGTAAGACTGGCACTGTCGAAGTGACCGAGAAAATGGTCGTTGAGCGATATTCCCATGTTATGCATATCACGTCTAATGTGGTCGGTGACGTGACTGAAGATATGGGCGCGCTGGAAGTACTCAAGGCTACCTTGCCTGCTGGCACCTTGAGCGGCGCGCCAAAGATTCGCGCTATGGAAATTATTGATGAGCTAGAGCCGGTAAAACGCGGGATCTATGGCGGAGCAGTGGGCTACATTGGTTGGAATGGCAATATGGATACGGCTATCGCCATTCGCACAGCGGTAATTAAAGATGGCATGTTACATGTGCAGGCTGGTGCTGGCGTAGTGGCCGATTCCGTTCCCGAGCTGGAATGGGAAGAGACAATGAACAAGGCGCGAGCTCTTATACGCGCTGCAGCAATGGTGTGCAAAGCGCCGAGTGGAGAGTCCAAATGATATTAATGATCGATAACTACGACTCTTTTACTTACAACGTGGTGCAGTTTCTGGCTGAGTTAAATGCTGACGTTCAGGTTTATAGAAATGATGAAATTACGATTTCCGAAATTGAGCAGTTGGCGCCAGAAAAAATCGTTATCTCTCCCGGTCCCTGTACTCCAAATGAAGCGGGTATAAGTGTCGAGTGCATTAATACCTTTGCTGGGCGAATTCCAATTCTGGGTATCTGTCTGGGACATCAGAGTATTGGACAGGCCTTTGGTGGCAAGATTATTCGTGCGAAACAGGTTATGCATGGTAAAACCTCAATGATGTACCACGATAATACCGGCGTCTTTAAAGGGTTGAGTAATCCGTTTGAGGCGACCAGATATCATTCATTGGTCATAGAGCAATCCTCTATTCCCGATTGTCTGGTGGTCAATGCCTGGACTCAGAATGAAGATGGCTCAATTGATGAGATTATGGGCGTGCGTCACAACCAGCTTGCGATCGAAGGGGTGCAGTTCCACCCAGAGTCAATTCTTACCCAGCATGGCCATGACCTGTTGCAAAATTTTCTGGAGTCTTAATCTATGGATATCAAAACAGCTTTAGAAAATGTGGTGAATGGACAGCATCTGAGCTCTGCTGAGATGCGCGATGTGATGCGCCAGATAATGACAGGCAATGCTGGGGATGCACAGATCGGTGCTTTTCTGGTTGCTCTGCGTATCAAAGGTGAAACCATTGATGAGATTGCCGGCGCCGTTGAAGTGATGCGTGAGCTGGCCACAGGGGTTCAGGTCGCGGGTGAGCATCTGGTTGATATTGTTGGCACCGGGGGTGATGAATCCAATTTATTTAATGTCTCTACGGCATCAACCTTCGTCGTGGCCGCGGCCGGTGGCCGGGTTGCCAAGCATGGCAATCGTTCCGTCAGCAGTAATAGCGGTGCGGCAGATTTGCTGGAAGCCGCGGGGGTTAATCTCAATCTCAGCCCGACTCAGGTAGCACTCTGCGTTGAAGAGCTTGGTGTTGGCTTTATGTTTGCGCCTGCTCATCACAGTGCCATGAAACATGCTATTGGCCCGCGCAAAGAGCTGGGGTTGCGGACTATTTTTAATATCCTTGGACCTATGACCAATCCGGCTGGTGTGACTCGCCAGTTAATTGGTGTGTACAAGAAAGAGCTGTGCAAGCCTATGGCCGAGGTTCTGGGCCGCCTGGGTGCTGAGCATATTATGGTTGTCCATTCCGCCGATGGGCTCGATGAGATCAGTATTGCTGAGCAAACCTTTGTTGCAGAATATCGGGATGGCGCCGTCAGAGAATATATTATCAGCCCGGAAGACTACTTAACTCAACGTCAGAGTCTTGAGGGTTTGGCGGTGGACAATGCCGAGCAGTCACTGGCACTGATTACTGATGCATTGGGCAAGAGACAGTCTGCCAATGCCAGTAAAGCCGCAGATCTGATTGCGATTAATGCAGGAGCTGCACTTTATGTCGCGGGTTGCGCTGCTGACTTGGGTCAGGCGGTTGCTATGGCTCAGGATGCTATTGGCTCTGGTTTGGCAAAGGCAAAAATAAACGACCTAGCGACTTTCACTCAGGTTCAGCAAGACGGTTAAAATTTAAGGGACTTCATCATGAGCTCAGATACACCCACCATATTAAAAAAGATTCTTGCTCGAAAGCACGAAGAGATCGCTGAGCGCAGCGCCGTTGTCTCAGCCGAAGACCTGCTGGTGCGAGCTAGTTCAGCATCCGCGCCCCGTGGTTTTGCTGCGGCCATGGCCGCCAAGATTTCCGCTGGCGAATCTGCGGTAATTGCTGAAATCAAGAAGGCCTCGCCCAGCAAAGGCGTTATTCGTGAAGACTTTGATCCCGCAGCTATCGCTGCAAGTTATGCTGCCGGGGGTGCCGCCTGTTTATCAGTGCTAACTGACGTGGATTTTTTCCAGGGTGCCGATGAGTATTTACAGGCAGCGCGAGCGGCCTGTGACTTACCTGTAATTCGCAAAGATTTTATAATTGATCAATACCAAATCTACGAAGCTCGTGCCATGGGTGCAGACTGTATTTTATTAATTGTTTCAGCACTTTCCGAAGACCAGCTGCACCAGTTGCATCAGGAGGCTCAATCTCTGGGTATGGATGTGCTGATAGAAGTTCATGATAAAGCCGAGCTGGAGATTGCGCTCAAGCTGGACAACCCAATGGTGGGTATCAATAACCGTAATTTACACAGCTTCGAGGTGTCTCTGGAAAACACCTATCAATTGCTAGCGCAAATTCCCGTCGGCAAAATTGTGATTACAGAGAGCGGCATTCATCATCGGGATGATGTGGCCGCTATGCGCGACCGCAACGTCAATGGGTTTTTAGTGGGCGAAGCCTTTATGCGTAGTGATGAGCCAGGCGAGCGGCTGCGAGAGATGTTTAGCTAAAAAGCATCTGGTTTATCTGGTGCCGAACACCACCATGGTCTTGCCAGCCACAGAGACTAGTTCCCGCTCCTCCAGATCTTTGAGTACCCGGCCGACCATTTCTCTTGAACAGCCAACAATACGGCCAATTTCCTGACGGGTGATCTTAATTTGCATTCCATCTGGGTGGGTCATGGCATCTGGCTCTCTGCACAGGTCAAGCAAAGTGCGAGCGACACGGCCAGTCACATCAAGAAAGGCCAGGTCACTGACCTTGCGAGTAGTATCTCGCAGGCGCTGGGCAATCTGCTTGCTGATGGCAAATAGGAATTCCGGGTGTTTATGGCCCAGTTCGACAAACTTACCATAGCTGATTTCGCCGACTTCACATTCGGTCTTAGTACGAATCCAGGCACTGCGATGCTCCTGGTCAAAAAGACCCATTTCACCGACAAAGTCTCCGGGATTAAGGTAAGCGAGAATCATTTCTTTGCCATCGCTATCATCTTCAATAACGACAGTCACTGATCCTTTGATTATATAGTAGAGGGTGTCGCCCTGATCTCCGGCATAAATAATAGTGCTTTTAGCGGGGTAGCGACGACGGTGGCAATGGGATAAGAACTCTTCGACATTGTCTATATGTGGGGTAAGAGGTGCAGGCGCCAATGTGTATCTCCTTATATGGTTTTTATAAGCCGCGAGTGGTTACCACTACATATAACAGTTATTTGCGACCCCTGTGTCTAATAGTAGTAAAAATATTTTGGTCGCGCACGAAATTTCAGCAACGGTCTGTGCTAATCTTTGCGGCCTCAAAAATCAGCCATATAGGGTAAAGGTGAGTCATGCAGGCAACAGTAAAATGGGTAGACGGTGTGATGTTTTTAGGTGAATCCGGCAGTGGCCATTCAGTGGTTATGGACGGAGCGCCGGAGCAGGGCGGTAGGAATATGGGCGTGCGCCCAATGGAAATGATTTTAGTAGGACTTGGTGGCTGCGCTTCCTTCGATGTGATGAGCATGCTGCAAAAGGGCCGCCAGCAGGTCACTGATTGCAGGGCTGAGGTCGAAGCAGAGCGAGTCGACGCGGTACCTGCAGTGTTTAGCAAGATACATCTGAAGTTTACCGTTACTGGCGTTAATCTTAAAGAAGCGCAGGTTAAGCGTGCCGTTGAGCTGTCAGCCGAAAAATATTGCTCCGCCTCTATAATGCTTGAAGCTGCTGGTGTTGAAATGAGTCATAGTTATGTAATTGAGGCCGCTGGTATCTAAATTTTAGGCAAAAAAAAGGAGCCTTGGCAGGCTCCTGAAAAAATTCTTTGAATGGAATACAAAGAGGGGTTAGGGGTAAAACATGTGAGAAGCCGCTGTTAGCCACCTCTCTAAAACTGCTGTCTCTCTTTCAATAGGAGCATATTAGAAATCTGCTGCCTATAAATCAAATGCATTATTTGCATCCTAGTCATGCGTTTAGGTAATATGCAAAACTAACCGTTAAAAATGGTCAGGCAAAAAAAACGGGACCTTGGCAGGTCCCGGTAAAAAATCCTATAGCAAGGATTAAGAGGGGTAATACTTTAAAACTACGAATTTGGTAAATCTGTAAATAAAAACTCAGTGTTGCTGTCGAGTTTTACTTCTCAGAAGCCTCGAGTCCTGGTGCTTCCAACTTGGCGAAACTATCTTTCGCAATTGCAGCACCCGCGAGGCCAGTAAAACCTATCATTAAATATACGAGTGTCATGTCTATCTCCTTAGTTAAATTTAAGAGCCACTGCTCTATGGGTGACAATATAGAGATTCCTATGACATAATCCAAATGCATTGTTTGCATTAATAATATGCGTTTTGGTAATGGAGCTTAATTTAATGAATTTACAGAAACTTTCGCGACTCGATCTCAATTTACTGGTTTCGCTGCAGGCCCTGCTTGAAGAGAAAAGCGTGACTCGTGCAGCCGGACGATTATTTATCACTCAGCCCGCCATGAGTCGCGTATTGCAGCGGCTTAGACATCAGCTCGATGACCCATTATTTACCCGCACAGGCAATGAACTTGTACCAACCCCCAAAGCACGGGAGTTACAGGCCCGGTTGCCCAGATTGTTGGATAGCATTTTGGAAATGGTTAGTGAGGGGGAGTTTGATCCGGCTACCTATGTGGGTGAGATTAGTATTGCTGTCCCTGAGTTTGTAGCCATTTCTCTGATCTCTCAATTATCCAAAGTGGTCACTGAGCATGCGCCTGGTGTGGTGTTGTCAATTTCCAGTGAGACTGATTCATCAGTAGAGGGTGAGCTGGCAGAAGGCGTACTGGACTTTGCTATTGATATTGAAAAAACCATGACAGAAGACATTAGCATCAGAAGCCTGGCTAACTTTACGCCGTCTATCTGGATGAGAGAAGACCATCCCCTTGCTGAAAAAAGTCGCGTCACCTTGGATGAAATTCTGGAATATCCCTTTGTGCAATATTACCTGCTGATTGCCAAGCGCGTCAGTGCGCGCACCGATGCACGATTTGATCGAGTTCTTCGAGATATGGGCCGCAAGCGCAAAAAAGCTCTGGTGACTAATCAGTTGATGACTGCAGTAGAAACTGTCTGTGGTACGGACTGTCTGATGGTGGCCGCCAAACATGGTCTCACTATGGAACGTGAAATGTATCGTATTGTGCGCAAGCCCTATCCAGCAGACCTGCCTCACAAAGGTACGATCTCATTGGTGTTACTGCAACACAAGCGCACATCCGGCTCCGGCATTCACCGCTGGTTGTCAGATAAGATTGTTGGCTTGATTCATGATTGGGAGAAAACGCTTGAGGCCGAGAGCGGCAGCGTTGCCAAACAAAGGTAACTACAGTCGATAACTACTGCCGGTCATGGCAGAGGAAACCAAGGTCATCAGTTTTTTGATAGGTGCAGGAAACTGATGGCCTCCTGCATCCAGCGCGGATTGGGCGTGTCGCGCTTCATCTTCGAGCATCTGCTCAACAATAGCGCGGCTTTTTTGATCATTGGCCGGCAATTCCTCGAGATGTTGCTGCAAATGATCACAGACCTGATCTTCAGTCGCAGCCACAAAGCCGAGACTGAGTTTATCGCTAATAAAACCGGCCCCGGCCCCAATGCCAAAAGACATGGCATACCACAGTGGATTTAGTGCACTGGTGCGCCCGCCCAACTCATGGATACGCTGTTCACACCAGGCCAGATGGTCAATTTCTTCTGCGGCAGCATGCTCCATTTGCTCACCCACTTCGGGCAGCTTGGCAGTCAGTGCCTGGCCCTGATACAGAGCCTGAGCGCAGACTTCCCCTGCGTGATTTACTCGCATTAGCCCTAGAGCATGCTGGCGCTCCTGATCAGATAGCTCCGACTCAGTGAGCTCAACGGCCGGTGAGGCTCGCTGTGGCGCAGGAGCATTGCCCAGAACAGTGCGCAAGCCCTGATCCAGCTGGGTTAAAATTCGGTCAAGACCTGAGAGTTGTCGATTTGCCATGTTATCTATCTGTGGGTTCGTCAGTTGCAATTGTAGTCGCTTTGGAAAAGTATTTCTTGCCTACTAAAATAGGTACGTAGGCAATGGCAAAAAAGCCCATGGCCAATACTTCACACACCAGAATATAAAATGGCCAGTCGCCAAAATAATCCAATATCGACGGATTGATAGGTTTTTCCATCATATAAAAATAATTGGCATCCAAAATTAGATTTACCGGCACCAGTGCCAGTAAATAGACATTTAGCCAGACAAATGTCCGCACCATACCTTTGGCTTGGGGAATAAGTTGGAAAGCCAGCAGATGATGAATCACCAGAATCACCAATCCGCCATGGACAATCCAGTATTTAAAGAAACCATAGCTGGGAAAACCGGCATAGAGGTCTGGTGTCAGCATCGCCTGAAATGTTCCGCACAGTACTAGAAAATAAATCATCTCAAAGCGCCTGAAATTGGGCTTCCAAAATAGCAGCGGCGCCAGCAGAGCGAACAGGTTACAGATTGAGAGAGGTAGATCTACCTTATAGTTAAACAGGCCGTTGGCACTGTGAATCCAAGAGAAAATAACCACAGTAATAGACAGGAAGATGGCAATTACCCTTCCCAGCCAAAGGTTTTGATTGGGGCTGAGTTTTTGACCTACCCGTATTGTCAGCGCCAATATCAGGACAAAGGCGGCCAATGTCCACCAATGGGATGCACTAAAAGATGCAAAGGGAATATCAAAGCTGAAAAAGGGATGATCCATAGGAATCCTTATTATTGCCTTTAACCGGTCGCCGCAGCTTTATCGTCTAGCTATTCTCTTCCCGCTCAATAGCGCGCCATGCAATATCATTCCTGAGATACATATTATTCCAGTCAATCTCTGAGGCGAGTTGATAGGCTTTTTGCTGAGCCTCGGAAACTGAATCTCCCATCGCTGTAGCGCAGAGTACTCGGCCACCGCTGGTGACAATAGCGTCCCCATCCTGTTTGGTGCCAGCGTGAAACACCTTGGCACCATCGACATCAGCTGCCGCCGACCTCAGGCCTGTAATAATATCGCCGCCACTATAGGCACCGGGGTAGCCGCCAGCGGCTAAGACAACGCCGACCGCTGGTCGCGGATCCCATTTTGCTTGCTGTTTATCCAAATCACCGGATAGCGCAGCCAAGCAATGGGCAACCAGATCAGACTGTAGGCGCAGCAAAATCGGCTGGGTTTCCGGGTCGCCAAAGCGGCAGTTATACTCGATAACTTTGGGGGTGCCATCGGCCATAATCATCAGCCCGGCATATAGAAAGCCAGTGTAATCGTTGCCCTCAGCGGCCATACCTTTTACCGTGGGGTAAATAACCTCATCCATTGCCCGCTGGTAAATAATGTTGTCGACGACAGGTGCTGGAGAATAGGCTCCCATACCGCCGGTGTTTGGACCAGTGTCACCATTGCCGGCGCGCTTGTGGTCCTGACTGGTGGCCATGGGCAGTACATTGACTCCATCGACCATGACAATAAAGCTAGCTTCTTCGCCATCCAAAAATTCTTCTATTACCACTCGATGGCCGGCTTCACCAAAGGCATTGCCGGCTAACATATCCTCGACCGCGGCTTCAGCTTCCGCCATAGTCATGGCGACAATAACCCCTTTACCCGCAGCCAGACCGTCAGCTTTAATTACAATGGGCGCGCCCACTTTGTGTAGGTAGGCCATGGCCTCGTCTATATCGGTGAAGTTGCCATAGGCGGCAGTTGGAATCTGATGGCGCTCGAGGAAATCCTTGGTGAAGGCTTTGGAGCCTTCCAGCTGAGCTGCGCCCTGAGACGGTCCAAAAATAGGCAGATCAAGGCCCTGAAAATAATTGACGATACCATCCACCAGCGGCTGCTCTGGACCCACAATGGTCAAACCGACCTGATTGCTGGCGGCAAATTCAGCCAGCCCCTGAAAGTCATTTACTTTCAGATCAAGGTTTTTGATATTGGGTTCTATGGCTGTACCTGCATTACCCGGGGCAACAAACACCTTTTCTACATCTTCACTTTGCGCCGCTTTCCAAGCCAGTGCATGTTCCCGCCCACCAGAGCCAATAACCAGTACATTCATCAATCGTATTCCAGCTGTTTATTAAGTCGAGAATTATACCAGACTGTGATACTGGCGTATTTACACCAGAGGACAAAAAGCAGCTGTCTTAACCGTCTAAGGACTGGCGAGTAATATTAAACCGCGACAATCTAAAGCAATCGGGTTATCGTA
The DNA here is from genome assembly GCA_943788875.1 of uncultured Pseudomonadales bacterium. Classification (GTDB taxonomy): domain Bacteria; phylum Pseudomonadota; class Gammaproteobacteria; order Pseudomonadales; family Porticoccaceae; genus HTCC2207. The sequence goes on along the minus strand of CALSSA010000012.1, from coordinate 51,956 downwards.
TTCTGAACAACAATATAAATAATAGGTCTGCCGTTATCTCAGCCTCCAATAAGTCTCACTACCCCACCATTGTCTGGTTTCGTCAGGATTTACGCCTAGCTGACAATCCAGCATTATCTGCCGCCTGTGAAAACGGAGACATCGTTCCCGTCTATATCCTCGATGATAACAATGCTGGGGAATGGGCTATGGGCGGTGCCAGTCGCTGGTGGCTGCACCATGCTCTTGAAAGTCTCAACCAGTCTCTGGCAGGCAAGTTAAATATTTTTCAGGGTGACCCTCAGCAGGTTCTACGCCAGCTTGTAGAACAGACATCTGCAGCCGCCGTGGTGTGGAATCGCTGTTATGAACCCTGGCGTATCGCCCGCGACGGCAACATCAAGGCTGAGCTAAAAGAACTTGATATTCAGGTGGATAGTTTTAATGGTTCCTTGCTTTGGGAACCCTGGCAGGTGCTTAAAAAAGATGAGACCCCCTACAAGGTTTTTACCCCCTATTATCGACGCGGATGTCTGTCCAAAACGCCCCCCAGACGACCATTATCGACTCCTGCTAATCTACGTGCATGGCCAATAAGTAAGGACTCAGTTTCCTTAGATAGCCTGCAGCTTCTGCCGAATATTCCTTGGGATAGGGAAATGAAGGAAAGATGGGATATTAGTGAGACAGCGGCTCAGGACCGCTTGGATGAATTTGTACTGGCGGAGCTTGAAGACTATCGCGAAGGCCGCAATTTCCCCAACAAAGCTAATGTATCAAGACTCTCAGCCTATCTGCATTTTGGTCAGATCTCGACTAATACTGCCTGGCACCGGGCCTCAGATGCGGCGGCGTTGGTTAATAATGAAGCCAGCATAGATACCTTTTTAAGTGAGCTGGGCTGGCGTGAGTTCTCCCATTATCTGCTTTATCATTTTCCCCAGCTGCCCAAAGATAATCTGCAGCAACGCTTCGATGCGTTTCCATGGGCGCCAGATACGGCTGCCGAGTTAAGCGCCTGGCAACAGGGGCGCACCGGATATCCCCTCGTCGATGCAGGTATGCGCGAGCTGTATAACACTGGCTATATGCACAATCGAGTGCGTATGGTGGTGGGCTCGTTTATGGTTAAGAATCTACTGATTCACTGGCATCGCGGGGAGGAGTGGTTTTGGGACTGTCTAGTTGATGCGGACTTGGCTGCCAATAGTGCAAGCTGGCAGTGGATTGCTGGTTGTGGTGCTGACGCTGCTCCATTCTTTAGAATTTTTAACCCCATCACCCAGAGTGAAAAATTTGATAAGCAGGGAGATTATATTCGTCGCTATGTGCCAGAGTTGGCTGAGATGCCGGCTAAATATATCCACGCGCCCTGGCTTGCACCGGCAGAGATTCTTCGCGCTGCTGGGGTTGAAATAGGCGCCAACTATCCGGCACCTATTGTCGATATCAAGGAGTCCAGGGAAAGAGCCCTCGCCGCGTTTAAACTGACTAAGCTCGATTCCCTATAGCTGGGTTCCCTGTGGCAGGGATGCCTGGTTTTCTAGTGTCTGAAATGTCTCATGCCAGTAAACACCATCGCCATGCCATGTTCATTGGCAGCGGCGATGACTTCATCATCACGCATTGATCCACCGGGCTGAATAATGCAGCTGATGCCAGCAGCACCTGCGTTGTCAATACCATCGCGGAACGGGAAAAATGCATCTGAGGCCATTACTGCGCTTTTGACTTCAAGCCCGGCATGCTCGGCTTTAATACCGGCAATGCGTGCGGAATTAATACGGCTCATCTGGCCAGCGCCCACACCTATGGTCTGATTGTTTTTGGCATAAATAATGGCATTGGACTTCACCATCTTGGCCACTTTCCAGGCAAATAGCATATCGGCCATTTCCGCCTCGGAGGGAGTGCGTTCAGACACAATCTTGAGGTCCTGCTCGGTAATCATGCCATTGTCTCGGTCCTGAATCAGCAGTCCGCCATTGACGCGTTTGTAGTCGAAGTCCTGAGGGCGGTCGGAGCCCCAGGTACCGCACTCCAACAGGCGTACATTCTTTTTAGCTGCAACCACTTCCACGGCATCCGCGGCCACTGAGGGTGCAATAATCACTTCAACAAATTGTTTTTCGCAGATCGCCGCTGCTGTGGCTGCATCTAACTCGCGGTTAAAGGCGATAATGCCGCCAAAGGCAGATTCTGGGTCTGTAGCAAAAGCCAGTTGGTAGGCTGTGGCAATATCCACTGCAACCGAAACGCCACAGGGGTTGGCATGTTTTACAATGACACAGGCGGGTTGATCAAATTGCTTAACACATTCCAGCGCCGCATCTGTATCTGCAATATTGTTAAATGAAAGCTCTTTACCCTGTAGCTGTTTGGCGGTTGCCACACTGGCCTCTACTGGGTTGGCTTCGGTGTAGAAGGCTGCTTTTTGGTGAGGGTTCTCGCCATAGCGCATTTCTTGAGTTTTAAAATACTGCACGTTGTAGGTGTCAGAGAAGTCCCGTTTCTCATTGGCAGTATTGCGCGCACCAAAATGGTTGGCAATCATGCCGTCATAGCCTGCGGTATGCTCAAAGGCCTTTACCATCAGCTGATATCTGCTGTCGTAATTTAGCTGACCGCCATTACCCTGCATTTCGTCAATAACGGTTATGTAGTCGCTGGCATTAACCACAATGGCTACATCTTTATGATTTTTTGCCGCCGAGCGCACCATGGTTGGGCCGCCAATATCAATATTTTCAATAGCTGTTGGCAAATCACAGCTGGGGTCTGCCACTGTGGCAGCAAACGGGTACAGGTTGACCACCACCATATCAATGGGCTTGATGCCATGTTCAGTCATCACCGCATCGTCCTGACCGCGGCGACCCAAAATGCCACCATGGACTTTTGGGTGTAATGTTTTTACCCGGCCATCCATCATCTCAGGGAAACCGGTGTAATCAGATACCTCGGTAACTGCAATAGCATGTTCACTGAGCAGACGATATGTGCCGCCTGTTGAGAGCAGTTCTACACCTTGCTCGGTCAGGGCGCGGGCAAAGTCAACAATGCCAGTCTTATCGGAAACACTAATTAGTGCGCGGGAAATTTTTCTTAGATCGCTCATGGAGTCCTCGAGTACAGAAGGTGATTACAGAAGGTTATATTGTTTTAATTTTTTGCGCAGAGTGCCGCGATTGAGACCCAGCAATTCAGCAGTTTTACTCTGGTTTTGGCGTGTGTAGTTCATCGCCGCGCTCAGCAGTGGTGGCTCAACTTCGGCCATCACCAGATCGTAGAGGTCGCGGGTTTCCTGACCATCAAGATCGGCAAAATAACGCTGCATCGCCTCGGCGACACTGTAGCGCAGTGATTGGCTGCTGTAGTTTTCACTGGGCGTTGATGCTGGGACCTGTTCCGCTGTTTGTTGTTGGTTTTGTTCCGCAGAATTCATGCCGCTTGTTCCTGATTGATAACATTAAGGAAAAACTGATGGAGAAATTCCTGTTGATGAAGTCGGGACTCGAGCTTATTAAAATGTTGGGTAAACTCTTTGCCTCCCGCGAGTTCGCTGCTGTACCAGCCAATATGTTTTCTAGAGATCCGTACGCCGCCAACTTCGCCGTAAAAATTGTGCAGCGCCTGCAGATGGCGGGCCATCATTACACCGATTTCCTCAGTACTTGGCGGCGCTAACAGTTCGCCTTGGTCGAGATAATGATTAATTTGGTTAAAAATCCACGGGTTACCCTGAGCGCCGCGACCAATCATTACTGCAGCAGCGCCAGTGTGTTCGAGCACGGCAACGGCTTTTTGCGGCGTTGTGATATCGCCATTGGCAATCACCGGCATGGATACAGCCTCGACCACCTCCGCGATAGTGTCATACTCCACTTCCCCGACAAATCGACAGGCGCGAGTGCGGCCATGTACTGCAAGAGCGGCTACGCCAGCCTGTTCGGCAATTTTGGCTATAGTTGATCCGTTGCGATTGTGGCGATCCCAGCCGGTACGTATTTTTAAGGTAACAGGCACATCAACTGCCGCGACCACTGCCTGCAAAATATCATCCACCAGTTGCGGGTCCTGCAGCAGGGCGGAACCTGCTGCACGTTTGCAGACTTTTTTCGCCGGACAACCCATGTTTATATCAATAATCTCTGCACCCTGAGCCACATTGAAGCGGGCGGCTTCGGCCATCATCTGCGGGTCATAGCCGGCAATCTGCACTGATTTGGGTGCGGGCTCATCACCAAACTGAATACGCAGGCGGGATTTTCTGGTATCCCAGGTACTGGGATCCGCCGCGACCATTTCTGATACCACCAGCCCTGCTCCCATTTCTCGGCAGAGTCGGCGGAATGGCAGATCTGTCACGCCAGCCATGGGGGCTAGAATGGTTTTGCGGTCAATCTGATAGGGTCCAATATTGAACAAGCGAATCCCGAGGGTCAGTAATAAAACAGGCCGGCCATTCTACCCTTTGGATAGCTGATTAAAAAGTGATCAATTGAAAAAACACTGTATTTTATATCCCTGTGGCCTGGTTGGTCAGGAAAAGCGCAAATAATCTATTCTGTAGCAGTTAGTTTTAGTCGAGTAGTTTGATGGAGTAGTTGATTGCAGCTGGGCCAGGGTCGACCAGCTGCATATCAATTCTGGTCTGTTGACCGGGCTTCATCAATCTGCTCTGTGCAGGCTGTTTTAGCTGGTACTCAGCGGCTGGGATAATGCGCTGAGCCACTGGCTGCTGCTCTAAATCAGTAAATACTATTTTAAGCTTGGGAAAGCGCTGGCTGTGCGCTGAGCGATTAGTAACTAGCAACTGCATACTAATACTGCCCGTCAGCTGCGGGTGACTGAGCATTGTCAATTGCGTCACCTCGATCTCAGTCAGGTTGCGGTATTCGGCCATAGCGCATCCGGCATGCTGGCACAGGATTTCCAGTGACGAGCGATATTGAGGGTTTAAGCTGAGCCGCGCACTGTTGACGTAAACAAGCGCCGCGGCCAACACAGAGAGGGCCAGCAGCAATGCGGCAAAAGCAGGGAGCCTGCTTCTGGTACTCTCAACCTCAGGCTGGGTTAATGCTTCATCGAGAGTAAAGGGATTGGGTAAATCAGCTTGATCGCTCACGGAGTCTTCCAGTATCTGGCCAAGCATATCGCCGAATTTACCGTGATTTTCAGCGCTGCTAACCAGTTCGGTATCCATTATTTCATGATCAATTTCTTGCTCGAGTCGCCCGTCCAATACGCTATTTAATTGTTCCTCGAGCTGGTCTGTGGCCTCGCCTAGATCTTCGAACTTATCAAGCACGTAGGGTAGATAGTCGACATTGATTGTATCTGAGCCGGGTTGTTCGATATGTTCTACGGCATTGAATACCGCCAGACAGGTGCCGCAGCGCACCAGGCCAGCGGCAGCAGATAGCTGGCTGGGCTCGGCGCGAAATGCAATATTACACTCGGGGCAGCGGGTGACAATGTCAGACATTGATTTTCCGGGGCATTTATTTGCGGCTCAGTTTTGCTAGTGGGTTCGAGTAATGAGTTTAGCAGCATTGAACCCTATACCGAGGGTAAAGCTCAGTGGCGAGTTTTGCGCGCAGATAGCTGTGCCCAGTCATCTTCAATGCCGGGACTGTCAAAGTCAAAGTAGGCCTGATAGGGGGCGGACACATCCTCAATCTGGGATTCAAGAAGGCCGGATAGGCAAAGCAGTCCGTTGGCCTCAGTGAGGTTGCTAATATTGGGGGCTAATTCTATTAAAGGTGCCGCGAGTATATTGGCCAGCATGACATCGCCGAGAATACCCTCTGGGATAGCATCTGGCAGGCAGGTAATTAGGCGCTGATCGGCAATCTGATTGCGCTGGGCATTGTCTCGACTGGCAAGCAGGGCCTGGGGATCATTGTCGATGGCGATGACTTTTTCGGCGCCTAACAGCAGGGCCGCAATACCTAAAATGCCGGAACCACAGCCATAGTCAATAACGATTTTGCCAGCCAGATTCTGCTGGTCCAGCCAGCGCAGACAAAGATGTGTAGTGGGGTGACTGCCGGTACCGAAAGCCAGTCCCGGATCCAGCATCAGGTTGAAGCCATCTGGATCTGGCACCTCAGTCCAGCTGGGGCAGATCCACAACCGGTCACCGCACTTGCGCGGCTGGAAATATTTTTTCCATTCTTGGGACCAGTCTTTGTCTTCCAGCAGTTCCCAGCGTAACTCTGACTGCAGGTTTATTTGCAGTTGCTCGCTTATCAGGTCTGTATCTACTGTAGCAGGGAACAGCGCTTTGACTATACATTGATCCCAGAGTGGTGTTTCACCAACGCCAGGTTCCAGAATCGGCTGATCTGCGGCATCCTCCAGAGTTACTGACAGGGCTCCGGCCTCCAGCATGGCATCTTCAGTTAAGTCGCTATGCTGGCGGGAGACTTCAGTCTGCAGCTGAACCCATTGGGATGGCATCTGGCCTAGAGACCGAGCTTTTTCTCAAGGTAGTGAATATTAACACCACCTTTTTTAAACTCCGGATCTCTCACCAGGTTCTCATGCAGCTCAATATTCGTCTTGATGCCATCAATGACCATCTCGTCGAGAGCATTGCGCATTCTGGACAGTGCCGAGTCGCGATCTCGACCATAGGTAATAACTTTGCCGATCAGTGAGTCGTAGTTGGGCGGCACGCTGTAGCCATTGTAGATATGGGAATCAACGCGCACACCATTACCTCCGGGCGCATGATAGGCCAGAATAGTGCCGGGCTGAGGCAGAAAACTCACCGGATCTTCGGCATTGATACGGCACTCAAAGCTGTGGCCTCGAAAAATAATATTTTCCTGCTTAAAGCTCAGAGGCCTGCCGCTGGCAATCAGCAATTGCTCTTTAATAATGTCGACACCAGTAATCATCTCGGACACTGGATGCTCAACCTGAACCCTGGTGTTCATCTCGATAAAGTAGTAATTGCCGTCCTCATAGAGGAACTCAAAAGTACCAGCGCCGCGATAGTTGATCTGAATACAGGCCTTAACACAGCTTTCAAATACAGCTTGTCGAGCATCTTCAGGAATGCCTGGAGCAGGGGCTTCTTCAATCACTTTTTGGTGGCGGCGCTGCAGTGAGCAGTCGCGATCACCCAGATGGATGGCGCTGCCCTGACCGTCTGACAGCACCTGTACCTCAACATGTCTTGGGTTCTGTAAAAACTTTTCCATATACACAGTACCATCACCAAAGGCAGCTGCGGCTTCAGTTTTGGTGATGCTTACAGCATTGAGCAGGGTCTGTTCGTTTTCGACCACACGCATACCTCGGCCACCACCACCAGCTGCGGCTTTAATAATCACCGGGTAGCCGATACGCAATGCAGTGTTTTTCAGGAACTGCGGGTCATCGGATAAAGGGCCGTCTGAGCCTGGCACTGTGGGAACGCCTGCAGCTTTCATTGTTTTAATGGCGGCCACTTTATCGCCCATAGTGCGAATAACTTCTGCGGTTGGCCCTATAAAGGTAAAACCGCTGTTTTCGACCTGCTCGGCAAAGTCAGCATTCTCCGCTAAAAAACCATAGCCCGGATGCACGGCTTCTGCGCCGGTAATTTCCATGGCGCTGATGATCGCTGGCACATTTAAATAGCTCTGCGGCGAGGGGTTGGGGCCGATGCATACAGCTTCATCTGCGAGTTTTACATGTTTTAGAGCTACGTCGATCTTAGAGTGCACTGCAACAGTTTTAATATTTAACTCTTTGCAGGCGCGAAGGATTCGTAGGGCGATTTCACCGCGGTTGGCGATAAGCACTTTGTCGAGCATGATTCAGTTCCTGACAGGCTTTAAATAATGGTGAAAATAGGTTGATCAAATTCAACAGGTTCGCCATCTTCAACCAGAATAGCTCCAATGGTGCCGGCTTTATCTGCTTCAATCTGGTTCATCATCTTCATCGCTTCGATAATGCATAGAACATCACCGGAGGCTACTGTCTGACCTACAGTGACAAAGCTGGCTGAGCCCGGTGCAGGAGAGCTGTAAAAGCTGCCTACCATGGGTGATCGCACCACATGGCCGACCAGTTCATCAGTTGCTGGAGCTTCTGCGACTGGCGCTGCTACCTGTGCTACAGGGGCGGGCGCTGGGGCCGGCACTGGCATTGGTGCCGCAGCATAGGCCACTGGGCCCCCGCGACTGATGCGCACAGACTCTTCACCTTCAGTGATCTCTAATTCATTTATATTTGATTCTTCAAGTAGCTCTATCAGCTTCTTAACTTTACGAATATCCATTCTGGTCTCTCGGTCAATTCTAATTAGTGGTCAAGCTTGCTCAGCACAGCGTGCAGAGCGAGATGGTAACTTTGCGCACCGAAGCCGCAGATTACGCCTTCAGCAACATCGGAAAAATAGGAGTGGCGGCGAAACTCTTCTCTGGCGTGCACATTGGACAGATGCACTTCTACAAAGGGGATTTCTACCCCAAGCAGGGCATCGCGCAAGGCGATACTGGTGTGAGTAAAGGCGCCGGGGTTGATGATAATAAAGTTAACCCCTTCCTGTTTGGCATCGTGAATGCGTTGAATAAGCTCGTATTCAGCATTGCTTTGCAGGGCTAGCAGATGATGACCTGCGGAGATTGCCGTATCCATTAACTGCTGATTGATCTGTTCGAGGCTGTCACCACCGTATATCTCAGGTTCTCTGGTGCCCAGCAGGTTTAGATTGGGGCCGTGCAAAAGAAGTATGGTCGACATAATGAATCTCAGGGGTGAGCTAAGTTAGCCGCAGTCTGCACTAAAAGAGACAGGCTGTCCATAAATTGCAGAAAAATATGATTTTCGACGAACTTAGAGGAATTTGATGTTGTTTTACTGGTATTTTCTTCGGGGTTGTTGGTTTTTTAGTGCTTTTTATTGACGAGTTAGTGGTTTTTCGGGACCTAATCCCTACAGAACAACGCATATATAACGAAGTTCGAGGAAAAAAGCATTAAGTTCGGTAATTGTGGCCTTAAAAGACGCTAAAAACTAATTAACGCTATCCAGCAGCTCTAATATTGTGGTTTCGAGCAAAATTTGCGGCAATATCTGCGCTTTTCCCTCTCCCGTGGGGAAGAGTAAATATAAAGGTACGCCGCTGCGTTGATATTGATTAAGCAGCTCTGTGATCTCTGGATCGCTGTCTGTCCAGTCCCCTTTAAGATAGGTAATGTCATTGACATCTAGCGTTTGGTAGAACGCGGCGGAGCTCAGGGCAACCCGTTCATTGGCCAAGCAGGTGATGCACCAGTCTGCAGTGAGGTTTATAAATACCGCCTTGCCTTCAGCGCGCAGTTGGCTGAGGCGCTCTGGAGAATAGGCTTCCCAGCGCTGTGGCTGATCGTCCTTTGACATGGCCAGCCAAGGTACAGCGATGGCTGCGGCCAAGCAGGCGACAGCTAGAAATTTGCTTGGGCTAAGTTTGCCGGACTGCTTTGCAGAGCCGAGTTTCCACAGCCAGATTGCCATGGCGATAAGCACTAGACCAATAATCACGGTTGCGGCAACATCGATGCTAGTCTGGCGACCGGCAACCCATAGCAACCAAACTGCCGTTAGATAGAGTGGGAACGCCAAAAACTGTTTAAAAGTATCCATCCACTGTCCCGGTTTTGGCAGTCGCTGGCTGAGGCCGGGAATCCATGTGAGCAGAATAAAGGGCAGGGCCATACCTAGTCCCAGGAATGCGAATACCAGCAGTGCAGTGCCGGAGGACTGAGATACCGCGTAGCCCAGTGCCGGCCCCATAAACGGTGCGGTGCAGGGGCTGGCGACTGTGGTTGCCAATACGCCAGTCAAAAAGGAGGAGGTCAGGCTCTGCTCATTACTCGAAGAGGACTGGCCGACGGACATTAGTCCGGCCCCAATTTCGACATAGCCGGAAAATGCCAGACCCATAACAAAGAACAGATAGATTAAGCCGATAATAAAAGCCGGAGACTGCAGCTGGAAGCCCCAGCCGATAGCTTCTCCAGCAGAGCGCAGTATTAACATAACCATAGCGATGCCAACAAAGCTTGAGACCACGCCTGCGGTATAGGCCAGACCATGGATCTGCTTGCTTTTGTCTGACTGATGATTTTGGGTAAAACTCAGGGCTTTGATTGAAAGCACTGGGAATACGCAGGGCATCAGATTTAGAATCATGCCTCCAGCCAAGGCAAAGAGTAGTATCCAGGCCAGTGACATCTGTTCATTATCTGACGGTTTGGCTGCGTTGCCAGTGCGAGCGGAGGTTGAAGGTTTGCTGCTGACTTCAACGTTACCTGAGCTAAGGTCAACGGTTAGCCATTGTTTGTAGGGTGGATAGCAGAGCCCTGCGTCAGCGCAGCCCTGGGATTCAATTTGTATTTCGATTTGCTGTGCTGCCGTACTAAATGGCAGGCTGACCAATGTGTTGTAGTAGTAAACTTCCAGATCAGCCTCAAAATATTCGTCCCATTTTACTTTGCCGGTCTGGAATATTGGTTGCTGTAACTGACTACTGGGGTCGACTGCATTGAATTTGAAGCGATCGCGGTAAAGATAGTAGCCGTCGGTAATGGTCCAGTTTAGCAACAGCTGGTTCTCTTCGACGGTGACTGCAAGCTGATAAGCCTGCTCCACAGGCAAAAATTCCGCGCTGCTATTCTGTGCGAAAAAAGTGCTGCCGCTGCTCTGTAAGCCTTTAGTGAGAGCAGCTTGCCCAAGGGACGGCAGGCTGATTGTCAGGCAGGCTAGCAGCCACAAACTTTTCTTAAGCAGTTTATTCATAGTCATCCTTTGATAATCTTTTTTCGTACACTGTCTATACGGCAAGGCATGGATTTGGGCTACCGACCGCCACTTTAACATTTTGCCCTCTTGTGGGGCTAAAAATAACCCAGTAAGTCGGTCATTCTCTGTGGCCACATGCTATAGTTTACCTGAGGGAACCTATGAAAAAATCTACCAGTTTAGCCGTTATCCTAGCCGCCCAATTTTTGTTACTGGAGCCCGTACTGTCGGCCCAAACAGAGGTAGCTCAGAACTTGCATGTCAGCGGAGCCTATATTCGCACTATGCCCCCCGGGCGCAACACCACCGCGGGCTTTCTTACTATAACTAATCACGGCACTGAAGACTGCAAGGTTATTGGGGCCAGTTCGCCGCTGTCTAATCGTCTTGAGTTTCACGAACATCTCCACCAGGATGGAATGATGCGTATGAGACCAGTCGATGGTGGCGTAGTTCTGCCAGCCGGTGAGACAGTGACCTTTAAACCGGGCAGTCTGCATATCATGTTGTTTAATGTTGAGCAGAAAGTTGTCGCTGGAGAAGTTACGCAGCTTCAGTTCAATACAGATCAATGCGGTTCAGTTGAATTCAGCGCTGACGTTCGCAGCCTCAAGGCGCCTCCCATGGCGAAGCACGATCATTAATGAAACTGTTTGATTGGCTAAAAGGGAAATGGAGCCGCTCTTACAATGATATTAGCGAAACCATCTCCGAGGATTATGTCGGTGAGCGAGCGCCAAAAGGTCTTCGCTACAGCCTAATTTCTTCGCTTTTCGTGCTCGTTGTTTTGCTGCTGCTGGGCTGGCACTGGAGCAATGAGCCGGGCCAGTTTGATGTGCGGCAGATCACCAATGCAAATAATGGCGAGTCCGGGCAGCCAGTCATTGGCGCAGCCACTACTTCTACTCTTATCAAAGCTATTGATGTCGTCCTGCATAAGCGGGGCGGCTATCTGGCCAATGATATTTCTCCTCCGGGCCTATGGTTGGATAATTTGCCCAGCTGGGAGTTTGGTGTCCTGGTTCAGGTTCGCGATCTGAGCAAAGCACTGCGTGAATCTTTTAGTCGCTCCCAGTCTCAATCGACAGAGGATCGCGATCTGGCTCTAGCCGAGCCCAGGTTTAATGTTGACCACAGAAGTTGGGCTGTGCCCTGGCCTGAGAGTGAATATGCCGATGGCCGCAATTATCTAAGTGGTTATCTGCAGCGTCTGGGAGACGAACAGGTCTACGATGCTCAGTTCTATGCCCGTGCCGACAATCTGCGCTATTGGCTGGCTACCGTCGAAACCCGTCTGGGTAGTTTATCTCAGCGGCTCTCTGCCAGTGTCGGTCAGCGGCGCATTAATATAGATCTAGCCGGCGCTGCCGGTGCGGTCCAGTCCACTGCAGCTCCTCAAGAGTTAGAGATAAAAACTCCCTGGCTACAGATCGACAATGTGTTTTACGAAGCTCGCGGTACTTCTTGGGCTCTGCTACATTTTCTACAGGCTATTGAAATTGATTTCGCCGATGTGTTGGCCAAGAAGAACGCTGTCGCCAGTGTCCGGCAGATTATCCGCGAATTGGAAATGACTCAGCAGCCCGTGCATGCCCCTATGATTGTTAATGGTGAAGGCTTTGGTGTGTTAGCTAATCACTCATTGGTTATGGCCTCTTATATCAGCCGCGCTAATGCGGCGATCATTGATTTACGGGAGTTACTCTCCCAAGGTTAGACGCAGATGACAGACGTCTTGAGCGCAGATGGAATTGGTTCGGGAACAGGCGTTGAGCTAGCTAACAAGCTGGGTCAATCGCTGACTAAAGAACTTAGCAGAGAACTGATGGCTGGCCGCTCTAAAGGTGGCGTCATGGTAGTTGACCACAACTTTAAAGTGGTGATGATCGATGCCACAGTTGCTCAGTACTGCTCGGTTTCTGCCGGGCAGTCTCAGGGTAAGAGATTTTATGCCTTATTTCCCAGTTTACTCGGCAGTCTTTTTGCGTCGGAACTCCATGAGGTGCTGGCATTTGTAGGTCGCAAACAATGCTCCAGACCTGCAGAAAATACTCTTCTGGAACAGTTCTCTCAAGCCTTTGAAAAACCTGCTGGCGCAGAGTTGAAGCAGGGCCCCGCACTCAATGCTATCTCTATCCGAGCCTATCCCGACGGCAATTCGATCTATGCATTAATTCAGCTGCAATGGCGAACAGACCCGGGCTGTTTAGAAGCGTCATTGTCCTATGCGCAAGATAATGCCAGGCTGGTTGCTGAACAGCAGGGGCTATATGGTCGTCCGCTGAATTTTGACAGTAATGCCATTATGGTGATCATCGATTCTAAGGGGGTTATTCAGAGTATCAGTGCCGCCGCGGAGCAGTTGCTGGGTTACAGTCAGACGCTGTTAAAAGGCAGCTCTGTCAGAGTTATTTTCCCTGATCTCAATGCAATGGATGAGGTAGGTGATATTGGTGAGTCCCTTGCCATTCTATCCGCGCAGAGTCCTCTTGGTCATATTCTTGCGGCCACCGCCGAGGGCCAAACCAGACGTCTGGATATTCAGTCTTTCCGCAGCGCAGATAAATCCGCTGAACTGATCTTGCTGTGCCGAGACTGTACTGATAGCAGCCGCAAAATCGAGCAATTAATCAACCGTGGGCAGCTTTTCGATAGTACTGCAAAAAGTGTTGCTGACGGTGTATTAGTAGTGGATGCCGAGGGCTTTGTTCAGGAGATCAACCCTATCGCAGAGCAATTGCTTAGCTTTGAGTTGGATAGATCCAAAGCGGTGCAGATTCATACGGTGATGCCATTGGCCAATGAAGAAACCGGTATTACTGTTACCCCTGTTGAAGATGCATTGAGCCGGGCCAGTAATGTTGAAGTCAGTGAGTCCTTGCTGTTAAAAGTCCGTGGTGCAGAACCTCTGGCAGTTGCAGTCTCTGCATTCCCTATACGCAATACTATCGGCCACGTGGAAAAGTGTCTGGTTATATTTCGTCCGCTCAGTGAGGCGCGGCGGGTATCGAGTCGCCTGCTCTGGCAGTCTATGCATGATACCTTGACCGGCTTGCCCAACCGCAAATCTCTGGCCGAGAGAATTCAGCGCGCTATTAAAAGTGCCAAGCGCGATGGTGCTATTCATGCCCTGCTCTATATAGATCTGTATAACTTCTCGGTAATTAATGACACCAGCGGGCATATGGCCGGTGATGAATTGCTTGTGCAATTTGCCCATTTGCTGATCGAAGCCGCGGGCCCCAGTGATATTGCTGCGCGCATTGGCAATGATGAGTTTGCTCTTTTATTGCACTGCATGAACTACGACCGAGCTATGGCAATGGCTGAGCAGGTTCTAGATGTGATAAAAGACTTTAGTATTACCTGGGAAGGCGAGACCTTAAAAGTAGGTGCCAGTATTGGCGGCATTATGATTGATTCGGACGCGCTTTCGGATATAGATCTGATGATTTCCGCCGGTTCTTCCTGCGCCGCTGCCAGAGATAAGGGTCGCAACAAGATCCACTTTCAGTCATTTAATGAAGAGGTCAGCAAGCGTCGTCGGTTGGCCACCAGCATGCCTAAGATAGTCAGTGCATTAGATGAAGACCGCTTTACCTTATATGCCCAGCCCATTGTCTCTCTGAACCCTAATGTGGCGCTGCCAAAATATTATGAAATTCTGGTGCGCATGCGGGATAACGACGGCACTATTTTGCCTCCCTCCGAATTTATTCCTGTGGCTGAGCATTACTCGCTAATTGATGATCTGGATAAATGGGTGTTTACCAATGCGCTCGCCTTTCTGAAAAAGCTACGACAGACTACAGCTGTCTTGCCTACATTGGCAGTGAACCTTTCTGGCAGCACGGTTGGCGATGAAAATGCGATTGACTACATTCTGGCTGGTTTTAGCGACAGCGGTATTGCGCCAAAGCATATTCAGTTTGAAATTACCGAGACAGCAGCGGTCAAACATCTGTCCGAGGCGAAGCAGTTAATAGGTACCTTGCGCTCCGTGGGTGTGTCCTTTGCTCTGGATGATTTTGGTAGTGGCCTGTCCTCTTTCGCCTATCTAAAAGAGCTGCCTATTGACTGCCTGAAGATTGATTCCAGCTTTATTCAAACCATGGATAACAGTGAAGTTGATTACTCAGTAGTCAGCACGATAAATCATCTTGGACATATTATGGGAGTGTCTACGGTGGCCGAGGGTGTGGAGAATAAAACCCAACATCAGCTGCTCAAAAAAATTGGCGTCGACTATGTGCAGGGTTTTCAAGTCCAGCGACCTAAGCCTCTAGATAAGGGTATTCCGCCCATTTAGGCGATCTTCAATCCGTTATATTCAGCAACATGCAGTCGCGGACCATATTGTCCTACCACTGCGCTGGCAGCGCGATTGGCAAAGGTTGCAGCGTCCACATAGCTCTGTCCCTGAGTGATGCCATACAGAAAGGCTCCGGCAAACATATCTCCTGCACCGTTAGTATCCACTGCGGTGACAGGCTGAGCCTGAACATGTAATGTATCAAAGCCATCAAAAACCACCGCGCCATCACTACCCATGGTAATAGCGAATTTTTTGGCGGTTTTTTGCATGGTTTTAGTTGCCACTTCAAAATCGTCTGTCTCACACCAGTTTAAGGCTTCCTGTTTATTGCAGAAAAGCAGATCTACACCTGGCCCTATCATATCCTTGAGGCCCTGTTTGAAATGCTCGACAATACCAGGGTCCGAGAGGCTAATGGCGACCTGAGTACCATTTTCCTGCGCTAGTTCGCGGGCCTTAATCGCCGCCGCGCGTCCCGTATCGCTGGTGACCAAATAGCCTTCTATATAAATATATTCGGATGCGGCAATGGCACTGGCATCAATATCTGTTGGCGCTAATTGCTCACCTATACCAAGAAATGAATTCATAGTTCGTTCCGCATCCGGGGTCACCATAACCAGACACTTCCCAGTGATACCCCGTTCAAGGTCGGGCTCAACGCTGTGGTCGACACCGCTATCGATCAGATCCTGCAGATAGAATTGACCATTGTCATCGTCGGCCACTTTGCAGGCCAAATAGCCACTGCCACCGAACTGAGCAACAGAAATAACTGTGTTGGCCGCCGAGCCGCCGCAGGCGCGCTTAGATAATGTTAGATGATCTTGCAAGTTATCGATCAGAAAGTGCTGTCGATCCTCATCAACCAGAGTCATCAGGCCTTTTTCAATGCTGAGGTTTTCCAGATCTTGGTCCGCTACCTGAATCTCTGTATCAACAAGGGCATTACCCAATCCATAGACATTATATTTTTTCATTATTCCATTGCTCTTAATTAATGTGCTCTCAGGATTTAGCTTTGTGAGTCACAATGCCTTGCTGAGTGGCCAAGAATAAAATATCCGCGGGCTTTACAGCAAACAGGCCATTGGTGACCACACCGGTAATCTGGTTAATTTTTTCTTCCAGTTCACAGGCTGAACCCATGGGATAGAGGTGGTGAACATCAAGAATCAAGTTGCCATTATCAGTCACAACATTTTCCCGCCACACAGGGTCTCCTCCTAGCTTGACCAATTCTCTGGCCACATAGCTTCGGGCCATGGGAATCACTTCAACCGGCAGGGGGAATGTACCCAGATGGTCAACCAATTTGCTTTCATCAGCGATACAGACAAACTCATTGGCCACGGCAGTAACAATTTTTTCACGGGTCAGGGCAGCGCCACCGCCCTTGATTAGTTGTAGCTGGTTGTTGGCCTCGTCGGCGCCATCGATATAAATGCTCACCTCGGGCACTGCATTGAGCTCGAATACCTGAATGCCATGACCGCGCAGACGATCTGCAGAACCTTCGGAGCTGGCAACTGTGGCGAGGAATTTATGTTTGTGTGCAGCGATAAGATCAATAAAACAGTTAGCGGTGGAGCCGGTACCGATGCCAACGATACTGTCTGCGTCGATTCGTTCTAATGTGTAATCTACGGCGGCCTGCGCAACTGCTTGTTTAAGTTGATTCTGATCCACTGATAACTCCAAAAAGATTTTTAGTAAAAACTATGCCGCCAATTATAGGGCAATCAATACATAAAGCAGTACTAAAACAAGCTGCAGCGGACCATTAGTGCTATCACAGACTGGCGAAAACCCTTGGATCAAATTACTATTGCACAACCTTTGAGTCACTTTGGATATTTCATGCCGCAAAAGTATGTGGAAAAAATTCTCGATGCCCGCATTTATGATCTGGCGATAGAAACGCCGGTGGATGCAGCACCTTTACTCTCCCAGCGCCTCAACAATGAAGTGCTGCTCAAACGTGAAGACCTGCAGCCGGTGTTCTCGTTTAAACTTCGTGGCGCCTACAACAAATTGCGCCACCTTTCTGCAGAGCAGCTGTCCGCTGGAGTTATTGCCGCCTCAGCGGGAAACCACGCTCAGGGTCTGGCGCTGGCAGCGAAAAAAATGGGCGTTAAGGCAACTATTGTAATGCCTAAGACAACACCGCAGATTAAGGTTGATGCAGTGCGCGCCCGCGGCGCCAAGGTGGTACTGATCGGTGATAACTACGATGCTGCGGCCGCCCATGCCGACCAGTTGATTGCCGAGCAAGGCCTGACTTATATTCATCCATTTGACGATCCTGATGTCATTGCCGGGCAGGGCACCATCGGCATGGAAATTCTGCGTCAGGTGCAGGGTGATCTCGACGCTGTATTTATTGCGGTTGGCGGTGGTGGACTCTGTGCTGGGGTTGCTGCCTATATTAAGCATCTGCGCCCTGAGGTCAAAATCATTGCTGTGGAGTCGGACGATGCCGCTTGTCTTGACGCTGCGATGAAAGCTGGTCGCAGAGTTCGGCTCAAACAAGTGGGTATCTTTGCCGATGGCACCGCGGTTGCTCAGATTGGCAAGGAGACCTTTAGAATCCTTAAGGATCTGGTGGACGAGGTAATCACTGTCAGCACTGACGAGATCTGTGCTGCGATTAAAGATGTTTACAATGATACTCGTGCGATCTGCGAACCCTCTGGTGCGCTGGGTACTGCCGGGCTTAAAAAATATGTAGAGACTCATGGTGTTGCGGGTCAGACTCTGTTGGCTATTCAATGTGGTGCCAATATAGATTTCGATCGTCTGCGTTATATTTCTGAACGCACCGAAACTGGTGAGAAACGCGAAGCAGTTCTGGCGGTAACCATTGATGAGAAGCCGGGCAGCTTCAAAAGGTTTTGCACTGCTCTGCGCAAGCGCAATATTTCTGAATTTAATTATCGCTACAACGATGATAAGCAGGCGCAGATTTTTGTCGGTGTCAAAGTAGCCTCAGATGAGGATCGTCAGCAGCTGGTCAGCGAGTTAGGCGACAAAGGCTATGCCGTAACTGATATGACTGACAATGAGATGGCGAAGTTACATATTCGCCATATGGTCGGTGGCCACTCGCCCCATGTGGGAGAGGAGCGGGTGTTCCGTTTTGAATTCCCTGAGCGCCCGGGTGCATTACTAAATTTCTTGGTGGAACTTGGCGGCCGTTTTAATATTTCTATGTTCCATTACCGCAACCATGGCTCCGCCTTTGGTCGCGTATTAGTCGGCCTGCAGGCGTCCGCTAAGGATGCTCGAGAGGTGAAAAAATTCCTCGATAATTTGGGCTATCCCTACACAGATGAAAGCGATAATGAGGCCTACCAGTTTTTCCTCGGTAGCAAATAGAATTACTTATAGCAGATCCGAAATTTTGCGGATCTGCAGTGCCTCAAAACCTGAACCAGCCAAGGCGTCGGAAATAACCACGACCTGGTCGTCTGGAGAAAACTCGTCCCGCTGAATCATAATGGCTGCGGCGGCGGCCAGGGTTTTCTCTGAGTCATCACCAATCTCAATCTGATAGCTCAACACGTTGCGGTTAAGCACCAGCTGGCGCCTGGTGCTGCTGTTGTTGGTAAAGGCACAGACGATGGATTCCGGGTGGCAATTAGTGATGCGATTAGCCATGCGCCCGCGTCTGGTGGGAACAATAATAGCCTTGGCCGCAATTGAAGTGGCCAGATCTACAGCGGCCTTGGCAATCTGCTGTTTGTCCTCTAACAGTTGTAGATTGTCGGTAAAGCGCAGTCCCCGACTGCTTTCGGTGGAGCGCGCAATGCGGTCGAGTATCTCAACACATTTAACAGGGTACTTTCCCACTGTAGTTTCACCGGAGAGCATAATGGCATCTGCTTCTTCATAGACAGCATTGGCCACATCAGTCACTTCGGCGCGGGTTGGAATTGGGTTTTCAATCATGGATTCCAGCATATGGGTTGCTACAATCACCCGCTTACCCATCTCGGCACAGGTGCGGATAATGCGGCGCTGAATGCGTGGCAGCACTTCAAAGGGAACCTCGACCCCAAGATCTCCGCGCGCAACCATCACGCCATCGGCAGCATCGATAATGTCGACCATATTGGTAATGCCTTCCTGATCTTCCAGTTTGGCGATAATTTTGATGTTGTTAGATTGATCTCCGAGCAGCTCACGCAGCTCGTTGACATCGGCTGCCTGGCGCACAAATGACAGGGCTATAAAATCGACTCCCTGATCCATACCAAATTGAATATCACGGCGGTCTTTGTCGGTGATAGCGGGCAGGTTTACCCTGATGCCGGGCAGATTGACATGACGCTTACTCTTGAGCAGGCCGCCGTCGATCACCTTTACCTTCATCACTCGCTCTTGTTTGCTGAGCACCTCTAGGTTAATCAGACCATTGTCCACAGTAATAATGTCGCCCATATCAACATCATTGATCAGGTCTTCATAATTAATATGAATTGATGAAGACTCAACATCTTCGGCACCGCGCGCAACGATAGAAATAGTATCGCCCTCATTCAGATGCAGGTCATCGACCATATCACCAGTGCGAATTTCCGGACCCTGAGTATCTAGCAAGAGGGCTATAGGATGGGCGCGTGTGGCATTTAGCTGGTGAATCGACTTAATGATTTTGGCATGGGAGTTATGGTCGCCATGGGACATATTTAGGCGCGCGACATTCATCCCGGCATCGGCAAGCTTTTCCAGCATTTCAACGGTTTCAGTGGCTGGGCCTATGGTGCAGATTATTTTTGTCTGGCGCATATGATCTCTTGGTTAGTCGCTATTAAATGTAAGGGCACATCCCAGCGCTGCTGAGATATCTGATTTATTTCCTGGCCGCTGTGGGCGAGGCCGACCAGTTTTGGCCGCAGTCCGTTGCCCCTGGCCATAAAGGCCAGGGTGCGATCGTAGTAGCCACCACCCATGCCCATACGATTGCCCTTACGGTCAAAAGCAACCAGCGGCATAAAAATAACGTCCAGACTCCAGGGCGGAGCAATCTGAGCGCTGTTAAATTTGGGTTCTGGAATACCAAAACGGTTGGGCACAAGTTCAGTGTCAGCACTGTACTGGCCAAAGTACAGGCGATTCTCTTTCAACGGGTGCAGTATGGGCAAAAAGCAGCACTTGCCCGCTTTGAGCGCTATATCCATTAATAGAGAGGGGTCTATTTCACCATCATTGGCTAGATAGATACCAATGCGCTTGGCGCGCAGGAAAAAACCTTCTCGACAGATAATAGAGGCTAGCTGGTCTGCGCAGAGTTGCTGCTGGTCCGCTGAGAGAGATCGGCGGGCGGCGCGAAGTTGTTGCCTGGTATCAGTACTAGTCATAGATTCGAACCGATTTTTGTTAAACCCCAGAGTGCCGCTGCCAACGTGGCCTTGAACCGAAGAGTTCAAGGTGGCTATCCTCGCAACAAATCAGGCTTTCCGACGCACGGAAGTGCACAACATTGTTGGCGGAGAACTGCCGGGTATAAATTATCGGCTCAGGGACTTCTTGGCTGGCAAACACCCCAGGAGCGACTAGTATAGCAGAGGGATAGCGCAAAAATCGTTGTCAGTTAGCAATTAATTCAGGTTAAAAGGGCGTATTTAATTGGTCAGGTCGGTCAGTACTGAGTCCAGCTTTGAATCCATGGATTGCAGCAGGTTGCTAGCACTGTTATCCACCTTGGCAGTTTCTTCACTGCGAATTAAATCATGGGCCAGATTGAGGGCGGCCATAACCGCAATTCGCTCGAGACCGATAATATGAGAACCACGACGGATCTCTTCCATTTTTTCATTGAGCAATTGAGCCGAATACTCGAGTGCCTCGCGCTCTTCCGGCTGACAATTAACCTGGTATTCTTTGTCCAGAATACGAATTTTTAAAGAAATTGACGGCATAATTATTCTGCACTCAAAGTGCGTAAGCGGTTAATCATGGTTTCGATTTTCTGTCGTGCCATTTCATTTTTCTCGATTAATTCACCGCGCTCACCCAGAAGTCCAGCCTCCCGTTCACGCAGGCTCTGATTTTCACGCTTGAGCTGTTGGCACAACTCAATCAGTCGATCTAGTTTTTCTTCGAATTTATCTGTATCAGTCATTGCGCAGCTGCTGTCTTTTGAGGTTCGGCTGTAACGGCATAACTATAGGCATTGAATTCGGTCTGGTCAATTACAAGATTAGATGCAGCGCAGTATCAAGGATGGTAGGATGCGGAATAATTCCATGAGGTAATCCTGTGACCTTTGAACAACTCGAAGATCTGTTTTTTACACTGCAAATCCAAGCCAATCCATCTGGATTTCATGGCTTTCTCTGTGGCCGACTCAGCTGTGGAGCAGTGGATATGCAGCAGCTGGTGGACGCGTCAAGCCAGTGGCTGGCAATGGCTGAAGAGCAGGCTGAGGCTGCAGAAAATTCCCTTGAGGATTTTTATCAGGCTTCATTGAGCAATTTGGAAGATATCAGCTTTCTATTCCAGCCATTGCTGCCGGATGATGAGTTGCCGCTGGCCGAGCGTCTGGTTGCAGTGGGCGATTGGTGTAGCAATTATATTTCTGGCCTCGCCGAGGGTATGGGTGCTGAGTTTGAAGTTTCAGTGGAAGGCAAAGAGGCGCTGGAAGATTTGGCCGCCATAGGTCAGGTATCAGTGGATTTTGAATCCGACGATGACGGTGAGAGAGACTATGCTGAGTTGGTGGAATACATCCGCATTGCAGTGCAGCTGGTATTTTCTGATCTGCATCCGGAGTTGGATGCTCAGGCTGAACCCACTATTCATTAGTCCCCGAATGTAGGGATCTTGCTATATGATTTCACACAAACAATATGCGTCCAGACGCCGAGATCTGATGGCCATGATGCAGGGCAACAGCATTGCTGTGATTGCTGCTGCACCAGAAAAAATTCGCTCCAAAGATACCCATTATCCCTATAAACAGTCTACTAATTTAAGTTATCTCTCCGGTTTTCCAGAACCCCAGTCAGTGATGTTACTTATTCCTGGACGGCCACAGGGTGAGGTAGTGTTTTTCTGTCGTGACAAAGATCCATTGCGTGAAACCTGGGATGGTTATCGTCAGGGACCCGCAGGTGCAGTACAAAATTTTGGCGCCGACGATGCTTTCCCCATTGATGATATCGACGATATTCTGCCTGGCATGCTCGAGGGTCGTGATCGCGTTTACTACGGGATCGGCAAGGATACGGAGTTTGATAAGCATTTGATGGAGTGGGTCAAAGGCGTGCGCGATAAACGCGGTAGTGACGCCATGCCGCCGGGGGAGTTTGTTGATCTCGATCATCTGGTCAATGAGATGCGGCTGATCAAAAGTGCAGCTGAGATTAAACTGATGCGCAAGGCGGGAGAGATTTCGGCTCGAGCTCATCGGCGGGCCATGCAGATGAGTCGTCCAGGGCTGTTTGAGTATCAGTTGCAGGCAGAAATTGAGCATGAGTTTATGTTGTCTGGAGCCACAGGGCCGGCCTATACCAGCATTGTTGGTGGCGGTAAAAATGGCTGTATCCTGCACTATATTGAGAATCGAGATAAATTGAGGTCTGGCGATCTGGTGCTGATTGATGCTGGCTGTGAATATCAGGACTATGCCGCTGATATCACCCGCACCTTCCCGGTCAATGGCAAGTTTAGCTCTGTGCAGGCGGCCATCTACGATATCGTTTTAGCCTCTCAGGTGGCGGCGGCTGAGTTAATTGCCCCTGGCCTTGAATATAATTTGGCCAATGATGCGACAGTGCGCGTAATTACCCAGGGTTTGGTGGATTTAAAAATTCTTCAGGGCGACGTTGAAGACTTGATTGCCCGCGGTGCTCACCGCGATTTTTATATGCACAATGCAGGCCATTGGCTGGGTATGGATGTTCATGATGTGGGCGATTACAAAATTGATAATCACTGGCGTATCTATGAGCCGGGAATGGCATTGACGGTAGAGCCCGGTATTTACATCTCTCCGGACAATACCAATGTTGATGAAAAGTGGCGTGGTATTGCCGTGCGTATCGAGGACGATATGCTGGTGACTAAAACCGGCTGCGAGAATCTGACCTCAGACGTGCCCAGTGCCCGGAACGAGATCGAACAGTTAATGGCGAGTTAGGTCGCCCAACACAAGAGACAATAATGATCAGAGCCGAACTCGAAACCAACAGCAGCTACGATATTATTATCGTCGGTGGCGGTATGGTGGGTATTAGTTTAGCCCTGTTGCTGGAGGACCAGCATGACTGGAAAATATTATTGGTCGAGGCTCAGGAAATCGGTAATCCTGTGGATGGGGCATACAGTCCCAGCTTTGATGCCCGGTCCACGGCACTGTCTTGGAGCAGCCGTGAAATTTATCAGTCCATGGGGCTGTGGTCACAGCTAGAGCCTCATGTATCTAATATTGCCCAGATCCATGTCAGTGACCGCGGCCATATGGGCCTGACTCGCATTGATGCGCAGGAAGCTGATGTAGATGCTCTTGGCTATGTAGTCGAAAATCAGCGGCTTGGTGCCGCTCTACTGGCACAGTTGCAACAGACACAGATAGAACTGCGCGGCTCAACCACAGTTGCAGGGGTTGAAACCTTGGCTTCTGGTATGCAGTTAACTTTTGCTGATGGGCAAACTGTCCATGCCGGTCTTTTGGTCATTGCCGATGGCGCAGGTTCCAGTACCGCAGAGAAGCTGGGCATTCACAGTGACAGTACTGCCTATAATCAGTCGGGCATTATTGCCAATATCAGTCTTGCCCAGCCCCACAATGCTGTTGCCTATGAGCGGTTTACTGAACATGGTCCTCTGGCTCTGCTGCCACTGAGCAGCTTTCAGGGCCGACCACGCAGCGCGCTGGTCTGGACTCAGCCTCAGGATCAGGCGGAGGCATTAATGGCGGCAGATAATGAGGCATTTCTGGCCCGCCTGCAGGAGCAGTTTGGCTATCGTCTGGGTCGGTTTGAAGCTGTGGGCGAGCGGGTCAGCTATCCATTGGCTCTAACCAGGTCCACTGAGCAGGTACGTCGCCATCTAGTGGTGATGGGCAATGCCGCGCACAGTCTGCACCCGGTGGCAGGGCAGGGCTTTAACTTGTCTCTGCGAGATGCAGCTACCTTATCTAAGGTGTTGGCCGAGAGCCCAGGCGCTATTGGCGACCTTGCAACCCTGCAACATTATTATCAAAAACAATCTGCCGATCAGCGTAATACAGTGCTGTTTAGCGACAGCCTACCGAAGATATTTGGACTGTCATCTTCACTGGTGGCTGCAGGGCGCAATTCGGGATTGTTGGCGATGGATTTAATTCCCGCTCTGCGCGGTCGCTTTGCGCGCTTTGGCATGGGACTGGCAGCATCGGAGGCGAGCAATGGTTAACCGATCTCAGGGTCATTACGATGCCATTATCGTTGGTGCCGGCATGGTGGGAGCGGCGGCGGCCTGTTTTTTGGCTCAGGCCAATCCCCAGTTATCCATAGCTCTGGTCGAGGCTCGAGTCACGGCGCCTTTTGATAAGAGCCAGTTTGATCCCCGCGTGGCGGCGATTACCGAGAAGTCGCGACAGATGTTTGAGCGCGGTGGACTCTGGCAGTCTGTTGTGGGAAAGCGAGTGAGTCCTTACTTGCGCATGGACGTCTGGGATGCTGAGGGTACCGGCCGTATTGAGTTTGACTGCGAGGATATCCATCAGCCTAATCTGGGCCATATTGTCGAAAATTCGGCACTGGTGGATAGTCTGCTGGCAGAGGTTGCCAGGCTCGGCAATATAGATTTTTACTGCCCGGTGAGCATCACTGATTATCAGATGGAGAGCGACAATGTGATTGTCGAGCTAGATGATGGGCGCCAACTGATCGCCAAGTTGTTAATTGCTGCGGATGGTTCTAATTCAAATATTCGCCAGCATTTTCAATTTGTTACCAGGGAGTGGGACTATGGCCACAGCGCTATAGTGACTACTATTGCGACTGAGCGGCCCCATCAGCAGACGGCACGTCAGAGATTTATGCCCACAGGGCCACTGGCATTTTTGCCATTGATAAAGGCTGAGGACATGCACCATTGTTCCATTGTCTGGTCCCAGGAAACTGTGGTGGCAGAGGAATTAATGGCCTTAGATAATGAGCAGTTCTGTGCCCAACTGTCGCTGGCCAGTGAGCAATGCCTGGGGCAGGTTGTCGATGTCGAAGAGCGCTATGCCATTCCCCTGCGCCAGCGTCATGCCACTGATTATGTTGCTCATCGAGTGGCTCTGGTTGGCGATGCTGCCCATAGTATCCATCCACTGGCTGGTCAGGGTGTGAATCTGGGTTTTGCAGATGTCGAGGTGTTGGTAGAAGAGATTGGCCGGGCTGTGGAGCGCGGTGTGGATATAGGTGATATGGCCACGTTGGGCCGTTACCAGCGCCGCCGAAAGCCGGAAAATTTGGCCACAATGGCGGCGATGGAAGGTTTTAAAAGACTTTTTTCTGCTGATCAGTTACCGCTGAGAATGCTGCGCAATCTAGGTATGTCAAAGCTGAACCAGCACAGTTTTGCTAAGAACGAAATTATTAAACGGGCTATGGGAGTCTAGCCTGTAAGGGCTATAGATTTTATTGCTCATTATCCTCTGCAAGACGCTCTTGCCGCTTTTGCTCTTCCATTAACACCGCTTTAATTTCGTCCAGAACAGCATCAACATCTGAAGCCTGTTCTGGTTCAGCGAAATTACCAGACAGCTCAATGTCTGGTTTCAGGGCGCCATCTTCATACAGTGACCAGATTTCTTTGCCGTATTGGGAATGTAATAGCTGCGGTGCAAACTGGCCATAATATTGAGTCATATTATCCACATCTCGGTACAGCATAGATTCAGCATGATTGTTTGCTGATGCATCTACTGCCTGGGGAAGATCAATAACCACTGGCCCATAATCATCGACCAAGACATTGAATTCGGACAGGTCACCGTGGACAATGCCGGCGCAGAGCATCAGCACCACATAGTCCATCATCAATGCATGGTCCTCTAGTGCCTGCTCGGCACTCATAGCCACATCCCCTAGTCGTGGCGCTACATCGCCACTGTCGTCAGTGACCAGTTCCATCAGCAGCACACCATCAAAACAGCCATAGGGTTTGGGTACTCTGACTCCGGCATTGGCCAGCAGATACAGCGCATCGACCTCAGCGTTTTGCCAGGTTTCCTCCTGCTGCTTGCGGCCGTATTTAGAGTTTTTTTCCATGGCCCGAGCGCGGCGACTATTGCGTACTTTGCGGCCCTCTTGATACTGGGTGGCTTTTTTAAAGCTGCGTTTTGCTGCTTCTTTATAGACTTTGGCGCAGCGAACTTCTGTGCCACAGCGCACTGTATAAACCGTAGCCTCTTTGCCACTCATCAATTGACCTATCACCTCATCGACTAAGCCGTCCTCAATCAGAGGCTGTAATCGTTTTGGAGTTTTCATTGGTTCAGCGCCACTAGTTTAAAAGAGCCATTATTAGCCAAAACGTCGACCTGTCTGAAATGCTGTTTGGCTTTATGCTCAAGAGGGATGAATGTATTGACTACAAACAGTGCCTTTCCTGTAGTGGCTAACAGCCGCTTGCTGGCCTGGAGAAATCTGACCCCAAGATCATCATCTAAGGTAAAACCTTGATGAAAGGGCGGGTTACACAGAATGGTATCAAAGCGCTGATCGAGTTGGTCACCGACATTCGCGGCAATAACTTGATAGTCGATGCTGAGTAGTTGAGAAAAATTATTTTCAGCGGCTATAAGTGCGGCGGCGTTGTTGTCCGTACCGCTGATATGGGCAAAGCCATATTGGCTCGCTTCGCATGAAAGATAACCATAGCCGCAGCCGAGGTCCAGCAGTGACTTTGGCGCTGTCTGGTAGCGAGCCAAAAACTCTGGCAAGTGATCAATTAGAAAGGCACTGCCGCGATCAATTTTATCCCAGCCAAAAATACCCGGTTTGCTGAGGTATTTCGCTTTGCTGTAATGCTGGGCTTTAATTGGCCGTATCTGGGTATAGTCTTTGTCGTCGAGCGGGCTGGATTCTGCATGGTGTAATTTAATTGAGGCGAGGTAGCAGATCCCATGCTTTGTCGCGTTAGTGCTATCACTGAAGCGCTTGCAGGCCTGCTTGGTATAGGTTTTTATGCCATCTTTTTTCTCGCCACTAAGCCATAGTTCAGCACCGGGTTGTAATAGTTGCGCTGCTTGATTGATCACATAATGGCTGTTGGCGCGCTCTTTAGACACTCGGAAAAGTATTGCATCGAAACTGTGCTGGGCGAGATCGGAAAAATCAAAATCATTAAATCTGCTGTCTATGCCCGCGGTCTTACCTCCCACAGCAATATCAAAACGATTGCTGATCAGCATAAGTTGGCATTTGGTGCTATTTTTGATCGCGGACCAATGGGCCTGCGACCAGTTCTCGTCAGCGACCAGCAGAACTTTCCCCGTAAGATCAGGCAGTTTTTGCAACAGCAAGTCGAGGCTTTTATCCAGGGCTGGAGAATCACTCATGTAATTGAGGCGACTTCGAGTTCTGTCAGGGGGCGGTAGTCGCCGGGCTCAAGTTCTGTATCCAAACAAATATTGCCAACCTGAAAGCGGTGCAGGCTGACCACATGATTTCCCAGCGCGGCAAACATACGTTTGACCTGATGATACTTGCCCTCAGCAATGCTCAGAGTTAGATGGTGATCATCAATCTGCTCCATGCTGGCGGGCAGGCAGCGATGTTTTTCGCCATCGAGCAAAACACCTGTAGCGAGTTTTTCTTGATAGTCCGCCGCAATAGGCTCAGCCAGACCAACAGCATAAATTTTGGCGCAGTCCGAGCGAGGAGAGGTAAGTCGATGGTTCCACTTGCCATCATCGGTAATCAGTAAAAGGCCCGTAGTATCTATATCCAGGCGCCCAGCAATCTGCAACTCGTCACTGCGATGTTCGTACATCAGACCGATTGCGGTGGGATTATTATGGTCTTTGGTGACAGACACCACACCAGCTGGTTTATTCATCATAAAGTAGCGGCTCTGGGCCCGATTAATGGCGGAACCTTCAATGGCCACTATTTCATCAGCACCAATTTTCTGCGCTGGGTTATTGGCTATAACATCATCAATGGTTACAACAGCGTTTTTGATCAGGCGTTTGGCGTCTGTCCGCGATAGGTCAGTGGCATTGCTGATATATTTATCCAGGCGCAAGATTATGAGATATCCGATTTGGCTAACAACTGCGCAGCTTCTTTGGCGAAGTAAGTTAGTATGCCGTCGGCACCAGCGCGTTTAAAGGCCAGTAGAGATTCGACGATAACCTGCTCACGATTGAGCCAGCCATTGTCGAAGGCGGCACAATGCATAGCGTATTCACCGCTGACCTGATACACAAAAGTGGGTGCTTTTAGTTCTTCTTTCACTCGGCGAACCACATCCAGATAGGGCATGCCGGGTTTGATCATAATCATATCCGCGCCTTCATCCAGATCCAGAGAGCATTCATGCAATGCCTCATCGGAATTGGCTGGGTCCATCTGATAGGTTTTTTTATCGCCGCCTTTTATATTGCCGGCAGAACCTACCGCATCTCTAAAAGGGCCGTAATAGCTGGAGGCATATTTAGCCGAATAAGCCATAATTTGTGTGTTGACGAACCCTTGATCTTCAAGCTCTTCGCGAATATCACCAATGCGGCCATCCATCATATCTGAAGGCGCGACAATATCAGCACCAGCAGTGGCATGAGACAGCGCCTGTTTTATCAGAACTTCATTGGTAATATCGTTGACCACATAGCCAGTGTCTTCATCAATAATACCGTCTTGACCATGGCTGGTGAACGGGTCCAATGCTACGTCCGTTATCACCCCCAGTTCCGGAACCGCCTGTTTGATAGCTCGCACTGCCCGTTGCGCTAATCCTTCGGGGTTATAGGCTTCTTCTGCCAAAAGTGATTTCTTGTCCTGCCCAACCACTGGGAAAAGGGCAATAGCCGGAATGCCCAGTGCTGCAATGTCTCTGGCCTCGGCGACCAGTAAATCAATAGAGAGTCGACTGACTCCGGGCATGGAGGTCACGGCTTCAGATTTCTGGGTTCCCTCAATCACAAAGGCGGGCAAGATTAGATCGCTGGCTGAGAGGGTAGTCTCACTGGTGAGGCGGCGCGAAAAGTCATGGGCGCGAACACGGCGCATGCGCGTGTACGGATAAGGGCCACGATTACTTTTGAAACTCATGCTATCTCCCAGCGAGCAATATTAAATCAGGGTTTTGATGGCCGTGATTATAATACGAAAACAGTGGTTACAGTTTTATATCCTTGCAAAGACTCTCTCTGCGGCATTGAGGGTATCTTCAATATCCTGATCCGTATGTGCCGCCGACATAAAGCCCGCCTCATAGGAAGCCGGTGCCAGATAGACGCCTTCCTCGAGCATGCCGTGAAAAAACTTGGCAAAGCGCTCGGTATCGCACTGCATCACCTGATCGTAATTGATAATTTTTTCCTCGGTGGAAAAGAAAACGCCCCACATGGTCCCGACATGGTTGCTGGTCATTGGAATGTCGGCAGCCCTGGCTCGCTCGACGAGTCCCTTCACCAACCTGTCTGTGCGCTCAATCACTGGCTCCAGAAAGCCTGCCTCTGATATTAGTTCGAGAGTTGCCAGGCCCGCCGCCATGGCAACTGGATTTCCGGATAAGGTGCCTGCCTGATATACAGGACCCAGAGGCGCAATTTGTTGCATGATTTCGCGCTTGCCGCCAAATGCGCCAACTGGCATGCCGCCGCCAATCACTTTGCCCAGACAAATAAGGTCGGCATCAATACCATAATGACCGATTGCACCTTGTTGGCTAATACGAAACCCGGTCATAACTTCGTCAATAATAAGCAGCGCACCGCTGGCTGTGCAGCACTCGCGCAGAGCTTCGAGAAACCCGGGAATAGGTGGCACGCAGTTCATATTGCCAACCACGGGCTCAACAATAATGCAGGCAACCTGATCGCCAATTTCAGCAAAGGCCTGCTTGACCTGCTCAATATTATTATAGGAAAGGGTCACTGTGTGATCTGCAAGGCAATCGGGAACACCGGGGGAGCTGGGCACACCCAGGGTTAGTGCGCCGGAACCTGCCTTGACCAGCAGAGAATCCGAATGGCCGTGATAACAGCCCTCAAACTTTACGATTTTATCTCGGCCTGTGTAACCGCGGGCAAGGCGAATGGCGCTCATGGTAGCCTCGGTTCCCGAGTTGACCATACGAATCATTTCCATGCCTGGCACAATTGAGCAAATTTTGTCTGCCAGTTTAATCTCTAATTCTGTGGGAGTGCCAAATGTCATGGCTTTTTCTAGCTGTGTGCGAATTGCCGACAGCACATCTTCGTGGCCATGGCCCAGCAGCATGGGGCCCCAAGACAGTACATAGTCGGTATAGCGCTTGCCATCTGCGTCGAACATATAGGCGCCGCTGGCGCGGTCAAAAAATACAGGGGTCCCGCCCACAGCGCGAAAGGCGCGGACCGGAGAATTAACACCGCCGGGGATATGCTGCTTGGCAGCCTCAAAAAGCTGTTGCGAGCGGGGATTTGTAATTGCTGCTGTATCGGACATTAAAAGTTTCCTGACAAGTAAACGAATAGAGCTGAATTGTATTATCCTTAATTAACATGACGGAAGCTATTTAAGCTATTAAGTAAAAAGGATGAATGGAGCCATTATGGATATTCAACAGGTTTTGCAGTTTTGGTTTGGTCTGACAGTTGGGCCTGAGACCCCCTCTAAGCAGGCTAAAATTTGGTGGTCTAAACAGCCTGAAATAGACTTGCAGATACGGCACAAATTTGTAGATGGATTGCAGGCGCTGGTCCGGGGTGAATACAGCGACTGGCTGCAAACAGCAAGCGGTAGGTTGGCCGCTATTATCGTTCTCGACCAGTTCTCCAGAAATATCTATCGCGATACGCCTCAGGCATTTGCTCAGGACAGTCTTGCATTATCTTGGTGCTTGGAAGGCATTGATAACCACCAGGACTTACAGTTGGAGCCGGTCGAGCGGGTATTCTTTTACCTGCCTCTGGAGCATGCCGAGGATGTGCAGATGCAAGACCTGTCATGCCGTAAGTTCTCTGACTTGCTGGACGATAATATTAATTATCAGGAGGCCCCCAGTGATGGCACTTACGAGGGGTTTTACCGTTTTGCCGAGCGCCATCGCGATGTGATTCAAAAGTTTGGCCGTTTTCCCCACCGCAATAAAATCCTTGGGCGCACTACTACTGAGCAGGAGCAGGAATATCTAGATACTCCGGGCAGCGGGTTTTAGCTCGACTAGACTAACAGGGCTAAAAAGGCTGGACTACCACCAGAATGACAATGGCCACCAGAAAAAGTACCGGCACCTCATTAAATACGCGAAAGTAGATATGGGATTTTTCGCTGCGATCCTCCGCCAGCTGTTTCATATGCCCGAGGCACATATGGTGATAGCCGATTAAAAGCACCACGAAAAAGGCTTTCAGTTGAAACCAGGTCTGGTTCAGATAAGCGTCGGGTGCCATGGCCACTAGCCAAACACCCAGCACTACCGTGACAATCATTGAGGGGTTGGCAATGCCGCGATACAGTTTGCGCTCCATGATTTTAAAGCGTTCAATACTGGGGCTGTCATCCGACATGGCGTGGTAGACAAACAGCCGTGGCAGATAAAACAGCGCAGCAAACCAGCAGATAACCGCAATAATATGAAAAGCTAGCACCCATTTATACATTATTGACCCCATTCAACTGCTTGAAGAGAGCATCCGGACAGTATTGGAATGTCTGGATGCAAGATTTTCGGGTATTATAGGCGGCCAAAACGATTCTGGATATTCAAAAGCGAGGCTATGGTGGTTAAAGTTGGTATTGTCGGAGGAACAGGCTACACAGGAGCAGAGTTACTGCGTCTGCTGGCCGCGCACCCCAATGCTGATGTGGTGGCTATAACCTCACGCGGAGAAAAAGGCGTGGCGGTTGCTAAGCTGTATCCGAATCTCAGAGGCATTGTTGATCTGGATTTTGTGGCACCTGATATTGATATGCTGGCCAGCTGTGATCTGGTGTTTTTTGCTACTCCCCACGGTGTCGCTCAGAGTACAGTGCCTGCCATTATGGCAACAGGCACCAAAGTTATTGATCTTTCTGCCGATTTTAGGATTAGAGATATTGCCGTTTGGGAGCAATGGTATGGTCAGGCCCATGCTGCTCCTGAGCTTGTGGAAAATGCGGTGTATGGCTTGCCAGAATATAATCGCAGTGCCATAGCGGGTGCAGATCTGGTGGCCTGTCCCGGCTGTTATCCCACTGCGGTGCAACTGGGCTTTATGCCAATGCTGCAGGCAGGCTGTGTGGATACCGCAGATTTAATTGCTAACTCCGCGTCTGGAGTCAGTGGCGCGGGCAGGCAGGCGAGTGTTGCCAATTTACTGCCTGAAGTCAGTGATAGTTTTAAGGCTTATGCCGCATCGGGGCACAGGCATCAGCCAGAGATTGAGCAGGGTTTGACAGATATGGCCAGCAAGTCAGTGAACCTGACTTTTGTGCCTCATCTATTGCCGATTAACCGCGGCATTCATGCTACGCTGTATGCCAATCTGACTGACCCTTCGGTGGATGTTCAGGCTTTATTTGAGCAGGCTTATGCCGATGAGCCCTTTGTTGATGTGTTGCCTGCGGGCAGTCATCCAGAGACTAGGTCTGTGCGTGGCTCCAATTATTGCCGTATTGCAGTACATCGCCCTGGCAATGGCCGCAAGGTTGTGGTGTTGGTGGTCGAAGATAATTTAACCAAAGGCGCGTCGGGCCAGGCTATTCAATGCATGAATCTGATGTTTGATCTGCCAGAGAATGCTGGGTTGAGTGCTCCGGGAATGGTGCCCTAATGATTGAACGTAAGCCGATAGTGATTAACTACAGACCCAGCCATCTCTATTGGTTGCTGGCGCTAGTTGCCGCTTTTGTTGTCGCAATTTTGTTTTTGGGCAAGCTGTGGGGAACCATGGTGTCCGATTGGGAACTGGCAGAGAAAGCCGAACTGGAGGTTAGGGCCGCCGCTCTGGAGGGTCAGTTGGTAGATCGAACTACTGAATTGAGCCGGATAAAGTTGAGTTCCGAGGTTGATGGTGCTGCCCTTGAGAATAGTCGCCAGGAAATGATTGGCCTGCAGAGAAAGATTTATCAGCGTGATCAAGAGCTGAAATTATATAGAGAGTTGCTGCAGGATAATGATCAGCCCAATGGCCTTTCGGTCAGCGATTTAAATCTGGTGGCGATGGATGATGGCCGATTCAGATATCGCTGGGTGGCTAGACAGAAGACAGTGAAGATGCAGACCCTAAGTGTCTATGCCGATGTCTGGGTTATC
Source organism: uncultured Pseudomonadales bacterium (assembly GCA_943788875.1). Taxonomy (GTDB): domain Bacteria; phylum Pseudomonadota; class Gammaproteobacteria; order Pseudomonadales; family Porticoccaceae; genus HTCC2207. Next base: position 18,445 of record CALSSA010000012.1, on the reverse strand, counting down.
GGCATGCAGGGGGAGGAGGAGTTGAGTCTGCCGCTGAATGATTTAAATACTGAGGTGAATCGACTGCCATTGAAGTTGGAATTTAAATATTTTTCCATCAATCAGGGCATTTTGCAGTTACCTGAGGGTTTTGAGCCTGATAAGGTAAGGATAACATTAAGATATACTTGGATGGACAAGGCTCAGTCAGATCAAAAATTTGATTGGAAAGTTGAGGAATAAGAATGTTTGGCTTTAAACGTAACGATAATGCTAAATCTGGCCCGTTTTCTCTGGGATCGACAACTTTGATTGCAGAGGGTACAGAGCTGGAAGGGGATCTGCACTTTAAAGGGAACTTGGAAGTCGAGGGCAGTATTGTCGGCAATATACTCTCTGAGGATGAGAACGCTCGAGTCCGAGTGCTGCAGGGAGGTTCTGTAACGGGCGAGGTCTGGGTTAGCACAATGATCATTAATGGCCATGTCAAAGGTGATATCTACGCCAGTAAGCAGGCCAAGTTAGCGGCGAAAGCTGTGGTCGAGGGCAATATTCATTACAATCTAATTGAAATTGAAAAAGGTGCCGAGGTTGTTGGTAGCTTTGTTCACGAACAGCCACAGACCAATGTGACCGCATTCCCTAAAGAGGGTCGCAGCGAAGACGGTGTCGAGACAGTAAAGAAAGCTGACAAGCAGTCAGTTTAGATAATATGAGCTGACCAGAGATCTGGTTAGAGGGCATGGAGTAAATATGTCAGGTATTCAAACATTCATCCCTACAGTACTGGACGTGACCGAGCGTGCTGTCGCCAAGGTCCATAGCCTGAAAACCGAAGAGGGCAATGATGAGCTTAAGCTGCGCGTTTATGTCACCGGTGGCGGATGCTCGGGTTTTCAGTATGGGTTTTCGTTTGAAGACATAATGGCTGAAGATGATACGCCAGTCTCCAAAGATGGCGTGACAGTGTTAATTGATTCATTGAGCTATCAGTATTTAGCCGGCTCAACAGTCGACTATGAAGAGGGTTTGATGGGGTCTAGATTTATTATTACCAATCCCAATGCCTCTACAACCTGTGGCTGCGGAGCCTCTTTCTCAATTTGACAGTAGGGATGCCCGATTATGAGCAAAGGTCTTTCATTAATATTTATGCTTTTTTGTATAGCCTCTCCCGGCGCCTGCTTGCAGGCCCAGGATATTGAATTGGCGATAGCAGATCAGCCGTTAGAGATTAATCATTCTGGATTTATTGCAAGGATTGAGCTTGAAAAGGCAGATGACTTGCTCAGTGCCCTGCGGCGGGCTGAGGCCTACTACCAAGCTGAGGGTATGAACCTCAATCATCCCTCGGTGGCATTTGTAATCTATGGCCCACCAGTAGCGATGTTCTTCAAGAAAAATTATAGGCAATATTCCGATGTGGTCGATCTTGCTGCCAAGCTGACTGCACTCAATGTGATTGATGTCAAAGTCTGTAAGTACAGCTATGTCAAAGAGGGTCTGGACAATAAAAATTTATTGCCCTTTGTCAGCACTGTGCCCTTTGGGCCGGATGAGGTTGTGAGGTTGATAGAGCAGGCGAAATACAGGTACTTCTAGGTCAGCGGATTGGTATTTCAGGGTAGGTAAATGCCGCCGAGAATGGATTCTTTGTAGGCTCCTGTCACCGCGGGCAGATTACCTGGCTTGCCTTTAACACGTTGCCTAGCCAGCCATGCAAAGGCGCAAGCTTCCACCCAGCAAGGCTCTAGCCCAAGCGCCGAGGTTGTCGCCAGTGTGGAAAGCGGAAGAGCTCTGGCCAGAGCATTCATCAATGTGGCATTAAAAGCGCCACCGCCACAGATATAGACCTGATCAACCCGTATCTCCAGAGCATCGATCTGGTCGGCAATACTTTGGGCTGTTAGTTGCACCAAAGTCGCCTGCACATCCTGTGGCTCAACCTGCTTAAAATTCAGCAACTGTTGATCAAGCCAGTTTTGGTTGAACATTTCTCTCCCTGTACTTTTGGGTGCCGGTTGGGAGAAAAAATCATGGCACTTTAGTTGCGCTAAAAGCTGGTTATCAACTGTGCCTCCAGCACCCCAGTCACCATTGCTGTCGTAGGGGTTGTTGAGATGAATATGCACCCAGCTATCCAGAAGCATATTGCCCGGCCCAGTGTCATAACCGATACATTGATGATTTACCTTGGAATCAAGGGCTGGAAGTATGGTGATATTGGCTATGCCGCCTATATTCACAATTGCACGATTGAAGTTACTGTCACTGAAAAGCTGCTGATGAAATGCAGGCACTAATGGCGCCCCATGCCCTCCGGCGGCCATATCTGCGCGCCGAAAATCAGCTACTACAGGGCAGCCGGTGCGCGCTGCAATAATATTGGGATCAGCAATTTGCTGACTGAAAGCAATGCTATCATCAGCTGGCGGCGAATGGCGGACTGTCTGGCCATGGCTGCCGATGGCGGCAATATCTTCCTTATTGAGATTGAGTTCAGCCATTAAAGCCAGTGCTGCAGTGGCAAATAATTCTCCTAATTGATGGTCGGTTTCTGCATAGAGCTGTACCGAATCTGTCTCCGGTTGACAGAGGTTGAGAATAGCCTGTTTCATTGCCTTGGGAATGCTCTGGGAATAACTACCCAGAAGTTTGAATTGTCCTCGTTCGAAACAGGCGGCAGCAGCATCAATACTATCAATGCTGGTGCCAGACATAAGACCAATATATGTATTACTCATAGGCGGATCAGCTAGTTAGCACTGGAATCATTGCTCTGCATTAAAGCCAGTTGAATGGTTTGCTGATGCTCTGCAAGTTTGGCCAGCACAGATGCGGTGGCCTGCTCAAAGGTCGACTTTTCCACCTTGGCGATGGGGCGAGCCTGGGGAAGTTTTACAGTGCGTGGATTGCGGTGTACGCCATGAACCAGGAACTCGTAATGTAAATGAGGTCCTGTCGCGTAACCTGTGGACCCCACTGTGCCAATAAGCTGTCGTTGACGCACAGTCTGACCTTTACGAACCTTCTTGCGATTCAGATGCAGATATTTGGTGGTGTAGGTCTGTCCATGTTGCACAAATACATAGTTACCATTGGCTTTGCTGTAGCCTGCGGCCGTGACTTTGCCATCACCAGCAGCATAGACAGGGGTGCCGCGGGGTGCTGCATAGTCGACACCGCGATGGGCTTTGATTTTTTTGTGGATAGGATGCTTGCGTCTTAGGTTAAACCCAGAGCTGATACGGAAGATATCCAATGGCGTGCGCAGGAAAGCTTTGCGCATGCTCAGGCCTTGCGGTGTGTAGTAGTTGCTTAGGCCTTTGCTATTTGTGTAACGCACCGCCTCATAGGTTTTGCCTCGATTAGTAAATGAGGCTGCAACTATATTGCCCGGAGACAGCTTTTCCCCTTGGAGATATCTGTCTTCAAATAAGAGGGAGAAAGAATCTCCCTGGCGAATATCAAATACAAAGTCGACATCCCAGCCGAAGATATTGGCCAGTTCCATAATAAGCTTGTCAGGAAGCTCTGCTTTGGCGGCCGATAAATACAGAGAGTCTTCGATAATACCTTCTCTATAGCTAAGCATAATCTCTGGCTGACTAACGATATGCTCGGCTTTATAGCTGTCCTGATGCTTTTTGAACACATAGCGTTCAAGGGCGCTTTTTATATAGTGCAGTTCGCTGAGCCGACCCTGAGCATCAATGCCAAATCGGAGGCTCTCCCCTGGATACAAATTGCGCAGAGACTTGCCTGCTTTAAGAGAGGAAATGTTATACACATCTTTGGGGCTGAGTTTGGCGCGCTGAAATAATGTTGAGAGATTGTCGCCGCTGGTGACTTTCTGCTCTTTCCAGTTTAATTCAAACTCGGCGGGGGCAGTGGCAACAGGTTCCGGTGCTGAGCTATCCAGCTGAATGTCGATAGGCTCATAAATTTGGCGCTTTGCTTCAGTACTATCGTAGGGATAAATAGCCAGTGCCAGCAGGCAGCCGGATAGTGCTGATGCCAGTATCAGATGGCGACGGGGAAACTCCCGAGCTACTAGCAGCAAAAAATTGCTTAATTTTTGCAATTTACCCATGGCTAAAAAAATGTACCATCATCAAAGTTTTGCAATTTTAGCCCGCTTTATTAATAAGTTACAACGGTAACCTCGTCCTTTTTGCTCAATAGTTCATATAACAGATTGAAACTTGGCAAAGCCACCTGCAATGCAAGATGTCAGAAAATCTTGTATTTGGCGTCCCAATCTGTAGAGTTGGCGATCTTTGGAATCAGGCAGTGAATCGGGTAAAAATGAAACAAACTGGCAGCAATCTAGTAGAACAATTACGTAATCGTGGTCTTGTCGCCCAGGTGTCTGGGGATGCTGAGTTTGAGGAGCATCTCAATGAGCCCCGAGCGGTCTATTGTGGTTTCGACCCCACTGCCGACAGCCTGCATCTCGGACATTTGGTACCTCTGCTTGTGTTAAAGCGTTTTCAGCAGGCTGGGCACACACCTATTGCGTTGGTTGGGGGTGCCACGGGCATGATTGGTGACCCCAGCTTCAAGGCTGACGAAAGAAAGCTCAACACCCCAGAAGTGATTGCGGGCTGGGTGGACAAGATTAAAGGGCAGGTAAGTCAGTTTGTTGATTTTGACTGCGGCGAAAATGCGGCGGTTGTGGCCAATAACCTGGACTGGACCGCAGATATGAGTGCGCTGGATTTCTTGCGTGATGTGGGCAAACACTTCTCAGTTAACTCAATGATCAATAAAGAGTCGGTAAAACAGCGGATTGATCGCGAGGGATCAGGTATCTCTTTTACTGAATTCTCCTACTCACTGTTGCAGGGCTTGGATTTCGCTGAGCTCAACCGCCGTTACCGTTGTACAGTGCAGGTGGGTGGTAGCGATCAATGGGGTAATATTGTTGGCGGCATTGATTTGGCCCGCCGACAGAACAAGGCACAGTGTTTCGCATTAACAGTGCCTCTCATTACCAAGGCCGACGGTACCAAATTTGGTAAAACCGAAGCTGGTGCAGTTTGGCTGGATCCGAAAAAAACCTCTCCTTATAGCTTTTATCAGTTTTGGCTCAATGTCGCTGATGCCGATGTGTATAAATTTCTCAGCTACTTTACCTTTCTTCCTCTGGAGGAGATTGAGGCAATCGAAGCTGAGGATGCCGCTGCTGAAGGTCGCCCGCAGGCTCAGGCGATACTCGCCCGTGAGGCAACAGCATTGGTGCATGGTGAAGACGGGCTAAATGCCGCACTGCGTATTACTCAGGCGATGTTTAGCGGTGAGTTAAGCGATTTGTCCGAGCAGGATCTCGAGCAGCTGAGCCAGGATGGTCTTCCATCATCTAAGTTATCTGATGATGATTTAGGGGATAAGCCATTAACATTACTATTAGCTGACTGCGGTATGGTCAAAGCGGGGCGAGAAGTAAAAGATGCGTTGGGTAGGAATTCGGTGCTTATCAATGGTGTTGCCAAAGGTGCCTCAGATAATATGAATAACGCCGAAAATTTCGCTGTTAGCCAGGCTCTATTCGGCCGCTTTTTTCTGGTCCGCCTCGGCAAGAAAAAATACCATTTATTCGAGCGTCGCTAAACCGGCGTTCTGGCGCTTAAATATCCACTATTTTGGTCACTTTTTGGCCAGTTAAAAAATAATATTAAATACTTGTTGACAGTCCACCGCCTGTCTGTAGAATGCGCGCTCCCAACAGGGTGAGCCGGTTTAAAAAAACAGGCAAAAGCTAGTAAAAATAAGAGTTTATATTTATTTCTTAATAGCAGTTGACAAGTAGATTCGCGACGCTAGAATGCGCGCTCTCAACAGCAATGTTGAGACACGAAATAAGCGTCACGAACAGAGAGTGAAATTTAAGTTAAATAATTCACTTTCGACTGTTGACAAAGGGTTGGCTTTCTATAGAATACGCCCCCCGCTCAGATGAGCGAATCGTTCTTTAAAAATATAATCAAGCAATGCGTGTGGGCACTTGCTAATTGATATCGGATACATATATATCATAAGCAAGTGACTCATCGATTCATTTATGAATTTATAAGTTAACACTTATGAAACTGAGATTTTGAATGGTAAAGCAAGTTTTGCGTAACCATTCCCTCTCCTTAATTGGTGAGGTTAAACGATTAAACTGAAGAGTTTGATCATGGCTCAGATTGAACGCTGGCGGCAGGCCTAACACATGCAAGTCGAGCGCGAAAGTACTTCGGTGCGAGTAGAGCGGCGGACGGGTGAGTAATGCTTGGGAATCTGCCCAGTAGTGGGGGATAACGTGTGGAAACGCACGCTAATACCGCATACGTCCTACGGGAGAAAGCAGGGGATCTTCGGACCTTGCGCTATTGGATGAGCCCAAGTCGGATTAGCTTGTTGGTGGGGTAATGGCCTACCAAGGCAACGATCCGTAGCTGGTCTGAGAGGATGATCAGCCACACTGGGACTGAGACACGGCCCAGACTCCTACGGGAGGCAGCAGTGGGGAATATTGCACAATGGGCGAAAGCCTGATGCAGCCATGCCGCGTGTGTGAAGAAGGCTCTAGGGTTGTAAAGCACTTTCAGTAGGGAGGAACAGCTTAAGGTTAATAACCTTGAGCCTTGACGTTACCTACAGAAGAAGCACCGGCAAACTCCGTGCCAGCAGCCGCGGTAATACGGAGGGTGCGAGCGTTAATCGGAATTACTGGGCGTAAAGCGCGCGTAGGTGGTTTGATAAGCTAGCTGTGAAAGCCCCGGGCTTAACCTGGGAACTGCAGTTAGAACTGTCTGACTAGAGTACAGTAGAGGGTGGCGGAATTTCCTGTGTAGCGGTGAAATGCGTAGATATAGGAAGGAACATCAGTGGCGAAGGCGGCCACCTGGACTGATACTGACACTGAGGTGCGAAAGCGTGGGGAGCAAACAGGATTAGATACCCTGGTAGTCCACGCCGTAAACGATGTCTACTAGCCGTTGGGAGACTTGATCTCTTAGTGGCGCAGTTAACGCGATAAGTAGACCGCCTGGGGAGTACGGCCGCAAGGTTAAAACTCAAATGAATTGACGGGGGCCCGCACAAGCGGTGGAGCATGTGGTTTAATTCGACGCAACGCGAAGAACCTTACCAGGTCTTGACATCCTAGAAACTTAGCAGAGATGCTTTGGTGCCTTCGGGAATCTAGTGACAGGTGCTGCATGGCTGTCGTCAGCTCGTGTCGTGAGATGTTGGGTTAAGTCCCGTAACGAGCGCAACCCTTGTCCTTAGTTGCCAGCACATAATGGTGGGAACTCTAAGGAGACTGCCGGTGACAAACCGGAGGAAGGTGGGGACGACGTCAAGTCATCATGGCCCTTACGACCTGGGCTACACACGTGCTACAATGGCCAGTACAGAGGGCTGCAAACCCGCGAGGGGGAGCTAATCTCACAAAGCTGGTCGTAGTCCGGATCGCAGTCTGCAACTCGACTGCGTGAAGTTGGAATCGCTAGTAATCGTGAATCAGAATGTCACGGTGAATACGTTCCCGGGCCTTGTACACACCGCCCGTCACACCATGGGAGTGGGTTGCAAAAGAAGTAGCTAGGCTAACCTTCGGGAGGCCGGTTACCACTTTGTGATTCATGACTGGGGTGAAGTCGTAACAAGGTAGCCCTAGGGGAACCTGGGGCTGGATCACCTCCTTAAACGAATATCCTTTTCGTTAGTAAGTGCTCACACGCATTGCTTGATTATTATTGGTTAGCAGTAAAGTACGGTATGTCGACCGGGCTGCTATGACCCGTCGCATTAGAATTGGGTCTGTAGCTCAGTTGGTTAGAGCGCACCCCTGATAAGGGTGAGGTCGGTGGTTCAAATCCACCCAGACCCACCAATTTGCCCGCGCAATATACGGGGCTATAGCTCAGCTGGGAGAGCGCCTGCCTTGCACGCAGGAGGTCAGCGGTTCGATCCCGCTTAGCTCCACCACTTTACTGCACCGAGAAGTTAGCGATAAGCACATTGTGTTTATCACTGGCTTTTTTTATGCCAGATGCTCTTTAAAAAGGTAATTATTGAATACTGAAAATTTTTTCAAGGCCAGTGTGTATTTTTTACACATCTGTCCGGCGAATTTTTGTTACTACAACTACTATGAAAATAGTAAGTCGCAAAAAAATCTTGCTAGCTTGTACTATATAGTCAAGCGAGTAAGCGCATACGGTGAATGCCTTGGCAGTTGGAGGCGATGAAGGACGTAGGAGCCTGCGATAAGCTTCGGGGAGGTGGCAAACACCCTTTGATCCGAAGATTTCCGAATGGGGAAACCCACCCAGCATAAGCTGGGTACCGTACACTGAATACATAGGTGTACGGAGCGAACCTGGAGAACTGAAACATCTAAGTACCCAGAGGAAAAGAAATCAACCGAGATTCCCTTAGTAGCGGCGAGCGAACGGGGAGCAGCCTGCAAGTGATAATAGAAGTGTTAGTGGAACAGTCTGGAAAGTCTGGCAATAAAGGGTGATAGCCCCGTACACGAAAACTCATCTATGGTACTAAGCTTGCGAAAAGTAGGTCGGGACACGAGTTATCTTGACTGAACATGGGGGGACCATCCTCCAAGGCTAAATACTACCAACTGACCGATAGTGAACTAGTACCGTGAGGGAAAGGTTAAAAGAACCCCGGAGAGGGGAGTGAAATAGATCCTGAAACCGTATGCGTACAAGCAGTAGGAGCAGACTTGTTCTGTGACTGCGTACCTTTTGTATAATGGGTCAGCGACTTATTTTCAGTGGCAAGGTTAACCGTATAGGGGAGCCGTAGGGAAACCGAGTCTTAATAGGGCGTCTTAGTCGCTGGGAATAGACCCGAAACCGGGCGATCTATCCATGGCCAGGTTGAAGGTGCCGTAACAGGCACTGGAGGACCGAACCCACTAATGTTGAAAAATTAGGGGATGAGCTGTGGATCGGAGTGAAAGGCTAATCAAGCCCGGAGATAGCTGGTTCTCCTCGAAAGCTATTTAGGTAGCGCCTCATGTCTCACCACTGGGGGTAGAGCACTGTTTCGGCTAGGGGGTCATACCGACTTACCAACCCGATGCAAACTCCGAATACCAGTGAGTGCAATCATGGGAGACACACGGCGGGTGCTAACGTTCGTCGTGGAGAGGGAAACAACCCAGACCGCCAGCTAAGGTCCCAAATATCAGTTAAGTGGGAAACGATGTGGGAAGGCTCAGACAGCTAGGAGGTTGGCTTAGAAGCAGCCATCCTTTAAAGAAAGCGTAATAGCTCACTAGTCGAGTCGGCCTGCGCGGAAGATTTAACGGGGCTCAAACTGATAACCGAAGCTGCGGATGCATGTTTACATGCATGGTAGAGGAGCGTTCTGTAAGCCGTCGAAGGTGCATCGTAAGGTGTGCTGGAGGTATCAGAAGTGCGAATGCTGACGTGAGTAACGATAAAGCGGGTGAAAAACCCGCTCGCCGGAAGATCAAGGTTTCCTGTCCAACGCTAATCGGGACAGGGTTAGTCGGTACCTAAGGCGAGGCCGAAAGGCGTAGTCGATGGAAAACAGGTTAATATTCCTGTACCGCTATATACTGCGATGGGGGGACGGAGAAGGCTAGGTGATCAGGGCGATGGTTGTCCCTGTATAAGCATGTAGGGAGATTCCTTAGGTAAATCCGGGGAATCACTATCCTGAGACGCGATATCGAGCTCAATTGCGAGCGAAGTCATTGATGCCATGCTTCCAAGAAAAGCCTCTAAGCTTCAGGTATATAGAGACCGTACTCCAAACCGACACAGGTGATCAGGTAGAGAATACCAAGGCGCTTGAGAGAACTATGGTGAAGGAACTAGGCAAAATGGTGCCGTAACTTCGGGAGAAGGCACGCCGATTTTGGTGATGGGATTTACTCCCTAAGCCGAGGTTGGCCGCAGAGACCAGGCCCCTGCGACTGTTTATCTAAAACACAGCACTCTGCAAACTCGTAAGAGGAAGTATAGGGTGTGACGCCTGCCCGGTGCCGGAAGGTTAATTGATGGGGTTAGCTTCGGCGAAGCTCTTGATCGAAGCCCCGGTAAACGGCGGCCGTAACTATAACGGTCCTAAGGTAGCGAAATTCCTTGTCGGGTAAGTTCCGACCTGCACGAATGGCGTAACGATGGGGGCGCTGTCTCCACCATAGACTCAGTGAAATCGAAATCGCGGTGAAGATGCCGTGTTCCCGCGGCTAGACGGAAAGACCCCGTGAACCTTTACTATAGCTTGGCACTGAACTTTGAACCTATCTGTGTAGGATAGGTGGGAGGCTTTGAAGCGTTATCGCTAGATAGCGTGGAGCCATCCTTGAAATACCACCCTGGTATGTTTGAGGTTCTAACGTAGACCCATTATCTGGGTCGCGGACAGTGTCTGGTGGGTAGTTTGACTGGGGCGGTCTCCTCCCAAAGAGTAACGGAGGAGCGCGAAGGTACACTCAGCATGGTCGGAAATCATGCTATGAGCGCAAAGGTAGAAGTGTGCTTGACTGCGAGACTGACACGTCGAGCAGGTACGAAAGTAGGTCTTAGTGATCCGGTGGTTCTGTATGGAAGGGCCATCGCTCAACGGATAAAAGGTACTCCGGGGATAACAGGCTGATACCGCCCAAGAGTTCATATCGACGGCGGTGTTTGGCACCTCGATGTCGGCTCATCACATCCTGGGGCTGGAGCTGGTCCCAAGGGTATGGCTGTTCGCCATTTAAAGTGGTACGCGAGCTGGGTTCAGAACGTCGTGAGACAGTTCGGTCCCTATCTGCCGTGGGCGTTGGAAAATTGAGGAAAGCTGCTCCTAGTACGAGAGGACCGGAGTGGACGAACCCCTGGTGTTTGGGTTGTCATGCCAATGGCATTGCCCAGTAGCTACGTTCGGACGGGATAACCGCTGAAAGCATCTAAGCGGGAAGCCTCTTCCAAGATTAATTTTCCCTGGGGGTTTAACCCCCCTGAAGGGCCGTTCAAGACTAGGACGTTGATAGGTTGGGTGTGGAAGCGCTGTGAGGCGTTGAGCTAACCAATACTAATTGCCCGTGAGGCTTGACTATATAATGCAAGCGAGACGACGGACAGATTGTCTGAAGTACACGCCAGCCAAGAAAAAATTGTATTCAATAATTACCGACCTAATTTGTCGAATGTAGTTTTACATTCTCTGCCAGTAGAAGGAGATCCTTCGCTGTGCTCAGGATGGTATTTATCACTGCGTTCTTCATACCAGTTTGCCTGGTAACCATAGAGAACTAGAACCACCTGATCCCATACCGAACTCAGTAGTGAAATGGTTCATCGCCGATGGTAGTGTGGGGTTTCCCCATGTGAGAGTAGGTCATTGCCAGGCTTCTAAACTAAAAGCCCCAGTGTCGTTTGGCACTGGGGTTTTTTTCTATCTGGGCATCGGCAACGACCTACGGTCATGCCCAAAGCACTCGCTGCGCTCGCGGGGCAAGCTTTACCCAAAGCACTCGCTGCGCTCGCGGGGCAGCACCCAGCACTCGCTGCGCTCGCGGGGCAAGCCGCGGCTTCTAAACTAAAAGCCCCAGTGTCGTTTGGCACTGGGGTTTTTTTTCTATCTGGGCATCGGCAACGACCTACGGTCATGCCCAAAGCACTCGCTGCGCTCGCGGGGCAAGCTTTACCCAAAGCACTCGCTGCGCTCGCGGGGCAAGCTTTACCCAAAGCACTCGCTGCGCTCGCGGGGCAAGCTTTACCCAAAGCACTCGCTGCGCTCGCCGGGCAAGCTTTTGCCTTACCCCACAATGCGCCATCTTTAATGCATAATACATGCTCACAACTATCACAGAGTATCACCATGGAAGTCGTTACATACCTAGCCTTAGGCGCCGTCGCTGGCCTAATCAGTGGCCTCTTTGGTTTAGGCGGGGGTATTATTATTGTTCCAATACTGATATTTGCCTTCCACCTGCAAGGTATAGACCCGCAGATTTCAACTCACATGGCGATTGCTACTTCTCTGGCAACTATAGCTGTTACATCGCTTTCATCAATTTATACTCATCACCACAAATCGTCGGTGCGTTGGGATCTGGTGAAGCGTATGAGCCCTGGTATTGTATTGGGCTCCATAGCTGGCGGAATGTTTGCGCTCTCGCTAAATGGCATCAAGTTGCAGTCTCTATTTGGAATCTTTCTTGTAATGATTGCCTTTCAGATGTTGTTTCATCGCCCAGTGATGGGCTCTAGGCTGCTGCCGGGTACGCCAGGATTGGGTTTGGCCGGTGTTGGCATCGGCGCCCTGTCTTCGTTATTTGGTATTGGTGGCGGCAGTTTAACCACGCCATTTTTGTCATTTTTCGGTATACGAATACATCAGGCGGTAGGTACTGCCGCCGCTTGCGGGCTTACTATCGCGCTGTCGTCATTACTAATTTACGCCACCAGTGCAGAGATTAACTATCAGTTACCAGAGGCAACGATAGGCTATATATTCCTTCCGGCATGGCTGGGAATCATACTTACAAGTACACCTTTTGCGCGACTGGGAGCCTTACTTGCCCATCGGCTTAATGGGGAGTTATTAACCAAATGTTTCGGTATTGTGGCCCTGATTATAGGTGCCAGATTTATTTATAATAATCTTATGAGCTAACCCTACAGGCCAAAATAATGTCTGATTTGCAACGCAAGATTCTCGATATACTTAAGGATTCAGAGTTCCATTCTGGTGAGAGCCTCGGTGAGAAGCTTGGCGTCAGTCGGACCGCCATTTGGAAGCAGCTGCAAAAGCTTGAGTCCATGGGGCTGCAACTTGAATCTATTAAAGGTACAGGGTATCGGTTGGCAGCGGGGTTTGAGCTGTTGGATCGCGGCGTAATTCTATCCGCACTAAAGCAGCGAAAGTCCGCCATACCGCGACATCTCGAAATATTTCAATCCATAGATTCAACAAATAAATATGCCAAAGAGCAGGCTGAACAGAGGGAATTTTCATGTTCTGTGGTCATGGCGGAACAGCAGAGTTCCGGGCGTGGCCGTCGAGGCAAAACCTGGGTAAGCCCGTTTGCAGCCAATATCTATATGTCGATAGTTTGGGACTTTCAGCAGGGCGCCCAGTCTCTAGAGGGCTTAAGCCTCGGCGTGGGCGTTGCTGTGCGCAGGGCATTGATAGAAATTGGGCTGACTGACGTTAAGCTCAAATGGCCCAATGATATCTATGTTGACCAGAAAAAACTCGGTGGGATACTGCTAGAGATGATCGGCGATCCCGCCGGCGACTGTTCGGTGGTAATAGGTATAGGGATTAATGTGTCTATGTCTGATACCGCAGCGGGACAGATTGATCAGGCTTGGACTGATGTTCAGACCCAAGCCTCAGCGGCAGTGTCCCGCAACCAGTTGGGTGCAGCCGTGATTGCACATTGCTTTGACTTGTTGGGCGATTTCCAAAGAGTTGGCTTTCAGGCCTACAGGGATGAGTGGCAGTCCGCCGATGCATTTGCTGGAATGTCGGCCAAGGTAGTGACTCCAAAAGAGTCTGTTGAGGGTCGCATTCTCGGAGTTGATACCAGAGGAGCGCTCGAGATGGAATTGGCTAATGGTCAGGTCGAACAGTTTATTGGTGGAGAGTTAAGTTTGAGGTTAGCTGAATGATTTTACAAATTGATGCGGGTAACACCTTTGTAAAATGGCGTATCTCCGACGGGGGGGATATTGTTGAGCGTGGCACCCAGCCCACGGAAGTAGTGACACATGCAGGTTTGGCCATCGAAACAACTACGACCCTATCTGATGCTCTTCTCTGCTCTGTGGCCAATAAGGCACTGACCCAGACATTACATGATCAGGTGCTCAACCAGTTTGATATCCCTCTACAGTTGGCCAGAGTCAGTCAAGAGTCAGCTGGCGTCCGCTGCGGGTATAAAAGCCCTGAGACCCTTGGTGTTGACCGGTGGCTGGCCGCTGTTGCAGCTTATCAAGAGTTTAATGGCTCAGTGTTAGTCATAGACGCAGGCAGTGCCATTACTATGGATCTTGTCGGTCCCCTAGGTGAGCATGTAGGTGGTTATATTTTACCGGGACTCACATTGATGCGTAAGTCTCTGTGGCAGGGAACCGAGGCGGTGCAGGCTGAACCGGCTGAGGCGCAGTCTATGTTAGTGCCCGGTACTTCCACTCAGGACGCAGTCAACCGGGGTTGTCTGCTAACCGTAGTTGCCGCAATTGAGCGTATTGCAGGGCAATATCCCGCAACCATAGTAGTCACTGGTGGCGACGGTGGGTTGATACTCAACGCGATGTCCCTCAGTGCGGTACATTCTCCCGATCTGGTGCTGGATGGCTTGGCCGTGCCCGGTATTGATTACAGTGGCGCCTTGGATCAGTAACATTACCGGCCTTGGGCCTGCCTGTTATCTATTGACTGAGATCGCCCGTTTCTAATTGTCCTAAAATCCGTTAAAAGGGGCCGATCGCGCCCTAAATAAGCCCTTGCAAGCCCAGCTTTTACGCCTGCTGCCACTATTCAGCCATAATCCAATAAAAAAACTAAAAGAAGGTCGAGATAAGGTTGCTAATACGGCCCAGTTTCACTAAAATCGCGCACCGTTTATTGAGATGCTGGCGTAGCTCAGTTGGTAGAGCAGCTGACTTGTAATCAGCCGGTCGGGGGTTCGACTCCTCTCGCCAGCTCCATCTCTTTGTCTGAGGTGTGGTTTTGTTGTTGATTTATTGACAATAAGACCCCGGACAAAGAAAATAAGCGGCCGTTTTTTCGGTGGGCGTTAAGCTCAGGGTAAGTTGCCGTGAAAACTGGGTGAATAACCCAAAAAAGTGAGGGTAGTTTGTAATTAGTTGTATGGCGGGATTCCCGAGCGGCCAAAGGGATCAGACTGTAAATCTGACGCGAAAGCTTCGGTGGTTCGAATCCACCTCCCGCCACCATATAGGAAAAAGCACGTTTTGTGCCGAGAGGTTTTAGTAGTAAAGCCTGTGGAGGTGGAGTAGAGCCACCTTGGTTCGACAAGCAGCTTTAGCTGCTTGAACGTCACTTAAGTGACGGCCCGGAGGGTGAGGCTTGTAAAGCCGAGTAATCCACCTCCCGCCACCATATAGGAAAAAGCACGTTTTGTGCCGAGAGGTTTTAGTAGTAAAGCCTGTGGAGGTGGAGTAGAGCCACCTTGGTTCGACAAGCAGCTTTAGCTGCTTGAACGTCACTTAAGTGACGGCCCGGAGGGTGAGGCTTGTAAAGCCGAGTAATCCACCTCCCGTGATCATTGTTACAAGAGTTTTGTGATATAGCTTTTCGGAGTTGAAAGGCAATGGCTTAAAGGCCTGTGGGATCTGTTAGGCAGGCGCTGTTTTAAGATGGATTGTTTAGCGGGCATAGTTTAATGGTAGAACCTCAGCCTTCCAAGCTGATGATGCGGGTTCGATTCCCGCTGCCCGCTCCAAGACAGGAAGTGGAAAAGAAGAAGTAGAGGTATGTGCTCATATAGCTCAGTCGGTAGAGCACTTCCTTGGTAAGGAAGAGGTCACCGGTTCAAATCCGGTTATGAGCTCCAAGTTTTAGTGAGAGAGCGTTAGCTTTCTGACTGGTAATAAAAGTAGTAGGTATTTAGTAGTTAAAAATTTAGGGCGTTAGAGAGTTAATAGCCCGCTAATGTCCCGTTTAGGAGATGCTGAGATGGCAAAAGAAAAGTTTGAAAGAAATAAGCCGCACGTGAATGTAGGCACCATTGGTCACGTTGACCATGGTAAAACTACTTTGACCGCTGCGATGACTCGCGTATGTGCAGAAGTGTACGGCGGCGAGATGAAAGCGTTTGATCAGATTGATAACGCCCCTGAAGAGCGCGAGCGCGGTATTACGATTTCAACGGCTCACGTTGAGTATGATTCCACGATTCGCCATTACGCCCACGTAGACTGCCCAGGTCACGCCGACTATGTTAAAAACATGATCACCGGTGCTGCGCAGATGGACGGAGCGATTCTGGTATGTGGCGCGACTGATGGCCCGATGCCACAGACTCGTGAGCACATCCTGCTGTCTCGCCAGGTTGGCGTACCTTACGTATTAGTATTTTTGAACAAAGCAGACCTGCTTGCAGAAGACTGTGGCGGCGTTGGTTCAGAAGAATACACAGAAATGTTGGAGCTGGTTGAGATGGAGCTGCGTGAGCTGCTTGATCTGTATGAGTTCCCAGGCGACGACACGCCAATTATTGTTGGTTCAGCGCTGATGGCGCTGGAAGGCAAGGATGACAATGAGCTGGGTACTACCGCCGTTAAGAAGCTGGTAGAAGCACTGGATTCCTATATCCCAGAGCCAGTTCGTGCGATTGATCAGCCGTTCCTGATGCCCATTGAAGATGTATTCTCCATCGCTGGTCGCGGTACAGTTGTAACCGGTCGTGTTGAGCGCGGTATTATCAAGGTTGGTGAAGAGATCGAAGTTATTGGTATCACTGATACAGCGAAGACGACCTGTACAGGTGTTGAGATGTTCCGCAAGCTGCTTGACGAAGGTCGCGCTGGTGAGAACTGCGGTATTCTGTTGCGTGGTACTAAGCGTGAAGAAGTGCAGCGTGGTCAGGTTCTGGCTCACGTAGGTACAGTTAAGCCGCACACCAAGTTCACCTCTGAGGTGTATGTGTTGTCGAAAGATGAAGGTGGTCGTCATACACCATTCTTCAAAGGCTATCGTCCGCAGTTCTACTTCCGTACAACGGATGTAACTGGTGCTTGTGAATTGCCAGAAGGTACAGAGATGGTTATGCCTGGCGATAACGTGCAGATGGAAGTGACGCTAATTCATCCGATTGCGATGGAAGAAGGTCTGCGCTTTGCGATCCGTGAAGGCGGTCGTACTGTTGGCGCTGGTGTTGTAGCTAAGATTATCGAGTGATAGCTACGCATTGTCTGCAACGCAAAGCCGAGGCATCTTGATGTCTCGGCTTAGCTGTCAGATAGGGAAAGTAATAAAAGTTACTGTAGGCCAGTAGTTCAATTGGTAGAGCACCGGTCTCCAAAACCGGCTGTTGGGGGTTCGAGTCCCTCCTGGCCTGCCACTTATTTAAAGTTTGGGATAGATCCATGACCGCTGCGGCTGAAGAAAAGCAATATCGACTTGACGGATTAAAGTGGCTGGTAATTCTGCTGCTGGTAGCTGGTGCTATTTACGCTAATCAGTATTTTTCCGCGGAGCCTATTCTCTATCGCGTGATAGGTTTGGTTGCGACACTTATTGTCGCTGGGTTTATCTCTATTCAAACCGCTAAGGGAGCCTCCGTGTTGGAGCTTGCCTACGGCGCGCGCATTGAGTGGCGCAAGGTCGTGTGGCCGACCAAGCAGGAGCGCAACCAGACAACGTTGATTGTTGTTGCGGTTATTTTATTAATGGCATTAATTCTTTGGGGTATCGACTCTCTGCTGAGTTGGATTGCCTCATTGATAATGGGTTAGGAGAAGGGCATGTCGATGCGTTGGTATGTGGTACATGCTTACTCGGGTTACGAGAAAAAAGTAGCGCTAGCGATTCAGGATCGCGTGCAGATGCAAGGGCTTACTGAAAAGTTTGGCGAGATTTTGGTGCCTACCGAAGAAGTGGTTGAGATGAGAGGTGGACAGAAGCGCACCAGCGAACGTATGTTCTTCCCTGGCTACGTTTTAGTGCAAATGGCTCTTGATGATGATACTTGGCACCTGATCAAGGAAACCCCTCGGGTAATGGGCTTTATTGGTGGCAAGGCAGATAAGCCGGCCCCAATTACAGATAAAGAAGCGGATTTAATTCTGCAGCGCGTGCACGACTCGGAAGAGGCGCCGCGACCCAAGACCATGTTCGAGCCAGGTGAGATGGTTCGTGTTACCGATGGTCCATTTAACGACTTTAACGGAACCGTTGAAGAGGTTAATTACGAGAAGAGCAAGCTGCGTGTTGCGGTATCGATCTTTGGTCGATCAACACCGGTTGAGCTTGAGTTTACTCAGGTAGAAAAGGCCTGATAAGAATTTGGTAGGTTGGCAATTCGGTCAACTTATCGGGGAGCCTGTGAAGGGTCGGCGCTATCTATAGCGAACATCCAGAGGCGATAATACCCAATAGTGGAGAAGTAAAATGGCTAAGAAAGTAACAGCTTATATTAAGCTGCAAGTGCCTGCCGGTCAGGCCAATCCAAGTCCACCCGTAGGTCCAGCACTGGGTCAGCACGGCGTGAACATTATGGAATTCTGTAAAGGTTTTAACGCACAGACTCAAAATGTTGAGCAGGGCGCACCTGTACCGGTGATCATTACTGTTTACGGTGATCGCAGTTTCACCTTTGAGATGAAGACTCCGCCAGCCTCTTACCTGCTGAAGAAAGCGGCTGGTCTGAAGAGCGGCTCTGGTCGCCCTAACACTGAGAAAGTGGGTAGTGTGACTCGCGCTCAGTTGGAAGACATCGTTAAAGCAAAAGAAC
>CALSSA010000011.1 GCA_943788875.1 uncultured Pseudomonadales bacterium | reverse complement strand
CCTCAATTAATCAATGTTTAAAGTGCGTTATTAAATTTTTTATTCAGTAGCTCTGACAAGTCTGACTGAGCCACTGCTTGCTGTTGTATATCTTCTCGCAGGTACTTAACCCCAATAGTCCCGGATGAGGCTTCATCTTCACCCAATATCAAGGCAATAGCAGCGCCACTTTTATCGGCTTTTTTGATCTGAGACTTAAAGCTGCCACCACCACAGTGGACTTCTAGTCTGATGTTGGCGCAGTCAGTGCGCAGATTTTCTGCTAATACTAACGCTTGCTGTTCAACATTACCCACTGCCAGCAGGTACAGATCCAGTTGCTGGCCGATACTATCGGGGACAACGCCCAACTCGTCAAGCAACAACACCAGTCTTTCAACACCCATAGCAAAACCCACACCTGGGCATGGCTTGCCACCTAGCTGTTCTACTAGGCCGTCATAGCGACCACCAGCACAGACCGTACCCTGAGCACCGAGGCTGTCGGTCACCCATTCGAATACGGTTTTGCTGTAATAATCCAATCCTCGCACCAGACGCTGATTAATCTGGTAGGCGATACCTGCCTTATCCAAAACTGCGCAGATATGCTGGAAATGATCGCGAGATTCCTGATCAATAAAGTCGGCCAGTTTGGGGGCATCTTTCAACAGCGCCTGGGTAGCCTCATTCTTGCTGTCCAGAATACGCATTGGGTTGCTGGTCAACCGGCGCTGACTGTCTTCATCGAGTTGGTCATGCCGCTGCATCAGGTAGTCGACCAGTGCCGCGCGGTAAGTGGCTCGATCTGCCGATGTTCCAAGGCTATTGATTTGCAGTTTTACTGCATGATCAATTTTTAAGTTTTTCCACAGTCGCGCAGTGATCAGCAAAAGTTCGGCATCTATATCAGGCCCAAGCAAACCAAAGGCTTCAACGCCAACTTGGTGGAACTGACGCAGGCGACCCTTTTGCGGACGCTCATGGCGAAACATAGGCCCGCTGTACCACAGCCGTTGAGTCTGATTGTGCAGCAGGCCATTCTGAGTACAGGCGCGAACACAGCCGGCAGTTCCCTCAGGGCGCAGGCTGAGACTATCGCCATTGCGATCCTCAAAGCTGTACATTTCTTTTTCAACAATATCGGTGACTTCTCCAACCGCGCGTTTAAACAGCTCCGTCGACTCGAGTATCGGGAAACGAATTTCGCGATAGCTGTAGCGACTCAGCAAATCGGCGACGGCTCTTTCGAGGTACTGCCAGGTCGCTGACTGTTCGGGGAGCAGGTCATTCATGCCCCTGATGGATTGGATTTTCATCTGTTATTCTTTATCTCTTGTCGACTCTTGGTTTTATGCTTTGGCGATCAGGTTAGCTGTATCTGCGGCCAGCTGCTTTTCTTTGGCTGCCGCTTTGGCGCGAATTTCTGCTTCCAGTTGATCGACCAGATTGTCGTTGCCCAGTTTGTGATCCGGCTTGCCATCGAGGTAGACCAGATTGGCTGGGGTTCCTCCGGTTAAACCAAAATCAGATTCTTTAGCTTCGCCCGGACCATTAACAATACAGCCAATAATGGAGACATCCATGGGCACTGTAATATCTTCCAGACGGGTTTCCAGCTCATTAACTGTTTTGATAACATCAAAATTCTGTCGCGAACAGCTGGGGCAGGCAATAAAGTTAATGCCTTTGCTGCGCAGGCGCAAACTGCGCAACATGTCCCAGGCTACTTTGGCTTCTTCTGCCGGGTCTGCAGCCAGTGATATGCGCACCGTATCGCCAATACCATCCAGCAACAGAGCTCCCAGACCTATGGCAGATTTTACTGTGCCTGAACGCAGCCCACCTGCCTCGGTAATACCCAGATGCAATGGCTGTTCAATTCTGGTGGCCAGATCGCGATAGGCGGCTACCGCCATAAAAATATCTGAGGCCTTAACACTGACTTTGAAATCCTGGAAATCATATTTATCCAGCAGATCGACATTGCGCATGGCTGATTCAACCATGGCTTCAGCAGTGGGTTCGCTGTATTTGCGCAGTAGATCTTTGCCCAGAGAGCCGGCATTAACACCAATGCGAATGGGGATGTTGAGATCACGGGCTTTGGCAATCACCTCTCGCAACCGATCTTCGCGAGTGATATTGCCTGGATTAATGCGCAGGCAGTCGACACCCAGATCGGCCACTCGCAGAGCAATATTGTGATCAAAATGAATATCAGCAACTAGGGGAATATCCACCAACTGGCGAATCTGGCCAAAGGCTTCGGCTTCTTCTAATGAGGGTACGGAGACACGGACAATATCAGCGCCGGCAGCTTGAATGCGTTTGATCTGCTCTACAGTGGCTGCAACATCGGCAGTACTGGTGTTGGTCATGCTTTGCACAGAGATGGGCGCATCGCCACCGACAGGCACATTGCCGACCATAATCTGTCGCGATTTGCGTCTTATAATTGGTGTCTCGCTAAACACTAATACTCTCTCGCTATTGCTTTAACCACTTTTGGTATTCCAGATTTTCATTGGAATAAGGAAATAAATTCTTTAACTTCAAGCCCTGACTGGAGGCTCCATCTCTATTGCCAAAGCTGTGCTCTAAACGCACTGCCAACCACAGACTCTTGGCATTGGCCGGAGCCAGATACTCGTATTGCTCCAGTGCTCGCTTGGCGATGGGCAGCTTTTGCTGCGCAAAGTATATCTCGGCGGCCTCTAAATAGGGCGGCGCAAATCCAGGGGTTAGCTGGCTGGCTCTGGCAAAGGACTTTAGCGCCTCTGCGCTCTGGCCTGTTTTGCGCTGGGCCAGACCCAAAATATAAAACGCCTGGGTTCGACGTTCATATCCCAGATCTTCTGTCACTAGCTGCATCTGCTCCAGAGCCTGCTGAAACCTGCCCTGATTGTATAAAAATGCAGCAAAATTGTAGCGCACCATGCTGTCGTTTTTATTGCTGGAAATGGCTCTGCGGTAATGCTTCTCCGCCAGCTCTGTCTCCTGCTCCATCTGATAGAGCAATGCATATCCATTGTGCAGCTGCGACCTGTTGGTTTTGGACTCAAAGCGCTCGGCTTTTTGCAGATGCACTCTGGCCAGATCTCTGCTCTTGCTACCAATATACTGCATGGCTAGCTTCATATGCTGATCAAACGCAGCCTTTGGATCTGCTGTCTTCTTTCTAACCTCTGGACTGGAAACGCAGCCCAGAATTGTCGCTGCCATCACAGCTAACAGTAAAATTTTTGCTAATTTCATGGTCAGAATCCTTCTGTGTGTTGCTTCCTTGATAGCGCTTCTACCTGAAAAATTTACCCTTCGATAATTTTTACCGGTTGCGCTTCGTCCAGCTTCCGCTTGTAACGCTCTTGGCGCTTGGTGCGGTCATTTACCTCGCCGGCCAACTGGCCGCAGGCGGCGGCAATATCATCACCCCGCGTGGTGCGAACTGTCACAGTGTAACCTTCGTTTGCCAGAATGTCCCTAAACCGGTTTAGCTGGTTATTGCTGACTCTTTTGTACTCTGAACCCGGAAATGGGTTAAACGGAATCAGATTTATCTTGCAGGGTAAGTCTTTAAGCAGTTCAGCCAATTCTGTGGCGTGTTCTACCCGATCATTAACCTGATCCATCAAGGTATATTCGACCGTAGCTTTGCGGCGATTATCCGGCATTCTGTCAATATAGTCAGCGGCGCTGCGAATAAATTCTTTGAGGTTGTATTTGCGGTTAATCGGCACCAGCTCGTTGCGCAGTTCATCGTTCGGCGCATGCAGAGAAATTGCCAGGGATACATCGGACACATCGGCAAGCTTATCCAGTGCCGGCACTACACCGGCGGTGCTCAGGGTCACCCGGCGTTTGGACAGCCCATAAGCATTATCTTCGAGCATAATATTCATCGCATCGACTACATTGTCGAAGTTCATCAATGGCTCACCCATGCCCATCATCACCACATTGGTGACTCGGCGAGGAGCCTTGTGCTCGAACTGGCCAAAGGAGTCTGCGGCAATCCACAGCTGGCCAATTATCTCGGCGGCAGTCAGATCGCGGTTAAAACCCTGCTTGCCGGTAGCGCAGAAACTGCAGTCCAGTGCACAACCGATCTGGGAGGAGACACATAATGTGCCGCGCTCACGCTCGGGAATATAGACCATCTCAATGCAGCTGCCGCCATCCACTTTGATCAGCCATTTTCTGGTGCCGTCGGTGGAATCCTGACAGCTAACGACTTCTGGCAAGGTGACTTCAGCGATACCTTTAAGCTTTTCACGCAGGTCTTTGGACAGGTTGGTCATCTTATCCAGATCAACCTCACCCATCTGGTGAATCCACTTGATAATCTGTGTGGCACGGAAACGTTTCTCGCCGATCTGTTCAAAAAAGTCGCCGAGTTTTGACGCAGAAAACCCCAGCAGGTTAGTTTTAGCCTGCTGGGGTTGGTCGTTTACTGCTGTTACTTCTACTGATTGGGACATGGTTGTCCTGTACTCTCAGTTATAAGGTCAGACTCTTATCGAGGGCAGATCTCATTGTCATCAAAAAAGTAAGCTACTTCGCGCGCGGCAGATTCAGCTGAGTCAGAGCCGTGAGCGGCATTGGCGTCAATTGATTCTGCAAAGTCTGCACGGATAGTACCAGCTGCGGCTTCTTTTGGGTTAGTGGCACCCATCAGGTCGCGGTTGGTCATGATGGCGTTTTCGCCTTCCAGAACCTGAACAGATACAGGGCCAGACGTCATAAAGGCAACCAAATCATTAAAGAAAGGACGCTCGCTGTGCTCGGCGTAAAAACCTTCAGCCTGTTCGCGGCTCAGGTGCTGCATTTTAAGAGCAACAACTTTAAGTCCTGCGCCTTCAAAGCGGCTGAGAATTTGACCAACAACGTTTTTTGCTACGGCATCGGGTTTGATAATAGATAAGGTGCGTTCGGTCGCCATGAAGCGTTCTCCAAAATAGGGCTAATGTAAGTTAAAAAAATAGCCCTGACGGGCAATGGCGCGGATTTTACCTGCACTGGGAGGTGGTAACAATGGTTATTTTTTAGCACCCTGCAACTAGGCCACCAGCAACTGCTGAAAGCGATCCAAGGACACCGGCATACTGAAGTGAGCGCCCTGATATTTATCACAGCCAAGGCTGCGCAATATCTCTAGCACTTCGCGCTTTTCGACACCTTCGGCGACAACATCCAGGCCATAATGGCGAGACACCATCATGATGGCCTCGACCAGGCCCAGGGTATCTTTGTCGGAGTTGAGGTTGGCAATAAACTCCCGGTCTATCTTGAGAATATCCAGCGGCAGGCGCTTGAGATAGATCATTGACGAATAGCCGCTGCCAAAATCATCAATGGCAAATCTGGTGCCCATATCGCGGATCTTTTTCATTTTATCTACCACTGACTCAAAATCATCAATCAGTAGATTCTCTGTGACTTCCAGAGTGATCATGTCCGGGCTTATATCGTAACTCTTTAGGCTGTGCTCAAGACTGGTTATGAGACCGGGGTCATGGAACTGCTTAGGGCTGATATTCACCCCCAGTTGCATATCTGGCGTCCAGATGCCGCGGTCGAGCATATTGCGCAGATATTCACAGGAGGTGCGAATCACCCACAGACCAACATCTACAATCATGCCTGAGGCTTCAAGGATAGGAATAAAGTCGGCCGGTGTGTGCATGGCCTGACCGGAGTGAATCCAGCGCAACAAGACTTCTCCCCCAACCACGGAGCCATCATGGGTCGACACCTGAGGCTGCAAATACAGATCAAACTCTTGATTGACCACTGCTTTGCGCAAACTGGACTGCAGGCTAATACGCTGTTGAGCGCGATGGGTTATCTGGGTATCGAACAGCATTACCGCGTCGCGGCCCCGTCGCTTGGCTTCGAACATGGCACTCTCGGCCTGCTGTACAGCCTGGGAAGCACTGGCTCTGGGTGCGTCCGCGTCCTTCACTAGCAGGCTGATGCCCACACTCGCGGTAACAATAACCTCACCATTTTCGGTAAAGAAAGGTCTTGAGATTGTGCAGCGAATTTCATTGGCAATGGCAGTGGCGCGCTGCTCTGCATCTGACTCCGAACTGGCAAAATCTTCGATAAACAATAAGAAAGCATCACCGGCTACCTGATCCATCTGCATATTGGGCCCGAGCATATTGGCGATTGTCTCTCGCGCCCGATCGAGGATCTGGGCACCTATATGCTTGCCCAGAGATTCATTAATTGAGTTGAAATGGTCCAGATCAATTAACAGCAGGGCGCCGCAGCCAACACTGGGTTGTTCAAGGTAGCTATTAATATTACCCAGCAATGTGTGGCCGATAGGCAGACCAGCAATCACTTCATCATGGGTTACGGTCGAAGGTTTTGGCACCGCTGATGGCTCTGCAGCCTGTATAGGTTCCGATACCTGCTCTAGTGCTGGAGTATCTACAACCGGCAATTGCTCGGCACTAAACTCCTGCACCACCATCTGCGCTAGGGCTGGCAGAGGATAGAGCATAATGCTCATGGCATTATCTGTGCCCTCAACCGCATCCACCGACACTACCACTTCATCGGTCGCCAACTCGTTCTGGGAGCGCCACAGTAAACCCTGCAACTGCTCTGATTCCAGCTTTTCAATCACAGTTTTAAGTTGTATCAATGACTGAGGCTGATCTTCAGCAATCTCATTAAGGGAGAGCCCCACTAACTGATTGCGCTCGCAACGGAGCAAATTGAGGGCTTTGTGATTGGCGTCGATGCACACGCCGTAGGCGAAAAACAGGGTTCCGAAGGGCGCTGTATCCAATACTTTTTTGTACAGGTGATTTTTTTCGCGCATCCGTTGCCTGCTGAAAATCCTTTTCTGGTTAACGGCACTGATTTTAGGTGAAGCTAATCCTGCTCTTCAATCCAGGCCATTTGGATGGCTTCAAGAATCTTCTCGCCGCAGCGATCTGGATCATCAGAAAAACCTTCTATCTCTAAAACCCACTTTCTCAAATCAACAAAATTGACATACTGCGGGTCGACATCTGGATGATTGTCGACCAGTTCTATGGCGATATCATTAATATCAGTCCACTTAATCATAGTCCATTACTCCGCTTACTGCTGACCGGTTTATGCTTGGTGTTAATGACGTTCTGACACCATATTAATAGTGTACCTGGGTATCTCAACCACCAGATCTGTGTCTTCCATAATAACCTGACAACTCAGGCGGGAATCCGGGTCTACACCCCAGGCTTTATCGAGGAAGTCCTCTTCCAACTCATCCGCTTCGGGGAGTTCATCAAAGCCCTCACGAACATGCACATGGCAAGTTGTGCAGGCACAGGACATCTCACAGGCATGCTCTATGTCCAGACCGTTGCGCAGGGCTGCATCGCAGATGCTTTCGCCAGGCTCGGCTTCAACCACGGCGCCCTTGGGGCAAATTTCGTGATGGGGCAAAAATACAATTTTAGGCATGCTTAAATCCTAACCTTTTTCAATTTCATCTAATGTTTGGCCAGCCAACGCAGTTTTGATACTGACGTCCATACGTCGGGCGGCAAATTCTTCACTGGCCTTGGCGACAGATTCAATCTGGCGAGCCAGTACGCGGTGTTCACTGGTGGTCTCGCGCAAATCGCGGAGTTCCTGAATCGCTACCTTTAGACATTGGCGCTCTTCGCTATCAAGCAGAGCATCACCGTCTTTATAGATGGCGGCGAGCAGATCTTCAATCATGCGATCTGCTTCCACCTGCTGTTCCCTCAGAGCTCTGGCCTGCATATCGTCGCGGGCATGGCTAAAGGAGTCCTGTAACATGCTGGTGATTTCTTCTTCACCCAATCCATAGGAGGGTTTAACCTCAATACGGGATTCCACATTGCTGGTCAACTCGCGGGCAGTCACACTGAGCAAACCATCTGCATCCACCTGATAGCTCACACGAATCTTTGCCGCACCGGCCACCATTGGCGGAATACCGCGCAGTTCAAACCGCGCCAGTGAACGGCAGTCACTAGCCAGCTCACGTTCACCCTGCAATATATGGATTGCCATGGCAGTCTGGCCATCTTTAAAGGTGGTAAATTCCTGGGCCTTGGCAACAGGAATTGTGGTATTTCTATGAATAATTTTTTCAATCAGCCCGCCCATGGTTTCTATACCTAGAGACAGGGGAATCACATCCAGCAACAGCATATCGTCGCCAGATTTATTGCCCACCAATACCTCGGCCTGCAGCGCCGCGCCCATGGCCACCACCTGATCTGGGTCCAGACTGCACAGGGGTTCTAGGTCAAATAATTCGGCTACCTTGTCACCCACTCTGGGGGTTCTAGTCGACCCGCCAACCAAAATCACATCATCAATCTGGGTCTGGGCCACACCGGCATCGCGCAGGGATTTTTTGCAGGCGCGCACTGTTTTCGCAATAAGTCCATCAATCAGACTGTGCATTAGCTCGCGGGTCAATGTGCCCTGCCAATCCAGCACTTCCAACTCAACCTGAGTTGAGTCTGTGAGTTCTTCTTTGGCCGATTTAGCGGTTTCCAGCAGAATGCGTTGTTCTATGGGGTTAAGGTCTTCACTCATACCCATCTGCTGACGCAGCCAGTCGGCAATGGCAAGGTCAAAGTCATCGCCGCCCAGGGCAGAATCGCCACCGGTGGCCAATACTTCAAATACGCCTTTGGACAGGCGCAAAATACTGATATCGAAGGTACCACCACCCAGATCATAGATCGCAATAGTGCGCTCCTGGCCTTTAGTTTCCCGCTCAGATTCATCAAGGCCATAAGCAATGGCGGCCGCCGTAGGCTCATTGAGCAAGCGTAATACTTTAATGCCCGCAAGCGTAGCAGCATCTTTGGTGGCCTGACGCTGGGCTTCATCGAAATAGGCCGGCACGGTTATCACGGCGCCATCCAGTTCAGAATCAAAGGCAATTTCAGCACGTCCGGCCAGCTTGCGCAGTATCTCTGCAGAGACCTGTATCGGACTTACCAGTCCGGCGGTAGTCTTGATTTTTGGCATGCCGCCATCATCGGCAGCAAACTCATAGGGCAGCTGGCTGCCAAAGGTTTTAATATCGGCCACACCGCGGCCCATCAAACGCTTGACCGAAGCCAATGTATTTAGTGGATCGGCCACATTATGTTCAGCGGCTTCATAGCCAACACAGCTAACGCCCTCTGTTACATAATGTACGACGGAAGGTAGCAGATCTCTGCCCTGCTCATCGGCCAGCACTTCTGCCATACCACTGCGCACTGTGGCGACCAGGGAATTAGTTGTGCCCAAATCTATGCCCACCGCATGTCTGCGCTGATGGGGTTGGGGCGATTGACCCGGCTCTGAGATTTGCAGTAATGCCACTGGTTATAAGTCCTCTAAATCAGCTTCAAGCTGCTCTATTTCATCGAGCAGCTTGGCTGAAAATTGCATTTTGGCCACAGTATTAAAAGCATCGTCAAAGTCAGACAGCTGATACTGGGCTTGAAACTGATGTTGCTGTTCGGCGTAACTACTTTCAACGCCGCTGCGCAATGAGTCCAGCGCGGCAAAGGGATCGGCACTGTCGCGCACATCGGATAGCGCTTCACGCAGGTCTATTTGCTGCATCAAGAAAGCGCCATCACTAGTGATATGACTATCCTGGCTGGCATCAATCTGTTTTAGTTCTAGCAGATACTGAGCGCGCTTTAAGGGGGACTTTAAGGTGTCGTAGGCCTGATTGATCAGCGAGGCAGTCTGCACTGCCAGACGCTTTTCGGTATCGCCATGGCTGGCATAGCGATCCGGATGAAACTCCTGCTGCAACTTAAGATATCTGCTCTGCAACTGACTGCTATCCACCTGCCAGGCAACAGGGATGGCAAATATCTCAAAGAAGTCACTGGAAAGTTTCAAGGGTCGATCAACCTGTTTGCTGAATTAAGCGCAGTGCGACTAAACGTGGAAGCTCTCGCCGCAACCGCATTCATCTTTAACATTGGGGTTTTTGAATTCAAAGCCCTCGTTTAAGCCCTCTTTAACATAGTCCAACTCTGTGCCATCAAGATACAGCAGACTCTTGGGATCGATAATCAGCTTTACATCACCACATTGAAATACTTCGTCTTCGGAGGCCGCATCATCGACAAACTCCAGCACATAGGACAGGCCGGAGCAACCGGTGGTGCGGACGCCCAGACGAATACCCACGCCTTTGGCACGGTGCTCGAGATGTTTAACAACATGCTGCTCTGCAGCTGAGGTCATGGTGATGGCCATGGATTAACTGTCCCGCTTTTCGCGTACGTCACGCACTGCAGCTTTAATGGCATCTTCTGCCAATACAGAGCAGTGAATTTTTACTGGCGGTAAGGCCAGCTCTTCGGCTATCTCGGTGTTTTTGATCTCGGCAGCGGCATCTATATGCTGGCCCTTAACCCATTCGGTTAACAATGAGCTGGAGGCAATAGCTGAGCCACAGCCGTAGGTTTTAAACTTGGCATCTTCAATAATGCCCTCGTCGTTCACCTGGATTTGCAGACGCATTACATCACCACAGGCTGGTGCTCCGACCATGCCAGTACCAACATTTTTTGAACTGTCGTCCAGCTTGCCAACATTGCGTGGATTTTCGTAATGATCAATAACTTTTTCACTGTAAGCCATGGTGATGACTCCTATTTCAAATTGTTTAAACTGGTTTGAACAACGCTTAGTGCGCGGCCCACTCTACTGTATTTAGATCTACGCCATCTTTGAACATATCCCACAATGGCGATAGTTCTCGCAGCTTTTCAACCGCATGGCGAACCTTGGCAATGGCCTTATCAATATCGTCTTCGCTGGTGTAGCGGCCAATACTAAAACGGATCGAACTGTGGGCCATCTCATCATTGAGACCCAGAGCACGCAGTACATAGCTTGGCTCAAGGCTGGCGGAGGTACAGGCCGAGCCTGAAGATACCGCCAGATCACGCAGGGCCATAATCAGTGATTCACCTTCAACAAAGGCAAAGCTGATATTCACAATACCGGGCACATGCTGATCTTCTGATCCATTCAGGTGTACTTCTTCCATATCGGAAACGCCTTCCCAGAGACGAGTGCGCAATGCAACGATGCGGGCTGACTCTGCTGCCAGGTTTTCAAAACCCAGTTTAAAGGCTTCGCCCATGCCAACAATCTGATGGGTCGGCAAAGTGCCTGAACGCATACCGCGCTCATGACCGCCGCCGTGCATCTGAGCCTCAATACGCACGCGAGGCTTGCGGCGTACATACAGAGCTCCAATACCTTTGGGGCCATAAATTTTATGGGCAGAGAAAGACATCATATCCACATTCATGGCTTCAACATCAATACCGGTTTTACCCGCGCTCTGGGCAGCATCGACATGGAAGAACACTTTGTTTTCACGGCAGATAGCACCAATCGAGGCAATATCATTCAGCGTACCCAGCTCGTTATTCACATGCATGATGGAAACAACAGTGGTGTCTTCGCGAATGGCATCGGCCACCATTTGCGGCTGAATCAAACCATTGGTGTCTGGCTCAAGATAGGTTACTTCCCATCCTTCGCGTTCCAGCTGTCGGCAGGTATCCAGAACTGCTTTGTGCTCGATCTTGGACGTTATAACGTGCTTGCCTTTGCGCTGGTTAAAGTGGGCGCAACCTTTGATCGCCAGATTATTGGCTTCGGTGGCACCACTGGTCCAGACGATTTCTCGGGGGTCGGCACCAATCAATGTAGCCACATCGGTGCGTGCATCTTCAACCGCAGCTTCAGCCTGCCAGCCAAATACGTGGGAGCGGGATGCCGGGTTACCAAACTGACCGGTTGGGGTCAGAAATTGCATCATTTTATCTGCAACAGCCGGGTCTACAGGTGTTGTGGAAGCGTAATCCAGATAAATGGGAAGGTTCATTAATTACTCCAAAATCAGCAGGCGCTAGCCTGCATGTTGTCATCTATAACCAGCAACTGTTCAACTTGCCGCTGAGCTATATGTTGTACGTTTCGTTTCGCCACCAGATCAGCCAAACTGATGCTATTTAGAAATCCGTGGATTTCTTTGCTGAGGTCAGACCACAATGTGTGGGTCAGACAGATCTCACCGCCCTGACAGTCACCCTTGCCCTGACAGTTGGTGGTATCTATGGATTCGTTGACTGCATCGATAATCTGCGCCACAAAAATACCGTCGCTGGTGCGCCCTAAATGGTAACCGCCGCCGGGACCACGAACACTGGAAACCAGGCCTGATTGACGCAGGCGGGAAAACAGCTGTTCCAGATAAGACAGAGAAATAGACTGACGCTCGGAAATATCCGCCAATGAAATTGGCTTGTCTTTAGCATGCAGAGTCAAGTCGAGCATTGCTGTTACAGCGTAGCGTCCTCGAGTTGTCAGTCTCATATGGTTTACCTGTATGGCGCCCTTTAGAGCGCGAATTATCTAATACCTGAGTATTTTAGTCAATTAAATACCTGATTAGTTTGCTCAGCTATTTATTGATCAGCCGTTGCACAGCAGACAGCACGCCCCGGAGTATGGAAACCTCCATCTTATCCATGCGCTGGCGGTTGAAAAGGCGACGCATGCGAGTCAGTAGTTGCTTGGGGTTTTCAGGATCATAGAACTTAAGATCTGCCATGGTTTCCGCCAGATGCACATGAAAGTTTTCCAGGTCATCGGCCGCTACCGGGGGCTGATCCCATTCTTGCAATGAAGGCAAGTTACCCTCAGCATCAGCCAGGCTGGCCATGCGAATTTCGTAGCTCAATACCTGCACTGCTGTTGCTAGGTTCAGGGAGCTGTACTCAGGGTTTGAAGGGATATGCACATGGTAGTGACACTTGTGCAGTTCGTCGTTAGTCAGGCCTCGGTCTTCACGACCAAATAGCAACGCCACTTCGTGAGTATCCGCTTCCTGCCAGATTCGCTCACCGCACTCTCGGGGATTAATCAAAGGCCAGGGTATTCTGCGCTCGCGGGCACTGGTGCCAACCACCAGACCACAGCCAGCGATGGCTTCATCCACGGATTCAACAATTTTAGCGTTGGCCAATACGTCTCTTGCACCGGCAGCTCGCCAAATGGCTCTTGGGGCCGGGTACTCTCGAGGTTGCACCAAATACAATTCAGCCAGACCCATATTTTTCATGGCTCGGGCGGCGCCGCCAATATTCCCTGGGTGGGCGGTATTGACCAATACAATGCGAATTTTTGCCTGACGTTCAGTGGTAGACACAATAAGCCTCTTACGAATTAATTCTACTGCCCTAAAATCGGGGCGCGAGTGTAGCAGAATCAGGCTTCTCAGGCACAGTAGTTCTGTTACAATGCGCACCGCTCTTTAAAGTCACTTGGAAAACACCCTATGCAACCGATGGTTAATATAGCCCTTCGCGCCGCCCGTCTGGCCGGAGAAATGATTGTTAAATCTGCCGATAATCTGGAATTGGTTAAGGTTGATGAAAAGGGTCGCCATGACTTTGTCACTGAAGTGGATCGTCGCTCAGAAGAAACCATTATCTACAACATCAAAAAAGCCTACCCGGATCACCGCTTTATCGGTGAGGAAAGCGGCATCAGCGGCAATCCCGATTCCGATGTGGAATGGATTATCGATCCCCTTGATGGCACCACCAATTTTGTTCGCGGCATTCCCCATGTAGCTGTCTCTATCGCCTGCCGTATTAAAGGCAAGCTGGAGCACGGTGTTGTTTTAGAACCCTTTAAGCGCGAAGAATTTACCGCTAGCCGCGGTCACGGCGCCAGCCTTAACGGTCGTCGTATTCGCGTGTCAGGCCGCACTGAAGCAGCAGGTGCGCTCTATGCCACTGGTATTCCCTTTAGCGCGCCCTCTTTTAATGAGATGGATAAATACCTGGCCTGCATGCATGAATTTGCCGATAACTCGGCGGGCATTCGCCGTCTGGGCGTTGCATCTCTGGATCTGGCCTATGTGGCAGCTGGCCGTATGGATGTGTTCTGGGAGATGTCGCTAAAGCCCTGGGATATCGCCGCTGGCGCATTAATAGTGCGTGAAGCTGGCGGTATGGTGAGCGACTTTAATGGCGGGGAGAAGTTTATGGACAGCGGCCATATTCTGGCCTGCACCCCCAAGCTATTTAAGCCCAGCTTAAAGGTGGTTTCCAAACATCTGGGGCATTTAAAATAGCTTTCGAGCCAAGCTTAGAACAGTACGCCAAATCGCTCAAATAACCAGTAAGCACTGGTAATTCCCACAACATAGACCACAGCCTCAACAAGCACCGCCCGGCGCCTGTTGACTGCGGGAATACTGCGCATAAGGATAAATATCAGTATCAGTACTGCGGCAATAAACAGTAGCTGCCCCAGCTCAACACCTATGTTGAAAAACAATAGCGCATGAACCTTCATTGAAGCCGGCAAACCCAGCTCCTGCAAGACCACCGCAAAACCAAAGCCATGTAACAATCCAAATGCCGATGAAGCACTGACCGGGTAGCGCCAGGTAAAGCTCGGCGTAGCTCCTGCTTCTGCTCGATTATGCTTAATAATTTCCACTGCTAATAAAACAATACTCAGGGCAATCAATAACTCCACCAGCTCTGTGGGCAGGCGGAAAATATCCAATGTCGCCAGACT
This sequence comes from uncultured Pseudomonadales bacterium, assembly GCA_943788875.1. Classification (GTDB taxonomy): domain Bacteria; phylum Pseudomonadota; class Gammaproteobacteria; order Pseudomonadales; family Porticoccaceae; genus HTCC2207. The sequence continues at coordinate 127,675 of CALSSA010000011.1, read as the reverse complement.
CAGAGTAATGGAATGGGCAATAGTAAAGCCGGTCACTGTCAGCAGCAGGCGCTTAAAGCTGCCGGCAATAATCATCAGGCAAAGTACAAACAGTAAATGGTCTGTACCGATCAGAATATGCTCTATACCAGCCACTGTGTACTGTTTGGCCACAGTGCCAGCGCTGGTGCTAACTGGAATATCGACCGTGGTTTTTTCCGGGCCGGAAAATACCTGTATGGGCTCTGCCTCAAAAGGTTTAAACACAATAAGCGAGGTCAGCGCGGGATTGCTTCGCGGGTAGTCCAGCACCACGGAGAAGGAGGCATCCGCATCCTGAATATCACATTGATAGAGTCGACGGCCAATTAATCCTGCGGCATTGGCACCGTCCACCAGTCGACAGTCTGGATGTTGCAGTTTGATAAAGGGTTCCTGCCCAGCAGGCATTACCGGCGGCACTTTCCACTTTACAAGAAACTGGCTGGTATTATTCTCAACCACTTCCACATAAACCGGACGTGCCTCATCAGCGACCACCCAGCCACTAAACAGCAGCGCGAGAGCAAGAAGCACTGTGCGCATTATTCTGTCTCGATCTGATATTTGGCCATCAGCTTATCGATAGCCTGACGTTTTACCTCTCTCTGCTGTTGACGCTGAGCATCGGCAAAGACCGCAGAGCTGACTTCCTCAAATTCAGGAACATAGGCAGCGGCATTTTTAACCAGCAACACCAGATGCCATCCATAGCTGGACTGCACCGGCCCCTGCCACTGCTCCCCAGTGCTTAGGGCAAATACAGCTTGCTGAAAGGATTGACCAAAATGGCTGCCAATCTCATCGTCCTCACGATTGACATAGTTGCGGTTGTAGAGAAAGCGCTCGCCGTATCTGGAGGCATTTTCAAAGGGTACCTGTTCAGTATTAAGCTGACCCAGTAGTTTATCTGCCATCGCCTGGGCCTCTTCCGAGGGGCGATTTTGCGTGGAAATAAACACATGGGTAAAGGTGGCTTCGGCGACTTTTTTATAATCTTGCTGATTGTCAGCATAGTAGTCGCGCAGATCCTGCTCGGTTAAGGGCTCGGCTTCGTCATAAAAACCCTGGGCCAGATAGTCCATTTTTTGAATCATGCGGCGACGGATAATCTGATCATTCTTATCCAGATTTAGAGCCATGGCCTCGCGGAAAAGCACTTCGTTGCGCGCGTAGTCATCAACCAACCGCTGCCGCTCTTCGGCGCTGAGAGCTGCCAGAGCAGCCTCAGCCTGCTCTGGCTTAAAGGTCTTGGCCCGCAGCTGCATAAACTGCAGCAACTGTTGCTCATTTACCTGAATATGGTACTGATCATAGGCGTAATCTTCGGCGTTGATCCAACGCTCACCACCGAGAAGTACCAGCGCAATAATTAAAAATTGAACAAGTGGTTCTTTTAACAACTTTCTTACCATTGTGCTTTTAAATCCTTTCTAAGTTCCTTTTAAACCGCCCAGTTACTGCGGTGTATACCAGACTGGCGATGTATAGGCTCGCTCCTGAATGGTTTTTGCTCCACGAGGCGGCTTATCCAGACCCAGCGCCAAACTATCGTACAGGCCATTGCGCGGTGTCGGAATCTGCAGCACTCGGGCGTAGTAAAATGCCGACTGGGCTGAATCAAAATCTGGATCCGACCATTTAACCGCAAACTCAGCCTGACCAATGCTATTGGTATATCTGGCAGACTTTAAATCCACCGTATTACCCACAGCAGGTAACTTGCCACTGGCATCCAGCACCCTATCACCGGACCAGTCTATATTGTAGACAATTTCATGCTGTGCACCGGCGGCATCAACCCAGCCCTTGACCATTTGTACTCGGTCAAGATTGGCATCCATTGGACCCTTTACTGCACGCACTAAAAACTGTGGTGCACTGGAGGCTGCATTCGCTGTTAGATCTCCACCCATAGGTACCCCATGCCGATAACCCATTGCGGCGAAATCTTCTGATGTCTCAGCGTTGGCCGGGAAATCCCAGCCAGCAAATAGTTGTACGCGCATTCGCGGGCCACTAGTGGCATAGGTTTCTTTACGCTTAAACGCAGCATAAATCGCTTCGCGGCTATTTTCTGTGGCCCAGACTGCGGCTAAACCTGAAGCGGACATATCCCAACCATCGGCACCAGTGGGGTTACCCAAAACCGGTGCTTTGGTCTCTGGTGTACTGTCCTTGGCCATTTTTCCCCAGAAGTTACCCTCTTCCGGTGAAGACAGACCGGAATGAGCATCAGTAGATCCAATAAAACCAAACTTATAAGGGTTCACACCTACTTTTTGTTCAATAGCCAGGCCACGCTTAAGCGCCGGGCGAATATAGTCGCCAGGGGACACCGCGGTCGCACTCTTGGAGGTTTGAATATGGTGTTCATAGGTTTCAAAGTCAGCAAACTCATCGTTCGGAGAGAACTGCGCATGGGTCTCACTATCGCCTTTAATCTGAGTCACCTCAGTGATCGGCTCCCACTGCATCCGCGTGCGTGAATAGTCCGCAGTAATAGGCTGACCTTTAACAGTTGTCTCACCAAACATATAGCCTTTGGAAATATTTGAGTTGTGAGGTATTGAGATAAAGCGGCTACCTGTTCGCTCCCCCGTGTCTTCCAGCCATTGCCATAAATCCTCTGGATACTGACTCTGATCGGAGCCGTAGGGAATATACTGACTGGCCTTATCACCACCCTCTGGTGTTACAACAATACGATGGAGGTTTGCGCCGGTGGGAAGAGAGCTCCACTCCCACCCCAGCAGGCTGGTAAATACGCCGGGGGCATTGTGCTTTTCTGCCGCCCCAATAATGTCTTGCCAGGCATCTCTGGAGGTATTGCTGGTGTCGCCAAAAATGGCAACTCCGCCAATATTGTTATGGATATCAGCGACTGGGTCACCACCCTTTACAGCTGCAGACTTAGGCAAGAAACGACCAAAAAAGGCGCGACCCAAATCATCATCCAGCGCACCATTTAACTGCTTCACAGCGAACCAGCGCTTAAAAGAAGCGATCAGACCAATCTCTTCCCATTCGATGGTTTCAAAGCGAATAGCCCGCATCACACCAAGCATTTCGGCATGATCTGATACCACCAAAAAATCCAGTGGCGTATCAATTTGCACTCGGGCGCGGTTGTAGGGATGAATAACGGGTTCTCCCTTGGCCCAGCGATAGGCAGTATCTGGATCCGCACTAAAATTATTATTCAAGAAAGCGTCAAAGGAGTAGGTGGTATGGAGGTGGGTATCACCAAAATACACCTGAGTCTGAGTATCAGTCCCTTCGCTGGCTTGAGTTAAACCGGTAATAGATAGAAGCAGGGTTAATGCCAGTGATCTCATGGCGTTCTCCTTAATTTTTATTGTCAGTTGCTAATGTTCTGCGCGCGTATTCGAGGATAGCGATGGCCACCAACTCAATTACCGTAGAGCGAATTGCCGGGTCAGTCAGACCGTCCAGCACTATATGCACTATTCGACCAAACAACACAGCCAGCATAAATACCAGAGGCACTGCCAGCCAGGCAGCATTGCCGGGTCTCGAGCCATGGAAAGTGAAAATTGCTAACATCAGGAAGGTACCACCCAGATCCCCGCGCAGGGTTCCCATGCCATGGGTCTCAAGTGCTCTTACGGCAAAATCCGCTTCCATTCCGGCCGGGTTAAAGATAAATCCAACGGCCCCCATAAACATGCCAAGTGCGAGCAGACGCAGCAAAATTCGCAGAGCTATTTCCATTTTAATTACCTTTTTTATTGTTATTGTTATAGCTCATAAGCTTACCTGATTTTTATCGATTAATGATCTGATATTTTCTGACCCGATGGTATTTATTCCAGTCAGTTCCCTGAGGAAACTATTTGTCCTTTACCAGCAGTGCTGTAAAGTGCATGCAGACCTTTAGGGGCAATCCAATAATAACTATGCATAGCTTCTCCAGAACCACAGGTATCTCTGTTGTTGTCGCCAATATGGTCGGCACTGGCGTGTTTACCAGCCTCGGATTTCAGTTGCTGGGTATTCAGTCGCCCTTTGTATTGATGATGCTGTGGTTTGTCGGCGGTTTAACCGCTCTCTGTGGCGCCCTGACCTATGCCGAACTGGGTGCCAACCTGCCCCGCTCTGGCGGCGAGTATAATTTTCTCTCGCGCCTCTACCACCCCTGCGCCGGGTTTATCTCCGGATGGGTGTCCGCCACTGTTGGCTTTGCCGCACCAGTGGCACTTGCAGCTATGACCTTTGCCGCCTATCTCTCGGCAGTCTTTCCCGAACTCAACAGAACCTGGACTGCTGTTTCTCTGGTACTGATACTGACTTTAGCCCACTGCCTGTCGCGACAAGCCAGCAGTAATGTGCAACAGATTTTTACCGCCCTTAAACTGGTACTGATTCTGCTGTTTTGTGTGGTCATTTTCATCTGGGGCAACAGCCCTCAGAATCTGAATTTTGCGCCTCAGGCCGGCGATGAAAAGCTGCTGGTAAGCGGCGCCTTTGCGGTTGCCCTAATCTATGTAAACTATGCCTACACCGGTTGGAATGCAGCCACCTATGTCACCGGCGAGCTGGACAACCCCCAGCGCAATTTGCCCATCGTATTAGCTGCGGGTACTGCACTGGTATTGATGCTCTATCTGTTACTCAACTTTACCTTTCTTAGCGCCGCGCCTATCTCAAGCATGGAAGGCAAACTGGAAATCGGAGTGGTGGTCGCTGAGGCTGCACTTGGCGGCAGCGCAGGTAAAGCAATGGGCGCTGTGCTGGCAGTTTTATTAATCAGTACTGTCAGCGCCATGACCATGGCCGGGCCCAGAGTGCTGCAGATGATCGGTGAAGATTTTACAGTTTTCTCGAAGCTCGCCAGGTGCAATGCCCAGGGCATTCCTGTCAATGCGGTACTATTTCAGGGCACTCTGGCAATGTTTTTTATTATCAGCGCCACATTTGAGTCGGTGCTGATTTTCTCCAGCTTTGTACTAGCTATCAACACGCTGTTCTCCGTGCTTGGGGTTTTTGTGCTGCGCTTTAAAAAGCTCAATATCTCCGGTGCCTACAAAACCACTGCCTACCCAATTGCACCGATTATTTATTTGAGTGTAACGCTGTGGACCCTGACCTATGTACTGATCTCAAAACCGACAGAGGCCCTGATTGGTTTGGGGATTATTGCTGCTGGTGGTCTGGTCTATGTTTTATCAGCCAATAAAACTGAGCAAGATTCGGGTCGCTAAAAACCCATAGGTCGGCAATACTGTGATTATGAAATCCGACTACCAGCGCATCGCTCAGGCAATAGACTTTATTAACGCCAATAGCAAACAGCAGCCCTCTCTCGAGGATATTGCTGGTCATTTGCATTTAAGTCCATTTCACTTTCAACGCCTGTTTAGTCAGTGGGCTGGAGTGACACCGAAAAAGTATTTGCAGATTCTGACTGTTGACCGAGCCAAGCAATTACTTGCCCAATCTAAACCATTGTTGGATGTATCAAATTCTGTGGGCCTGAGCAGCAGCTCCCGATTGCATGACCATTTTGTGCAATTGGAAGCCGCAAGCCCGGGGGAATTTAAGGCCGGTGGAGCCGGTATACAGATTCAATATTCGTTGGCCGGCAGTCCGTTTGGAGAGGTCTTCATTGCTGTGACCCCCAGAGGTATCTGTAAGCTGGCTTTTTTGAGTAATAATAATATTGATCAGCAAATCGCAGACCTGCATGGGCAATGGCCCAATGCCAGGCTAATCAACCAAACCTCAGAGAGCACAAAAACGGTGGAGGCTCTGTTTGCAGGTGAGAGAAATATTGATGGGCCGCTATCACTTTATGTGAAGGGCACCAATTTTCAAGTAAATGTGTGGCGAGCACTGTTGCAGATAGAGCCGGGCTGCATCAATAGTTATGCACAGGTCGCAGCCGCGGTGGGCAGGCCTAAGGCTTCCAGGGCAGTGGGTACGGCTATTGGCTCTAATCCGATTGGATTCTTTATACCCTGTCATCGAGTGTTGCAGCAGAGCGGGAAGATTGGGGGTTATCTCTGGGGGGAGACCCGCAAGCATGCTATTCATGCTTGGGAGTCTGCTCGGTATTAAACGTTAGAGTTTTTTGATCGAGGGGCTTATCCGCGCCATGACCCTTGCAAAATAAGCCCTGAATACGGCCATTCCCGGCATCCTGCCTCCCGCGACACTAATACATCCATGTATCTCGTCCCTGTAGTCTCTTGAGCACAGTGCTTTGGATACGAGATGAAGTAAAGATCGAGTCTGACGCTCTGCTGTCGCCTGTTTGTCGTAACTAAATTTATGGTTAACCCCTACCATCATGTCCCTGACTTATACTTAAGGAGAATCAGGAAATGGATATGAGAATAAATTCGGCACTAATTAAACAGTTGCGTAATCAAAGAGCCTGGTCTCAAGAACAGCTCGCTTTGATTTCTGGCGTTAGCCATAGGACCATTCAAAGAATTGAGTCCTCTGGAAACTGTTCGCTCGAAACTAAGAAGGCCTTAGCCTCTGTATTTGAAATTGAAATTACAGTTCTTGATATTGATGGCGATGCGATCGCTGGCAAGGAAAGACGAAATCGAGAGACAAGATATGGCTATATTGGAGCTGGGCTAGGTTTTTTTGGTTCCTATGCAGGTATTACCGCCACGGTACTTAGTGGAGGCATGTCCTATTATCAGGCTGGTGTTTATTATGGCTCTGTTGCTGCATTAATTGGCTTTAGTTGTCTGCTGATTGGACTTATCACAGGCAGGCTTGAGACGCAGAAACGCCGAGACTTCATCCTGCATCCAAGGCACTTCAAAGGTTGTGCTAAAAACAGTGAAGAGGCTCTAGATACTTCGCGGTGCTCAGCATGACAGCAGTCGGGCACCCAGTTCTCAAGCAATGCCCCGAAGACCCTTGCGATCAATCAGGCTCCGCTTATGGTTGTGAGGATTTTCAGATGAAGCGAACACCCTGTCTGAGCGCAGCGAGTTGTGTGAGTGCTGAAAACCCTTGCAACCATGGAGTCGATCGCAAGGGTCTTCGGGGTATTGCCAGCGCTCAGGATGACAGAACTGCGACCTTTCAGCTGGTAATACCTTTAATTTCCAAAAAGTCATCAAAACCGTACTCACCCCATTCGCGGCCATTACCTGACTGCTTATAACCGCCAAAAGGCGCAGCATAATCCTGCGATGCGCTGTTCAGACTGATCATACCGGCACGCAGTCGGCTAGCCACTCGCTTGGCCCGCTCTTGGTCTGTGGTGCTGAAATAAGCAGCTAAACCATAGGGAGTGTCATTAGCGATTTCAATGGCCTGTTCTTCGGTATCGAAAGGGATCATGGTCAACACAGGGCCGAATATCTCTTCGCGAGCAATAGTCATCTGGTTATTAACACCGGCAAAAATAGTCGGCTTAACAAAATAGCCCGCATCCAAACCCTCGGGTTTACCCGGACCACCAGCTACCAACTGTGCGCCTTCATCTATCCCTTTTTCTATCAGAGCCTGAACCTTGTCAAACTGAATACGACTGGATAATGGACCCAGATGCCAGCCTTCTTTCATGGGATCACCAACCTCCACCTGCGCGGCAGTCTGTTTGGCAATTTCCACAGCCTGATCGTAAACCGAGGAATGCACCAGCATCCGAGATGGCGCATTACAGGACTGTCCTGTATTGCCCATCATATTGATAACACCGCCACTGACCGCAGTTTCCAGGTCCGCATCTTCAAAAATAATATTAGGGGACTTGCCGCCCAACTCTTGAGTGACACGCTTTACGGTTTCTGAGGCCGCTTTTGCCACTAGTATTCCCGCCCTTGTAGAGCCGGTAAAGGACACCATATCCACATCCGGGTGGCTGGAGATCACAGCCCCCACATCTGGGCCGTCGCCATTCACCATATTGTAAACACCAGCGGGGAAACCGGCCTGATCCATAATCTCGGTAAACAGATAACCGGAGATTGGTGCTATTTCGCTGGGTTTAAGAACCATGGTACAGCCAGTGGCCAGTGCCGGGGCAACTTTGCAGCTAATCTGGTTAATCGGCCAGTTCCAGGGAGTAATAAAGCCGCAGACACCGATGGGCTCTTTAACAATTCTGGTATTACCCACCTGACGTTCGAATTCATATTCTTTAAGAGATTCTATGGCTGCGGTAATGTGACCACGACCAGTTTCAGCCTGAGCTTCTGTGGCCAAAGAAATCGGAGCACCCATTTCCATACTGATAGCAACTGCCACTTCATCGATACGACTCATGTAGATCTCGAGCAGTTTTTCCATCAGCGCAATACGTTCTTCTACACTGATCTGAGAGTAAATTGGAAATGCAGCCTTGGCTGCAGCAACCGCGGCATCCACGTCACCGGAGGCGCCAAGACTGATAGTGGCAATCATCTCTTCAGTCGCAGGATTCTCTACGGTTAGATCTCGAGCTGCCAGCGGGTCTACCCATTGGCCATTAATATAAAATTTGCGTAAGTCTTTCATTTGTATTTCCCCTAAAATATCCCGCTATATTATGGCTATTGCGTCTATCTGGACATACCCTCTTACGGGGAACATGCCCCCTTTAAAGGGGCTTATAGCAACGCCTTTAATGATTCGGATGTCTGTGGTCCAATCAGTCTCCGCAGCAATTTTCCCTCTGCGCTAATAACCAGTGTTTCTGGAAGCACCTGAACCGGCTCAAGGCCCCAGATTGCTCTGGGATCTGCCAACAGACTGGGGAATTCAATGCCCAGTTTAGCAATCTCAGTAAGCAGCTGCTGACCTTCGGAGCCATCAAAGTTAACCGCTACAATACTGACTTGATCGCCATGCTCTCTCAGCAACTCATTGAACTCTGGAATTTCTTTACGACAGGGCGCGCACCAGACTGCCCAGTAGTTAATCAATACTAGTTTTTGTGGCGACTGCAGATCAATACTGCCGCCATCGAGCAGTGCAAACTTGGAATTGGTGTCTGCAGAGCAGCCCATCAGCAGCAAACTGATGAGTAATAATTTTTTGATCATTGATGTTTCTCCGACTTATCCTGGGTAAACAGCGCTTCAATACTCAGGTCAAAATTTCTGTGTAAAACGCTGCGAGTTTTGCCTGCAAGCATATCGTATTTTGTAAACCATGGATTAGCAGAAATTAACTTATCGGACTCTCCATTAGCATAGTCCGACGCGCTCAGAATATTCTCTCCGAGCCAATCGCAGACATCATTTAAACTATGGCTTCCCAAATCGCGGATCAATACATATTGCCCGCGGGCAGTTTTCTCCAGTACTCTCTTTGTCAGCAGCAGATTGCGCAGCCTTTTCCAATGCTCTGCATCCAGCCCCGCCGCCACCATCGACTGCTCAGATAAGCTGGCTCCACGCTGCTGATTTTGCCAGCAGTGCCACAGCACCATCAAAGTCGCCACCATATCCGGTAGCTTCTTGCCCTGCCCTTCAAAAGAAAATGTTTCCAGGCTGCGAACAAATTCAGCACCAATCAAAATCAACATCCACAGCAGGTAGATCCAGATTAAAAACAGAGGAATAACCGCAAAGGCACCATAGACATTGTTATAGCTTGAATGAGCGACCAAAAATCCAAACAGCGCCTTGGCGCTTTCAAACAAAATAGTGGTCACCACAGCACCATATATTGCATGGCGGGTGCGCACTCTACAGTTGGGCACGGCAATAAACAGCAGACTAAATGCCATACAACTTAGCAACCAGGGCAAATAGGCAAACAGATACTGGGAGATCCCCAGCGCATCCACCTCATCAACTATTAGACTGAATGACAGCAAATAGGTCTTCATTACCATTCCTGCTGCCAACAGCAATGGCCCGAGACTCAAAATAGCCCAGTACAGCAAAAAACCACTGAGGCCGCGACGCCCCCCGTCAGTGCCCCAGATATGGTTGAAGGTTTTTTCAATATTGGCCAGCATTAGATAGGAGGTAACCATCAGTATCACCACCCCCACAGAGCTTAGCTTTCTTGCCTGAGTAGAGAACTCAGTGAGGTAGCCGCTGATCTCTTGGCCACTGCTGGGCAGTACCTTGGAGAAAATCCACTGTTCTACCTGTAGACCGGCATCCTGAAATGCTGGTATCAAAGAAAACATGCTGTACATCAATGTCAGCATCGGCACTATGGCGAACAGACTCATATAGGTTAGTGCTGCTGCGCTCTGGCGACAGCCATCGCGATTAAAGCGCTGCACCAGATAGCAGAGGAAATGCCAGAATATGCTAATATACCGCTCCATTTTTGTGAAACCGGTTGTCACAGAGTCGTCTCTCTCTTTTGGTTTAATTCAGTTTGGCCTTACAATGATGCTCTTCGGTAACACCAGTTTAAAAGGTTATTTGTAAAAGGATAGTCCATGACCACAATTTACCATAATCCACGTTGCTCCAAATCCAGACAAACATTGGCTCTGTTACGCGATCAAGGCATTGAGCCAGAGATCATGCTGTATCTGGAAACCCCATTGGACAGCGCCTTGCTGGTGGATTTACTCAGCAAACTGGGACTCAGCGCCGCACAGCTGGTGCGTCGCTCTGAGCAAGAATTTAAAGACCGCAAGCTGGGTATCTCAGGCACCAGTGAAGAACAGCTTGTTGCGGCCATGGTTGAATGTCCTAAACTTATAGAGCGACCCATAGTTGTCTCAGGTGACAGAGCCGTGCTCGGCCGCCCACCGGAAAACGTGCTGGAGTTAATTGATGCCTAGCCCCTATATTTTAGTGCTGTACTACAGCCGCAACGGTCATGTAAAAATGCTCGCTGATCAGATTGCCCTGGGCATTGAAAGTGCAGGGCTGGAAGCTCGACTGCGCACTGTGCCAGCGGTATCCACCGTCTGTGAAGCCAGTGAAGAGGAAATCCCCTCAAGTGGCGATATCTACTGCACTGAAGACGATATCGCCAACTGCTCTGGCCTATTGCTTGGCAGTCCTACCAGATTCGGCAATATGGCGGCACCGCTTAAATATTTTCTCGATGGCACTGCCGGGCTGTGGATGAATGGCGCGTTAATCAATAAACCAGCTGGCGCATTCACTTCCACATCCAGCCTTCATGGCGGACAGGAATCTACTCTGCTGACCATGATGATTCCGCTGCTGCACCACGGCATGGTACTGACCGGTATCCCCTATTCTGAATCTGCTCTGACAAGCACAAAGACTGGCGGCACCCCCTATGGTGCAACTCATGTTCAGTCCGAGAGTCTCAGTGAGGAAGAAATTCAACTCTGTCAGGCTCAGGGCAAACGTATCGCGATGCTAGCTAGCAAACTTAGCACAGACTAAAACCCATTATTAAGGCGTATTATCTTGACCACAGAGTTAAAACTTTCCATCAGCAGATTCATCACCCATGGCAGCTACTGGCTGCTGATGCTAACGCTCGCCCTGCACCTGTGGCTGCAGTCGGCGCCCTGGATAATCTATCTTATTAGCTTGCTGCCACTGATGATATTTATTCCCGGTATGCTTGCCGATAAGTTGCGCACATTAATTTGGCTGGGCTTTGTGATACTGCTATATTTTTATAATGGCGTGCAAAATATGGCCGTACCAGAACCCATGGCATTGGATATTGTCGAGCTTGTTTTGACTATCCTGCTATTTTGCGCAGCAATGGTTTATGCCCGCATCCGGCAGGTCAATAACCTCTAACCCAGTTACCGAAAAGGATTATCTATGGTTGATAAAAAACCAGGAATCATTCGCCGCACCTTTCATTTTATCGGCAGTGTAGTTAATGGTGTTAGGACCATTATTGGCCTGCTTTTTTTAGGCTTCTTTTTTCTCCTTATCGGCGGCATGTTTGCCGATAACATTCAACCTATGCCCGACAGTGGTGCCCTTTATCTAGCCCCTAGTGGTGTGCTGGTCGATCAAAAATCCTATACCGACCCAATCGGTCAGATACTCTCTGGTGGCAACCAACAAGACTCTGAAACTCTGGTCAGAGATATTATTGAAGCACTGGATACAGCCGGCATCGACAGTCGTATTACACATTTAGTGTTAGATACCAACTATATGGCTGGCGGCAGCCTGAGCAAACTGGAAGAGATCAGCGTCGCGCTACTGCGTTTTAAGAAAAGCGGCAAACCGATTATTGCGATCGCAGACAATCTGTCACAGTCGCAGTATTACCTTGCAGCCCATGCCGATGAAATTCTGCTCAATCCTCTGGGCGCAGTGATGATTACTGGTTTCGGCGCCTACAACAGCTACTTTAAAGACGCGCTGGATAAGCTCAAAATCAATATGCATATCTTCCGCGTCGGCAACTTTAAAAGTGCTGTCGAGCCTTTTCTCGGCAACAGCATGTCTCCAGAGGCAAAGCAGGCAAGCACAAAGCTGATGAATGAACTCTGGGAATTCTATGGCTCTGAAATAGAACAGTTGCGAGGCCTGCCTGCTGGCACTGTGAATAGCTATGCCAATAATCTGCCCGCCAATCTGCAAGCCAGTCTGGGCAATTCATCTGCTTTGGCCAAACAGCAGGACTTAATTGATCAGGTCGCAACCAGAACTGAGATGTCTGCGTTTCTCAATGAAATGATACCCGGGACAGATGGGGAATTTAATCGTATTCACATGAAAGGCTATTTGAATCATGTAAGGCTGGGAAAAATTAACTCTGCAGCGGCCAAGCGACATAAAATTGCGCTGGTTGTAGCCGCAGGCAATATTGTTGATGGTGAGCAGCCAGAGGGCACCGCCGGCGGCGACACATTGGCTGGCATCTTCGACGAGGTGCGCAATGATAGCGATATCAAAGCCGTGGTACTGCGCATCGATACCCCAGGAGGAAGTGCCTTCGCCTCTGATGTTATTCGCGACGCCATGGCCGCCACCCGCAAACAAGGCATTCCCATTGTCGTCTCCATGGGTAGTTACGCAGCGTCTGGCGGCTACTGGATAGCCACGGAAGCGGATCATGTTATGGCGATGCCAACCACCATTACTGGATCCATCGGCGTCTTTGGCGTTATACCTACAGTGGAAGAAAGTCTAGCGGCACTGGGCATTTATTCAGACGGGGTGGCCACTACTAATATCGCAGGCATTCTGCAGCTGGATCGCCCCATGACTAAACAGGCAGAAATTATCTTTCAATCCGGTGTCGATAATGTCTACACGCGCTTTCTCACCTTAGTAGCTGAGGCTCGCAACTCAACACCAGTAGAGGTGCATGAAATTGCGCAGGGTCAGGTATGGACCGGCAAAAAGGCACTACAACTGGGCTTGGTCGATGAACTGGGTGATCTCAATGACGCGATTATCGAAGCAGCAGAGCTGGCCAATCTGAGTGAATATATGGTGGATTATCAGCGCAAACCCCTGACCGTCTACGAGCAATTTTTATCAGAGATGAACAGTAATATCGGTGCCTCTCTGGCGGGTCTTGGTATCGGGGTCAGTAATAACAGCTGGTTGCCTGAAAGTTTGCGTGAGCAGGCCAAAGTGTTACTTAAGCCCTTCAATCTGATGGATCAGCTGAGCGATCCAAGAGGAGTTTATCTGTATTGCGAGCAATGTCCCCAGTAACGTAAAACTATAGTTCCAATACTGACTTAACAAATGGTGTGGTCAGGCGCCTCTGCTCTTGCATAGAGGCGCCATCCAGTTTTTCCAGAGCCTCCATAAGCTGATGGCTATTGCGCGGCAGGCGGTGTAATAAAAACAGCGCCACCTCATCAGAGAGATACAGCCCGCGACGATTGGCACGATGCTGCAGTAACCTTCTCTGGTCCGCATCCTTGTAGACCAGCATCTGCATTAACACACCAGACTTCAGACGCGACAGCAAATCATCCAGACTCAGGTCCAGATCATCGGGCATAGCATGGGCGGCAATCACTAATTTAGTGCCAGCATCCATACAGCGGTTAAACAGATTAAATAGCGGCTCCTGCCATTCTTGTTTATGAACCACAGCCTCCAGGTCGTCCAGACATAACAAACTGGCCGACTCAAGATTTTCCAACACCTGCTCAGGGGGATAATTCTGCATCTCAATCAAAGGCAAATAAACCGCACCAGCATTGTGCCCCAGAGCAGTTTTCTGACAGGCTGCCTGCAGTAAATGAGACAGACCACTGCCCTCAGCACCCACCAGATAAGTGTATTTCTGCCCATCATCCTGCAGCACAAAAGTTGCCAAATGCTGGGGCGTGCCCCTTGGCGCGTAAAAATTATCAAAGGTGGCCTGATCGTCGAGTTTTACCTCAAGGCTAAGCTGCAATGGTTTATTCACTTGCTAACCCAGTCAAATTCAAGCCGTCCGCTGAGTATGCCGCCCGGTGTAGTCTGGGTCTGCAGGCGACCACTGCGCACCAGTGCCGAATGCAGTAACTCTGCGCCAGCCTCAGCATCAATGGCCAAGGTTAATTGATCCCCTTCGACCCCGAATAACTGCACTGAATCCACTAGCTCAAGTTTTTTAAACTGCGCCAGTACCGCCTGATAAGTCTCGAAGCTGGCCACGCCATTAATCTTGACTTGCAGTGCGCTAGTGTCGACTTGAGGCATATAGGTGTACGACTTGGCTAGGCTATCCACCAGACTGCCCACCGCCTCAGACATAAATTCCTGTCCCGGCTCTGCACGAAAATCATTTAACTGGCGGCGCCCGGAACTCTGATACAACCAGGCTCCGCGAACTTCAGCATTAGAGGTCGTGTAAAAACGCAGTGCTATCCAACCATCAGTACTGTAGCGCTCGGATGCAGGACCAATCAGATCAGCACGCAGTGACCAGGCCTCATTGACCGACAGAGATAGCTGATCCTGCAGATCGAAATTAGGGACTAGATAGGGCATGCCTCTGGCTTTCATCGCACGGTCAAAAGACTGCAAGGCCGCATCAGAGAAATCTTGACCCACAAAACCGCGACCCTGAGATGCATCATCGCGAATAATCCACACTAACAATTTAGGCCTGTTGGATGGCAACACCGGCAACTGGGCCTGACGAATAAGTTGATCTAGCGCCTGGGGGTCAAAGCTGACTTCCAACCCGTTCTGATCATCACCATCAACGGAGGTAAGATTGCGAAACCCGACGCCAGCAACAAAAGCATTAGGGTTAGTAAGAAAAGGCTGAACTCTGGTCGACTGCATTATTTTGCTGTTGCCTGTAAGCTTGACCAGTACCTGAGACAATGCCTGAGTCACGGCAAAATCACGAGATTCTGCCGACTGATCAGCCACCGGCACCAGACCTGTATAGAGGCCAGAAACCTCTTCGGCGAAAGAATGCAGGCTAAAACAAGCTAAAATCAGCGCAATTATCCGTTTCAACGACTTTTCTCCCAATTAATTTGCTTCATTGTACCAGTGCTTAATGAAAATTTGGCTCACCCGATCTAAAATAGCGGGCTAAAAATTCAGATGCTTTAAACAGGACGCGCCTCCATGACCGAAAAGACTCAATCTTTGAGCTACAAAGACGCCGGTGTAGATATTGATGCCGGCAATGCCCTGATAGAAAAAATTAAAGGCGCGGCCAAACGAACTCGTCGCCCGGAGGTAATGGCAGGACTTGGCGGTTTTGGCGCTCTGTTTGAACTGCCCACCGGCTACCGCGAGCCAGTGATGGTTTCTGGCACAGATGGTGTGGGTACCAAACTGCGTCTAGCACTGGACCATGGCAAACATGACACCGTCGGTATCGACCTAGTCGCTATGTGCGTCAATGACCTGATTGTTTGTGGTGCCGAGCCACTGTTCTTTCTCGACTACTACGCCACAGGCAAGTTAGATATAGAAACAGCAGCAGCTGTGGTCAATGGCATAGCCGATGGTTGTGAGCTTTCTGGCTGCTCATTAATCGGCGGTGAAACTGCTGAGATGCCCGGCATGTACGAAGGGAGTGACTACGACCTCGCAGGGTTCTGTGTTGGCATGGCAGAAAAATCTGAACTGATTGATGGCAGCAAAGTTGCAGTCGGCGACACCTTGATCGGACTGGCCTCAAGCGGCCCCCACTCCAATGGTTATTCATTAATTCGCAAAGTACTGGAAGTCACCAACACAGATCCAGCAACAACCAATCTCGGGGGTCAGCCATTAATTGATCTGCTGATGGCCCCAACCAAAATCTATGTGAAATCACTGCTCGGCTTGATCGCCAAGTCACCAGTGCATGCCCTCGCCCATATTACCGGCGGCGGACTTCTGGAAAATATTCCACGGGTACTGCCAGATAACGCTACAGCTATCATCGACACCAACGCTTGGACCAGACCAGCAGTATTTGACTGGCTGCAGCAGGGTGGCAATATTGATGAACATGAAATGCATCGCACATTAAACTGTGGTGTCGGCATGGTGATCTGCGTACCTGCAGATACCGCAGCCTCAGCCCTGTCATTTTTAAATGGTCATGGTGAGGATGCATTTGTACTGGGCACCATTGAAAAGAGCAAAGCGGGTCAGGAACAGGTTCAACTTCTTGGCCTGAAGGCTTAACTGAGGGATCCATGGCGGTGACTAATCAACCGGCACGTCTGGTAGTACTGATCTCTGGTGGCGGCTCCAACCTGCAGTCATTTATTGATGCCTGCGGCGGTGACAACGGCACAGGCAGACTGGATGCCAAGATTGCAGCCGTTATCAGCAACAAGCCTGACGCCAAAGGCCTGGAACGTGCGTCGCAGGCCGGTATCCTCAATATCATGGTCGACCACCGCGCCTTTGATAGCCGGGAGGAGTTTGATGCCAATCTTGGTGATGTTATTGAAAGCTTTGACCCGGACCTGGTTATACTCGCTGGCTTTATGCGCATTTTAACCACGGATTTTGTCAATCGTTTTATCGGCAAACTGATTAATATCCACCCCTCATTGCTACCAGCCTATCCTGGCTTGCACACACATCAGCGCGCGCTGGACGCTGGCGACGCAGAGGCTGGAGCAACAGTGCATTTTGTCACTCCAGAACTGGATGGCGGACCGGCAATCTTGCAGGCAAAGGTGCCAATACTGGCGGATGATAATGCCACCAGCCTTGCCGCGAGAGTGCTAACCGTAGAACACAAAATTTATCCAGCTGTGGCACAGTGGTTTTGCTCTGGTCGCTTGCAGATGACAAATGGTCAGGCCATTTTGGACAACGAAATCCTTGGTCAGACTGGCAGAGCATTTTCTCAAGATAACGAACGATAATTGCATTTAACAATCTAATCCCCCTATCCTTCGGGCAACGGGTATTCCAACAAACAGAATGAAAGGGACACTAACACCGTTATGACATTCACCTACGGCAGAGCAACGTCTGCGTTAGCTATACTCCTTTTTGGTCTCATCACTGTATCGACCTCTATGGCGACTGACATCAAAAGCTACAGCGCCAAATACAGCGCCAACTTCAATGGCATGGAAATCGAAGCCGATCACAGGCTTGAACAGCTTGAATCCGGCCAGTTTCAAGAAACGCTAAAGGCGCGAAATATCTTCGGTAAAATTAATGAGAGGGCACTGTTCAGTATTTCCGAGAGTCAACAAATCGTACCCCAGGAATATAGCTATGAACGCTCTTTAATGGGAAAAAAGCGCATCGAAAAACAGGTATTCGACTGGCCAAACCAAGAACTGCGATATACCAAGAAAGACAAGACAACCAGCCTGCCACTGCAATCAGGCTATTTAGATATTATTACCCAGAAGCTGCAATTGCGACTTGATTTGCAATCTGGGGAAGAGACATTGTCCTATCCTGTTATTTCACGGGGAAAGCTGAAACAATACGACTTTCAGATTATCGCCAATGAAGTATTGGAAACGGCCATAGGGCCGCTCAACACCGTATTAGTACAACGCATTAGGGAAGATAGCCAGCGACTGACAAAAATTTGGCTGGCCACTGACTGGGATTATCTCGCTGTTCGACTGGAACAGGTCGAAGATGGCAACAGTCATGAAATGAATATCATAGAAGGAGAGGTCAACAACCAACCTGTCCAAGCCCTGAAGATTGCAACAGAGAAATAACTATGGCCCGGCCACCGAACAAATCTGGCACAAGCAAAACCATCCTAATGCTCGGCACTATCGCCGCAGGCGTATTGGTCGGTGGCGTGCTTTATCAAACCACCAATGACTCTGATCAGGCTGACCTTGAACTGATGGGCATTGTTGAACAACAGCCTGTAGTCGAAGCTGTGATAGAGCGACCCGCAGTACCAGAAGCCGTTATTCCAACGCCAGTAGTCAAACCAGCAGCACAAACTAAAACAGTGATGAAGGAACCGCAACTGCCACCGCTGGATAACAGTGATACCTTTGTCCGCGACCGCTTACTGCTGATCAAACACCGACCAGAACTGCAAACATGGCTCAACACCGACGACCTGCTGCGTCGCAGCGCCAGCTATCTCGATGGCCTCGCACGAGGCAACACACTCAGTAAAGTTTTCCCTCTAAGTGCACCGGAAGGTAGTTTCGCCATGCACAAAGACGGTGAAACAATCTGGCTGAATGCCGGCAACTATGAACGCTATGACAGCACAGTCGGCACATTAACCAGCTTTAATATGAAATCATTGGGCCAGTTATTTCACTTTATGCGGCCCCTGCTAGAGAATGCGTTTGCCGAAATGGGCTACCGTTCAAGGCAAATGGACGGCATTATATTGCAGGCAATCGATAATATTTTGGCCACGCCAATTATTGTTGAACCGATCAAGCTGACCAGAGACTCTGTAGCCTATAAATTCGCTGACCCGAAATTGGAAGCCCTGCTACCCATCCAAAAGCAACTACTGCGCACAGGCCCGGAAAATACCCAGCGCCTGCAGCAGCAAGCACTGGCCTTGAAAGACGCTCTGCTTAACCCTTAAGAATTATTTTAGGTTTTAGGCAGAGTTACGCCAGTCTGACCCTGGTACTTACCACCGCGGTCGGCGTAGGACGTGTCACAGACTTCATCAGACTCAAAAAACAACATCTGAGCCACACCCTCATTGGCATAAATCTTTGCCGGCAGGTTGGTAGTGTTGGAAAATTCCAAAGTTACATGACCCTCCCACTCAGGCTCCAGTGGCGTCACATTCACAATAATGCCGCAGCGCGCATAAGTGGATTTGCCCAGACAGATAGTCAGCACCGAACGAGGAATTTTAAAGTACTCAACAGTTCGCGCCAGAGCAAAACTATTGGGGGGAATAATGCAGAAATCACCTTTCATATCGACAAAGGAATCATTGTCGAAATTCTTTGGATCTACAGTTTTAGAATGCACATTGGTAAACACCTTAAACTCATCCGCGCAGCGCACATCATAGCCATAGCTTGAAGTGCCATAGGAAATAACCCGGTCATCTCCTGAGTAGCGCACCTGACCAGCCTCAAAAGGCTCGATCATTTGCTGTTGCTCTGCCATACGGCGAATCCAGTGGTCTGACTTAATGCTCATCTAGGCTAACTCCAGGGCTTGAGGTTGATTTTTTGTACGGGCGGTATCATACCTGTTTGGGCAGGTTGGGCAAGAGATCCTTCACTGCGGTCAGGATGACCCGGTTTCGGTAATGTCATCTCGAGCCCCCCAGTCATCTCGAGCCCCCCGCGTCATCTTGAGCGAAGCGAAAGATCTCCCACAGCGCCTAACTCAACCCGAACTACTGAAAAACAATTTCCGGCCCAGCACTTCCAGCACCAGCCTGTAACTCAGCTATCACCGACTGAGCAATCTGTCCATAATGCTGCGCAATCTGCCCCTCAGCATCTGCAACCACCGATGGTAAGCCTGCATCCCCATTCTCGCGAATCGATTTATCCAACGGCAGGCTACCCAGCAATTTGGTCTCATACTGCTGCGCCACATTGGCACCACCACCATCACCAAAAATTGCCTCGCTGTGGCCGCACTCCGAGCAGATATGCATGGCCATATTCTCAACAATGCCCAGCACTGGAATCTTCACCTTCAAAAACATCTCAATGCCCTTCTTGGCATCCAGCAATGCAATATCCTGAGGCGTGGTAACAATCACCGCACCAGATACCTGAGCCTTCTGAGCCAGGGTTAATTGAATATCACCAGTGCCCGGTGGCATATCCACCACCAAAACATCCAGTTCGCCCCACATGGTCTGACCCAGCAGTTGCTGCAGTGCACCTGCAGCCATCGGCCCGCGCCAGGCCATTGGAGTTTGATCGGTGACCAGATAGGCCATGGACATGGTTTTCAAACCATGAGCTTCAATGGGGGCAAAATGTTTTTCATCTGCCGCTTTGGGGCGTGTCCCCTCCGGCACACCAAGCATCATGGCAATGCTGGGGCCATAGATATCGGCATCCAACAGACCCACTTTTTTACCCGCGCCCTGCAGGGCCAGTGCCAAATTAACGGCTGTGGTGGACTTGCCCACCCCACCTTTGCCTGAGGCAACTGCAACAATGTATTTCACCTGATCTAACACTAAATCACTCCAATCATCATTCATTTAACAGATACAGCCAATCAACGGCCTCCAGAGTAGTAATTGACCGTGAAAAGTTGACGCAAAATCGCTATAGTTGCGCCTTGTAAACAATGCCTCAAAAAAGAATCTGAACCATGTCATCAAAACGCCAAATACTGGTAACCAACGCCCTGCCCTATGCCAATGCTGCACTGCATCTTGGTCATATTCTGGAATACACCCAAACCGATGTCTGGGTGCGCTTCCAACGAATGCGCGGGCATGAATGTTACTATGTTTCTGCGGACGATGCCCATGGAACTGCGATCATGCTTAAGGCAGATGAAAAAGGCATTAGCGCCGAGCAACATATTGCCGATATGCGCGCTATTCATGAAGCTGACTTCAAAGACTTTTTGATTGGCGTGGACAACTACCACAGCACCCATTCTGAAGAGAATCGCGAGCTGTCCGAGCTGATCTACAACCGTCTCAATGACAATGGCCATATTGCCAAGCGCGATATTACTCAGGCCTTTGACCCGGAAAAAAATCTGTTTTTGGCCGATCGCTATATCAAAGGCACCTGCCCCAAATGTAAAACCGATGATCAATACGGCGATAACTGCGAAGCCTGCGGTGCCACCTACTCGCCCACCGATCTGATTGACCCGGTATCCGCTATTTCCGGGGCCACCCCCATCGAGAAAGAATCGACCCATTATTTCTTCAAACTGCCAGAGTTTACTGAGTTCCTGAAAGAATGGACCCGCAGCGGCGCTGTGCAGACGGAAGTCGCCAATAAACTGGGCGAATGGCTCGACAGTGGCTTGCAGGAATGGGATATCAGCCGCGATGCGCCCTACTTTGGCTTTGAAATCCCCAATGCACCGGGCAAATATTTTTATGTATGGCTGGATGCGCCTATTGGCTATATGGCCGCATTTAAAAACCTGTGCGACCGCGATGGGCTCGACTTTGACCAGTACTGGGCCGCAGACAGCACCACCGAGCTATACCATTTTATCGGCAAGGACATTGTGAACTTCCATGCCCTGTTCTGGCCAGCCATGCTCAAGAGCGCGGACTACCGCACTCCAAGTAAAGTCTGCGTGCATGGCTTTGTCACGGTTAATGGCAAGAAGATGAGCAAGTCTAGAGGCACCTTTATCAATGCCCGCTGCTATCTGGACCATCTTAACCCTGAATATCTGCGCTATTACTACGCCTCAAAACTGTCGGGCTCTGTAGAAGATATCGATCTCAATCTGGAAGACTTTGTGCAGAAGGTTAATAGCGACCTGGTGGGCAAGGTAGTGAATATCGCCAGCCGCTGCGCCAAGTTTGTGGCCAATGGCAATAATGGTGTGCTGTCGAGCAATATCGAAAACCCCGCTCTGTGGGAACAGGTGAGTGGCGCCGCCGGTACTATTGCCGAGCATTATGAAAACCGCGACTACGGCAAAGCCATCCGCGAGATTATGGCTCAGGCCGATGCGGCCAATGAATATATCGCGGCCAAAGAACCCTGGAAGCTGAACAAAGAAGAAGGTAAGCAACAGGAAGTGCAGGATATCTGCTCATTGGGTATCAATCTATTCCGCGTCCTGCTGGGTTACCTAAAACCAGTATTGCCAGCAATGGCCACTGAGGGCGAAGCTTTCCTCAATAACTCGTTGAGCTGGGACAGCCTGCAACAGCCGTTGACCGAACATAAGATCAACCCCTTTAAACCACTGATGCAGCGCATCGAAAAAGATCGGGTGGACGCCATGGTAGAAGCCAGCAAAGAAGAGGCCGCGCTAGCCGCAGCTGCTAAGTTAGAGGGACCATTGGCCGATGACCCTATTGCCGATGAGATTAACTTCGACGACTTTATGAAAGTGGATCTGCGAGTGGCGCAGATTGTTAAAGCCAGCCATGTAGAAGGCGCAGAAAAACTGCTGCAACTGACCTTGGATATTGGAGGCGAAACCCGCAATGTATTCTCCGGCATCAAGTCATCTTACAAACCGGAAGATCTGGAAGGTCGCCTCACGGTGATGGTGGCCAATCTGGCGCCGCGCAAAATGCGCTTTGGCATGTCCGAGGGCATGGTGCTGGCCGCTGGTGACAAGCAAGGCATTTATCTGCTTGAGCCGGACTCAGGTGCCAAGCCAGGTCAGCGAGTGACCTAAAACCCAATGCCAAGAGTATTTATTAGATAGATCGAAAAGTACTAACGCCCCGCCCAGTTTAAGTTGAATAGGGCTGGCTGATTCCCCGATAATGGGCCACTTATTAGAACCTGTGTAGGCTATGCAAGAATTTGCGGTAATTCTGGTCAGCTCTATTCTGATCAATAACTTTGTACTGGTACAGTTCCTCGGACTGTGCCCGTTTATGGGCGTGTCCACCAAACTGGAATCCGCCATCGGCATGTCTGCCGCCACTACCTTTGTACTGACATTGACCGCCATGGCCAGCTATATAGTGGATGTGCTGGTTTTGATGCCACTGGGTCTGATCTATTTGCGCACCATTGCCTTTATTCTGGTGATTGCCGCGGTAGTGCAGTTCACCAAAATGTTTATCGAAAAATCCAGCCCCTTGCTGTATCGAGTGCTTGGAGTATTTTTGCCCTTGATCACCACCAACTGCGCCGTGCTTGGTGTTGCCCTGCAAAATGCCTCCAAAGACCTCAACTTTATGCAGTCATCCCTCTATGGTTTTGGCGCAGGAGCAGGCTTCTCTCTGGTATTGATTTTCTTCTCTGCCATGCGCGAGCGACTGGCAGCAGCAGATATCCCTGCACCCTTCGAAGGCGCGGCTATCGCCATGATTACCGCCGGCCTTATGTCACTGGCCTTTATGGGCTTTAGTGGACTGGTATAAATGATCGAAGCCATTGCCCAACAACCTATTCTCGCGGCGCTCATAGCGCTGGTCGGTCTTGGTATCCTGTTTGGTGCCCTGCTTGGCTTTGCCGCAGAAAAATTTAAAGTCGAAGGCGACCCTATTGTCGAGCAGATCGACGAACTCCTGCCCCAGACTCAATGTGGCCAGTGTGGCTTTCCCGGCTGCAGACCCTATGCCGAATCCATTGCCAGTGGCGACGCGATCAACAAGTGCCCTCCAGGAGGTCAGGCCACAATTAATTCCATTGCCAATCTTCTCGATGTACCGGCTCCGGAACTGGACGCCGAGCATGGTGAAGAAGCAGATTTAAGAACCGTCGCCTATATCCGTGAAGATGAATGCATCGGCTGCACCAAATGCATTCAAGCCTGCCCGGTTGATGCCATATTAGGCGCCGCAAAATTGATGCACACCGTAATAGCCAATGAATGTACCGGCTGTGATCTGTGCGTAGAGCCCTGCCCGGTAGACTGTATTGATATGTTACCAGTGCAAGAGACAATCAAAGAATGGCACTGGCCAGCACCCCCAACCACCGCAGATTTAATTGCCAGTGACAGAAGCCCTTCAGCTATCGGAGGCCCACAGTTATGAAGACTTGGGTTACTCCCGGCGGCGTTCATCCCCCAGAAAACAAGCATCAGTCCCTGACTATGCCAATCGCCACATTACCCCTGCCCGAAAAGCTGCTGATACCATTGAGCCAGCATATAGGCACGCCCGCCGTACCCTGTGTCGAGGTGGGTAAGAAAGTGCTTAAAGGGCAAAAGATTGCCGAGGCCAACGGACCACTGTCCGTGCCCATGCATGCACCAACGTCCGGCATCATCAGTGCTATAGAACATCGCCCCATTGCCCATTCCTCTGGCATGCTGGCACCCTGCATCGAGATTACCAGCGACGGCCGGGATAAATGGAAAAAGCACGATGGCTTTGAAGACGTCGAAAATGCCACCCCCGCCGCACTGGTCAAAGCTATTGGCGAAGCTGGTATTGCTGGCATGGGCGGCGCTGGCTTCCCCTCAGCAATAAAATTAAGCCCAGGTTACCAGCGCCCCATTCATACACTGATTGTTAATGCCACCGAATGCGAGCCTTATATCACCGCCGATGACTCAGCCATTCGCGAGCGCGCCGCCGAGATTATCGAAGGCATAGGTATTCTCAGCCATATTCTGGGCAACCCCAGCAATATCATGATTGGCATCGAAGATAACAAACCCGAAGCCATAGCCGCACTGGAACCCCATGTGGTGGATACAGGTATCTCCGTGGTGTCCTTCCCCACCAAATACCCCTCCGGTGGTGAAAAGCAGCTGATTTATATCCTCACCGGCAAAGAAATTCCCAGTGGCGACCTGCCCGCCGATATCGGCATGGTGTGCGTCAACATAGGTACCACCTATGCGGTTAAACGCGCCATTGTTGATGGCGAGCCATTGATCTCCCGAGTCACCACCATGACCGGCGATGCCTGTGGTATCAACCGCAACTACGAGACCTTAATTGGTACCTCCGTCAGCCATATGCTGGCCAACAGCGAATTTAATCAAGATGGCTGTAGTCGTCTGGTGATGGGTGGCCCCATGATGGGCTTTAGCCTGACCAGTGCCGATGTGCCCATTGTTAAAACCACCAACTGCATACTGGCGCCAAGCTACGAAGAAATTCCCGAGGATGACCCGGCCCAGCCCTGCATTCGCTGTGGTATGTGCGCCGAAGCCTGCCCGGTATCTTTGCTGCCACAGCAACTGTTCTGGTACTCCCAGGCCGACGACCATGAGCGGCTGGAAGCTCATAACCTGTTTGACTGCATTGAGTGCGGCGCATGTTCCTATGTGTGCCCAAGCAATATTCCGCTGGTGCAACATTATCGCCACAGCAAAGGTGAAATTCAAAAAGCCCGCGCCGAAAAGGTCAGGTCAGACCACGCCCGCGAGCGCTTTGAATTCCACCAGCAGCGCATAGAACAGGCCGAGAAAGATAAAGAAGCCAAGCGCGCAGCGCGACGGGAAGCCGCGGAACAGGCCAAAGCCAAGGCTGCCGCCTCACCTGATAAATCTGCTTCCACCGCAGGGGGAGGCGCTGCAGATATTATTGCCGCCGCCCAGGCCCGTGCCGCCGCCAAAAAGGTCAGCCCGGAACAGCAGCAGGCCAAATTTGAACGCTCCATTGCGGGTGCCGAAATGCGCCTGCAAATGGCCGAGGAAAAACTCGCCGACGCCGGTGAGGGCCAGACGGACGAGCAAAACAATATTCTGACTGCTGCCGTTGAAGGTGCCAGACAAAAACTGGAGCAAGCCAAAGGGCGACTGGCCGAGCATATTAAACAACACAATGGCGAGCAGGTAGACTAATGGCCTTTAAGCAGATCAGCTCACCCCATGCCCACGCCTCGCAAAACACCGCCAAGGTTATGCAGCTAGTGCTCTGGGCCACCATACCCGGCCTGATCGCTCTGACCATTCACTTTGGCTGGGGCAGCCTGATCAATGTGGTGCTGGCCACAGTCACCGCTGTGATAGCCGAAGCATTTATTATCAAACTGCGCGGCCGACCCGTGGCCTTCTATCTAAAAGATTACAGCGCCGTACTCACCGCAGTGTTATTAGGACTCGCACTGCCACCACTGGCACCCTGGTGGGTAGTGGTTGTGGGCACATTATTTTCCATTGTGATCGCCAAACAGCTGTATGGCGGCCTGGGTTACAACCCGTTTAACCCGGCAATGGTGGGTTATGTGGTGCTGCTGATTTCATTCCCCATCCAGATGACCACCTGGGTAACCCCATTGGCACTATTACCCGACGGCATTAGCCACCCGGGACTTATAGAGTCAGTGCAGATTGTGTTTGGCGGACTAAACCCAACCGACGGCGTGACCGGCGCCACACCGCTGGATAGCTTTAAATATGCCGATGGTCTTTTAGTCGATCAGATCTATGCTCAGAATCCATTATTTAGCCAAGCAACTATAGCCGGTGTTGGCTGGGAATGGGTCAATATAGGTTTTCTGATTGGTGGCCTTATCTTGCTGGCCAGCCGAATCTTTACCTGGCATGGCCCGGTTGCCATGCTCGCAGCCATCGCCTTGATGTCGATTTTATTCTGGGATGGCGGCAGCTCCGACAGCCCCGGCTCACCGCTGATGCACCTGTTTAGCGGCGCCACCATGATGGGCGCGTTCTTTATTATGACCGACCCAGTATCAAGCGCCGTAAGTAATCGCGGGCGACTAATATATGGTGCCCTGATTGGAGTACTGGTCTATATCATTCGCGCCTGGGGCACCTACCCAGACGCCGTTGCCTTTGCCGTGTTACTGGCCAATTTCGCCGCACCCTTTATCGACAACTACACATTACCCCGCACCTATGGCCACACCGATAGGCGCCGGGCCACCGAAAAAGAGGAAGACTAATGACCTTGCAGTCGATCCGCTTTAACAGCATTTTGCTGGCCAGCTTTGCGTTAATAACGGCCATTATTTTAGCCTCTACAGATTCTCTGACCAAAGACAGAATCGCCGAATCCGAGCGCGCCGCCGCCCAGCGTGCACTGCTGGAAATTATTCCCCTGGACCGGCATAACAATGATCTGCTGATGGATGTGCAGCCCATACCGGAAAAATTTTGGTTGGCACTGGGCCTCAAAAAAGGCGGTGATATTCATATTGCCCGCGATAATGGCCAGCCAGTTGCAGCCATAATCCCCACCGTCACCGCGGATGGTTACAGCGGCAATATCGGCATGATCATCGGCGTAAACTTCGATGGCACGGTGGCCGGTGTGCGTGTAGTTGACCACAAAGAAACGCCAGGACTGGGCGATAAAGTCGATTTAAAAAAGAGCGACTGGATACTCAGCTTTAATGGTAAGTCTCTGGTCAACCCAAAGTCAGATGGCTGGGATGTTAAAAAGAATGGCGGTGAGTTCGATCAGTTTACTGGTGCTACTATTACCCCAAGAGCAGTGATTTATCAGATTGCTCAGGTGCTGGAATATTTCAGTCAGGACAGCGAGCGCATGCTGATAGACGCCGCAGCCGCAAAAGAGAGTCACAACGAGCAAAACCATGAGTGAAGTCACAATAACAGAAGTCGCCAAAAACGGACTCTGGACCAATAACCCAGCGCTGGTTCAGTTGCTCGGCCTGTGTCCATTGCTAGCCGTGACCGGCACCGTGGTCAATGCACTGGGCCTGGGTATTGCTACCCTGGCCGTACTGATTGGCTCCAACACAATAGTGTCGCTGATTCGCAACCATGTCAGTGATGCCGTGCGTCTACCCGCCTTTGTGATGATTATTGCGGCCTTTGTGACCTGCACCGAGCTGCTGATGAAAGCCTACACCTATGAGCTGTATCAAATACTCGGCATCTTTATTCCGCTAATCGTCACCAACTGTGCCATTCTGGGTCGGGCCGAAGCCTTTGCCAGCAAACAGAATGTGGGCATGGCCGCCTTTGACGGCCTGATGATGGGGCTGGGCTTTTTAGCCGTGCTGGTATTGCTGGGTGCCATTAGAGAACTCATGGGCCAAGGCACAGTATTCGCCGACATGCACCTGCTGTTTGGTGCCGGCGCCTCCGACTGGGTAATGCAGCCCTTTGGTGACAGCTATAGCTTTTTGGTGATTATTTTGCCTCCGGGCGCATTTCTGGTCACCGGGTTTTTGATCGCAATCAAAAATGCCATTGATGCCGCCAACAAGCGCCGAGCAGATGCCAAAAAAGATGCCCCAGTAAAAGGAGCTAAACGCATCAGAACCACAGGGCATATCAGTTAGAAATTAATCAGCTATAGCAGTGTCAAAAAGCATGGAAGAAAAAAGGACGTTGTAGACTATGCACAAAACTGGCGCCCAGCTAGTGCGCTATGCACTGGAACAACTCAGCATCAAAAATACCTTTGGCATTGTCGGCCTGCACAATCGCGAGCTCTATAATGAGCTTAATGAGTCCGGCTCCATTACCCCCCACCTGGTCAATCAAGAACTCAGCGCCGCCTTTATGGCCGACGCCATCAGCCGCACCTCCTCCCCAGGGGAAATCGGCGCCATACTTATCAACGCCGATGCCATCATCAGCCAGGGCATAGCCGAAGCCTTTATCTCAGGAATACCATTATTAATTATTGCCGGCGGCCCACTGGCTAACACCCCAACCAACGGCATAGACCAGCAGCAACTGTTGCAGCCGGTGAGCAAAGCCTGCTTTAAAATCACCCAGCTTGAAGATATTGTCAGCACCATTTTCGAAGCCCAACAAATTGCCATCAGCGATAAACCCGGCCCGGTGTTTGTCGAAATTCCCATAGATGTGCAGCTGCATACAGAAGATGTGGACAAGCCATTGCCAGTGCATCTGTCAGCCGCCAATCAGCCAGAACTCGACCAGCAACAAGATTGATGCCACAGCCCGGCGCTTGTTAAATGCACAAACACCCCGGCCTGCTATTGGGCTGGGAGCGCCGTCCAGGCCCGCACAGACCTTGTCGCTCTGGCAGAGCAACTAGCCGCCCCGGTTTGCACCAGCCTGCAAGGCAATAGCGCCTTCCCCGCCGACCACCTAGTTGCACGCCGGGTTGCTCTGTAACCCCAGCGCCCAGCGAGTACTAAAAGACTGCGACTGCCTGCTGACCATAGGCATCAACAGCAGTGATATGGAAGTAGTGCACCAGAGCAGATTATTGAACTGCAGCCCCAGGCCATTCCAGCACTGGTATATAAGCTGCAAGAGCTGAGCGGAGCAGTGCAACCCCAAACGACCCCAAGCAAAAACAAACAAAGCAGATCAGCAAAGACAAAGCCGACCTGAAAGAAGACTGGCTCGAACACAACAGCAAAGGCCGAGTAAACCCCGCCGTATTTTTTGATGCCTTGACCGCCGCCCTCAACCAAGACGCCATCATAGTTCACCGGCCACGGCACCCATCGGGCCCTGGCAGCAGAACTGCTGCCCATCAATGACCAGCGAATGTTTGTCAGCCCCACCAGCTTTAATGCAATGGGCTACTGCGTGCCCGCCGTGAATGCCATCAAACTGGCCAATCCAGACAGGCAGGTGGTGGGCATAGTGGGCGATGGCGCCATGGTGATCAATGGCATGGAAGCACTGACCGCAGTGCGGGAAAAACTAGGGACTGTTTATTGCCTGTTTAATAACAGCGAACGCAACAGCCGCAAAAACCTCGGCCATATTAACTGGGGATCCTTTGCCGATGCCCTGGAGTGCGGCTACTTCCCCATCACCAATAACAAAGGCATAGACACCATAGTGCGCCGGGCACTGGAAACCGCTGCTCAGGGTCAACCGGTAATATTGGATATCTGCATCGACTACAGCCGCAAAAGCTACTATGCCGAGCAGCAAGAAAAAGCCCAGCTGGCGCAACTGCCAGGACGAGATAAACTGGGCATTGTAAAACGGGCAATAGTGCGCAAAATAATGGGCGCAAGATCAGGCTAAGGCCTGCTAGTAGGACTCCAGGTCCTTAGCGAACAGCATCTCGATATTGCGAAACGCCTTAAACTCCAAATGATTATTGCTCGGGTCGCGCACAAATAAAGTCGCCTGCTCCCCCTGCCGCCCTTCGAAGCGAATATAAGGCTCAATCACAAACTCAATACCATTGGCCTTCATCATCTCCACCGCCTGCTCATACTGCTGCCACTCCATAATCACACCAAAGTGAGAGGCCGGCACCGCATGGCCATCCACCGCATTGGTAGCAGCGGATGGGTGATCTTCAGGGGCAACCAAATGGGCCACCAGCTGGTGGCCAAAGAAATCAAAGTCGATCCAGCGGTCGGACTCCCGGCCCGTGGGGCAGCCGAGAATGCCGCTGTAAAAACCGCGGGCAGCTTCCAGATCGGTGACTGGGAAGGCAAGGTGGAAACGGGGGTACATGGGCTTACTCATGGCAGCTAGTATATTAAAAGGTTGGGGAAAAGTATCGCAGGTAATCTGAGGGGCTCTCGCCTGTCACCCTGAGGAGCGAAGCCACGAAGGATCTCAGCCCACAAAAAAGGCGACAGTAATACAACCTGCCGCCTTGAGGGGAGAGTCGGTTTTAGACGCGCTCACACATCTCAATAATTGTTAATGCTCAACCACCCGCCAGGCCCGTGACTGATTGAGGACATCTCTCACACGGGCTTTATCGACACAATCACGAGTTACAACTCCGGTACTATTACTCATAGACTGAACCGCCTGAAACACACCGTACTGCACAATATGCACCAGTCGACAATCCATATCTTCCATGTGCTTCAACACTTCATAATAGATATCCAAATACAGAGCACTGGACTGCAGAGAAGCTTTAGCGTTGGCCTTACCACCTCCATCAACCTGAACAGACCGATCCTTAGGCCAAAGGCTCATAACAAGGTCAAAACATTGTTGGAATTGGTCTTCTCTGATCACATGGACCACGCTGCTATTCTCCATAATCCAGTTGGTTTTGCGTTTTGTAGCTCTTTGGAAGACTTCTTCCAGTATTCTTTGCCACTCCACAAGTCTGGTATTTTTGATGCGATATCGTGGATCGGCTTCGATGTAACTAAAACTTAATGACTCGGGAACCCGATCGGCAAAATCATCAAAATACAGAATCATCGGAAGTGAATGGTAAATAGCTTTCGCGAGCTGGGTGTTTTTTGTTTTTGGTAACTCTAGATTAACTATTGAATAAGATGATCTTCGATTTTTTATATCTCTTTGAATTAGAATGGGGGATCTTTTTTCAAACATATCTTTTAGAAGATCAATAAGCGAATCATTGAATTGTAGCTGAAGGCTTTCAGCGATCCTCTCAATATCAGAAATCGAATCGATAACCACTTCGGCTGTTACAAAACAGTCGTGGTCACCAATTTGATAGTTATTTTTATAATCTAGGTGCTCCCCGCCACCATACTTATCCGAATTTTTGTCAAAGCATAGGATGGCCTTTAAGATAGATGTTTTTCCTGATTCATTGATCCCTATCAATGGAATAAGCTGGTTACCCACCCCTACTTCAGCATGTTCTATAGCCCGATACTTATCTATAATAAAGTTTCGATAATGCATAATATTTAAACAACCCTCCGTGGCTTGCGATTAAACTGTGGCAGGTTCAGTCTGACCCTAATTCTTTAACTTTCTTATTTCATCAAATTTAAAAATTATTTTTTCGCTACCTATTGAAGAACCACAACTTCTAACAATATATGACAGACTTATATTCACCTTTTCTTTCAATCCCGCCGCATAAAGTTTTTGCTTTGAAGCGCTCGTAACGCTGATACTATTAAAATTTACGCCTGCGACTTGGGCCCATTCCAAAACATCGCCTTGAGTATTAAAGATATTGATAGACGCATCGATCAGACATTTTTCACACGCTAGTTTTTTTACGAATATATGGGAGAAATTAATTAGTATTTCTCCTCCATCACGTTCGCTGTATTCGATTTCAAAATAATCTCCAAATCTTTCGTCATTTAACTCCAAATAACTACTGGTTATTGGAATATCTGCCTTTATATTAATATTTACTAAAAGCATTACACTAAATAGCGCAATTCTAAATATCATTAATCCATCCTCCAATATCATCTCTCATTCGTATCCCCCACCCTGCAGGGTTAGTAACATGGCTTTCTACACCAATATAGTGTAAATACTCATGATGTATTGTTTGCACGAGATTTTGTGATCCTGTAAGCGGCACAGCTGGCCCTAAACCGATTGACGCTGTTCTGGATAAATATTGACTAAAGCTAGGCTTTGTCGCACTCATAAATATCTTCATAATACCTCCCGTATGAGAACCGTCAATGTGCTGCCATTCTCCAGAGTCAACCAAGGCTTGCGCTGTTTTCCAAGATGCGACAAGTCTGATATCAGAGCTTTTTAAGTCGGCTTCGCTAATACCTGCTGGCTTTATAGCTGCCTTTTGTGTTTCATCAACAAGCAATTCTGGATCATTAGCCACGTCAGAAGGTAGTAACTTCTTATCTACCAATATTTTTTTTGCCTCCTTAAAGGTTAAATCACTATTTTTACCGTCCTTAGTGCGACTTGTCTCAGCATCCACATTTCCACCAGAGGGAGTAGTCGCATAACTCACCGCCGCCGAAAATGCCGCATACCCCGCACCATTTGCGAATTTGCCTCCAGTCGCTTTAGAAAGAGCCCCGCCAAGAGTGACTCGAGCAATAAATGTTCCTGTGTTGCGTAGAGCATTTTCTGCACCTTTAACAAAGCCACCTATCTTAGAACCAATGTAAGCGCCTGCGCCACCGGACACGAAGCCATGACCAAATTTACCACCATGTAATATATTGGTAATACCGCCAATAACACCAAGCTTAAAGGCCTCTAATAACGTAAGCCCACCCTTTAAGAAGGCGGCACCCGCATAGGCCGTTACTGCACCCGTAAACGCTCCAAGAAGAACATCACCAAAGTTCCCTCCCATGGCCGCAGCTTCAATCGCACCAATGGTACCAAACGTCCACGCCCAAACAGCTGGGCCACAAACACCACCGCAGGCAACGGTTAGAACAACTGCTGCGATGATTTTCACGATGGTAAATAGTTTTTTAAAGAAACTAAATCCACTGGGATCAATCGCATTTAGCGGGTTATTACCTGTATAGCTATATCTATTCAGGCTCTGAGTATCAAATGGATCCTGAATAATCGGATCCGCCTGCAAAAACCTCCCCAACTTGGCATCATAAATCCGCCCATTCATATGAATAATCCCCACCTCATCCAGCATCTCATGGCCGGTAAAGCCTCTTGAGGTCAGTCGAATCGGTACCCACGCTATTGCTGATACTGTGGTTTTTAAAGAATGTGTTGGTGAGCTCTGTGCTGCTCATGGCGGCCCAGTTGGTGTTTCTTCTGGCACCCCAGGGGTCGAAGTCCATGGTTTGCTGTACCTGGGCGACTTTGTCCATGATGACGCTGGGGCTGCCGAGGTGATCTTTGAGGATATAGTGTTCTGTTTTGGCGGTTTGGGTGCCGCTGCTGTTGAACACTTGTTTTATCACGATATTACCGATGGTGCGTTTCCACTCTTTGCTGCCGTCGGGGTTGGTGATTTTTTCAACACTGCCGATATACAGGGTGTCGGTGACACGTCCATTGCCGGTGTTGGTGTCGGTGCGGCGGTAGCGGCTTCTGTCTGGCCCGTACTCAAATTCAACTTTGTGGCTGCCTTTGATGATTTGGCTGGGTTTGTCGAAGCTGGTGTAGCTGATGGTGCGGCCGTCTCCGCTGATATTGTTGCCATTGGCGTCGTAGGCTGTAGGTTTGACCACCGGCGCTGGTGACGGCATGGGGGCCGGCATTGCCTGCGCCGTAGCTGTAACTGCCCACATCAGATTTGTGGGTGATATTGCCGATGGCGTTGTAGGTTAGTGTCTGGGCGCTGCTGCCAACCACTTGGCTGCTGGTTAGACGGTTGAGGCCGTCATAGAGGAAGTTCTCTGTGAGGTTGCGGCCATTGCCGGTTTCACTGCGCTGCTCAAGGTTGCCGACTTCGTCCCATTGCAGGTCGAGGTTTTGGAAGGTGTTGACGCCGAGGTTGGCTTGCAGGTTTTGCAGCAGGCCGGTGTTGTGTTCGTAGGTGGCGCTGCGGGTGACACCATTGCCGAGTTCTTCGCTGACGATATTGCCGCGGGCGTCCATAGACTGAATGGTATGGTAGGTGCTGGCGGGTTGGCCGTTGAGCTGTTCGGCGCTGGTGACTTTGTTGAGGTAGCCGTGGCTGTTGTAGTGGTTTTGGGTGCCGTTGTCGAAACTACTTTGCTGCGATCGGGCGGCATCAAACACCTGGTAGGTGCGGCCATATTGGTCGTAGGTGATTTTTTCATAATGATACCCAGTGCGCCTGCGACTACCTAGGCTTGTGGTTGTTTCGCGAGAGTCGGCCGAGGCTGTCATATTCTAGGATTTTGATATAACCGCTGAGTGGTCTTCAACATTGTGCAGCTGACCACGCCCATAGGTGGCCAGTGTCATAGGTCCAGACGGTGTTGGTTTCCTGGGTGCCATTGGCCAGTTTGTCGATACGGGTTTTTAAGCGCCCTCTTACATCGTAGCTAAGTTCACTTTTCTGGCCTTTGGCGTCGGTCTGTTCAATCAGTTCACCAAAACCGTTATACACATAACTCCAGTTGCCTTTGTCGGGGTCGCTCATGCTGGTTTTGCGGCCGAGTTTGTCGTAGACCAATGTGGTGCTGTTATTGGCGCTGTCGGTCATGGTGACCAGGTTGCCCTGGGCGTCGTAGCCGTAGCTGGTGGTGCTGTTGAGGTTGTCGGTGACGCTAACCATTTCACCCAGTACGTTTTTGGTTTCGGTTTTGTCGTGATTGAGGGCGTTGGTGCTGACGGTGCTCAGGCCATTGTAGGCGGTGGTGCTAACCGAGCCGTCTGGTGCTGTGGCGCTGGTGGGTCTGCCGAGGATGTCATAGTTGATGCTGGCCCAACATTTGCTGGTGTGACTGGTGCTGTTGCAGCTGGTCTGCCCGGCGAAATAGGGTTCGCTCTGGCGTTTGACGCGGCCAATGCTGTCGTATTCGGTGTCGCTGTAGCTCCAGGTGCCGCTAAAGCCTTTGGCGGCTTTGCGGATGCTGCGGCCCAGTTTGTCGAAGCATTGCTGGCTTTCACCACCGCCGGCGGTTTGGCTGCGGCTATAGAATACGGTGCCACGTGGGCATTGGCTGCCGGTGCCGCTGGCTAAGGTGTTGATGCTGTAGGCGCCACTGCTGTTGCTCTCGAAATACTTGATGCCAAATGGTGTGTAGGAGGCTTTGCTGGTGACATAGTTGTTGTCATCCACCCAGGTGCGGGTTTCGGTGGCGGCGCCGTAGTCGTTGCGGCTTATTACTTCGCTGACGGTTTTGCTGGTTGTAACGGCGATCGCTAAATTGCTCTTTGGTTTCTGATAACATAACGGCCGGTGCTGTCGTATTCGCTTTCGCTGAAACGGGTTTGTGGGTGCTGCCACCATCAACAATGGCGGTGGTTTCGGCTTTAACTTTGTTACCAAAGCTGTCGTAGCTGTGGGTGATGGTATGTTCGAACGCGGTGCCGGGTTCGATGGTTTCGGTTTGCAGCAGGCCTTTGAGGTTGCCGCTGGTGATATAGGTGAAGCTGGAGGTTCGGGTGTCGGTTAACTGGTAGTTACCGTTCTCGCTATTTTCATCACGTTTGGTGACAACTTGGGTGTTGCTTAGGCGACCAAGTCGTTTGCTTTCGGCGCTGGTAAAGCCGGCGGCGGTGTAGGTGTTGGTGACGACTTTTTCAAAGCTTTTGCCGCCGCCAGTGGTTTTGACGGTGATGCTGGTGGCGTTGCCGTCGCTGTCGTAGAGACTGGTGGTGGTGGCGGTTTGTAACAGGCTACCTGCAGTGGCGCCGTTGTTGGCGAGGCTGTAGCTTTTGTCGATGCTCTTGTGTTGTAGGGCTGGTAGTAGCTTGTTGCTAGGAGTACCTGTGCCGTTCCAGCCGGTTAGGCGGGTGTCGTTGGTGGATTCGCCGAGTAGATTGCCTTCAGCTGAAAACACTTCGGTTTTGAGTGGTTGACCAATAAACGGGAAGTCTTGCCGATAGGTGGTTCGGGTGGTTACACCGGTTTGGTTGTCGATGGTGGTGAGGGTTCTAAACCCTAACATGCCGCGGCCCATGGCTTGGATTTTGGCTTCGCCGTAGTAATAGCTAATGGCGCTGGTGGCGCTGTTGTCGACCTGGCCCTGGGTTGCTGTTGTGGGCGGCAGGGGCTGAGCTTTCTAACGCCGGTGACGACGAACATGGGGCCGTTAAGTTCAAGTACCGGGTTGCCTTGTTTACCGAGACTGTGGAGTGCCAGCTGGGCAGATCCCAGCCGCCATTTAAGGGCGGTGTAGAAACTCATTGAGGTCATCACTGGTGTCGGGGCAATCATATTCAATAATGCACCGCCGCCGCCGTATATAAAGTTCGTCAGATCTACGGTACAGGTTTGCTGTGTGGTGTCGGTGAAGTTGGCATCCAGATGCCTGTAATGGTCGCTGTGCCCTAAGGTTTCATAGGTGATATCGGTGACTGCGCCCAGACCATTGGTGATGCTGGTGATGCGGTTGACGGGCTGGTTGGCGCCGTTGCCTTCGTAGACTTTAAATTCATTGTCTCTAAAGGTGACGTAGTCGGTGATGGTGTCGGCGTTGTAATCGAAAAAGACATGGCTGTCGTCTTTGTTAGTCACCAACATTCCTTTGTAGTATCGAACGTTGAATCAAATTGCTTGACTTGTTGGATCCCACTCGCGGCTCTAATATAGCCATAGCTGTTTGACCAGTCATGCCAGAGTGCGTCGGGGAAACCATCGCGGTTAATATCGGCCATGATGAAAGTCGCGTTTTTTGGCGTCATCAAGATCACCGCAGTATAACAAGGTGCCAACATAATTCAGTTGGGTGCCATCGCTTAGAGCGTAGTGGAATTGATCATCTTTGTAGTAGACAAGATCGGATAATCCATCGCCATTGATGTCTGGGGTGCTAATTAGCTGCAAGACATCATCGAGCTTGCCGCCCAAATAGAACTTCGTCATGCAGGGGGCATCATTTCAGAGAAGGTCGTTTGCCGCCAACAACACCTTGGTTAATTCGAATGCTTATCGAATTTAGAGTGTAGCTGGTTATGGATTACCAATATCTAAACGTTTTTTTGATGATGGCTAAACCATCAGCTTGGCCATCGCCATTAAAATCTGCCCCAGCAGTTCTAAAGCCCTCAAACGAGTGGGTGATTAATGGCAGTGAGCCTGTTGTGTCGGCGGGCATTGCTCCAACGTCCACATCATGCTTGTAGACAAACTCGTAATATTTATTGGAGGTGACTGGCTCTGGTGATTGTGCGCCTGAATCATGCTCTAGATAATAGACTTTGCGTCACTGATAGCGTCGACTAGGCCATCGCTATTGAGGTCAGCAAAGACCGCATATTCATCTGTCATAGGCAGGTCGCCATTAAACTTAAGCTTCCAGCTGCCATTAACAAACTCGGAAATATACAGATGCCAGCCTATGCGTGGCCATTTGCGGCCTGATATGCATAAACGGCTAAATCAGAGCGGCCATCTGCGTTGTAGTCAAACGGAAAGAGCTTTAGAACCTGGTCGGCGGTGGGGCTGTCGCCGTAATGAATGGAAGCCGTGCTGCTGCCATTATTGTCGATCAGTGCATGTGTGGATAAACCGTGCCAGTGCTGACTGCCATAGGCTACTTGCAGCCCTTGATCATGGCCTGAGTTTTTATGCTTGGACCAGACAATATCGGACTGTCCATCGCCATTAAAATCAGCTAACTGATAGGTGACGAGGCTTTCCATAGTAAAACTGGTGTCGCTATTGCTATAGCTCTCCCCTGTTACTGGCAGGCTCCAGATAAAGCTTGTTTTATTGGGCAAACAATTGCTGCCTATGCACTCTTCAATATTGTCGAGGCGGGAAAGTTTGTCGGTGCTGAGTTCGGCGCGGTAGTTAAGTTCGTATCTGCGAACTTCTTTCCATACGGTGCCTACTTTGTTTTCGGAGATGATTCTGGTCAGGCGCACTTTGCCCGGAATATGATAACCACCCATGTAACTTTTGCTCTGGTCATTACGGGTAGCATATTGGAACTTGATACGGGCGTTGCCTGCGCCAGATAAAGCAGTGCTTCCAGCATAGGCATAACGAATTTCATTAACCCTGAAGCCACTTGTATCGTTGCTATACACAAACACTATTTGGTTGTTGGCGCTGTCGAGCAACTGCCTGATACCCCAGCTGGCTACTTTGCCTGACTTGGTATTGCTGCTAGTTCGGCCTTCAAGTTCTGCACTCTTGTTGGTGCCAGCTTCTCCATAAACGGTTGTAGATCCGTCCTTGCGATACACTTTCCAGTAATCCGGATGCCCGGTGGAGCCGCCAAAGGCTTCAACTTTGGCAAAGCTGTCTATCTCGGTTTTGTAGATTGACCCCGATGCACCATAGGTGCCGGAAACCAGTATCAGACGCTGGCCGTCCAGACAGAAGCGGTCGGTGGCGCTGAAGGTAATAGGTTTGGCCTGTCCGTCCTGGTGCAATGTTTGTCTACAGCGACTAATGGCCGACAAGCCGCCAATATTCCAACCCAGACCCGCAATTCCATTACCGCTATTGCTTGAGTAATTAAGGCTTATTTCTGGCACTACGCCAGCGGTACCAGCTACAGTCATGATTGGCATGCTGTAGGTGGCCGAGCCACTCTCGTCGACACGGAATGAGCCGCCGCTTACCCCTGCATCGTCGGTAGCGCTTATTTCGCTGCTGGTCACCAGCGACGACGGATTGGGGTTAAACGGTGATGGTGGCGATGCCGGTGCGGAGGTTGTGCTGCTTACAACAACCGTTTTAATACTTGTGTCTTGGCTGCAACCTATGTTGTTGCAGGCTTTTACTTTGTAG
The DNA here is from genome assembly GCA_943788875.1 of uncultured Pseudomonadales bacterium. Lineage (GTDB taxonomy): Bacteria > Pseudomonadota > Gammaproteobacteria > Pseudomonadales > Porticoccaceae > HTCC2207. The sequence continues at coordinate 88,864 of CALSSA010000011.1, read as the reverse complement.
TCGTAGGTGGCATCAACCTGATCTTCTATGCCGATATAGGGGTCATTGCCATCATAGATGGTGCTCCAGCTGCCGCTATTTTTGCGCTCCTGCAATATGTAATTGCTGACGGTGCCAGTTGATGGCGCCCATTTAAGTAGATAACTGCCAACAGGGTCATTGTCGGGACCCTGTATGCTGCCTGGGGTGCCAGCATAGAGAGCGGTTGTGCCACTTGTTATTGCCGAATTGTTGCTACAGGATGTAAAGGGCCCAACTGTTTTACAGGCACGCACGCGAAATTGCCATGAGCCATCGCTTAAGGATGAGACATTATCACTTGTTCCAGTGACTGAGGGCTCTGTACTCCAGCTCCCAGAATTTTTGCGCTTATCAACATAATATTTAGTCGGGTTACCGCTGGCTGCGGACCATGTAAGAGCCACGCTTTGGGTCGCGGTTGCCGCTGGCGCGCTCAGGTTGCTCGGGACCCCTGGTTTGTTTGCCACATAGGTAACTGAGGACGTTTTATGGGTGCTGCAGCCGCCTACGTTACAGGCTTTAACTCTGAATTTGTAACTACCATCGGCCAGGCCATTAACCGGACTACTGGTCCCAGAGCCGGTATATTCAACATCCCATGTGCCGCTACCGTTTTTCTCGCGTTCAAGGGTGTACTGCGGGCTCACACCTGTGGCACTGCCCCATGAGACTGTAAATGCACCATTGTCATCATCCCCGGGGGTACTAATGCTGGGTGGAGTTCCAGGTGGGCGGGTGACCACAACTTGGTCTGTGTTGCTCGTCGCAGTGCATATTCTGGTTGACGTCGACGGGGGTATTTCAAGCATAAAACAATATTGAATGCGGTAGTTGTATGTTCCATCTGCCCTGTTCGGCGGACTGAATGCTGTACTTCCTGTGACACCAATTAGATTCCAGCTACCGCTACCAACCTGCTCCTCTACCTCAAACAGTGTAGAGGTGCTTGGGTTTAACCATGACAGAGAAATATTGCCATCTGAACTAGCTTCTGGAGTCGCTGTTAATTGGTAGTTGGCGGTGACTGTGACTGTTTTGGTCGGGCTGAAAGAGCTGCAACTCAGACCATTACAGGCACGCACACGGTACTGATAGGTTCCCTGAAGTTCATCATTAAATGTTCTGGATGAGGTAGTGTTGGCTGGCGTTACATTGGCCCAGCTACCTGAGTTCACCTTTCTCTCAAGGTCATATTCGGTGACTGTGCCTGTGGAGTTGGCCCAGTCGATACTGTAATCAACCCCACTCGCTGTGTTGTAACTAAGTGTACTTGGCCCACTGATACTACTGGGTTTTGATGGCGCAGGAACGGCAACAACTACCTGTTTTGTATTACTTGTCTCTGTACATACTGGTGTCGGTGGCGATGGCGGAAGTTCAAGCATGAAGCAATATTGAACGCGATAGTTGTATGTTCCATTTGGCTGATTACTAAGTGCATAGCTCGTCGTTGACCTCATTGCCACTGTTGTCCATGTGCTGCCGCTTAGTTTCTGTACCTGAAACAAAGTCGAACCACTAGGATTAGTCCACGACAGAGTGAAAGCTACCGTTGGTGCTTGTCGAGGGCGACGATGACAGCGAATAGCTGGCGGAGACGGTTACCGTTTTAGTGCTGCTATAGCCACTGCAACTACTGCCATTGCATGCACGTACACGGTACTGATAGGTTCCCTCTAGTTCGTCATTAAATGTTCTGGATGAGGTAGTGTTGGCTGGCGTTACATTGGTCCAACTACCGGAATTAACCTTGCGTCTCAAGATCATAGGCCGTAACTGTGCCTGAAGAGTTTGGCCAAGTCAATACTGTAATCAACCCCACTCGCTGTGTTGTAACTAAGTGTACTTGGCCCACTGATACTACTGGGTTTTGATGGCGCAGGAACAGTGACAACTACCTGTTTTGTATTACTGGTATTAGTACAGACCGGATTGTACGGAGGCATTGGCAGCATGAAGCAGTATTGCACTCGATAGCTGTATGTGCCATTTGGCTGATTACTAAGTGCATAGCTCGTCGTTGACCTCATTGCCACTGTTGTCCATGTGCTGCCGCTTAGTTTCTGTACCTGAAACAAAGTCGAACCACTAGGATTAGTCCACGACAGAGTGAAACTACCGTTGGTGCTTGTCGTCGGCGACGATGACAGCGAATAGCTCGCGGAGACTGTTACCGTTTTAGTATTACTGAAGGCACTACAACTACCACCATTACAGGCGCGTACACGATACTTGTAAGTACCTGCTAATTTCCCTGGGCGTGTTTTACTTCTGCTACTGCTGCTGTGCACGGTAACGTAACTGCCTGAATTGACTTTTTCTTGCAGCTGATATTTTGTCACTGTGCCCGTTGATGCTGGCCAGGCCAATGAAATAGTGCTGCCAGATGTTGTGGTGTAACTATAGGAGGTGGCGCCAGTTATATTGCCCGGCTTGGAGGGCACTGGTACATTAACCACCGTAGTCACTGGATCGCTATATAAATTTATGCAGCCCATCATTGGCAGGCACAAGTACATACGAATCCTGTACTGGTAAGTACCCGCCCCTTTGCCACTAAATGATTTACTACCAGCTGTGCCGCTATAAGCCGTGGTCCAGCCACCACTGTTCTTTTTTTCTTCGAGATAATAAAAAGTGCCACCAGTCCAGGTCACTGTGTAACTGCCACTGGTATTGGTCGATGGGGAGGATAAATTGACATTGATATCACCGGCACTGGCCGACAAACTTTGTGTTGCGATAAGCACCGCAGCAACTAAAACAAAAAATCCTTTTTTGAATAAGGCTATCCCTGGCATCTTTATCTCCATTGCCTGCGGTTCTCAGGCGATTCTTAATCTTGTTCTGATTAGGAGGACAAAACGGTACTACGACCTCTAGGACTTACTTGAGTTGATAATGCATTTGGGTCGGTTTAATTGAAGCCAAATTCCGGTGGGACGACTGCCCGAATGAGAAAAGATTTGGAATTGATCAAACGAACGCGCGTTGATGCGCGGAAAAAGAAAGCAAGACAGACATCAAACATACTGCAACTCCATGTACAGCTATGATTACCGTTTGTTTTTGCTATGACTCGAAAATCCAGTAACTCGATACTGCTCAGCAAAATCCTTTTATTGAGCTTTTTAAAAACACGGGTTATAAAAAGTTCTTAGGTTTCAGTTAAGACTCTGTTTTAAGTTTTGTCAAATTATGCGCTTGTTTTAATTTTTATTTCATCTATATCTTTAAACTAGAATTTTAAAGAAATCATTTTACTAATGGAATAACTTAACAAAGGATGTTAACTATGACGCAATCATATTTACAAAATGTACAATTATTCTTTAATCTCCCAAAAACAAAAACTCTAATTGCCTGTGGGTTATTAGGGTTATGTTTTACGGGCCTCGCCAACGCAAACTTACAAGCCAAGAGTGATCAACTTAAAACCTGCATCACTAACAGTGTGGAACTGGAGCGTGAGAAAGAAACTCCCAGCGCTCAAGCAGTATTGGCCAAATGCGCCAATGAAATTACCGCTTTAACTGCCACTCTTACTCCAGAGGGGGTAGCCAAGGTCAGACAAAACCTCAACGCGGGAATTGCGCAAGCATTGTCGGATCAGCAGCAATAACATTGCTTATCGGGAAAAGGTCAGTGTTGCACTGACCTTGCCGAGATCGGTATATCTCAACGATGCCTGTTCAATAGTAACCTGGTGATCTTCGGTTAATGTTTGCAACCATCTTAGGCTCCTTGACAAAGGTTGCTTTTCGAAGGTGACTGTAACATTGGTCTGGCGTTGCTCAAGGCGTGACAATTTGAGGCGTTGTTTTTCTGCAATTTCAGATACCAGTCTCATTAATGTTCGTTTGTCTCCATTGGTGGGCTGATCCTGTTTTGCTTGCTGGTAGCTATCTCTGGCCGTGACCAGTCTGGACTGGTTTTGCAACAACCATTTCTCAAGATCTCTCTGATGGCGATAATTTTCTCGACTCTCCCGCTGATAATCTTTCAAAGGAAAAACCAAAATAACCATCAATAGAAGGGTTAAACTGCTATATGCAATCAGAGTATAGGCTAGCTTTTCTGGTCGCCGAATAAGCTGGAGATAGCGGCGCAGAGAGAAATAGCTCATAGGTTGTTTCCTTGCCGTTTGTGTTGGCCGGCTACTATTGTTAGCCGACCTGTTACCCCCTGACCTGAGTTTTTGTTTCTTTGATTAACTTGATTAAGATCAACAACCAGCTGATTGGCTTGCTTGAGGTTTGATTCAAGCTCTTCCAGTGCTGCAATATTATCCGCATCAATCTCCACAGCGAACTCTCCTTTACGTCTTTGCCATTTTATTGATTTCACCAATAGAGATTTGGCATCAGGGTTTTGCTGTATCCCCTCGCCCAAATAAGCAACCAGTGCAATAAACGAACTGTCATCATTGTTGATAGCGCTGGCCCTGTTTATATGGCCCTGCGCCTGACGCTGTATATCAACAATGGTTTTATCATTGGGAAAATAACTAAGGTAGGTTTGCGCAGACTGTGTGTCTAGTTGCTCAGCCTGGTGATCGAAGTAACTTCCTGTTATACCCCAATAAAGCAGCTGAATAATTGTGATTAGGCCGATGGCCACAAGCAATCTTTTAAGCATTCCGATGCGCTGAATCATTGTACTCTGTGGTGCAAATTGCCCTTGAAGTAAATTAATAGCTGGCTGTTCACTCTCAGGCTGCCCTGCGATGGCTGTGGCGCAGTAATTTTGTCGGCTGCAGTTTGGAGTTTGTATTTCTCCATCAGTCAGGTCAGGCAATTGGTTGATATTATCAATATGTGCCAATAGACCTTCCGCTGTTTTGATCAGACAGATTTCATTGAATCTGAGCACTTGATCTGCGGCAGAACTGGCTGGGATGGGTATTAAATCTGCATCTGCATACAGCGCCTGCAGTTTGAGGCCGAGGTTCGCCACCTGCTGAATAATTGATTCCATACTGTGCTGATAAATCATTATTGCGCGCACATGATCACCCTGGATCTGACTGGCGATATGCTGGGTTTCAATCTCCAGCGCGGTGCCTTCTTCCAACATAAAGGGCAGGGTTTTGTACAGATATCTTTTATGTTTGGCCGGCACCTTACAAATATGGGTTGCAACCAGTGCGGCAGACAGGACGCCAACCACCGGATACGAGCTGTCTTTAATGCTTTCGGCATCTTGTATCAAGGTGAGAATAAAAGGGTCCTTCTCAAGCAAATAAAGCTTGTGGTTGTTCGCTTCAAAAAATACCAAAATCAGTTTATTCATAGTTATTGAGTGTAGGCGCTGTCGCCCAAAAAGGTAGTTGGCGTAACCAAACGGTGTGGATTTGCACAGCTGCAGCTGTTTCTTTTTCCTGAGCGCGCGACAGCAGTGCTTGCCACTGAGCTGGCTGCTGCTGATAACTTGCCTTGACGGTAATCAAATAGTACTGACTACTGGTAGTAAGTAGCTGTGCTGGAATATCGACGCCTGCACTGACATGGTGTTTAAGAAAACTCTCGATGTCGACAAAACCCGACAACTTTTGCTGCACCGTCTGAACCACAGACTGACCGTCAATATCTGGCATCAGGGCTTCGATAACAGGTTGGCTTGCGCTATTGATATTCACTGGCGTGGTATGGGGTAGCACGGTGACATAGGGACTTAGCTTGTCGACAATGGCTGGCGTAAAACCTCGAACCAACAATAGCTCGCTGATATGAGCCATTGCGCGATTGGCTGCTCTGTAGCCTCGCCCCTCTCTGGTGCCAATCATGGAGTACCCCAGATCTTCGCTGTTGTATCCGCTGCTGGAAATATCTGCATCAACCCAGTCACCAACCGCGGGGGCCAGACTTTGATCAAGCCCCAGAGCCAACAGCAGACGCCGGAATATTACTAACTGTGTCTGGTCCATTGCGCCATTTTTGCCACGCAAGTTATTGAGATTAAATTTGCCCATCTCGTCGCTGACCTGAATAGCAAGATTGCCACCCGGCGGCTGAAAAACACCTGATTGCTCCATTGATAAACTAGCATTCTGGCGCAACCAAATCTCTGCCAGAGCTATTCCTCCGCGAGCATATTCGCTAGCCTGGGCGCTGAGCGTTTGGGTCTGATGGCGCTTTATCTCCAAGGTGTTTTGGTACAGCATATTGGAGGTGAGTACTGTTACCAGGGTTAGCAGCAAAAGCATTGATATAAGTGCAACTCCCTTTACCCACTGGTTCACTGGCTGACCTCAAAGAGTCTGGTGATGGTGCCAAATTGCCCGGTTACCAACTGTAATTCTATGGCCAGTGGCAATGGCTGCTGCTCCTGTGCATGGCCGCTGCTGTCGGGCCATTCAGTTAACCAATGTCTGCTGTGGCTCAGATATCTTAGGTTTACCTGATCTAATGGTATCGCCAACGTTTGCACTGCCTGACTGTGCTGAACCCGATCCAGAACATCCCATTGCTGCCTTGTCCAGATACTTATATATGTGCCTTCTTGATGTTTTAGCCCGAGCCTGTATAAGCTGCGCAGCAAGTCTGCCTGAGCGCCATGGCCAGCACGAAGTGCGGCAGGACTGCTGATTCGTGCGCCAGAGGTTAACTCTATGCTTTGGGAATCACCCACCAAGGCGGGCAGTGCATCGCCAAATTCATCCCGGATGGGCCTGTCTATCGCTTGCAGTAATTCTCTCTCCATAATATTTAACACTGAACTGATAGCATTGAAAGCTTGCATTCGCTGTTCGCTGCGCTGCTGGTAGTTGGTAACCTGGGTGACTAGCTGAAATGCGCCCACACTGATAATGGCAAAAATAGCCAGGGCGACCAGTAATTCGAGTAGAGTAAACGCTGATTGTTTTTTGTTATTCATGGGCGATCTGCTATGTAAGAAACGAGTACTGCAGAGTTGTAGTCGCCTGAATAATCAGCTCCCTGTGGAGACACACGAATGGTGATTTTTTTAAGCTGCTGTTTAGCGGTGGCTTCTGTGGTGCTGTGGATATTCCAACTTTGACCAAGCTGCTGTTGCTGACTTTGCTGTTTTTGTGCTGATATAACAGTCCCAGTGCGGATTTCTGCAAGTCTGTTTTTGGCGACCCAAAGTGCTATTTGCTGTTCAATTAATCTCTGTCGATTATGCAGGGTGCTGGTAGATTGGGCAGTCAGCACTGCCGCACAGAGGGCAAATATCGCCAGGGCGATCAGCACTTCAAGTAATGTGAATCCCGGAGATATGACTCGGCGACGGTTGTTAAAAATCAAGTTCAATTCCTTGAAAGCGCCGCCCGCGAATTGCCAGCCATTGGTCGCTACCTGTTACCCTGAGGGTAAGTTCGAAGTATTCAAAATTCCCATCCGGATAAAAAATGATACCGGGCACTGGTGGGGGTTCTATTCCGCCGCTTAACGCCTGCCTCTGTTCCTGCGTTTTTTCAGGTTGGGGATTTATGCTTATATAGTTGGGTAAATAAATTGATGAGCTGTTTATCTTAGCGACCGACCATTGCTCAGCCCTATAGTCCCAGACCAGCTGCTGGTAGCCCTGCTCTAAAATTTGCAGACCATAGGGCCTCTGCTGAAAGAGAGCTTCTTCACTAAGCCAGTTTAGTGTTGCCTGTAGTTTTTGCCCTTCAGCTTTTAAACTGTGCAGCCGCCGATCACCCAGAGATAGCATGGTGATGCCTGAGACGACAGCGACAATAACAATGACCAGCAGCATCTCAAGAAGTGTAAAGCCCTCGGCTTTCTTGGGAATATTGGTTTTTTGCATTCCGGAATTAAAGGTCGGAAAGGCTGACATCTTTAGCCTCTCCGCTTCCTCCAGAGCGCCCATCGCCGCCCAATGTCAGAAGATCAAAATCGTTTTCTGTGCCGGGGCTGATATACAGATAGTCGTTACCCCAGGGATCTTTGGGGAGTTTGCGCAAGTACCCATTTGGATTCCAGTGGGGTGCCGGAGGATACCCACTTGGTTTTTCTACCAAAGCCTTTAAACCCTGATCTGTGCTCGGGTAGGTGAAATTTTCCAGTCGATACATATCTAGGGCATTGGCAATGGCTCGCAGATCACTGGCGGCGGCAACCTGTCGCGCGTCCCCTGCTTTGCCCATCATATTAGGTACTACCAGAGCTGCCAGTACACCCAAAATAACCACTACGATCATTATCTCTATCAGGGTAAAACCCAAGTGTTTATTTGATTGACTGCGTCCATACATGGGGTTGTCCTCTAACCTATCAACTGATTCATATTTAAAATGGGCAAGAGAATAGCCAGTACTATTAATAGGACGATACCGCCCATCAGCAACAACATTAGCGGTTCAAACAGGCTGACTGCTGTAGCTACTCTAGTCTGGATATCCTGCATTTGCTGTTGAGCTGCTTTTAATAACATCTGATCTAACTCGCCACTAGCCTCTCCACTGGCCAGCATATAAACCATAAGCGGAGGAAAATAACCCATCTGCTCAAGGCTGTGACTTAGACTTTGTCCTTCTCGCACCTTGGCAGATACATCAGCAAGCTGTGCTTTCAGGTAGCTGTTTTTAATCACTTGCCGGGCGATTTGCATGCCTTTGTGCAGGGGCAGACCGCTAAGACTAAGGATGCCCAAAGTCTGCATATAACGCTGGGCATTAACCCCGCTGCTTATGGTTTTTATCAGTGGTATATGGAGGTAAACCTGGTGAATGGCCCGCCTGATGGCAGGCAATCTCAGGGCCGCTGCCACGCCTGCAATAATGACTGCCAGAGCAATAACCAGCAGGTGACTCCAGTTAGACAGAAAATCGCTACAAGCAAGGAGTAACCGGGTCAGTAATGGAAGCGTCTGACCAGTATCAATAAACACCTTTATCACATCCGGGACTATATAAGTCATTAACCCGACAACGATGCTGATAGATAAGATCACCAGTAATACAGGATAGATAAGCGCTACCTGGATTTTTTGGCGAAAGCTGCGCTGGGATTCTGTGTGCTGGGCGAGCTGCTCTAATACCATATCCAAACGCCCAGTGTGCTCCCCCGCCTCCACTGTGGCGCAGTACAGCTGGTCAAAACTTTTTGGAAACCGGGAAAGGCTACGGGACAGACTGCTGCCCTCGCGGACTGAACTCTGCACCACCGAAAGCACGCGGTTGGTGCGGCCCTGGGTCTGTTTGCAAAGGCCCTGCAGAGCCTGTGTCAGTGGCATGCCCGATTTTAGCAACACGGCTAATTGTCGAGTCATAATGGCGAGCGCTGTGGGGCTGAGACTGGTTTTATATTGTTTACTGAATTTATCAATTGAGTCACTGGTGCTGGACACCATTAATGGAACAAGATTGATGGCTCGGAGTTTTTGCCTGACCTGCCGGGGGCTGTCGGCCTCAAGGATACCCTTTTGCTGTTTGCCGTTATGGTCGATAGCGCTGTAGTCAAAAGTAGCCATATGCCGTTAGCCTGTTCTAGTCTTCCTGGGTGACTCGCAATACTTCGGCAATGGAGGTTTCTCCTGCGAGTACTTTGCGCAGGCCGTCTCCGCGGATCGAGGGGCTGTTGCTGCGCGCCGAAGTTACCAGTGCCGACTGGGGGGCCTTGTCATGAATAAGCTGGCGCAGTACTTCATCTATAATGATAAGTTCATAGATGCCGCTGCGGCCTTTGTAGCCCTCGCTATTACATTCACGGCAGCCCTGGGCGCTCTGCTGATAAATAATGTCCGAGGTTTTTAGACTGGTAAATATCTCCTGTTCCCTGCTGGTGACTTGATGGGGCTCTTTGCAATGGGAGCACAGCTTGCGCACTAGCCTTTGAGCCAATACTCCCACCAGAGAAGACGATAATAGAAAAGGTTCGATGCCCATATCCATTAGTCTGGTGACTGCACCTGCTGCTGTGTTGGTGTGCAGAGTGGAAAGCACCAGATGGCCGGTCAAGCTGGCCTGCACTGCAATCTGCATGGTTTCAAGATCGCGAATTTCACCCACCATTACTATATCCGGGTCCTGCCTTAATATGGCGCGCAGACCTTTGGCAAATGTCATGCCGGCTTTGTTATTGACCTGGGTCTGACCTATGCCATCAATATGATACTCAACCGGATCTTCTACGGTGAGAATGTTTTTTTTGCGGTCATTTATATGACTCAGGCCTGCATATAATGTGGTGGTTTTGCCGGAACCAGTGGGGCCAGTGACCAGTAAAATACCATGACTGAGGCACAGCAACTGCTGCAATCGCTGTCGATCTGGCTGGGACATGCCCAGCGCACCAAGGTCAATGGTTTGCTCTTGTTTGTCGAGCAGGCGCAGTACGATGCGCTCACCATAAATTGAGGGCAAGGTGGAGACTCGCACATCCACTTCTCTGCCACCTAACTTCAGGGACAGCCGCCCATCTTGGGGAATACGCTTTTCAGCAATATCCAGCCCCGCCATCACTTTGATTCTCGAGGTTAATAGTGCGGCTAGCTCGCGTCGGGGCTGTGCCACTTCTTTTAATATTCCATCAATACGAAAACGGACGCTGAGATTTTTCTCGAAGATTTCAAGGTGAATATCCGATGCTTGACTTTGAATTGCTTCTGCCAATATGGCGTTTATCAGCCTGATTATGGGTGCTTCATCTTGCTGCTCCAGAAGGTCCTCTGCTTCAGACATAGATTCTGCCAACGAGGGCAACTCAAGTTCATTACCTATGCCTTGCATTGCCTGTCTGGTTTGCGAGGCATCAGATTCATAGAGCTGAGTCATCAGCTTTTGAAATTGCTCGGGGCTGACTTTTTCTACTCTAAGGGCGGTATTGGCGAAGCGCCGCAACTCTGAATAGAGCGTCAGACTGAGTGATGACTGGGTGTAAACGGTGCCCGGCGGCTGCAGCAATACTTTGTGTCGCTTGGCAAAACCAAAGGGTAGCTGCTGGGCCATTATTGATCGCCATCAATGGGTAATGGCTTGAGATCATTCAAGCGGGGAACGTCTCCGGGAATAAAAAATCGATCGGATCGCTGATGAAATCGATCCTGGCTCTGCTGCATATATTGGTAGCGATCTTTGGTTACCTCATAGCTGGATTTAGTATCGCGCAGGATTTGCGGATGAATAAACACCATCAGGTTCTTTTTTATAACTTTGTTTGAGGTGCTTCTGAATGCTCTGCCCAGCAGTGGGATACTGCCCAACAAAGGGATCTTGGACTCTGACTCAATTACTTCGTCGCGGATTAATCCACCCAGTACCAGTATCTGATTGTTATCGATTAATGCTCTGGTAGAGATCTCTCGTTTGTTGGTAACAATGTCCGCCGTTGCCGCATCAGACTGGGCAATACTTTCAACGGTCTGGTCAATTTGCAAAGTAACGGAATCGCTATTGTTGATATGGGGTTTGATCTTTAGTACTACACCAATATCTTGCCGCTGAATGGTTTGGAATGGATCAACATCCCCCTGCCGGTTTTGTGCGCCGGTAATAAAGGGGACATTTTCTCCGACAAGGATTTTAGCTTCTTCGTTATCCATAGCTAAGACACTGGGTGTAGATAAAATATTGGCGTTGGCCTCTCCCTCCAGTGCGCGGATAATTGAGCGCAGATCAGGACCTCTAAAATATCCAACGGACAGGCCTCGCCCCAGAGTTACGTCATTATTGTTGTCTGGCTCAAACCTGGATACAGATCCGGGAAAGGCTGAAAAGCCTCCAAATACGCTGGACGAATCGCCGTCGGCATTATTGGTGCGCCATTCCACACCCATATCCCGGGACAGGTCTTCATTAACCTCTACAATGAGAGCCTCTACCAACACCTGTGCTCGGCGCACATCCAGTTTGGCAATCACTCCTTTGATGGTGCTTAACACTGAAGGCGGCGCAGTAATGATCAATGAGTTCAAACTCTCGTCCGCACGAATACTGATATCAGCCTGAGCCAACCGTTGATCTTTTTCCCCTTTGGTGACGCTGCCACTGACGCTTTCCAAAATAGGTACCAGTTGGGTTGCTCGGGCATACTGCAGAAAAATGACCTGTGTGTTGCCATCCCCTGCCAGAGGCTGATCAAGCCGCTCTATTAAGGCACGAATCTGCTGTCGAGTTATGGGGTCACCAGTCATCAAGATACTATTGGAACGCTCATCGACCGCCAGATTAATCTGATTCGGCTGACCCTTTTGACCGGTGGAGTTAGGGATCAACTTGCCCAAAGTTTGAATAAGGTCTTGGGCACTGGCAAATTTAACCTCGATCAGTTCTATATCCAGGGTACCTGCCTGATCAATCCGTTTGATAATTGTGGCAATTTGTTCAACTTTGGCTGCGCGGGATGCAATCAATAAAATATTGGTGCCGGGATAGGCTGCAAGGTGAGAGGACTGAGGTAGCATCGGCCTTACCAAGCCCATTAAGTCTGTGGCGGAGATGTTTTTGACTTTGATTATTCTCACCACCATATCTTCTGGATTTTTGCTGCCATCTGCGATCAGCGGCAGGTCGTTTTCCTTGGCTATATTTACCGGCACCACCTTAAGTACCTGGTCTGTGTCAATCACCATAAACCCATGAACCTGAAGCACCGACAGAAATACCTGATAGGCTTCCTCGGGATTCATGGGTTCACCGGCAACCACAGTGACAGTGCCCTTTATACTGGGATGAATAATGATGGTTTTTTGTGTGACCGATGATGCCCAGCGCACCAAATCCTGAATGTCCGCCTGGTGCAGAGACAGGCTAACACTGTTGTCACTGGTATTTTGCTGGGTCAGGGCAGAGGACGACACGCCCATGGCCAATGTCAGGTAAAAGAGCCAGGGTATCAGGCTGATAGCACGATGATCCTTCATCCAGAATTTGATCCTTTTAATTATTGCGGTGGTGTTTGTTACGCAACTTGGCCAGCCGATCTTCCAGAGACGGTTGCCTGGTTATTAGTTTGTCCTGCTGGTCAACGCCCATATTTTCTGTGGGTGGAGTGTTGATATATGCATCATTTCTGGCACGAGAGAAGATATTGAATTCCACCAGAGACCGGTCATAGGAGAGTTTTTCCATTTTTCCATTGCGGTCAATAATAATCGTTTGCCCTTCAATGGCGGCGAATGTCACATCCTCGGCAATCAAATCTCCAATCTGAAAAAAACCAGGCTCCCTGGTGCCAGTTTCAATCACAGCTCCGCCAAGCATTGGACCCTGGCTATCAAAAACTCCCCGCAACTCCAGATCAAGTCGAGTCTCCTGCAGCTTCTCAGCTTTTTGCTGGGTCTCAATCAGTGTTTTTTGCGGCTCGCCCATGAGGTGGAAAGCCGCCAGATTGACTGGCTTTGAGACGAGGTTGGGCACAGCGGTATCAGACAAAGCTGATATCTCAGATACATAATTATTTTGATAGATTTGGTAATCTTGATAGATGTGGCGGGAAAACCACCCTGACCACAGGATTAAAACCGTGGCAAAACCAATCCGATACCATTGATATAAATCCAAAGACATATCGCTTCCCGCGAAGATTAATAGCTTCCTGCTACGCGGTTTTTAAATGCCTGCCGACGTCTGTTTAATTGTAGCCGGTTTTTACCTGGCTGCCAGAATAGGGGGTAATGATGCCTGTGCCGGGCTCTTGATATGTTTCGCTGCGCTCAACATGCCCTGCGCAGCGCTTTGGGTAAAAGATGCCAGGAGCATTCTAACCCCCGGGCAAATCACCAAGGCAACGCGTCTAAATCAACATTGCCCCCAGTCAAAATTATCGCCACACGCTTACCCTGAAACTGTTCCGGCTGATCCATAATCGCCGCCAGAGGCACGGCACAGGAGGGTTCGATAATCACTTTGAGTCTGGTCCAGATTAGACGCATGGCTTCAACAATGCGCGCTTCGGAACAGAGTAAAATATCGTCAACATTGTCGATAATCGCAGCAAAGTTGCGTACTCCTACCGTAGCACGCAGCCCATCGGCAATAGTATTTGGGCTATATTCGGCGAGCCTTTCGCCATTCTTAAACCCCAACCATGCATCTTTGGCACCTTCAGGTTCTGCACCTATAACCTGAGCATCGCTCATCCCTTTAGCATAGATACTAGTGCCGCCTAAAAGGCCTCCGCCGCCTATGGGCGCCATAACAATATCGACGGGTTGGTCGATCTGTTCGAGCATCTCTAGAGCTGCTGTGCCCTGACCGGCAATAATCACATCGTTATCAAAGGGGTGAACCAATGTGAAGCCATGTTCGGATATTGCAGTGGCGACGGCTTGCTCACGTGCGGCCATGGTCGGTTCACAGAGCAATATATTGGCTCCATAGCCCTTAACAGCCGCTATTTTAACTAGGGGTGCATTATCTGGCATCACTACGGTGCAGGGTGCACCGCGCAGCGCGGCAGCCCAGGCCAGAGCCGCGCCATGGTTGCCTGAGGAATGGGTGACTACGCCTTTTTGCAGGCTGGCTTGGTCCATGGAGAAAATTGCATTACATCCACCACGTGCTTTAAAGGCACCAATTTTTTGAAAATTTTCGGCTTTAAAAAATAGCTCGCAGCCAATAATTTTATTGAGCGCGCTGCTCTGTAATATTGGCGTGCGGTGGATGTGCGGCGCTATGCGCGCGTGGGCTTGCTGGATATCTTTGACGGTTACTTTCATTGTCATAGTGTATTCCAATTATGGTTAATCAGGGGCGAGAATTTTTAACTAACATAAAAAAGGCCCTCGATATGATAGAGAGCCTTTTCCCAGCAGATGCCATAACAGCTGACAGATTACATATCGCGGCCACGGTTGGCAGCAATACGCAAACGCAGCGCATTTAGCTTGATAAAGCCTTCGGCATCGGCCTGGTTATAGGCGCCTCCATCATCATCGAAGGTGGCAATATTGGCATCAAACAGGCTGTCTTCGGATTTGCGCCCTACTACACTCACATTACCTTTATAGAGTTTAATTCGAACATCACCATTTACCACATCCTGAGTTTGGTCGATTGCGCTCTGCAACATCAGACGCTCTGGGGCCCACCAGTAACCGTTATAAATCAGCTTGGCGTATTTGGGCATTAACTCGTCTTTCATATGCGCTACTTCACGATCCAGAGTCAGTGACTCAATGGCGCGGTGAGCTTTCATCATCACTGTGCCCGCTGGGGTTTCATAACAGCCGCGAGACTTCATGCCTACATAGCGGTTTTCAACAATATCCAGTCGCCCAACACCATTGGCACCAGCAACCTTGTTTAAATATTCAATCACAGTGGCCGCTGACATGGCTTCACCATCAATGGCGACAATATCGCCCTTTTGGTAAGTAATGGTCATGTAAGTGGGTTGATCTGGCGCCTCTTCCGGAGACACTGTCCAACGCCACATTTCATCTTCTGCTTCGGACCAGGGATCTTCCAAGTTGCCACCTTCGTAGGAGATATGCAGCAGGTTGGCATCCATGGAGAATGGCGATTTTTTGCCGCGCTTCATCTCTACTGGAATGCTGTGCTTTTCGCAGTACTCCATTAATTTATCACGGGAGTTCAGATCCCATTCGCGCCATGGCGCAATCACTTTAATGCCAGGCTTAAGCGCATAGGCGCCCAACTCAAAACGCACCTGATCATTACCTTTGCCCGTCGCTCCATGGGAGATGGTATCGGCACCAGTTTCATTGGCAATTTCAATTAGACGTTTTGCGATCAGTGGACGAGCAATAGAAGTACCCAGCAGATATTCACCTTCGTAAATAGTGTTGGCGCGGAACATGGGAAATACAAAGTCCCGGGCATACTCTTCACGCAGATCATCGATATAGATTTCTTTCACACCTAGCGCTTCGGCTTTGGCGCGAGCAGGTTCAACCTCTTCACCCTGGCCAATATCGGCCGTGAAGGTAACCACTTCGCAGTTATATTCTTCCTGCAGCCATTTAACAATGACTGAGGTATCCAGGCCGCCTGAGTAGGCGAGAACGACTTTATTGACCGATGACACGTTGCTTAATCCTTTGCTGGGGGAAACGGGGGCGAATTCTACATTAATTTAATGGCTTTGTGTGCCGTTTAAGGCTGCAGCGCCCTGATTGCCTCTATTTCCGAAGCATCAAAAAGTTGATAGCCCATGGCAAAAAATGCGGCTAATTCCTGCTCTGTGGGGAATGTATAGTAATCCGGCTTCCCCTGCTGGGGCTGGGCCTGAAATACAGCGCCAGAATCCAACTGCTGAACGGCACTGGCAAGCTGATCACAGCCTGAGGTGTAAAGGTTGAGTACATTAAATAAGTAAGACTGCTGGGTAGCTAGGGGGATTTTGGCGATGGACAGAATATCGCCAGTATCCACACCGCTGTCTTGAATAAAATGCATGGTAGAACCAATTTGTGTATCGCCATTTAACATGGCCCTAAAGCTGGCCATCACCCCGCGATAATCTGGCAATATTCCGGAGTGTAAATTAATAACACCATGCCTAGGAATGGCAATTACCGACTCACGGATAATCAAGCCAAAGCGAATGGAAAGAATGAGATCTGGCTCTGTCGCCTGAATCCGTGCAATGCCCTCTGGGCCATTCACCTTATTGCTGATATCCGCGAAACCTTGCAGCTTGCAGTTAGCCCTAGCAGCAAGATCGTCAAAGCTATGGGAACTGGCGGCAATAATTTCTTTTTCAAAAGTCCCCAAGGCCATTAATGGCTCGGGCAAGCTATGGTCCTGACCGACTTTTTCAGAGATAAAAATCGATAGCCTATGCCCACTTAACAGATCACTTAGACGGCTAAGGGCAATGTGGCTGGCCAAATCTCTATTGGTTAAGACCGTGATATTCATAGCTTTAGTTTTTCACAAGTACTCGTATGAAGCCACTGTTTCCGGTAGCATTCACCTTATAACTACGGACTCTTTTTCATGGATCAAATCAGTATTATCCAACCGGACGACTGGCACCTGCATCTGCGCGATGGACGAGCTCTGGAAACCACTGTCCCGGCAGCAGCACGGGGCTTTGGCCGCGGCATTATTATGCCCAACCTAACCCCACCTGCCACTACTGTGGCGGGAGTCGCGGCCTACAGAGAGCGTATTCTGGCCCAGCGCCCGGAGGGTTCTAACTGGGAGCCTCTGATGGTTCTCTATCTGACGGACAATACCGACCCGGAGGAAATTCGCGCGGCCAAAGACTGCGGCTTTATCCAGGGCTGTAAATACTACCCTGCAGGTGCCACCACTAATTCCGATTCTGGGGTAACCGATCTGGCTAATATCAGCGCGGTACTTGAGGTAATGCAAGAAGTGGGCATGGTGTTGCAGCTTCATGGTGAAGTAACTGCTCATGAAATTGATATCTTTGATCGCGAGTCTGAGTTTATCGAGCGCCATCTGCGCGGTCTGGCCGAGCAGTTCCCGCGGCTTAAAATTATTTTCGAGCATATTACCACCCAGCAGGCGGCAGAGTTTGTCATTCAGGCCGGCGATAATATCGCGGCCACCATTACCCCCCAGCATCTGCTTTTTAATCGCAATGATATGCTGGTGGGCGGCATTCGCCCCCACCTGTTCTGCCTGCCTGTTCTGAAGCGCAATATTCATCAGCAGGCGCTGATTGAAGCGGCGACTAGTGGTAATAAAAAATTCTTTTTGGGCACTGACTCTGCGCCCCATATTCAGGGTCGCAAAGAGAGTTCCTGCGGCTGTGCTGGTTGCTTTAGCCACCATGCGGCAATTGAGCTGTATGCTGAGGCTTTTGAACAAGCCAATGCTCTGGATAAACTGGAAGCCTTTGCCAGTACCAATGGCCCAGATTTTTATGGTCTGCCGCGCAACAGTGGCACAATTACATTGCGGCGCGAATCATGGCTGCTGCCGGAATCTGTGCCTTTCGATGGATCACAGCTTGTTCCTCTGGGAGCAGGCACCACTGTAAATTGGAAATTGAGTCTTTAATGGATATGCCCGAAGAGTTGTTGCAACCCTCGCTGATGGCTAAGCGCTTTCGCGGTTTCCTGCCAGTGGTGGTGGATGTTGAAACTGGTGGTTTTAATTCAGATACCAATGCCCTGCTTGAAATTGCCGCGGTGATTCTAGAGATGGATGGCCAAGGCAATCTACAAATCAAAGAGAGTTACAGCAAAAATATTGAGCCTTTTCCAGGTTCGCTGGTTGAACAGGCAGCATTGGAATTTACCGGTATTGATCTCTATGACCCGGAGCGGGATCCAGAGGAAGAAGGCGAAGCACTGCGCGAAGTTTTTCGCCCTATTCGCAGAGAAGTTAGCGATACAGGCTGTACCAGAGCGGTGATGGTTGCCCACAATGCCCATTTTGATCTGGGTTTTGTCAATGCCGCCATCAATCGCAATCAGATTAAACGCAGCCCGTTCCACCCATTCTCCTGCTTTGATACCTCAAGTCTGGCGGGGCTGGCCTATGGCCAAACTGTGCTGGCCAAAGCCTGTGCAGCAGCGGAGATTGAATTTAATAACCGCGACGCTCACAGCGCCCTTTATGACACAGTGAAAACTGCCGAGCTATTCTGCAAGATCGTTAATCGCTGGAAAGAATTAGGCGGCTGGCCAGCCGCCTAGTTAACTTAGCTTATTTTTTAACCCAGAAGTCAGCTTTTTTAATACCCAGTTTCACTGGGTCAAATACCGGTTCCACGCCCTCATTAAGCTGAGTTTCATAGTCCTTCAGCGCCACTATGGCGGGCCTCTGAATAATCAAAATGGCGACAATATTTAACCAGGCCATTAGCCCCACACCCACATCACCCAATGCCCAGGCAACGTCGGCGCTCTTCAGTGCACCATACATCACTGAGGTCAACAGCAGTGCTTTCAACAGCAATACCAACCAGCCGCGGTGAACTTTGCGATTAATGTACATCACATTAGTTTCGGCCACATAGTAGTAGGCAATAATAGTAGTAAAGGCGAAGAATAAAAGTGCGATAGCCAGAATGCCGCTGCCATAGCCGGGTAATACTGTATCAAAGGAGGCCTGCACATAGGCCGGACCAGCTTGGACACCAGCAATGCCCTCATAGAGCATGACGCCGTCGGGGCCAGAAACATTGTAGAGCCCGGTCATAAGAATCATAAAGGCAGTGGCAGTGCAGATCAGCAAGGTATCTACGTACACCGAGAATGCCTGTACCAGCCCCTGCTTGGCGGGGTGAGTAACCTCAGCTGCCGCCGCCGCATGTGGCGCAGTACCCTGCCCCGCTTCATTGGAGTAGATACCACGCTTAACTCCCCATTGCACAGCCATACCAATAATGGCGCCAAAACCGGCCTCTATACCGAAGGCACTGTTGATAATCAGTTTGATCACCCCTGGAAAATGCTCGATATTAACCGCCAGCACCAGCAGAGCAATGGCCATATAACCTGCTGCCATCACTGGCACAGCAATCTGGGTAAAGTGGGCAATACGTTTTACCCCACCAAAAATAATCAATGCCACACCGACTGCAATAAACAGTGCTGTCGCTAATGGCGGAATGGACCAGGCGTTATCCATAGCTGCCACAATACTGTTGGCCTGAATGCCCGGCAGGCAGAAACCCACTGCAATAATAGTGGCTACGGCAAATAACCATGCATACCAGCTTTGACCCATGCCTTTTTCAATGTAGTAAGCGGGGCCACCACGATACTCGCCATTGTCGTCATACTCTTTGTAGATCTGTGCCAGAGTTGCTTCTATATAGGCTGTTGAGGCACCAAGAAAGGCAACCATCCACATCCAGAACACAGCACCTGGGCCACCCATTGCAATGGCAGTAGCGACACCAGCAATATTGCCTGTGCCCACTCGACCGGATAGAGACATCGCTAATGCCTGAAATGGGGAGACCCCGGACGCAGAACTGCGACCTTCGCGCATCAACGTTATCATGTGGCGAAAGTGGCGCACCTGCAAAAATCTGGTTCGCAGAGAAAAATATAACCCAGAACCCAGACACAAATAAATAAGTGCTGAACTCCAAATAATACCATTGAGTTGCCCGACAAATGCTTCCAAGATGCTTCTCCTAGGGGGCTTGTACGCCCGATTTAATTATTATTCTTTATTATTGTCAGCTGCGGTAAACAGATGTTCTACATCCGACAGAAAGTCATCGGTGGATTGGCCACCTCTGATCAGTAATGTCGGGGGCTCAAGTTTACTTGAATATTCAGGAAATGGGGAAAACTGACCCCAGCGTTTCATTTCACCGACCACACCAATTATTGCCAGCAGCACCACAAAACAGGTACAGCCTGCCCAGCGGGCACGAACGGACAGGTTGGTTGCCAGTGCCAGGTTGGCACTGAGTAAAACAAAGGCGATCGCCAACGCACCCAGCTGCTGCATGTACTCACCGAATATCCAGCTATTGAAATTATATCCGAGAGTCGAGTGCAGCCAGTTCCAGCTGGAAAATAATAATGTGGCCAATAAAACCAGACTGTACTGCCCCAACAAATGCGATTCGTGGCGGATAATGCGTCCAATCAAGGCCCAAAATAATGCGGCAACCAAGATCAATAACTGCGCGCCAAGCAACATAGGAATAGCATTTTTCCACTCCCATTCCACTGCGGTATTGGCATAGATAGCCCCAAGCTCAGCGGCAAATACCACAGCAAACAATGGCACCCACACTGACAGTCGATTGAGCCTGCTGGTCTCCCGCTCTAGGCGATGGAGCAGTTTGGTGGGTTCAACCTGTTGCTCTGTAGAAACAATGCGCAGCCTGGTGCGGCCAATCTTAATTTCCGATCCAGACGCGAAGACGCCTTCAGTATCACCGACCCGATGAATCACTTGCAGGCCATTGAGACTTTTTTGGTCCTCAACAAGCCAGCCGCCTGCGGCAGCCGTAAGGTGCAGATGCACCGGAGATATATGTGGGTCCGCCAGTACAATATCATTGTCATAGCCTCGACCTATGCTCACAGAATCAGACTCCACACGAAACTGCCGACGACTCTTGCCACCCCAGCCGAGAATCTCAATAATTATGGCCATTGGGATATCTCCATAAATTTGCGCGCAAAGGCGACGCTGTTCTCTCTACTGAGTCCAGCCAGCGTAAAGTGGCTGATAAAGGCTCTGGAACTACTATCGACACTGCCCTGCAATAATAAACTGTCATAGAGGCCGGGGTAGTCTTTATAGGCGCGGGTGCAGAATACCGTTTTACTCTGACGCCCAGTGGCACTGGTGACAAAGTTATTGTCACAGTGGAATTCAGTGACATCCTCTTCGCTGGCTCTATTGCCCGGCGCAAAATCGGAGAACAACTGCTCGTAAACGGTATAGAACTGCCAGCTGTTTAACTGATCAGTCTCGAGCCAAAAGAATTGATATTCCAATATGCCGGTTTCAAAACCGGAATTGAGATAGATATTATCTTCACTGCGGCAACTGCGCTCCGCATTGAGAAACTGTGCTTTGGTGCTGGCAGTATTGGAGCCGCCCCAGCATTTTACAAAAGGAGGTAGTTCCTGAAGTACCTGCGCTTCTCCCAGTTCAATGGGTTGCCAGTCTGTAGCCAGTAGACGGCTGATTTTTTGCTCCTGATCGGCCATCAGCTGACCGCCGATGTGCTGGCTTATATCGTCGACTGCACTACCGCGGTTCCTGTAGCTGGAGACTAACTGCTGAAGTCGTTCTGCTGGCACCAAAAAGCTCACCTGGTTGCCTGCCGTGGCAACATTCACACCCACTACCTGACCCTGTTCATTCAAAGTGGGCCCGCCACTCATGCCTGAATTTAATGATCCGGTAAAATGGACTCTTGGGTAGTAGCTGGTTTTATTAATACCGTTGTAAGTACCTGGTACTACCGTTAAACCCAGGTCCAAAGGATTGCCCAGAGCATAGACCGGCACCCCAGCTTCTGGTTTAGTAGCGGCCAGTTGAAGTGGCTCAGCCATCATCAACTCAGCTTTAACCAGCGCCAGATCGTTGACTACATCTACATCCACCAGACTCAGAACACCGGTCTGATTACTGTCTGTAAGATATTCGATGCGATACTGCTGTGGCTCACTAGCCGCCAGTTCAATGACATGATAATTGGTCGCGATCAGGCCGTTGGAATCAATCGGAAAACCCGAGCCGATGGCGCTCTTGCTGCCGGAGGACAGATCAATAATACGAATCTGTAATATGGCTGAGCGGTAATCTGCAAAGAGGTTGCGGGCGGTTTCATTTTCGAGCATGGCTGGCAACACTTATCAACAGCGCACAGACCCAGACAGAGCGAGAGCAGTAATCCTTTATTTTTTTGCAGCATAGCCAGTCCAGTTTTTTGCGGGAATCGTAGCAGGTGAGAAATCCACTGACCTATTCTTTTACGAAACGGCGACTATTACAAGGGCAACATGCTCTGCTTGGCTATTTATCGCCTCGCCTGCGTTAGAATAGAGCAAACCAAAATACGTAAAGATCCAACCTATGACTGATTCTTTTAAAGAAAGTGCTCTCAAATATCACACTCATCCACTGCCGGGCAAACTTGAAATCAGACCCACCAAACCATTGGCTAACAAGCGCGATCTGTCGCTGGCTTATTCCCCCGGTGTGGCCCATGCCTGTGAGTTGATTGTTGAGAATGCCACAGAGGTTGCCTCGGTCACCGCCAGAGGTAATTTGGTGGCGGTGATTACCAATGGCACTGCGGTGTTGGGTCTGGGCAATATTGGGCCATTGGCGAGCAAGCCGGTCATGGAAGGCAAAGCGGTACTGTTTAAAAAGTTTGCCAATATTGATGTGTTCGATATTGAAATTGATGAAACTGATGTCGACAAACTGGTTGATATTATTGCCAGTCTTGAACCTACCTTTGGTGGCGTCAATCTTGAGGATATCAAAGCGCCTGAATGCTTTATGGTGGAGAACAAGCTCCGCGAGCGCATGAAGATTCCGGTGTTTCATGATGATCAGCACGGTACTGCCATTGTTGCAGCAGCGGCGATTTACAATGGTCTGCGTATTGTCGATAAGAAATTTGAAGATGTAAAACTGGTGGTCTCCGGAGCTGGCGCTGCCAGTATTGCCTGTGTGGATCTGCTGGTAAGCATGGGTCTGCAAAAGAAAAATGTGCGCATGATCGATCGCACTGGCGTTATTTATGCTGGCCGCACAGAAGGCATGAACCCCTGGAAGCAAGGCTATGCGGTAGAGACAGATGACCGCACTATTGAAGATGCTATTGAGGGCGCTGACCTGTTTATGGGTCTGTCCGGACCAGGTGTGCTAAATGGCGATCTGCTGAAGAAAATGGGTGAAAAGCCTATTATCTTGGCCATGTCCAACCCCATTCCAGAAATTATGCCAGAAGATGCTATTGCCGCTCGCCCAGATGCTATTTTGGCGACGGGCCGCTCGGACTACCCCAATCAGGTCAATAATGTTCTGTGCTTCCCGTTTATTTTCCGCGGTGCACTGGACTGTGGCGCCTCGACTATCAATGAAGAAATGAAAATGGCTGCGGTAAAAGCCATTGCCGATCTGGCCACCAAAGAGACCTCGGATGTAGTGGCTGCAGCCTATGCCGACGAACAGCTCAAATTTGGCCGCGACTATCTAATCCCTAAAGCCTTTGATCCAAGACTGATTGAAGATATCCCTATGGCGGTAGTGAAAGCTGCGATGGCCAGTGGCGTGGCCACTCGCCCGATTGAAGATCTGGAAGCCTATCGCCAGACCCTGCACGAGTTTATTAATCAGGCCGGGCTATTTATGCAGCCGATTATTGAGATCGCGAAAAAATCACCCGCCCGCATTGTCTATGCTGAAGGGGAAAACGATGATGTTCTGATGGCAGTGCAAGCGGTGCTGGATGAAAATATTGCTACACCGATTTTGATTGGCCGCCGAGCTGGCATGGAAGTGAAAATTGATCGCCTTGGTCTGCGCATTGATTTGGATAAACAAGTCGAAATATTTGATCCCAGCGACAATAACAAACATGATGAATACGCGGCTTACTATCATGAGATGGTAGGGCGTAATGGCGTTTCTGTAGATGCGGCGCGGAAAATTATGCGCGACGATCACACTGCTATTGCCGCGGTAATGGTCGCTCGTGATGAGGCCGATGGTCTTATTTGCGGCAAGGTGGGACGCTTTGATTTCCACCTGCGAGAAATTATGCATCTACTGGGGCCAGAAGATAAAAATCAGCTGGTATCTTCAGCCGCTGTTTTATTGATGCCTGATGGTCCATTATTTCTGGCCGATACTGCGATGAATGTAGATCCCACAGATGCAGAGCTAGTCAAAATTACTGAAGCCAGTATTGATCTGGTGAAACGGTTTGGCGTTGAACCCAAGGTAGCGCTGTTGTCCCATTCAAATTTTGGCACCTCCAACGCTGCCTCCGCGAAAAAAGTACGCAGTGCCGGGAATATGCTGCGCGAAAATCATCCTGACCTGCAAATTGATGGTGAGATGCACGTGTTGAGCGCCTTGAATCCCAAGCTCCGTGACACTGTTTATTCCCAAGCTAATCTGCAGGGCCGTGCCAATGTGCTGGTTATGCCTAATCTGGATGCCGCCAATATTGCTATGGGGCTGATTCGCTCGCTGACTGATGCTCTGCTGATCGGGCCATTTATAAATGGTTTCCGCAAGCCAGCGCATATTGTCATCCCCTCGGTGTCTTCAAGGGGTATCTTCAATATGACAGCGCTGACGGTGGCGGATATTCAGGCTGGGATCCTTGCTAAAAAAGGCTGATGGCTCGTTATTAAAGGACGCGGATGGGTCAGCCTTTATCCTTTAGCGAAAGACCAAGCTGATAGACCTGCTTTTTGTCACCGCCGGTAATCTTGGCGGTGACTGAGGCAGCTTTGGTCAATGGCAATTCTTTCATTAACAGGCCGAGAATTTTTTCTGCATCCACGGAGACATTATCTGTCTCGCCACTCTGCCCACCAATCACCAACACAATTTCGCCACGCTGCTGATTGCTATCCGCTTGTACCTGTTCAAGCAGTTGCACCAGACTGCCATGGAGGTAGGTTTCAAAAGTTTTGGTGATTTCACGGGCCATAAAAGCAGGCCGCTCAGCGCCAAATACCGCAACCATATCCTGCAATGTATCCACAATCCGATGGGGCGCTTCATAACAGACCATGGTCTCAGCCCCAGTCTTAAGGTCAGTCAGAGCACTTTTGCGCTGGCTGCTCTTGGCGGGTAGAAAGCCGATAAATTTAAATTTATCGGTGGGCAGGCCAGCGACACTCAGTGCCGCTACCACAGCACTCGCCCCAGGTATTGGAATAACACTGTAACCCTGCAAGCGAGCTTCGGCGACTAGTCTATAGCCCGGATCGGAGATCAACGGTGTGCCTGCATCTGAGATCAAGGCCACATCTTCGCCATTACTCAGTCGTTTGAGCAGGTTGTAACTGGATTTTTTGTCCGTATGATCATGATAGGCAACGCAGGGTTTATCTATACTAAAGTGGTCGAGCAGCTTTTTGCTGTGGCGAGTATCCTCGCAGGCGATTACACTGACTGCGTTGAGTGTCGCTATGGCCCGAGGTACCATATCTCCCAGATTGCCTATGGGTGTGGCGACTATATATAACGTACCGGATTGATGAGAATTCATGAATAAAAATGTTCTGCCATTGATTGCTTACAGTTTGTGCATCTTAGCCTTTATTAGTGGCTGTGCGCCAACAACAACCATGGAAACTAGCTCGACACCGGTCATTGAGATTGAAGCAATCGATAACTCTGATCTTGCTCAGGCGGAAAGATTGCTGCAGCAGGCAAGACTCGAAGAGCAACCTGACGCATTGCTGCTGCAGGCAGCTATTCTATTTGCCGGAGACCCACAAAGAATCGCCGACACTCTTATGCTGATCGATAGTGATCAACTGACTGATCGCGAATACGTCCAGTTTATTCTGCTGAGTACTCAGCTAGATCTGAGTATGAGCCGTGCGCTTGAAGCTTCTGCCTATCTCCAGCAGGAGCGCTTTGTTTTTATCAGCGCTGATTTTGATCTTGAATTACAACAGCGCACCATCAGATTACAGGCTGAGATTGATCTGGCTCAGGGAGATGCGGAGCAGTCTCTACAGGGTTATATTCGGCTGGCTGCACTAAGCAGAGGCCAGCGCGATACCAGAGCAGTCCATGATCATATATGGCACCAGCTCAATGCCCAGCCTTTTAGTTATTTAAAGCAAGGACGTGATCACCGGGATACCCAGCTAGCGGGCTGGCTGCAACTGGCCGAGTTAAATCGGCTCTATCAGGCCAATCACATTGCCCATCAGCAGGCTCTCAAGGACTGGCGCCAGCGCTGGAAAACCCATCCTGCTGCAAAATTACCGCCAACGGCGCTGGGCCTCACAGGCAGGACTGGTAAGGCGCCAGCACAGATCGCTCTGCTACTGCCTTTGCAAGGTCAATACGAGATGCCCAGCTATACATTGCTCGATGGTTTTATGGGTGCCTATTACGACTTGCTTGCACAGCAGCAGGACAATATTGAATCGGGCTCGGCTTCGGTGCCTCGCGTGCGTATTTATGACAGCAGTGCCGAATCTATGCAGCAAGCCTACAATATTGCTGTAGAAGACGGCGCCGAATTAATTATTGGCCCTATGCGTCGCTCTGAGGTGGAGGATCTGCTGCCACTAGAGTCTCTGCCAGTGCCCACTATCAGTCTCAATCGCATTGATAATAACAGTCAGGTGCAAGCAAAAAATCTCTATCAGTTTGGCCTATCGCCATTGGATGAGATCAGCCAGATCGCAGATCGCGCCTGGCGCAAAGGCCAACGCAATGTGCTGATCGTGGCGCCAGATAATGGCTGGGGCAACAGGGCTGCAGTATTTTTTAATGAGTACTGGAACAACAAAGGCGGCACTGTACTAAGTCAGGTGATATATCCCTCGGCAACTCGAGATTTTACCCCACTGCTCAAACCGCCACTGCAAATCGATCTGAGCGAAGATCGCGGTCGTCAGCTTAAACGCTTTATCAACAGCCGCATTCAAACCAGTGCTCGCCGCCGACAGGATATTGATCTGGTGGTAGTGCTGGGCTACCCAATGGTGGCGCGGCAAATTAAACCAGCACTGGATTTTCTCTATGCCTCTGATGTACCTGTAGTAGCCACATCACATATATACAATGGGACTCAGCAAGCAAGTTTGGATAGAGACCTCTCCAGCGTAGAGTTTAGTGCCATGCCCTGGACCTTGCCGGGACAGATGGCAATGCCTCTGCAGCCCGATCAGCGCCTGCACACTGCCTACAGACATCTGTACGCGGTCGGCTACGATGCTTTTTTACTACACAGAAATCTCAAGGTACTTGAATCTGAGACTGCCCTGCCACTGTTTGGCGCTACCGGACTTCTCAGTCTGTCTGATGGTATTGTTGAGCGGCAACAAAAGTGGGCAGCTTTTAAACGCGGTAAGGTTGTCGCAATTCAACCCTAGAGGCAAGCAATGGCATGGTTCAGGGATAGAACTAAACATGGAAGCAATGGCTTAGCACTAACAGGGCCAGAAGCAGAAGATTTAGCCTGCAAACACCTGCAAGATCAGGGTCTGAGGTTGCTAAAACGGAATTTTTGCACTAAACGAGGTGAAATTGATCTGATAATGCAGGATAAATCCTGTGTTGTTTTTGTCGAAGTGAGGTTCCGCCGTTCCAGCCGCTATGGCAGTGCAGAGGAATCCATTAGTCCGAGCAAATGCCGACGACTCAATGCCGCTGCTTTGGCTTATTTACAGCGTTCAGTGCAGGGAGAAAATACTCCGGCAAGGTTTGATGCTGTGGCTATAAGCCCTGACAACAGTCAGCCCGGTAACTTTGCTATCAACTGGCTGCAAAATATTTTAACCTAGAGTCGCATTAGAAGTAGACTGAGTCATTATGGACCAAAAGATTTTTAACCATTTTCAGCAGCTTATCGAAACCACTATGGTGGTGGGCGATCGTTTTGC
Organism: uncultured Pseudomonadales bacterium; assembly: GCA_943788875.1. Lineage (GTDB taxonomy): Bacteria > Pseudomonadota > Gammaproteobacteria > Pseudomonadales > Porticoccaceae > HTCC2207. The sequence goes on along the minus strand of CALSSA010000011.1, from coordinate 60,904 downwards.
CGAACCCATGGCCGCAGCGGCAGAAAAAATAAGTGCCTCATTGCTTGCAGGTAACAGTGTTTTTAGCTGCGGCGACAAATCAGCTGTTCTGCTGGCGCAGCTGTTTACCGATTATTTGACCCAGGGCTTTGAAATTGAACGCCCGGGATTCCCAGCATTGAATATCAATCGACTGGTGGATAATAGCTTTGGCGCTGAACGCTACGCCCATTGCTTGCAAACTCAAGCTCAGAGCGGCGATATCATCCTGATTATCAGCGCTGGAGATAACAGCCTCGCTCTGATCAGCACAGTTGAAGCAGCCATTGATAAGGGCATGAGCGTTATTTTACTCTCTGCCAACAACGACGATTTACTATCTGCCTCAGTGGGCTACAATGATATCGAAATCAGTACCGCAGAGTTTTCAGGGCAACTGACTAGCGCAGCACAGTTTCAAATTACTCAGTGCCTCTGCGCACTGGTCGACCACAGAATTTTTGGAGGAGAATAAATGCGACAGGTAATATTGTTTTTAACAGGGATTTTATTGCTCACAGGCTGTACCACAGTGGTGAATACTGTAACCAGTGAACCCATACAAACAGATCCAGCTGGCACCAGTGCAGGCACCTATTACAATGATAGAAAAATGGCTACCTTTATTGATGTTAATATCAAAAAGGCCCATCCAGACCTCGATGCTTCACACATTAATGTCAGTGTAGCCAAGGCAGTGGTTCTGTTGACCGGGGAAGTACCGAGCAGGGAAATGAAAGTACTGGCGGGCGACACCGCAAGAGATTTTACTGACGTACGCCAGGTGCACAATGAACTGCAAGTGCGCGGAAAGACCTCCATTGTTTCTCGTACCAATGATTCTATGCTCACTGCCAAAATCAAAACCAAGCTGGCTTTTGACGAGCAGGTTAAAGCTATAAATATTGACGTTATCACTGAGGACAGCGTGGTCTATCTGATGGGCACTATTGACCGCGCCAGCAGCGATCTGGCCTCAGATATCGCCAGTGCCAGCAGCGGTGTGCGCAAAGTGGTTAAGGTATTTGAATATATCGACTAAAGCAGTATAAAGTCGTCGAACATAAAAAAGCCCTGTTCATGACAGGGCTTTTTTATTGCCTGAACGGGCCTTTATCTAAACCAACTCAATAGCCATGGCCGTGGCCTCACCACCACCAATACACAGGCTGGCAATGCCTTTTTTGCCACCGCGCTGTTGCAGCGCATGGATCAAAGTAACAATAATTCTTGCACCACTGGCACCTATGGGATGACCCAGAGCGCAGGCACCACCATTTACATTGAGCCTGTCATGGGGCATGCCAATCTCATGCAGCGCAGCCATGGCCACGACAGCAAAAGCCTCATTCACTTCCCACAGATCAACATCATCCACGGACCAACCAACTCTGGCCAATGTCTTATTGATTGCGCTGACAGGGGCAGTGGTAAACCATTCCGGCTCATGAGCAGTCTGGTCGTAACCATGAATCAGCGCAATCGGCTTGAGGCCCTGAGCTTCGGCTTCATCTGCCATCATCAGGGTCAGCGCTGCTGCGCCATCGGAGATAGAGCTGGCATTAGCTGCTGTCACTGTGCCGTCTTTAGCGAAGGCTGGACGCAGCTGGGGAATCTTGTCCGGGCGTGCATTGCCCGGCTGCTCATCGACGTTGACCACTGTTTCGCCCTTGCGCGAAGCAATGCTGACAGGGGCGATCTCAGTTTCAAATAGTCCCTGATCAATGGCTGCATTAGCCCGGCGCAATGATTCTATGGCATAGGCATCCTGGTCTTCGCGGCTAAAGTTATATTTGTTGGCACAACTTTCAGCAAAGTTACCCATAGCCACCCCCTGATAGGCATCCTGCAGACCGTCATACTGCATATGGTCAAGCATCTCGGCACTGCCGAAGCGGTAGCCCTGACGACCCTGAGGGATTAGGTAAGGAGCACGACTCATACTTTCCATACCTCCGGCAACCACAGCCTTTGACTGACCAGCACGCAATGCATTGCCAGCCATCATGACCGACATCATTGCCGAGCCACAGACTTTATTGACCGTGGTGCAGGTTGTAGATTTATCCATGCCTGCGCCCAGTGCGGCCTGTCGCGCTGGCGCCTGGCCAACAGCAGCAGTCAGCACCGAACCCATAATAACCTCGTCGAATTGGGCCTGATCAAGGCCTGAGCGCTCTATGGCAGCACTGATTGCAACAGCACCAAGCTGAGGAGGTGAGACTGAGGAAAGGCTGCCCATCATGCCTCCCATTGGAGTGCGTGCAGCGGAGAGAATGGCTATAGGTCGAGACATCGAAGGATCCTCATTACAATGATTAATAAAAAGTTATTTAACCACTCGTAGGGACGGTTTTGCTTTGCCAGACGGTGGTTTTTTTGGCTGTTTTTTGGCTGACTTTTCGGCATCGGTCAATACCATTTTCGGGCCCTTGGGAGGCTCTGGAGGGGTCTCTTCCGGGTCTTCTGGTTCAAATACCATGCCCTGACCATTTTCCTGGGTATAGATGCCCATCACTGCGCCCACCGGAAGGTGGATATCAATGGGCATGCCGCTAAAACGTGTAGAGAGTTGCAGGTAGTCGTTGTTCATTTCAAAACTGCTGACCGCACGGGGCGCAATATTGAGCACAATCTGACCATCGGTGACAAAATCCTGAGGCACTTCTACCCCAGGATAATGAGCGTTTACCACGATATAAGGCGTGCAATCGTTATCCACTATCCAGTCAAAGAATGCTCTGAGCAGGTAGGGTCGATTAGACCTCATCTTCATATCAGCCAACTAGGCGCGAATTTCGCGTTCAAGATCGGTCAGACTCTCTTGGAATGATGGACGCTCAAATAGACGGTCCATATATTCCAACAGCGGCTTGACCTGACGGTTGTTTGGCAGCTTGATACCCAGCTGAGGTAACCGCCACAACATTGGCGCCAGACAGCAGTCAACCAAGGTGAATTCTTCGCTCATAAAATATGGCATTTCAGTAAAGATGCTGGAGATAGTGACCAGTGATTCGTGGAATTCTTTGCGCGCGGCCTCGGCTTTTTTGGTATCGGGACTGGCTACGATAGTGTCGATCAGCTTGCACCAGTCGCGCTCAATGCGGTAAATCCACAAGCGACTCTGAGCTCTGGCTACAGGATAGACAGGCAAGAGTGGTGGATGAGGGAAACGCTCATCAAGATATTCCATTACTACCTTTGACTCATAGAGCGCAAGATCGCGATCTACCAATGTAGGCAATGTTCCGTAAGGATTGGCTTCAAGAATTTCTTCAGTAACCGCGTTGGCTTCGATATCTTCAATATCAACGGTAACGCCCTTTTCAGCAAGTACAATACGCACTCGGTGACTGTACTGGCATGTAGGATCAGAAAATAACGTCATCGATGATCGTCGCACAACAACCTCACAATTTTTATTAGTTATAGGGACAGAAAATGTCTGCCCCAAATTGGTCACACAATAGTAAAAGCTTAGTGTATGCCCTTCCAGTACTCGCGATTCAACAGCACCGTTGGTACCAGTAATAGTAGCAGAAACAAAATAACCAGCTTGCCGATATGCTTGCGCTGCTCGGCCATGGGCTCGGCTATATAGGTTAAGAAGTTAACCAAATCATAGACTGCGACATCAAATTCTTCAGCAGTCATGGTGCCGGTTTTAGTAATATTGTAGTTACCACAGGGGTTGTCCAGAATATCTTCGCCGGTCATAAGATCGCGCTTAATGCCACCGTTGGCTGCCAGCACTGATCCAGGCGCACATTCCGCCAAACCCTGCAGGTCTAACAGTGCATGGGGCATGCCCACATCTTTGTAAACCTTATTGTTCACACCTAGCGGACGGCTGGGATCAGCATAGAAGTTGCGCAGGTAGGTATAAACCCATTCTGGCTTGCGTGCACGAGCGACCAGAGTCAGGTCTGGAGGAGTAGCTCCAAACCAATCCTTTGCTTCGTCGGCAGGCATAGCAATATCCATCAGCTCACCAATCTTCTGGCCAGTGAATACCATATTGTCCAGCATCAGTTGATTGGGGATACCTATATCAGTCGCCACTCGCTCCCAGCGCGAGTATTTAAATGAATGGCAGCCCATGCAGTAGTTAACTGCCAACATGGCACCATTTTGCAATGAGGCATCATTTGTCAGCTCCGATTCAAAGGAGTCACAGTCAATAGTACCGCAGGCATAGGCCGATTCTGCACCCACTGCCTTAATTGGCACAATCACCATTAGTGCCACAATCAGCACAGCACCCATGCTCCTAATAAAGCCAATACCGCCATCCATAGTGATGCGCTCGGGCTCAGGCTTAGTCGTTTCTATTCTGGTCCAGAAGTAGATGCCTATAAAGTAGGCAAAGTACAACACTGTACAGATCTGCGCCAGAATTGTGCGCGCTTCCGTGGGTGCCTTAACACCGAGATAGCCGAGAATAATAAACACGGCGACTAACATCAGCAGTGCAGCACGGCTAAAGTTGCCTTTATAGCGAATCGAACGCACCGGGCTTCTGTCTAGCCATGGCAGCACGAACAGAATCGCAATAGCAGCACCCATGATTATAAAGCCACCGAGCTTATCGGGAACCGCACGCAGCATGGAGTAATAAGGCGTGAAGTACCAAACTGGTGCGATATGCTCTGGGGTTTTCAATGAATTAGCAATTTCAAAGTTGGCAAACTCAAGGAAGTAACCGCCCATCTCTGGCATAAAGAACAATATGGAACAGAACACGATCAGGAAAACTACGATAGGCACTAGATCATGAATAACAAAGTAGGGGTAGAACGGGATACCGTCAATCGGATTGCCATTCTTGTCTTTGTGATTTTTGATACTGACGCCGTCTGGGTTATTTGAACCCACATCGTGCAGTGCAATGATGTGCATAACCACCAGTGCGATTAGGATAATCGGCAGAGCCACAGCATGCAGTGACATAAAGCGATTCAATGTAATACCTGAAATCAGATAGTCACCACGGATCCACTGAACAATATCTTCACCCACCACTGGAATAGCACCGAACAGGCTGATAATCACCTGAGCACCCCAGTAGGACATTTGGCCCCAGGGCAATACATAGCCAAGGAATGCTTCTGCCATCAGAGCGAGGTAGATAGTCATACCAAATATCCACACCAGCTCGCGAGGCGCCTTATAAGAGCCGTACATCAAGCCGCGGAACATATGCATATAGACCACGATAAAGAACGCTGACGCACCTGTACTGTGGGCATAGCGAATAATCCAGCCGAGCTCGACATCACGCATGATGTACTCAACCGAGGCAAAAGCCTGTTCGGCAGAACCCTGATAGCTCATCAACAACCAGATACCAGTGATCAGCTGAATAACCAGAACCACCATGGACAGAACACCAAAGTAGTACCAGAAGTTAAAGTTTTTAGGGGCATAGTACTCGGCCATATGTCGATTCCACTCGCGCTTGAGTGTCGGCATACGTGAATCCAGCCATGCGGCAAAGCCTGTTTCATTGCTCATTACGCAACCTCCGAATCTATACCAATAATCACAACATCATCCGACTCATAAGAATGAGGCGGTACTTCGAGGTTAGTCGGCGCAGGAACACCGGCAAATACACGACCGGAAAGATCAAACTTGGAACCATGACAGGGGCAGAAGAAACCGCCCAACCAAGATTCACCACCCAGATCCTGAGCGCCCACATCCGGACGGTACATAGGAGCACAGCCAAGGTGAGTACAGAGGCCTACCAAAATCAAATACTCTTCTTTGCCAGCCAAGGTACGAGCTGATCCAGCTACATAGTCTGGCTGGGAAGCGGCTTCAGAGTCCGCATCTCGGAGAATACTTGAGTCGATGGCATTGATCGCAGCCAGAGACTCTTCGGTACGACGCACGATGTAGACTGGCTTACCGCGCCATTCCACAACCAGGCGACCACCGGATTCCAATTTGGAAATATTAACTTTAACTGGGGCTCCAGCCGCTTTAGCTTTAGCGCTGGGCTGCCAGGACGAGACAAATGGTATTGCTGCACCAACTACACCTGCACCACCGACTACCGAAGTAGCACCTAACAGGAATTTTCGGCGGCTTTGGTTGACACCGTCATTGATCATGACGCTCTCCCTCTAAACACAAAATTTGGATTTAAAACACGCGGACCCGCATGCAAATAAAAAAGGCGCTGCATAGTAACGGATAGCGACTTTTTACGCAATATTAAGTTGCTATAGAACAGGTTAAGTATTTGATTTTTATAGGCAAAAAAAAGCCCGACCAATGGGTCGGGCTCTTTTAAAACAGCAGCGATTAACGCTTGGAGAACTGCGGACGCTTACGCGCTTTATGCAGACCCACTTTCTTACGCTCAACCTGACGTGCGTCACGAGTAAGGAAACCCGCTTTGCGCAGTGAAGGACGCAGATTTTCGTCATACTGAACCAGCGCACGGGCAATCCCGTGACGGATGGCACCAGCCTGTCCGAAGTTACCGCCGCCAGCGACAGTAATGTGAAGATCAAACTTCTCAACCATATCGACGATCTCGAAAGGTTGACGAACAATCATACGAGCTACTTCACGTCCGAAGTAAACGTCGATAGCGCGATCGTTAATAGTGATATTGCCGTTTCCAGATTTCATGAAAACACGGGCTGCTGAAGTCTTGCGACGTCCAGTGCCATAAAATTGAGTATCTGCCATGGTCGCTTTCCGTTACAGTTCTAATGTCTGAGGCTGCTGCGCGGCGTGAGGATGACTCACACCAGCATAAACCTTCAGCTTTCTAAACATTTCTCGGCCTAGTGGGCCGCGCGGCAACATTCCTTTAACAGCTGACTGGATAACACGCTCGGGCGCTTTATCAATCAACTTTTCAAAAGTAATGTCTTTGATTCCACCCGGGTAACCGGTGTGAGAATAATAAATTTTGCCTTTCGCCTTGTTACCAGTAACGGTAACCTTCTCAGCGTTGACGACAACGATATAATCACCGGTATCAACGTGAGGAGTGAACTCTGGCTTGTGCTTGCCACGTAAACGTGACGCAACTTCGGTCGCCAGACGGCCGAGGGTTTTTCCCTCTGCGTCCACGATGTACCAGTCGCGTTCTACTGATTCTGCTTTTGCGCTATATGTTTTCATCTTATCCTGCCTGGCTTTTGGGGGATCCCAAAAAAGGGTGCGAATTGTAATGACCCCTGTGGCCTATTACAAGGGCTTCTTGTAGCAAAAACTAACTTTTTTGTATGGTTTTTTAAGGGCGGTGCGGGCGAGCCAGATATTCACGGCTCTGCATCTCCAATAAACGACTCTGGGTACGCTGGAATTCAAACTGCAAACGTCCATCAGAATAGAGTAAATGCAGGGGTTGAGCGGCAGACAAGGCCAACTTTACGCTGCGATCATAAAATTCATCGACCAGATTAATAAAACGTCGGGCGGCATCTTCATTGGTTGGGCCCAGAGCAGGAATATTACTAATCATCACAGCATGGAACTCCATGGCGATATCAATATAGTCGTTTTGGCTGCGGGGCCCCTCGCAAATAGCCGCAAAGTCGAACCACACTATATCCTCTGCCAACATCAACACAGGTATAGGCCGACCCTCGACTTCCAGATCAACAGCGGTCTTGATCTCACCCTCCACCGGCACCAGGCTGTCAAAAGTTGCCTGCACTGCGGCATCTGCCTGCTCATCTAATGGGCAGTGGTACAACTCAGCCTTTTCCAGAGCTCGCAGACGATGATCTATACCACCATCTACATTAACCACCTGACAGTGCTGATTAAGCAGCGCTATAGCCGGCAAAAATCGCTGCCGCTGCAAGCCATTCGCATAGAGGCCATCAGGAACGATATTAGAGGTAGCAACCAGACACACACCCCGAGCAAACAACTCCTCGAGCAATAACCCGAGAATCATGGCGTCGGTGATATCACTGACAAAGAATTCATCAAAGCAAATAATACAGGTTTCATTGGCAATTTTGTCCGCCACCTGGCGCAATGGATCGGACTGCCCCGCATAGAGCTTTAAATCCTCATGGACGCGGCGCATAAAACGATGAAAGTGCACACGCATTTTATGCTCAAAGGGTAGACTCTCGTAAAAGTTATCCATCAGATAGGTTTTGCCACGACCCACACCACCCCAAAAATACAGACCTTTTTCTGGCAGCATGGATTTTTTGGAAAATTTTTGCAGCAGACCACCCAGTATTCCTGCGGCCGGGCGGCAGTGCAGCGCACACAGGCGCTGATACAAATCCTCTAGATACTCGACTGCCTGCTGCTGAGCAGGATCGGCAACAAAGCCTTCACGGCTAAGGTCTTTTTGATAACGAAGTTTGGGAGTCGGCATAAACGGCTTGAGAAATAATCGACAGACTCAACTGTAACCAGCAAATTAAATGGTTACAACCAAAAGTCTGCGGCGCCAAGGGTCAATTTATGCGTTACAATAAGAGCAAGAATCGGTAAAACCTTGCGCATGTCGAGGCACGGAAAGCTACTAACAGTGATGGGGGCATTACATTGACAACACTAACTTTGGTACTTATTGCGGCAGCCTGCTTTTTGATTGGCGCTGGCATCGGCCATCTCTACTCGCGTAAATCTTCCGGTGGCGACGCCTCAGTACGCGACCTTGAGAAGAAACTTGAGCATAGCGAGCAACAACTCAAACGCTATCAGCAGGAAGTGACAGAACACTTTGTGACTGTGTCTCACCTGACCACTAATATGGCCCAGAGCTATCGCCAGATCCATGAGCACCTCGCCACCAGTGCAATCCGTCTAGCCAGTCCTGAAATTGGCCGACAGCTGCTTAAAGCTGGCGGCTCAGACCTGTCTCTGGTGGATGAAGATGGCAACCCTCTTATCAGTGCCGAAGACATTCAACCACCCAGAGATTACGCGCCCAAGGTGCCAGGTGGCATTCTCAGTGAAGAATACGGCTTGGATGACAATGACCTGAGTAAGGGTCACCCCAATGCAGCCAATAGCATTGAGGATGAAGATGAGGACGATAGCGATCCGACTCATAAAGTGAGCTAGGGTCATCGCCAACAAGGAGGTTGGTTATCAACAGTGCAAGCCTCCGTACTCAGCTGGCCCAGCTAGGCAACTTTCTTCTACCGGGCAATTGCGCCCTGTGCAGCCAACACCTAAGCAGTAAATGTCGGGCCATCTGTCCCGACTGCGTTGCCCAGCTGCCACAACTGACCTATCAGTGCCGCCACTGCGCTGCACCGCTACAGACTGACAATATCTGCCCAGACTGCCAGCATAGTCCACCTCCATTTCGATGCTGCATAGCGCCACTGCAATATAAACAGCCGCTCAACCGACTGATCAAGCCCTTAAAAGCCGATATAAACGCCCCAGAATTTATTCAACTCAGCCAGCTACTCGGTGATTCTATTACCAATAGTTACCAGTCCATGCAAAGGCCAAATTTACTGATTCCTGTACCATTACACTGGACATCTTTGGTCCGGCGGGGCTATAACCAAAGCTACACCATCGCTCGACAGCTGAGTTTAATCCTCGAAAACAGTCTAGTTCGAGCAGATATTCTCTATCGCAGGAGCTACTCAAAGCCCCAGCACCTGCAGGGGAAAAAAGACCGATTGCGCAGCATGACTAACGCCTTTGAAGTTACCAACAATGCCCCTATTGCGGACATGCGGCTGGCATTGATTGATGATGTTGTAACCACTGGGGCCACTGCTCGCGCTGCTGCATCATCCCTGCTTAAAGCTGGCGCCCAATCAGTGGATATCTGGTGTATTGCAAGAACAGGCTGGCATATTGAGGCCGCCTAACTCAGAATAGGGGAAAAATCAGCGACCCAAAAAAATAATGATTATGGATACAGCAACCAGCCTGACCAATGTGGTTTGGCAACATATTATCGATGAAGCGGCACAGGCCTCGGCGGCAGAGCCTGTGCTGGCAGAGTATCTGCGCAACAATATTCTCGACCATGACAATATGGCAACGGCCCTGAGCTTCCATCTGGCCAGCAAACTTTCCAGTGACACTACACCGGCCAGTATGCTGGTCAAAATTATCACAGATATTTTGACCAAACCTGAAATTATTGAGTCTGCGGCCAAAGATATTCAGGCGACGGTCGATCGTGATTCCGCCTGCGGCAACTACAGTTCTCCTTTTCTTTACTACAAAGGTTTTCTAGCCCTGCAATCCTATAGAGTCGCCCATCAACTGTGGCTCCGGGGCGATCGCTCTATGGCTCTGCTGATTCAATATCGCAGTTCGTTGAAGTTTGCCGTGGATATTCACCCGGCGGCTGTTATCGGCTCCGGGGTAATGATTGACCATGCAACCGGGCTGGTGATTGGTGAGACTGCTGTGGTTGAAGACTGTGTTTCAATTATGCAATCGGTAACATTGGGAGGCACTGGCAAAGTAAGCGGTGATCGCCACCCCAAAATCCGCAAAGGAGTACTGTTGGGTCCGGGAGCAAAAATACTTGGCAATATTGAGATTGGCGAAGGCGCTATGGTGGCAGCATCCAGCGTAGTTTTAAAGCCTGTGGCGGCCCATGCTATTGTTGCTGGTGTGCCTGCCGCCGTGGTCGGCCATACCAAAACTGATGAACCATCCAAGGTGATGGATCATTATTTTAAATGCGGCTAACAGCGATCCCAACTAAAGGGCAGCACCTGAGCGATAGAATCAGCTCCCTCAAGCTGCATTAACAGCCGATCCACCCCCAGAGCGACGCCTGCACAGCTGGGCATGCCATGATCAAGGGCGGCCAGCAAATGCCTGTCCATCGGTATAGGTGGTTTGCCCGCTTCAATACGCTGAGCAATATCGCCTTCAAACCGCTGCTGCTGCTCGGCGCTATCGGTTAGCTCAAAGTAACCATTAGCCAGCTCCATACCATTTAAAAAAACCTCAAAGCGGCGACTTACCTGCTGCCCCTGGGCATTGTTATGCAGCTGCGCCAGAGCCGACTGACAGGCGGGATAGTCATAGACAAAGACGAGCCCTGCGGGCAATTGTGGCTCAACTAGCAGACTAAACAACAGATCCAAACAATTGGCGCGGCTCTCGCCTGCCCAGCTATCTGAACTGGCAGCAACAGCCCTTTGTTGCAGCTCAGCTAAATCGGCCCCATGGGCATCAACACCGAGGGTCTGACCAAAACATTCCTCATAGCTGCACTTTGTAACAGCCAGAGGCTGCGACGATCTGGCGGCAAATACCAGACTGATCAACTCAGCCATTTCGTCCATAAGCTGATGTTCATCCCAGCCACAGCGATACCATTCCAACAAGCTGAACTCTGGGTTGTGACGGCACCCCTGCTCGCCATTGCGAAAGGCCTTTCCCAGACAAAAAATATCGCCAGCACCCTGAGACAGCAGGCGTTTCATAAAATATTCAGGGGAAGTTTGTAAGTACCCACTTCCGCCATACGGCATGGCAGGTATGCTTTCTATATTGATATCAGTGACGGAAGTGCGAGCCAAAACAGGCACATCAACCTCCATCACAGAGCGTTGAAAAAAGAATTGCCGCAGCGTCGCCAGCAGGGCAGCGCGACTCTGCAACATTGCCAGGCTAGTACCTGGCTGCCAATTATCCACTAGCGCAAAATCTCACAGAGCAAAAGTTTCACAGAATATTGGCCTGAACTAAGCGTCCTTAACTCGACCCTGATATTCACCAGTGCGAGTATCCACTTTAACCACATCGCCCTGATCTAAAAACAGCGGTACTTTAACCGTTGCACCAGTTACTAGCTTAGCCGGCTTGCTGCCACCCTGTGCGGTATCACCGCGCAGTCCTGGATCGGTCTCAACAATCTCAAGCTCAACATGATTGGGGGGAACAACAGACAACGGCGAGCCGTTGTACAGAGTAACAACACAGACATCCTGCTCGCTGAGCCATTGCAGTGCATCGCCCACAGCATTTTCTGTAGCCTGGTGCTGCTCAAAACTCTCTGGCTCCATAAAGTACCAAAAGTCGCCATCGTTATAGAGATACTGCATATCCATATCCATCACATCAGCACCCTCAAGGCTCTCACCAGACTTAAAAGTTTTTTCCAGCACTCGCCCGGTTTTAAGGTTGCGCAGCTTTACCCGATTAAATGCCTGCCCTTTGCCCGGCTTTACAAATTCATTTTCCAGAATTGAGCAGGGGTCACCGTCCAGCATCAGTTTTAAGCCAGAGCGAAATTCATTGGTGGAGTAGTTAGCCATGATTGAAGGTCTCGAATATTTTAAAGGCGACCATGATAACCGAAGTACTGACTATTTTTAGCAATTTTGCGCAAGCTGATACTAGTTAGGGGAGAACCAATCGACACAGCAGGAGTGAAACAACCGATACAGAGTTAAAAGTTGTCTACACTTTCTCTAGCTCTAGACTATATTCAGCCTGCATTGGTATCCAGCAGGACAGCCCCCCAAGGATCGACAGAGGTTTTATGGTTTCTGATCATCAACCAAGCATAGGCGCACTACTGGACAGGATCAGTCCAGAGACTGGTCAGTCAGACAGACAAAAGCAGACGCCACTAACTATAGACACTGAGCAAACTGCGCAGCAATGGATAGCTGATCGACCAGAGCAAACCTCCGTACAGGCTGCCATTGACCTCTATCAGGCCCTGCCACAGATTATTGACCTAGATATAGACGCAAACAGCAAACTGACCATTTTCGAGGCCATTTATCCCCAGCTGATTCAGTGCACCGACAGATTACTCAACACCCAACTCAACCAGAACACCGCTAAAGCAGTTTCTCTGGGGCAGGCACTGACCAGGCATATTTACCGCGGCTACAAATCTCTGGTAATTAAGCTTGGACGCGAAGAGCACAGCGGCAGTCAACAGCTCAATCAATGCATCCTTCGCAGCTGCCAGTTGTTGGCTCAGATACAGCGCAACAGTCTGACTCATTATATGGCCCGGCCCAGCTATTTCTGGCGCGACCTACATGGCCTTTATTTGCTGGCCTGCGAGCTGCAAATAGAACATCACAAGAACCACCGCAATGAAAGCAGCGGCAGCATCCACAATATTTATCTCAAGCTACTGCTAATTAACTGCACCAGGCCCAATCATTTCTCCAACTACGAATTAAACTATATCTACACTGAGCTGGATTTCTGGTCATCCATGACAGATCTTCGCAGAGGCTCCAGGGGCGGTTTATTTGTAATTGATACATCCAGCAACCAGGGCCCGGTCTACAGTGACAATACGGCACAAAAACCGAACCATTTTATTCTCGACACCTTTAATTTGGTCAAATTTTTAAACAATAGTCTGCTGGAAAAATCGAATCATAATCTGTTCTCCGATCGCATTTCTCGCCGCGTGCTGGTTGATTTGGCGCGCCAATGGGGTGAGAAGATTATCCGCAGAGAAACCCATATCCTCGATCAAGCCAAGGTAAATCTGGCCTGCGGGCTCAATTCAACTGTCTGTATGCTGGCTAAAACTGAATCCTTTGACGCCTTTCTCAAACTCTGCGGGCAACCCACCAACGACCAGCCTCTGACTGTGGATAGAACACCGAAAAGTCTGGCAGGCAGAAATCTGGACGACCCTATTGTATTTGTAGGGCCATCCACAAAACCAATCAAAGTCAATCCGTTGCAGGGTCTTAGAATAAATACCAGCCTCAATGGGGCCTGTATTGAACTCATGGAGGATCAGGCTGCCATGCAGCCAGGTAAAACCATTGCCCTGCAAACCAGTACTAACCAACGCTGGACCGCGGGAATTGTGCGCTGGAAGCAGATTACCCCCTCCTTAAATGTGATCTGTGGCATTCAATTTCCTGCCAAATATTCCGCCGCTGCCGCTATTCGCAGCTTTAAGCGCAGCGACAATGCCAATGGCGAATTTATGCAGGCAATCATTCTCAGCCGCAGCTCGGATTTTACTCAGGAAACCTCGTTGTTATGTCCAGCCCTCCGTTATCAGCGTGGGGGGAAAATTCAACTGCTGACAGCCAGCCAACAATACAGCGCCATTTTGCTCGAAGAGCTTGAAACTACGGAACATCTCTCACATTTTAAAATAGCGATTTACTAGCCATGCCACAGGACGAATCACTGAAAATATTACTTGTCGATAAATCCCATGATGAGGCCAACAGACTGATCAGTATTCTGCGCAGCGCCGATCACCGAGTCGATGCCAAACTCGCCAGCAATGAGGAACAGCTGCAGAAGTTGCTGTCCATGCGCAACTGGGATTTGCTGATTGCGCCAATGAATTTCGAACAGCTACCGATGCAGAATATTTTTCAGCGAATCCGCCGCGCCGAACGAGATATCCCAGTTATTCTTATCAATGACAGCTACGACCCCAGCAAATTAATTGAGGGCCTGCGTTTGGGGGCTGAGGATGTGGTGGTTGAAGATCAAGACCAACATCTACTTAAGGTGGTGACTCGTGCTCTGACTTCTGTCAATGAGCGGCGGCAATCGAGGGAATGGGAGCGCAAACTGTCGCTGGCGGAAAAACGCACGGCTTACTTGATGGATATTGCGCGCTTTCCCATTGCCGTAGTGCAGGAAGGTACCTATGTATATGCTAATGAAGCCTGCGCCGCCCTGTTCGGTTTTTCCGACACCGAAGAAATACTTTGTCTGCCGGTTATCGACAATATCGGCAGTGCAGATCGGGAAAAACTCAAGGGCTATATGGTGCCTCTGGAAAGCGGCCAGGAAATCGTCCCCTTTGAAGCGGCGGTGAAAATTATCGATGCTCAGGGTAATGAGACTGAGTCTTTTCTAGAGATAAACCAGATCCAGTACAATGGCGAACCCTCACTGCAATTCACCATCAACAAAGACAAGCTTTTTAGCGCCAATACCAACCAGACCGAAGAAGCCACAGCGACAGAGTTCAGCGCTATTGCTCCGCATCTGGTCTACGAAATGGTCAGTCGCGGTATCAGCAATTCAGTGCAAACGGGACAGGACAGCGCGCTACTCAATATTCAGATAGATAGTTTTGACAGCCTAAAAGAAGATATGGGTATCGCCAAAGCAGAGAAAATTGCCCACTCACTGGTTACCTATATCGGCAACCTGTTCACCCAGCATTTTGAATGCGGTCGACTCAGCGAAAACTGCTTTGTGGTGGTACTGATGGAGACTGGTGAAGAGCAGGCATTGCAGATCGCTGAAGGTATTGCTAGGCAGACAGGTCAGGAGGTCTTTGATATTGATAGCGAAACCTTTGCCCTGACCACCTCTATTGGCGGCACCTTACTCAATGAGAATGTCTCTTCAGTGGAGCGTGCTCTGGAGCGCAGCCAACAGGTTATCGATCAGCTGCACAATAAGGAAAATCCGGGCAATGGGGCTGAATTCTTTGTCCCAGATATTAATTCTGACGAGGTCTCACAAAATGAGGCGGTGGTTATCACTGCCAAACGGTTGCTCCATGACAAGCTGTTCTCTATTCACTATCAGCCTATTGTTGCACTTAGCAGCGGCGGCAGTGGCAAGGAATACTACGAGGTGATCCTGGGCACCAGCGCAGAGGTGCCCAAAGATGACATTCCCGTAGACTTTATTAATAATTTATTTAAGTCCGAAATTGCCGCAGAGGTCGATCGCTGGGTAATCAATCAGGCACTGGCATCCCTGTCCAGCAAGCTCAGCAGCAACCCAGATACCCAGCTATTTATTAATATTAGTCCGCAATCATTTTCTGATACTGAATTTCTTAGCTGGCTAACACAGGCTCTGGATAAGTCAGGACTACCAGCCAATGCGCTAATTTTTCAGTTCCGCGAAACCGACGCAGTGCGTCATTTAAATCAGGCTGCGGCTATTTCCGATGAAATGAAAAAAGTGCAGGGGCAGATTGGCATTGCTAATTTTGGATTGGCGATTAACCCACTGACCACCCTACAGAGAGTGGCTGTGGACTTTGTAAAATTTGATCGCTTAATTGTCGAAAAACTTCAGCAGAGCGCCGAGGGCAAAGACGAATTTCAGAAGCTGATGGGCGGTATGACAGGTACCGGCGTGGATGTGATCGTACCCTTTGTGGAAAAGGCCAATGTGCTACCGATTCTGTGGCAGCAGGGCGTGCAATATATTCAGGGGCATTATATTCAAGCCCCCGCCGCCGAGATGGAATATGACTTTACCGAAGATCCGTAAAGAGCCCTTACAACCCCTGTATCTGCGCTTTAAACCGCTAATCCAGCAGGTGAATATCCTTATCACTGTAGCCCAAAAGATAGAGAATACCGTCCAAACCCAGATTTGAAATTGACTGCTTGGCCGAGGCCTTGACCAGAGGTTTGGCTCTAAAAGCAATTCCCAGACCAGCTATATTAAGCATTGGCAGATCATTGGCCCCATCACCTACCGCAATCACCTGCTGCAACACCAGCCCCTCTCTATCAGCTAGCTCACGTAGCAAATCGGCCTTGCGTTGACCATCGATAATCTCCCCTTTTACTTTGCCAGTGACCAATCCATCCTCGACATCTAACTCATTGGCATAGACATAATCGACACCCAGAATACTCTGCAAATAACGGCCAAAGAAGGTAAAACCCCCAGACACAATGGCAGTTTTAAAGCCCAACTGCTTGAGGGTTTTTAGTAGATGCTCTGCACCCTCATTGAGCTCTAACCGCTCCGCCACAGATTGCAGCACGGTAGCATCCAGACCTTTTAGCAGAGCCATGCGCTGAGAGAAGCTCTGCTTAAAGTCGATCTGCCCCTGCATGGCAGCTTCAGTAATGGCAGCTACCTGCTCACCCACACCAGCCTCTTTGGCCAGTTCATCAATCACCTCTGCATCAATCAACGTAGAATCCATATCAAACACCACCAACTGACGGTTGCGGCGGAAGATATTGTCTTCCTGATAGGCGATATCAATATCCTGCTGGCTGGCTAGCTCCAACAGGGAGTTTCTAAATTGCTGTGGATTCTCGGCTTCGCCGCGCACCGAAAACTCGACGCAGGCACGGCCTAATTTATCACTATCATCGAGCTGCACTCGACCTGAGAGACGCACAATCTTGTCGATATTAAGCTGATAATCGGAACATATGGTGGCAACCAGAGCCAGATGGATAGCATCAATTTTGCGCGCCAACAGAGTCACTATATGCCTTGGCTTGCCTTGCTGCTCCACCCAATTTTGATAGCGCTCTTCACTGATTGGCAAAAATTTAGCGCGCATAGCCAGAGGCGCCAGGCAGACCTGCACTTCAGAGGTCACATCATCAACCTCAGCTTCGGCGGGAACCGCAGCCAAAATCGCCAGGTTGAGCTGATCATGAATGACTGCCTGACCTATATCCAGCACAGTCACATCAAATTGCGACAACAATGTTGTCACTGTGCTGGTCACTCCGGGTTTATCTTCCCCGGACACATTTATCAGTAGAATTTCTTTCACAAATTACAGCCATGATGGTTTTAAAGGCTGCCATTATATAAAAGCTACAGGAATAGGATAGAATACTCGCAAAATAAATTTATCAATGGAACCCCGGATGCACCGTCGCTATTCCATCGCGAAAAAGCTGCCCGCCGCCGCACTTTGCCTGTGTCTTACATTGGGATTAACCAGTTTTTTAATACTCTCAAACCAAATCGGCAAACTCTCAGCATCCCTGATTGACAACAAAAGCCGCACTGCCCTGGGCCGTCTGGATGAACTGGTGCGCACTCCGTTATTTAATAATGACAGTATCAGTGTGCAGGTTGCCCTGACCGGCGCCACTGAAGAGCCCAATATCTATAGCGCCAGTCTTATAGGTGTGGATAACAACCTTATTGCCCAAAGTACACAAAGTGGTTCCAGGCCCGAGAATACAGAGCCCTTTAGTCGCAACATAGAATTGGATGACACATTGATTGGCACATTGGTGATAGAACTTGATAGCCAGCCAATCTATCGCCAGTACAACGGCCTGATGATCAGCTGGCTATTACTGTGGCTGATCTTCGCCTCAGCCAGTACCTATGTCTGCCACAGATATGCCGAACAGCTTGCCCGCCGACTGCGAATTTTGACCAACCGACTGCCCGGAGGTGCTGAGCAGATCAATGATGAGTTAGCTGGACTGGAAGCCAAAATTCAACCTCTACTATCTAGCTCAGGTCAGGCTGATGATAATCACAACAGCGGCTATTATTATTCTCTGGTGACAGCCACCATCAAAAATCGTCAGCGCCTCAACAATCAGCTCAATCAGGAAAATCTTGAGTTGCTGTTTGAAAAGATTGATTACTGCACCGCCAGAGCCATTGAGCTCTATGGCGGCCAGCGTGTTGAGGGGGCCAATGGTGCCATTTGCTTTACCATTCGCTCGACCCAATGTTCCAAGCAACATCTGTTGATCTGCCTGATGGCCGTGTATAGCCTGCAGCAGTTACTTGAGCGACTGTCCCTGAAGCTAGGTGTTGATCTGGAAATTAACTGGATCCTGTGCAGTGATAACCTACGCACGGTGCCACTGTTCAGCTATGACGAAGGTATGTCCGCTCTAAAACAGCAGTCAGCACAGCTTGGCGACAAAATGCAGGAAGGTATTATTGGTCTCTACAGCAGCGAATATGATATTGAACAGCTATCATCCATCGCCAGATTTGTGCTGTTTGACAGCCATGTATTTATTTTAAAAGGGTTCCCGGAAGGGCGACAGACTCTTCTTGAAAAGCAAATTATGCATCTCGCTAATATCTGCCTATAAATCCTCAAGGCTGAGATGAGAGACATCTATATCCACGGCTTCAATCTGAATTTTCTCCGTTGCACCCAGCACATCTGTCCCAGGGGGTTCCGCCACTAATCCGGCCAATTTACTGTGGTCAACAGGCGATGTCTCAGTGGTTTTCTCAACTGTTTTTTTCGGTAGGACATCAGCACCTAACGGTGCCATTGATAGTAAGGGCTTACTATTTTTGGTTGGCTGAATCTCTGCCTCAGCGCCAACTGAGGCCATGGCGGCAACAATCTTATTCGCTGTTGCAAGATCTATATTGCGTTTGAGGTAGGATAATTTGGCAGCAAACAATTGCTCCAGCTTCTCGGAGCTAAGCTTGAAAAGTTCAGCAACTCGAGGCTTTACCTGATCACTGAGTTGCCCCGACTTAAGCTTGCCACGAAACAGCACATCATATTTGTCACCAACAGCACTATCAGACCCAATACTCTGTTCCTCGACCATGATAATCAATCTCCCTGACTGAAATTACAACTACAGTACAATCTAATTATTGGGACATTTGTCGGATAATTACAACTTTTTGCTCAGCACAACCGCAACTGGATCACAAAAAAGCTCTGGGCCATTTAATTCAGGCTTTATTATGGCTTTTCAGGCCCAGCATCCAGACGCTGATCCATCTCCAGTGCCGGACTGTCCTCTCTCGGTGTACCCACTATTTTCGCCGGCACTCCAGCCACAGTGACATGAGCAGGCACAGGGTCGAGCACCAAACTGCCAGCACCCACCTTAACTCCCTCACCTATACTGATATTGCCAAGAATTTTTGCACCGGCAGAAATCATCACGCCATTGCCAATTTTGGGATGTCGATTGCCACCCTGACAACCGCTGCCGCCCAGAGTTACCGAGTGCAGAATAGAGACATTATCCCCAACTACTGCCGTCTCGCCTATAACCAGTCCAGTGGCATGATCAATCATAATGCCAGAGCCCAGCTTTGCCCCGGGATGTATATCCACCGCAAATGTCTCTGATATCTGATTTTGAAAAAATAATGCCAGCACCTGGCGGCCCTGTTGCCACAGCCAATGGGATACCCGCTGAAGCTGTAGTGCCTGAAAACCTTTGTAATACAGGATCGGTGTCAGATGGCGGTCGCAGGCGGCATCACGTTCAAACGCGGCCTCAATATCCAGGCGAATACTGCGTCCAATAGAGGCATCAGCCTGCAATGCCTGCAAAATAACCTCTGCGATCTGTTCTGCAGGCACTGCTGGGCCAGACAACTGGCGTGCAAGGTTAAAGCTCAGTGCCTCATCTAAATTGGGCCGATCCAGCACAGAGGCCTTAAAAAAGTCTGCCAGCACTGGTTCCTCGGCAATCGCCTGCCGGGCTTCGCCGACAATAATGTCCCAGATCGGGTCATCTATTTGCATTATCTAAACTTCCTTTAATCAATCGTCTTAAGCAACTCTGACAAAACGCTGCATAATTTCATCAAGGTGCTCAAATACATGATCTAATAATAGTAGATTTGTACCCTCCAGCCGCTGCCTCAATAACTCAGGGCTGAGCTGTTGAGCATAGGTATCGGCCAGAGGTCGGTAACTTATATGCCAGCGCTCTGGGGCAATACCACCCAGATCAGTAGCATAGGGGCGATAAAAACCAAACTGCTCAAGCTCTGTATCTAGCCAGTCATGCATTGGGGCAAACATACCCTGCGCCTCAACCTCTTCCGGAATAAGCTGAATCTGATATCCGGCTGGCATGCCATTGGCATCATAGATATCCATATCTGTACCCCAATGATGGCGAGATGCACCGGGCAGTGCAGACCAGCGCATCAGCGCTTGAATCTGTTGCCATGGGCTCAACGTTTCCAAGTCAATAGCCTCGCCAGACTCATCCAATACAGGGCGTAAACCAGATAGTTTGCTATTCCAAATATGCACTTGTCGTTCAAAGCTACGGAAACCACTGCAGAGTTTCAGGTCGAAACCTGCAGTTGCAGCACTGGCCTGAAGTTCTGATAATGGCCGCACAATTTGACCGTGCACTAGCATGACAGTTTGATCGCTGCTGGACGCGTTCAAATCAACGAGATGGCTCTCGGTTGAGCCGGTTAACAGGTCAGTTTCAATCATTTTGCTATCGAGATTTTCTGAGTAACTATGTATGACAGCATTTATACTCGCGCTCAGAGCAATAAGCAAAAAATCAATCGTTGAAATTCAGCCCATGGGCCACATCAGCGGCTGCAAATGCAATGCCAGCAAATTATTTATAACCCACCCTCATTTAGAAAAACGCATTCAGGCCGTTAAATATGGATAGTACAGACAGGGTAGAAGCCGAAATACTGCTTTGCCAACTCGATGAACTGGAAGAGTTGCAAGCCATCGAATTAGAGATTGAGCAGCGCAAGCTATTCGCTATCCGCCAGGATAATCAGCTTCGAGCCTACTGGAATAGCTGCCCCCATCTGGGCATCCCGCTAAACTGGATGCCAGAGAAATTTCTCGATCTGGATGGCTCATTAATTCAATGTTCATCCCACGGTGCTCTGTTTCAAATTGACAGCGGTGAATGTATTGCAGGCCCCTGCACGGGGGACCGTCTGCAGCAAGTAGAGCTTAGAATTGACGGCAACAGTATCTATATCGCAGCCAATCAGCCTATGCCAGCAGCGCCAATCAATCTCAGAGCTCAGGCTCTGGCAGATCTTGAAGACAGCTGATTGCCCGCTCAAGCACAATTTCCTCAACGCCAATACTGGTGCGCCAAGCCATAACCTCGACACCAGCTGCTATGGCCTGAGCCATGGTCTGGGCGTATACGGGGTCTATGTCTGCGGCAACTTCCATGCGCTCAACCCCAGTCAACTGGACACAGAAAAATAGCACAGCGCGGTGGCCAGCGGCGACCATCGCTATTAGCTCGCGTAGATGCTTGGCGCCCCGACTGGTCACCGCATCGGGAAACATCGCTAGACCTGCACCCATATCAAGAGTCACATTTTTGACTTCCACATAGCAGAGCCCCAATTCATCATCCTCTAACAATAGATCTATACGACTTTTTTCCTCGCCATAACGCACCTCGGAGCGAATCTGCTGGTAACCGCGCAACTCGGGCACCAGATCAGTCTCAATGGCTTCGCGCACCAGATGATTTGGCTTGGCGGTATTCACACCGGCCAGATTGCCCTGGCTGGTAGTGACTATCTCCAATGTGCCGGGCAATTTTCGTTTAGGGTTATCCGACAGGCTATACCAACATGCAGACCCTTCTACCTGGCAATTTTTCATTGACCCGGTGTTGGGACAGTGCAAAGTCATCAGCTGACCCTGCTCATTCTGTATATCGGCAAAGAAGCGTTTGTAGCGTTTAATAAAGGTCGCTGGGTAAAATGGTGGATTATTTTTCATTGTCTGCTGTCATAAAAATGGTATTTTGAGCCTGTTAAAGTATGGGTAGATGGTGAAATTTTGCAACCATGGTCTAAAATAACTGCAGCAGAGATAAACTAAGGATGTCAATTGATGAAAATTTCTCTTGATAAATGGCGCTAAAATCTCTATAAACGCGGGTTCTGTTTTTTAGGCCCATATCAATTTCGGATCTTATGCATGGCAACAGCAAAAACAAAGTCGAAACCTGCCGCTAGCGCAGTCACTCTTCATGGTTTAGCTCCCTACAAGGAGAAAAAATCAGAAGAATATATGAACGAGAATCAGCGTGAACATTTCAAACTGATCCTAAAGGCGTGGCGCCGTGAACTTATGGAAGAAGTTGACCGCACCGTGAGCCATATGAAAGACGAAGCGGCTAATTTTCCTGATCCGGCAGATCGTGCCACTCAGGAAGAAGAGTTTAGCCTTGAACTGCGCACCCGCGATCGCGAGCGCAAGTTGATCAAGAAGATCGACAAGACGTTGGTTCGTGTCGAAGAAGACGATTATGGCTTCTGCGATCAGTGCGGTGTCGACATTGGCATCCGCAGACTAGAGGCTCGCCCTACCGCCGATCTGTGCGTGGACTGCAAGACTCTGGACGAAATTAAGGAAAGACAAATTACTGGAGGCTAACCTCAGCCATCCAGAGATCAGCGGCTCAGTCACTGGGCCGCGATGATCGAGTACTAGCCATGTCAGCGCGAATTAATATCGGTCGCTTTGCTCCCTCCCCCACAGGTCCACTTCACTTCGGCTCTTTAGCCAGTGCCCTGGCCAGCTATCTGCAGGCTCATCAATGCAATGGCCAATGGTTAGTCCGTATGGAAGATCTGGATCCACCTCGTGAAGTAAGTGGTGCCAGTGACCAAATACTCCAGCAGCTGGACAATCACGGTCTACATTGGGATGGCTCAGTTCTGTATCAAAGCACCAGACTGGAGAGCTACAGAGAGGCTCTGGAGTCACTCACTGATCTGGGGCTTGTCTACCATTGTCAATGTAATCGCCAGCGTATCACTACCCTGGGTGGCATCTATGACGGCCATTGCCGCGACCTGCAGCTGGGTAAAACTGATAGCGCCGCCCGCCTGATTATTGATGACAACAACGCAGCCATAAGCTTTGTTGACCAGATTATCGGTGATTACCAACAGCAACTCAGTATCGATGTTGGAGATTTTGTACTGCAACGCAGGGATCAACTATTTTCCTACCAGCTTGCCGTGGTAGTCGATGATCAGTTCCAGTCCGTCAGCCATGTGATGCGCGGTGCAGACCTGCTCGACTCGACACCCCGTCAAATTTATCTGCAGCAAAGTCTAGGTTACCGACAGCCTGAATATGCCCACCTGCCTCTGGCCCTAAACAGCGAGGGACAAAAGCTCAGCAAACAAAACCATGCCGCCAGCCTGCTGGCGGGCAGAGAGTCATACAACCTGTGGCAGGCCCTTACATGGCTGCGCCAAGAGCCACCGCAGGAACTGCAATATCATTCAGTGGATGAGATTTTAGTCTGGGCCGTCAGTCACTGGGATAGCCGTCGACTGGTCAACCAACCGGAAAACACCACTGCTCCTCTGGGTTACTGATTTGCTTTGCAGGTTAAGCGCGCATACCATCGTTGGCTTATTGGAAAGATGTGGCACCGCCAACACAATAATGATGTTGATCCATGCTTAATTATCGCCTAGTTGCGACCTTACTTCTGCTTTGTATTGTGGTTTTCCCTATGGCGACCCAATGGGCGATACAACCAGATGGCAATTGGTTTAGGCCCTTTGTCGTCTGGGCCATGATAGTGTTCGCCGCCTATGTTGCCTATAGACATCGGGACCCAGATGAATCCTGAAATACTACTGATGACCGCCGCAATGCTCGCTCTAGGTGCGGTTGTGGCCAGGTGGCTATCGAAAAGTACTCGCCGTGGCGCTAAAGATCTAGCGTTGAGCCTGGGGCTGTTTTCTGGCACTGGCGTTCTTATGGCCATGGGTTCCATTGAAATGGCTGGGCGCTATGGCTACAGCATTATTCTGGCACTGGTGGGCTTTAGCCTGGTATTCGTTTTATCACCGCTTATTTTCGCACCAATTCGACGACTCAATGCAATTATCCGTTTTGCCACACCAGTAGATTTTCTAACATTTAGATTCCGCAGCAAATCAGTTGCCATGATTACCTGCATCAGTCTTATCGTAGCGACTGTGCCACTGGTTCTGGCCCAGATCACTGCCATGCAGGCAGTTGCCCGTTATCTGTTGAACGACGAATACCAACTGTTTGTACTGCTACTTATCAGCGCAGCTTTTATAGCGGTCAATCTACGCTCAATTCAGGTTAGCAGCAGCCATCTGGGCTGGATAATGACAGCAGCCGGGTTGCTGCTGCTCCCGGCGTTGGGGTTTTCTGCCTGGGTTTCAATCGAGACCATATTTGGCAGCCTTGGAGAAATGAACAGCTGGGTTGTTGATAGCGGCCAGCTGCAAATTGTTAAGCGCATGGACTCGTCCTACAGTATTTTTATTATTTTCCTGGTCGCCAGCTTTGCCTCACCGATTAATTTCAGTTTGCTGGTATCAGATAATATTTCCGAACGACAAAATGGCATGACCTCCTGGGCCTACCCCTTGCTGGCGTTACTTGCCTGTATTCCAGTTTTTCCCATGCTCTGGGCTGGTATATCTGTGCAGTCATTTTCATCATTGCAAGAATATCTTTACAACCTGCCGACGCTGACCAATCACCCTTTAGTGGCTGGTCTGGGAACAGCCAGCATTTTATTACTGGCCCTGTCGTTTTCCTGCAGTCTGACATTGATCTGGTCAAAAATATTGATGAATAGCTTTTTGCTGCCAAGTAAAAAGCTGTACCTGCAGCCGCAGTTATCCGCTTGGTTGAAGCAACGGCAAGGTCTTATCGCAGTGATTTTAATTATATTCTGCGCGGCATTAAGTCTGGTGGTTAAGGGCCGCAGCATCACCGATTATTATCTGGCAGGATTTTCCGGACTGGCCCAGCTAACCCCGGGTATGCTTGCTGTTATATATCTGCCCGAAGTTAATCGTCGCGGGTTTATTGGCGGTCTGATAGCTGGCATGTCCCTGTGGCTCATTACCATAGCACTGCCTCTGCTGTTTGGTGACTGGAGCTTGCAGCTGCCTTTTTCGGAATCAACCCTTCAGGTTGGCATGCAAAATTGGAATATATGGGCCATTGAAGCGCTACTGCTCAATATTACTCTGTGCATAATATTTAGCGTCTTTGGGCCTATGGATAGCGACCAAAAATCCTTTGCCGCAGTTTGTATGGTAGACAATGTGTATATCCCGGCTCGGGTAGAAATTGCACAGAAATCCGTGTCCGAAATAACCGCCAGCCTGCGCCTGTCTCTGGGGGATGCTGCCGAAAGTGAAGTTAAGAAAGCGCTGGATAGCCTGGGCTTTTATCAGGACGAAGTAAGACCCTCTGCCCTACGGCAGCTGCGCGACAACATCAATGCCTCGTTAAACATGCGTTTCGGAGTGCTCACTGCCAACCGAATTATGGAAAAATCTCTGCCTGTGACCATTCCTGCAGCCAATGAGCCAGATGATATCTATCTGATTGAATCTGCACTGGCTATCCATGGTGGCCGCCTGACTGGCATTGCCAGTGAACTTAACAAGCTGCGCATGCATCATCGGGAAATTATCGACAATCTGCCCATAGGTGTTATCTCTGTGGATCAGTCAGGTGAAATCATTAAATGGAATTCAACTGTGGCTGGCTACACTGGCTGCGATAGTCAAACGGTGACCGGCAGTTCTATCAATGATTTGTCAGAACCCTGGGGCAGCGCCATTAGTGGGTTTATTGCCAGTGACTCGACAGCGCTTGATGAATTGCGCCTAGAACTTGACGGTCAAGTGCGCTGGTTTAGCCTGCAAAAATCAGTCCAGCATATCAATCCTGACCCGGACACAGATATTGTTGTACTGATTGAAGACAATACTAAAGCCGTAAACCTTATTCAAAAGTCGATCGACAATGAACGCCTGGCTTCAGTTGGTCGTCTGGCCGCTGGAGTTGCCCATGAAATTGGCAATCCAGTTACTGGTATCGCCTGTCTTGCGCAGAACCTGCAGCATGAGACCGAAACCGATCAAATCACTGAGTCTGCAGAGCAGATCCTATCTCAGACCCAGCGCATCAATCGCATTGTTCAGTCTCTGATTAGTTTTTCTAAAGGTGGCAACCCCCTCAACACCAGCAGGCAGAAGATCGAACTGCAGGGTGCTGCTGAGGAAGCGATTAAATTACTCACCATGAGCTCCTCGCAGGTTGCCGTCGATTTTAAGTCAACTATTGATCCGACATTAACCATTGATGGCGATTACCACCAGCTGCTGCAGATATTCCTTAACCTGTTAAGCAATGCTCGGGATGCATCGCCACAGGGAGGCGTTATAAGTATTGCCGCCGATAGCTCTGACAAGCATATTCAGCTCAAAGTCAGCGATCAGGGCTCTGGTATTGAAGACAGCGTGAAGGGGCATCTTTTTGAGCCCTTTGTCACCAGCAAGGACCCAGGCAGCGGCACTGGATTGGGGCTGTGGGTGGTGTTTAATCTGGTTAAAAGTCTGGGAGCTGAGATATCCATTAGCAGCCCTGCAGAAAATAGCCAGTACGGCACTACTGCAACCATCAATTTTCCCCTATCATCCGTAGTATGAGCATGAACAATCATCATATTCTTATTGTTGAAGACGAAGATATTATTCGCACCTCACTGCGCAAGCTGCTTGAGCGTCATGATTTCAAGGTATCTGAAGCCATCAGTGTCAAAGCGGCACAGCAGTCATTTAATCTCAATGACTTCGACCTGGTAATCAGTGATCTGCGCCTGCCCGGAAGTGCCGGTACCGACCTGATTAATGCTGCGGGCAAGGTGCCGGTAATGATTATGACCAGTTATGCCAGCCTGCGCTCCGCGGTGGATACCATGCGTCAGGGGGCAGCTGACTATGTATCCAAACCCTTTGACCATGATGAAATGCTAAATGCAGTGCGGCGTATACTGGGAGAGTCAAAACAAACTTGCACAGAGCCCAACAGGTTGTTAATGGGCAATAGCCCAGAGATACTGAAAATTCTGCGCACTGCTCACAAAGCGGCCCCCACTTCTGCACCTGTGTTAATCCATGGTGAAAATGGCACTGGTAGACGCACTGTTGCAGAGACCATTCATGGGGGCAGTAGCTTTGCCGAGCAGCCTTTTATCACCATCAACTGCGCTTCGATAACCAGTGCTGAGCTGTCCCAGATATTACAGCAAGAGGACTCTGGCACATTATTTTTAAATAATATCTGTGAGCTTCCCACCACAATGCAGCCCGCCGTGCTCGGAGCAATCCAACAAACCAATTTTCGCTTTATCGCATCAGCAGAGCAGGATCTCAGGGTACTGACTCAAACAGGGCGCTTCCGTAAAGATCTCTTCTACAGCCTCAATGTGGTGAAGATTCAAGTACCGAAGCTGCGCGAGCGGGCCAGCGATATCCCTGCTCTGATAGAGTATTTTGTCGACAGGTACAGCAGCGAGCTAAATCTGCAGATCAGCCTGTCGGACCAGGCCTGGCAAGCGCTATTGGATTACAGTTGGCCAGGCAATGTTCAGGAGCTGCAAAATACAATCTATCAAGGGGCTATATTAGCGGAGGCCGGAGAGGTAATAGACGCCGACATGCTGGGTCTCGGAGATGCCCCCCAAAGCCACAATGAAATTGCCATTGATGACGTGGATGTTGCAACAAACCCTGCTATTGATGCTCCTGCCGGACTGTCATTGGAAGACTACTTCACCAGCTTTGTCTTG
The DNA here is from genome assembly GCA_943788875.1 of uncultured Pseudomonadales bacterium. Taxonomy (GTDB): domain Bacteria; phylum Pseudomonadota; class Gammaproteobacteria; order Pseudomonadales; family Porticoccaceae; genus HTCC2207. The sequence continues at coordinate 32,849 of CALSSA010000011.1, read as the reverse complement.
GAAAATCAGGAAAATATGAGTGAAACTGCGCTGGCACAAAAGCTTGGTATTAGCCGTAAATCCCTGTGGGAACGACGCAACAAACTGGGTATAAGTCGGAAAAAAGCCTGATTTATACTCTAATGAATAGGTGTTTACCTAAATCTGTTTCTAAAAGTAACAAAAAACCCTGTGGTCAGAAAATGAATGAAAATTTGAATATTTGGCTTGAAGCGAAACGAATTCTGATTAGAATGAAGTCTTCAGAGGAAGTCTCTGATTAATAATAACAATAAAGAATAATAAAAATTGGATGGATTGCGAAAAGTGTTCTCAGAGCTACAGCTTGAAGAACCGTTGAGGGGGGTTGTCGAAAGACATCCCTTTTTTATTGTCTGGAGTATACGCAACTGCAATCCAATGCTCCCGTAATGGGTTATCCTCTGTTAAACTGCGCCCCTCTAATAGTTCACCGGCAAGCTGTGCATGCTGAAACGTATCAGTAGATTTTTTTCCAAAGACGCTTATCAACATAATATTGGTGAGCACAGAGTCGTGTCCAGTGACCAGCACCCACTGTCGGCCAAAATGATTAGCAGAGACGCCCGTAAAGTCGTCGAAGTGTTGCAGGAGCATGGCTATGAAGCCTATGTGGTTGGCGGCTCAGTTCGCGACCTGCTGCTGGGACTCAAGCCTAAAGATTTTGATGTCGCCACCAATGCCAAGCCGGCTGAGATTAAACCCCTGTTCAGGCGCTCAAGGATTATTGGACGTCGCTTTCAAATTGTGCATGTGCAGTTTGGTCGCGAACTGATTGAGGTCACAACGTTCCGTTCCAATGAAACCAAAGGCACGGATAAAAAAGGTGGTAGCAGACGCCAGCAGGCTGATTCCGGTGTTCTCACCAGAGATAATGTATTTGGCTCCATCAGTGACGATGCCAGTCGCCGCGATCTGACCATCAATGCCCTCTACTATGACCCCAGCGACAATAGTATTCATGATTTCGCCCGTGGCCTCGAAGATATAGATGATCGTGTTATCCGCATTATGGGCGATCCTGCCACCAGATTCCGTGAAGATCCTGTGCGCCTGCTGCGAGTGGCTCGTTTTGCCGCCAAACTGGGATTCAACATTGACCCGGCAACTGAAAAGCCAATGCGCAAACTGGCAGCTAATCTCGAACATGTGTCGCCACCGCGGCTGTTTGATGAAACCTTAAAACTGTTTATGAGTGGACAGGGACTGGCCACATTCTGGCTGCTCTACGAATATGGTCTGTTTGACTATATTGCCCCGCAGGTCAGTGCCATGATGAAGGATAGAAACAGTCTTACGGGTAAACTTATCGAGCAGGCCTTTACCAATACTGATCTGCGCATTCGCAGTAACAAGCGGGTCACACCAGCCTTTATCTATGCGGCTCTGTTGTGGCCATCGGTGCAACAACTGGCCTCCCGCTATCGCGATCGAGGCAATAGCCCAGCCTATGCTCTGAGCAAGGCTGCAGGCGAGGTGATCGCCAAACAGATTCCAATTACCGCCATTCCCAAGCGCTTTACCATGCCTATGCGTGAGATATGGGATTTGCAGCTGCTACTGCCGCGCCGCGGCGGTCACCGAGCCAAACGCCTTGTCGAGCATCCGCGTTTTCGCGCAGCCTATGACTTTGTGTTACTGCGCGAACAGGCCGGAGAGGAACTCAGTGGTCTGGGAGACTGGTGGACTGCCTACCAAAATGCCGATGAAGAAAAACAACAGAAAATGTCCAGCGAGCTCGGTGAACCTGGCCGCAATCGCAAACGCAGAAAGCCAAGAAAACCGAAAGTCGACTGATGGCTCTGGCTTATATAGGGCTAGGTAGCAATCTCAGTGATAATATCGATGGGCATATAGTAGTAGCGCCCAAAGCACAGCTGTCCAAAGCTCTGGACAGCCTGTCGTTACACAGCCAAATAAGTCTTATCAAAGTATCCAGCTTCTACCAGACGCCACCCATAGGCCCCGGGGAGCAGGCGGATTATATTAATGCAGTGGCCCAGCTTGAAACTCAGTTAACTCCGATACAGCTGCTGGATTATTTACAATCCATCGAGCAACAGCAGGGTCGAGTGCGCAATATACGCTGGGGAGCCCGAACTCTGGACCTGGATATTTTGCTGTATGACCAGCTTGTGCAGGATTCTGAACGCCTGACTCTGCCCCACCCACGTATGCACGAACGTGGCTTTGTACTGGCGCCATTGACCGAGATAGAACCCCAACTGTGCCTGCCAAATGGCGAAAATATCGTCGCACTATTGGCAAACTGCTCAATGCAAGGTATCGTCAAGTTATAACTTTCACACCGCTCAGTGCAGCCGTGTGAATAAATTCGGTGTTTGGAGACTTCTGTGGAACCAGCCCTGGTCAATGAGCTTAATCTAGATTTATCCCTTGCCACAATTCCCACTTATATCGCTATAGAAGGCCCTATAGGCATTGGCAAAACCACATTAGCAAAGCGTCTGGCTGACTCCTTTAATTACGAAACATTGCTTGAAGAGGCCGAGACAAATCCTTTTCTTGAGCGCTTTTATCAAGATCGGCGCAGTAATGCTCTGCCAACACAGCTGTATTTTTTATTTCAACGCATGCGCAAGCTTCAGGATTTGCGCCAGGGCGATATTTTTCAGCAGGTTCGCGTCTCAGATTTTTTAATTGAAAAGGATCCCTTGTTTGCCCGTATTACTCTGGATGACGACGAGTACCGCCTCTACCAAACTGTCTATGACAATATTATTGAAGATCTGCCAAAGCCCGACCTGGTGATCTATTTGCAGGCGCCAACCGAGACCCTCTACGAGCGCGTACAGCGACGTGGCAATAGCATTGAGCGGCCTATTGAGCAGTCCTATCTGCAGCAGCTCAATGACGCCTATACGCAGTTTTTTTACCATTATGACGACAGCCCATTGCTGATCGTCAATACCAGTGAAATTAATCTTGCCGATGGCGATTTGGATTACCATAATCTGGTGAAATACATACTGCAGACCAAAACCGGACGTCATTACTATAATCCTCAGCCAATCCAATAAGCTTGGTTCCCGGCATGCGCTGGCAACTTGTTATCAGCCACGAAACCCAGTAACGTAGCGTCCCTGCCACCAGATTGAGGCTCATCCACGTCATGAAAACCACTACTATCAGCAATCTCAATGCCATGAAAGCGGCAGGCGATAAATTTGCTGTAATCACCGCCTACGACTACACCTTTTCCCGAATGATAGAAACTGCCGGTATTGAAGTTACCCTTGTGGGTGACTCTCTGGGCAATGTTATTCAGGGGCGAGACAGCACTATCCCGGTAACCGTGGATGAGATGGCCTATCACACTGAAATTGTTAAACGGGGCAACAGTCGTACCTTGCTAATGACCGATATGCCGTTTATGTCTTACGCCAACGAAAATCAGGCCATGGAAAATGCCGCTATTCTTATGCAGGCCGGTGCCCAGATGGTCAAACTCGAAGGCGGAGAATGGCTGGCAGAAACAGTGTATATGCTCACTGAGCGCGGTATCCCAGTGTGCGGCCATGTCGGCCTGACACCTCAGTCAGTGCACAAACTGGGCGGCTACAAGGTACAGGGTAAAGAAGAAGAATCCGCTCAGCAGATGATTGCCGAAGCCCAGATATTGGAAGAAGCCGGTGCCGATTTGATTGTTGTCGAATGTGTCCCCTCTTCCCTTGGCCGGGAGTTATCCCAGGCACTACATATTCCGGTTATAGGCATTGGCGCAGGCCCGGATACAGACGCCCAGGTGCTGGTATTGCAGGATATGCTCGGTATTTCCCAGCGCCTGCCAAAGTTTTCCAAAAACTTCCTCGATCAAAATAGCAGTATCCAAGAGGCAATTATTGCCTATGGTAACGAGGTTCGTTCCGGCGCCTTCCCATGCGCGGAACACTGCTTTAAATAATCAAAAATAATAAGGTAAAAGTATGTCTCAGCCAGATTCAATCTATCAGTTTTCTGTACCTACCAGCAGTGGCGATGAGCAGGCGTTGGACGCCTATAAAGGTAAGGTAGTGCTAATCGTCAATACTGCCAGTAAATGTGGCTTTACCCCGCAGTATGAAGGCCTGCAGAAATTGCATGATAGCTACGCGGAGCGCGGTCTTGTGATTGTCGCCCTGCCTTGTAACCAGTTTCGTGGTCAGGAGCCAGGCACCAATGCAGAGGTGCAGGAATTCTGTCAGATGAACTACGGCCTGAGTTTTCCAGTGATGGGTAAAATTGAAGTCAACGGTGCCGGGCGACACCCGCTTTACAGCTATCTGACCAAGCAGGCTGGCGGCCTGTTTAATGACAATATCAAATGGAACTTCACCAAGTTTCTAGTCGACCGCAATGGTCAGGTGACCGATCGTTTTGCCACCATCACCAAACCAGCGGACCTCGCCAACTCTATTGAAAAACTGCTTTAAGCGCTAGCCAATTAAAACGGGCCACTGACCATTGTGGTCCGCTAAATAACTCAGTAAATTCTTAGGCCTGTATTTGGCATCTGCCTCCCATCGCTGCTTTACCGACCTATGGACGAACACCTGCCCACGGCCATGATCTATGGGCCGGTGATAGGGTCGCTTGGAGCGGAAAATATGTTTGCGCGACTGATGCATGGTAGCTGTTGGCACTGGCTTTAATGCCTGTACCATGTGGGCCTCAAGATGCAATCCCGCGGTCTTGGCTTCCTTTCTAATCCAGTCCATGGGTATATCCGACAGCACACCACCATCAGCATCCGGGGCATAACTGCCGCCTACATTGCTGTGTACCCCGGCAAACCACACCTGCTGCAGATCCATATTCTCGCGGTCGTGCCAGATAGTGGGTTCGAAATCCGAGCGCAACTCGTCAATAGCCAAGGCGTGACGTGCAATAGAGATATTGTCGCCCATCTTGGTATCATAAAACTCATCATCCCGATCCATAAAACCCAAAAACGAAAAGGGAATACCTAGCGCCCCAACCGTGTCCCAGACGCCAACAAACTTAATGGTGCGATTGGGGTGGGAGTGAGCCGCTCTAAAAGACTTGGATTTTTCGCCCCCGGGACGAAAGGCCGGACCAGATTTTTTGTAATGATCAAATGCAGACTCTATAAGCCGGGCATCCGGGCGCACAAGAATTCCACAGTTATTAATCAGGCCGCACAGGCTGCGCACGGTGTAGGAGCCACGGCTAAAACCAAAGAGATAGATCTCATCCCCAGGGGCATAGTTCTGTACCAGATAGCGATAGTTATCCATAATATTTTTGTTGATGCCGCGACCAGTGGTGCTAGCCACCATGCCATCATGATAGGAGCCCAGACCCCAGTCATAGAATACCTGCTGGGCAATACCATCGCTGGCCACAGGTTTAACCGCGCGGGCTAATTTTAAGACATTGGTGGGTTGATCTTCCGGGTCTTTCTCAGGTCGGTTCCATGTGCCGTCGGCACAGATCACAATACGTTTCATAGCAACTTCCTTGTTATTGATCAGTCGAACAATTATCAGATGGTAAGTTATTGAAACTTCGAAGGTTTTCCTCACCTTCTTCAACCTGATTTTAAGACTAGACCAAAATACTATAAAACAAAAAGTTTTCTCTGGGTTTATTTATCCCCATCCAACTGAGCAAAGTATTTCTTCGCCGCCTGATTCACCTTGGGTGCCAGATACAGCGCCGAGATCATCGTCGGGATCGCCATGGTGGCATAGGTCGCCAGAATCAGTCCATTAACAATATCCATGGACACCACAGCACCAGCCAACAGCAGAAGCAGATAAATTGGCGTATACCAGTACTGGCGTTCAGCACCGAGCAGAAAGCCCATACACTTGACCCCGTAGAACCACATGGTAACCATGGTGCTAAAGCTCAGTAGGCCGACCATAAGCAACAGCAGATACATACCTACCACCGGGAATACCTGCTCAATGGCTCGAGCAGTTAATGTCACACCAGTCACGCCAGTTTCGGTCTGCCACACACCGGTGAGCAAAATAATTAATGCCGTACAGGTACAGACCAGCAAAGTATCAATCACCGGGCCGACCATGGCTACAACCCCCTCGCGAATAGGCTCAGCAGTTTTTGCCGCGCCATGAGCCATGGACTCGGTGCCTATACCAGCTTCATTGGAAAATGCACCACGGCGCACACCAATCATAATCACCGCACCGATTGAGCCACCAGCGGCAGCCGCACCAGTAAAGGCATCAGTCACAATCAACAGCAGGGTGGCGGGAATCTCGGCAGCATAGTTGTACATCACAGTGAGGGTCATAATCAGATATAACAGCACCATGGATGGAACAAGACGTACGGTCAGTTTGCCGATGCGCTCGATACGGCCAATCACGACCATTGCCACCAGCAGTGCAACTATCGAACTGGCCGCCAGATCAAAGCCAAAATGCTCCTCGCTGGTAGCCCAACCCGCCGGGATCGCAATCACATCTCGCAACAGCTGGATAAACTGGTTGGCCTGAAAAATCGGCAGTGCACCAATCAGGCAAGCCACGGCGAACAGCGCCGCCAAGGGATACCAGCGCTTGCCCATGCCTTCCATAATCACGTACATAGGACCGCCATGTAGGGTGCCATCGGAGCCCTCAGTGCGATACATCACTGCCAGAGAGGCTGTGTAGAACTTGGTGGCGACACCAACAATAGCTGTTACCCACATCCAGAACACAGCGCCTGGCCCACCGATACTGATAGCAATCGCCACACCGGCAATATTGCCCAGACCAATGGTGCCAGAGAGTGCCGTGGACAGCGCCTGAGCATGGGGAATACGCCCGGGATCATTGGGATCATCAAACTTGCCACTGAGCAGATTGATGGCATGGCCAAAATATCTGTAGGGGCGAAAACGGGAATAGATCATAAAGAACAGGCCGCCACCCACCAGCAATACCACCAGCGGTGTGCTCCACATCATATCGGCCCAGGCATTAAAAAAGTCTTCGAGTTGCTGCAGAGTCATATCATCTTCTTATTATTATTTTTTGCGCGGTTTATTCGGCTTTTGGTTTGACGTACAGAACCAGGCTGTGACCGACCAACTCATAGCCCTTTTGCTCGGCAATTTGCTCTTGGATTTTTTCAATTTCAGCATTGTGAAACTCTATCACTGCTCCGGTATCTGTGCAGACCATATGATCATGATGCTCACCGCGATCCAGTTCGTAGACCGCCGGCCCATTGTCAAAATTATGTCGCTCAATCAAACCAGCCACTTCGAACTGAGTGAGTACCCGATACACAGTTGCAATGCCGACATCGTCACCAGCATCGCGCAATAACTGATAAATATCTTCAGCGGTCATATGCCGGTCTGAGCTATTCTCCAGCATCTGCAGAATTTTGACCCTGGGTAATGTGACCTTAAGACCCGCTTTTTTCAGTTCCTGATCTTCCGTAGTCATGCTTACCTCTTCTCTATGTTGTCATCATTAGGTATTATCCCCGTTCGCGCAACTAACTGGAAGCCCATCGATGCGATTAACAATTATCTGCCTGATTACTTTTTCTCTACTGACTACTGGCTGCTCCTGGCTGAAGTTTCCCGGAGTGCACAAAGTCGACATTCAACAGGGCAATATTGTTGATCAGGAGATGATAGATAAATTGCGACCAGGCATGAGCATGTCGCAGGTACAGTTTGTACTGGGCACTCCACTGGTGGTTGATACCTTCAACCAGAAGCGCTGGGATTATTTCTATAGCCGCGTGACCTCAGCAGGCATAAAAACAGAAGAGCGGGTAACCATTTACTTCGATGACGAAGACAATCTTGAACGTATGACTGGCGACTATCTGCCCAGCTCAGCTATAGCAGAGGAACGCTAAAGCAGCCGCAATAAACTATTCCTTCTCGCGCTTCGCCTTAGCCTCTTCGGCACGGCGACGGCGCACTTCCTTGGGATCTGCAATCAGCGGGCGATAAATCTCTACCCGATCCATTGACTGAAGTTGATAAACAGCGGGCTCAGCTAGGCCTTTTGTGCCTAAAACCTGAGAAAAGATGCCGACACTGTCGCTATTTGCATCGATCTCCGGGAAATCCCGCAAAATACCCGATTGCTCTATCGCCTGCAGAGCAGTGGTACCAGGAGCCACGCTGAGCGCTTTTAGTACCTGCTTTTGTGGCAGCGCGTAGGCCACTTCCACATTGATCAACTCAGTCATTGCTCTGCTCCAAAAACACTTTATCCGCCCGCTGACACAGCGAGTCCACCAAATTATTAGCCACACCAGCAAACAGATTAGAAGCCGCCAGCCCCATGCCTCTGCTACTAAATTCAAACTCCAGATCCAGAGACACCTTGCAGGCCTCTTCAGTTAAGGGCTTAAACAGCCACAGCCCTTTGAGCTTTTTAAACGGACCATCCTCTAAATGCATTTCAATGCGCTGGGGCGACTGCAGACTATTGCGAGTCATTAAACTGATTTGCACACCGGCTCTTTTTAGATCCAGCCGCGCCAGCATGGTCTTTTCTGTATGCTCCAACACCTCAACCGCCGCACAGCCATCCATAAATTGCGGATAGCTGGCAACATTGTTGACCAGATCATACATATCCTGTGCAGAATGCATTACCAGTGCCGAACGAGAAATAACAGTCATTCAAAAAGCAGCCTATGACAAAAATTTATCGTAAATGCCCATCACAAAAACTGCGGCGATGGCAAACGGCGCTATATAGCGCAATGTGATGCGCCACAATGAAGCTATCATTGTAGGTGTTCCCTCTAACTCTGCATCTACAGCCTCTTCTTTCATCACAAAACCGACAAACAGAGCAATCATCAGACCTGACAGAGGCAGCATAATATTGGCCGTCAAGAAGTCGAGGAAATCAAAGAAGGTAAAACCAGCCACTTTATATTCAGACCAGATGTTAAACGAGAAGACAGATCCCAGCCCCAGCAGCCAGGCAAATCCCGCCAGCAATAGATTGGCTGCAATACGGCCCATATTTTTTGTCTCTATCAGCCAGGCCACGCAGGGTTCAAGCAATGAGATAGCCGAACTCCAGGCCGCGATAGAAACCAGCACAAAGAAAATCGAACCAATCAACACCCCCCCAGGCATGGCGCCAAAGGCAACCGGCAGGCTGATAAACATCAGCCCAGGCCCGGCACTGGGCTCAACACCCTGAGTCGCAAACACGATAGAGAAGATAATCAGACCAGAGATGATTGCCACAGAGCTATCAAAGAACGCCACCACCAATATAGTTTTACCTATATTGGCGTTCTGAGGCATATAGGCTCCATAGGCCATAATGGCCCCCATACCTATACTCAGAGTAAAGAACGCTTGCCCCATAGCCTCAAGCACAGCGCGCCAACTCAGAGCCTCAAAATTAAAACTAAACAGGAAATCCCAGGCAGCGCTGAAGTTACCTTTAACCACTGCAAAGCCCAGCAATATTAGTAACATCACAAACAGTAATGGCATCAATATTTCTACTGCGACACCCAGGCCACGCTTCACACCGCCGACCACAACGCCAACACAGAGCAACATGAATACAGTTTGCCAGAGTATAAGGCGACTGGGATCATTGAGTAATTGGTCAAACACAGCACCAGCTGACGCGCCATTAACACCAATCAAATTCCCTGAAGCCACTTCGAAAATATAGTCTAGCGCCCAGCCAGCAATCACCGCATAAAAAGACAGTATCAGCATGCCAGCGGCCACTCCCATCCAGCCGACATAGGCCCAGCGAGAATCTGCTCCGCTCTCATCGACAGCATCACGCATCGAGTTAATGGGACTCTTGCGACCATGGCGGCCAATCATCACCTCGGCCATCATTACCGGTACACCAATCAGCAGAATACAGGCCAAATACATCAGTACAAAGGCGCCACCGCCATTACTGCCGGCTACATAGGGGAACTTCCACATATTGCCCAGGCCCACGGCCGATCCTGTGGCTGCCATAATAAATGTCCAGCGGCTGACCCAGGTGCCATGCATTCCTTTCTGTTGTAACGCCATAATAAACCCCGATATTTTATGGATGGAATTGTAACCCACAACAGCGGACTAGCGAATAAACTTAGGAAATTGCCCAGTTGTTTATGAATATCTTATGACAATGCTGAGTGCCCACGTATAATCTGACCCATGACCAAGAAAAAACCCAAACAGACATCCAGCACTATTGCTCTTAATCGCAAGGTCAAGCACGACTATTTTATCGAAGAAACCTTTGAAGCTGGCCTGTCTCTGCTCGGCTGGGAAGTTAAAAGTCTTAGAGAGAGCCGGGTCAATCTAACGGACACCTATGTGTTTATCAAAGATGGGGAAGCCTTTTTGATTGGCACCAATATTACTCCATTGCCCGCCGCCTCAACCCATTACGTCACCGATCCTACGCGGACCAGAAAACTGCTGCTCAACCATCGGGAATTACAGAAGCTTGAGGAAGGGGTCAACCAGAAGGGCCATACCTGCGTCTGCACCGCCCTGTACTGGAAAGGACATTTGATTAAGTGCGAGATCGCGCTGGCCAAGGGCAAGGTCGCCTATGACAAGCGCATGGACGATAAAGAGCGTGATTGGAACCGCCAGAAGCAGCGGTTAATGCGCCACAACTAAGCCTACTTAAGGCCCTTAAACAGGCCTTTGATTTTGTTGGTCTTATCTTTGATCTGCCCTTCCAGATCATCACCAATACCTTTTAACGACCCGGACTTAAGGGCAGTTTTGCTGGCACCTTTTGAGATAACAGTAATAATTTTTGCTGAAGCCTCGGCCATGGACAGCCCCTGCCCGGGTTCACCAATATTAGTTAAATGCAGTTCTGGCAGCGGTAACTCCACAGTCTTGTCCCCCACCAGCGCATATTTCAATTTGCCATCCGTTATCAATAAATCTTTAATAATCACTTTCTTGCCGACAGCAGCAGAATCCTGACCACCAGAACCGAGAAAACTCGCAACATTGCGTTCAATTCTGTCAAGGTTACTGCCCCCGCGTGCGGATTCCATGGTCACCTCTGGCGCCACAATGCGCAGGGACTCCACGATAATAATATCTGTTGCTAAAGAATCATTGTCGAGACTAAAGCTAATCTCCCCCAGAGAAAACGCGTGCTGAGTATCGAAACCTTGGGGATTGCCAATCACTAATCCAGAAAAGCTGCCCTCGCCGGACAATAATGAAATCTTGGCGCGCCTCAGACTGACCTCGGACTGGGTTATTTCTGGCCCCAGAGTCTCCACCATTGCTTTGAGGCCGCTGCCCAGATTCATCACTAGTAAAATACCCAGCACTGCAACCAGCAGCAAAATTATCTTTATTAGTTTGGCCATTTATCGATCCTAATATTAATCTCAGATTGTGAAAGCATAGATGCTATTCTTTCCCCATTCAAAATTACTGCGCAAATGCCATTTATCTATGACCCCGAAAAACCACAACCCCACGGGTAGTCTCAGCGGGCCAACCCTGCTACTTCAGGGCGCTAAATTACTCTGGCATCCCAGAGTTCGCTGGTTGATACTCAGCCCTTTATTAATCAACATCCTCATATTTTCATCGCTCACATTAGCTGCGGGCCAATGGCTGGGTGGCTGGCTAGAGACATTGGTCAGTCAGGTGCCGGAGTGGCTGCACTGGCTGATATGGGTTATCTGGTTGCTGTTTGCCGGTCTGGCGTTGGTTGTCTATGCGTTTAGCTTTACACTTTTTGCGAACCTGATTGGTTCACCATTTTATGGTGTGGTGGCGGAGCGGATTTTAATAATGGAGCGCGGGGAAGAACAAAGTGACTCTAGCACATCAATGCTGCAGATTGCATGGCAGAGCTTTGTCCGCCAACTGCAATTGCTGGGTTACTTTATTCCGCGGACCATTGCTGTTGGTCTGGTGACTTTAATCGTTAGCTTTTTGCCATTGATCAATCTGCTGGCACCTGCAATTGCAGGCGCCTGGGCTGCCTGGTCGCTGTCGATTCAATATCTGGATTACGCTGCTGAAGTTGACCAGGTCGCTTTTCCAGAGCTACTTAAACTTGGAGCCAGCAGACGATGGCAGGGGATGGGCTTTGGCTTTACTGTATTGATGGCCTCGGCAATACCGCTGCTAAATCTCTTGGTATTGCCATCGGCGGTTATTGGCGGGACGTTGTTATGGTGTCGGGATTACGAGGTTAAGGTTTAGTCTCTTGCTCTGTTTCACTGGAGGCTGAGGGCTCTTTATCCGCTGAGGGCTCTTTATTCGCTGAGGGCTCTTTATCCGCTGAGGGCTCTTTGTCTGCTGAGGGCTCTTTATTCGCTGAGGGCTCTTTGTCGCTGAGGGCTCTTTATTCGCTGAGGGCTCTTTATTCGCTGAGGGCTCTTTGTCTGCTGAGGGCTCTTGCTTGGCCGCAGGTGCTTTTTTCTTGGCAGTAGGGGCTGGTTTAGCCACAGGCTTTAGTGCTGGCAGTTCCTCCAGCAGATGTTCTTCGGGCATGGTGCAAGGCAATTTCATATCCAGAAGCTTCTCAATCGGCTCTAGCAAAAATGCATCATCTTCACAGGCAAAGCTAATAGATGTTCCCGTTTTACCAGCGCGGCCAGTGCGGCCAATACGATGGACATAGTCCTCTGGCTCTTCAGGCAGCGTGTAATTAATAACATGACTAATGCCGTCCACATGAATACCACGACCAGCTACATCTGTGGCGACCATCACTTTCAATGCGCCAGATTTAAATGAGTCCAGAGCACGCATACGCTTATTTTGCGGAACATCGCCCGACAGCAGGCCTACTTTAAAGCCCTTCTTTTTAAGCTTTTCATGCAATGTACGACAGATATCCCGGCGATTAGCAAAGACCATAACGCTATCAACATCATCATTGACCAGAATATTATTTAACAGGGCAAACTTTTCACTGGCAGTGGTGATGTAAATTTTCTGCTCTACCGTGTCTGTGGCTACGCGCTCGGCGCCAATCTCTACAGTGACTGGATTATCGGTCCAGGTTTCTGAAAGACGCAAGACTTCCGGAGTAAAGGTGGCAGAAAACAATAGGGACTGTCGTTCTTCCCGCTTTGGCGTCAAGCGCACCAGACGACGCACCTGAGGAATAAAGCCCATATCCAGCATGCGGTCAGCTTCATCGATAACAAGCACTTCAACCTGATCTAAATACAGGTCGCGATTGTTGGCAAAATCTAGCAGTCGACCTGGAGTACCCACCAATATATCGCAATGGTGCTTTTGAATTCTTTGCAGCTGTTTGCCGTAATCCATTCCGCCCACCAAACAATGAACTTTGATATCCGTGTGCTTAACTAGCTGAGATGCATCATCAGCAATTTGAATAGCCAGTTCGCGGGTTGGCGCCATAATCAATGCTCTCGCCTCACCCATATAGCGTTCTTCTTCAATCGGGTGATTGATCAGGTCGGTAATAGTATTAATCAAAAAGGCCGCTGTTTTACCGGTTCCGGTCTGCGCCTTACCCACAATATCATGGCCATTTAAGGTGTGGGGCAATGAAGCCGCCTGAATCGGCGTACAGTATTCAAACCCGGTACTCTGGATGCCCTGCATTAGCGCTGCTGGCAGATCGAAATCATGAAATCTAGTTTTCCCCTCTACTGGCTCAACCACAAACTTAGAAATATCCCAACTGCTGGCCCCACGACCGCCTCGACCCGAACCTCTTTTGCGGCGCGGTGCTGTAGGTTTATCGCTGTTATTTTCTGGAGTGTTAGTTGCTGCAGGAGATACAGCCTCAGATGTAGAGTTATTTTCAGTCAAAGTAATCGCCACAGTATTGTTGATAGTTTATTGGCTAGGGGCCCTTATTGAGGCACAGCCCTGGCCAAGATTGGCGCGGATTGTAGCAGAATTGATAGAAAACCGCTGCAAAGAATAAATGTAGCTATAACTAGGCTAGCAGGCAATTAGAAGGCCAAGCACTGAAGTGGACTTCAGCGCTGACTATCGTCGAGGGGCATGTGTTTTAGCTGGCAGCGGATCTGGATAAATAACGAGCAAGCCAATAATCGAGGCTGACCCAGCGACCACCGCCGGTAAACAGAAGACTCAACAACATAATGAAATAGGTCACGGCAAACTCGATACCGTTGTTAAGCACCACAAAATTTCCTTTCTCTGTCAACCAGCTGTAGTTGCCATGCTCGCGCAAGATGCCTTTTGCCGCACTCAGGCGCTGACCCACTTCACGACTATTTTGTAGACTGCTCTCAGCGGCGGGAATACCTACTGTAGCTAGCACAGAGGCGGTGCTGGTTTCAGGATCCCCTGGCGCAATAGCGAACCAGCCATTATCCCAATGAGCTGTGCCCGCGGCCACCACCATGGTCATTATTAACGGTATCACCATAAGCCGAACGGCCAGACCAAACAGCAAGGCAAAGCCGCCCAGCAGTTCAGCGCTGGCAGCCAGAAACACCATTAGTGTTGGCAGCGGTAATCCGAGGCCCCAGTCCGGGTTGCCAAACCAGGCAACCATATCGTCAAAATGGGCAAACTTATGGGCGCCTACCCCAATAAATATGGGCGCCAGATAAAGGCGCAGTGCCAGAGAACCCAACCATTCAATAGATCTTAATTTTTCGACAAATAGATAAAACAAACTAACTAGCGCCTGCATAGACAACTCCCTTTGTAAATAAATGTGATTGATACTGCTGTTTACCGCGAGTTAGAGCCCGATGCTGGAAAAAAATTCCTGATTCAACGAGCTGTCTGACGGCCTCTTTCAATTGGGTGCAGATTTCGCTTTCTTTGCCAATGCCATTAACTCAGAATGGCGAGTCATAGGAACAGTAGCCCGGCATGACAACTTCCGTAAAACCCTCAACATTTGTGCAAGACGCTGGCGTCCTCTTGCGCCTCGCCGGTCCATTGATGCTTGGTCAGATTGCCGTGGTCGGTATGACTGTGACTGATATTTATATGGCCGGTCAGGTCAGCGCAGATGATTTGGCTGCACTGCAGCTCGGGGGCAGCATCTGGGCCATGATCAATCTGCTGGTCATCGGCATAATGATTGGCAACAGTCCAATTATTGGCAACTTTTGGGGCGCAGGAAAAACTGACCGAGTGCGCTTCCAGTTTCAACAGGGTCTGTGGCTGTCGCTACCGATGGGGGTATTAGTCTGCGGTGCCATACTGCTGGGTATTTATCTGCTTGGCCGTCTGGATATTTCTCCGGAGGTCTATCGCATTGCCCGGGGCTACCTGCTGCCCTACCTGATTACTGGCTTTATGTTTCCGGCTTTTTTCGCCTTTCGCGCCACGTTTGAAGGGATCGGTGATATCAGGCCGGTGATGGTATTTAACTGTCTGGCCTTTGTGCTCAACGGCATTCTCGATTATATCTTGGTGTTCGGTAAGCTTGGCTTTGCTCCTATGGGCGGCATAGGTGCGGCCTGGGCAACCACTGTGGTAATGGTGTTTTTACTGCTGGCCATGGTTATCTATGGCCGTCAGGCTAACAATCTAAAACATCTGCAACTGTACGGGCAGTTTTCAGCGCCAAGCACCGCTGCTATCGGTGATATCCTGAGGCTGGGCATCCCCATCTCATTAACCATTGCGGCTGAGGTCGGCTTCTTTGCCGTTATCCCCATGCTGATCGCCCATTTGGGCGCCAATGTGCTCGGGGCGCATGCCATCACCAATAATCTCGATTCACTGGCCTATATGATTCCTCTAGGAGTAGGTCAGGCTCTAACTATTATGGTATCCCATGCCCAGGGGCGACTGGACCCTGTGGCGGCGAGAAAAATCTGCATCACTGGTTTTAAACTAGTGTTCTTGCTGGCAATATTTCTCGGCGCTGTAAAAATTCTTTTGCGCCATGATTTTGCTGCGATGTTTAGCCCGGAAGCCGAAGTGCAGATCATTGCCGCCAGCCTATTCTTCTTCTCCGCCGCTCTGGGCTGCTTTGACTCATTGCAGATGTCCTGCAGTGGTGCGCTGCGAGGCTATAAAGATGCCCGCGGGCCATTGATTATTCAGGTTATCGCTTTCTGGGTTATCGCCTTCCCTATTGCCTACAGCCTGGCGCTGACAGACTTCTGGGGAGAACCTATGGGCGTATTTGGATTTTGGGCGGGATTGATCATCGCATCGTCAATCGCCAGTCTGGCCATGCTCTACCGCTGGAATCTGGTGTCTAAAGACAAGATTCGCCGGGTGTCTCAATAGGGTTCCGACAGGCAGCCCAGAGTAATGCGATCGAGCTGGTTATAGTCAACCCGGGTTTCCACAGCGTTAAAGCCCGCCGCATTAAATAGTTCTCTCACCGCGGCGCCCTGATTGTAGCCATGTTCTACCATCAGCCAGCCATCCTGACGCAGGAAGCCGCCGCTCTGCCCTATCACCAGCCTTAAATCATCCAGACCATCGGCACCGGACACTAGTGCCGAGGCCGGTTCAAAACGCACATCACCCTCAAACAGATGGTGGTCATCTGCCTCTATATAAGGCGGGTTGCTAAGGATCAAATCAAATGTTGCTTGGGTTCTGGCGATGGCCGAGAACCAGTCACTCTGATAAAGACTCAGATTGTCGAGTTGATGCAACTGCCGGTTGCGCTCTGCCAATGCCACTGCCTTGGGCTGCACATCAACTCCGGTAACCTGCCAATGAGGCTTCTCCACCGCTAACGCCAGTGCAATGGCACCTGTGCCTGTGCCCAGGTCCAACACCTGGCTGTTAGCGGCAAGATCTAGCTGCAGAGCGGCCTCAACAAGCAGTTCGGTCTCGGGGCGGGGGATTAATGTATCGGGGGAAACGCACAACTCAAGGCTCCAAAAACCCTGGGTACCAATAATAAAAGCTACGGGCTCACCATTGAGGCGACGCTTAAACAGCCGCTCAAACTGAGCGATGTCAGCTGACTGTGGCTGATGATCGGGCCAAGTTTTTAACCAGGTGCGGTCTACATTGAGGCTGTGACAGAGCAATAGCTCAGTATCCAGCTGAGCACTGTCGCTGGCTGGACTAAGCTGGGCACTGCGCCCCAGCAGATCTGCGACTGTGGTCATTAGTCAGCCAGACTGGCTAACTGTTCGGCCTGAAATTCATTGACTAGTGGCTGCACCAGATCACCCAGAGAACCTTCCATAATCTCAGCAAGCTTATACAGGGTCAGATTGATGCGGTGATCCGTGACCCGGCCCTGAGGAAAATTGTAAGTGCGAATACGCTCTGAGCGATCGCCGCTACCCACCAAACTCTTGCGCTGTTCGGACTGCTCTTTGGCTGCAGCATCATCCTGCGCCGAATCCAGTCGCGCCTGCAGTACCGCCATCGCCTTGGCACGGTTTTTATGCTGCGAGCGCTCGTCCTGACATTCCACCACCATGCCAGTGGGCAGATGGGTTAAACGAATAGCCGAATCGGTTTTGTTAACATGCTGCCCACCAGAACCAGAGGCGCGGAAGGTATCTACCCGCAAGTCGCCCTTATTGATTTCAATGGCATCCTGCGCGTCGGCCTCAGGCATAATTGCCACGGTGCAGGCAGAGGTGTGGATTCTGCCCTGGGACTCAGTGTCGGGAACCCGCTGTACGCGATGAGCGCCAGACTCAAACTTGAGCTGAGAATAAACCCCAGTACCCACAATACGAGCAATAATTTCTTTATAGCCGCCATGATCGCCGGAGTTTTCACTCATCACTTCAACCTTCCAGCGGCAGGTCTCAGCAAACTTGCTGTACATGCGAAATAGATCGCCAGAGAAAATTGCAGCCTCGTCACCACCTGTACCAGCACGGATTTCCAGAAACACATTTTTATGATCATTGGGGTCTTTGGGCAGCAGCAGCTTTTGCAGCTCAAGTTCAAGTATCTCTAACTGCTTTTCGCCCTCTTTGAGTTCATCTTGGGCCATGGCACGCATATCCGGATCCGAATCTTTGGCCAGAGATTTGGCTTCATCGATATTGCCAACCACTTCCTGAAAGCTCAGATAACATTTCACCACAGGCTCAAGCTCGGCATATTCCTTGGACAGCTCGCGAAACTTGTTCTGGTCGCCAATAATATCCGGGTCACTCATCAGGGCGCCCACTTCTTCATAGCGTTCGGAGAGACTGTCTAGCTTGGCCAGTATGGATGCTTTCATAGTTATTTTTTCTTTAGGTCAAAGAGTTCATGAGTGGCATCAATAGTGTCTTCACGCCCCTCTTCACTTGCCTGCTTAAGACGAGTAGTTGGTTTGTGCAGTAGCTTATTGGTCAGGTTGCGCGCCAATGTATTGATCACTTTCGCTGAATCCTGACCACGTTCCAAAGCAGCCAGGGCTTTATCCACTTCACTATCGCGAATCAGTTCTACACTGTCACGGAAGGCTTTAATGGTATCTACAACGGCCAGGGCCCGCTGTTTGGTGGACCAGCTTTCGACCTCCTCATCAATAATATCAAGAGCCTTGTCGGCAGCAATCTGGCGCGCCCGTAGATTGTCCTGAATCACCTCTTGAAGGTCATCCACTGTGTAGAGATAGACATCGGCTAGTTCTTCAACCTCTGGCTCGATATCTCGAGGCACCGCGATATCTACCATAAATAACGGCTTGTGCATGCGCTTTTTCAGCGCTGACTCAACCGCACCTTTACCCAAAATCGGCAGCTGGCTGGCCGTGGAGGAAATAATAATATCGGCCTGGTGCAAATAATCGGGGATATCCGACAGCAAAATAGCTTCAGCGGAAAAGTCCTGAGCTAATTCTTGAGCTCTGGTCAATGTGCGATTCGCCACGGTAATCTGGCGAATATTTTTTTCTTGAAGGTGACGAGCAACCAGTTCAATAGTTTCGCCTGCACCGATTAGCAGCGCATGAGCTGTATTGAGATTAGCAAAAATCTGCTCTGCCAGACTGACTGAAGCATAGGCTACCGACACAGGGTTTTGACCAATAGCGGTTTCCGAGCGCACCCGCTTGGCTGCAGCGAAGGCCTGCTGGAATGCCTGATTGAGTTCTGTTGCCACCGTGCCCGCTTCACGACCCACTGAATACGCAGACTTAATTTGACCAAAGATTTGCGGTTCGCCCAACACCAGAGAATCAAGTCCACTGGCAACGCTGATCATATGTCGAATAGCCTGCTGATCACGATGACAGTAAAAACAGTCCTGCAGCTCTTCGATATTGATATTTTTGCTCTCAGCCAACCAGCTTAGTAGCTGCTCGTCGCTGATATCGCCACTGAGATAAATCTCCGTGCGATTGCAGGTAGACAGCAGGGCCATCTCTGCCGCGCCCATAATGCTCAGGGCAGACTGCAGTGACTCAACCACTATTTCCGGCGCAAAAGCAATCCGCCCGCGGAGATCTACCGAGGCTGATTTATGGTTGATACCAAATGCTAAGATGCCCATTAACGTCTAGATATTGCCTTTCGCAAGTTGCTGAGTCGCTTTATTAAGCTGCGGATTTTACACCAGTCTCGCCTGCAAAAGGAGGTCGAGATATAAATCAAAAGAAAAATCATTTACCCAGCATAACAACAGTCTGAGCTATGCTACTGTCTAGGCGCTTTAAACTTTCTACACAAAAATTGTCTTAACTAGATATATCCTAGAAAATAACAGTATGAAAAAACTTGTTTGCCACCTGATTCTTCCCTGCCTGCTTACGCTGAGCGGCTGTTCCACAGCTCCCCAAAAGCAAGCTGCCGATGCCGACCCGGTTAAACCTGAGACAGTAAAGACGGCTGAACTGCCAGCTAAACCCTTTGCTGCCGATAGCCTCTATGACCTATTGGTGGCTGATATCGCGCTGAATCGCAGCCAATTTGAACTGGCCCTGGAAAAGTATCTAGTGCAGGCCCACCAGACCCGCGATCCAGGTGTAATTCAACTGGCAGCGCGGGTCGCCGATTATGTACGTGATAACAGTGCCAGTCTGGAAACAGCATTACTTTGGATTGATGTGGCACCCGAGGACCCAAAGGCACACCGAGCTGCACTGCAGGCCTATGCTATTCAGGGAGATGCCATCAATGCCCTGCTCCATGCCAGCTGGCTCTATGCTCAGGAAGCTGACTTAGACGCTTTCCTTGCAGTCACTTCGATACAGATGACTGATACGCAAACCAAGGAATTGATCGCGGCTTACCAGAGTCTCAACCTGAGTGCCGAACGGCAACCATTTGTAATGCTAGCCAGAGCGATTCTCTATCGTAGTATCGCTGAGTTGGAGATTGCAGAGCAGACAGTGACGGAGTTTCTGCAGCTGCAACCAGACAATCAACCCGGCGTGCTACTGCTGGCGCAACTTATGCACCAACAGGATCGCATTGATGAAGCTGCCACCCTGATTGGCGATGCGTTGCAGCGGCACCCAGAGGATCGCAAACTGCGTCTGCAATATGCTCGCTTATTGACCATCACAGATCTGCAGCAGGCGATTATTGAATTTGAAGCCCTGCGCGTTGAAGATCCGGCAGATCAGGAGATCAATTTCTTGCTGGCCCTGTTGCTGCACAATCAGGGGCAGAGCGACAGAGCTATGGGGTTATTTGCTCAGGCCTCTCAGCGACCCAGCCTCAGTGCCGACTCACAGTTTCATATGGGCAGTATTACCGAGGGCAGAGGGAATATTACCAGTGCCATCAAACATTATTCTCAGGTACGTTTTGGGCGCAACTATCTTCCAGCTGTATCCAGACTTACGGTATTGATCAATCAACAATATGGCCTCAGTGCCGCGCGACAGAATTTGCAGCGTCTGCGCGCAGAACAGCCAGAGCAGGCGGTGACCCTGTTTCAAATCGAATCCAATCTGCTGGTCAGTCTGCAAATGCCAGAATCAGCCCTGTCGATCCTCAGCGATGGTCTCAATAGCTTTCCCAATGACAGTCAACTGCTGTATGCCAGATCCATGGTTGCCGAACGGCAGGATAACTTTGCTCTCGCAGAACAGGACCTTCGCGCTTTAATTGACCAGGATGAAAACAATGCCTCAGCGCTCAATGCTCTGGGTTACAGCATGGTTGTGCATACTGATCGCCAGGATGAGGCTTACCGGTTAATCAAACGAGCCTACTTACTTAACCCGGGAGATCCAGCCATTATCGATAGCATGGGCTGGGTGCTTTATAAGCTAGGAGAGCTGGCAGAAGCACTGAAGTATCTGCAAAAGGCACTGGCTCTGCTGCCGGACCCGGAAATAGCGGCTCATCTAGGTGAGGTGCAATGGGTGATGGGTGATTCTGACGCAGCCCTTAAAACATGGCAACAGGGCCTGCAGCAAGCACCAGGCTATCAAGCAATTATCGAAGCCATGGATAGACTGGGTGCAACACAATGAAAGCGTCCATTCTATTACTGAGCCTAACCTTTATAGCTAGCTGCAGCCATCAGCCCCCCATCAGCCACACCAAAGATTGGAATCAGCATCGGGCTGAGCTTGCAGCATTCGACCAGTGGCAGCTCCGAGGAAAACTAGGATTCAAGTCTCCAGAGCGGGGTGGCAGTGCAAATTTGCAATGGTCACAGAATCAACAGCATTATCAGCTGCGTCTGAGCGGTCCAATGGGTGTTGGCAATGTTCTGATCCAAGGCGATCAAACCAGCGCACAGATGCAGCAAGGTGATCAGCGTTATGTCGACAGCCCTGAATTGCTGGCGGCCCGCTTTACTGGTCTGCCAATCCCAGTCGATGCCCTGAGCTGGTGGGTGCGCGGTCTCCCCAGCCCCTCTATGCCCAAGGCTATGGATCTGATTGTCAGCCCAGCTGGCACTGCCAGCAGTTTTATCCAAGAGGGGTGGCAACTTTCTTTTTCCCGCTACCGCATGACCAGAGACGGTCAATTGCCGAGAAAAATCAGCGGTCAACTTGGGGCGCAAAGCTTTAAGCTGGTAATATCAGACTGGAATCCACCAGTAAAGTAATCAGCGGTTACCAACCATGCCTTCTGTTACATTGCCCTCACCGGCAAAGCTAAATTTGTTTTTGCATATTACCGGTCGCCGCGACAATGGCTATCATGACCTGCAAACGCTATTTCAACTGTTAGATTATGGCGACAGTCTGACCTTTGCTAGCAATTCCACTGGCAAAATCACCGTCAGCCCGCAGATCGAGGGCGTTACTGCAGAAGATAATTTAATTGTCCGCGCCGCGAAACTGCTGCAGGCGAAGACTGGCTGCAGCAGCGGCTGCGATATTGTACTGGATAAAAAAATCCCAATGGGCGCAGGCCTGGGCGGCGGCAGTAGCAATGCAGCAACTGTACTGGTTGGGCTGAACCACCTTTGGCAATGCGGCCTAGAGTCCGATGCCTTAGCTCAATTAGGGGCTAAACTCGGTGCAGATGTACCGATTTTTGTGCATGGAAATAGCGCTTTTGCCGAGGGAACTGGTGAGCTTTTGACGCCACTGGATATTCCCAAACAATGGTATTTGGTGATCACGCCAGATGTACATATCTCCACAGCTGAAATTTTTTCAAATCCTCAATTGACAAGGAACTCTTCACCCATCAAAATACGCGCCCTCTCAGGGGAGCAGTACAGGAATGACTGCCAATCTGTAGTCGAAAAGCTCTACCCAGCAGTGAAACAGGTGTTGGATTGGGCAAAGGCTTACAGTAACCCGCTGATGACTGGTACTGGTGCTAGTGTATTTTGCAGTTTTGACAGCGAGACAGAGGCACAAGAGGCCTTGAGTCTAGTGCCAAAACAGTGGAATGCGTTTATAGCGCGGGGCGAAAATCGCTCTTCTCTGCATCAGCAATTGGAAAACTTTTTTACTGGGGCGTGGCCAAGTGGTTAAGGCACCGGGTTTTGATCCCGGCATCGGAGGTTCGAATCCTCCCGCCCCAGCCATATCTTTATTATGAATACCAGGAAAATTGACGTGTCTAGATTAATGGTCTTCTCCGGGAACGCAAACCCGGAACTGGCAAATGAAATCGCTCGCACACTCGGGATTCCGCTCGGTGATGCTCTCGTATCATTATTTTCGGATGGCGAAATCAATATTGAGATTCGCGAAAATGTCCGCGGTCATGATGTTTTTGTCGTGCAACCGACCTGTGCACCAACCAACAGGCATCTTATGGAACTGGTATTGATGATCGACGCACTGCGCCGCGCATCTGCTGGCCGTATTACTGCAGTTGTTCCCTACTTCGGTTACGCCCGCCAAGATCGCCGTGTGCGCTCAGTGCGTGTACCCATTAGCGCCAAAGTGGTTGCTGACATGCTTTCCAATGCTGGTGTCGATCGGGTACTAACCGTCGATCTCCACGCAGAACAGATTCAGGGCTTTTTCAACTGCACAGTTGATAATGTCTACGGCGCACCAGTGCTGCTGGGTGATATTGAGCGTCAAAATTACAAGAATTTGCAGGTTGTATCGCCAGATGTTGGCGGTGTAGTTCGGGCAAGAGCAGTGGCCAAGCAGCTAGGCTGCGATCTGGCGATTATTGACAAGCGTCGTCCCACGTCTAATCAAAGTGAAGTCATGAATCTGATTGGTGAAGTTGATGGCCGCACCTGTGTGCTGGTCGATGACATCGTCGACACTGCAGGCACATTGTGCAAAGCCGCAGAAGCTCTGAAGAAAAATGGCGCTACCAAAGTTGTAGCCTACGCTACCCACGCAGTGTTATCCGGTGGTGCAATCGACAATATTAATAACTCTCAGCTGGACGAGTTGGTTGTAGCCAACAGTATCCCGTTGAGCGATGAAGCTAAAAAGTGCAAAAAGATCCGTACCCTGCAGTTGGGTAAACTTCTGGGTGAGTCGGTGCGCCGCATTAGCAACGAAGAATCTATTAGTGCCATGTTCGACTAGTCTTAAAGACTGGACGGCAAGCACTATTTAAATCGCCTCAATTTCGGGGCACAAAACCCCATTACAGGTCTGGTCGCGGTCTGTTTTGGCACAACATTGGAGACTATTATGTCTACTGATTTTACATTACATGCGAAAGGTCGCGAGGATACAGGGAAAGGTGCGAGCCGCCGCCTGCGTCGTCTGGCCGGTGAAATACCAGCAATTGTCTATGGCGGAAAGAAAGACCCCGCTAAAATTACTCTGATCCACAAAGACGTGATGAAAGCGCTGGAAAACGAAGCGTTCTATTCTCACATTATTGCTATGGATATCGATGGCAAGTCTGAAGACGTTATTATTAAGGACGTACAGCGTCATCCTGCAAAATTACTTGTGTTGCATATGGATTTCTTGCGCGTCAGCAAGAACACCAAGCTGCAGACTCGAGTGCCTCTGCACTTTATCAACGAAGAAGCCTGTATCGGCGTTAAGCAGAGTGGTGGTCTGATTTCCCACAGCATGACTGAGCTGGAGATCATGTGCCTGCCAAAAGATCTGCCTGAGTATCTCGAAGTTGATATGGCCGAAGTTGATCTTGGCCAGACTCTGCATATCTCTGATATCAAACTGCCAAAAGGCGTCGAGTCCGTTGCTCTGAACCAAGGTGCGGATCACGATCTGCCAATTGCAGCTGTTAACAAGTCAAAAGCTAAGGACGAAGATTTAGATGAAGCCGCACCGGCACCAGATGCTGATGCTGATGCTGCTGACAGTGACGAGGGCG
This sequence comes from uncultured Pseudomonadales bacterium, assembly GCA_943788875.1. Classification (GTDB taxonomy): domain Bacteria; phylum Pseudomonadota; class Gammaproteobacteria; order Pseudomonadales; family Porticoccaceae; genus HTCC2207. Next base: position 8,261 of record CALSSA010000011.1, on the reverse strand, counting down.
CAAGCGAAGAGTAATCTTCGCCTCTGCCCTTTAAGTAGGCCCTGACATTGGACGCGCCCGTAGAGTTAATAGTAGGGCTGGGAAATCCCGGCCCCAACTATGAACGGACGCGACATAATGTCGGGGCTGACTTGGTTCTGGAGCTGGCAAAATCTCTGCATACGGAACTCAAGCATGAGAGCAAATTCTTCGGTGATACCGCAAGGGTCAGTATTGCCGGTCGAGATGTGCGTCTGCTGATACCCAGCACCTTTATGAATCTCAGCGGCAAGTCTGTTGCCGCACTGGCTAGGTTCTATCAGATTGCACCAGAAAATATTCTGGTGGTACATGATGAACTGGATATGGACCCAGGCATTGTCCGCTTTAAGAAAGCTGGCGGCCACGGTGGCCATAATGGTCTGCGTGACACCATTAAAAGCCTGGGCAATAACAAAGATTTTGCCCGTCTGCGCATTGGCATTGGCCATCCAGGTCAGGCCAATCTGGTGGCCGATTATGTACTTAAGAAAGCGTCACCCAATGATCAGCAGTTGATTGCAAACAGTATAGATGATGCACTGCGCCACTTGCCCACTGCAGTAGAGGGTCATTGGGAAAAGGCCATGACTGCCTTACACAGTCTTTAATACCTGGCTAATTAGAGCCAGAGCAAAGGAAATACAAAATGGGTTTTAATTGCGGGATTGTTGGTTTGCCAAATGTTGGTAAGTCGACCTTATTTAATGCACTGACCAAGGCAGGCATAGGCGCGGAAAATTTTCCGTTCTGCACTATTGAACCCAATACGGGTGTGGTGCCTATCCCCGATCCCCGTCAGGACAAAATCTCGGCGATTGTTAATCCAGAGCGCACGATTCCCACCAGCATGGAGTTTGTTGATATTGCAGGTCTGGTGGCTGGAGCATCCAAAGGCGAAGGCCTGGGCAACCAGTTTCTCTCCAATATTCGTGAAACCGATGCCATTGCCCATGTAGTGCGCTGCTTCGACGACGAAAATGTCATTCATGTGGAAGGCAAAATCAATCCGCCGGATGATATCGATGTAATCAATACCGAACTGGCACTAGCTGATCTCGACAGTGTCGAAAAAGCCATACTGCGTGCCTCCAAAGCAGCCAAAGGCAAAGATGCTGACGCTATAGCGCTCAAAGCAGTGGCCGAAAAAGTGCTGCCCCATCTCAATGAAGCCAAGCCACTGCGCTCCTTTGAGCTGACTGATGATGAATTAAAACTGCTTAAGCCTCTCAGCCTGCTGACCCTCAAGCCCACCATGTATATTGCCAATGTGGATGAAGAAGGATTTGAAAATAACCCCTATCTGGATGCAGTAACCAAAATTGCCGAAGCCGAAGGCTCTGCGGTTGTGCCCATCTGTAATAAGCTGGAAGCAGAAATATCCGAGCTCGAAGACGAAGAGAAAATCGAATTTTTGCAAGAAATGGGTATGCAAGAGCCGGGACTGAATCGTGTGATTCGCGCTGGCTACAATCTGCTGGGTCTGCAGACCTACTTTACGGCAGGGCCAAAAGAAGTTCGCGCCTGGACTATCCCTGTAGGTGCAACAGCTCCCAACGCAGCGGGCAAGATTCACACAGATTTTGAAAAAGGCTTTATTCGTGCCGAGATTATCGGCTACGACGACTATATCGCAGGCAATGGCGAGCAGGGAGCAAAAGACGCTGGCAAATGGCGTCTTGAAGGAAAGGACTACATAGTTAAGGATGGCGACGTAATTCACTTCCGCTTTAATGTGTAGCGACTCGTGAGCGCCGTCTCCGGACGCTGGAGACTGGGGGCATTACTTGCCCTGTCCACTGCTGCTATGTGGGGCGTGCTGCCAATTGCGCTAAAGGGTGTGATGGTGACATTAGACCCAATCACCACCACTTTTTTTCGCCTGTCTTTAGCAGCGGTACTGATGACGCCCTATCTTGTGGCGCGCAGGCGACTGCCCAATTATGGCAAGTTGCGCTCGCCGCGCCTGTTTTTTCAGCTTCTGGCGGCCGGGTTATTGCTAACTGGCAACTATGGCCTGTATATTTTTGGCTTAGAGCGAACCGGCCCTGAGGCTGCCCAGATGATGATTCAAATTGCCCCAATGCTGCTATTGCTGGCAGGGGTTTTTCTGTTTAAAGAATCCTTCTCTAGCACCCAATGGTTTGGCTTTTTCGCCTTTGCCTCAGGTCTGGTATTATTTTTTAATCATCATCTGGGGGATATTTTTATAGATCTCAATGATTATGGCTTGGGTCTACTGATAATTTCACTGGCCGCAGTCTGCTGGACTGGCTATGCCATCATGCAGAAAATTCTGCTGCAAGAATTCACCTCACAAGAAACCATGCTGGCTATATATTGGCTTGGCACTCTTTTATTTTTGCCCTTTTGTGACTTTTCCGTCTTGGGCCAGCTCACGAACATACAATGGGCCCTTCTTACCTTTTGCGGTCTCAACACAATCATTGCTTACGGATGTTTTGCCGAAGCTCTGGTGCATATCGAGGCATCCAGGGTCAGTGCAACCATTGCAGTGACGCCTTTGCTTACAGTTAGCATTGTGCAACTCATCCCTATAACCGGCGTTACCATAGAACCCTTAGGGACTATTTCGCTGTTGGGCGCCTTCCTTGTAGTAGCTGGCTCAATCACCACAGCCGTGGCCAAAGACAAGAAATAGAATAATAATTAAATACCGACAATACAGGTTACATCTATGTTTACAAAAGTCGCAAAAGGCGCAGGCATAGGCCTGCTCGCAATAATAATAGCCGGCACCGGCTATATAGCCGCCATCACCCCAGGTGGACTCAGTGGCTTTTGGTTAATGGTAAGCACAGTTGCCGGCCTTAATACCTCAGTCCATGCTGCCGAAGAATCTACTCTAAAGGTACCGGAGGGTTTTAGCCTTAAACTGGTCGCTAAAGACCTTGGCTATGTGCGCTTTTTAGCGACCACAGAACAAGATGATCTGGTGGCAACCATCGCTGACCGCGGCCAGATTTTATTGCTGCAGGACAGAGACCAAAACGGTACAACCGAAACTCAAACAGTATTAATTGATGGTCTCAATGAACCTCAGGGCATATTATTTGACGGTGACTGGCTGTACTTTAGTGAGAGCGGCACGGTTAGCCGAGTGGCCTTTGACCACAGCACTGCCAGTCTTGCTGGCAAGATTCAAGTCGTTCTCCAAGATCTGCCCTATGACCTTATTCACAAAGCTAAGGCTATAGGCATCTCCCCCGATCGCAAGCTTTATGTTGCGGTGGGGTCCCCCTGCAATGTCTGCGAACCGGAAGACCCTAGATATGCCGCAATGTTGCAATCAGAACTTGACGGCAGCAATCCACAAATCTATTCGCGAGGATTACGAAACTCAGTAGGCTTCGACTGGGCACCCTGGTCCGGCGATCTCTATGCCACCGTAAATGCTCGAGATTTGCTGGGTGATAACTTCCCCCCAGACGAGCTCAACCTAGTGGTTGAAAATGGATTTTATGGCTGGCCCTACGTTAATGGTGACAATATACCTGACCCTGATTTTGGCGATAAGCGACCAGACCTTGCCCGCTCTGCTATAGCACCCGCCTTTAATTTTCGCCCCCACAACGCACCACTGGGTATCCATTTCGTTGAGGCGCACAGAAACCTCCCTCAAGGCTTTAATCGCACCGCGCTGGTAGCGTTGCATGGCTCATGGAATCGTTCCGTATTGGATGGTTATAAGGTCATCTCGCTGCACTGGGATGATCAGGGTAATATTGACAGCCGTGACTTTGTCAGCGGATTTTTAGCCGACGACGGCATTATGGGGCGGCCCGCAGATGTCACTCAGGACAGCCAGGGCCGTTTTTATATCACCGACGATTTGGGCGGGCAGATATACCGAGTAGAGTATGGGGCTGGGCAATAAAAACCTCTGACCGAGGTCGATTTAACACTGCCGCCTGTTATTAGCACTGATACCTAGTTTGAAAAACAGAGAACTTCAGGGTAACCCAGTTTCACATAGCTTTCTAAGCAGCAGCCCAGACAACGCCAAAAAGACCTCGGCCAGAGGCATAGGTGTATTATGGGAAACATCAGTAAAAATATGAGGAACAAACTAACAGTAATGTATAACAGTACCTATAGATTGTGACTTATGTGATCTTGGTCACATAAGATAGGAGATTTCCTTGGAATCTCCAGCAATTGGTTATCAGGGCAACCACAGCAGTGAAGTTCTTGACAAAAGCGCCCCATCTGGCGAAAATGCGCGCCCCTGCCCCACAGGGTCTGCACAAAATTGTGGCTACGTAGCTCAGCTGGTTAGAGCACAGCATTCATAATGCTGGGGTCGGTGGTTCAAGTCCACCCGTAGCTACCAAAATAATCATAAAAATCAAATCACTACATGACTCAATCCCTGTCCTTTTGGCGGATAGAAACCTTTCTGCTCGCTGGGCAACCACAGCGCAAGAAAATATGTGCCACAACCTAAGCACACGGCAAAGAAGGTTATGCTGTGATAGAGGTAACGGCTACCACTTCTGGGGCCTTTCTCGATCCAGAGCTATTAGAGGAGTTCCCAGCAGGTTGGCGTTTTGGGTGTGCAGCACTTAAAGCGGCTTAAATAAAGTACATCCCGCAAGTGATTCACGGTCAGGCTAAAGAAACGTCGGGTATAACTTAAATATATAGACAAGCGCAATTTGGTTGCCTACATAAAAACTACATATAAGTGATTACTCCTAATTAGAAAAATATCTTACGCCCTGCCATCCACAACAATCTGCATAGGTGGTATCTCTCTCAAAGGCTCCGGCTGGTTTTAACCCCAGTTTTCGCGATCCCTGACCTTTAAGTAGTAAATCATAGCTGTGACATTACCTTGAGTAGCCTTCTCAAATAGTGCATTAGAGACCTTATTTAAGCCCTCAGCGCGGCCCTTTTTATAGCATCCATGAACTCCGTATAAGGGAATCGCTGAATACGAGAGTGGTTTATTGAGGGATTAGTTTATCCAGACCAATCACCAGCAAACCAAGACCAGCCGACCAAATGGCGCAGGCCAGAGTATCGCTCAAAGAAAATCTTAGGGACCGGGTTCCACTGACGCCCACCATCATAGGCACCAGACTTCTCACCGCAGGAATCAGTCGGCCAAAGACAACTGCCAATGCGCCGTGCTTTAGTATAAAAGCCTCAGCGCGCTGGAATTCACTCGCCCGTTTCTGCGCAAACTCAGTGTGATGGATTTTAGGACCAAACCAGCGTCCGAGATAAAAGCCCATATGGTCTGAAAGACAGGCACCGGCAAAGGCGAGAGGAATTATCTGGGCAAGGCTGACCAGCTGCTCGGTATAGAGAAGAGTAGAAACACTCAGCAAAATAACCCCGGATACCAGCAAACCAATGCCCGGGCATGCCTCAAGAAATGCCAGCAGCGGAATACTCATCCATGCATGCTGCTTATTGTTGGTGAGCCAGCTTAATATTAAATCGTCGATAGGTTTAGCCCTGCTATTTAAATCTCATAGATGATAACAGACTATATCCGATACAAAGCCTGGGATTGCCTGATATCTGTTTACGCTGTGGGTATAAAAAAGGGCTGCCTGCGCAACCCTGATTTAATTAACCGTCAAAATTGACTTAGGAAAAGTCAGGATTTGAGGGGTCATATAACAGCTTGGCATTGTGCAGCTCTGGATTATTACAGGTCATAGCTGCCTCAAGGGCTGCCTTCGCATCACCGCCCGTGGCCATCCAGGCTTCATTGCCCGCCTGCATAGCTTCCGGAGTTGAGTGGAAGTTGCCGAAAAATAGATCCACGGAATCATCCGAGCCGGCATTGCTGGCATAAATACCATAGGCATAAAAGTCTACTGTTGAGGCATCCAGGCCATCGAGCCAGCCATTGTACTGGGCAACTGCCCCGTCGACATCTGCCATGGTCTTGCCTTCATTGAGGTTGCATGGCGCATAGGCGGCAAAAAACTCACCTGACTCACCCAGCTCGCCAAAGCCGTAGGGGTCGCGGGCAAAATGGAAGTCCCAGGACACTCTATTAGCTTCATCGCAGGTCATTACAGATTGATATTTAGTCGACCAGGCTTGAGCAGCTTCACTGGCGGCCCATTGCTGCCACCCTGCGTCTGCAGCTTCTTTCGTGGTCCACTGCAATTCCCACCAACCATTGGGGAACTGATTGTTTTCACTCGCCGGCTCATAGCCCCAAGCACCAAGAATATCCCCAGGTAATCCGGCAGCGCGCCATTCGGCCACCATCTCCTCAGCGGCCTCTCGGCTGTAATCATCGCCACCGGTGCAAGGAATAAATTCATTGTAAAAAGTCTGCCCGACAACACTGAACAGGACCTCTTGCTCTTCTGCTGTAGCCTGGGGCACATCTGTGCCTTTATCTGTCGAACAGCCAGCCAAGACTAGTGTTGCCAAAATACCAATAATCAAATTTTTCATCTTAGTTCCCCTTGTTATATTGTTATTTATTGTCTTATTCGCTTTAGTATACAAACAGCTGACACCGCGATACAAGGGCCTATGGCTGGGTAGCCATCGCCATAAACTCTGCCACTATAGGATCATCCAGCTTTTTCTTAAAACAACAGAGCCCAAGATCAAAGGGAGGAATGCTGGTATCAGGCAATATTTCCACCCGATCTTTGACCGGACTATTATCCACTACCACAATAGGTGAAAGCCCAATCCCGCAGCCCAGAGCCACCATACTCACCAGAGCCTCCTGCCCGGAAACCTGGGCATAGACATTGGGGCGGCCCCCATATCTAAGCCTGAACCATTGCTCAAAACGCTTTCTGGCAACACCATGCTCGGGCAAGATAATCGGCATATTGGCCCAGTCAATCTCGTCTGCCTGCAGCGCCTTTTGCACAGCGCAATTAATAGCCGGGGCGGTAATGGCCAATGGCACAGTGGCAATCGTCTGGAAATGAATGCTCGAGGGCAAGTCGTCAGGCCGCGCCGCAATCGCCAGATCTACCTTTTGGCTTTTGATCTGCTCAATGCCCTCAGCGGCATCCCCTGTATCTAGATTAATATCGATATTGGGATGGGCGAGGCGGAACTTTTCCAACAGTGGCGGCAGATAGGAATAGGAGGCGGTCACCGAACAGTAGAGTTTTACAGACCCGGAAAGCTCAGTCTGCGACTGATTCAAGGACTGCTTGAGGGAGGCAAAGTTCTCAATCTGCTGATCGGCATAGGCCAGCAACTTTTTGCCCTCGGCCGTTAAGAGTACCGAGCGATTATCGCGAATCAATAATTGACTACCGAGCTGGTCTTCAAGACGCTGAATGGACCGGCTTAACGTTGAGGGACTAATGTGACAGGCTGCAGCAGTGCGACCAAAGTGCAGACTGCTGGCCAAATGTTTAAATAGCTCTAACGATCGAATATCCATAACTGCACCATAGCCATATCAGGATAATATTGCAAAAAATGCAATATGATAATGCGCATATATCGTTTTAAGCAATGATAATAAAAGCGTACAATGCCGGCCAAACCAATCAAAGCAACCCACCTTTAGCAGGTGGCCGGAGATAACAATGGCTAATTACTTTAATACCCTCAGCTTGCGCGACAAGCTAACCCAGCTCGGTAAATGCCGCTTTATGGATCGCGACGAATTCACCGATGGCTGCAATCTTATCAAAGACTGGAATATCGTTATTATTGGCTGTGGCGCACAGGGTCTGAATCAGGGCCTAAATATGCGTGACTCCGGCCTGAATATCTCCTATGCCCTGCGCGAGCAGGCCATTACCGAGAAACGCCAGTCTTTCCTCTGGGCTTCAGAGAATGGCTTTACGGTTGGAACTGCAGAAGAACTGGTTCCAGCGGCGGATCTGGTACTTAACCTGACCCCGGACAAGCAGCACACCGCAGCAGTAACAGCAGTTATGCCGCTGATGAAGCAAGGCGCTACTCTGGCCTATTCCCACGGCTTCAATATTGTTGAAGAAGGCATGCAGATTCGACCTGACCTGACTGTGGTTATGGTTGCACCCAAATGCCCGGGCACAGAGGTGCGTGAAGAGTATAAGCGCGGCTTTGGTGTTCCTACATTGATTGCCGTGCATCCAGAAAATGATCCCAATGGTAATGGCCTGGCCATCGCTAAAGCCTATGCCTCCGCCACAGGTGGTGACAGAGCTGGTGTTCTGGAGTCTTCCTTTATTGCCGAAGTTAAATCTGATCTGATGGGTGAGCAGACTATCCTCTGCGGTATG
>CALSSA010000010.1 GCA_943788875.1 uncultured Pseudomonadales bacterium | reverse complement strand
CGTCACTGTAGTGCTTTGTTTGTTATTTAATTTTCTCCACAGCGATTCTGACTATTACCAATCAGATCACAAACAACCCTCAATAGAAAGCCGTTGGCTGTTACCTGTTCCTTGGCAAAGATTCCTATTGCTTAAACAGGCCCAGCAAGCGATTACGCAGCCATTGTTGGCCTGAAGGGCTGTGGTCGTATGCGACCTGCATGGCGCTGACAGCGATCGCAGTTTCGTAGATAACAGATTCATCATGCTGTTGTTCGGGAGTAGGTTTTTCGCTGTTGAAGGCTATAGAAACACCCGGAAAAGCCACGCCCTTTAAGCCATAGTTTTGTGCAACGGGGTCCTTTGAGAGGTCCTCAGCAAACAGGACCCTGTAAGCGTCATAGCTACCAATCCGCGAGAAAGACCAGGTGCTTGATGGTGTAACCTCGTCTGGAAAGTTTACATTGAGGGCCAGCCCGATCGGTAAAATTGGCTTGTTAGTCGACTTTTGCTCTAACTCGCTGAGTAGCGCTACGGCGTGATCAGCGACAATGGGCGATAAACGGTTGTCGCTATGGTTACCGGATCTGTCCTCTTTACCTTCGGTGTTCTCGCCGGCACTTATAGCAATTGCTGAAATCCCCCTGTTGGCAGCAAACTGAACGTTACTCACCGTACCAGAGCTAATAACGATACTTCCCACATTCTGGCCCTGATTGGGGCCGGAGATCACCAGATCCGGTGCACTGCCCCAGCGTGCGGGGGCAAGAATATCTAGACCATAGGCGGTAGCCATGATGGGGGTGCCGTTAACATAAGAGAAATCACTGTAGTTAAAGCCTTTCTCGACTTTGGTTACTGGGCCTGCGCCCGCATCACCAGCGGTAGCTGCGTTATTCAGGCAGGCTTGAGTAAGGGGTGTGAGCGGCTCAAGAAATATTATTGCAGCACCCATGCCGCTTTGGCCCTGACAGGGGGTTGAAACAATCACATCGTGCCCGGCGGTTTTGAGGGCCTTGTAGAGCGCTTTAATGTTGCTGGTCAGGCCGTCGTCGTTACTCAGCACGATATTGAGTGCCGAGGCGGTCAGGGAGGTGGCTGCCAAGCTGGCGGCGAGGGCAAGTCTTACGGCGAGCTTTTTTAATGGTCGGTAATTTTGCGCAGCTTTCATGTTGTTTCCTTGTTAGCGACAAGTTAAACGCTGTGCGATTGGCGCCTCGCTAGAAGCTATAACTACATCGAATGCCATATTGGCGAGATGTAGGCTTGCTTTGGGCGCATCGTTTCATTGCGGTTCCGGCCACGGCCATTGACAGGCCGTTGAGAAAATCTCGTCGGGTTATCTGTCTGTCCATGTCGCTATCCTATGTCATGCTCGCGCCGTTTCTTGATTCCCCGCGGCAGTAAATCCCCATTGCAAATGCCCCAACCCATGCTAGCAGCATGAAGGTACTGTAGTTGGTGATTTCGCTCAGTGGAATTACACCGGTGATCAGAAAGCCGTAAAAGATGGGATAGATAATGCCGAAGAGGCCCAGGCTGACAGCGGCGACCTTTGCGCTGGTCGAGAATCGAAACAGTGGGCCGGCAACCAGTAGTCCGAACAGCGACCAGAGCCACAGCCCCAGGTAATCGAAGTAGGTGGTTAGGCTGTAAGGGTAGGACTGGCTATTAATGGAGAGCAGGGTAAGCCCCGGCTCCTGGCCGGATGATCCCGCGGCCAGAGCTTGGGCGGCCAGGGGAACGATCCACAGCTCGGTACCCTTGGTGATTAGAATCGCCATGGTGCCAAGCATCAGCACGATGCCGCCTGATACGGCGGCCAGGGGATTAACGCGGTAAACCTTCCAGCAGATGGCGGCGAAAACCGTTGCAAGTGTGAACACCTGTACAATCTGGGTGACCCAGCTGAGAACAAAGGCGCCATTGTTTTCGTTCAACCAGGCGACTTTCTCAGCGGCCGTGCTGCCAGCGGGGGCGTCATAGACTCCGAACATGCTCACGGCGGTGAACACGAAAAGGACGATAGCTGACAGGTATGCGGCTTTGTTAATTTGACTGTCCAATCGAGCGGTAGTACTCATAGTTAACTCCTTAGAAAATTATTGTTAATTGTTAGCGGCTGTTTCTATTACTTCACTTTTGCCACAACGGCATTGATATCCAGGTCCAGTTCTACCCGGCGTCGATGATAGCGCCAACCCTCCTCGGTTCGCTCCAGTTCATCGATATACCAGCCTGAGGCGACAAATTCATTGCGGGTTCCCTTTCCGTCCTGGAGAACGGTGAGCATGCGAACCCGTTGCTGGGCGGTATCGCCGCTGATGTCGATTTCCGGCTCTGTAGTCACATGGACGGCTGTCGTGGTGGCGTTGCAGCGTGCGGCAATCTGCTCGCGTCCGATATAGGTTGCCTCGCCGACGATATTGAACTCCGCGTCCTCCGTGAAGAGGTTGGAGTACGACGTGCCGTCTGCCAGGTCGGCATAGCGATTGTATTTGGCATTCAGTTGTCGTATTGCCACATAGTCTAAAAGGTTTTGCATTTCGGTTTTCTGCATGAAATTATCTCCTCCAGGCTTAGCAGTTATTTTGTGTTTCAGTCTTCTTGCTACCCGTTGCCCAGTTGCTCATTGACAGCCCGCCAGGCTGCGTCGATCGCTCCGTCGAGGTAAGCCCGATTCTCAGAATCTGAGTTTGCAATACTGATGCGACCAAAGGGCTTGCGACCCAGTTCGTGGGGTGCCTCGCCCTCTGGCCATTCAGGGTCGTATAGATCCATGTAATCGTAGGCGTAGCCGTGTGACCAACGGTTGATGGTGATCGCTTTGATGTCCCGTTCGGCATCGAAGCCGAAAGCGCCAAACATACCGGTCAGTTGCTCGCGTATCTCCCGCTCATAGTCCGCGAATGTCGTGGTGTAGAGTTTGTGCCTGGCCTGGCGATACAGGTCCCGGCCGCTCTGGCTGCCATTGTTTTTGTCGGTTGGTGAGGTCAGCATATAGATAAGCATCGGCGAATCGGGATCGTCGCTGTGTTGATAGTCGCCGATCGAGACCGGTGGGGTGCTGGATACCATTTTGTAAGGGCTGGTAGGGCAGTGGAACACTTCCACTCCGGCCTTAATAAAGGCGTGGCGATTTCGTACCATTACGATCGACACTAGCAGCGGTGTCTTTACGCCATAAGCAAGGCCTTCTTTCTGCTCCTTGGGCATTTCTGGACAAAGGTGCGGTATCATGCCGTTGTAGCAGGCCATGATGCAATGCTTGCCCTTCACGCGGTAAGTTTCACCCTGAGTCACGTAGCTAACCGAAACAGAACCATCGGTATTATTATGTGCGTTAACCGCGGAGCTGTTCAGGCGAAGCCGCACTGAGTGGTTCGGTAAATCCAGTTTGTTGTAGTCGAAACGGGCCGTGATTAGATCTTCGATGGTGCTGCCGGGGGCCGCAGCTGGAATCAGACGCCTTACCATTTGTCTTGCCAACGAGGCGTTGCCGTCGGGCATCCATACCACGTCAGAATCTTCGAGTATCATGCTGTCTGCCAGAGCCTCATAGGCTTCCTGCCCTAGCACGCTAAAGCCCGGTGACCCCCACTTGACGGCATCGGCAATTGAGATGGAGTCGGCGCCTAGGCAGAAAGTCACACCTATCACCGTATTCCATAGCGAAGAGGTATTTTCCGCGAGGCCAACATACTCCCTAAGGAAGTTCTCATAGGTGGTGCGCTTGAGAAACTCCTTGATATTTTTCTCTGGCAGGGGTTTCTTCAGCGCCAGAGTGCCCTCTACAAACGCAATGAGTTTCTGTTGTTCTGCAGCCGGGACTGTCAGTGACTGAATCAGCTCTGAGTAGTTACCCATGCCAAACCAAGCGCCCATCCAGGGCCCGTTGATAACCCTGTCTTTGCCGAAGTGCTTGCGGTCTGTATACAGGCCAACCTGTGACTCTGGGCTCGCTAGATCCCAACCGGGCGCCATCGCTGCCCTGACTTTATCGATATCAAAGCCCAGATCTCTTACCAACTGCTTGGATTGCGGGGAATACAGATGTGAATCTTGGAAATTACCACTGCCGCCGGGAGCGAGCAACATCCTGCCCTCGCTATGGAACTCATTGCGCCTGGCGTGGCCACCAAATTCATCGTGGTTATCCAGTAGCAGGATGCGTGCATCTTTGCCGGCCTTCTGCTGATAGAACAGGGCGGCAGCCAGACCGCTGATACCCGAACCCACCACTATCAGGTCGTATTCCTCGTTGAGGTCCTGATAGCTGGAAGGTTTCTCTCCGCGCCAAGCCAAGGCATGGGAGGTTTCAAAAGCACCATCGTGATTGCCGCGAATGCCCGTCAACGCAGGCGGATAATAGTCGCTGGAGAGCGCCGACGCTGATTTTATGGCCTCTGCCAGCGCAGTATGTGGGCCTATTACCGCAGCACCGGCCAGGCCAATGGAAACGCCGTTGAGAAAGTCTCTTCGTGTTATTTGTCTAGCCATGTATTAAACCTGTGCGAATGAATTATTGTTCCAGTAGTTTGTAAAATAGGTTGGTGTCGAGAAACTCGGTAATACTGCAGATCTTGTCGTCTCGATAGCGGAGTACGTGTACGTACTCATTGTTGTAAGGCATACCTGTACGGCCGTTTGCCTTACCATTGAACTGTACAACGGCGATGCCGTCTCCCGTCACGATGTCACTCACGGTGATTGCCACGCCGTTCTGAATCGCCACTATTGACGGCATCGGCGGCTGTTCCCTCCGGTACCTTGCCAATGGCCTCATGTGTTTTGAGTGTCATTCTTCGTTTCCTGTATGGGTGCGTTGACAGCGACCCCTATGATAATTAAACTTTACATAAGTGTATAGTATAGTGCTCGCTTTAACGAGTGTTTTTTGACCGGAATTGGAGCTAGCCCTTGAAGATTGTATTGGATTGCGATAAATGCCAGGGGCATGCCATGTGTGCCGCCCAGGCGCCGGAAGTCTATGAGTTGGACGACACCGGTTATAATAGAATGAGTGAGTTCACTGTCGTCGAAGGGCAGGAGGAGGCAGCTAGGCTTGGCGCTTCCTGGTGTCCTGAGGACGCTATTACCCTGATAGAGTGCTGCAGTATGAGAACGATTTACAGTGAGCAGCACATGGTAACCGGGCCCAAGACATGGCCCGTCAGATTTGAATTCAACTGATCTCTTGCAGAGCATAAGGTTTGAAAGCGCGAGTGGCCTGACGCTCGCGGCAGATGTAGGCGGGCCTGAGGCAGGTCAGCCTGTACTTCTGTTACACGGGGGTGGCCAGACGCGTCATTCCTGGAGCAAGGCCCTCTCTGAACTGGCGGCAGCGGGATACAGGGTGACAGCCCCAGATTTGCGAGGGCATGGGGATAGTCAGTGGTGCACCCAGGGCGGCTATGCATTGGATGACTATATTGTCGATTTAGGCCTTATCATGGACTCGCTGCCATCGGCCCCGGTATTGGTTGGTGCTTCTCTGGGTGGTGTGGTCTCGCTGATCGGCCTTGGTGAAATGCTTTTGCCCCGTGCGAGGGCACTCGTTCTGGTCGATGTTGTGCCGCGCATGGAGACGGCCGGCGTGCAGGAAGTCATAGACTTCATGTCCGCTAACACCGGTGGATTTGTGTCGATTGAAGCTGCGGCCGATGCAGTTGCGCAGTACCTGCCGCATCGCCCTCGGCGTTCCAGCAGGGATGGCCTGCTCAAGAACCTGAGGCAACGCAGCGACGGGCGCTATTACTGGCACTGGGATCCTGCGATTCACAGCAGTGCTGGCTCATCAGGTTACATCGAGGCTATGGCGCGGCGAATGGAAGAGGCCGCCAGGCTAATCGATATTCCTACCCTGGTGGTGCGAGGAGGACAGAGCCGCGTGGTGAGTCCGGAGGGGGTGGCGCACCTGGCAGAACTGATACCCCACGCTGGCTATGTAGATGTTGCCTCAGCGGGGCACATGGTTGCTGGCGATCAGAATAATGAATTTAATGAAGTTATTCGAGAGTTCCTCGCCTCTTCATTTGGAAGTGCTTGAAATTCCCGATAGCATCCGGGGGGCTACTCATAACAATTTAGGAGTCAAAAAGTGAAACCATTGAAAAATCGCACAGTTGTAATTACTGGTGCACTGGGCGGGCTAGGCAGAACTGTATGTGCAGTCGCTGAAACTCAGGGCGCTCGTGTTATTCGTGTGGATATTGCCCGCGACGAGAACCTTCCTGATTGTCATGCGGTCGATCTCACCAACGCCGATGCCACACGAGAGTTGATACAAAGTTTCGGACCTTTCGATAGCCTGGTCAATCTCGCCGGTGGCTTTGCCATGGGTACCGAAAGCTGGGACTCGAGTGACGAGCAATGGGACCTCATGTTCAGTCTGAATGTGTCTACCATGCGCAATGCCATCAGGGCCGCTGTTCCTGTGCTGCTGGAACAGCAGAAGGGAAGTATCGTCAATGTCGGCGCTTTTGGAGCGCGTGAAGGGCAGGGTTTGATGGGGGCCTACTGTGCGTCCAAGAGTGTGGTGATGCGTCTCACCGAAACTCTTGCCGAGGAACTTAAAACGAAGGGCATCAATGTCAATGCCGTATTACCCACGGTAATTGATACTGCCGCCAACCGTTCCGCAATGCCTGAAAATAATCCTGCCGACTGGGTATCGCCCGATGACCTGGCTAGCTGTTATCTGCTTCCTACTTTCTCCGGCTGCCAAAGCCGTGCACGGTGCGCTGTTGCCTGTGCGGGGATTGAGTTAGTGAACTAACTGCTGTCTTAGTGATGTTCAACTGAATACTTCTTCTGGGGATATCTCTCGATTGGTGCCTTCTTCTATAAGCACCAACAGATGCTAAGTACATTGAGGAATTTCTGTATCGCAATTCCTAAAAAAAGTACCGCTTAACCCTAACAAAACTAAGGTATCACCGATAGGGCTCATATATTTTTCAATCTCAGATTTCTTGATAAGCTGTGGCATAGCACTAGTCCTCAGTTATTTAAGGTGGATTCAGACATATAAAAAGACATGATGCCACTGTCAGTCATTATTTCGGCAGTAAGCGGGGCTTGCTTGAAGCCGCCATCTCGAAACTCGCCCACGAACACTGGGACCATACCCAACGCGATGGTATGTCTCCCTTGGCATTGGGCAAGGATCAAACCTATATTTTGGCGGTAATTCGCTGCGCTATCGATGGTGATTTGGACTTGGCGACACTAGAATTGCGAGAAAATATATCGGTGCCCAGGCAAGTATTGAAAAAGTTCTGTGACAATAAAGACCCGTCTGAGACTGAGACCGACGTAAAAGGCCAATTGGCCGCGGCCATGGCAATTGAAATGGCTTGGGCCGTTTTAGAGCCATATATCAATGCTACCCTCAATGTGGAAGCCAATGAGGTCGATATCGTAAAACAGAAGATAGTCGATATTTTGGTATCGATAGCAGATTACTGAACCGCCGTTATAAAGCAATAGCCACGCAAGGGCTTTACGTTTTCATAAAATATTGATTTAGTTGGATGTTTAAGATGTAGGAAGATTCATCAAATATTGCAAATTTCCATACCAAGGCGTAAGTACAATGTTTGATGTACTCCGTTTTCAACCTTACGTGGTAGTGCAAATGCTTGAATCGGGTTTACCCTAGATCGATTTTGGACTGAGTTATAATCTAGGTTGGTTGGATTAGTCGGTTAGTGAATGAATACCAGTAAACTGTATCAATGGCTTCTCGTTTGTTACAAGGTGTGTAAGCGAATATCTGCTTTTGTATTGAAGTAGCTAAAGAAAAAATAGCGGGGAAGTTTGATAAAAGGCTATGTAAGTTACAAACCAGTTACAAATCTACTAATAGTGATTGTAACCTATTGTTTTTATTGGGCTAAATATAGCCTAACTATTGAGTGGGAGTAGTCGAGTAGGTGTAACACATTGATTTATATAGAGTTGGGAGTTACAAACTTGTTACAAACCACCTCTAAAACAGTGTGTTTTACAAAGAAAGTTACAAACGGTTGCGATTACTGCAAATCATAAGTAGCACTTAAGAATAGCAGCGTTAAATCACGCTGATACGCGATAAATGGGGCTTTGAAGTGTCATAAGGCACTGATTTTACAGCCTTACCTATGCGCAGAGAGATCTATCAGATATTGTAAACATCCACTGAATATCTGCTGCAAATCTATGAGAGTTGGCAAGTGACTGTTTTTCTGGGTGATCCTAGGCCCAAGGGGCCAGTCTTTATTATGCCGAAGCCACCAGTGCAAGCTTGGGTGTTCGATCGGCCCTGTAAAGGCCCCAGTGCTTCTCTGGTTCTAGCGGGTCGCTTGAACCCTTCCAGTTTTCATCAAAGGCTTCAAAGTAATATACCAGTACCTGCTCCTTTTCAGCCCAGTTCATTAGTTCTTGGTAATAGCGTTGCTGGAATTCCTGATTAACATTATGGCTATCTATACCCAAACCGTTGGTTTTAGTGGCCCAACCTGCCTCGGTAATCACTACCTGTTTCTCAGGATAGGCCTGAGCAACGGCATTATAGTTCTCTATGGTGTAGGCCAGGCCTTCTTCAATACTTTTGTATTCCCAAACCGGGTAGGTGTGGATAGAAATAACATCCAGCTCTTCGGCAAGAGGTCGCAGTTTTTCTAACCAGGGCACATAGTTTTCGCAGAAGGTAACTGGCTGCGCAACACTGCCTTTGAGAAGCCTCGCGTAACGCACCAGACTGTCAGTGGTGACCATATGATCGGTCCAGCTCACTGAGGCTTCATTGCCAATAGATACTGAGCTAACAATATTTGCATAAGTATTTGCCAGTTCTATCAAACGCAAAATTTGCGTCTTATTGCCCTGCTTGTTAGCAAGCAATTGCTCTGGCGGGTAGACACCACCCCAGGGGCATTCAGGGTTATCCACCTCTGCAGTAATGTAGGCGCCTAGCATCACATCAAATGGCATACCTTCGTTCTTGATTACTGAGAGAACTGTTTTCGAGTGAGCATCGCTGGCATAGAGGCGCAGCGACTGCCATTGCCCCTGTAAAATCAGGAGATCCTGCCTGACCTGCTCATAGGAGGGGATCTCTCCGGACTCAGGGCTCTGGCCATCTCGGTAGCCGGAATAACAGATAGCTTTGCTATAGGGTAATGGTTTAGTTTTCATGATAGCTCTGAGTATTTTAATTGTTCATTTTTATCCCAAAGGCCCCAAAAAGCGCCTACATCGCCTTCTGCGCCTACTTTCCAAGACTCATCAAACGACGAAAAGTAAAAAATATCAATATTTTCTGCCTTTCCCCAGTCTTGGGTATTTAAAAAATACCGCACCGCATTTTCTTCCGAGGGCTGAGCTCCGTAGAACTTTTCCCCTTGGTTAGGCCAGCCAGTTTCGGTAATGATAACTTTTTTACCATCGGCCACGGCTACTGTTCTGCTATACATATCTTTCATATAGAGTAGAGAATATTCAATGGCACAGCCTTCCCAAAACGGATAACAATTCGCCAAGATGACATCACAAATTTCGGTGATTGCCGGGCGATCTTCAAATTCATAATAGGCATCTACATAGCCTACGGGTACATCAGGCAGCGCCTCCTTTACCCGTGCAATGTAGCCTAGTAACTGCTCTTCACTGAGATCTTTGCGGTACATGACCTCGTTGCCCACTGCTGCAATATCTACCAGGCCCTGTTTGGCGAGTTTGATTAAGCCGGCGATCTCCAGTTCATTTTTATCCAGGTCATCGCCCAGCCAGGCCCCAACCAGGGTTTTTAGGCCCATTTCTTTGGCTATTATAGGAATCAGATCATTCCCCTGACAGCAAGAAAAAGAACGTATCCACTTAACGCTGGGTTTGAGTATTGCCATACGCCGCTCGACCTGCTCGCGGCTAATGTCATCGCCAGGTTCCTGACCTTCCTCATAGGCGCTAAATCCAATACCGTGCATGCCACTATTCAAACAGCTGCGAAAGTGTTGATTAAGCTGCTGCTTGCTAACGGCGGATGAGTCTATCCCGGACAGGGACAATACTTTATCTTCTCTTTTGGACATGGGGAATTTTAGGCCTTTTAAAAGTTGTTTAGGTGTTGATGATCAGATTTAATAACGAGAATGCTACCGGAGCCCCAACTAACTTACAACGAAACCTAGGCCCCTCCTATCCCGAAGAAGCAGCATATTAACTCATTAGGATAAACGCGATGTTGCGTCAATAAGGGTCTGAGATTAGGATACCCCCGCTTAAAACCTCGCGAAAGCCCACGTGCATACTGGGCTGGGCATCTGACAATGGACATGTCTGACATCGAGGACTTTCTCAGTGAAGTTAAAACTATAATGTTTAGGGTAATCATGACTCAGAAATCTATCTATATCGGAAATCAGCTGGTTCAGGACGAGCATCAGAGCGTTTCTGGTGAATACGTCACTATTAAAGGCGAAGAGTTTTATAAGATCGCTAACTATAACCAGATGAAAGACTTTTTCATCAGCGTTGTGAGTGATTCAAATCACTGGATGTTTATCTCCACCCGCGGTGGCCTTTCAGCGGGTAGAGTCGATGCTCAGAGTGCGTTGTTCCCCTATTATACCGATGACAAGATTAGTGACTCTTCGCCGTTTACCGGCAGCCGAACCATTGCGCTGGTTACTTCAGGCGATAAGACTTCATTGTGGGAGCCGCTTTCCGAGCAGTATGCCGGTGTCTATAAAATCACCAGAAACCTGTATAAGAATGTGTATGGCGACAAGCTGATCTTTGAAGAGATTAATCATGATCTGGGACTGAGCTACAGTTATGCCTGGCGCACCTCGGACCGGTTCGGTTTTGTAAAGACAGCCACCCTGGTCAATAACAGTGCCGAGTCTGTCAGCGTAGATATTCTTGATGGTATCGAAAATCTGATTCCCTATGGCGTTGAGTCCGATGTGCAGAACTCGCTGAGCTGTTTGGTCGATGCCTACAAAAAGAATGAACTTCAGGCGGATACGGGTCTGGGTCTGTATAGCATGAGCTCGATTCTGGTAGACCGCGCTGAGCCCAGCGAAGCCCTGTCGGCCTCTGTGGCCTGGTCTGTAGGCATGCCGGGAACCACCAAACTGGTGTCGTCAATACAGCTGGATACCTTCCGCAAAGGCCTGGGCGTAGATCAGGAAGCTGATGTTCGCGGCCGGCGCGGCGCTTATTTTATCAATGGTGCTTTAACGCTCGCGGCCGCGGCCGAGCAGAGCTGGAGCATCATTGCCGATATTAACCAGGGCCCTGCAGATGTCCGTGAGCTGACCACCTACATTAATAGCGACGCTGATATTGCTCAGGATATCGAAGACGATATAGCTCTGGGTTCTCTTAACCTGGCGCGCATCGTAGGCACTTCCGATGGTTTGCAGGTTACCGAAGACCGCCTGAGCGCCAATCACCACTTTGCCAATGTGTTGTTTAATGTGATGCGTGGTGGCCTGTTTGTCGATAACTATGCCGTCGACAAAGCTGATTTAATTAGCTTTGTAAAAGGCTTTAATCGCCTTGAATATCAGAACTCGGTAAGCTTTTTTGAGGGCCTGGATGATAGTTTTCACTACAGTGATCTGATTGCTGCCGCTGAGCAGACTAACAATGCCAGCGCTACAGCGCCTGTGCATGGAGTATCTGCCGCTGTCCTTTAGTCGCCGCCACGGAGATCCATCGCGACCCTGGAACAAATTCGCGATTCAGGTGAAAAAAGACGATGGCTCTCAATTACTGAATTTTGAAGGCAACTGGCGGGATATCTTCCAGAACTGGGAAGCGCTAAGTATTTCGATTCCTAACTATGTTGAATCTATGATCAGCAAGTTCGTTAACGCTTCTACTGCTGATGGCTACAATCCTTATCGAATCACCAAGGCTGGTATCGACTGGGAAAAGCCCGAGCCACATGATCCCTGGGCCAGTATTGGTTACTGGGGCGACCATCAGATTATTTATCTGCTGAAATTCCTAGAGCTGTCCAGCGATTATCACCCAGGTACTCTGAAGAAATTCCTCAGCGCAGACCTGTTCTGCTATGCCAATGTTCCCTACCGTATCAAAGGTTATGACGCGCTGCTTAAAGACCCCCATAACACCATTGATTTCGATGAGGAACTGGATGCACTCATCGACCAGCGCGTCGCAGCGGTTGGTGCAGACGGTCGACTGATCTGGGATAAAAATGATTCCGTTTACAACGTTAATCTGACCGAAAAATTGCTGGCTACAGTGCTGGCGAAGCTGTCCAACTTTATCCCTGAAGCCGGTATCTGGATGAATACCCAGCGCCCGGAATGGAACGATGCTAACAATGCGTTGGTGGGTTATGGCGTGTCCATGGTGACCCTGTATTACACCAGACGTTATCAGCAGTATCTGTTGCAGCTATTCTCTGAGGTAGAGTTTGATCAGGTAGAGATTTCCACAGAGCTGGTTGAGCTGCTCAATAGTATCAACAGCACCTTTGTGGATAACCGCCATCTGCTAGAGGGTAAAATCAGCGACACAGATCGGCGCACAATCCTCGATCGCCTGGGTCGCGCCGCCGACGCCTTCCGCGCAGGTGTCTACAGCGATGGCTTTGTCGGTGAGCGAGTGGCTGTTGAGACCTCTCAGTTGATCGCCTTCTGTCAGACCTCTCTAGAGTTTATTGATCACAGCATTCGTGCCAACCGTCGCCAAGACGGCCTCTACCATGCCTATAACCTGATGACAGCCACTGAGGATGGGGTCGAGATTACCTATCTATATGAGATGCTTGAGGGTCAGGTGGCCGTATTGAGCTCTGGTTATCTGAGCCCTGAAGAGTCGCTGGCCGTGCTGGAGGCACTGCGTCAGTCGGCCCTTTATACAGAGCGTCAGAATTCCTATCTTCTTTACCCAGACCGTGAACTGAGCCGGTTTATGGATAAAAATATAATTCCACAGGCAGAGTTACAGCGCTCAGCTTTGCTGCAGGCGCTGGTAGCTGCTGGTGATAGCAGTCTGATTGAGTCCAACTCGCAGGGTGGTTATCACTTTAGTGGTGCCTTTAATAATGTGCTCAGCGCCCAGGCAGCTATGCAGTCGCTGGCTGAAAACGGTTATGCCGATTTGGTGGCTCAGGATCAGGCTTTGGTGGAAGAGATTTTCGAATCTGTATTTAACCACCGTCAGTTTACCGGTCGCTCTGGTGGTATGTATGCCTATGAAGGGCTGGGTTCGATCTACTGGCATATGGTGTCTAAGTTGTTGCTCGCTGCGCTGGAGAACTTCCAAAAAGGTCTGCAGCAAAACAGCGATGCAGAGACTATGGGGCGTCTGGCAGATTGCTACTTTGATGTTCGTGCAGGGATTGGCTTTAACAAAACTCCAGACAACTATGGTGCCTTCCCAACAGATCCATATTCTCATACCCCGGGCTTTGCCGGCGCCAAACAGCCTGGTATGACAGGCCAGGTAAAAGAAGAGGTCATTGCTCGCTTGCAAGAGCTGGGTGTCTCGGTGGTCAATGGTAGTGTTACCTTTAATCCATTTATTCTCAGAAAATCTGAGTTTCTCTCGGGTTCGGATACTCTGGTTTATTTCGATACCAGTGGCGAGCGCAAAACCCTGCCTCTGCAAGTGGGTCAACTGGGCTTTACCTACTGTCAGGTGCCTGTGATCTACAGTTTGGCGGAGCAGACCTCGATTGAGCTGAGCTTTGCCGATGGCAGTAGTCAGAGCATCGCCGGCAATAGCATAGAGTCTGAACTGTCGATGGCTATTTTCGATAAGAAAGGCACAGTGAGCAAAATCCAGGTGGCCTTGCAGCCTGGGCTTGAGTAGTAGGTCATAGGGAGCACTGCGCCGCAGCCGCTCACAAAAAAGCCGCCTAATAAGGCGGCTTTTTTATATGCCGAGATTACTCAGCAGCAGCGCGGGCATCGAGTTGTGCGCGAATCTCATTGGCTTTTTGCTCGTCCAAATCGTAACCGCGCATTACAAAAATTGCGATACTGGTACCGATGCAGGGGATGATGATATAGCTAAGACGCAGCAGGGCCAGAGTTTCGTCGCTCTGGACTGCGACATTTTGGTCAAAGCCAATCAGGCTCAGGATCAGGCCTGAACCAGCACCGGCGACGGCAGCACCAAACTTCACCATCCACCAGTAGATTGCACCAAAGGTACCTTCGCGTCGCTCGCCTGTCTCCAGCTCATCCATATCACAGATATCAGCAGTCATAGACATCATGACGGTAAACAATCCGCCAATACCGAAGGCAAATAGTGGCAGAGGAATAAACATCATCGCCGGATTTGCCGGTGAGAAACCCCACCACAGAAGAATATAGCCCAGCAGAGATACTGACTGTGACGTGATAAAGGTGTTTAGCTTGCCATAGGTTTGCGCCCACCAATTGACCACAGGAATTACCAAGAAACAGGTAAATAGTGCGCCCACAGAGCCAAATAATGTTGGCCAGACACCAGCGGCGACCGGGTCACCAGCGTTCATATAGTAAACAATAATAAACCAGGAAAATGCTGCAATAACCTGGAATGCATTGAATACCAGGAAGGTGGCAAGACAGATTTTTCGGAAAGGCTTGTTGCGCAGGGTTATCATAATACCGCTGCCAAAGTCGCGAACACTGTCCATCAGCGTGCCATCATTGCTCCCTGACTGACTGCTATCCTCTGAGGTATTGCTAAAGGTGCAAAAGATTGCCGGTATCATAGCTAGGCTCATACAGACACCAGCTACCCAGATAGAGAGAGTTCTGGCGCCCTCAGTTGCGGACTCAAACCAAGCTGGGTCGTAAAGGATAATCCAGAACCAGGGGGCTATCACCCAGGCCCACTGACCGATCCACTGGGCAATGGCCATCAGTCTGGTGCGTTCGTGAAAGTCAGAGCTCATCTCATAGCCCATTGCCACATAAGGCACGCTGAAAATCGTCATGCCGATCCAGAAAATACTGCACCAAGTCAGGAAATAGTAAAAGTTATACATCTCGCTATTTTCTGCGGACAGTTGCCACATCATCATAAAGGACAACCCAGAGATAATGGCTCCTATAAACACATAGGGTCTGCGCTTGCCCCATCTGGAGACTGTATGGTCTGAGATATAGCCCATTAGTGGATCGGTGATAGCATCAATCAGCTTGGGGATGAGAAAGATCAGGGACCATAGGAGAGGGCTCATACCCAGACTTTGGACCAGCAGAACCATAAAGATACCCAGTGCCGCGGGGAACATCTGGTTGGCTAACATGCCAATGCCCCAAGCAATCTTTTGGTCAAAGGGTATACGCGGATGAGCACTGTTATCGGAACTTAGTGGCTGAGCTAAAGTATCTTGAGACATAGTTTCATCGCTATTATTTTTATTGGCTATAGCTGTTTCTGCAACAGGTGAACGAGAGTATAAGAGAGCCCCCCAATTAAGTCGTGGCAGTTTCGACCAAAACGGGCAAATTTGCGGTGGCCGCGCCACCGTGGCTATCCAGAACCAAGACAAACAATCGATATTCCCCCGAATCGGGTGCCGGAAACTCAACTCTATCGAGGCTGCTGTCTCCAAATTGCTGCCAAACAGTCTCGGGCCTGGGTTCAAAATCGCCGCCATCGCTCTCCAATTTTCTGTCAACTTCCTTTAGCAACTCCCACTGGTAGCTGAGTGTTTTGGTCTCTTTATAATCAACAGTCACCCTTGCTGTGTAGGTTTTTTTCTCTGTTAAGTAAATGTTTTCCGGAGCCTCTTGGCCATCAATATCAAGAGATAATAATTTCGCTACTGGCTGCTTAGGGGCCTGCTCGGTCCATAATGTGCCCATGACCTGAGCCGATTCTGTGTGTTTCCCCTGCTCCAAAAATACCCCGTACCAGCTGGGAGTTCGCTCCTGCTTCTGTCCCCACAGAAATACAAATGACCCCAGACATTGCTGGCGGTCTGCTGCGATATAGTCAATATAGCGCTGTTGATAGCAGCCAGCTTTAATAGAGCTGTTAGCTTCAAATGGTCGGCCCCAAGCGGTGCAGGGTGACTCCCAGTGGCCGGTGGCACCCCATTCAGAGACTGTATAGGCTCCGGTAAAGCCACTCTGGGTGAGAAACTCCGACAGCTGGTCAATTTCGCCATACAGTTGGAATGACAGCAGATCTAAATCTGGACTGCGCGATACCACCAGTTTAATAACATCCGGTTCTGCACCTGCCAGCATCGTAGTGGTGGGATGGTTCGGGTCCAGCCTATGGATCATTTTGGATATATCATTCACCGCATTCCAAACCTTTGGGTTGCTATGGCGAAGATTCAGTTCGTTGCCTATACCCCACATCAACAGTGCAGGATGGTCCTTGAGTGCAAGTACATCCTGCTCCATAGCCGCGAGCTGCTGGGCCACTGCGTGCTTATCACTGTAATCAAAGCCATGTCTCTCTCTGGCCACATCCAGCCCCATACAAACCATGAGTCCGTGCTCGTAAGCCTCATCGAGAATCTGCAATCCTGATTTTTCGCCATTGTCCACGCGCCAAGTTCTAAAAGCATTGCCGCCGAAGTCGGCGAGGCTTTTAATGCTGCCCAGCTCAAGTCCGGCACCTTTGATATAGAAAGGCTTGCCATCGAGACTAAGCTGATATTTTTGAGACTGTCGTTTTAATTCAACTTTGCTCGGTTTCATTCTCGGATTCTCAGTGCGCGAAAAAAAGACCGAGTGTACTCCAGCCCTTGAGGGTCAGAAACTCCGTTCATCATGAAAATACTTACCGTTCGTCGCTTATGAGGCTTAAGGCCCACTTTGTCGCTTTGAAAAACAAAGTTCATCTCCTATACTGCTGGCAAAATTAGAATAATTAGCCTGTTCTCTTCTACTAGGAATTTCCGTTTGTGACTACTTTTTCTAAAGCCCTTGCACTGTGTTTCACTCTAATTCTATTGGTTGCCTGTGGGTCACCAGACAGCGCCGATTTGGATAACAATCTCCATGGCCCTCCAGCAGCCGAGATATTGGGCAACCCTGATTATCCAGCGTTTTCTTACGGCGGCTACCGTGGCAAGAGCCGTGATATTGCGCCGACTCATGAGCAGCTAACCGAGGACTTAAAAATACTCTCAGCCATGGGTGTCAAGGTTTTGCGCACTTACAACACCTCCCAGTATCCCCAGGTGGCGAGACTGCTGGAGGCTATTAGAGTGCTTAAAAATCAGGATCCGGACTTTGAGATGTATCTGATGATCGGCACCTGGATTGAAGCCCACAATGCCTGGAAATCTGGAGTCTGGGACGAAGAAAAAAACGCCTGGGACAGCGATACCCTCACTGATCACCACAGAGGTAATATCGACAACAATAGCCGCGAGATAGACACTGCTGTTGCTATGGCCAACCAATACCCCGACATTGTTAAGGTGATTGCCGTGGGTAATGAGGCAATGGTGCAGTGGGCGGTCAATTACTTTGTCTATCCCAAGACAATTCTTAAGTGGGTAAACCATCTGCAGGGGTTAAAGGCCTCTGGTGGATTAAATCCAGATATCTGGATCACCAGTTCAGATAACTATGAATCCTGGGGTGGTGGTGCCAATTTTTACCAAACCGATGATCTGGCGGCCCTGATTAAAGCTGTAGATTTTGTCTCTGTGCATACCTATCCCTTCCATGACTCTTTTTATAACCAGGACTTTTGGGGTGTACTGGCAGATGAAGAGCAGCTGTCCAAACAAGAGATGACCAAGGCAGCTATGGCTCGAGCAGTAGACTACGCAGCTTCACAATATCAGGGCGTGGCAGATTATATTGAGAGCCTGGGTTTAGATAAGCCCATCCATATTGGTGAGACCGGCTGGGCCTCAAACGATTCTGCAGCCTATGGTGCCAAAGGTTCGAAAGCAGCGGATGAGTACAAAGAAAAGCTGTTCTACGACTATATGCGAGACTGGACTGACGGAGCTGGCATGTCGTTATTTTACTTTGAGGCCTTTGATGAACAGTGGAAAGACCAGGGGGATGCCGGAGGTTCTGAGAACCATTTCGGGTTGATAAGCCTAAATAATGAAGTGAAATATGCGCTCTGGGATCTGTTTGATAAGGGTGGCTTTGAAGGCTTGACTCGCGACGGCAAACCGCTGGTAAAAAGCTACGCCGGAGATGAGGCCAAATTACTCGGTGAGGTGCTTAATCCGCCCTTCAAGAGTCGCATGTCGATTCGTAAAATTAGCACAGTAAACCCGGATGCTGTTCCCGGGGAAGCGGTGACTGCTGATCGCTATATTGTGGTGCATGAGTCTATGCAACCTTCCGCCAGCAATAATATGACTTACCCCAGTGCTATGCTCAAACTAATTCCCTGGGAGGGCACAGTCAGCATTGAGATGTCTCAGCAGGGCATAGTCGCTGTAACAACTCGTGCCAGTGACTGGTGGGGCACTAGCCTCGAGTTTCAGGCTGAGGTGGGTGAAAATCTGGATAACTTTAAATCGGGTTATCTGAATTTTGAGATTAAAGGTGATGCAGATATTGGTTTTAATATCGGGTTTCAAACCGGGCGCTATCTGGATGGTGATCAGATTAATAGCTTTGCAGCATTTGGGCCTGGCACAGCTAATCAGGTAACTGATGAGTGGGCCAGCTATAAGCTCTCAGTAGAGGAATTGAATGCTGGTACCGATCTCAACGATGTGACTGGCATTCTGTCGTTACTCAGTCCTAATCGTGCTGAAAATAAACAGATTTACCTGAAAAATATTTACTACAGCCGGGATTAATCAGAGCCACATGATGCAGCGGCTAGGGTCTTTTCCAGATGGATAGGGTTGGCATAGTCGATAATTGCATTGTATATATTGTAGCCAATCCACTCCCAAACCCGCCTGGCTAGTTGGCGGGAGGCTCCACCAAATAACGCGCCTGAAAATTCCAG
Organism: uncultured Pseudomonadales bacterium; assembly: GCA_943788875.1. Taxonomy (GTDB): domain Bacteria; phylum Pseudomonadota; class Gammaproteobacteria; order Pseudomonadales; family Porticoccaceae; genus HTCC2207. The sequence goes on along the minus strand of CALSSA010000010.1, from coordinate 3,286 downwards.
TTCCCGCCGCCTCCACTAAACAGGAGCCCCGCAAGAGGCTTTAAAATACCATAAATTACTGATTTAATTGGATTTGAAGATATAGATTTATCTCATATTTTAAATATCCACACCAAGGCGAAAGTATAAGTTTTCACGTACTCCGTTATTAATCTAACGTGCTAGTGCAAATGCTTCAATCGGGTTTAAGATTTAAAAAAGCCGTTTTAAGGCGTAGATGCTCACTCTAGCTTTCAGCAAGTAAGAGATTCTCCTCATTATGCTAGTGGATTTATATCTTGAAAAGGGTAAGCAAACTAGAGATGATCCCTACTGACTTTAGGTTCAAGGGCACGACTTGATGATTAAACAGATACCGGCATTTTTAATATCCCTGCTGATAGCCACATTTTTACTAGTAACCCAGACCACTGCGACTAATCTTATCTGGCTTAAAAGCATCAACATGCCGGTAGATTTGCAGGTTGTGTTGTCGTCAATGGCCACAGACTTAGTAGGCATGAACTCTAGGGGTGCCTTTCCTGTGATTGGGCTGATCTTTGTAGGCCTACTAGTCGCCTTTGTCACCGCACGCATTATTTCTATCTGGAGCTCGATCAAAAAACCAATTCTTTATGCCATGGCCGGCGGTGCAGCACTACTGGCCATCGTGGTCCTAATGCCCTTGGCCTTTTATAACTTAGACTTAATTGCAGGCGCGCGCACACTAGCGGGCAAGGTCTATTTGATATGCGCTGGTATGCTTGCTGGATATTATTTCGGCAGCCATCCAGCAAAGGGAGTTTCTAATGACATTTAATAATGTGCGAGTATTCTGTGTAAGTTTGCTCCTTTGCAGTGGGCTAGCGGCCAGTAATGGCGAAAACTTGGATATTGAAACAGTTGCAGAGGGTTTAGAGCATCCATGGGGCGTTACTTTTTTATCTGAGACAGAGATGTTAGTGACCGAGCTGTCGGGAAATTTACGGCGGGTTTCTAACGGCGTACTAAGTCCCGAACCCATTGGCGGGGTGCCAGAGGTTTTGTTTGCTGGACAGGGCGGGTTATCTGACGTGGCCATAGACCCCAACTTTGCAGATAACAGCCTAATCTATCTGTCATTTTCAGCACCTGATTCAGACCAGCCAAAACTTAATCAACTCAACGTGATTCAAGCGCGCCTTGATGGCAATGTGCTTGTGGATCATAAAACCATTCTCAAGTCTGACCCTCCACGTAAGACGGCGGCGCATTATGGTGCGCGGTTGGCCTTTTTAGCTGATGGGACCTTACTGATTGCTTCCGGGGATGGTTTTAATTACCGAGAGCAGGCGCAAGGTTTAGATAACCACTTTGGCAAGATATTGCGTTTTAACACTGATGGCAGTATCCCGCAGGACAACCCTTTTACAACAACCCCAGATGCACTGCCAGAAATATGGTCCTATGGGCACAGAAATCCTCAAGGGCTTGTGGTTACGGATGGTGGAATTGTCTACGAGCACGAGCATGGCCCCCAGGGCGGTGATGAAATCAATTTGATCTTGCCGGGTAAAAACTATGGCTGGCCGGCCATTACCTATGGTGTCGATTATAGCGGCGCTATGATCTCTCCCTTTACTAAGCAGCCGGGTATGGAGCAGCCTTTTAAGTATTGGGACCCTTCCATTGCACCCTCAGGCATGACAATTTACAACGGCGCAATGTTTCCCCAATGGCAGGGTAGCCTGTTTATCTCTGCTTTGGTTCCTGGGGATGTAAGGCGTATTGGGATGCAAGATACCAATATTATTGAGGAAGAGATTTTGTTTACTGAGTTTGGCCGAATCCGAAATATTGTCTCTGCACCAGACGGTAGCTTGATACTGGTTACTGACGGTGAAAACGGCAAGTTGATCAGAGTTAGCGCTAAATAAGAGCCACAGCTATATGGTGCTATTCATCAATAAGCGCATTATGTAGGCTCAGACTGATCTGAAGAATAAAAAAATAATCACCATCCCTGCCGCTTGTGTCACCGGTCTTGTTATTTAATCGTGAGATTGAGCTATCACGAAATGTTCGAGATTGACTAATTGATTTTCCGGTAGGGCTCTTCCAACAGGAGCAAAGTACTGAGAGTTGAGATCCGTTAGAGTCAGGTTCTCTTTTTTCTGCATGCTCATAGAGACGATCAATAAATTCACTAAATTGGTCTCTCTCAGCATCGCTGTAGCAGGTTAACAGTGCCTGTTCATAGTCGTAGGACATGGACACAAGCTCATCGTAGACCGCGACCCCTGTATTAGTCAGACGCAACGTTGCAACCGACGGTTGCTATCAGCTGATGATCTGACGCAGTTGCAGTCTGACTCTGATCTGCGTCAAATGATTGCACCTATATCTATAATATATATTGTAGCCAATTAGCGCTGGTTCCGGCGCTACACACTAACCGGTTAAAGACATTAGGTGCTCGGTAATCTCTAGGCACTGAGGGATTCGATCAGCGGGCATCTCCAGCAAATCCAGCCCCTTTAAATAGATATCGTCGGCATGTTGGCGAGTGCTGGGAATCTGCTGGGTATAGAGGTCGCGCCAGACAGCATGCTCCTCGGCAGAGTAGTTAACCAGCCCCTGCTCATCCGGTACCTTGGCAATCTAGTTAGTCCTTAAATTATAGAAAAAGACACCGAGAGCCTTGAGCAATTTATTATGCAACGGTTACTGCGCTTGGGAATCGTTCGTGCATCGACAACTCATCTGGTTCTGCGCCAGAAAAAATACTCCACAGCACTGCCTGTCTAAAACGGAGTATCGACTGCTGCGTCACCACTGTTGGATTACCGTTTAATTCAACGCTAGCTATATTGTCCCTTGGCACTCTATTTAACAATTCTCGACTTGTGGTCGGGGACTATGTTATCGTGCAGCATGTCAATCGACATGTTCCGCAAAATGCGGTGCGAAGGGCAAAGTAGATAGAGATAAAAATAAGCTAATCATAAAGGCTGGCAATACATGACCTCTAAAATCACACGAAGAGATTTTCTTAATGGTGTCGCTATTGGCGCCGGTACAAGCCTATTGATGCCGGGACAGCTTTTAGCGCAATCTGCTGGATTCACAGCCACCAATAAATTTCCCAGCGACTATTACCCACCGACTCTCACTGGTATGCGGGGCAGTCATGAAGGCTCCTATGAGGTTGCTCATGCATTAGCTTGGAATGGTCAAAAGCCGTCCCTTTATCAAGAGTTAGATGAGCACTATGACTTGGTGGTGGTAGGTGCAGGTCAGAGTGGCCTTGCCGCTGCCTGGTATTATC
>CALSSA010000009.1 GCA_943788875.1 uncultured Pseudomonadales bacterium | reverse complement strand
CTCAATCAAAAAGTCAGGCCATTCACTGCTAAATGGCACAAGATTGCTACTGATGAGGGCTTTCGAAATAAGGCTGTGTGTAAAGAATTCAGAAGTGAGTTAAATGACCTTCAAGACATATTGAAAATATATAGTCGAATGCTTGCAGATATGGCGGGCGTTGAAGATTTAACCGAATTTGAGGGATAAACATGATGACAGAAAAACATAAAGTATTTATTAGTTATCATCATAAAAATGATCAGATGTTTAAAGAGGAATTGTTACGTCTTAATGATCAGTACGATATCTTTATAGACAGGTCAGTAGATACTGGTGATATAGATGAGGACCTCTCTGATGATTCTATTCGTCAAAAGATACGCGACGAATATCTCAGGGATTCAACCATTACAATATTGCTTGTTGGGCTTGAAACTAAGAACCGCAAACATATTGACTGGGAAATATACTCGAGTATGTATGACGGCCAAATAAATAAAAAATCAGGTGTGATAGTTGTTAACCTTCCGAGTATTAGCTGTGGGTATTTTACGGCCCCTCATGGTGACACAGAGAAAAAATATATATATCCAACTATTAAAAAGTGGATAACTATTGATTCGAGAGCTGATTATGATTGTCGGTATCCCCATATGCCAGCCCGTATCATTGATAATTTATTAGCTTCCAGTGCCAAAATTTCGGTTATAAATTGGGAACGTCTGGTGGAGGATCATAATACATTAGCGCTTCTTATCGAATTGGCCCATAAAGAGCGTGGGAACTGTGACTATGTTTTAAGTACTCCGATGCGGCGAATTAATTCATGACATATTTTGGTTTGATACTCATATTGCTTTTCATCCACAGAGGCAAGAAATAAAATGGACGTCGCTTTAATAACTGCTTCTATTCAGGGGTTGGTTTTCGCTAAAGATGTTTTGGATGGTCACATTAATCTTAAGGTAAATACAGAGTCTCGCAAACTTATTAATAATGCAGCAAGAAAAGTTAGTGAGGCTCACGATGTTATCTATCTGCTGCGTGAAGAGCTCTTTAAGATTCAAGAGGAAAATAAAACACTGAAAGAGAAAGTTAGGGAAGGCAAGGATTGGGATAAGGAATTTGACGGTTATAAGTTAGTCGAAACTCAGGGTGGCGCAACTGTTTATGGGTCTACGTTTGGACCTCCACATTTTGTTTGTCCTAGTTGTATTCAATTTAAACAACTTCATATCCTGCAAGATAAGAAAGTTTTGTCCGGAATATTTGGATGCCCTAATTGTAATGCTATTTTTCCTGTGAATAAGACAGGTTAGCTTGAGAGGCTTGTAAGAATGAGTGTTGAATTTATAGTGTGTCGGAATTTAGATATTTTTTGAGGAATAAAGGGTGGACATTTTCACTAAATATAATCGCAAGGGTATTCAGGACAGGCAAATTGATACGCTTATTGGCATCAGTAAAGGCATTCAAGCGGATGGTCATGTCAATCAAGCCGAGGCCGAGTTTTTGCTTACTTGGCTGCAACAGAGCCGACAGGCGAGCGAGAATCCGGTGGTTGTTAATCTATTGGGCAAGGTAACCCGCATGCTTGAAGATGGCGTTTTAGACAATGAAGAGTCTAAAGAGCTATTGAGCATTTTACGCAAAATATCGGGTGAACCCACTGCAGTGGGTGAGGTTGCGAAAACTAGCTCGCTGCCCCTTGATGATCCCATGCCTACTATTATTTTCTATGACAGGACTTTTCTGTTTACCGGTACCTGTGTGTTCGGCACGAGGCGAGAATGCCAGGAGCAGGTTGAACTGCTGGGTGGTGTTAATGCTAGAGGGGTAACTAAGTCTTTGGATTACTTGGTGTTGGGTACTTATGTCACAGACAGTTGGGTGCATGAAAGTTTTGGGCGGAAGATTGAGAAGGCGGTGGAGTATAGGGATAGTGGGGTGCCTATTGTGATTATGAGTGAGGAGCAGTGGCTTGAGGCGGGTGGGGTTTGATTGTCTGTACTGGGATTCAGTAGGAGGCGGGCAGGGTAGCTAGGATATGGTTCTTATCTCGATAGTCGGCTCACGGCACGCTAAAAATATATTCGAATTCGGAAATAGCTGCCTTTTTAGCCATGAAACGTCCTAAAGGAATCGAGCTGATATGGAAATTGTTAAAGTTGATATTGAGAATTTTAGAGCATTAAAAAGTATATCCGTTCCTGTGAAACGTCTCAGTGTAATTTTGGGAGAGAATGATGTGGGTAAAACATCATTTCTTTATGCTATACAGAAATTTTTTGAACGAAAAAAAATGAAGGATCCGAATGATTGGTTTAAGCGAAATACACTAGTTCCAATCATCATTACGGTGTCATTTAAAGCGATTCCGATGGAAGACAGTTTGAGTGGTTTGGTATCAGATAACATCGTTACTTTCAGGCTGATCTTTGGGTTTAATGAGAATCCTATCGCGCAGGCAATCTCGAGTGACGGCGTAGTAATGCAAACCTTGACACCTGCATTTTTAAATACACATATATCATCTGATAAATTTCATTTAATCCCGGTCAGGCGTGACATGAGCGTTCAATTCTCAATGAATAAAACTGCTCTATTGGGAAAGTTACTACGAGCAAGAATGATGCAGGCTCTTCAAGATAGTGATGCAAGTATCTCGGTTAATGATGTCAAGGAACGCTTGGCACTAAGTATTGAAGAGCCTCGTGAACAGATGGAGAACTTTTTGCGCGAGCAGTTGAGCAATGATGAATTAACGCTTGGATTTGATGATCTTAATATCGATCCAACAGAAGGCGTGAGATTCAGTGTTACCTTGTCCGATACAGGTCTTGATAATGTGGATATGGCTAATAGGGGGGCTGGCACCCAGAACAATTTGATTATTGCTTTATTTAGGCTGATAGCCGCGTCTAATGTTGATGGTATTTTTATTTTTGCTATGGAAGAACCCGAAAATAGTCTTCACCCAAAGGCTCAAAGGCAGTTGTTCAGTGTGATTCAAGAGATTAGCCAGTCAATTCAAGTAATAGTTACTAGCCATTCTCCTGTGTTTATAGATCGAAGTAATTTCGAAAGCAATATCTTACTTTCACGGGCATTATCAGGTGTCACTCTAGCTAAGACATTTCAGTGTGATGATATGTCAGATGTGCGAACGGACTTAGGTATTCGAGCATCAGATGCGCTATTAAAAGGCGGCGGTAATTGCGCAATATTGGTTGAGGGCAAAACTGAAGAAGAGGGCTTTCCGGTATTTCTTGAAATGCTAAATCTTAGTGAATTTCAATTAGGTATAGCAATAATTAATATGGGGGGCAGCGACTTCATAAAGGCATCTGGTATTATCAAGCTATTGAGGTCGTACAATATCCCCTGCGTAGTAGTTTTAGATCGAGATGCTCAGGTCGCAGCCGATGATCTTGAAAGAGCAATTGGCGGCAGTCTTCATAACCTAAAGAAAGTATTTTGCTTGGAGAAGGGTACGATCGAAGACTACTACCCTGAGTCAATTGTAGCGGATGTCATAAATAATGAGCTAAAACCTTCCATACCAGTAAGGTCAGAGGAGCTTGAGGGGGATTGGTCTGGGGGAAAAAGACTCGAAGCATATAAACGCATAATGTACGAACATGGTTTAGGTGATTCTCTAGATTTCCTTAAGGTTAAGATTGGCCAGGTGGGCACTAAATCATGGAAAGGCAGTAATCGATGTCTTGATCCTGAACTGGAAAGAATATTTAGGTTTGTAGAGCAGGTAGTCTCCGAAAGCTAGTGAAATATGTTTGCCGACGAATAGAGCTGGAACTTACGTTACGATTTATTAGGAACTGGAAGGAAGAACAGATCTCTAACACATCATTGGAGGTAACAAATGAGCAACCACACTAACTCAATTATTGCAGGTATGTTTTCAAGCAAAGACCCTGTAGAGACCATTAGGGGCAAGCAGGTCGCTTTCTCGAAGTCGATGGATAAACTGTCTGAGCATACGTCTGTTAAGGACTACAGCGTCAGTAAACCGTCTGCTGAGCCAAATGCAGTTAAAAAAAGAACCCAGCCTAAGAGCTAATAAAAGGGCTTATAAACTAAAAAACCCCGCAAATGCGGGGTTTTTTAATGTGCTGACTTATTGCATAGGAGCCAGGGGTCTTAGAGATCCCTCGTCGCTGCGCTCTGTCGGGATGACAGGTGCTGAGCGTCTCATGATGACAGTGTTGGGTGCCGCGGGATGAGATCCTTCGACGCGGTGCGTCTCAGGATAACTGGAGCCTTTAAGCTCCAGTTACCTCCACAATCTGCTCTGCCGCAATCAACTTGCCTTGCTCAGCTGACTTCTGGAATGACTCAATCTGATCAAAGTTCATATAGCGATAAATCTCATCAGACATGGAATCAATCTTAGTCGCATATTCCATATACTCAGCTGGTGTTGGCAGTCGACCCAGAATACCACCCACCGAAGCAAGCTCGGCACTGGTTAGGTAAACATTGGCGCCATCACCCAAACGGTTGGGGAAGTTACGGGTTGAGGTAGACAGCACAGTTGCGCCGGCCAGTACTCGTGCCTGGTTACCCATGCACAGTGAACAGCCGGGCATTTCGGTGCGGGCACCGACTTTGCCGTAGATGTTGTAGTAGCCTTCTTCCATTAGCGTGTGGGCATCCATACGGGTGGGTGGGCAGATCCAGAATCTGGAATCTACTGAGCCGGCTTCGTCGAGCAGTTTGCCTGCGGCGCGGAAGTGGCCGATATTGGTCATGCATGAGCCGATAAAGATTTCGTCGACCTTGTCGCCAGCCACTTCTGAAAGCAGCTTGGCGTCATCTGGGTCATTGGGGCAGCAGACGATTGGCTCTTTAATATCGGCCAGATCGATCTCGATAACCGCGGCATATTCTGCATCGGCATCGGCTGACATCAATGTTGGATCAGCGACCCACTCTTCCATTTTGCGTACACGACGCTCTAATGTGCGCACATCGCCATAGCCTTCGGCAATCATCCAGCGCAGTAGCGTGATGTTTGAGTTGAGGTACTCGGCGACGGAGTCTTCACCCAGCTTAATGGTACAGCCAGCAGCGGAGCGCTCGGCGGAGGCATCTGATAGTTCAAAGGCCTGCTCTACGGTAAGGCCTTCAATACCTTCGCCTTCAATTTCTAGAATACGGCCACTGAAGAAGTTCTTTTTGCCTTTCTTCTCTACGGTTAATAAGCCTTCTTTAATGCCGTAGTAGGGGATGGCATGAACCAGGTCTCGCAAGGTGATACCGGGCTGCATTTTGCCTTTAAAGCGCACTAGTACTGACTCGGGCATATCCAGTGGCATTACGCCTGTGGCTGCTGCGAAAGCAACCAGGCCAGAGCCGCCGGGGAATGAAATACCCATGGGGAATCTGGTGTGTGAATCGCCGCCAGTACCTACAGTATCTGGAAGCAGCATACGGTTTAGCCAGCTGTGAATAATGCCGTCACCGGGGCGCAGTGAGACACCGCCGCGGTTCATTATAAAGTCGGGCAGGCTGTGCTGGGTGCTGATATCGACGGGCTTGGGGTAGGCTGCGGTGTGACAGAATGACTGCATTACCAGGTCGGTTGAGAAGCCTAGGCAGGCCAGATCTTTTAGCTCATCTCTGGTCATGGGGCCGGTGGTGTCCTGAGAGCCCACGGTGGTCATCTTGGGTTCGCAGTAGGTGCCGGGGCGGATGCCTTCAACGCCACAGGCTTTGCCGACCATTTTCTGGGCTAGGGTGTAACCGGCATCGGATTCAACGGGTGCAGTTGGCTGACGGAATACATCGGATGGTGCCAGTCCCATATGCTCGCGGGCACGTTGGGTAAGGCCGCGGCCTACGATTAGGTTGATACGGCCATCGGCCTGTACTTCATCGAGAATCACTTCTGATTTGTGTTCAAATTCTGAGACTACTTCGCCAGCTTCGTTAAGGATTTTGCCTTCGTAGGGGAAGATGGTAATTACGTCGCCATTATTAATATTGTCTACTGGGGCTTCAAAGACTAGGGCGCCTGCATCTTCCATGGTGTTAAAGAAGATAGGGGCTACTTTGCTGCCGAAGCAGATACCGCCAGAGCGCTTGTTGGGTACGCCGGGCATATCTTCGCCGAAGAACCAGAGTACTGAGTTTGTCGCTGACTTACGTGATGAGCCTGTGCCTACTACATCGCCGATAAAGGCAACGGGCAGGCCGCGGGCTTTTAGCTCGTCGATCTGAGTCATGGGGCCGGTAACGCCATGCTCTTCTGGGTGCATGCCGTCGCGGGTCATTTTAAACATGGCGCGGGCGTGCAGTGGGATATCGGGTCGTGACCAGGCGTCCTGTGCAGGGGAGAGGTCGTCGGTATTGATTTCGCCGGTGGCTTTAAATACCGCTACTTTGATGCTCTGGGGTACGGCGTCGTTGCTGGTAAACCATTCGGCATCGGCCCAGCTTTGCATAACGGCTTTGGCGTTGGCGTTGCCGACATCGGCTTTTTCTGCCACATCGTGGAAGGCGTCAAAGACTAGCAAGGTGCTCTTTAATTCTTCTGCGGCCTGTGCGGCTAGCTCGGCATCGTCAAGCAGGGCAACCAGTGTGGCTACGTTGTAGCCACCGTGCATATTGCCGAGCAGGGTTACTGCGGCGCTGCGGTCGATCAGGGGGGAGGAGGCTTCGCCGTTTACGATGGCGCTTAGGAAACCGGCTTTTACGTAAGCGGCTTCGTCTACCCCTGGTGGTATGCGATTGGCTATCAGGTCGAGCAGAAAGTCTTCTTCACCGGCCGGTGGGTTTTTTAATAACTCAACTAAGCCTGCGGTCCATTCTGGGTCCAGTGGCTTGGGGGGAATATTCTGTTCGGCGCGTTCTGCGACGTGGGCGCGATAGGCTGCTAGCACGGGGTGCTTCTCCTTTAATATGTGTTGGATTCGACAGTGTATTGAACACTGGATTCGGGGCGCGATTGTACGTGAATCTGTAGTTTAATTACAGAATATTCAGTGATAGCGATTATTCGCCTTCGAGAGGCTATACTTGCCAGCCTTTGCTGCGCTGCAGCACTGCTGATAAATGGAATTATGAGGTCATTATGATTAAGTTATATGGCACGGCGGTAAGCAACTATTACGCGATGGTTAAGGTGTTTATGCTGGAGAAGGGCTTTGAGTTTGAGGAGGTGTATATTGCGCCCAGTTATGCTGAGCCGTTTCTTGAGTTGAGCCCCATGGGCAAGGTGCCTTGCATTGAGGTGGATGAGGGTTATCTGAGTGAGACTACGGCGATCTTGGGGTTTTTGGAGAGCTGTGTACCTGAGGTGCCAATGGTGTCGCGGGACTCATTTAAAAGTGCGCAAATGGCCCAGCTGATCAAGGTGGTGGAGCTGTATATCGCCAATGAGTCCGGGCGGGTACTGGGTTATGCCTTCTTTGGTCACGAACTCAATGAGCAGGTTGCGGCTGAAATTAGGCCGAAGATGGAGAGGGGGCTGGCGGCTCTTGAGCGGTTGGTGCGTTTCTCGCCTTATATTATGGGTGAGGATATCTGTATGGCGGATTTCTTTACTTATTATATTTTTGCTTCGGCCCGCCCCATTGCTAAGCGGGTGTGGGACTGGGATATTGTGCCTGAGGTTGAGGGGCTGGATGATTGGCTGAGGCTGATGTCCGCGCGGCCGATGGTCAAGCAGGTGAATGCTGAGCTTAATGATGCTGTGGCGAAAATAATGACTTAGGCCGGCAGCTGACCTATAAGCCAATTAACTAAAATGAAAATAGACTAGAACAATTTATGACGACAGCGATTACACAACCAGCTGCGACTAGTGCGCTGCAAGAAATACAGGCTTTTTTGCCCTGTGCTACGCCGGACAGATGGCTGGAGAATGCTCTGGACCACCAGTCTCTGATGCTGATTGACCATGCTAACTGTGAGAAAAAGGCGGCCAGTACGGCGTTAAATTTGATTTATCGCTATACGGATAACTTTGAGTTGCTAAATAAGATGTCGCGTTTGGCGCGGGAGGAGATGCGCCATTTTGAGCAGGTGATTGCAATTATGAAGCGCCGCAATATTAATTATCTGCATATTTCTGCATCGCGCTATGCGGCTGGTATGCGTGAGTTGGCGCGCAATGATGATCCCGGGCGCCTTGTGGATGTGCTGGTGATTGGCGCCTTTATTGAGGCGCGGTCCTGTGAGCGCTTTGCCCGGTTGGCGCCTTATTTGGATGATGAGTTGGAGCAGTTTTATACCTCGTTGTTGAAGTCTGAGGGGCGCCATTATCAGGACTATCTAAAGCTGGCTAAAAAGGCGGCGGGGGATGCTGGTATTGATGACCGTGTTGCGCTATTTGCCCAGTGCGAGCAGCGCTTAATTGAGCGGCCGGATACTGAATTTAGGTTCCATTCCGGGCCTGTTGGCTAGCCAGCCAAAACCTGCCAGCTGTCTACCGCAAAGACGTGACCCTGTGGTGGGACTGACGGCTATACCATTGGATACATTATGCTTACTGTGACTGCTGCTATAAATAATCTTTTAACAATATTTCTGCGTCCTCTGCGTGCGCTCTCGCTGCCTGTGCTGGCCACTGTTTTGCTGCTGGCTGGTTGTGCGCCCAGGGAAACTGAATCTGAGCGAGCCAATGGGACCTACGACCAGCTATTTATGGAGAGCCTGAGAGAGAGCCCGGAATATATGGCCTATCTGGGTATGCGCGAGCGCTATGATGAATGGGATGACTATTCTCAGGCATCGTTTGACCGCAGCATGGCTATGAGCAAACGTCAGCTGGCGAGGTTGCAAGAGATTGATGACGATGCGCTTGATAAGTCGGCGGCTCTGAGTTTAACCCTGTATAGCCAGCGCCTGCAGAATGGTTTGGAGGATGCCCAGTGGCGCTATCATGGCTACCCGATCAATCAGATGTTTGGTGTGCACTCCAGTATTCCCAGCTTTCTGATCAATCAGCATTTAATCGCCAATACAGCTGAGGCCGAGGCCTATATTGCCCGCGTCCGGGCTGTGCCTGAGGTGTTCGGCCATGTGATTGAGGATTTAAATATCCGCGCTGACCAGGGCATTATCGCTCCGCAATTTGTCTTTCCCCACAGTATCCGCGATAGCCAGAATATTATTGCTGGTCTTGTTGAGGGTGGCGGTGATGATGGCAGTGGGACTGACTCAAATCCTCTGCTGGAGGATTTTAATGCCAAGCTGGATAAGCTTGAGCTGGACGAAGGTGTGAAAGCGGATCTGCTAGCGCAGCTCAATGAGGCTCTGACTGAACAGTTTGCGCCTGCTTACCGCGAGTTAATTGTGGCTCTGCAGGCTCTGGGCGAGCGCTCTGAGGGTAACTTTGGAGTTTGGAAGCTGCCCAATGGCGCTGCCTATTATGCCAATGCGCTTAAGCGTATGACCACCACGGATATGACGCCGGACCAAATCCATCAGCTGGGTCTGGATGAGGTGGCGCGTATTCAGGATGAGATGCGTGGCATTATGCAGCAGGTGGGTTTTGAGGGTGATCTGCAGGCTTTCTTTGAGTTTATGCGCACTGACCCGCAGTTTTATCTGGCCGATACTGATGAGGGGCGCCAGATCTATCTGGACGAGGCTGTGCGGGTGATTGACGAGATGGAGGCGCGGCTGGATGAGCTATTTTATTCCAAACCCAAGGCCAGACTAATGGTGAAGGCGGTTGAGGCCTTCCGTGAAAAGTCTGCGGGCCGGGCTTTTTATCAGCGGCCTGCGGAGGACGGTTCGCGCCCCGGTACCTACTATGCCAATCTCTACCGTATGCAGGATATGCCCACCTATGATCTCGAGGCGCTGGCCTACCATGAGGGTCTGCCTGGCCACCATATGCAGGGTACGATTTCTCAGCAGCAGCAGGGGCTGCCACTGTTTCGACGCCATGGGGGCTACACTGCCTATGCAGAGGGCTGGGGGCTGTACTCGGAATATATTCCCAAAGAGATGGGCCTGTACAGCAACCCCTATTCAGACTTTGGCCGCCTGAGTATGGAGATCTGGCGTGCCTGTCGTCTGGTGGTGGATACCGGGCTGCACCATAAGCGCTGGACCAGACAGGAGGCCATTGATTATCTGACTGCTAATACCTCCAGCTCTGTGGAGGCCAATACTAAGGCCATTGAGCGCTATATGATTATGCCAGGCCAAGCCACGGCCTATAAGGTGGGTATGCTTAAGATACTGGAGCTGCGTGAAAAAGCCCGCACTGCACTGGGTGATAAGTTTGATATTCGCGGTTATCACGAGGTGGTATTAAGCAATGGTGCTGTGCCGCTAAATGTGCTGGAAGATCTGGTTAATGAATGGGTGGCTGATATTCAGGGCTAGATATCCTGAGTTTGCAGACAATAAAAAAGGCAGCCAAGGCTGCCTTTTTTGATTCTGCTTCGGTGAGGCTTATCGATCTTCAACCGGCGTGTAATCGCGAACATCTGCGCCTGTGTACAGCTGGCGTGGACGACCGATACGGTAGGGGTGAGTAATCATCTCGTTCCAGTGGCTGATCCAGCCTACGGTACGGCCTGTGGCGAAGATTACGGTAAACATCTCTACCGGAATACCGAGCGCTTTCAAAATAATACCTGAGTAAAAGTCTACGTTGGGGTAGAGCTTCTTGGAGACAAAGTACTCGTCTTCCAATGCAATTTTCTCAAGCTTCTTGGCCAGGCGGAACAGTGGGTCATTTTGCAGTCCCAGAACTTCAAGCACTTCATCACAGCTTTCACGCATTACCGTGGCCCGTGGATCGTAGTTCTTGTAGACACGGTGTCCAAAGCCCATCAGGCGGAATGGATCGTTTTTGTCTTTGGCTTTGGCGACAAAGGCTTCGATATTATCTTCGTGGCCAATCTCTCCAAGCATATCGAGCACAGCTTCGTTAGCGCCGCCGTGAGCCGGTCCCCAGAGTGCCGCAATACCAGCAGCTATACAGGAGAATGGGTTGGCGCCGGTGGAGCCAGCCAGTCGCACTGTAGAGGTGGAGGCATTTTGCTCATGGTCTGCGTGCAATAAGAAAATACGATCCATGGCTTTGGCGATTGCGGGCTCTACTTTGTAAGGCTCGCAAGGGGTGCCAAACATCATGTGTAGGAAGTTTTCTGAGTATGACAGGCTGTTATCTGGATAGATAAACGGCTGACCGCTGAAGTGTTTGTGACACATGGCGGCAATCGTTGGAATCTTGGCAATCAAGCGATGAGCTGAAATTTTGCGGTGTTCTTCGTTATTGATGTCCAGCGAGTCATGGTAGAACGATGACATGGCGCCAACTACGCCACAAAGCATGGCCATGGGGTGAGCATCGTAGCGGAAGCCGCTGATAAAGTGCTCTACGGAACGGTTGACCATGGTGTGATTGGTAATGGTGTTGACGAACTCTGCTTTCTGTTCTGCATTGGGCAGCGCGCCTTCGAGCAGCAGGTAGCAAGTCTCAAGGTAGTCTGATTTGTCTGCCAGTTCTTCAATCGGGTAGCCACGGTGCAGCAGGATTCCTTTATCGCCGTCAATATAGGTAATATCGGACTGGCAGGCCGCTGTCGCGGAAAACCCTGGATCATAGGTGAAGAAACCATGGCTTCCAAGGGTGCCTATATCGATAACGTCTTGCCCTCTGGTTCCTTTTAGAACGGGCAATTCAATTGGCGTTTCGCCATCAATAGTTAGGGTTGCTTTGCGATCGGTCATACTTATTCCTCAGGAAGACGTAGGTCAGGGGGACTAAAAAAGCGACTGCAATGATAGATGGTCAGGCCAAATTGTCAACTTAAACAAAACGGAATACTGGGTATTACGTACTGAAATATAAACGTTTTTTGTTGTCCCGCTGGTCACTTTTTAGCACTTTGCCTGTTGTGTCTGTGCAGTTGAAACAATCAGCAGGGTTGACTTAAACCTACATTGCTTAGTTTTAAAGGTTAAGTCATGACTTAGCGCAGTCCGCTTGCAATCTCAATTGAATTAGGTGGTTTTTATCACTATACTGCCTCGCCATCAAAACCGGGCTTACAAGCGACGCGCGACTGAGCCATCACCGTTTTGTAAAGACTTCAAATTAATCCATTTCCGTTGCTGCGGAACATCTTTTTAAGGTACTACCTGTCGTGGATAAAAAAAGACCAGTAAATCTTGATATCGGGACCATTAAGCTTCCGATTACTTCATACGTTTCTATATTGCACCGGGTTTCGGGTGTGATTCTGTTTTTTGCTGTGGCGATTTTTCTATGGATGCTTGAGGGCAGCCTAGCTTCAGAAGAGAGCTTTAATGAGTTGGGGGCTATGCTAGGCAACCCGATTTATCAGTTTATTATTTGGGGCAGCCTTGCGGCTCTGGCCTACCACGCTATCGCCGGTATCCGACATTTGATTATGGATTTTGGCTTCGGTGAAGACTCCTTCGATGCTGGACGCAATAGCGCCTGGGCAGCAGTGGTGCTGTCGGCGGTTGTGATCGCTCTGCTCACATGGTGGATTATATAATGGTTACTACAGTTACTAGTCTTGGCCGCAGCGGCCTGTCCGATTGGATGATCCAGCGCATCAGTGCCTGGGTGATGACCGCTTATCTGGCTTTTATCGTTTGCTACTTTATAGGCAACCCTGATCTGAGTTATGCACAGTGGGCAGAGTTAAACAGCTCTCTGCCAATGCGCATGTTTAGCCTGATAACCATTTTATCTATTGCGGCTCATGCATGGATTGGTATGTGGTGTGTGCTGACTGATTACATCACGGTGCGACTGATTGGGCCAAAGGCCACAGCGATCCGTATCTTTTTCCAACTAGGCATGATTGCAATTACCTTGCTCTACGTGATCTGGGCTATCGATATTCTGTGGGGAATCTAAGTACATGGCTAACATGAGAACAATGAGTTTTGATGCTGTAATCGTCGGTGGCGGCGGTTCTGGCATGCGCGCTGCGTTGCAGTTGTCGCAATCTGGTTATAAAACAGCGGTAATTACCAAGGTTTTTCCAACGCGCTCGCACACGGTGTCGGCTCAGGGTGGTATTACCTGTGCAATCGCCAGTGACGATCCCAATGATCAGTGGCAGTGGCATATGTACGACACCATTAAAGGCTCTGACTATATTGGTGATCAGGAAGCGATTGAATATATGTGTCAGACCGGCCCAGAGGCGATCTTTGAGCTAGAGCACATGGGTCTGCCTTTCTCCCGTACTGAAGAGGGCCGCATCTACCAGCGTCCCTTTGGTGGCCAGTCTAAAGATTTTGGTAATGGCGGCCAGGCTGCTCGCACCTGCGCAGCTGCTGACCGAACTGGGCACGCGCTTCTGCATACGCTCTATCAGGGCAACCTTAAAAGCGAAACCACATTCCTCAATGAATGGTATGCGGTTGATATTGTGAAGAACGAAGACAATGCTGTGGTTGGTGTTGTTGCGATTGATATCGAAACGGGCGAAACGGTTTATGTGAAATCGAAAGCGACTGTATTCGCCACAGGCGGAGCAGGGCGTATCTATGCTTCTACTACTAACGCTCATATCTGTACCGGCGACGGCGTAGGTATGGCACTGCGCGCGGGCTTCCCGGTGCAAGATATTGAGATGTGGCAGTTCCACCCGACCGGTATTCACGGTGCAGGTACTCTGGTTACAGAGGGCTGTCGCGGTGAAGGTGGTTACCTCATTAATAAAGATGGTGAGCGCTTTATGGAGCGTTATGCCCCCAATGTTAAAGATCTGGCTGGCCGCGATGTTGTTGCTCGTTCAATGGTCTTGGAGATTCTTGAAGGCCGCGGCTGTGGCCCGGATGGGGACCATGTTTACCTGAAGTTAGATCATTTGGGTGAAGAGACGCTAAACGCTAAGCTGCCGGGCATTCTTGAATTGTCGCGCACCTTTGCGCACGCCGATCCAGTGGTTGAACCCATTCCTGTTGTGCCTACCTGTCACTATATGATGGGTGGCATTCCTACCAATGTTGATGGTCAGGCTCTGACTATTGATAAAGAAGGTAATGATCAGGTGATCGAAGGCTTTTATGCCTGTGGTGAAGCGGCCTGTGTCTCTGTGCACGGCGCTAACCGTTTGGGTGGCAACTCGTTACTGGATTTGGTGGTCTTTGGCCGCGCGTCTGGCATATTTATCGAGAAGCAGTTGCGTGAAGGTATCAATCTTAAGGAAGCGAGAGAAGCAGATATTGAACTCGCTATGACTGGCCTTAATCGCATCAATAACTCTGCCGATGGTGAGCAGGCTTCAGTATTACGCGCTGAGCTGCAGACCATTATGCAGAACTACTTCGGCGTATTCCGTCGCGGTGATTTCATGCAGCAGGGCATTGAGAAGCTTAACGCACTGCGCCCGCGCATTGAAAACGTGGCTCTGGACGACAAGAGCAACGCCTTTAATACGGCCCGTATCGAAGCCCTTGAGCTACAGAATCTTTTTGCTACCGCAGAAGCCACGGCGATTGCCGCTGAAGGCAGAACGGAAAGCCGCGGCGCTCATGCCCGTGAAGACTTCCAAGAGCGCGATGATGAAAACTGGTTGTGCCACTCGGTGTATTTCCCCGACAGCAAAACCATTGGTAAGCGGGGGGTTAATTTCAATTTAAAAACCCGTGAAGCATTCGAACCTAAAATACGTACCTATTAATAGGGGCTGACCGAATTATGTTAAATGTAAGTATTTATCGCTATAACCCTGAAGTTGATGCAGAGCCTTATATGCAAGACTACCAGGTTGATACTCAGGGCAAAGATGTGATGGTCTTGGATGTATTGGAAAAATTGAAAACTGAAGACCCGAGCCTGAGCTTTCGTCGCTCATGCCGCGAGGGTGTCTGTGGTTCTGATGGTTTAAATATCTCCGGTAAGAATGGTCTGGCCTGCATCACGCCACTGTCATCTGCGGTCAAGGGCAATAAGTTGGTCATTCGTCCGCTGCCAGGTCTGCCAGTGATTCGTGATCTGGTGATCGATATGAGCCAGTTCTATGCGCAGTACGAAAAGATCCAACCCTACATGATCAACAACTCTCCGGCGCCGGCTATCGAACGCCTGCAGTCTCCGGAAGAGCGCGCCAAGTTAGATGGCCTGTACGAATGTATTCTCTGTGCCTGTTGCTCCACAGCTTGCCCATCATTTTGGTGGAATCCGGACAAGTTTATTGGTCCATCTGGACTGTTGCAGGCATATCGTTTCTTGGCTGATAGCCGAGATACGGCCACGGAAGAGCGTCTGGCTAACCTTGATGATCCGTTCAGCGTTTTCCGCTGTCACGGCATTATGAACTGCGTTCAGGTGTGCCCTAAAGGCTTGAATCCGACCAAGGCAATTGGTCATATTCGCAGTATGTTGATCCGAAGTGCGACTTAATGATCCTATAAGTTTGAATTGCTAGTCTAAAACCCCCCAAACGGCCAGTTTTTACTGGCCGTTTTGCTAAATGCGGTTTAGAATACTCGCGTTTTAAATTTGCCTAATACACAGTATTTATACGGGGAATATCAGTGATGCCTGAGGGCTTAATGGAGCAATTTCTGCGCTCCTCCCACTTTTCTGGTGGAAACGCTGCCTATATTGAAGAACTCTACGAAACCTACTTGCACGAGCCTAATAGCGTGCCAGAGGAGTGGAGTAGCTTTTTTGACTCATTGCCACGCACTAATGGGTCGGTCAAACCGGATATTTCCCATGCGACGATTATCCAGCACTTTGAGTTGCTTGGCCGTCGTCAGGCTCGTCCAACTCCTGCACCCGGCTCTGGTGGTATTCACCTCGAGCATGAGCGTAAGCAGGTTAAAGTTGTTCAGCTAATCAGCTCTTATCGCTTCCGCGGCCACCAGCAAGCCAATCTGGACCCGTTAGGCATTATGCAGCGCGAAGATGTTCCTGACCTGCACCTGCATTTTCATGGCCTGACTCAGGCAGATATGGACACTACCTTCCAGACCAGCCCGCTGTATATGGGTAAGCCTGAAGCGACTCTGCGTGAGATTGTCGACACGTTGGAAGAGACCTACTGCGGCCATCTGGGCCCTGAATTTATGCATATCACAAGCTTTTCTGAGAAGCAGTGGTTGGCCCAGCGTTTTGAGTCTGTACGCTCTAAGCCGACCTATGGTGATGAGGCGCGGATTGATGTTCTCAACCGCCTGACTGCCGCTGAAGGTCTGGAAAAGCATCTGGATTCTAAATATCCCGGGACCAAGCGCTTTGGTCTTGAGGGTGGTGAAAGTCTGATCCCTTTGCTGGACTGTCTGGTACGTCGCTCTGGGGAATATGGCTGCAAAGAAATTGTGATGGCTATGGCCCACCGTGGCCGGCTAAATGTGTTGGTTAATATTTTGGGTAAAAACCCCGCCGAGATGTTTGAAGAGTTTGAAGGCAAGCGTCTGGTTAATACCAGTGGCGATGTTAAATATCATCAGGGTTTCTCGTCCAATGTGATGACCCCTGGTGGCGAAGTGCACATGGCACTGGGTTTTAACCCGTCGCATCTTGAGATCTCCTGCCCTGTAGTGGTTGGCTCTGGCCGTGCCCGTCAGGATCGACGCGATGATCCTACAGGCCAGAAAGTGGTGCCTATTTTGATGCACGGTGATGCGGCATTTGCCGGTCAGGGTGTCGTGATGGAGACTTTCCAGCTCTCGCAAACGCGGGCATACAAAACCGGCGGTACCATCCATATTGTGATCAATAATCAGGTTGGTTTTACCACTAGCCGTCAGGATGATGCCCGCTCCACTGAATACTGTACCGATATTGCCAAGATGGTCGGCGCGCCGATTCTGCATGTTAATGGCGATAATCCGGATGCGGTGATGTTCGCGGCTATGTTGGCCATGGACTACCGTTATGAGTTTGGCAAAGACGTGGTGATCGATCTGGTCTGCTACCGTCGTCGCGGTCACAATGAGACCGACGAGCCGTCTTCGACTCAGCCACTGATGTACGACATTATTCGCAAGCATTCCACCACGCGCACTCTGTATGCTCAGAAGTTAGTGGCGGAAGGGGTTGTAGAGCAGGACCAGGCCAATGATATGGCCAATGAATATCGCGCTAGCCTGGATAACGGTGACTTTGTGGTACACAACCTGGTACGTGAGCCGGATGCCAGCCTGTTTGTTAACTGGGAGCCTTATCTGGGCCATGACTGGCGCACGCCGGCCAATACAGGTATCGACCTTAAAGTACTGCAGGATGTGGCCGCTCGCATTACTTCAATACCAGACGGTATTCAGGTACAGCGTCAGGTTGCCAAGATTTATGATGATCGCCGCAAGATGGCCGGTGGTGCTCTGCCCCTGAACTGGGGTATGGCTGAGCTTCTGGCTTATGGCACCTTGCTTGATGAAGGGTTCCCCATCCGTTTCACTGGTCAAGATGTGCGTCGCGGTACATTTTCTCACCGCCATGCCGTGGTACTCAATCAGAAGGATGGCGAAGCCTATCTGCCGTTGGCAAATCTGGCTGAAGATCAGCCGCGCTTCGATATCTATGATTCTGTGTTGTCTGAGGAGGCGGTGCTGGCCTTTGAATATGGCTATGCCACCACAGCGCCCAAGGGCCTGATTATCTGGGAAGCTCAGTTTGGTGACTTTGCCAATGGCGCCCAGGTGGTGATTGATCAGTTTATTGCCAGTGGTGAGCATAAATGGGCAAGGCTGTCTGGCCTGACCATGATGTTGCCCCACGGGTTTGAAGGGCAGGGGCCAGAGCATTCCTCTGCGCGCCTGGAGCGTTTCCTGCAACTCTGTGCTGAGCACAATATGCAGGTGGTGATTCCCACTACACCAGCACAGATTTTCCATCTGTTGCGTCGTCAGGCGATTCGCCCGATGCGCCGTCCGCTGGTGATTATGAGTCCTAAATGGATACTGCGTCACAAGCTGGCGACCTCTTCTCTGGAAGAGCTGGCCAATGGTGAGTTCTACAATGTAATTGATGACAGCATCGATGCGGCCAAGACTCGTCGTGTGGTGCTCTGTTCCGGTAAGGTCTACTACCATTTGCTGGAAGAGCGACTAGAGCGGGGTATCGATGATATAGCGCTGATTCGTCTCGAGCAGCTGTATCCGTTCCCGGACATTGAGCTGGAAGAGGCCCTGCGCCCCTACAGCAATATTGAAGATATTGTCTGGTGTCAGGAAGAGCCAATGAATCAGGGCGCCTGGTACAGCAGCCAGCATCATATGCGCCATGTAATACAGCGGTTAAAGCCGCAGCTACACCTCAGCTATGTCGGCCGTGAAAGTTCGGCGGCACCAGCGAGTGGATATATGTCTGTTCATTTAGAAGAGCAGAAGAAATTTATTGATCAAGCACTAACCTTAGACTCTTAAAAAAAACCAGGAATAGATTAATGGCCATTGAAATTAAGGCACCTACCTACCCAGAATCTGTGCAAGAAGGCACGTTGGCGACTTGGCACAAAAATGTTGGCGATAGCGTCAACCGCGATGACCTGATTGTCGATATCGAAACCGACAAAGTGGTTCTTGAAGTTGTGGCGCCGGCGACCGGCACCCTGACTGAAGTGCTCAAAGCTGAGGGCGATAGTATTCTTAGCAATGAAGTGATCGCACGCATTGAAGAGGGCGAGGCAGCCATAACTGCTGCCCCCGCTGCCAAGCAGGAAGAGGCAGATGTGCAGGTTGCAGAGGCACTAGTTAACCCAGCGGCAAAAAAGCTAGCTGATGAACGTAATATTGATCTGTCTCAGGTCAGTGGCACTGGTAAAGGTGGCAGAATCACTAAAGAGGATGTGGTTAATTTCACGCCGGCAGCTGCCCCAGTGCCTGCGGCAGCGCCAGCAGCTAAGGCTACTGAAGAACCAATGCCTGCGGGCGATCGTGTTGAGCGCCGTGTAGCGATGACCAGAATGCGCACGCGCATTGCTGAGCGTCTGCTTGACGTGACTCAGACCACTGCTTCATTGACTACCTTTAATGAAGTGGATATGTCAGCGCTGATGGGACTGCGTAAACAGTACCAGGATGAATTTACCAACACCCACAACGGCACTCGTTTGGGCTTTATGGGTTTCTTTGTGAAGGCGGCAGTAGAAGCGCTTAAACGCTTCCCACTGGTCAATGCCTCAATTGATGGCACTGATATTGTTTACCACGGTTTCCAGGATATTGGTGTGGCGGTCTCTACTGACCGTGGTCTGGTTGTTCCTGTGTTGCGCAATGCCGAGAATATGAGCATCGCCACCGTAGAGAACAGCATTGGCGACTACGCTGGCAAGGCGCGGGATGGCAAGCTGAGCATTGAAGAGATGACTGGCGGTACCTTTACGATTACCAATGGCGGTGTCTACGGTTCATTGTTGTCGACTCCTATTATCAATCCACCGCAGACCGCGATTTTGGGTATGCACACTATTCAGCAGCGTCCGGTAGCGGTTAATGGTCAGGTAGAGATACGGCCGATGATGTATCTGGCACTGTCCTATGATCACCGCCTGATCGATGGCAAGGAAGCGGTACAATTCTTGGTTACGATTAAGCAGTTAATCGAAGATCCAGCCAAGATTCTACTTGAGATTTAACACGTAAGTTATTGATAAATAGGTATTTAAATGTCAGATAAATATGATGTTGTAGTAATTGGCAGTGGCCCTGCGGGCTATGTGGCGGCTATTCGCGCTGCTCAGTTGGGCCTGAAAACCGCCTGTATTGAGAAGTGGCAGAACGATGAAGGCAAGGGCGTTAATGGCGGTACCTGTCTTAATGTCGGCTGTATTCCCTCTAAAGCACTGCTGGATAGCTCTTATAAGTATCATGAAGCCAAAGAAGATTTAGGCATTCACGGTATTAGCACCAAAGGCGTGGCGATGGATATCCCTGCCATGCTCGAGCGCAAGAACAAGATTATTAATCAGCTGACTGGCGGTATTGCCGGTCTGTTTAAAGCCAATGGTGTGACCGCCCTGTATGGCACAGGCAAGCTGCTGGCAGGCAAGAAAGTTGAGCTGACGGCGAACGATGGCGCTGTGTCTGTTATTGAAGCAGACAATGTGATCTTGGCCTCTGGTTCACTGCCGATAGATATTCCTGTGGCCAAAGTTGATGGCGATTTGATTGTTGATTCCACTGGCGCCCTTGAGATTGGCGCAGTGCCCAAGCGTTTAGGCGTGATTGGCGCTGGCGTGATTGGTCTGGAGCTGGGTTCTGTCTGGAACCGTCTGGGTTCAGATGTTGTGTTGTTGGAAGCGATGGAAGACTTCCTGGCTATTATGGATAAGGCGGTGGCCAAAGAATCCAAGAAGATCTTTACTAAACAGGGTCTGGATATCCGCTTGGGTGCGCGAGTCACTGGCACTGAGATTGTAAAGGGCGCTGTTGAAGTGACCTTTATGACCGCCGATGGCTCTGAACAAAAAGAAACCTTCGATAAGCTGATTGTCTGTGTGGGCCGCCGTGCCTTTACTGACGGCCTGCTGGCAGACGATAGCGGTGTGCAGTTGGACGAGCGGGGCTCTGTGTTTGTGAATGATCAATGTGCCACTAATGTGTCTGGCGTCTACGCGATTGGTGA
The DNA here is from genome assembly GCA_943788875.1 of uncultured Pseudomonadales bacterium. Classification (GTDB taxonomy): domain Bacteria; phylum Pseudomonadota; class Gammaproteobacteria; order Pseudomonadales; family Porticoccaceae; genus HTCC2207. Next base: position 297,822 of record CALSSA010000009.1, on the reverse strand, counting down.
TCTGGTACGTGGCCCCATGCTGGCTCACAAGGGTTCAGAAGAGGGTGTAATGGTGGCGGAGATTATCGCTGGCCATAAGGCGCAGATGAACTATGACATAGTGCCTAATGTGATCTACACCCACCCAGAGGTGGCCTCTGTGGGTCAGACCGAAGAACAGATTAAAGCCGCAGGCGAGCCCTACAATGTAGGTGTGTTTCCGTTTGCAGCCAGTGGCCGGGCAATGGCCGCCAATGATACCGATGGAATGGTGAAGATTATTGCCCATGCTGATACAGACCGCATTTTGGGTTGCCATATTGTTGGCCCCAGCGCCGCAGATCTGGTGCAGCAGGTAGCAATTGCAATGGAGTTTGGCTCCAGCGCAGAAGACTTAGGTATGACCGTATTTGGTCACCCGACTCTGTCGGAAACTGTTCACGAAGCAGCACTGGCTGTGAATGGCGCTGCCATTCATATCGCCAACCGCAAGCGTCGTTAAGCCCAGTTAACAATACCTTTTGACCCCCGGGCGCTGAGCCTGGGGAAACATCCATCCGCAACATTTAACGGGAAGACAAGTATGAACCTGCACGAATATCAGGGTAAGCAGCTATTTGCTGAGTACGGACTGCCAGTGTCTAAGGGCATTGCTGCAGAAACCGCACAGGATGCCGCAGCTGCTGCCGATACTATCGGCGGCGACAAATGGGTTGTTAAAGCTCAGGTCCACGCTGGAGGCCGCGGTAAAGCTGGCGGTGTAAAGCTGGTGAGCTCCAAAGCCGAAATTGAAGAGTTCGCCAACAACTGGCTGGGCAAGAATCTGGTCACCTACCAGACAGATGCCAATGGCCAGCCGGTCAGCCGTATTCTGGTTGAGACCTGCACCGATATAGATCAAGAGCTGTATCTGGGTGCTGTGGTCGACCGTGCAACTCGCCGTATTATCTTTATGGCCTCCACCGAGGGCGGTGTTGAGATCGAGAAGGTTGCAGAAGAGACTCCCGAAAAAATTCTCAAGGCGATTATCGACCCTCTGACTGGCGCGCAGCCTTATCAGGGCCGTGATCTAGCCTTTAAGCTGGGCCTTAAAGGGGTTCAGATTAAGCAGTTTGTGCAGATCTTTATGGGTCTGGCCAAAATGTTTAAAGAGAAAGACCTTGAGCTGTTGGAAATTAACCCACTGGTTATCACCGACGAAGGCAACCTTCACTGCCTGGATGCCAAAGTGATTATCGATGGCAATGCCATGTACCGTCAGCCAGCGATCAAAGAGATGCATGATCCCTCACAGGAAGATGCCCGCGAAGCCCATGCCGCTTCCTTTGAGCTGAACTATGTGGCTCTGGATGGCAATATTGGTTGTATGGTCAATGGCGCTGGTCTGGCTATGGGTACCATGGATATTGTTCATCTGCACGGCGGTTCACCTGCCAACTTCCTCGATGTAGGGGGCGGCGCAACCAAAGAGCGCGTGGTAGAAGCGTTTAAAATTATTCTCTCCGACAGCAATGTTAAAGCCGTACTGATCAATATCTTTGGCGGTATTGTGCGCTGTGACCTGATCGCCGATGGTGTGATTGGTGCAGTAGAAGAGGTGGGCGTAAAGATTCCAGTGGTTGTTCGCCTCGAGGGCAACAATGCTGAACTGGGTACTAAAAAGCTGGCCGAATCCGGTCTGGCCATTATTGCAGCAACCAGCCTGACGGATGCCGCACAACAAGCTGTTAAAGCCGCAGGAGGTAACTAATATGTCTATCCTAATCAATAGCGACACTAAGGTTATCTGTCAGGGCTTTACCGGTGGTCAGGGTACCTTCCACTCAGAGCAAGCGCTTGAGTATGGTACAAAAATGGTTGGTGGTGTTACTCCAGGTAAGGGCGGTACAGAGCATCTGGGTCTGCCAGTTTTTAATACTGTTGCAGAAGCCGTAGCAGCCACAGGCGCTGAAGCCTCGGTGATCTATGTGCCTGCACCATTCTGTAAAGATTCTATTCTGGAAGCGGCCAATGCCGGCCTCAAGCTGGTTGTGTGCATTACTGAAGGTATTCCCACTCAGGATATGCTCGACTGCAAAGTAGTTTGCGACACTTTGGGCGTGCGCCTGATTGGACCCAACTGCCCAGGCGTTATCACTCCAGGCGAGTGCAAGATCGGCATTATGCCCGGTCATATTCATCTGCCCGGCAAAGTAGGCATTGTATCTCGTTCAGGTACGCTGACCTATGAAGCGGTTAAGCAGACTACGGATTATGGTTTTGGCCAGTCTACCTGCGTAGGTATTGGTGGCGACCCGATCCCGGGTTCAAGCTTTATCGATATTCTTGAGCTGTTTGAAAAAGATCCAGCCACTGAAGCCATCGTGATGATTGGTGAGATTGGCGGTACTGCTGAAGAAGAAGCAGCGGCTTATATTAAAGCCAATGTCACCAAGCCTGTTGTGTCTTATATTGCTGGTGTGACTGCACCTGCAGGCAAGCGCATGGGTCATGCTGGTGCGATTGTTTCTGGCGGTAAGGGTACTGCAGATGAGAAGTTTGCGGCGCTTGAAGATGCTGGTGTTAAGACAGTTCGCAGCCTGGCTGATATTGGTAATGGCCTAAAAGAAATTACCGGTTGGTAAGCTCTTTTGTGACATTGAAAAAAGCGGCTTTTGGGCCGCTTTTTTTATGTCCGAGGTTTTGTGTTTGTAGATACTGTGGGAGCAAAGCCTTAGCAGATAATCTTGAGACTCGCTGTAAATACTTCCCTGTAAGCTCTGGAGCAGCATCCCTGCTGCTCAAGGTCTCAAGATTACCTGCTAAGGCTTTGCTTGAGCACTGTTGGAAATACTTCAACGGGGAGAGTTATTGGCAATCGACAATCTTATCCAGCGTGCTTTTTGGGGTCATACTGAGCGAAGTGAAGGATGTCTTTCAGGTACACCCCAAAACTCAGGCATTGATCGACTCACCCCTATACTTTGCAACCAACCCATAAACCATTAACCCCGCCAACAAAATACTAGTGCCAAAGACCAACGGCGTATTAACCATCTCATGGGCATGCTGCGCCTGCGCTAAAAAGTCCATATCCCAGAGTGCCACCAGATAGTTGGTTAAATATCCAAAAGCAAAACCCACAGCCACAACACTGAGCAGATAGATTGCTAGGGTGCGGTTACCCAATTCCGTTTTCACCAGCCCCATAGTCGCAATATTAGTGGCTGGACCCACCAGCATAAATACCAAGGTAGCACCCGGTGAGACCCCCGAAAATAATAAACCTGCCGCAATCGGCGTTGATGCGGTAGCACAGATATACATGGGCACACCCACCAGTGCCATCACCACAAAGGCCAGAAAACCATCGCCCCATTGCACTAAGAATTCATTGGGCACATAGGTTTTAATCAGGGCGGCAAAGCCCAGCCCAATCACCAACCACAGGGCGATATCTCGTACCAGGTCGATATAGGTAAAGCGCAGACCATCTAACAGCTTATTCACGGCAGTGGGTTGCTTTACTTCTGCGTTCTCGCTGCTACAGCAGGGCTCTGGTTCTGGGATTTCGCTGGCGCAGCAAGCTTCTGCTGGCTGGTCGCTGGCGCTGGCCGGAACACTATTCTCTTTACCTACTAGTAAGCCGGCGGTAATGGCGCTAGTGATAGCCGCAATAGGTCGAATAATGGCCATAAAGGGCCCCAGCATGGCGTAGGAGATGGAAATACTGTCTACGCCTGTCTCTGGTGTTGAGATTAGAAATGAGGTAGTGGCGGCTTTGGAGGCGCCGCTGCGGCGCAGGCCTAAGGCGGCGGGTATTACGCCGCAGGAGCATAGGGGTAATGGGGCACCAAATAGGGCGGCTTTGACCGTGGACATAGGGCCGGGTTTGCCCAAATGTTTGGCCATAAGTTGGCTGGGTACCAGCACTTTCATAATGCCGGCTACGGTTAGACCGAGCATTAGCCAGGGGGCTGATTCCATAAATAGGGCGATAAAGTTTTCGATTAATAACATGATTTAGGCCTGATTGGCTTGGTCACCCAAGGCTTCAAGAATAGTGCAATGGGTGGCGGGCTCGTCGCCGCCACAGCAGGCATTGCTGAGGGTTTGCAGGGATTTTTTTATGCGCTTTATCTCGGCGAGGCGCTGATTAACGATGGCGATTTTGGTGTCGACAAACTGCTTTACATCTTCGCAGGACTTTTGGTCTTTGGTGACTTCTAGCTCCAGTAGCTGGTGTATTTCATTGAGGGTAAAGCCGACTTCTTTAGCGCTGAGAATAAAGCTAATGCGATGGATGTCGCTGTCGGAATAGAGGCGATAACCGGCGACGTTGCGATTAGTTGGGGTGATTAAACCGTGCTTTTCATAAAACCGCAGGGTATCTCTGGATACCTTGGCTTGGGTGGCGAGTTGGCCTATTTTTAACATCGATTTTGACTCCATAGGGTAACTATAAACCTTGGAGTATAGTCTAGTGTCAACTGTGCTTGTTATATAGGTGATTATTACCTGTTAATTGCGAGTAATTGAGTCTCGCAATAGCTTATAGCGCTCAATAATGGGCTGATAGTGCGTTGGGTCTGATTTGGCTTTTTGTCGATAATGGCCAACGACCCGGTGCCAGTAGTCCTGATGAACTGGGTCTGGCCAGTGCCACATCTGACTGCCTGTATTTACAATGGGTTTATCTGCAATTTTCTTTGACACATAAATGGCTTCGTAGAAGCGATTGTTTTCAAAGATGATCTGCTCGTTCTTGAGTCCATAGCCCTTTTTAATCAGTTCCTCTCGCACAGAATAGCTGCCATGAACACAGCAAATTAGCAGATCAAATTCGGTGTCAGGTGCCGAGGCACAGAGGTTGTCTATAAACTCAATGGTTTGGTGTGGGCCAACGCCGGCGATAATAAATAGCTGAGAATCTTCAGGGGGTACGAGGATATTGTTGATATCCTCGCAGCGCACTTGCCAGCGGTATTGATCCTGGGGGAAGCTGCGTTCTAGTCTCGCTGTAAGGCTAGCTAGAATATCCGCGACAATATCGACAAAGATTACTTCATCGGCGTATTGGTCCCTGAGCAGCGACATACCGAGCAGGCCATGATCACAGCAACAGTCCCAGATGGTTGTGTATGGGGGCTCGACCATATTGGCTAAGTGGCTGAGTCTGCTGCCGGGTTTGAGGAGTCTTTTGTTTTTACTCATGGGTAGGGGTGATTAGTTAACGGGGGTTGGTGGAGGAACTCTCTAATTCAGTAAAATAGCCCCTTACCCATTTGACACCGCACTAAAGTGCAAGGCTTTATCAGACGCCAAAGACTGACCAAATAGCGCCCGCTCCTTACGGAAATTTTGGCTATTCACCCAGGGCGCCTGATCACCCTGTCTGGGCTGCAGATGCATACTGCGCTGCATATAACCGGCGGGGAAATCGGCAATCCAGTCTTTGGTGGGCATATCTTTTAATGCGTCTGGTACCACTGGCACCATCTTTGTGGTCTGGGTGCTGCTCATATGGTTTAGGGCTTTACACACCCATTCAGCCGCCAAGTCAGCGCGCAATGTCCAGGAGGCATTGATATAGCCAAAGATACTGACCATATTGGGCACATCAGAGACCATTAGGCCTTTGTAGGTGGTCTGGTTGGAGAAATCTACCGCCTCGCCATCCACGCTAAAGGTAGCGCCGCCCATCACCAATAGTTTTAAACCCGTGGCGCTAACAATAATATCTGCCTCCAAATGCTCGCCGGTTTCCAGCTCAATACCGGTCTTGGTAAAGCGTTTAATATGCTCGGTGACCACATTGGCGCCACCACTGTTAATGGCGTTAAACATATCTTCATCGGGCACCAGACAGAGGCGTTGATCCCAGGGGAAATACTTGGGGGTAAAGTGCTTGTCGACATCGTAGCCTTTGCCGAGTTTCCTGCGCACCTCGCCAATAAAGAATGATTTGGCGGCCCTGGGAAAGGCTTGAGACATCTTAAACAGCACTTCCTGAAACAGGACATTTCTGACCCGCGTAATGGCATAGGCCCAGCCGGCCGGCAAGATTTTGCGCAGGCCATTGGCAAACCAGTCTTCAGAGGGGCGGGTAACCACATAGGTGGGTGAGCGCTGCAGCATGGTCACCTGCTTAGCTTTATCGGTCATGGCGGGCAGCAGCGTCATGGCTGTGGCGCCAGAGCCAATAATCACCACGCGCTTGTCTTGGTAATCCAGATCTTTGGGCCAAAACTGCGGGTGAATAAAGGTGCCTTTAAATGCATCTACCTCAGGAAACTGTGGGTCATGGGGCTGATCATAGTTGTAGTAGCCTGCACACATATAGAGAAAGTTACAGGTCATCTGCACCACGGCATCGCTGTTATCTTGCCTGATATCCAGAGTCCAAACCGACTGCTTGGAACACCAGCTGGCACTGATTAGGCGGTGGCCATACCGAATATGCTGCTCAATCGCATTTTCCGCGGCGGTTTCGCGCACGTAGTTAAGAATAGCCGGGCCATCGGCAATGGCTTTTTTGCTTTCCCAGGGTTTAAAACTGTAGCCCAGAGTATGCATATCACTGTCGCTGCGAATACCGGGATAGCGGAACAGGTCCCAGGTGCCGCCCATGGCCTTGCGTGACTCCAGCAGCAGATAGCTGCGGTCGGGGCATTTATCCTTGAGGTGGTAAGCCGCGCCAATGCCACTGAGGCCAGCGCCTACAATAATAACGTCTCTATGGTCCATGCTTATGCGGTTCCTTTTATGGTTTCTACGCTGGTTTCGACCGGCATGCCTTTAAGGGGCTTCTTATTGCGCAGCAAGGTCAGAGGCAGGGTAAATAATGGAAATAGTTTCTCGTAGTGCATGGGCGTTAGGCGCTGGGATAAATCCATCAATTTGGCATCGGCACCGACCATAATGCGGCTGCGGTTTTTGCGCACGCCATCGAGAATAATTTGCGAGGCGCGACTGGCATGCATGCCATTGTTGCGGAAGAAGGCGGCTAACTCTTCCTGACTATTGCCCAGACCCATCACTTTACCCACCAGACGCTGCATCGAGTTCGCTGACTCTTCGCTCTTGTTCATGCGCCCATTGGTAACAATATTGGTACCAATATGGCCCGGATGCACGCAGTGAATCTGCACATTGCTGCCTTTCATTTCTTTGGCCAGACACTCGGTAAAGCCACGCACGGCAAATTTGGCGGTGTGGTACACCGACTGCCGTTCGAGAGCAATCATGCCGAAGATAGAAGAGGTATTGATTAGGGCCGCTTCGGGACGCTGTTTTAAATGGGGCAAAAAGGCGCGGCTAGAATTAATAACGCCCTGTAAATTGATATTAAACACCCAGTCCCAGTCGTTTTCAGACAGATCTTCAAAGGAGGAATCAACGGTGACCCCGGCATTGTTAAACACCAGATCAACATGGCCATGCTGGGCAATTACCTGCTCGGGCAATGCTTCAATAGCGGCCTTGTCGGCAACATCTAAAATATGGCTGGAGACTTTTACATTGTAGTCTGCGAGTAAAGCCACAGTTTCTGCGAGGGTGGTTTGATTGATCTCGCAGGCGGCGATATTGGCGCCTGCTTTGGCTAGGAGTATGGCTAAATAGCGGCCCATGCCTGAACCGGCACCGGTGATGACTGCGACTTTGTTGGAAAAGTTTTTCATTGCGATTACCCTTTTTTATAGTGCTCTTTGTCTGCTAGGCGTTTATACGGCGGCAGGTGGCACTTTGACTTTTTCCATCCTACTACAGTAGGTAGATTGGCTGTAGTGGGCTGGGAAAATTTATCGACCAAAGGGTCAGGGTAGATTTGCCAAAGAGACCCTTTGGCTGTGCCTCAGGATGACTCCGCACTTTGTGATCCTGTACCCAAAACGCTTCGCGGGGCATGCTGAGCGCAGTGAAGGATCTAGAGATGTTTCGTTTCACTCAACATGACATTGGGTGGGTTTATTACCTAAAATTCCGCGATTTGATCTCAACTCCATCACCAGTCTCTTTGTCGATACGAGACAATAACTCAGAGCAATCGGTTAATTCCTGCGCAATCACATGTACCACGGCACCATCTGTTTCCACCACACCTTTCACCATTAATAGCTGTGCCTTTAACAACGCCTGTCGGCAGTTTTTTTGTACGCTTTGCCAGACCACCACATTGCTATTGCCGGTCTCATCTTCCAGCGTTAAAAACACTACGCCAGAGGCGGTGCCTGGGCGCTGTTTGCCGGTGACTAATCCTGCTATGCGCACAAAGCGGCGATGGCCTAACTCGGCTAAATCTGCATGGCGTTTGCATTGACGAAAAACAGGGAACTGTTCTCGGAGTAATTCCATGGGGTGGCGGCCTAGGGATAGGCCGGTGTGGCTGTAATCCGCATAGAGGTTTTCGGTTTCGCTGGGGGTTTGTAAGTCTACTGTCTCTTGCTCGGACTGTTGCAAAAGGCTGGTGCTGCTGTCGATCACCAGTGCCTGCCAATGGGCTTGCCGGCGATTTTCTGTGAGTGATTTTAGGGCGCCGGCGCTGCTTAGATGGCTGAGTTCGGCTCTGGAGAGGCTGGTGCTATTGGTGAGTTGGGCGATGGTTTTAAATTGGCGGTCGCTATGAGTTATTTTCTGTGCGGTGTTAAAGGCTAGGCCTTTGATAAGGCGCATGCCAAGGCGCAGTGTTGGGGTATTAGCATCGCCTTCTAAGGAATGATCCCAGCCGCTGTAAAGTACATCAATGGGCAGGACTTTTATTTTATGGCGCTGGGCATCTTGTACCAGCTGGGAGGCGGAGTAAAAACCCATGGGTTGGCTATTTAACAGGGCGCAGTAGAAGGCGGCGGGGTAGTGGCATTTTAACCAGGCGGACACATAGGCGAGCAGGGCGAAGCTGGCGGAGTGTGATTCCGGGAAGCCGTAAACGCCAAAGCCCTGTATCTGGCGAAATAGGCGTTCGGCAAAGTCTAGGTCGTAGCCGCGGGCTAACATGCCGTCGATAAGTTTTTGTTTAAAGCCGAGCAGTTCATTGTTGCGCTCGGAGTTTTTGCCCCAGCTGGCCATGGCGCGGCGCAGTTGGTCAGCTTGGCCGCCGCTAAAGCCTGCGGCAACCATGGCCAGGCGAATCACCTGTTCTTGGAAAACGGGGATGCCTAAGGTGCGTTCCAGTACGGCTTTAATTTCTGGGTGGGGGTAGCTGACTTGCTCTAAGCCCTGGCGGCGTTTTAGATAGGGGTGCACCATGCCGCCTTGAATGGGGCCGGGGCGCACGATGGCGATTTCGATGACCAGATCATAAAAGCAGCGGGGTTTAAGTCTGGGTAGCATGGCCATTTGGGCGCGGGATTCAATTTGAAATACGCCTACGCTATCGGCTTTACACAGCATATTGTAGGTGGCGCTATCTTGTTTGGGGATGGCCTGCATACTGAGGTCAATGCCCTGATGGCCACGAATAAGATCAAAGCAGCGATGGATGGCGGTGAGCATTCCCAGGGCCAGAATATCGATTTTAAGCAGGCCTAGGGCTTCGATATCTTCTTTGTCCCATTGGATCACGGTGCGGTCGGGCATGCTGGCATTTTCTACCGGTACCAAGGTGCTGATGGGGCTTTTGGTGATAATAAAGCCGCCCACATGTTGGGAGAGATGGCGGGGGAAGCCTAGAATCTCTTGTAATAAATTGTAGAAATGCTCGGCCATAGCCCCTCTGGCACCGGCTTTTTCAAACTGTGCTTGCAGGTCTGTGCTGCGATCCCACCAGGAGAGAGACTGGCTAAGTTGTTCTATAAATAATGGGTCCAGGCCCAGGGCTTTGCCCACATCGCGAATGGCACTGCGTGGCCTGTAGGTGATCACGGTGGCGGCTAGGGCGGCGCGTTCGCGGCCGTAGCGCTGGTAGATATATTGAATCACTTCTTCGCGGCGCTCGTGTTCAAAGTCGACATCGATATCCGGGGGTTCATTGCGCTCGGTGGAGATAAAGCGCTCAAATAATAATGACACCTGATCTGGATTCACTTCGGTGATAAACAGGCAATAACAGACTACGGAGTTGGCAGCGGAGCCGCGGCCTTGGCAGAGAATATGGCGGCTGCGGGCAAAGGCGACGATGTCATGTACGGTGAGAAAATAACATTCGTATTGTAGTTCACTTATGACTGTAAGTTCATAATCAATCTGTTGGCGAACGGCTTGTGAGGGGCCTTTGGGCCAGCGTTTTTCTACCCCTTGCTCGGTTAAATAACGCAGTTGCTCGGCGGGGGTTAGATGCTGAGGCACAACATCATTGGGATATTGGTAGCGCAATTCTTCAAGGTTAAAGTCGCAGCGTTTTGCGATATTAATGGTTTCAGCTAAGAGGGCTGCTGGGTAGAGTTTTTGTAAATGGGGCAGACTGCGCAGGCGGCGCTCGGCATTGGGGAAGCGCCGGTCGCCCAGCTCCATGACTGAACAGCTATGGTGAATGGCGGTTAAGGTGTCTTGTAGGGCACGGCGATCTTTGCTGTGCATGTGTACATCACCGCAGGCGACCATGGGCAGTTGCCATAGGGCGGCGAGATTGCGGTAGTAATAATATTGGTGGATCTCATTGCCATCGAGCAGATGCTCTACGCCAATCCATAGGCGCTGTTTAAACCAGTAACTCAGGCGTTCGCCGACCTCATGATCCGGCTCTAAGTCGCCACTGGGCAACCAGATTAATAGGCTGTTGGGCAGGTTGCCGCTGAGGTCTGTCCACTCTAATTGGTATTCGCCTTTGCTGCTGCGCCTGCGAGCCAATGTAATTAACGCGGAGAGCTCTGCATAGGACTGGCGATTGCTGACCAGAATGATCAGACGCTGGCCCTCAAGGCGAAACTCGCTGCCAACAATAAGCTGCAAGCCGCAATCTTGGGCGGCGACATGGGCTTTTACCACGCCTGCCAGAGAGCATTCGTCGGTGATTGCCAGCGCGCTATAGCCCAGCGCACTAGCGGTGCGGACTAATTCTTGAGGGTGGGAAGCCCCGCGCAGAAACGTAAAGTTGCTGACGCAATGAAGTTCGGCATAGGCCATAAGTTATACAACTGCTATTAGGAATAAATACTGTATATATGCACAGTATAAGCATAGGGTTGTATAATTTCCACAATGATATGTTTATTGCGTCTTGCTATGCAGGGTTATTGGTAATCCATACTGTTTGGTAGGGTTGCATGGGCAACTGCATATTGGCCATGCAGGTTTGCCCGCTGATTAGATCTTGCCACTGCTCATTGTCGATCAGATTAATATCGGCCAGGGATAGATGCTGCACCTGATCACTGATATTGCTGATACAAAAAATACTCTGCTGACGATCCAGGCTCTGGCGCCAGAAGCCAAATAGCTGGTCGCCCAGATGCAGGGTGAACTGGGTCGCATTGGGGTGGAAGGCGGTTTGGCGACGACGTATTTGAAGCAACTGCTTTAGTTGGTTATACACTTGATGGTGAGTGCTATGTTGATCGGCAAGCTTCTCTGCAAGCTGGCTGTAGTCCCATTGATGGCGATTAATGGCTCGATTATGGCCGCTGTTTTCGACCCGCTGATGGTCATTGCGGGTGCCAACCAGGCTGTGAATATAGATGGCTGGAATACCTTCCAGCGCAAGCATAATGGCATGGGCGCAGACAAAACGCTGCAGGCCAAGATTATCTGCGCCACTCACAGTGCCCTGCAGGGCATCAAATAATGAGATATTAATTTCGTAAGGTTTGCTGCCGCCATCGTCCAGTGCACGCCACGACACATGGCCACCAAAACCCTGCACGGTGGTCACTAGGGTATTGATTTCGGTGTCACTGAGCAGGCCCTCTGCCGGTCTTAAACCAATGCCATCGTGAGAGGCGACAAAGTTAAAGTAGGCGGTGCCATTGCGCGCCGGAGGCATGCTCATCATCCATTGTTTAAGATAGGCGCAGCTGCCGGTAACCAAACTGTTCACTAATAGCGGTGGCAATGAAAAGTTATACACGCAATGGGCTTCGTCGGCATTGCCAAAATAGCTGAGGTTTTCGCGATTAGGGATATTGGTTTCGGTAATAATAATGGCGTCGTGCTGAGCCTGTTCGATCAGGGTTCGAAATAGGCGCACCATTTCATGGGTTTGGGGCAGATTTAGGCAGTTAGTGCCAAGCTCTTTCCACAGAAAGGCGATGGCGTCGAGACGGAAGATACGCACGCCATTATCCAGATACTGTTTGATGATGCTGACAAACTGTTTGAGCACTTCAGGGTTGCGAAAGTTTAAATCGACTTGGTCATGGCTAAAGGTACACCAAACATGCTGGGTGCCAGTGGCGGTTTCGACTTCCCGCAGCAGGTCATTGGTGCGTGGCCGCACCACCGCGCTTAGATCGTCCTCTGGGCTGGCGGTGTAAAAGAAATTATGTCCGGGGTCTCGACCCTGTTTAAAATTTTCAAACCAGGGACTGCGGGCAGAGCAGTGATTGACCACCAGGTCTGCCATTAAAGAATAGTTATTGGCGATGACATTAATATGGTCCCAGTCGCCCAGAGATTCATTGACGCTGGAATAGTCCAGTACCGAGAAACCATCGTCGGAGGTAAAGGGGTAGAAGGGCAGTATATGCACGCCGCTAATTGAGCTGCGCATATATTTATCCAGAAAACGGTTTAAGGTTTGCAGGGGTTTTTCATTATCTGCCAGCACAGAGTCGCCATAGGCAATAACCAGACTGTCGGTCTGATCCCAATGATTGATATTGCGGTTTTCAATCACCTCTTTATCGCTTAGACCCATCAGTTCGATCAGTTCATCGCCAAAGTGTTTAACGGCGCTGATTTCACCATTTTGGTAAATAGCCGTTAGATGCTTCTCTACCTGTGCCTGTAATTTATTTTGTGTCATGGTTAAGAAAACTCTGCATTATCAGCTTCTACCGCTTCAACTAGCTGTTCAAAAATATCTGGTATGGCACTGACAACTCGGTTCCAGCTAGGGATAAAGGGCCGCTCCATAGGCACATTAAAAAACACTTCCCCGGCTTTAATAATATTCTCGGCAAACATTTCTACGGCTTTTTCCTCTTCATGAATATCCAGTGTCAGACCATTCATAATGGCGTCGTTATGGCAGTTCTCTACGGTGTCCAGTGCTAGTCGATAGTAGGTTGCCTTTAATGAGCGAAAGGCCTCTGTGCTAAATACTTCTCCCTGTGTCGCCAGCTTTCTAAATAGTGCTTTGGCGATATCGATAGACATTTTTGACAGGCCATCGCTGTCATTATCGAGGGATAGGTTCTGGTGCTTATGATCGTAGTTATCGGCAATATCTACCTGGCATAGACGGTTGCTGGCATAGTTGCGATACATCTCTGAGAGCACACCAATCTCTAAACCCCAGTCGCTGGGGATACGTATATCATTGAGTACATCGCGACGGAATGAAAATTCTCCGGCCAGTGGATAGCGGTAACTGTCCATATAGTTTAGGTAGTCGGTATGGCCAACAGTTTTTTTGAGTGCCCGTAAAAGAGGAGACACTAGCAACCTTGAAACCCGGCCATTAATTTTGCCATTGGCAACTCTGGCGTAATAGCCTTTGCAAAACTCGTAGTTAAATCTGGGGTTGGCAACAGGGTAGATCAGGCGCGCTAAAAGTTCACGATTATAGGTAGTGATATCACAGTCATGCAGTGCCACAGATTCGGCTTTATTGGTGGCTAAGATGTAACCCATGCAGTACCAAACATTGCGGCCCTTGCCTAATTCTTTGGGGGCCAGATCTAATTTTTGCAGTTTTGCATCCAGGGCTTTTAGTCTTGGGCCTTCATTCCACAGCACTCTGTGGTCTTGAGGCAGTTCGGCAAAAAATGACAGTGCTTCGCGATATTGATCCTCGGTGGCGCGGTCCAGGCCAATCACTACTTGATTGAGATAGGGCACCTGCTTTAGCTCATTGATAATCTTGGGCATAGCTTCGCCCTCCAGCTCAGAAAATAACGAGGGCAGGATTAGGCCCAGTGGTCTGGTTTGAGAAAAGTTAACTAGCTCCTGTTCCATATCGGCCAGAGGCCGACGGGATAGGTTGTGTAATGTGGTGATATTGCCATTTTGGTGAAAGTCGCCCATAGGTTTCTCAGTTAGTGATGGTTATATTTAAAAGTGATTTTTTAACCAGGCCAGGATGCCCTCAACCCAACCATTGGGCCCGGTGGCAGTGCTTTGGTATAGGTTTTTGCTACGCTTTAGGACTGGCATATCATGGTTAGTGGAGCGTATTACCAGCGCGGAATCCGCGGCCTCTAGCATGCTGATATCGTTGTAACTATCGCCAATCGCAACTGACTGACAATGGCCATATTGAGTTTGATACAGGGCCTGCAGCTGCAATAGGGCGCGACCTTTATCGGTGTTGCCACCCATGCTTAAAAAACGTCCCCCCTGCAGCAGGTGAGCGCCGGCATCGGTTAGCTGCTGAATAAAATCTGCCTTGCGGCTTTCGCTACCAAGCCAGTTAATGGATTCGCTGTATTCCCGCTGCTGGGCGAGGCTGGATTGCTCTAGGGTCAACCCGGTGAGCAGGGCCAAGCCTTCGATGCCTTGGTCGGCGCAGATTGAGCTAAAGGTCTGATACTCGTGGGCAAAGGGTTTACCGATCTGATTGAGTATGCCAATCCACCGGCTGCGCGGTTCTGTATTGCTGATTATCCAGTAGTCCTCAAACTTAGCTGCTTGCTCAGGACACTGATCAAAATAGCCTTTGGGTATGCAGATAGCGGCGCCATTTTCGATAATAAATGGATGCTGGTTATTAATAGTTTCTCTAAAGGAAAGCACCTCGGCACGGGTTTTACTGGTGATTGGAATAACCGGAATACCCTGCGTTTCCAGTCGCTCAAGATAATTGGCAGCTGGGGCAAAACTATAGGTATGGTGATCGAGCAAGCTGCCGTCGAGATCGGTAAAGATAAGTTTCATGACGTATGGCGCCCTTTTTTGGTGCGGTAGCGCACCATAATGGGAACCCTAATGGGGGTATTGATGCTCATTATCTACCTTGGTAGTTTGCGTGCCTGTAGTTCAACGTTTTGGTGATCTTGCTTGTTGGGTACGTTGCAGAAAGCGTGCCAAGCTGGTTATGATTAGGCTAAATTAAAATTAGAGGTTAGCCGCGATACAGCGAGTAGCCCATTGCCACAGACAACTGGGGCAATCATTAGCAATAATAATTCTTAGGGGATTTCATATGTCGAATTCACAGACCGCAGATATTGGCCTTGGCCAAACTATTTTGCGTCGCGCCGCTATTTCACCCAATCAATCTGCAATAACCTTTGAGGGCAGTACCCAGACTTTTGCTGAGCTCGGTGATCGGGTGCGCCGCATGGCTACTGTGCTGCGTGCTGGCGGTATCTCGGCCGGTGATCGGGTGGGCTATATCGGTCTTAATCATCCTGTGTTTTTAGAAATGCTCTACGCCTGTGGCTGTCTGGGCGCGGTATTTGTGCCGTTAAACTTCCGCTTAACTGGCCCTGAGGTGCGCTTTATTGCCAATGATGCAGGGATTAGCGCGATGGTGGCAGACGATATGCTGCGTCCTTTAATCGATAAAGAGCGGGATAATCTTGAATGCACGCGCTATATCACTGCCGAAGCCGATGCGGATAATTGGGAATCTCTTGAGTCACTGATGGCCGCTGCTGCACCGATTGAAGCCAGCGAAAAAGTCGATGCTGATGATGTTGCCTTTATTATGTATACCTCTGGTACCACCGGCCTACCCAAAGGTGCGATGCTGACCCATGGCAATATATTCTGGAACAGTATCAATGTGTGCTTTGGTGAGGACGGTGTTTCAGGCACCACGTTGACCTGTGCGCCGTTGTTCCATATTGGCGGTCTCAATGTGACCACGCTAATGTCTCTGTCGAAGGGGGTTGAGGTGGTGTTGCTGCGCAGCTTTGATGCGGGGCAGGTGCTGTCTTTAATTGAGAAGCATAGGGTCACCACTATGTTTGGTGCGCCGACGATGTTCCTGATGATGGTGCAGGATGAGAGTTTTGCCAGCACAGATTTATCCAGCATTGCTACCTTGACCTGCGGTGGTGCGCCTGTGCCTGTGCCGCTAATTAAAACCTATGGTGAGCGAGGTATTACTTTCTGTCAGGGTTATGGATTAACGGAGACGGCTCCTTTTGCTAGCCTATTGGCCAGTGATCAAGCGATGGCTAAAGTAGGCTCGGCGGGCAAGGCACCGATGTTTACCGAGGTGCGTATTGTTGATGAAAATAATAATCCGGTAGCGGCCGGTGTGCACGGAGAGGTCTGTATTAAAGGCCCCAATGTGATGAAGGGTTATTGGAATCGTGAAGAGGCCACCGCCGAGGCTATCGATACTCAGGGTTGGTTCCACAGTGGTGATATTGGTTATCTGGACGATGAGGACTTTTTGTTTCTCTGCGATCGGGTAAAAGATATGGTGATCACCGGCGCTGAGAATGTTTACCCGGCTGAAGTGGAGAGTATTCTCTACGGCCACCCATCTATTCTTGAAGTGGCTGTCATTGGCCTGCCCGACAAAAAATGGGGTGAGGCAGTAACCGCGATTGCTGTATTGGAAGAGGGTGCGGAGTTAACACTGGAAGGACTGCGTGATTTTGCCGGTGAGTCTCTGGCTCGCTATAAGCTGCCCAGCCAGTTGCGCTTTGTTGACATACTGCCAAGAAACCCAGCGGGCAAGGTGCAGAAGTTTAAGTTAAAAGAACAGTTTGACGTCTAAATTCTGTTGCTAAGAAAACAGCCCATGCACAAACCAGCGCTGACTGCTGGTTTCTCTAAATAACCAATAACGCGCGCCGTTACTATCGCAAGCCAGATAGTAATCGCGCTGCTGTTCGCTCTGCCACCAGTTACCACATAACCGCTCGGGCCCGCTGATAATGCTCAGGGGCTGATGCCAATACAGTTTTTTGTTGCGCAGGTGCACTGGCGCTGGGTTAGTTAATAACCACAGGGGCTGGGGTGCTTTTGATTTTCCATTAATGCCTGTGCTGCTGTGCTTGCCCGGTGTGGCTAAGGTGCTGGCCTGTTCTGGCAGATAGTCTTGATTGAGTATAGGTTGGGACAGGGCGTCTATGCCCAGTCGTGCATTCAGGCTATCAATCAACTCACAGGACTGCTGCGCTGAATTATTGTCGCCAAATAAGTCCAGATTACACATGCCCATGGGCATGTCGACAAACTGATCGGTGAGCAGAATTATCTGTTCAATACTGCCCGGCAGCTCTAACTGGTCGAGCTGCAGGCGGCTGAGTAACAACAGGTTGGACCAGCTGTTTTGGCTGCCGGAGAGCTGTATGTGCATCTGTCTGGACTCTCCTATTAAAGGCTCAAAGTGCCATTCAATCTCTCGGCAATGGCACTGCTTTGCCATCAGATAATTACACAGCCGCTGCAGCAATGTCTTCATGGGAAACAGCAGGCTTTCTTTATTAAAGATGCCCTGGGGGTTCTGTATCAGATCACGGAAACTGTTGGCGGGTTGAAAAAGCGGGGCATTAAAAGGTTTTTCACTGTTGAGCTGGGCTATGCTGGCCATAAGCTGTGCATCAAAACGACGGCTTAATTCAGTGCGGGGTAGGGCCAGTAAATCGCCGATTGTTCTCAGGCCCAGCTGTTTAAAACTCTGCTGCTGTTTACGGCTGGTTGTTAACTGACTCAGTTCAGTAGTTGCCAGGCGATGCTGTATTTCGCTGTCGCTGGGAAGGGCTACTTGAAAGTCACTCTGGCACAGCAGTTGCGCGGCAAGCGGGTTTGGTCCTATGCCATTGACTGCGGTAATCTGCTGCTGAAGCTGGCTTTCCAGCTTTTCTAGCAGGCTGTCATAGCCTTTAAATAATTGGTGGCAAGCGGCTATCTCTAGCCATAGCCCGCAGGCATCATGCAGGATAACCACTGGAGTAAATCTATAGGCGAGTAGAGCCAGCTGCTGCAGACAATCTTGCTCTGCTTCAATCTGTCTGGGTAGCGCTACAAGTTCAGGGCAGAGAGCTAGAGCTGTAGAGACTGACAGGCTAGGTTCTATGCCCCAGGCACTGGCTTGGCTGTTGCAGCACAGAACTCGCTGGGTATTTTTTTGCAGGTCAATAACAGCAATAGGTTTTTGCTTCTGCTCTGGGGCTAGTTGCGGCAACAATGCCTCTAGGGGTAGCAGGGGGAAATGTAGGTACAACCAGATATCTTTTGTCTGGTGGTTACTCGTTGTCATCTAATTCTTTAGCTCTTTAACTTAGCTGCCGACCGGCATCATAGTCATAACTATGATGCCGGTCTGTGGGTAGCTGTGCCAGATGGGTTCTCTCTGCACCTACCTCTGCAGCTGGCTCAATCAATGGCAGTTGCAGCTGTGCTCCTGGGGCTACACCGCGCATTTTACGCACTGTCAGCAATAGCTTATTGACCTGCAGGCTCTCGAGTTCTAGCCGCAGTGCCACTGGTGAAGGTGCCGACAGTGCACTGATTGTGCTAAATAAAAAAGCGGCATTGCTACTGTCTGCGGCAGCCAGTTGCAACTTGCGCAGATCTGTATAGCGCGGTGCCTGCTGCCGCGCCCAAGCTAGTAATAAAGCGCCACTGCGAATAGACTGCTCTGCCGCCCACAGCCATTCTCTGGGGCTTTTGCTGCGCACAATCAATAGTTGCTCGAGTGCTATGCCGGCCGCCGATAATGTAGGGGCATAGGGCTGGTAGGGAGGGTCGAGCCACAGGCATAGACGGCCGTTATTACTGTGATCTTTTAATAATGGCAATAGCAGGCTCAGCTCACCTATACCAAATTGTCGGGGCAATAGTTCGGTGACTGTAGCGGTTGGCCAGCCACCCTGTAATAGTAGGTTTAGGCTGCTATAACCTGTGGACACCACTGGGCGAGAGCGGCGCTGACTGCGGCCGCGCCAAGTGTCCTGGCGTGTCAGGAGGTTGGATATTGTCTCTGTATTAGCCATATAAATAGGTTAGCCGGGTAAAAACATCATTATTTTATACTGTTAATATATACAGTATAATACTGAATGTCATCTATAAATATGCAACTGATCAAACGATCGTTGCCTGTATTGCAGGCAATCATTGAATGACTTTCTTGGCTGGTGGTACAGTGTCAACTAACAATGGATGAAAACTAGTTTTAACATGCCACCAAGTCTGAACAATAAGCGTCTTATAAATCCTAACTGGACTGTTTATGCAGCGCCAATCAGTACGCTATTGCAGGTGAGTGAGCAGTTGGGTCTGGATACCGATGCACTGCTTGTGGCCTCTGGTCTGGAAGCCTCAGAGTTAAAGATTCCAGATCGCCGCTTTCCGGTAAACAGCTATTACAGGCTATTTCAACTGGTAGCCGACGCTACTAACAACCCGGATATAGGCCTAACCGTAGGCCGAATAACCTATCTTAAAGGGCTGAATATACAGCTCTATCTGGCGACAGTGTGCCGATCTTTTAAAGACTACCTCAATTTAATGCCCAGCCAGCAACAAATGCGTGGTGATATAGGGCAGATTACAGCCCATAAAGAGGGTGATCTGGTAGAGCTGCGCTGGGAACCACTACTGCCAGAAACCGGTCGCAAGCGCTTTATCAGCGATGAGATGCTGGCGGCATCTGTCGGTATTCTTAACTCTCTGTGCGTCAAACCAGTCCAAGTGATCAAAACTCATTTAACCTATGCCCAGCCTAGAGATATAAGCAGTCTGGAGGAAATTTTTGGTCCCAATCTGAGCTTTGATCAACCCTATAGCAGTCTGTTTTTTGACCGCGAGGCCCTAGGCTTTCCAATGATCAAACAGGATTATCAAGAAGGCCCGGATCAAGACCGGCCCTTTAGAGACTTTTTTGAAGGCGATGACCCTGCCGACCAACTGTTGGCCAATCTCAAGCAGTCCATACTGCAATATCTGCCTGAGGGTGAGGTGACCATCGATAAGCTGGCCAGCAAGCTCAACATTTCCCGCCGCACCTTGCAGCGCCGTCTATCTGAACGGAACACCAATTTCTTGAATGTTTTGCAGGAAGTACGCTCTAAAGCCGCACTGCGCTACCTGTCTGACAGCCGTCTGGGCATTACCGAAATAGCCTTTCTGCTAGGCTATGGCGATCAGGGCTCCTTCTCAAGCGCCTTTAAGAGCTGGCACGGCATCTCGCCGCGGGATTACCGACGTAAGTAGGCTTGTTTCCTCTTGGCATTTATTCCTAAATAACTGGCGCTCATTAGCTTGCTGATTGTGGCTACCAGGCTTATTGTCACAGACTACTTTTTATAAGCTAATAACTCGGGAATTATTATGTCTCTTGATTTTGATAGTGCGCGCTTACCTAATAGCTGCTTAACCCCTGAGCATGAGGAATGGCGTGCCCAGCTGCGGCGCTTCTTTGATCGGGAGGTGATTCCTTTCGCTGAAGACTGGGATGAGAAGGGCGCTATTCCCGATGAGCTATGGGCCAAGGCGGCGGAGGTTGGACTGCTGGGGTTGGGTTTCCCGGAAGAATTTGGTGGCACCACTGAAGGTATTGATGTCTGGCACAGAATTATTGTCAATGAAGAGATGGCGCGCATCGCTGTGGGTGGTGTGGCCGCGACGTTGATGGTTCATGGTATTGGTCTGCCACCAGTGATTAATTTTGGCAGCGACGAAATTAAACAGAGGGTAGCCCCTCCTGTACTGGCAGGCACCAAGCGTATCTCACTGGCCATCACCGAACCCGGCGGCGGCTCCGATGTGGCCCAACTGCAAACCACAGCTCGCCTAGATGGCGACCACTATGTGGTCAATGGTTCAAAAACCTATATTACCGGCGGTATGAATGCCAACTGGTTTACCACTGCAGTGCGCACTGGTGGGGAAGGCTCTGGCGGTGTTTCCACATTATTGATTCCCGCTGACGCAGAAGGTGTGTCGCGCACTGCGCTGGATAAAAAACAGGGCTGGTGGTGTTCGGATACAGCGACTATTTACTTTGATAATGTGCGGGTGCCCGCGGGCAATCTGTTGGGGCAGGAGAACAAGGGCTTTGCCGTTATTATGAATAACTTTAACTCTGAGCGTCTGGCGATGTCTGCTGCCATGGAGGCCTATGCGCGGATCTGTCTGGAAGATTCGGTGGCCTGGGCTAGGGAGCGCAAAACTTTTGGTCAGCGACTGGCTGATCATCAGGTGATTCGCCATAAGGTTGCTGATATGAAAATGCGTATCAATGCAACTCAGGCCTATTTACAAATGGTGGGCAAACAGTTTCAAACTGGTGCTGAGAATGCTGGTGATATTGCCTTGCTAAAAGTGCAGTGCAGTCAAACCATGGAGTTCTGCGCCCGGGAAGCGATGCAGATTCTCGGTGGTGCTGGCTACATGCGCGGCAATCGGGTTGAGCGAATTTATCGCGAAGTACGGGTCAATGCGATTGGCGGTGGTTCTGAAGAAATTATGCGTGACCTTGCGGCTCGTCAGTTTGGTCTGTAATTTTTAATTTAAGTATAAAAAAAGGCCGGGTTAGTAATAACCCGGCCTTTTTTATATCGACTAACTTTTAGATGTTATACATAACGCCGAGAAAACCAACGATGGTCAGCACGATGGTGTATGGCATGGCCATAATGACCATGCGCATATAGGATAGTCTTATCAATGGTGCCAGTGCCGAGGTCAGCAGGAACAGGAATGCTGCCTGACCATTTGGCGTGGCAACACTTGGCAGGTTGGTGCCTGTATTGATGGCGATAACCAGCTTGTCGAAATGCTCGCGGGTAATATCACCAGCATCAAACACTGCTTTTACTTCATTGATATAAACAGTAGCCACAAAGACATTGTCACTGATGGCTGACAGCACACCATTGGCGAGGAAGAACATGCCTGGCTGAATTGACTCATCCATTGCCAGTACCCAGTGAATCACTGGTGAGAACAGATGCTGCTCGTGAATCACAGCAACAATGGCAAAGAATACAACCAGCAGCGCAGTAAAGGGCAGGGCCTCTTCAAAGGCATGGCCAATGCGATGCTCTTCGGTAATGCCGTTAAAGGCAGTCAGCAGTACAATAACCATCAGACCAATAATGCCCACCTCAGCCACATGGAAACCCAGAGAAAGCACTAAAATAATAGCGACAATACCCTGCGTAACAAGTGCGGCTTTGTCATACATGGTACGTTTGGAGTCTTCGTAGTCGCTGGATTCCTGCAATACCTGGCGCACCTCATCGGGAAGAGTGGCACCGTAACCAAGAATTTTTGATTTTTCCAATAGCACACAGGTGATCAGGCCACAGGCAAACACAGGCAAGGTCACTGGCGCCATACGCAAGAAGAATTCCATAAAGTCCCAGCTCGCTCGCTCTGCAATCAGCAAATTCTGTGGCTCGCCCACCAGTGTCATTACTCCACCCAGGGCTGTACCCACAGCGCCGTGCATAATCAGGCTGCGCAGAAAGGCGCGGAAGTCTTCGAGGTTCTGTCTGTGATTTGAAATCAGGCTATCGTCATCGGCATGATCATGGCCGTCATCGACAATTTTCTTGCCTGAGGCCACCTTGTGATAGACAGAGTAGAAGCCAACACTGATCGTGATTAGTACGGCAGTTACCGTGAGTGCATCGAGAAAAGCAGACAACACTGCGCCGGTCGCACAGAACAGGACCGACAGCAAGGTCTTGGATTTGACACCCAGCAGGATTCTGGTGAAGGTAAACAGCAGAATATCG
This sequence comes from uncultured Pseudomonadales bacterium, assembly GCA_943788875.1. Lineage (GTDB taxonomy): Bacteria > Pseudomonadota > Gammaproteobacteria > Pseudomonadales > Porticoccaceae > HTCC2207. Next base: position 275,116 of record CALSSA010000009.1, on the reverse strand, counting down.
CGCATAAAATAAATACCAGCCACCATAAACATCAACAGCATGATCACTGAGAAGTTACTGACGGTTTCCTTAAAAACAGCGTCAGGACTGGTCATGCCCAATATTACAGCTTGAATTGCCAGCAGCCCACCTGGCTGCAATGGGTAGCATTTTAGCGCCATGGCCAAGGTGAAAATAAACTCTCCAATCAACATCCAGCCAGTCACAAAGGGACCGAAGAAATATAGGCAGATTGGGTTGAGTACCAAAAATGCAACGATAGCGGCTTGATACCATTCCGGGGAATTGCCAAGAAAGTTCTTTTTAAATGCTTGGGGCAATGTAGGTGTCATTGAATATTCCTAAATTTGGATTGTTTTGCTTTTTATACCTTTCCCTGTCAGTAAAGACCGGCAATAGGCTGCTTTTATTCGTGTTAGACTAGGTCAAAATCAGGTTCAAACCTTAGCGTCGACGCTGCGACTTTGCAAGTGCTATGAGCCATAAAAATGCTTACCTATAAGGCGTAAAAAAATTGTCACAATCACAGATCCTCAAAGGCTTTCATGCCAACCCCACAGCTCTTAATACAGAAAAAAAATGGATATTAGCCATCGTCGAGGGAAATATTCTGGTGCCGGCTGATCAGCGTCAAGAGAATAGTCTTTTAATTGACCATGAGGCTGCGGATCAATTGAAGTTTTTCTGTGAGCGGCGATTGCTGTTGGGTCAGTATCAGTCTGTTGACTGTCATGTTTGGGAGTTGCTGCCGGAAGCCAAAGCCGCCGCCGGGTTTAAACTGGTTGAATTGCGCAGCCTTCTGATTGGCGCCAATGATGAGCAGTTTACGATGGCATGCCGTGCTGTGCAGTTACTGGGCTGGCAGGATAGCCACAAATTTTGTGGCAGCTGTGGCATTGCTATGCAAGCATCAGGCTCAGAGCATGCCATGCGCTGTGAACCCTGCAATGTTGATAATTATCCGCGTATTTCTCCCTGTGTGATTGTAGTTGTTACCAGAGGAGACCATTGCTTGTTGGCGCGTCAGCCCAGCTGGCCCGACGGTATGTTTAGTACTTTGGCTGGGTTTTTGGAGGCAGGTGAAAGTGCTGAACAGGCCCTGCACCGGGAAGTATTTGAAGAGGTAGGGGTTGAAATTACCAATATTCGCTATGTGGGGAGTCAGTCATGGCCCTTTCCCGGCCAGCTAATGCTTGGCTTTATCGCTGAGGCTGTAACTGATGAGATTCATGTGGATGGCGTCGAGATCAGCGAGGCCGACTGGTTCCCCTATGATCAGTTGCCTTTTAAAATCCCCCCTTCAACGATTATGTCGGGACAGTTAATACAGCAGTTTGTCGATGAAGCCAGTGCTGCAGCTAACTAATCCTTAGAGAGCGAAGTAGGATTCGAAAAACTAATCTATAATTTACCTTTTGAACAAGTCTGGAGTAAGCGTTGGAATTTTTAATTGAGTATGGGTTATTTCTGGCCAAGGCGGCCACCGTGGTTTTTGCTGTACTGATTATTGTCAGTATTGCTGCGAGTCAAAAACATAAGCACAGCGCCGATAAAGGCCATCTTGAGATTACACCGCTTAATCAGCAGTTCGATGATATGTCTGAGGCGATGCTTCTTGCGACTATGGATGAGTCGATGCAGAAAGCTGAAGAGAAAAAGCTGCACAAGGCTAAAAAGAAGCAGGCTAAGTTAGACAAGAAAGCTCACAAAGCCGACTCTGACGCGGAGGACGAGGTCAAGAGCAGGGTGTTTGTGCTGACGTTTGTAGGTGATGTGAGCGCTTCTGCAGTCAGTCATCTGCGCGAGGAGGTGACTGCTATTTTGACTCAGGCTAACAGTAATGACGAGGTGTTGGTCAAACTGGAGAGTCCTGGAGGTATGGTGCATAGCTATGGACTTGCCAGCAGCCAGCTGGATCGGTTCCGCCAGGCAAAAATCCCTCTGACAGTCTGTGTCGACGAGGTGGCTGCCAGTGGCGGCTATATGATGGCCTGTGTAGCGGATAAGATTCTTGCCGCGCCCTTTGCGGTGATTGGCTCAATTGGTGTGGTTGCGCAGATGCCCAACTTCAGCAAGGTACTGAAGAAAAATGATGTGGATTACGAGATTCTAACGGCGGGCAAGTACAAACGTACCATGACCATGCTGGGTGAAAACACCGATGCGGCACGCAAGAAATTTGTTGCCGAACTGGAAGAGGTTCACGAGTTATTTAAATCCCATGTGTCGACCATGAGGCCTAAGGTGGATATCGATAAGATTGCTACTGGGGAAACTTGGTATGGCACTCAGGCGCTGGATATGGCTCTAGTGGATGGCATTCAAACCAGTGATGACTATATGGTGGCGCGCAGCAAAGAAGCGCAGCTGTTTGAGGTGGTGTTTGAGCGCAAAAAGAAAATTCATGAGCGACTGGGGCTGGCCGCCGAGCAGAGTGCAGATCGTCTGATGTTAAAATGGTGGGCGCGACTTACCCAGAATAGCCATAAGCAGCTGTAGGGCTTTTTAGACTGTTCCTTTTGCCCTTTTAAAATATTGCTTCCGGATCCAGGTTGTAGGCATCCGGGGGCAGGTTCTTAGCAATATCTATATTGCCTTCTTTGCCGGTAAGAACAATAACCTTCTTGCGCGGTAGTCGCTTTTTCTCCCGATCTAAAATCACTGTCAACTCAGGCTTGCGGCCCATTCCCGGTCGAAACTCACTGACCACTGCAACCTCGCCATTGGTTAGCTCGACTAATGAGCCCGGTGGGTAGAGTCCTATTGCCTGTATAAAGGTATCCACTAATTCTTTTTGGAATAGGCTTTTGCGCCAGCTGGCCAGTTTCATAATGGCCTCGGAATGGGGTATCGGTGTGGCGTAATATCTTGGGCTGGTCATGGCGTCATAGCAGTCAACTATGGAGGCAATTCGAGCATACAGAGGGATATCGCTACCTGTAAGCCCACCTGGATAACCGGAGCCATCAAAGCGCTCATGATGGGACTGAATCACCTGTACAACTTGGACGGGCAGCCCAGCGCGTTTGACTGCTTTGAGGCCGAGTTCAGTATGACTGCGGGCTTCTTGTTGCTCTTCCTCGGTTAAAGATTCGATTTTGCGCAGTAGCCTGTCTGGCAGCAGGAGCTTGCCACTGTCCATAAATAGGCCGGACAGACCCAGCTGAAACATTGAGTCTGAATCGAGTCCCAGCTGACGCCCCATCACGGCACAGAGGATCGCACAGGAAATACAGTGACGGTGGGCGTAGCTACTTTTGCTTTTGAGTCTGGCAAGCCACACGCCAGCAGCAGGATTGCGAATGACACTGGCAACCAGAGCCTCAAGCAATGGGCTGATGCCATCAATCTTTGGCGTTGCCCCGGCTTTGATGGCTTTGCTGATATGGTTAAATTCCTGCTGGATACTGAAGTAGACCAATGTAGCGACCCGCAGTTCAGACGACAGATCCGTACTAATACGATATTCGCTACCGCTGCTATTGGGCAGCTCGTCGGAGATTTTTGGATGGATGGCATTCGCTTTTGACGCCGGTGCGGTCTGGTTGATCATTGATAAACATCCTGTTTGTCACTGTTGCTAGTCCATTGCCAGCCCGATAATTCGTGGCCCATTCAATCAATATCAGAATAGCAGAAAATAAACCATGCGCAGGGCTAAATACCAGAGGCGGCTTTCAAATAGCTGTTTTTGCGCTGTCTAAGCGGCTTTAATTTAGTGGCAGGCGCGGCTAATCTCTGCGTAGTCGATCCGACAGGGCAATGGGGCTGGGGAAGTTGAACACCACTATATAGCTGGAAATTAAGAAGGTGATAATAGCGGCTGCCTGTATTAGATGTGAGGCGTTATTGCCAATTAGTTGGGTATTAAAGGCAATATAGGCAATCAGCAGGGAAAACTCACTGTTCTGGCCCAGTCGAAAGCCAATATCCCAGGACAGTTTGTTGGTTTCACTCTGGGCTCTGAGCAGATAGCGATAGGCCAGTGGTTTTACTGTCAGCATAATCGCGGCCAGTATCAGCGCCGGTACAATAATGTGGGGAATCAACGACAGATCGAAGCCGCCACCCAGAGAGAAGAAAAATAGTATAAGGAAGAAGTCCCGCAATGGTTTTAGGTTGAGGGCGATATACTGGGCAATGGGGCTTGTCGCTATGGAAATGCCGGCAATAAAGGCACCAATCTCACGAGACAGACCAATGACTTCGGCGAGCTCTGCAACCCCAAGGCACCAGCCAATGGCGAGTAAGAAGATATATTCACCAATGCGATCAAAGCGCGCAAACAATGGTTGCAGCACATACCGCACCACAAGCACTGAGCCACCGATCAACAGCGGCAGGGCAATCAGACTGCGACCAAAGTGCAGTAGACCTGCGCTGCCGGACACATCGGAGATCAGTAATAGCAACACAAAGATTGCGAGAAAATCCTGCATTAGCAGCATACCAATCATCAGTTCGCCGGAATGCTTGTGATGCAGGGCAGTGGTGGGCAGTAATTTAATACCAATAATGGTGCTGGAGAACATCATTGAGATACCAATAATCAGGCATTCAATAAAGCTGTAATTGAACTGGTGAGCTACCAGAAAACCCACAGCGGCAAACAGCAGCGAGCTGATTAGGGTGATATGAGTTACCTGTCGCAGCACGCGCCACAGAGCCTGAGGCTGCATGTCGAGCCCCAGTAGAAACAATAAGAAGATAATGCCAATACTGGCAATCTGGCCGATAAGGTCGACATCTGTTACCCAGCCGAGGCCGTGGGGACCCATGGTGGCGCCCAGAGCAATGTAGGCGACCAGCAGAGGTTGACGGGTAAATAGCGCCAGAGACGCCAGTACAGCGCCGCCGCTAAAGATCAAAAAGAAAATCTGGATAACATGATGATCCATTTTACCTACCTACATCGTTTCGGCCGCAGGATTGCTTGATCGGGCCTTTTAACGTCTTTTGAATAATGGCTCTGGTTGATCTGCTGCGACCTGATAAGCCTCGGAGAAGTCTGCCAGTGACTTGGCCGCTTCGGCAAGATCAATCTCTGACTCAAACTGAAAGGCATTGAACCCACATCGCTTAAGTAAGAATAGCTGGTCGCGAATGATCTGTCCCACAGCGCGCAATTCGCCTTGATAACCGTAGCGATCGCGCAGCAGACGAGCGACGGAAAAGCCGCGACCATCGACAAACTTGGGGAAGTTGATAGCGATCAATGGGACTGTCGCAATTGAATCAGCCATTGAATCGGCAATGGCTTCAATCTCTTCATTGCCATTGATCCACAGCCCTACAGCGCCAATGTGGTTTTCCAGTGCTGGTTGGTTGTTTTGCCACATTGATAATGGCACTAAAATATCGCCACTGGGCAAAGTCTTTTGCTCGGCGTCTAATTCGGCCTCGACCCTGTGCCAGGTATTGTCTATTACCTGACCGTCTTTAAGCAGTTGGCGCATACACTCGCTCCTTGAATTTATCGATGCCAATACGCTGGTATGCGGCTAGGAAGGTTTCGCCTTCGAGGCGGTTTTCAACATACACATCTAATAGTTTTTCGATACTGCCGGTCACTGCGTCTCTGGATAGAGAGGGGCCCAATACCTTGGCCAGAGCAGCATCTTTGCTAGCGCTGCCGCCAATTTGAATCTGGTACCATTCCTCGCCTTTTTTATCCACGCCGAGAATACCTATATGACCAACATGATGGTGGCCACAGGCATTCATGCAGCCTGAGATATTGAGTTCTATGTCACCCAGATCATAGACATAATCCAGATCGTCAAATTTGCGCTGGATCGCCTCGGCCACCGGGATGGATTTGGCATTGGCCAATGAGCAGTAGTCGCCGCCGGGACAGCAGATCATATCGTTGATGGTACCTATATTTGGTGTTGCCAGCCCGGCCGCTCTAGCCAGCTCCCAGAGTTCAAAGAGCTCGGATACCAGCACATCGGTCAGCACTATATTTTGATTGTGGGTTGAGCGCAGTTCACCAAAGGAGAAACGATCGGCGAGATCGGCAATGGTCTCCAGCTGCTGGTCAGTCACATCCCCTGGGGCGACGCCCGCGGGTTTCAATGACAGGCTGACAGATCTGTAGCCCGCTTGTTTTTGAGTTCTGGTATTGCGTTCTAGCCAGCGGGCAAAGGCTTTACTCTGTTCTGCTGTCTGCTGGAGCTGTGAATCCAGAGCACCTGCATCCACTACCCTGTAGTCTGGCATGGTGAAAAAGCTCTTCATGCGCTCAATTTCTTCACCAGTCAGGGTAGCCGGGCCATCTTTTAAATGGGCCCATTCAGACTCTACGCGCTCGGCAAAGACTTCTGCTGTCCAGGCTCGTACCAGTATTTTGATTCTAGCCTTGTATTTGTTATCGCGGTTGCCATAGCGGTTGTAGACTCGAAGAATGGCATCCAGATAGGTCAACAGATGCTGCTTGGGCAAGAACTCGCGGATAGATGAGGCAATAACTGGGGTTCGGCCCAGACCTCCGCCAACAAAGATATGGAAGCCCGATTCGCCCTGATCATTGGTCACCAGCTGGATGCCAATATCATGCAGCAGAAAGGCTGCTCGATCTTCTTCAGAACCGCATACAGCGATCTTGAACTTGCGTGGTAAAAAGGCAAACTCAGGATGCACTGTTGACCACTGACGGATAATTTCACACCAGGGTCTGGGATCTTCGATCTCATCGGCAGCAACGCCGGCATACTGGTCGGTGGTGGTATTGCGAATGCAGTTACCGCTGGTTTGGATTGCATGCATTTCAACTGTGGCGAGCTCGGCCAGAATGTCTGGCACTTCCTCTAGCTTAGGCCAGTTGAGCTGGATGTTCTGTCTGGTGGTAAAGTGCACATAGCCTTTATCATATTTACGCGAAATATGGGCCAGCTTGCGAATCTGTTGGCTGGATAGCAGGCCATAGGGCACGGCGATCCGTAACATGGGTGCAAGGCGCTGAACATAGAGTCCATTTTGCAGGCGCAGGGGAAGAAATTCTTCTTCGCTGATGTTACCTGCGAGATAACGCTGAGTCTGGTCGCGGTATTGGGCAACGCGCTCATCAACAAGTGTCTGATCGTATTGGTCGTATCTATACATAGATGTAGGCTAAATCTCTGGACTGATATTTGGGGGCGTAATGATAGCGGTAGTGGTTATTCTTTTAAATTACTATTTACCTATATGTGGTTAAAGTAATGGAATAAGGGGCCTGCCTGCTGAGTTTTGGCCGTTGAACTGATTTTCTAGCTAACCGGGGTGCCGCAAAGGGCGACAGTCGAGAATTAGATTGTTAGAATGCCGCCTCGAAATTTGATGCCAATATGCTGCTCAACTGCAACCTTTGCAGAGGGCCACACCACATTACAAAGAGACTATTTATGAGCAAACTACCTGAGCAAGATAATAATGGCGATTCGCAAGCAGATGCCATTGCCGCTGTTGCTGTGTTACTAATTGCTATGACCGCAGTGGTTTACTGGCTGTCGGGAATGTAAAAACAGGTTTAATCATGGGCAACCAACAGCAAGATATTATCGTCGCCGACAATCCGGACCATCAAAAACTGGTGGAGCAATATCTGGATCTGGTACCAGCTGAGTCATCTATCGGTGCCGCGGATGCGCTTGCACTGCAGGACGAGATCAAGGCTCTGTTAGTCGAAAAGAATGCTGTCATTATTGCCCATTACTATACCGATCCATTGATTCAGGCACTGGCTGAAGAGACCGGCGGTGTGGTGTCCGACTCACTGGATATGGCACGCTTTGGCAACAGTCATGCCGCTGATACATTGGTGGTTGCCGGGGTTAAGTTTATGGGCGAAACCGCCAAGATTCTGACCCCCAACAAACGTGTGCTGATGCCGACTTTAGAGGCCACATGCTCTCTTGATGTCGGTTGTCCTGCAGACGAGTTCGCTCAGTTCTGTGATCAGCATCCCGATCGCACTGTAGTGGTCTATGCCAATACCTCCGCTGCGGTTAAAGCACGAGCCGACTGGGTCGTGACCTCAAGTATTGCATTGCAGGTGGTTGACCATCTGGATGCCTTGGGCGAGAAGATACTCTGGGCTCCGGATAAATACCTTGGAGGCTATGTGCAGAAAAATACTGGCGCCGATATGCTGATGTGGGACGGCAGCTGTATTGTTCACGAGGAGTTTAAGGCCAAAGGTATTTTGGACTTGAAAAAGGTCTATCCAGAAGCCGCTATATTGGTCCATCCGGAATCCCCTGAATCAGTGGTCGATATTGCCGATATGGTGGGTTCAACCTCGCAGTTGATTGCCGCTGCGCAAAAACTGCCTCATCAACAGATGATTGTGGCAACCGATCAGGGCATTTTCTATAAGATGCAACAGGCAGTGCCCGATAAACAACTGCTGATTGCGCCAACGGGCGGCAGCGGTGCCAATTGCCGCAGCTGCGCTAATTGTCCCTGGATGGGTATGAATAGCCTGCAAAATTTGCGTGACTGTCTGAAGCAGGGCAGCAATGAGATTGAAGTGGATACTGATATTGGCGTCCAGGCGTTTAGCTCTCTGGAGCGTATGATGAACTTTAAGGTTGAGGGCGCTTAATAAGTCGCTGAGGCTCTTTATGGTTCGCTGAGGGCTCTTTATGATTCGCTGAGGGCTCTTTATTGTTCGCTGAGGGCTCTAAATAAGTCGCTGAGGGCTGTTTATGATTCGCTGAGGGCTCTTTATTGTTCGCTGAGGGCTCTGAACAGTGCCACAGGCTCGTTTACAACCTCTCGATTCTCTCTTCCATATCAGCGATATCAACCAGACGTTGGCGAATGATTGCTGAGCGCTTGAAGTCTGCAGCCACCAGCTTTACTGCTAGACCCAGTTGCTTGCGCGCTCTACTGAAGGCGCCCACCAGAATAAAATACTCTGCTCGAGCCTGATGCACGCCAGAAATATTTCCTGCTAAACCGCGCACTTCAGCCAGCTGATACCAAACCATAGGGTCCTCTGGCCTTATCCTACTCAGGTCGGTCAACAGGTCGCTGGCCTGCTCATAGCGATGGGCCTGCCACAGAGCCTCGGATTTAAGCCTAGTCAATGGGTAGTTATTGGGACTGATGCGCAACAAGTTATCAAGTTTGGCTAGCGCTTGAGGATAGTTCTGCTGAGCAATTGACAGCTCTATGCCTGCATGGTGAAAACACAGCTGCGATGGGTCATTGCGAATAAGCTCATCCAGTAGAATTGCAGCCTGCTTATAGTTACCAGCTCTGGTATGAGCCAGCGCCAGGCCATATTGAACTGCCTCTGGTCGATGAATATTATTGTCCAGCTGGGCCTGAAACTCTCTGATAGCCTTGTTGGTGTCTGTACGCAGGGCCAGCAGCGCCCTTGACTGCATCAGATAAAATTCTGGGTTCTCTGTGTATTGGCGCATTGAGTTGGCCATGGCGCGACCGCGGGCATCGGCAATACGCCGCTCGGTGACCGGGTGGGTCAATAAGAACTCTGGTGGGCGGCTACCGCTGTATCTGGTGGCACGCAGCAGAGTTTCAAACATCTCGGCCACGGCGCCGGGATCGCGATTGGCGCGCTCCATGGTTTGCAGGCCTATGCGGTCGGCTTCCTGTTCATTGGATCTGCTGTAGCGCAAACGGCTATCCAAGGCCAATGCCTGGGTCGCTGTGATAGCAGCCATACCGGCGTCACCGCCGGCAGTTGCCGCGAGTACCAGGCTGCCGAGCAGCCCCGCCAATGTCACCATTGATGAGGTGCGCTGAGCTTCCAGGCCGCGGGCAAAGTGGCGCTGACTAAGGTGCGCGAGTTCGTGGGAAAGCACTGATGCCATCTGGTCTTCATTTTCCGCAAAGGCAAAAACTCCAGTATGAAAGCCAACCACGCCGCCAGGCACTGCGAAGGCATTCATGGAGGCATTGTTGACAATGACCAGCTCTAGGCGCGGGTCCTCAAGGTCGCTATAAGTGGCAAGGTCGTAGAGCAGCTGCTCTAAATACTGCTGCATCAAGGGGTCGTCATGTTCGCGAACCCTGCTGCGAAAGGCTTTGAGCCAGGTTCTGCCGAGCTGGTATTCCTGACGCTTGGAGACAATGCCTGAGACTGAATCACCCAGTCTGGGCAGCTTTATTTCATTGGCCACTGCCCGCTGACTGGCCAGAGATAAACTCAGGCCCAGAGCCAGACACAGCATCAGTTTGACCAGTGCCAGTTTCAGGGCAGGGTAAGGGCGTTTTAGCTGGAGGTATCGAATATTCAAAATGGGTCTTGATCAACTTTTTAGTGGATGGCTTTACTGTAACTAATAAACCTGCGCATTTCGACAATTGAAATACTGGTTAGTTTAATCTCGGATAGTTTTGTTAAACGCTTTATACTTCCGCTTGGTTGACTCAGGTAATAAACTACCGGATTCTAGACAGGGTCATAACAGCTTAGGGGTTTGCATGAAGCAGGTGTTACAGAGATGGTTGGATCAATATTTTAGCAGTGAGCAGGCGGTGCTGCTGCTGGTGATTCTAGTGGTGTCCCTAGTGGTGGTTGCAACTCTGGGTGCAGTGCTGGGCCCGGTGTTCACTGCTCTGGTAATCGCATTTTTATTGCAGGGTGTGGTCAATACCTTGCGTCGTCGAGGTGTCTCCGAGGTGGTTGCCATTATCGGCGCCTATATGCTGTTCATTATGCTGTTTATTTCAGTGCTTACTGTGCTGATTCCTATTGTCGGGCGACAGACATCGCTGTTGGTTGCTGAGTTGCCTAATATGATTGGCAGACTGCGGGATTTGCTGGTGACCCTGCCAGAAACCTATGCCGAATATATTAGCCCTGAGCAGTTTCAGATTATTACCACCAGAGTTTCCGGTGAGCTGGCTAATCTGGCGGAGCAGGTTTTATCCCTGTCGATCAGTAGTTTTCCCGGTATATTTGGCCTGATGATCTATCTGCTGCTGGTGCCATTGCTGGTATTCTTTATGCTTAAGGACAAGGACCTGCTGATGGGTTTTGTCTCTGGTCTGCTACCAAAGGAGCGGGGGGCCATGACTGCTATCTGGTCCGAAATGGAAGTGCAGTTTGCCAACTATGTGCGCGGCAAAGCGATAGAAATTCTTATTGTCGGGGTCACCTCTCTGATTGTATTTTTAATTCTGGGGCTTAACTATGCGGTGCTGTTGGCGTTGTTGGTGGGACTGTCTGTTCTGATCCCCTATATTGGCGCTACTGTGGTAACTCTGCCTGTACTGCTGGTTGGTTATATGCAATGGGGCTGGGGTTTAGACTTTTTCTGGTTATTTATGGTCTATGGTTTTATCCAGTTTCTCGACGGCAACCTGTTGGTACCGCTGTTATTTTCTGAGGTGGTCAATTTGCACCCTGTGGCAATCATTGTTGCGGTGCTATTGTTCGGCGGGATCTGGGGCTTCTGGGGAGTGTTTTTTGCCATACCTCTGGCTACCTTGGTCAAGGCGGTTTACAACGCCTGGCCGCGAACCGTTTTGGATATTAGTGAGGGCTAAGTCAGTCAGCCTCAGATAATAATAGGGATAGAACCCAATATAAGGATACCTTTATGTCTACGTTATTGAACCGCATAATTTCGCCTGCGATTAAAGTGATTCTGCTACTGGCTGGGGTATTGATACTGCAGTCCTGTAGCACTGATACTGGGCCAGCAACTGAGCAGGGCTCATTGTCCAATGTGGTTGCCAGCCCCAATGATCAGCGCCAATATCGCCATGTACAGCTGCCCAACAAGCTTGATGTATTGCTTATTTCGGATCCAGAAACCGATAAGTCAGCCGCTTCTCTGGATGTCTTTGTGGGGAGTTATCAGAATCCCAAAGACCGCGAAGGGCTGGCTCACTTTCTTGAACATATGCTGTTTCTCGGTACCGAACAGTATCCAGAGCCCGGGGAATATCAGACCTTTATTGCTGAGCATGGTGGCAACCACAATGCAGGCACAGGCCTGGAGCACACCACTTACTTTTTTGATATAGATGCCCAGTATCTGGAGCAGGCTCTAGATCGCTTCGCGCCGTTTTTTCACAGCCCCAACTTTGATGCCAAATATGTCGATCGAGAACGCAATGCAGTTGAGTCTGAATACAGGCTAAAGATTAAAGATGATGGCCGTCGCCAATGGGATGTATTGCAAGAGCAGGTCGACCCAAGCCATCCTATGGCTAAGTTTACTGTCGGTAATCTCGAAACTCTGGCTGACTTTAAAGACCGACCAGTGCGTGCGGAGTTGCTGGATTTTTACCAGCAATACTATTCTGCCAATCTTATGAAGCTGGTGGTGTTGGGCGCCGAAAGCCTCGATGAGCTTGAGGCTATGGTTGTACCAAGGTTCTCCCTTGTTGCCAATCACAATACACAGGTAGAGATACATGGCAGTCAGCTTATTAACGAAGAAAAGCTGCCGCTGATTATAGAAGTTGAGCCCCTCAAGGAGTTGCGTGAGATAGGCTTTAGCTTTCAGTTACCTAAGATGCAGCCCTATTGGACAATCAAGCCGGCTCAGTATCTCGCCGCCCTGATTGGCCATGAGGGGCAAGGCAGTCTGCTGCAGCTGCTTAAAGAAAAAGGCTGGGCTGAATCCCTCAGTGCTGGCGCCGGGCTGGAAGACCGCAGCTCCAGTCTATTCTCTATTGATATAGGGTTGACGCCAGAGGGTTACAAACAGCGTCAGGAGCTAACAAGGCTGGTATTTGCCTGGATTAAAACGGTGCGCAGTAATGGCATTGATGCCTGGCGCTACGAAGAACGGGCCAGTCTGGCGGCAATGGCTTTTCGCTTCCAAGAAAAGCAAAACCCCATGGGCTATGTTTCATCATTGGCCTCGCTTATGCAGCAGTACCAGGCAGCTGATGTGCTCAGGGCAGGCTATGTGATGGAATCTTATGATCAGCTTTTGATTGATCAGGTTGCCGGGCGGCTGATCCCGGAGAACTGCTTTATTATGCTCACCGCGCCAGAAGTGACCACGGATCAGGTTTCAAAGCGCTATCAGGTGCCCTATAGGGTTACTGCTGTCGATATGGCGGAGATAGAGCAATGGCGCAATCCGAAAGCCTTGGATGCACTGACCCTTGCACCTAAAAACCCCTATATCCCGGCAAGTCTTGAGCTGCTCGGTATTACCGATAGAAAGTCACCAACGCCATTATCCATGGCGGATGGTCTGGCTTCTTGGCATATGCCGGATAGCAGATTTGGCGTCCCTAAAGGCAATATTGTCGCCTTGCTGGGAACCGATAAGACGCAGACATTGCAGGGCCTTGCTATGGCTGAGCTGTATCTGGATATTGTTCGGGATCAATTAAATGCGCAGATATATCCAGCTACAGAGGCAGGTCTGAATTTCGCCCTTGGTGCCAGCGCAAAGGGCCTTTCAGTCAGGGTGGCAGGCTATTCTGACAAACAGCCGGTGCTGCTTAAGGATATTTTGCATGCGTTGAACCAGCCAGACTGGAATCAGGCTAGATTTGAGCAGCTAAAACAAAAACGTCTGCGGCTGCTGGCCAACTTCCAGCGGGAATACCCATTTCGCCAGGTCATAAGCGGGCTCTATTCGATGCTGACAGGCCACTGGACACCATTGCAAAAAGTTGCGGTGGTCGAAACTGTGACCTTGAGTCAGGTACAGGAGTTTACTGGCTCATTGATGTCGAGCATGGAGCTTAAGCTGCTGATTAGTGGCAATCATAACAAGCTGGCTGCCGCGGATATCCAACGTCAGTTTACGCAGATTCTTAGCCTGCGAGATATTGATAACCCTAGTCGCATAGCCAAGCTGGAGGCGGGGTCGATACAGGCTCAGGTACCTGTGGATCACGAAGATGCGGTATCTGTACTGTACTTTCAGGCAGCAGATGACAGCTTGCAGCAGCGGGCTATAACCAGTCTGGTGGCTGAGATGCTATCGGCGCCTTTCTATAACAGCCTGCGCACCGAGAAGCAGCTCGGCTATGTGGTTTCTGCCTTTGCTAGCCATCAGGGCCCGGTTCCTGGCCTGGCGATGCTGGCACAGTCTCCAGTCGCCGATGAGCAGCAATTGCGCGACGAGTTTGAAGGTTTTATTAATGATTACGCTGCAACGGTAGCCGAGTTAACTGAGCAAGATCTCAGCCGCTATCAGGATTCACTGTTGAGTAATCTTGAGGAGAAGCCAAAGAATCTGGCGGAGATGAATGGCCGCTTTATGGAGTCTTTGGGGCTTGGCTACAGAGATTTCGATTTCCGTGCTCAGCTCGGTGCTGCTATACGTGATGTTGATATTGACACCCTGCAGCTAGCGTTTCAGCAGTTACTACAAGATAAGCGCCGTGCAGTCTGGGTCAGCACCACAGGAATCGGTCAGAGTAACAGTGCTGTTGATTTGCGAGATAATAACGGCAGTTATAGCTATGATTTTTAAATTTCATGGCTATTCGGATTTATGTAGTTAAACTAACTGAACGATATTTTGCATAAAATATATATATTACAATAAGTTAAAGCTATTTATTAATGCTGTTTATCCTTTTAATATAGGATTGTAATTATTTTTATTCATTGATTTTGTAGCTTAACTACATTATCATATCGCCCTTAAATTAAGGCGGTTTGTAGTCTAGGCAAGCGCGCAAGCTGTGATCCGTCGCCTTACTGTTAACTAACATTGATTGGTGCCACATGTCGCAGGATTTAGACCCAGCTGAAACCCAGGAATGGCTCGATGCCTTTGATTCAATTTGCCGTGCTCAGGGAGACGATCGCGCCACCTATATCCTGACTCAACTACAGGCTCACGCCACTGAAGAAGGTATCCAACTACCTCAGTCAGTGACCACACCATTCCATAATACTATCCCGGCCAATCGTGAAAAGACTATGCCCGGCGATCTGTTTATGGAGCGCCGTATACGCTCGCTGGTGCGCTGGAATGCTCTGGCTATGGTTATGCGTGCCAACAAGCAGAGCGAGGGCATTGGAGGCCATATCGCCAGCTTTTCCTCCGCTGCTACTCTGTATGATATTGGCTTTAATTACTTTTTTCGCGGTTCCGACGGTAAAGATATGGGCGATTTGGTGTTCTTTCAGGGACACAGCTCGCCTGGTATGTATGCTCGTTCTTTTCTCGAAGGGCGCCTGACCACTGATCAACTCGACCGATTCCGCCGCGAAGTCGATGGCACAGGTCTGTCATCTTACCCACACCCCTGGCTAATGCCAGATTACTGGCAGTTCCCAACTGTTTCTATGGGTCTGGGACCGATTCAAGCTATCTATCAAGCTCATGTGATGCGCTACCTGTCTGCCCGCGGCCTTTCGCCACGCGGTGATCGCAAGGTCTGGGCTTTCCTCGGTGATGGGGAATGTGATGAGCCAGAAAGCCTGGGCGCCATCTCTCTCGCCGGTCGCGAGGGTCTTGAGAACCTGATATTTGTTATTAACTGCAACCTGCAGCGCTTAGATGGCCCGGTCCGTGGCAATGGCAAGATCATGCAAGAACTGGAAGGCGTATTCCGTGGCGCTGGCTGGAATGTCATTAAAGTTGTTTGGGGCCGTCACTGGGACCAGCTGCTGGATAAAGACAAGAGCGGCATGCTAATCAAGCGCATGAATGAAGTCTGTGATGGTGAGCTGCAAAACTACAAATACAATGGCGGCGCCTATACCCGCGAGCACTTCTTTGGTAAATACCCTGAGTTGCTGGAGCTGGTCAAGGATATGACTGACGACCAGATTATGGCGCTAAATCGCGGTGGTCACGACCCGTATAAGGTCTATGCAGCCTACTCAGAAGCGGCGGCTAGCAGCGGTAAGCCTACTGTTATTCTGGCCCATACTGTTAAAGGCTATGGTCTTGGCGACGGTCAGGCGGCCAATGACACTCATTCGGTTAAGAAACTGGATCTGGATGGTTTGCGCTATTTCCGCGATCGTTTTGGTATTCCAGTGGCTGATGATGAGCTGGAAACCGTTCCCTACTACAGGCCAGCAGATGACAGCCCGGAAATCACCTATATGAAGCGTCGCCGCGATGCTCTGGGTGGCCCATTGCCCGCGCGCAAACATCATTTTGAAGCTATGCAGGTTCCTGCTCTGAGTGCCTTTAAAAAGCAGCTGGAAAGCAGTGGTGAGCGAGAGGTATCTACCACCATGGCCTTTGTGCGAGTGCTGTCGACATTGGTCAAGGACAAAAATATTGGTAAGTATGTGGTACCAATTGTTCCAGACGAGGCTCGTACCTTTGGTATGGAAGGCATGTTTAGACAGCTGGGCATCTATACCTCGGCTGGGCAAAAGTATGTACCCCATGATCACCAGCAGATTATGTACTACAAGGAAGATAAGCAGGGCGTCATTCTGGAAGAGGGCATCAATGAGGCTGGGGCTATGTCGGCCTGGTTAGCATTGGCGACTTCATACAGCACCAATGCCGTGCCTATGATTCCGTTCTATATTTTCTATTCTATGTTTGGTTTTCAGCGTATTGGCGACCTGGCCTGGGCCTCTGGCGATAGTCAGGCGCGAGGCTTCTTGATTGGCGCCACTGCTGGCCGTACAACATTAAATGGTGAAGGTCTGCAGCATCAGGATGGACACAGCTTGATTCTGGCGAACACTGTACCGAACTGTAAGAGCTATGATGCAACTTATAGTTATGAGTTGGCGGTTATCGTACAAGACGGTATCAAGACTATGTTTGAAGATAAGGAAAACTGCTTCTATTATCTGACAACCATGAACGAAAATTATGTTCAGCCAGCTATGCCAGAGGGTACCGAAGAGGGAATTATTAAAGGGATGTACAGGCTGTCTGAAGCCGGTAAAGCCAAGCATAAAGTTACTCTGATGGGCGCAGGCACGATTCTTAATGAAGTGATCGCTGCAGCAGCAATACTTAAAGAGAGCTACTCGGTTGAAGCGGATGTCTGGAGCTTAACCAGTATCAATGAACTGGTGCGCGAAGGTCAGGCGGTAGATCGCTGGAATCTGTTGCACCCCACCGATAAACCGCAACAGTCTTATATCAGTGCGCAGTTGGACGATTGCGAAGCGCCTATTGTCGCTGCCACTGACTATATGAAGGGCTATGCTGAGCAGATGAGAGCCTATATCAAGCAGCCATTCAATGTGCTTGGCACAGATGGTTTTGGCCGCAGTGACAGCCGAGCTGCACTGCGCCATTTCTTTGAAGTGGACCGTTACTTTATCGCTATCTCAGCGCTAAAGGCACTGGCTGATAAAGGTGAAATTAAAGCAGCCGTAGTAAAGAAAGCTATTGCAGATTTTGGGATTGATCCAGACAAAAGTAATCCGCTGTATCTATAACAGAGTCGATTAACCAGCAACAAGATATAAAAAAGGATAACAAGTGGCCGTAGAAATCGTAACAGTTCCCGATCTGGGTGGCGCCGAGAGCGTGGATGTCATTGAGCTGAGCGTTGCCCCGGGAGATACAGTTGAGATAGAGGACTCTCTGTTGGTGCTGGAATCTGATAAGGCAACTATGGATGTGCCTAGCCCCTATCAGGGTAGCCTGGTTAAGTATCTGGTTGCAGATGGTGCCGTGGTTAAAGTCGGTGATCCCATTGCTGAAATCGAAGTCGCTAGTGCCGAAGAAGCGCCTGCAGTTAAGCCTGTTGCTGAAGAGCAGTCTGTAGCCGCTGAACCAGTGATTACTGAGTCAGCACCTGTTGCTGCCCCAGCGCAAACCTCCTCTGAGCAGCTTATTCTGGTGCCAGATATTGGCAGCGACGATGAGATTGATGTGATTGAGGTTTCTGTTGCGATTGGCGATCAGGTTGAGGAGGGTGATACCCTGCTAGTTCTTGAGTCCGATAAAGCAACCATGGATGTGCCCTCATCCCACAGCGGTAAAGTGATTAAAATTCTCGCTGCAGAGGGTAATAAACTGCGCACCGGAGCCGAGGTCGCCATTCTTGAAGTGAGTTCTGCTGCCAGCCCTGAGCCAGAAGATAGCCCTGAGCCTCTAAATAGCCCTGAGCCAGCAAAAGCACCTGTCCCCGTCGCAGCTGCTCCAGCGCCAGCCCCTGCTGCTGGCTCTGAGCAAACCGATTCAACCACCTCAGATAGCGTTTACGCTGGCCCAGCAGTGCGCATGCTGGCCCGCGAACTTGGCGTGCAGCTGGACAGGGTAATTGGCACTGGCCCCCGCGGACGAGTGCAAAAAGATGATGTTAATAACTATGTCAAAACGGCGCTCAACTCAGCCGCGCCAGCCGCAGCTGGCACTGGCATTCCTCAGGTACCATTGGTAGATTTCAGCCAGTTTGGCGAGATTGAGACTGTGGCCATGAGCAAGATCCAAAGACTCACTGCATCTAATATGCAGCGCAACTGGCTCAATGTTCCCCATGTCACTCAGTTTGACGAGGCAGATATAACCGAGCTGGAAGGCTTTAGAAATTCACTCAAGGGTGAAGGTGAAAAGCGCGGTATCAGAATAACCCCTGTGTCATTCCTGATTAAGGCGCTGGCTACCTCTCTGCAGGCCAACCCAGAGTTTAATCGCTCATTGGCTGGCGATGGAGAAAACTACATCCAAAAGCATTACTGTCATGTCGGCATGGCTGTTGATACGCCGCGAGGCCTGGTGGTTCCGGTCATCAAGGATGCCGATCAAAAAGGTATCTGGGATATTTCTGCAGAAATCGCCAGTCTGGCTGCCAGTGCTCGGGATGGTAAATTAAAGCCCGCACAGATGCAGGGTGGCTGTTTTACACTGTCAAGCTTGGGTGCCATTGGTGGTACTGGATTTACGCCCATCGTAAACAGTCCAGAGGTCGGGATCCTGGGCGTCTCCAAGTCGCAGATGAAACCCGTCTGGAATGGCAGTGAATTTGCTCCACGCCTGATGTTGCCTTTGGCACTATCCTATGATCATCGAGTGATCAATGGCGGTGATGCTGGTCGCTTTATGACTCATCTGGTCAAACTACTCAGCGATATACGTCACTTAGCTTTATAATGGTCGTTTTAGCCCAGAGGTAAGACCATGCAGTATCTTCATACAATGGTGCGAGTGAATAACTTGCAGGCGTCGTTAGACTTTTACTGTGATGCTCTGGGTCTGGTGGAAACCTCTAGAACGGATAGCGAAGCCGGGCGCTTTACGCTGGTCTTTCTCGCTGCGCCAGATGACCTACATCTGGTTAAAAGTTCAAGCGCACCATTGCTTGAGCTTACCTATAACTGGGATCCAGAGACTTATACCGGTGGCCGTAACTTCGGTCATCTGGCTTTTCGAGTGGATGATATCTACGCCACTTGCTCCAGATTGTCAGAGGCTGGAGTTACCATCAACCGGCCGCCAAGAGATGGTCATATGGCATTTGTCCGCTCTCCTGACAATATCTCAATCGAATTACTGCAGCGCGGCGACAGACTCTCGCCACAGGAGCCCTGGGCCTCAATGGAGAACACCGGAGCCTGGTAGGCTCATTCTATTAAGTTTTAGTATTGAAATTCAAAGTAGCTAGTCGGTTTTTCTAAATGGCAATATCGCTCTGGCCTGCTGTATATGTTGCTCAATACTCAGCTGCTCAGAATCGAGAAATCGCTTAATCGCCTGCCTAAACTGTGGATGCTCTATCCAGTGCAGGGAATGGGTCTCTATAGGTTCAAAACCGCGAATAATTTTATGCTCACCCTGGGCGCCTGCATCATATTTCTGCAGACCTTTGCTGATGGCAAATTCAATGCCAGAGTAATAGCAGAGTTCAAAATGTAGGCAAGAGAACTCTCCTGCGCTGCCCCAGTAGCGACCATACAATGTGTCCTGATCATAAAAGTACAGGGCACAGGCAATGGGACTGTCTCCCTGGCGAGCCACGGCCATAGCAATCTGTTCTGGCATTGTCTCGCCAATCTGGGTAAAAAATGCTTCAGTCAAATAGCCTCTGGTACCGTTGCGCTTGGCATAGGTGCGCTCATAGAGCATATAAAATAGCTGCCAGATATCGGCACCGATCTGCTCTCCCTGCAACACCTCAACAATAATGTTCTGAGCTGCCACCTCGGCGCGCTCTTTGCGTACCATCTTGCGTTTGCGTGAATTCAGCTCATTTAAATAGTCATCAAAACTTTGGTAGTCGCGATTAAACCACTGGTATTGCACGCCATTGCGCTGCAGCAGTCTTGAGTCCTCAAATAATGCCAGTTGCTGGTCGCTGGGAAACAGCATATGCCAGCTCGAAGCGCCAGTCTCCTCAGCCACTGCCAGCACCTCCTCAAACAGCTGCTGGCCATGATCTGCCTCGAGGCTATCCAGCCCTGTAATTCTGGGACCAGTGGATGGGGTAAATGGTATAGCCGTGAGGAGCTTGGGATAGTAGTCCAATCCATTATCATGGTAGGCATTGGCCCAGGCATAATCGAAGACATACTCGCCCATGCTGTGATCTTTGAGGTACAGGGGCATTATGCTTTGCTGCGAATCTGCATCCTTAGTCCAATCAAGGGCCAGGTGGATAGGCTCCCAGCCTGTGTTGGCACAGGCACTTTTACTAGTCTCCAGAGCCTGGAGAAATTCAGGCCGCAAAAATGGGTAGGGTAGAGCATCTGTATCTGCAGCTGACATTGGTAATATAAAGCCATGGTTTATTAGTTGTGGTTGTTACGGGATCCAGCCCTGATCTGATCAAATCCCGCCGCCGGTGAATGTGCAGGCATGGGTCGCTTCTGTCAATGAAAAACTCGGCCCAACCCCTGAGATTTGGCGATATTTGATGTATGATGCGCAGCTTAATGGCGCAGTAGCATGAAGCGGTTTTTTACTGAATAGACTATGGAGATAATTGGATGATTATTAAGCCCCGCGTTCGCGGCTTTATGTGTATTACCACACACCCGACCGGCTGTGAGGCCAATGTAAAAAATCAAATTGATTTTATTAAATCTCAGGGCGCCATCGACGGGCCCAAGCGTGTGCTGGTGATCGGCTCCTCAACAGGTTATGGCTTGGCTGCGCGAATCACTTCAGCCTTTGGTTCCGGAGCTTCGACCCTGGGCGTGTTCTTTGAAAAGCCTGGCACTGACCGCAAGCCCGGTACTGCTGGCTGGTATAACAGTGCGGCGTTTCATCAGTTTGCTGAGCAGGATGGTCTATATGCCAAAAGTATTAATGGCGATGCCTTTTCTACTGAGGTGAAGGACAAAGTTATAGCTACTATCAAGGAGGACCTGGGGCAGATAGATTTGGTCATCTATAGTCTTGCAGCACCTCGTCGTCAACACCCTGTCAGTGGCGAAGTCTTTAACAGTACTCTCAAGCCGGTTGGCAAAGATGTCACCATGCGCGGTGTAAATACTGACAAAGAAGAAATTCAGGAGTTCAGTCTCGAAGCGGCCAGCCAGCAGGAGATTGACGATACAGTTGCAGTGATGGGCGGAGAAGACTGGAACATGTGGATTGATGCTCTTGGCGAGGCTGGAGTGCTAGCTGAAGGCGCCAAGACCACAGCATTCACCTATATAGGTGAGAAGATTACTTGGGATCTATACTGGGATGGCACTATTGGTCAGGCTAAGAAAGACTTGGATACCAAGGTTCTGTCAATCAGAGATAAACTTGCCGCTAATGGTGGCGATGCCCGTGTTTCTGTTCTTAAAGCCGTGGTGACCCAGGCCAGTTCGGCAATACCTATTATGCCTCTGTATCTGGCCATGCTGTTCAAAGAAATGAAAAACAACGGCACCCATGAAGGCTGTATTGAGCAGCTCTATCGCCTGTTTACAGAATGTCTCTACAGCGATGCGCCACGTACCGATGAAGAGGGGCGATTGCGCGTTGATGAACTGGAGATGCAACCTCAGGTTCAGGCCGCAGTAGCAGAAGCTTGGTCTAATATCAGTAATGAAAACCTAGCTGAGTTGACTGACTTTAAGGGCTATAAAGAAGAATTTCTCAAGTTGTTTGGCTTCGAGATGGACGGCGTTGATTACGATGCTGATGTCAATCCAGACGTCGCTATTACCAACCTGATTATATAATGAGTTAAGTAGTACATGCAGTCTAAAGGCACAGTTTTTACCCTTGATCTATTGCACCCTCGACTCTGGCTAACCTGGCTGGCGTTTGGTGTTTGGCGAGCAGTTACTATTTTGCCGTTCCCTGTACTGCTGAAGCTCGGTGCTGGTTTGGGGCTGGTGCTGCACAGTATTCCCAATCGCCGCAAGACCATTGCTCAGCGCAATATCCAGCTGTGCTTTCCCCATCTCAGCGATAAAGAACAGCTCGACATGTTGCGGGCTAACTTTGTTAGTACAGGCATTGCGGTGATAGAAGTTGGCATAGCCTGGTGGTGGTCGAAAAAGCGATTTAGTAATTTACTACAGTTTGAAGGCCTGGAAAATCTGGCGGTAGAAGAGGGGCGGGGTACCATGCTGCTGGGTATCCATTTCACCACCTTAGAGATTGGTACCGCTGCTATAGCTACTGTATCTGCAAGAGATGGTATGTACAGAGCCCACGGCAACCCGGTTTATGACTTTATTCAGGCGCGAGGGCGGCTGCATAAAGGTACCAGTGCAGATGTTATCTATGAGCGCCGCGATGTGCGCGGCACTATGAAAGCACTCAAAGCTGGGCGCACAGTCTGGTATGGACCTGATCAGGATTATGGTCTGCAGCAGGGTTTATATGCGCCATTTTTTGGTATCCAGGCTGCCACTGTTTACGCCACTGCCAGATTTGCCCAGAAGACTGGTGCTGCTGTGGTGCCTTTTAGTCATATCAGGCTGCCGGGTTCCCAGGGTTATAAAATTACAGTGCATCCTGCGCTGGAAGATTTTCCCAGTGGCGATGACCTGGTGGATGCCACGCGCATCAATAGAATTGTCGAAGAATTTATACTGGTGCAGCCAGAGCAATATTTATGGGTGCATCGCCGATTTAAAAACCGCCCAGGGTCTGAACCAGATGTCTATGGTTTAACTGCCAGAAAAAAGAAACGAAAAAAGTAAATCGCCCTGTGAGCAGGGCTGAAGTTAAGGTTTCTCTTGTGTCAGGGCAGTGCCGACAGTACCATTGAGCGCTTGTTTGAGGCGCGGTCAAAAGTAAGGATAAAAGATGATTA
The DNA here is from genome assembly GCA_943788875.1 of uncultured Pseudomonadales bacterium. GTDB lineage: Bacteria > Pseudomonadota > Gammaproteobacteria > Pseudomonadales > Porticoccaceae > HTCC2207. The sequence continues at coordinate 252,034 of CALSSA010000009.1, read as the reverse complement.
GCGGAAGTATCGTCGCACTGGTTACTCCCATGCATTCAGCTTCGCTGGAGGTGGACTGGGATGCGTTAAAGGGCCTTGTTGAATGGCATATAGAACAGGGTACGAACGCTATTGTTGCCGTGGGTACCACCGGCGAATCAGCGACCCTCAGCGTCTCTGAACACAGCAGTGTTATCCGTTTTGTGGTTGACCATGCAGCGAGAAGAATTCCGATTATTGCTGGCACTGGAGCCAACAGTACCGCAGAGGCCATTATCTTGACTCGTGCGGCCAAAGAGGCTGGCGCCGATGCCTGTCTGCTGGTGACTCCCTATTACAACAAACCGACTCAGGAAGGTCTTTTTCTGCATCACAAAGCGATTGCCGATGCGGTTGATATCAGTCAGATTCTGTATAATGTTCCGGGTCGTACGGCCTGCGATATGCTGCCGGAAACTGTATTGCGGCTTTCGGCCATTGAGAATATTGTCGGTATCAAAGAGGCAACAGGAGACTTGATTCGCGCTAAAGCGCTGATCGAGCAATGTCCGGCAGGTTTCGCTATCTATTCTGGCGATGATCACAGTGCCCGGGAGCTGATGCTGATGGGCGGCAAAGGTGATATATCAGTCACTGCTAACGTCGCGCCAAAACTGATGTCAGAGATGTGCGCAGCGGCTATAGCTGGGGACGAGGAGACAGCCGCGGCCCTCGATAACAAACTCATCCCTGTGCACAACGCTATGTTTATTGAGGCAAATCCTATTCCGGTGAAGTGGGCTGTAAGTGAGCTCGGCCTGATGACTGATGCACTGCGTCTGCCGATGACACCCCTAGCACCTGAGCATCGGGATACTGTAAGAAACGCACTACACAAGATTGGTGTAAACTAAATTTTAATAACGATTGCTGACACTGTGTCGGCAACTGCGGAAAGGGGCTTAGCTCTGTAATGAAGAAAACAATCTCTTGGTTTACTATCTCTCTGGTTGTCGGACTGTCTGGCTGTAACTGGCTTGGAGTGCGCGACCGCTCAAATGACTACTTACTGGCTGAAGAGACTCAGCCTACCGTGGTCCCGGCCGAGATGGACAGCCTTGATTTGGGGCAGATTTATCCGATTCCGCCAATTCCAGGTAACGCTGCGGTAGACAGAGACTTTCAAGTGCCAAGGCCTCAACCGGCTTCAGTCAATACCTTTGAGCAGCTGGTTAAGATTCAAAGCATGGACGGCCGTCGCTGGGTACTTATTAATATCTCTCCTAGCGAAGTTTGGCCTCGTGTACGCAGTTTGCTCAATCGCAACGGCGTACCTGCAGCCAAAGCTGAGGGTTCGAATGGCATCATTGAAACTGCCTGGGTCAACTTTAAGTCAGATGAAGAAAATAGCCATCGCTTCCGTTTCTATATTGCCCCCGGCGTGCAACTAGAAAGCACTGAGATTACCGCATTGCACCAACAGGTTGTCAGTGGTAATGAAGAGCAGGCCAGCTGGCCCGAGACTTCCGACAGCGATACGCGAGAGCAGGATATGCTGTCGCTATTGGCAAATGAACTGGCTGCTGCCTCAGGCTATGCCTCTGTATCACTGCTAGCACAGGATATCGGTGGCGCAGCTAAAGTCGAGATCGTTACTCCTGAAGCTGCAGATCCCTTTGTGCTTATAAACCTTAGCTTCGATCGCGCCTGGGCTTCAATCAGCTACAGTGCAGCTCGCGGCGGATTCGCTATCGTAGATAAGAATCGTACAGAAGGCCTGCTGTATGTAAATTACAGCGAGCAAACCGAAGAAGACGAAGGGTTCTTTAGTCGCTGGTTTGGCGGTAGTACTGAGGGTGAGGTTCTTGAAGCTAACTACAGAGTTTTGCTGGAGACAGTTGGAAAAACGGTTGAAGCACGCATTGTCGATATTGAAGGCAGCAGTCTGGGGCAAACAGAGTCCCTGAGGTTGCTTCAAATATTACGAGGCAATATGTCCTAAGGCAGATTGCATCGTGCGATTTGCCTCTCTGGGCAGCGGCAGTAAAGGTAACGCCACCCTAGTTGAATGGCGTGATACCTGCATTATGATTGACTGCGGCTTCTCCATCCGCGACACCACCGCACGTCTTGCTCGTCTGGGCAAGACCCCGGCTGATCTTAGCGCCATTCTCGTCACCCATGAACACAGTGACCACTGGAAGGGCGTAGGGCCATTATCGCGAAAGTTTGATATCAAGGTCTACATCACTGCTGGTAGCCTAAGAAGCCGTCAGGTAGACCCTGCTAGCGGCAATTTTCATATAATCGACAGTCATCGGCAATTCCAGGTCGATGACCTGTTAGTGACCCCAGTGCCAGTTCCCCATGATGCCCGAGAGCCCGTTCAGTATCTGTTTAACAGCGACAGCCACCAACTGGGGGTACTAACAGATATTGGCTCTCTGACAGGCCATGTAGAGACTCAGTACGCAGCCTGTGATGCACTGCTGGTGGAAGCCAATCATGATCTCGATATGCTCGCTGCCGGGCCCTATCCAGAATTTCTAAAGGAGAGGGTTGCAGGGCAATGGGGGCATTTAAATAATCAACAAACTGCGCGACTGGTTTCTATTATTGAGCAGCAGCGGATGCAGCATCTTGTTATCGGACATATCAGCGACAAAAATAATACATTGGACAAAGTGAAGGCTGCTATTAAGCCTGTGTTCCCTGCCCAGGAGCGAGTCATCTACGCCTGCCAGCAGGAAGGTTTTGACTGGCTACAGCTGAAATAGGCTGTTTTGATCATGACGGTCACCGGTCATGAAGCATTTTTTTTTCGGAGTGGCAACAGTTTTTGTCGGTTAAAGTTAAATTATTTGTCGCTAAAATGGTTTTTTTTCCACAGATAGCTTGCCTTTTTAACAAGTATTTTAACTAACCATCGTAAGTCATTGATTTTTGACCGCAGTTTCCCTAAGCATTTGATTTTAAGAGGGTTTTTTAACTGGTTAATTTTTGATCAATTTAACAAAAAGACGCCATATTTGGGCCTTTGAGGTAGTTAGTCATTGGTTAATCCACAAAGTTATCCACAGATAATGTGGACATCTTTTTGCACCACAACAGATCCTTCAGGCTGCCATCATTCTGTCACACAAAATTATAAGCAGTTATCAGGTGCAATTAGCTCGGTAGGCAACAATTGCGCAAGAACCTCTAAATCTGTGCAGGCTACGGACTCGTTTCCACTAATATCCAAGCGGCTCAGCTGACCAAAAAACATCAGTGGTTTAACATCGGTGAGCCTATTATTGGCTAAATTGATGGTAGTTAGTCCGATAAATCGCTTTAGACCTTCCAGGTTACTGATACCGGCATAGGAGCAGTTAATCCTGCGCAGATCTTCTGCTCGCTTGATCGACTGATCGATAATCACCTGCTTGATGCAGCTATTCAGCCCAGGATCTGCAATTTGATAATCGCTGAACAGTTGGTCCGGAGCATAGATCTGACGCTCATTGATTGTCACCTGATAGCGCTCACAGCCAACAAGTACGAGAAAAGTAAGAGCAATGGTAAATAGTTTCATCTGCAAGAGTCCGAGCAAGGTGTAACATCGAGTATATGTGTTTAAATAGCGCCATGACCAGTATTAAAGTTTCCTTCTCGCAAGCGGATTTTCAACCCAGAGCCGAGCAATTAGCCGAGACTCTCGGTTTGCAGCTCCTCGCAGCATCCCCATCTGCGGATGATCCCCATGACTACTGCCTTAACCTTGGTCCACAGGGCCTAAGCTTGGTCCCCGCAACAAGTCATAGCCATGGCCCCATAATCTGCCAGTTTGATAGTGGTGCCAATAGTCACAGGCGCAAATTTGGTGGTGGCAATGGCCAGGCTATCGCCAAGGCCGCAGGGGTATCTGGCAAATTTAAGCCTTCTGTTGTGGATCTGACAGCTGGTATGGGAGGGGATAGTTTTGTGTTGGCTAGTCTGGGCTGCAAGGTAAAGATGCTGGAGCGCAACATTATTGTCTTCAGCTTGCTTGAAGATGGCATAGCTAGGGCTGCTGAGTCTGAGGATAGCTCTCTGCGGGAAATTATTGCGCGGATGCGGCTGCTGTCTGGTGATGCGAGATCCTATTTGCAGGACTCCATGGCAGATGATTATGCCGATATTATTTACATGGACCCGATGTTCCCTGAGCGCAAAAAGAGCGCCAAGGTCAAGAAAGAGATGCAGGCCTTCCATCAGATAGTGGGTGCCGATGAGGATGCTGCTGAGTTATTGCCTCTGGCATTGGAAAGGGCGCGTTACAGGCTGGTAATCAAACGCTCTGCAAGTGCTGGCTATTTAGGTGATGTACGCCCCAGCTATAGTCTTGAGGGGAAGTCCACGCGCTTTGATATTTTTGCACAGCGCAAACTGCCTGATTAGCGGCGGCCCATCACGATATAGTTACCGACTCCAACCAGCGCAAAGCCCAGACCAGCCAGAGCAGTCCACTGATAATCCTCAAACAGCGTCGACAGCAGAATAGCAAAAAATGGAATCAACAGGCCTGTGTAGCCAGCTTTCTCCGGTCCCATAATCAACAGGAGTTTAAGGTAGGCGCCAAAGGCGATAATGGTACCGAACAGGGATAAATAGAGCAGCGATGCTATGTATTCAACGCTATTGTCCCAACCAAACTCAGTGCCACTTATCAGCGCGATCAGCAATAGCACCAGAGTGCCGTACAATGTTCCCCAGGCATTTATAGCCCAGATAGAGATGCCCTGCAGTCCATTTCGAGCAGCTGTAATATTGCCCAATGAAGCAAAGAATACTGCAGCCAGGGCCAGTAAAAATCCTTTTACAGCAGCTCCGGTGGCTGAAAACTTAACCAGTTCAGGGTAAAACAGCAGGGCAATTCCCGCCAAACCAATAAAACCACCCACCACATTGTTAATGCTCAGAGGGTGGCCGAGGAAAATACGCGCATTGATAATATTAAATAGCACAATCAGGCTAAAGATTATGGCAATGATTCCGCTCGGTAAATACAGCTCGGAGAGATAGATCGCCCAGTAGTTAATACCAAACAAACAGATACCCTGCAGAGCAATAAACCGATGATTTCTCGCTGTAAGACTAAGGGAGATATTGCGCACTTTGCACAGAGCAAACAATAGTGCGGCAGCCAGCGCCATGCGATAGATCACTGAGGCAATAGGGTCCACCTGACCGAGCTGGAAGGTAATGGCTATCCATGTCGAACCCCAGATTACGACTGTCGAGATATACAGAAACAGGCTGTTAGCACTCATAAAGTACAGCCTGGTCGCATTAGGCGAACAACCGTTTCAGCAATACCTGGTAGATATCGGTCAACACATCAAGTTCGGCCACATTAGTATTTTCATCGACCTGATGAATTGTTGCATTGATGGGTCCTAACTCAACCACCTGGGTTCCCATAGGTGCAATAAAGCGACCATCGGAGGTGCCACCAGCAGTGGAAAGTTCAGCATCCATGCCTGTGACCTGCTTAATACTTTCCACTGCAGCGGCAACCAACTCGCCTTCAGCGGTAAGAAATGGTTGGCCGCTCAGATTCCAATTAAGCTCATAATCTAATCCATGTTTGTCCAATATCGCCTCGGTGCGCTGACGCAGCTGCTGGTCTGTGACCTCGGTAGAAAAACGGAAGTTAAAGATCACCTGCAATTCCCCTGGAATCACATTTGTAGCCCCTGTGCCGCCATTGATATTGGATATTTGAAAACTGGTTGCTGGGAAAAAGTCATTGCCTTGATCCCAGCTTTCGGCGGTTAACTCTGTCAGAGCCGGTGCCGCCAGATGAATAGGGTTGCGCCCCAGGTGGGGATAAGCCACATGACCCTGCAGACCTTTAACAGTCATCGTGCATCCCAGAGAGCCACGGCGACCATTCTTGATAACATCACCACAGGTAGCGGTGCTGGATGGTTCGCCAACCAGACAGTAGTCTGGAGTAATCTGTTGCTGTTGCAGCCATTCAACGACTTTGACCGTGCCATTTATGGCTATGCCTTCCTCGTCACTGGTAATCAAAAATGCAATCCGGCCATTGTGATCCGGGTGCTGGTCGATAAAACGCTCAACAGCCACCAGCATGGCGGCCAGAGAGCCTTTCATATCGGCCGCACCTCTGCCGTACAGCTGCCCATCGACAACCGTTGGCTCAAAGGGAGGCTGTGACCAGCTGGATTCTGGCCCGGTAGGAACTACATCTGTGTGGCCGGCAAAGCATAGAATAGGGCCCGCATCACCTTTGATGGCCCAAAAATTATCCACATCTCCAAAGCGCAAAGATTCGACATCAAAGCCAATCTTTTGTAAATGTTCGATCATTAGTGCCTGGCAGCCCTTATCCATCGGCGTTACTGATTGTTTGGCGATAAGCTGCTTGGTTAATGCAAGAGTGGGTGAGTCCATGGAGATTGTTCCGGCCTGGTGATTAGTGGTAGCCGTATTGTAGTGGGCAATTGCTTTTCAAGCTATATGCGCGCTCGGATGTTTTTGTTCTAATGGTCATAACTATCATCTTTCGCAGCCTGACCTATGAGCATTAAAATCGATAGAAACTTTGATGATCTTGCGGCTAAGTTTGCCCGCAAAGTCTATGGTGGATTAAAAGGTGAAATCCGTCTTGCTGTGATCTGGCGCGACCTGTTGGCTGCTGTCCCTCAACTTGTCGATGGCAGTTCATTGCGTGTTCTCGATATAGGCGGCGGGCTGGGACAGTTCACCAGTCGCACAGCAATGTTGGGTCATCAGGTTACCTATAACGACCTATCTACAGAGATGCTCAGTCAGGCTCAGGCTGAGGCCGATAAGAACAAGATAAAGAATGAAATCACCTGGCATCATGGGCCGTACCAGCGTCTGGAGGATAAACTTGAGGACCGCTTCGATCTGTTGCTCTGCCATGCTATGGCAGAATGGCTGGCTAACCCAGAGCAGCTGATTGACAGACTTAAACCGTTGTTGGCAGACGAGGGAATACTGTCGCTGACATTCTATAACCAGCATTCGCTGGTCTATCGAAACCTGATTCGTGGCAACTTTAAAGTGCTGGATAACCAATTTACAGCCCATGCGGGCAGTTTGACCCCGGCTACACCATTGGATCCTGCACTAGTTGAGAAATGGATTGTCGATGCAGGTCTGCAGGTTCGCAGTAATACTGGTATTCGAGTGTTTCATGACTATGTTACTACTGAGAGAGGTGGCCATAGCGATGCAAAATCAGTGATCGAAATGGAGCTTAAATACTCCCTGTTACAGCCCTATAAAGCCATGGGCCGCTATATCCATTTATTGATTAGCCGCTGATAGCAAAAAAGACCCCGAAGGGTCTTTTTTGGTTTTACATAGGAATGGTTTAGGAGTTGTCTTGCGCAGGGCTAGGCTTGCATTTCCGAGACCTGATTGCTGCGTCGAACTATTCCAAACAGCCCGAGAAAAACTGAGCCGAAAAGAAAGATCGCACTAGGAATTGGGGTGGCTATAGGCGCCAGTGGAGCAAAGAATTCTGATCTGAGGTTGGTGGACGTATAAACAGTCATGCTGTTGCTCCAGTTGTAGTTATCAATACTGGAGTAACCTCTGGTGGCATAGTTATACACATAGGTAGCCAGAGAACTCAGCTTGCCTTTTTTACCCATAATCTTCCATACCGCCTGACTGATCGCCGTATTCCAAGATTGACTAGAGCTGCTGAGGGTTTCCGAGAAGTTCATATAATTAAATAGCCAGCCGACTTGGCTGTATTTTTTAACATCGCCGCTATCTTCATTAAATTTACCGGCGCCAGCCTGAATGTCGTCGTAGGAGTTTACTGTTGCTGTCCAGTTTCGTCCCGGACGGATCTTTTTTGACTGGGCATTCATAGCAAAGGTGCTTACGCCATCAATGGTCAGCTGGTGTAGCCCCGCATTGTTGACTGATGTTCCAGTATTTTCATAGGTGATTTCTACAGTGCTGGCTACAGAGTAAGATGTTGCCACGCAGATTAATGCAACTGCACTAATTAGACCCAAAAGGTTTTTGCTAGCTTGTTTCATCGGTATTACTCCCTGTCAGCATCCCGCCAACACAACTTAGTTCGATAGGGAGATTCTATGCCGGCAGATTCAGGATGCAACTAGCTCGATAAATAAACGCGAACCAGTTATCACTTTTTATGTAACTAGAGGGGTTTAGTTACCCTGGATCGCAATAGCAATGGCTAACCGCTATGTGGCTTAGCTTAAATAAGCTTATCTTTCGCCGCATTTATTTTTGCCGCAAGATAGTCACTGCCACCTCTATCTGGATGCAGTCGCTGCATTAACCGCCGATGAGCTTTTACTATGTCGTCTTTGGATGCACCGCTTTCAAGACCCAGTATCTTATAGGCCTCATCCTCGGAAAAGTCAGCATAGCTGGCAGCGCTGCCGCCTGCAGAATCCTCTGACTGAGTGTTACCGCGGCTATTGCGCAACAGGAAGGCCTGCAGCAGCACATATGATTCACGGTCAGTTTGTTTTAGCCAGCCAGATAAAGCTTGCAGTTGCTCTGGTGCCAGCTCAGATAAGCGACTGCCAGCAAACTCGCCCTGTAATACTTCGCCATCTATTTTGCTGTTGGAGAAATTGATTTCCATTAGCAACGCCTGAGTCCGAAACTGCGATGGACTGGTTTTAAAGCGGCTCAACAATCTGAGGATCGGCAGAGCGCGAAGACCAAAAGCGAAGAGCCCTTTACTTATGGGAATTAATGCTGCCAAACCAGCACCCAGCCAGTGCATTCTACCTGTGGCCACCAAAATTACCGAGATACCGAGCACAGACCAAAACGCGCTGCGCCACAAAAAAGCGCGTCGCTGTTCCGGCTCAAGCCGCTTAATAACAGACCACCAGTACCAGATGGAAATAGCAATAGCGAGTATAAGCAGTAATCTTGGCATTTTAGGTCGTACCTAATTAAGTTGGCCTAACAATACCCTGTTATGGCGATCAGGGCGAGTCAGCTGAAGGGTTTATTGGCCCCTGAGCCGCTAAACTGGCATTGATTTGATCGAGATTGGCTCCCAGCTTATCTACTTTTTGCACCATCCATTGTGAAAAGCAAAGCACGCCCATTGCTGTGCTATCAGCCTGGTAGTTCTCTTGCTCAACCATGCCATTAAAGGCACTGGCCAGAAATTCACAATCCTGCCGGAATTCTAAAAATTCATTGTTCAACTTGTTGAGATCTTGGGCTAAGGTTTTTTTAAAGTTTGGTTTGTCCATAAATTAACGCTCCGTTTGCGGAACAATGGTTGCACTGTTTTTTGGCAGAATCAAGTTCCTTGCAGGGAGCATATGGGATGAATATTGTTGGGCCAAAAATACGGCAGTTAAGACAGGACAAAGGCTGGACTCAGGACGCGTTGGCCGCGCGCTGTAATATACTCGATTGGGACATTAGCCGGGGAACTCTGGCAAAGATCGAATCACAGTTGCGCCGGGTTACAGATCGAGAGGTGGTGATTCTGGCCGCGGCACTTAAGGTTGAGATACAGCAGGTCTACAGATTGCCGCAGTCTTAAAGAACAGATTAAGCAGAGATAAAAAAAAGCCCCTAAGTAGGGGCTTTTTTTATCTCTGGGCTAACTCTTGCGAGCCTTGAGGGTCTCCCTCAGCTTGTTCGCCATATTCAGCAATGAGGTCTCCGTGGTCTCCCAGTCGATACAGGCGTCTGTAACAGAAACTCCGTACTCCATTTCATCGGCATTGCTGGACAGCTTCTGATTGCCGCCTTTGAGGTGGCTCTCAATCATTACCCCGATAATGGATTTATTTCCTTCAAGTATCTGATTGGATACATTATCCAGAACCAGCGGCTGCAGATTGTGATCTTTATTGGAATTAGCATGGCTACAATCAACCATAATATTGGCCGCAATACCGGCAGACTCTAATTCTTGCTGACAGATAGATACACTGACTGAATCATAGTTGGGCTTGCCATTGCCACCGCGCAGTACAACATGCGCATAGGGGTTGCCGCGGGTAGTGATAATGGACACCTTGCCGTCAGAATTGATGCCGAGAAAACGGTGAGGGCTGGCTACTGACTGTAGTGCGTTAATGGCAACGGTGAGGCTGCCATCTGTTCCGTTCTTAAAGCCCACAGAGGAAGACAGGCCTGAGGCCATCTCGCGGTGGGTCTGTGATTCAGTAGTGCGGGCACCAATAGCAGACCAGGCAATCAGGTCCTGCATATATTGCGGGGATATGGGGTCCAGAGCTTCAGTTGCCGTTGGCAGGCCAATTTCCAAGACATCATGCAGTAACTTGCGACCAATATGCAGGCCATCGGTAATCTTAAATGAGTCATTCATATAAGGGTCGTTAATCAGGCCTTTCCAGCCCACTGTGGTGCGGGGCTTTTCAAAATAAACACGCATCACAATAAGCAGGGTATCACTGACTTTGTCGGCCAGTTCCTTGAGCTTAAGAGCATATTCATTGGCTGCTTCAAGATCGTGAATAGAGCAGGGACCCACCACAACCACAACTCGGTGATCCTTGCGCTCAAGAATATTTTCTATGGCTTTGCGCCCTACAGAAATGGTTTCTCTAGCCTTTGCTGATAAGGGTATTTCCTGCTTCAGCTGTGCTGGTGTAATCAGGATTTCTGGTTGCTCGATATTTATGTTTTCTACGGCTTGGGGATCCATTTTGGAGTTCCTAACTAACTTCATTTAATAGATCGCCATTGTACTGAAAAATACTCACATATGAAGATTAATCCGCCGCAACCTCAACAAACAATGGTATTTGCGGGAAATACAGAGCGCATCGGACCGGCAGTTGCTCCATATGGCTATAGAGTTTGGCGTAATGGGTTAACTGCGCCTGATAGCTGGCAATCTGTCGTTGCACAAAGTCGCTGGTTTCTTCTCCAGCCTCAGGGGCTGAAAACTTGTAATCGATAATCCAGCGCACTGCCTCGTCGACAAAAGTTCTGTCGACAATGGAAACACCGCCATGGCCAGCAATATTGGACGAATAACTTAGCACCTGCTCACATGCGGCCTGAGAATGATGCTGCAAAATCCATATGCCTTTAGGGTCAGCCAGCATATTGCCCAGCGCCTGACTCATTTGCCCCAGCTCTTCCGCTGTGGCCAGCAGACCGAGTTCCTTTAGCTGTGCCGACCAGGTTTGAGGTAGTCGCTGCAATCGCCCAGATGACCAGGCGGGCACACCCTCATTGGCGATCTGTTTTAAGGTTCGGTGGATACAGGTGCCTAAATGCTTGGCTCTGCTGGATACTGTACTGCCGCTGGGACTGCCGTTATCGGACTTGCGGTTGCTTTCGGCGCCTGTGCACAGACCAGGCACGGGCGCATCAGCAGCACTGAAATTTGCAACCAACCGCCGCTTGTGGCGCAGCCCTGGCTGCTGGCTTAACACCGAATTACTGGCCGCAACCTGGTTAGCAATGTAGGTGCCAGCGGTAATATCCGCTTCAACTGTTTTCCAGATTGGACCTAGCAAGGTTGTTTTGCCCGGGGACTGCCAGCCGGTTTTGCTCGGCTTTAGCTGAGCAAATAAATAGAGCTTTAGTACTGCTCTGGTGGCAGCAACATAGAGAACTCTGGTGTTTTCCAATGCGGTTTTAACTGACTCCTCGTGTTTTAAATATTTATAGAGACTGTCGTCTTCCTCATCATGGGCGCCCAGGGGCGCCATAATCAGTGATTGCTGTCCCTGTTGATCTATATGCTGCTGCCAGCGGAGTAATTGTCTATCACCAGATTTTGGTGTTTTACTCAATCCAGGGAGCAGAACATGATCAAATTCTAGCCCTTTGGATTTATGGATAGTCATAATCTGGATGCTCGGCTGGTCTGTCTCGCCAGCATTAGGCGCGGCAAACAGCTTGTCTGCAGCCTGCTGGAAAGCATCCCAATCTTTCACTGTACCTGCAACCTGCCAGTCCTCCAGCAAATCAAGATAGCTGCGCACATCATCGAGATCTGTGCTGCTATGTAAGGTGGCGGGGCCACCCAGCTTTAACCAGAGTTGCTCCACACAGTTGCGCAGACTCAGCCTGCCGCGACTGTGCCAGGCTTGCAACAGCGCGGATATAACAGACTGCAGCCTGTGGCGAGCATAGTCAGAAAGGCCAATATTTTGATCCCTATCCAGCTTTTGTAATCGGTGTAGTATCGCCATTGGCTTTTTGCCACTGGTTTCCAGGCTGTTGGTAATAGCCACCAAATCGCCCAGGTCCAGACCACAAAAAGGGGCTCGAAGAACCGCCAGCCAGGCGATGCGATCGGCGGGAGAGAGCAGAGCGCGGGTCAATGACAGCATATCCATCACCGGCATTACCGTCTTAAGCGGGTTTATATCTATAGCTTGCCAGCTTAGATTAGCTCGTCCCAGTGCCGGAACAATCTGTTTTAAATGGCCGCGGCCGCGCACCAAAATGGCAATACTCTGCCCAAGACTTTGACTCTGTATATCAACACAGGTGGTCGCCACCTGTTCGGCCTCAACCAGGTCATAATCCTGCTTGTCTTCACAGCTAAAGCCATAAAATTCTAGGGCTCTGCCGGAGGCTGCTTCTTTATGAGCTACGGAGGGGGAATAGGGAATAGCACCGCGGCTGATATCTGCCTGAGCAGGAAAGGCATGGGTAAAGGCCTGATTAACCCAGTCCACAATACCCAGCTGGGAGCGAAAATTGGTCGATAGAGTCAATGGCTGACATTGCACTGGGCCCAACGGCTGTTGCTGTGCCTGCAGAAAAAGACCCACATTGGCATTGCGAAAACTGTATAGAGACTGCATAGCATCGCCAACCAGAAATAATGTTCTGCCATCCTCTGGCTCCCAGCCCGCGAGTAGATGCTCTAAAAGCTGTATCTGTGAACTGGAGGTGTCTTGAAACTCATCGACCAATATATGCCTGAGGCTGTAATCCAGCCGCATGGTGATATCTGAAACAGCACCGTCTTCGGGGGATTGCTCTAAAGCTTGCAACGCTGCCAGAGTAATTGCCGGATAGTCGCACTGTTCCTGTTGCTGAAAAATAATATCCAGCTTTGCCGCCAGCAGGGGAAGCAGATATCCCAGAGCATCAAGAATATCTTGTTGGGCTTCAGTGATATCTGTCTCAGGTAGAAATAATGTATTGCTGATTTGCTCCTGCAGCCCAGCATTATCTCTGCTCCAGTCCAGAAGGCTAAGCATGCGTGCTTTAGTGGGTTTTTCACTGGCCGGGAAACCCTCGGCAACAGTCAGTGTTTTCCTTGGCTTGCGATCTTTGGTGACCAGCAGACTGAGCAGTGCTTTCCACTGAGCCAAACCAAAAAAGCTATGGTCTGGCAATTCAATAAGACCCTGCAGCTGCATCAGGGGGGAGTTTTTCTCTGCAGGTACATGGGTAGCGGCAAAATCGGCCAGTTCCACCAGCTCTCCAGCTATAGGCTGCAGGGCAGACTCCAGATCCATCAGAGTCTCGCCGACCAGCTGCTCCACTACCATTTGGAAATAACTCTGGTTATTTGCCGCTTGAAAAATCAGTGGCAGCCATTGCTCACGCTTGCTAAGCAACTCGGACAACAACTGCTCGCAGCGTTCAAGGTTGTTGCCTGTATGGGCCAGCAGCACGCCCAGATATCGGCCTGTATCACTATCCTGTTCAAGGTCTGCCAGCAAGTTACGAGCGGCAGCCTGATAATGCACCTGGGGATTCTCACTGGGCTCTGGGAGCACACCAACCTTAGTTTCAAGGGCAAACTGGCTGGCAATATAACGACAGAATCCGTCAATGGTTTGAATGCGCAGACGGCCAGGCATTGCTGTTAGGTTCCAGCCCAATTGATTGCTGCGCTCTACTGCCGCTGCAGCTAAGTCCCAGGTTTGAGCCTGATACTGGCCCTCAGGGCGCGGGCTGTGAGCGGCCTCATGCAATGCATTGTGGATACGAACCGCCATTTCACCAGCAGCTTTGCGGGTAAAGGTGATGCACAGTATCTGCTCGGGGTGCTCCACCGTGCACAGCAGGCGTAGCACGCGCTGAGTGATAAGACCGGTTTTGCCCGAACCAGCTGGCGCAGAAACAATAAAGCTCTGCTCCGGATCGAGAGCCTGTAAACGTGCAGCACCGTCATTAAAAGTGGCGTTAGTATCGGCACTCATTGCGGCGCCTCATTCTGTTCTAACTGGGCGCTAATATCTGCCTGCTCTAGATAACGATTGAGTGGCAATAGATGGTCCTGAAAGTTAAGAGCGCTTGTCTCAAACACCTGAACTTGAGCCTCACCAGCAACAAATTCGGCAGCAAGATCAGTCAGTGCCATCTGCCATTGATCTAGCTGCCAGGTCCAGTCCTCTGCAACCTTGAGATCATCAAATAATGCTGTACCGCCAGTGCCAACAAATTTTATCTTGCCGCCTTTTATCTGGGCAAAGGCACAGCCATCTGCCTGGGGCTCGCTGGCCAGCAGATACAGCGGCAGCTGCGGATCCTTAGGTCGCTCGCTATACCAGTGACCAGGAGTTACTTCACCGGTCTTATAATCAATAATCAACTGTTGGTCTCCTACCTGATCAACCCGGTCTAGGCGCAGTGAGATACGCAGACCAGGAAAATCGATACTGGCTTGCTGCTCCAGACCCAACACATTAAAGGCTGGCCTGCGCTTTTCCTCGTCGATCCACTGGCCGACCAATTTGCGGAGTCGTCTCTGCTCCAGCAGGCGGTAACGCAGGCCTAATAGCACTGGTTGATCGGTTGCCATTTTAGTGAGGCTGGCGTTAATAACCATATCCAGCGAGGCGTTGATCTGTTCCTCTGAAAGACTGTGAAGATGAGCTGAACTCTGCCATTCAGTCCACAGGCGATACATCACATCATGGAGCAATGTACCTCGATCCATTGGCGACAGACCACTGCTGGGTTGCTGCAATGGCTGGGCCCAGAGGCGGTGTATGGCAAAAGCATTAAATGGCAGCTGCGACTGGTTCTTTAGCAGAGTACTACCGCCCTGTATTTTCTCTGACTCTGAGCTGTAAGGGCAGGCTGGTTCTTCGATAAGTTCAGTCTGTTCAACTTGCCGCAACCATGGTGGGTGGGGCCTGAGACCACTTATTAGCCTCTCCAGCGGGATTAACTCAAGTTCCTCAATTATTGGACTGGGTGCAAGCTGTTCTTCACCGCGCATAATTGGGTAGCTGACCACTAGGCGATCGCTATGATTTTTATAGTCGCTGCACAGCTGTTTTGCGATGGCCAGTTCCCGCTCAGGCAGACTGTGGGGCATCCTGTGCTCGCGCTGAAATTCGGCAGGTAGCAATGGGTTAATAGCCACCGAAGCAGGGAAGTTCTGGCTGTGCATGCCCATAATCCACAGTTGATCAAAGCTTAGTCCTGAGCCCTCAAGCAGGCCAAGTATCTGCAGTGGGGCATCACCGGTCTGTGGATGGAATACTGCATCCTGAGCCATCTGCTGCAGATGCCTTCGCGCTGTGTTGAGGCCAACTTCTATACCCAGATTATCGAGGCCTGAAAACAGGTCTAGCAGTCGCTGCCAATGCTCTCGCTGCTGATATTCCATGCTGTCCAGACTGCGTTTTCCGGGCCAGCCAAGATCATTGAGCATCTGCTCAAAAAATAGCCGCCACTGACTGAAACTCTGCCGCAATTTGTGAATTTGGCGCTGATTGTTACGTAGTTCAAACAGGGGCTTTAGTGACTCAGCGATATCATCAGTATTGGCAGCCAGATTGATCCCGTGACTGAGATGGTTGGCAAACTTTTCCAAATTGAACTCGAAAGCTCTGCTGTCACGCAGCGCCAACTCAGTGTCCACTAAAATCTGCACTGGCAGCTGGGAAAAGATCGAATAGGGTGAGTGAAGTAACTCCAGCCAATCCTGTAATGGACGTCTGTCTTGCAATAGCCCCAGTAATGCACAGGCCGCTCTTACCGGGCTGGTATCTAGCAGTGCGGTACCCGCCGAGATATTAACCGCTACATCCGTAGACTCAGCGGCGAGAGCCTCAGACAGTATTCGGCTGACCTGATCAAGCGAGTTATTGAGCTCCGGAATAATAATGCCAATACGTTGGCCTGGGTCTGCGGCTAACTGCTGTGCTGCCCATTGAGCCGCGGCAGCTACTTCCTGTCGCGGATCTAAACATTGAACCAGGTTGGCATTGCAGTCTGTCACCGAATGCACTATCTCAATATGCTGGTCGCAGGCATTAGTAATAGCCAGCAGCTGAGCTGGGGGTATAGATTGAAAGCCATACAGACAAATAACTGACTCTTGGGCTAGAGCCGATTGGGCAAAACCCTCTGCCACCAACTGCCAACTGCGGGCCTGGGTTATTAGCTGATTGCGCTGCAACAGGCTAGCGAAATTCTGTGCCCATTCAACAAACTGTAAAGTACTTGGCGACTCAACTGGGATCTTCTCCAATGGGAGGTTCCAGCCATCGAGTATCTTCTGTGTCTCAGCAGCCAGTTTGTTGAAACGACCTTTGGCATCGGCTCTGGTAATAGGGCTGGATTCTGCGATCGCACGATCCCAGTAGTAGCGGCTCTGTTGCTGGCCGACCAGCCCCAGACCATTTACCAGATCGTGATTCTGGTCCTGCAGTTCATCCCAGCAATGCCGCAGCCAATGATCAATTGAAAAGACCCGGGGTGCGCGCCACACATTAGCCTGAGTCTGCATTTCACTGGCCCAGGAATCGGCTATCTTTGCCGCCAGTCGATGATTCGGCGTCAGTATTAACTGGTCGGCGAGAAGGGCCTCACGAAACGGAGCTATATCTATTAAAGGCGGCAACATTGCAGTCAGTGACTTTTACTGATTAGTTGCCTCTATAATCGCAAAACAGCAGTGTAATTGACAGAGGGCTGATACAATAAAGCCATGCAAACATCAATTAGTCTCAGTTTAATTCTCTGGACCTGCGGCGGCTTAGTCGCGGGCCTGCTGTTGGGTTTCAGTCTAAGCCAGCTACTGGGTCGCAATCGACAGGCGGCTCAGGTATCTGAACTGTTTTCAAGCAATGCCTTGCTGGAACAGCGTCTGTCCAGCCAGCAGGCTCAGTACGAATCCCAACTTAAATTACTGCAAGAAGCCAAGTTAAGTCTTGGGCAGGAATTTGAGAATCTAGCCAATCGTATCTTTGACGATAAGCAGGCTAAGTTCTCCGCGCAGAGTAAGGAAGCTATAGAGGTTTCTCTAAGTCCATTGCGACGTGATCTGGGAGATTTCCGCAAACAGGTTGAGACCGCCTACGACAAAGAGAATGCCGACCGCAATAAACTGGTCGGACAGATTAGCGAGCTACAAAAGCAAACCTTACAGATCTCCGCTGATGCCGTTAGCCTGGCCAATGCACTGCGTGGCGACAATAAAGCCCAGGGTAACTGGGGTGAGTTTGTACTGGAGAAATTGCTTGAAGATTCTGGTCTGACCAATGGCCGTGAATACGATACTCAGGTGGCGCTAAAAGATGAATCTGGCAAGCGGCGCAACCCTGATGTCGTCGTGCATCTACCCGAGGGCCGGGATATTGTCATTGATGCCAAGGTCAGCCTGGTGGACTATGAGCGTTACTTCCACGCCGAGGATGATGAGACCAAAGCACAGTGCCTGAGCCAGCATCTGGCCTCCCTGCGGGCTCATATTAAAGGGCTTAGCGGCAAAGACTATGAGAACTTGGAAGGGGTTAATAGTCTCGACTTTGTGCTTATCTTTGTGCCTGTTGAGTCAGCCTTTATGTTGGCACTGGACCATGACCCAGAAATGATGCGCGACGCTTATGATCGCGGCATTATTCTGGTCAGCCCAAGTACATTAATGGTGACTTTGCGCACCATCAAAAACCTGTGGCGCTATGCCGATCAAAATCGCAATGCCCAGTTAATTGCAGACAAGGCTGGCGCGCTGCATGATCAATTTGTGCTCTATGTCGAGGCACTGGATGAAGTGGGTCGCCATTTAGACAAAAGCACCGAGGCCTGGGACACAGCACGCAAGCGTCTATCCAGCGGTCGTGGTAATCTAGTGCGTCGCAGCGAAGAGTTAAAAAAGCTTGGCGCGAAAACAAAAAAGACTCTTCCACAGGATCTGTCTGTGGATGATATTGCTCAGCAGGAGAGCAGCACCAGGCTAGAAGATAATCAAGGCGAATCTAGCTCAAAATAACCCAATCACTTAAATACCTGAACGACAACCGTCGCTCCGATCGCAGTTTTAAATGGTTATTAAAAGTTCGTAGCTTTTAATTCATTAGAGGAGAACTGCGGTGAATATACCTCAGGACAGAAAAATACGTGTGGCTTTTACATTGGCTGCTGGCACTCAAGTAATCGATGTGGCCGGGCCATGGGAAGTATTTCAAGATGTGCTTATTGAAGGCGAATGTCCCTTTGAACTCTATACTGTCGGCGCTAATGTCGACATGATATTGATGAGTGGAGGTATGCAGGTAGTGCCTAACTTTAGTGTCGAAAACGCACCACAACCAGATATCATACTGTCCCCAGCCCATTCTAATTGTCTGTCAATTAATCGCTGGTTGCGCCTTGCCAGTGCTGAGGCTGCTATTGTTAGCTCCGTGTGCACCGGAGTTAATCATCTGGCTGAAGCTGGTTTGCTGGATGGTTTAACCGTCACCACATACCACAGCTGGTTTGACGGTTTTGTGGAAAAATATCCCAAAGTAAAAGTCCACCGCGAGCAGCGCTTTATTGATCAGGGGCATGTAATAACCGCTGGAGGCATGACTGCCTGCATTGATATGTCCCTACATATTGTTAAACGCTACTTTGGTCATGGGGTTGCTCAGAACACCGCAAAATTATTGGAATATGAAGGCAATGGCTGGCGGCGACGTTGTGCTCTAAAGCATTCTCTATTGGAGCCCGTTTAGTGCCGGGCAAGCCCAATTGGCTAGTTAATTCCGTATAATGCTCAAGCTTATCAATCAGAGACTGCTGTAAATGGATTATTTTGTTATTGCTGTGCTGCTGGCATCGATGCTGTTAGTTGGCCTAGCCGGTTATGCCTTGTATCTGTGGCAAAAATTAAGGGCTCGACGGACTGAGATTGAGTCCGCCAGCGAGCAGCTAGAATCCGAATTGCAGTCCAAGAATCTCGATGCGCGGCAGTCGATTCAAATTATTGCCCGAGCCTTGTTGCAAAAAGATCTCAGTGATACGGAAGCGGCGATGCGAATTGCCTTTTTGTCACAGCAGGTGGCGGCCACTGACGTTGAGGTGCAACAGTTTACTGTGTTCCAACAGCTGGCAGAGGCGACAGCATATATTCCCATCCTTGAGGACTGGGCGATGTTAGAGAAGTCCGAAAAACGCCGCCTCAATGCTGAACGTAAAACGATTGAAGCCCAGTACAGGGACTTTATTCAGGCTGGCGCCCAGCAACTGATTAATATAAAGCTGAGCTAGCTACTGCGACTTAGCAGCACCCCGGATTCAAGGTGTTCAGTCCAGGGAAACTGATCAAAAACCGCCACAGACTCAATTTTATGAGTCTTGGTGATCTGCGCTAGGTTCTGCGCCAGAGTCTTAGGGTTACAGGAGATATAGAGGATACGATCAAAGCGAGAGATCAGCTTCTCGGTATCAGGATCCAACCCAGCTCTGGGTGGATCAACAAAAACTGTAGAGAAGTTGTAGCTATCCAAGTCAATATGAGCGAGCCGCCGAAAGGGCCGTTCACCATTTAAAGCCTGGGTAAATTCCTCAGCGGACAGTCTGACCACCTGAATATTATCAATCTTATTGGCGGCAAAATTAAACTCCGCTGAGTTAACCGATACCTTGGAGATTTCTGTCGCCAGCACCGCGTTAAAATGCTGCGCCAGGGGCGCGGTAAAGTTGCCATTGCCGCAATAGAGCTCGACCAGATCGCCGCAACTATTGCCCGCCAGACTGTCACTGGCCCAGTTCAACATCTGGGTGTTGATCCCGGCATTGGGCTGAGTAAACCCAGATTCAACCTGCTGGTAGCTATATTCCCGGTCACCTACCTGTAAATGCTCGGTCACATAATCTCGATCCAACACCAGCTTCTGCTTGCGACTGCGGCCAATAATCCCCGCCTTTAATGTTGTCTGCAGGGCCCGTGCCTCAGCTTCCCATTCACTATCTAGTGGGCGATGGTATATCAGAGTGATCAGCGCTTCACCACTGGCACTGGTTAAGAATTCTGCGGAGAAACATTTGCGGCTCAGTATCGGGCTAGCATTGAGTGCCGCGAGTAACGGTGGCATCAGCTGATTAATCAGTGGTGCGCCAATGGGAAAGTCATGAATTATATAGGGGCGCTTTTGACCGCGGCGGTTCATTCCATAATAGACCTGACCCTGCTCGTGCCAAATACGAAATTCAGCACGCATACGAAAACCCAGAGGGGCAGAGCGGTGCACAGTTGGCGAGCCAATCTCGACACCAGCCTCAGCCATGGTCTGCTCAAAGGCAGCAATTTTATTATCCAGCTGTGCCTGGTACTGCTTAGGATCACTTTGATCTATAGTCATAAGTTGGTAAAGACCCTGTCGGTTTTAGCGGCGGCAATAAAGTCATTGAGATGCAGGCCGTCGATACTATGTGACCACCAACTGACCGACACAGAGCCATATTGCACTAGCAGAGCAGGGTGATGGTCACTGGCTTCAGCAAGCTCGGCAATCCTGCTAGCAAAGGTCATAGCCGCGACAAAGTTTTCACAGGCAAACTCGCGCTGCAGTTGCAAAGTGCCATTGAGCTCATTAACAGCCCAGTCGGGCACATGTTTGTGCAGATCGGCGATTTGCTGTGGCGTCAATCTGGCTGCGTACTTGGGTGTTGCTGTGCCATTTATAGCGCAGAGTTCAGAGCTGGATGATGGCAGATTCATAGGCAGTTTTTAGGCTTGGGCAGACCAGCCAGCAGAGCCACTAGTTTTGCTGGGCTACCAGGGAACTGTTGATTGAGATAGATACTGCGGCCCATCTCCACACCCAAGCTGTCCGCAACGGATTTACACAGAGGTCGCATTGATGGCGAAAAACCAAACTCAGCGTAAAAGGCTCTGGCCACCATCAGGATATCTACTTGGGCAGATGTCAGAACCATGTCTTGCTGGGCAGCATGCTGCTCTGCACGCTCTGGCGTCCAGTCTGGCAGTTTACTGAGGTAGTTGTTGTCGCCCATTAAAAAGCTCTGAGATTAAAAAAGCCCTGCTAAAAATAGCAGGGCTTTTGATTAAAGATAGCGGCCTGAGTTTAGTCGTCGCCCATAATGCCAAAGATCTGCAGCAAGCTGATGAACAGGTTGTAGATCATCACGAACAGAGTGACCGTGGCAGAGATATAGTTGCGCTCACCACCATGAATAATGGCACTGGTCTGCCACATAATCATGGCAGAGGACAGCAGCGCAAACACAGCACTAACTGTTAGCGACAGCGCCGGTATCTGCAAAAAGAAATTAGCAATGGCAGCAACAAAAGCGACCAGCATGCCCGTCATCAAAAAACCGGTCATAAAGCTAAGGTTCTTTCTAGTGGTCAACACATAGGCTGAGGCAGCAAAGAAAATCAAAGCTGTGGAGCCCAAAGCCATAATAATAGGTTCAGCACCGCGGGTAGCGAGAAACATATTCAGTATCGGACCCAGAGTAAAGCCCATCCAACCGGTCAGCGCAAAAACCCAAATAATGCCACTGGCGTTATTTTTGTTCTTCTCAACCATCCACAGGCAGATGAAGTAAGGCAGTAGAGTCCAAAGACCAAAGTAGGGCGCGTTGACAGCCATAGCAACACCAGCCATTACAGCACTAAAGGCCAGAGTCACACTGAGTAGCAGGTAAGTGTTGCGCAGTACCTTGGCTACATTTGCATCGAGAGCAGTGCTTTCAATTCCGTGGGGCATTGCCTTGCTGCGGTACTTATCAGTTTCCATGTCAATATCCTAAAAGTGTTGTGGTTGTGTATGGGTCGATTGTTTATAGCTTAATAATACCTGTTGTTGGGGAAATATCCAGTGAGCTTTTCGACCCGCAGGGCAGTTTATTGTTCCATTGCCGGAATAGCAAAACTCTGCAGATCATAACCATTTTCATCCATACTCAATACCCAGCCCAAGCTATGCCAGTCACCTAGCACAATTCGCTCGCCATTACTGACCTGATGCCGGTCTGGCCGATGGGTATGGCCATGAATCAAGGTTGTTACCCCGTGCTTAAGCATAACGCCATCAACAGCCTGGCTGTTGACGTCCATAATGGCACTGGCTTTATTGCTGTTGGCAGCAGTGCTCTTTTCGCGCAAGTCTGCCGCCAGCCGCTGGCGTCGCCCGAGAGACAAACATTTGAAACAAAACTGCAGAACAGGATTGCGCGCATAGCGCCGAAAACGCTGATAGGCCTGATCATCAGTACACAGGGAGTCCCCATGCATAACCAGAACCCGCTGGCCAAAATGCTCGGCAATATATTGCTCAGGTAATATTTTGGCCCCTGTAGCCGCAGCAAAACCCTGACCTAGCAAAAAATCCCGGTTGCCGGTCTGCACAAATAGAGGCACACCGGTATCGGTGAGACTGCGCAGAGCAGCCTGTACATTAAGACTTAACTCACTCGGATCATCATCGCCAATCCAAGCTTCAAACAGATCCCCGAGAATATAAACGGCTGATGCCTTGACAGCTCTGTGTTGCAGAAAAACCAAAAACGCCCGGGTAATGTCCGGGCGTTCGGGTGAAAGGTGCAGATCTGAAATAAAGATTACGGGCATTGCGCGTTTAGTCTCTATTTGTCCGCATAGGCGTCACTGACGGCTGTTGCAGTAATCTCAATAGTGTCCACTGGTACATCTTGGTGATGACCTGCGCTACCGGTTTCAACCCCTTTGATCGACTCTACAACATCCATGCCATCAACCACTTTGCCAAATACTGCATAGCCCCAGCCCTGCATATTTTTGCCACTGTGGTTGAGGAAGCCATTGTCGGCCACATTGATAAAGAACTGTGATGATGCTGAATGGGGCTCACCAGTGCGGGCCATTGCCAAAGTACCAACTTCATTCTTCAAGCCGTTATCAGCTTCATTTTCAATGGAGTCGCGACTGTCTTTCTCGAGCATATCTGAATCCATGCCGCCACCCTGAACCATAAAGCCGTTGATTACACGGTGGAAAATGGTGCCGGTATAAAAATCGTCGCGGGCATATTGCAGAAAGTTAGCAGCGGTAATTGGCGCTTTATCGAAATCCAATTCAATGGAGAAATCGCCCATATTGGTGGTGAAGGTAATCATAAGAAATCCAAATTTGAGGTAAGTGTTCTAAAGTGCGTTCGTTATAAAGTTTTATTTTAGTTTGTAACCCGTGGAATTTAAACCAATGTTTACAATTTTCCTTGTTTATAGGGGCTTTTTGTTTATTGCATTGCGGCTGGAGGCTATAATTGCCCGCTTATTCTCCCAGCCCAACTTAATGCCATGACCGATAATGAAAAACCGATTAATTTTATCCAGCAGGTGATTAATAACGACCTTGAGGCTGGTGCTGTTACAAAGGTGGTTACCCGTTTCCCACCCGAACCCAATGGCTATCTGCATATTGGTCATGCCAAATCAATCTGTGTCAATTTTGGTCTGGCAGAGCAATATGGTGGCGGCTGTAATCTGCGCTTCGATGATACCAATCCAGAAAAAGAGGACGACGAGTACGTCAATGCCATTATTGAAGATGTGCGCTGGCTGGGTTTTCAATGGCAGGGCGATATTTGCTATGCCTCCAATTACTTCGATCAGCTTTACAGCTGGGCTCAGTACCTGATTAACCAGAACCTAGCCTATGCCTGTGAACTCAACGCTGAAAGTATGCGCGAATATCGCGGCACCTTGACCGCGGCGGGCAAAAATAGCCCGTTCAGGGAGCGTCCCGCGGCCGAGAGCCTAGCACTGCTCGAACAGATGAAAAACGGTGATATTGATGAAGGCCGCATGACTCTGCGCGCCAAGATTGATATGGCATCGCCCAATATCAATATGCGTGACCCGGTGATGTACCGCATCAAAAAAATGGCTCACCAACGCACTGGTGACACCTGGAATATATACCCCTCCTATGACTTTGCCCATGGTCAGGAAGATGCCATCGAAGGGGTGAGCCATTCCATCTGTACATTAGAATTTGCCGCCAATCGGCCCCTCTATGAATGGTTTGTGGCCAATCTGCCGCTGCCATCTCAACCCCGTCAGTATGAGTTTGGCCGCCTCAATCTCAATTACACTGTCACCAGCAAGCGCAAACTGAAGCAGCTGGTTGACGAGCAGCATGTAGAAGGCTGGGATGATCCCCGCATGCCGACCATTAGCGGCCTGCGACGCCGCGGTGTCAGTGCTACTGCCATTCGTGAATTCTGCGATAGCCTGGCCGTTGCTAAAACTGATGGTGTGGTCGATATGGCTCAGTTTGAGCACTTTATTCGCGACGACCTTAACAATAATGCCCGTCGTGCTATGTGCGTGATTGACCCACTGCTGGTGACCCTAAGCAATTATCCGACAGATACCGGCGAAGAGTTTGTCGTGCCAGGCCACCCCAATCGCGATGATTTGGGTGAGCGCAGCCTACCATTTGCCCAGCAGATCTATATCGACCGCAATGACTTTAGCGAAGACACAACATTGTCGCGCAAGAAATTTAAACGACTGGTGATTGGCGACTATGTGCGTCTGCGCAGTGCTTATATTATTCGCGCGGATGAGGTGATTCGAGATGCCAGCGGCAAAATAACTGAGATTGTTGGCTCTATCGTTCCAGATACTGTGGGTGCCGATGCGCCAGAGGGGATTAAGGCACGTGGTGTTATTCATTGGGTATCTGCTGCTGATAGTGCAGATTGCACAGTGAAAATTTATGATCGGTTATTTAATCAGGCAGCACCTGACGCCGGTGAAGAGAGCTTTCTGGAGCATATCAATCCAGATTCACTAAAGGTAGTTGAAGGCTGCAAGGTTGAGCGAGGTCTAACTGCAGCAGTAGCCGGAGACCATTATCAGTTTGAGCGCGAGGGATACTTTACCCGCGACAATAAAGGTAGTGAACTGGTATTTAATTGCACCATTGGTTTACGGGATAACTGGAAGGCATAAATGAGGCTAGCTTTATATAACACGTTGTCCAGAAGTAAAGAGCCATTTACCCCTCTGGATGCAGATCGAGTGACCATGTATGTCTGTGGCCCCACGGTTTACAACCGCGTGCATATAGGCAATGCGCGACCAGCGGTTGTGTTTGATACTTTATTCAGGGTGCTGCAAAGCCAATATCCCAATGTGGTCTATGCCCGCAATATCACTGATATTGACGACAAAATTATGAAAACGGCAGCGGAGTTAGGTGAAGATATCACCGAGTTATCTCAGCGCTATGCTCAGGCCTATTTTGAAGATATGGAGGCACTTAACTGTCTCGATCCCAATATTATTCCCTATGCCACCCAGCACATACCCGAAATGATCGATATGATCGAGCGGCTGATTGCCAAAGGCCACGCCTACACCGCGGAGGGCAATGTATTGTTTGCTGTGCAGTCTATGGCTAACTACGGTGAGCTATCTGGTCGATCCCTAGACGATATGCTGGCTGGTGCTCGAGTAGAAATTGCCAGCTATAAAAAATATGCCGGCGACTTTGTACTGTGGAAGCCCTCTGCCGATAACGAACCCGGCTGGGACAGCCCCTGGGGCCGTGGTCGTCCAGGCTGGCATCTGGAATGTTCGGCAATGATCGAAAAGCATCTGGGTGACACCATTGATATTCATGGCGGAGGTCAGGACCTTATTTTCCCCCATCATGAAAATGAAATTGCCCAAAGCTGCTGCGCCCACGATGGCCAGCCCTTCGCCAAATACTGGCTGCACAATGGTTTTATTAATATCGAAGGGGAGAAGATGTCTAAGTCCCTGGGCAACTTCCGCATGGTTAATGATTTACTGGATCAGTATCCGGGGGAAGTGCTGCGCTATGTGATTCTATCGGCCCATTACCGTTCCGAGCAGAACTTTGGCAAAGACTTGCTGGATAGCGCCTGGCGCTCTCTGGACAGCCTGTATGGTTATCTGCGCGGGCAGGGTGATGGAGTGCCGACACTGAATAAGGAAGGGGCAGGTTATGCCGCACTGCTGGATGATCTCAATACTCCGGTTGCGGTCAGTGAAATCTATCGACTCGCCAAAGAAATGCATGGAGCCTCTGGTGACCACAAGGCCCAGCTGCGCGATCAACTTTTGGGGCTAGCCAATCTGATGGGGCTATTACAGCAGGATCCGGAACAATGGTTTAAGCAGGCCAGAGGCGGTGATGGAGATTCGATCAGCGAAGCAGAGATTGAAGCTTTAATCGCCAAGCGGCAGCAGGCCAAAGCGGACAAGGATTACGCTGGCGCTGATCAGGTGCGACAGGACTTGCTGGCGATGGGTGTTGTCCTTGAAGATAGCCGCGAGGGTACCACCTGGCGTCGAAGCTAATCTTTAGCCACCGAGTAACTTCTCAATTTCAAAGGTTTCCAACATGCCTACATGACGGGCCAGCAGCTGCTGGCCCAGTTCTAGGGTTCCCACTTCATAAGTGACCAGCACTGCACCGCTCAGTGTCGGAATACCGGTTAAATCGCAATCCTCAGGGATATTGGTATGGTTGGTATAGATATAATCTGGCCGTACCAAAGCCACCTCGGCATGGTTTAAATCATCCCAGTTCTGTAAAACGACTCCAACCCAAGGCCAGCCGGCCTCGCGCGCAGCAACCGCCAGTGGATAATCAAAACTCATCAAGACAGTCTGCTTGGCGACAGGCCGCAAAATCTGCTGCACCGAATCAATAATTAATGCCCGGCCACAGTGCTCTATGGATTCTTCTTTTATCTCAACAAAGGCAGTGACCTCGGGATTGGCCACAAGAATATCCACCAGAGCTTCTAAAGGCGAAATTGTTTCATCAATAAATGTATCACCCAGTCTCTGGGGTTCATAGGCCGGGCAAGTCAGCAACTCAGCTCTTGGCATCGTCAAGACAGAGCCCGACTGGCCGCTCACTCGCTGCAAGTCATTGTCATGGTAAATAACAGGCAGCTGGTCACCGCTAAACTGAATATCCAGCTCAATAAATAATGCACCAGCCTCGATGGCTCTGGTGAGAGAAAGGGCTGTATTTTCAGGGTACTTTGCCTGATAACCGCGATGGGCTACCAGTTTACTGGGATGGATCATTACCATAGCCTGATTCATTACTGATGGGTCTAATGGTATCCTTGGACGCTGTCATATTAAAAGAACAAATTAAAAGAACAAGTTAAAGGAACAACCTATGTCTTTAGTCCTCTTTGAAGTTCGCGACAATGTCGCACTGATCACAATGAATAATCCAGATAAGCGCAATATGCTGACTACTGAGGTCTGTAGGCAGATTGTTGACTATGTGGCTCAGGCAGAGGAGCACCCAGAGGTAAAGGCTCTGATCGTCACTGGTGTAGGTCGAGCCTTTTGTGCCGGTGGCCAGCTAACTGACTTAACACCCAATCAGCAAATATTAGAGACTATTTACAGTGGCTTTTTGAGTATTGCCAATTGCTCATTGCCGACCATTGCGGCCATTAATGGTCCAGCGGTGGGCGCTGGCTTTAATATGGCTGTGGGTTGCGATGTGCGAATTGTTACCGAGCAGGCGCGTTTTGAGCCCAGATTCTTTGGTTTGGGTTTGCATCCTGGGGGCGGTAATACCTGGATGTTACGGCAGCTAGCCAATTGGAACACTGCGGCAGGCATGCTGTTGTTTTCGCAATCCCTTAGCGGCCCTGAGGCAGTTGAGAAAGGTTTGGCGTGGAAATGTGTCGCTGGGGATCGGCTGGTTGAAGAGGCCTTTGCCTTTACAGCGAATATTCGTGATCTGCCAAAAGAACTCTTGTTGCGCACCAAGCAAACGCTGCGGCAAGCCGGAGGCACAAACAGCCATAAAGAAATATTGGATATTGAGACCACAGAGCAAATCTGGTCGATTAATCAGCCTTATGCACGCGACTCCATTGCTGCGATGATCGATAAAATCAGCAGCCATTAAGGACAAACACAATAGAGAATAATGGGGTGGACGACGGGGATTGAACCCGCGACCACCGGAATCACAATCCGGGGCTCTACCAACTGAGCTACGCCCACCATTAAATGTATCGGAAGCTAGGGTAAGAAAGAAAAGTTTCTTAGCCTATGCCACCTTCCGCTCTAAGCTAACAGTCACTAGCCTAGAAAAGCATTAGTCACACCTGACCGCTCTCTAAAATGTTCTAAGAGCCTTTGGTAGCCCGTTCAGGACTTGAACCTGAAACCTTCCGCTTAGAAGGCGGATGCTCTATCCAGTTGAGCTAACGGGCCGTTAAAGCCATGGTTTCAAACGCAAACTAAAATGGTCGGGGATGAGGGATTTGAACCCCCGACATCCTGCTCCCAAAGCAGGCGCGCTACCAGACTGCGCTAATCCCCGATTATGTCTTCATGCGGTCTCTTTCAAGAGCGCGCATAATACTGACAGAGCCGGTTTGCGTCAATGCGAATTCATGAGATCCGGCAATTTTAATTGTAGTAATACATATGACTAGCAATTGCGTAAAAGCAAAACAATAAAAAAAAGGCCTTTATAGAATGTCATGTGACATGTTATAAAGCGCCCAGCGAGATGCAACTAAGAGGTAGGTATGATCGAATTCACTCTCAATGGCAAACTGGTGCAATCCCACGATGAGCCGGACACGCCACTGCTGTGGGTAGTAAGAGACAGCTTTAAACTCAAGGGCTCAAAATTTGGCTGCGGCATGGCCCAGTGCGGCGCCTGCACCATGCATATTGATGGCAGGGCTCAGCGCAGCTGCGTTATGCCTGTGGCCGCAGTGGTCGGCAAAAGTATCACTACCATTGAGGGGCTGGGTACGCCAGATAATCTGCATCCATTACAGCAGGCCTGGGCAGAGCAGGGCGTACCTCAGTGTGGCTACTGTCAGTCCGGACAAATAATGAGTGCCGCCGCTCTGCTCAATGAAAATCCCAATCCCAGCGAAGCTCAGGTAGAAGCGGCCATGGCCGGTAATATCTGTCGCTGTGGCTGCTATCCAAGAATTAAAACTGCCATCTTAACTGTGGCAGAACAGAGCCAGCCCGGTGCAGTTCAGGTGGCTATTCCCATGCCTGTATCAGAGGAGGTGTAGTCATGAGTGGAATTAAACTGACGCGAAGAGGCTTTCTTAAAACCACAGGTATTGTTGGTGGCGGCCTGTTAATAGGCTATGTCGCCATGCCCGGGGACAATACGCCAGCGGTGATACCTGAAGCTGGTGCCATAGCACCCAATGCTTTTATTCAGCTGACAGCAGAGAATAAACTTGTGTTTTATAGCCCTAGAGACGAGATGGGTCAGGGCGTCTATATGGGACTCACCACATTGGTTGCGGAGGAGCTGGATGTGTCACCTGTGGATATCCAGGTGGAATTTGCCTCCGTGCACGATGCTTACAGACATCCGGAGTATGGCGTGCAGGGTACAGGCGGCAGCTCATCCATCAGGGTGCACTATCTACCGCTGCGGCAGGTTGCTGCGGATACCAGGGCTCTCTTACTCAATGCCGCTGCTCAGGATCTGGCTGTGCCCCTCAGTTCATTAACCACCGACAATGGACATATTGTCAGCAATGGCAATACTTACCCTTACAGCGACTTTATCGCTACCGCAGACACTATGGAATTACCTGTTGGCAGCCCCTTAAAAGCCAAGGCAGATTTTAAATATATTGGTCAGGACATTGCCAGAAATGATGCATTGGCCAAGTCGACGGGCACAGCCGTCTATGGGGTAGATATAGACCTCCCTGATATGCATTATGCTCTGGTAAGCCGCAGTCCGGTTGCCGGGGGTACGGTTGTATCATTTGATGATAGTGCAGCTCGCGCGGTAAACGGTGTAACAGATATTGTGCAGATTGATTCAGGTGTGGCTGTCGTGGCCAAGTCTTTCTGGCAGGCCAAAAAAGCCATAGCGGCACTCAGCGTTACATGGGATCAGCCAGCGCTTGCCGACTACAGCTCTGCGCTAATAAAAGCCGATTATCAGGCGGCTATTGATAGTGGTGAGGGTGACAGTAAAAGTGAAGGCAATATAGAAGAAGGCCTGCAGTTAGCCACCAAACAGGTGGAGCGAGAATTCTGGACCCCCTATCTGGCCCATACCCCCATGGAGCCAGTCAATGCTGTGGTGCGGATCGCTAATGGCAAAGCTGAGCTCTGGGCCGGTACTCAGGGCCCAAGCACAGCCCGCGGCCTAGTGGCAAGACATGCCCAATTGCCGGTGGAAAATGTCACAGTGCATTCGCTATTTTCCGGTGGCGGCTTTGGTCGCAGGACGTGCTTGAGTCATGTCTCTGAGGCTACCCAGGTTGCAGTTGCCACAGATAAAACTATTAAACTTCTCTGGACTAGAGAAAATGATGTGCAAAATGGCTGGTTCCGCCAGGCGTCAATTATGAAGGTCCATGCAGGCGTTGATAGTCAGGGGCTGGTCACAGTCTGGGATGCGGCGCGCGCTGGTGGTGATCTAACGCCTCATAGCATATCGAGCTTGTTGCCTGGCGCATTTGCGAGCAGCCCGGACTGGGTTAACAGTATGACAGTGAGTGCCCTGGAGAACCTTTATGATGGCTGGATTATCGATGGTGGAGGAGTTGAGGGGCTGGTTGATGACTATGATTTCCCCAATAAAAAGCTGCGTCATACCTCGGTCAATCATGGCTTGCCTCTAGCACCCTGGCGCTCTGTGGGCCATTCTTTTACTGCTTTTGCCAAAGAGACGGTAATGGATGAACTGGCTGAGCAGGCGGGTATAGATAGCATAGATTTTCGCAAGCGTAATCTACAGGGCAATCCACGCCTGCTGGGTGCTCTTGAGGCCGTGGAACAGGGGCTTAAAGACTGGCAGCTAGCCGAGGGCAGGCATATAGGGATAGCGGCCCATGGGTCTTTCCAGTCCTATGTTGCTCAGGCGGCGGAGGTCTCAGTTGAGAAAGGTAAGATTCGTGTCCATCGGGTTCTCTGTGCCATCGACTGTGGTCAGGTGGTCAACCCTGCAATTGTTCGCGGGCAGATGGAAGGTGCCATTATGTATGGCCTGACCGCAGTGCTCTATGGCGATATTCAGATTGAAAATGGTGCCGTTAAAGAAAGCAATTTCCATGATTATAAAATGCTGCGTATCAATGAAGCGCCGGCGGTGGAGGTGATTATTGTGGAGAGTGACCAGCCGCCAACAGGCGTTGGCGAGCCGGGATTGCCCCCAGTGGGTCCGGCGGTGGCTAACGCGGTCTATAGAGCTACGGGTGAGCGACTTACTTCAATGCCGCTGCAACCGGCTTAGATCCAGTAATGAACTCGCAGCAAGAGGGCAGCATTATCTGTCCTCTATGCCTGGCTTGTGGCGCGGTAGATTATGCGTCGGATCGGGCTCGCAGCTATCTCCAATGCCCACAATGTTGCCTGGTATTTGTTACCCCTGATCAACATCTCAGCTGTGAAGATGAAAAAGCCATTTATGATCAGCATCAGAATTCGCCAGATGATCAAAACTACCGTCGATTCCTCAGCCGACTGACAGTACCTTTATTAGATCGGATCAAGCCCCAGAGTCAGGGGTTGGATTTCGGTTGTGGTCCGGGACCAACATTGTCGGTCATGATGGCGGAGCAGGGCCATCAGATGGCGCTGTATGATATTTACTATGCTGACCATCCTCTAGTATTGCAAGCGCAATATGACTTTATTACCAGCACTGAGGTGGTTGAGCATCTATCCAATCCAAACCAGGAACTGGGCAAGCTCTGGGCCATGATTCGCCCCGGCGGTTATCTGGGTTTAATGACCAAGCTGGTAACAGATAAACCGAGTTTTATGGGCTGGCACTACAAAAACGACCTTACCCATATCAGCTTTTTCTCAGTCGCCACCTTTAACTATTTGGCTGATATCTGGGATGCCGAGGTCGAATTTATCGCAGATGACGTGATTATTTTCCGCAAATAATCTCTCGGGCATGGATAAAGGCCTGAGCCGAACGACGGATATCCTCCTCGCTGGTTACCCAGGAACAGACACTGATACGAATCACCTTTTTGCCCTGCCAGATTGAGCTTCCCACCCAGCATTCCCCTGAAGCCTGAATCTGTTGCAGAATTTGCTGGGTAATCTCTTCGTCATGACTCGGCGATACAATCACCTGATTAAATACCACATCATTCAGAATCTCGAAGTCCGCGGCCCTAAGTTCCTCGGCAAATTGCACGGCTCGCTCATGCAGGCCATAGACTAGCTCATCGACACCAGATCTACCCAGATACTTAAGCGCCGCCCAAAGCTCAATTGCGCGAGCCCGGCGCGACATTTCTGGGGTGTACATCATGCCATCGCGCCTGTCGCTATAGTTTGCCGTCAGATAGGCCCCAGAGGCTTGCAGTGCAGTGACCAGCGCCTCTTTGTCCCGACACAGCAGAATACCGCTGTCATAGGGTGTATTTAATGTTTTATGGCCATCCACTGACCATGAATGGGCTTTATGCATACCCTCAGTCAGATATTTGAGCCGCTCTGTGCCACCAGCCCAGAGACCAAAAGCACCATCAATATGCACCCAGGCGCCGGCACTATTGGCGCTATCACAGATTTGTTCAAAGGGGTCAAAGGCCCCGGAATTTACATTGCCAGCCTGCAGTACAACAATGCAGCTATTATCCAGCGCTGGCATCGCTGCAGGATCAATACGACCCTGATCATCGCCCTCAACCCATTCAATATTGTCCACACCAAAGCCCAGTAAAGCTATGGCTTTAACCACGGCCCCATGGGTATGACGGCCAGCGATAATACGGATCGGTGGAGCGCCATTGTGGCCCTGAGCATTAAAGTCCCAGCCATGATTAGCATAGATGCGCAGTCGGGCTGCAGCCAGTCCGCAAAAGATTGCCGAGGAGGTCCCGCTAACAAAACCAGCGACGGTCGTTTCTGGCAGACCCAATAGTTGCTGCAGCCATTGCTCACAGACTTCTTCAAGCTTGGAGGTGATAGGAGACATGACCTGCAGGGCAGTATTCTGGTCCCAAAAATCCGTAAGCCATTTAGTGGCCAGAGTCACTGGAATAATACCGCCATTAACAAAACCAAAATAGCGGCCACCAGTCTGGGCTACAGAGGCGGGTGAACCATATTGGTGGAGCTGCTGCAGAATACTGCTGGCATCTCCGCTTTGGCTTGGCATATCTTCAACAAACTGCTCTAGATCCGTCATCGCCTCCTGGGTTGGAAACACATTGCGATCTGTAACGCCTGCCGCATACTCAAAAGCATAGCCCTGAGCCTGCTCAAAAAGAGCCTTTAGTTGTTGTTCAGCTTGCATTGTCTCGCGCAGATTCATCAAGGGCTTAACCTAGAATTTTTGATACTGGATATTAAATCCACAGTAAATCATAGACTAAAGTTTTTACAAAGTTAGAATACAGCCCATAACAAAATAACTGTCGTTGAGAATAACTATGTATAGCGGAAAAACCTTAAGCCTTAAAGCCATTGAAAATGGCTTTGCCGAAATTAACTTTGATAACCAGTCAGGCTCAGTCAATAAATTTAACCAAGAGACTCTGGGTGAGTTGCGGGAAGCCGTCGATATTCTGGCGGATACTGCTGATATTCGCGGTCTATTGGTCACCAGTGGCAAGTCAGTATTTGTGGTCGGTGCCGATATCACTGAATTTACCGATATGTTTTCGGCTTCCAAGCAAGTCTTTTTGCAAGGCGCCCAGCATGCAAATAGCATTTTTTCACAGATTGAAGATATGCCATTTCCCTCGGTGGTTGCTATTAATGGCTTTGCCTTGGGGGGTGGATTTGAAGTCTGTCTCGCCTGCGATAGTAGAGTAATCGCCTCAAATGCCGCTGTAGGGCTACCGGAAACTGGTTTGGGTATTTTGCCTGGCTGGGGTGGCACAGTGCGACTTCCGCGCCTGGTGGGCTTCTCGACTGCAGTGCAATGGGTCACTTCTGGTAATCAGCAAAAACCTGAGGCGGCATTGGCCGCAGGCGCAGTCGATAAGGTTGTGGCGCCTGAAGGCCTGCGTGAGGCATCTCTGGCCCTATTGGCAGAGCATGCCGATGGCAGTCGCGATTACAGCGCCCGTCGCACTCAGAAAAACAGCGCACTGTCTGAGGCCCCTGAGGAACTCAGTGGTCTATCTGATAACTTTCAGGCGATGATACAGGGTTCCGCTGGCAACCATTATCCAGCACCTCTAAAGGTGGTTGAGCTAATGACCAAGGCAGCGACTGTAGGTCGTGATGAAGCCATTAGCCTGGAGAACCTGGCTTTTTATGAGATTTCTCAGACGCCTCAGGCTCGCGCACTGGTGGGCCTGTTTCTCAATGACCAGTTTATTGCCAAAACAGCCAAGGGCTATGGTGCGGCACTGGGTGAGAAATTACCTCCAGCAGCCCAGGCCGGTGTGATTGGCGCCGGTATTATGGGCGGCGGCATTGCCTACCAGAATGCGGTTAGGGGCTTTCCCGTGGTGATGAAAGATATTGCCGATCCGGCACTGGAGCTTGGTATTAATGAGGCCAATAAGTTGCTGGGCAAGTCAGTGAAGCGGGGTAAACTCAGCGAAGAGGGTGCCGCACAGATTCTAAGCAAAATATCCCCTACGCTAGATGATGAGGCCATCGCCAACTGCGATATGCTGGTCGAGGCAGTAGTCGAGCTGGAGTCGGTTAAGAAGCAGGTATTACCCGCGATTGAATCTCAGGTATCAGCATCTGCAACCATTACCTCTAATACCTCCACAATTAGTATTAATCGCTTGGCTGAGTCTCTGGCTCGCCCGGAAAATTTCTGTGGAATGCATTTCTTTAACCCGGTCCACGCCATGAAGTTGGTAGAGATTATTCGCGGTGAAAAGACCTCAGATAAAACTATCGCTGCAGTCTGCAACTATGCTCTGGGTCTTGGCAAGAAGCCTATTGTGGTCAATGACTGCCCGGGATTTCTGGTCAACCGAGTTCTCTTTGCAATGACCTTTGGTCTGGAGATTCTGCTAAAAGAAGGCGCTGATTTCCAGCAAGTCGATAAGGTAATGGAGGCCTGGGGTCTGCCTATGGGCCCGGCCTATTTAATGGATGTGATTGGCATAGATACGATTATCCATTGCTATAGCTCTATGATTGAGGGACTGCCTGAGCGTTATATCAAGGGCGATAACTGGCCTACTGAAACTATCCATAACGCTGGTCGTCTGGGGCAGAAAAATGGTCTTGGCTATTACAAGTACGAGCTAAACGAAAAAGGTAAGCCCGCCAAACTGGTTGATGCGGAGGCAGTGGCTCTTCTTGAATCTATTGCCGGTCCAGCCCAGCAGGTAGATGCAGATGAGATTGTCGATCGCTTGTTAATTTCGATGGCGATGGAGATGGTGCGCTGTCTGGAGGAGGGTATTGTTTCTTCGCCGGCTGAGGCTGATATGGCGCTTATTTATGGTGTTGGTTTCCCTGCCTTTAGAGGTGGCATCTGTCGTTGGATGGACGAGGAAGGCCTGCAGTCAATAGTGGACCGTGGTGATAAGTACACACACCTCAGCGAACTATACCGTCCCACTGAAAAGCTTCGCCAAATGGCTGCCAAAGGCGAATCATTCTTTTCCTAGAATCTCGCTCGGACTAGGCTAATCTGCGCAGCTAGGCCTCGACACTAAAAGGACGTATTCACATCCTGTCTTGGAGGCCTCGCCGCGCAGGTTAGCCAAAATGCCGAGTGAAAATCCTGCGGATACAGGGTTTGATTAGCTAGCAACTGGTCTGGCTGGAGAACCCTGCAAAAAAGGCCCATCCACACAGATGCGTTGACCATCAGGTGCGGCGCAAGCACCACAGATACCCACGCCACATTTAGTCAGATAGTCAATAGCGCTAAAGATCTGATCATCTCGGCAAAACTCTCGTTGCACAGCCGCCGCAGCATGCACCATAGGCGCAGGTCCGCAGTTATAAAATACCAGCTTATCCAGCTCGGCCTGACTCATCTCTTGCAGTCGGGCGCGCAATAGCTCTGTGACCACACCTTTAAAACCCTGACTGCCATCATCAGTGGCTACATGCACTTCAGCTATTTGCTGACATTCTTCAAGGTAGTAGAGACGCTCGGCAGTGCGGGCACCGGTAAAGACTTCGGCATTGCCAAAGTCTCTGGCCAGCTGGTAGACAGCGGCCAGGCCTGTACCGCCGGCAACGGCCATGATCTTGGCATCTTCGGCTGGGGACACGGGAATGCCGTGAGGACCACGCACATAGACTTCAGTGCCTACGTCTAAATCCATCAGCGCATGAGTAAAGATACCTACGTCGATAACGGCCAGTTGGAAGGGGTCATCGGCTAGGGCGGAGAATGGTTTTTCGCCGACACCTGGTACCCAGAGGAAGACAAACTCGCCGGCTTGGATATTTATTTTGCGGTCAAAGGTGAGAACACAGATGTCTTTGCAGACGCGCTTGTTTTCAACCAACACCACTGGCGAGTAGTCCATATCGATGTCGTAGCGAATATGGGCTTCGGCTTTGTCTGAGTCGAAAGCGATGTCTGATTCAAGCTGATTAAAGTAGCTACCAATTTCGTCTGTGGTCATGCCGGTGAGAGCCGAGCCTATGCCGACAATGGATGCGCCGGCATTGATGAACTCTCTGGTATCGGCGGCACTGCTGGCGCCACCGCAACCCACTATGGGTAAATCGGTGACTTCACGAATCTCACGTACGCATTTTAGGGCGATGGGCAGCACACCTTTGCCTGACATGCCACCAGCGCCGTTACTTAGCACTGGGTGGCCATGAGAGGCGGTATAACCGGGCCCGACGGTGTTTATCGCACAGAGGCCATCGGCGCCTCCGGCGGCTGCGGCTAGGGCTATCTCGCCAATATTCGAGGTGTTGGGTGTTAATTTGGGGATCACGGGGATATCCACCACAGCTTTCACTGCGGCGGTAATGGCGCGAACCATCTCTGGATCCTGGCCCATGGCCATGCCATAACCTTTAGCGTGGGGGCAGGAGAGGTTGAGTTCTAGGCCATTGGCTACTGGGGCCATAATCTTGGCGACTTCGACGAACTCTTCTAGGCTGCCACCGAAAATGGAGACAAGCAAAAAGCGATCTTCGGGAATGCGGAGTTTTGCCATGGCTTCGGCGGCTACTTGGGCACCTGGGTTGGTCAGGCCAACGGCATTGACAAAATTACCCGGGGAATACTGGCTGTAAACGGGCTCTCGATTTCCCTCGCGAGGTACAGGGCCGACACTCTTGGTGGTGATCACGCCAATTTGCGGCATATGATCAAACATGTACTGAATAATGGGCACCGCAGTGGTCACGATTCCGGATGGCACTGTAAAAGGGCCAGAGAGGGTCTTGCCAAGAAATTCTGTCTTCAAGATAGCTCGCTCGAAACTGGTTGTATGGAAAGTTTTACGCAGCCACAGATTATACCGATTTCAGAGAATTAATCTGCTTACATTTATCGACAGACACAAAAAAGGGCGGCGATAAACGCCACCCTTTTTAACCGCAAATTTCAGCTTAGAACTGATTCATGGTGTTGTCTTTACCTGACGCCTTAAGCGCAGCATCGCCGGCAAAGTATTCTTTATGATCATCACCCATATCTGAGCCAGCCATGTTCTGGTGCTTAACACAGGCAATACCCTGACGGATTTCCTTGCGCTGCACGCCAGCAACATAACCGAGCATGCCCTGGTCACCGAAGTACTCTTTAGCCAGGTTGTCGGTAGACAGTGCGGCCGTGTGGTAAGTCGGCAAGGTGATAAGGTGGTGGAAGATACCAGCATGCTGTGCCGCATCGGCCTGGAAGGTCCGAATCTTTTCATCAGCAGCAATTGCCAGTGACGTTTCGTCGTAGGTCACATTCATTAGATCGCTGCGATCGTAGGCTGCAACGTCTTCGCCAGCCTCTGCCATTGCATCAAAAATCTGCTGACGGAAGTTGAGCGTCCAGTTAAAGGATGGGCTGTTGTTATAAACCAGCTTGGCGTTTGGCACTACCTTGCGAATCTCGTCCATCATGGCGCCAATCTGGCCAACATGTGGCTTCTCGGTTTCAATCCAGATCATATCAGCACCATTTTGCAGGCTTGTGATACTGTCGAGGATGCAGCGAGCTTCACCAGTGCCTGGCTTAAACTGGAACAGGTTACTCGGCAAGCGCTTGGGGCGCACCAGCTTGCCGTCACGGTTAAGCACTACGTCGCCATTTTTCATCTCGGCGGGAGACACTTCCTCGACATCGAGGAATGAGTTGTACTGGTCACCCAGATCACCTGGCTCACGAGTCACAGCAATCTGCTTGGTTAAACCGGCACCGAGGGAGTCTGTACGAGCAACAATCACACCGTCATCGACACCCAGCTCGAGGAATGCATAACGCACAGCATTAATCTTGGCCAGAAAGTCTTCATGGGGCACCGTAACTTTACCGTCTTGGTGGCCACATTGCTTCTCGTCCGACACCTGGTTTTCAATCTGGATGCAGCAGGCACCAGCTTCAATCATCTGCTTAGCCATTAGATAGGTAGCTTCTGCGTTACCGAAGCCCGCATCGATGTCGGCAATAATAGGTACAACGTGAGTCTGGAAGTTATCGATTTGATCCTGGATCGCTGCTTTAGCATCGCCCTGAGCATCGTCCAACTGACGGAATAGGCCGCCAAGTTCACGCGCATCGGCTTGACGCAGGAATGTATACAGCTCAGCGATCAGAGACGCGACAGAGGTTTTCTCATGCATCGACTGGTCGGGAAGGGGGCCGAACTCAGAGCGCAGCGCAGCAACCATCCAACCAGAGAGATAGAGGTATTTTTTATTGGTTGTACCGAAATGCTTCTTGATAGAAATCAACTTTTGCTGACCAATAAAACCATGCCAGCAACCTAGTGACTGGGTGTACGCTGAGGTGTCGGCATCGTACTCGCCCATATCGGCGCGCATTATCCCTGCAGTGTATCTGGCGATATCCAGACCAGTTTGAAATCGGTTCTGAGCACGCATGCGAGCGGCAGATTCAGGGCTGATTGCACCCCAGGCGCCACCTTGATTTTCTTTAAGTTTCGCCACTGCGGCGATATTGCTTTCGTAAGTTGACATGTGAAACCCCTGTTAAACTTGATTATTTGACTGTGGCAGAAGTTTAGGTATGATGCCGGCATAAATCTAATTGATAGTTTCTATTGCGGGCATTCCTTAAATGAATATATCCAGAGTTGATCTTAATCTATTAGTGTACCTCGATGTGCTGCTGCGTGAGTGCAATGTCACCAGAGCAGCTGAAGAGCTTGGCATTAGCCAGCCGGCCATGTCTAACAGCCTGCGCCGCCTGCGGGATCTGTTCAACGATCCAATTCTGGTTCGCACCAGTGATGGCATGACTCCGACCGATAGGGCTCTGGAGCTTCAGCCCATGGTGCGCAAAGTACTTGCCTCAGCAGAGCAGGCCATATTACCTAAAACCGAGTTTGACCCCGCCAACTCCTCGCGTATTTTTCGCATTACCGCCAGTGATTACACAGAATCTACATTACTACCCAGATTACTGCAGGAGCTGCTAAAACAGGCACCGGATATTCGTTTAGATATTATGACTCCCAGTGATGTCAGCTTTCATGATGTTGAACGCGGCAAGGTCGATCTAGTGATTAACCGCTTTGATAGCCTGCCACAGTCATTCCATCAGGTGCATCTGTGGGATGACAGCTTTTCCTGCATGGTGAGTACCAAAAATAAAGTCAAAGACAATTGGAGTCTAGATAGCTATCTGGCAGGCAAACATGTCTGGGTCAGCAAAACCGGCATGGGCGTAGGCGTGGGTATGACACCAGACGATGTGCAGAGATTGGGCTGGGTGGATGAAGCGCTCTCCAAACAGGGTGCAAAGCGTCATATCTCGATATTTACCCGACATTACACCTCTGCGCTATTAATGGCAGAACAGGATAACCTTATCGTCACCATGCCCAGTATGACTGCTCAGAGCCTCAAGCAGGATTCTAATGTAGTGATATTGCCACCCCCCTTTGAAATACCGCGTATGCGGCTGAAAATGGTGTGGAGCCCGCTACTGCAGCATGATCCTGGGCATCGCTGGCTGCGTCAGCTAATCAAGTCAGTTTCAGAAAAAATGCAGCCCTAGACTGCCATTCGCAAACCGAATAGCAGAGATACAAGCCATCCATTTGGCAAATCTACTGACAGGCCATAGACTCACCTAACAAACCAAGCTAGAGAGTTAAAGGACCATGCATTCCATAGAGCATTCAGGGCTAAACATAGCCCCGCCAATATACAACCTGGTAACCCAGGAAATCTGTCCCGCCGTCGGCATTGATGCAGACGTGTTCTGGCGCGCATTTGCCAATATTGTGCATACCTATGCACCGCAAAATATCGCCCTTTTGGCTAAGCGCGAGCAGCTGCAGGCGCAGATAGACGAATGGCACCAGAGCAATGCGCTGGATTTTCCCCGCTATAAAAAATTCCTCCAGGACATCGGTTATCTGGTTCCACAGGGGCCAGACTTTGCGGTTAGCCCTGACAATGTTGATAGCGAAATAGCGACACAGGCAGGCCCACAGCTGGTGGTGCCGATTATGAATGCCCGCTTTGCATTAAATGCAGTAAATGCTCGCTGGGGCAGTTTGTATGATGCGCTGTACGGTAATGATGTCATCAGCGAAGAGGGTGGTGCAGACAAAGCTGGAGCCTACAATGTTATTCGCGGGCAGAAAGTGATTGATTATGGCCGCAACTTCCTCGATCAAGCCGCGCCATTAAAAGGTGCCTCTCATGCCGACGTCAGCGCCTACCGCATCAATAATGGTCAGCTAGAGCTGTCCCTAGGCAATGGCTCGACTGCAGCATTGGATAATCCAGAGCAGCTCGCAGGTTATCGAGGCAGCCAAGAATTTCCTACGTCTATATTGTTAAAAAACAATAATTTACATATTGAAATTCAAGTTGATTCTAACCATCAGGTTGGGGCGACAGATTTGGCTGGTGTAAAAGATATTGTGCTTGAAGCTGCTCTAACCACGATTATGGACTGCGAGGATTCGGTCGCCGCAGTGGATGCAGAAGACAAAGCACTGGCCTACCGCAACTGGCATGGTCTAATCAACGGTACTTTGGAAGAATCCATTGACCGCGGTGGTAAGACCTTTGTTCGCCGCATGAATAATGACCGTGAATTTTTTGCCACCAACGGTGAACCACTGGTTCTAAAGGGCCGCAGCCTGATGTTTGTGCGCAATGTCGGCCATCTGATGACTAACCCTGCAATTCATTATGACAATGGTCTGGAAATACCTGAGGGCATTATGGATGCCATGATCACCAGTCTGATTTCGATGCAGGATATTCAGAGATCGACCAGCCGCAGCAACTCAGACGCCGGCAGCATCTATATTGTAAAACCCAAGATGCATGGCCCTGAAGAAGTCGCCTTTACCAACCAGCTGTTTGATGCCATTGAGGATGCGCTGGGTCTCGATCGCCATACCATCAAGGTTGGCATTATGGATGAAGAGCGCCGCACCTCAGTCAATCTTAAAGAATGTATTCGTGCAGCAAAGGGCCGCGTGGTATTTATTAACACCGGCTTCTTAGATCGTACCGGTGATGAGATACACACCAGCATGCAGGCAGGGGCCTTTGCCCTCAAGGCAGACCTAAAGGCTATGACCTGGATCAGTGCCTATGAAGATCAGAATGTGGATGTTGGTTTGGCTTGCGGGTTAAAAGGCAAGGCGCAGATCGGCAAGGGCATGTGGGCAGTACCAGACAATATGGCGGATATGATGAGAGTCAAGATTGGTCATCCTAAAGCTGGTGCCAATACGGCCTGGGTGCCATCACCCACAGCCGCGGCCCTGCACGCTATGCATTATCACCAGGTTGATGTTGCAAGCCTGCAGGACGAGCTAATGCAGCGCCAACCAGCAAATGTCGATGATATTCTAACCATACCCCTGCTTGGAGATACACAGCTTAGCGCCGAACAGATCCAGCTTGAGCTAGACAATAATTCCCAGGGTTTGCTGGGTTATGTGGTGCGTTGGGTAGAGCAGGGGGTTGGTTGCTCGAAAGTGCCAGACATTAATAATGTCGGCCTGATGGAAGACAGAGCCACATTGCGTATATCTAGCCAACATATGGCTAACTGGCTACATCATGGTATCTGCTCAGCAGAGCAGGTAATGGAAACACTGCAGCGTATGGCAGCTGTAGTCGATGGCCAGAATGCCGGTGATGCAGACTATATGCCCATGAGCACTGACTTTAGCCAGAGCGTTGCCTTTCAGGCAGCCTGCGATCTGGTGTTTAAAGGTCTGGAGCAGCCCAGTGGGTACACTGAGCCACTGCTGCATCAGTATCGCCAGCAAGCCAAAGGCACAGCATAATGAAACCAACGCCTGACCTCTGTGACCAGTATCCAGAACTAGTGCGGGTACTGGAGCCTATGATGCGTAACTATGGCGGTCGCAAGCAGTTTAGCGGTGCCATAGTGACGGTTAAATGCTTCGAGGATAACTCCTGCGTTAAGCAGCTTGTAGGCACTCCAGGAGAAGGTCGTGTGTTGGTGGTTGATGGCGGCGCCAGTATGCGCCGCGCCTGTCTCGGCGATATGCTGGCAGAGAAAGCTGCAAGCAATGGCTGGTCTGGCATTGTTATCTATGGCTGTATCCGCGATGTGGATGAGATTTTGGCTACCGATATTGGCGTACAGGCCCTCGGTGTGCATCCGCTCAAGACTGAGAAAAAGAATATTGGCGAGATTAATATACCAGTGACCTTCGGCGGGCTAACCTTTACGCCCGGGGAATATCTCTATGCCGACAATAACGGGGTGCTGGTGTCGTCTGAAGCACTGCAATAATCCCTTGGCACCAGCGCCAATTCTGTGGCCAATAATACTCCCAGCATCGCCTGTTCTCGAGCACATTATACGAACGTTAATAGTTATCGGGATAATGGCTTAA
The DNA here is from genome assembly GCA_943788875.1 of uncultured Pseudomonadales bacterium. Classification (GTDB taxonomy): domain Bacteria; phylum Pseudomonadota; class Gammaproteobacteria; order Pseudomonadales; family Porticoccaceae; genus HTCC2207. The sequence goes on along the minus strand of CALSSA010000009.1, from coordinate 208,886 downwards.
TAGTCTAATTTTTTATTGTATTTAAGGCTTTAATGGGAAAAGATATACAGCTCCCAATTGACCCGGCTATGCCCGATGAATAAATTTCTCGTCTTTTTTGCCACCTGCCTCAGCGGTCTGCTGATCGGCCCCCTGTCCCTGGCCGACAGAGGGCCATTGCTGGCCCGCCAGGCACTGCATCATCCGGTGATCAGTGAATCTGGCATGGTCGTCTCGCAAGATATGATTGCCAGTCGAGTCGGGGCACAGATACTGGCCCAGGGCGGCAATGCCATCGATGCTGCTGTGGCCACGGGGTTTGCCCTTGCCGTGACATTGCCCCGCGCCGGCAATCTTGGCGGAGGCGGCTTTATGATGGTGCATCTGGCCGAGAGTAACAAAACCATTGCCATCGACTATCGCGAAATGGCCCCCGCAGAAGCCTTTAAAGATATGTTTCTCGATACCGAAGGGGATGTTGATAATCTCAAAGCCCGTTTTAGCATCTTCTCTTCCGGGGTCCCCGGTACCGTAGCTGGGCTAGTGCATGCTCAGGAAAATTACGGCGTATTAAGTCTTAAGCGAGTGCTCGAACCCGCGATCAAACTGGCCCGCGATGGCTTCACCCTGAGTCCGGATCTGTCGGATTCTCTGCGCTCAAGAGCAGAGCGTTTGCAGAGAGACCCCAGCTCAAAAAAGTATTTCTATAAAGCCGACGGCTCCCCCTACCTGCACCGGGATATTCTGGTGCAAAAAGACTTAGCCAATACCTTAAAACGGATTATGACCAGCAAAGGCAAGGATTTTTATCAAGGTAAAACCGCCAACTTAATTGTTGAGCAGATGCAGCGTTCCGGAGGTCTGATATCGAAGCAGGATCTGGCCAACTACGAGGTCATCGAGCGCACACCGGTCTGTGGCAGTTTCCGCGACCATCGCCTCTGCGCCATGCCGCCACCGTCCTCTGGTGGCGTGCACCTGGTGCAAATGCTCAATATTCTTGAAGGCTCGGATCTCAAGGCCATGGGGCACAACAGTGCCGCCTATATCCACCATCTGGTTGAGTCCATGCGTCGCGCCTATGCAGACCGCAGCCTGTATTTGGGCGACCCGGACTTTTTCCCGGTACCAGTGGAGCAGCTTATCGATAAGAGCTACGCGGCCCACCTGCGACAACAGATTAACCCAAAGGCCTCTAGCCGCTCTGTGAATATCAAGCCGGGGCTCAGGGAAACCGCACAGCCTGTCGAGCATAACGAGCAGTCGGAAAGCACTGAAACGACCCATTTCAGCACCTGGGATCGTTGGGGCAATGTGGTCAGTAATACCTACACCTTAAACTTTTCCTATGGTAGCGGTATCTCTGTAGGCGGTGCTGGCTTTCTACTTAACAATGAAATGGATGATTTCTCGTCCAAGCCGGGGTTCCCCAATGGCTACGGACTAGTGGGTGGTATCGCCAATGGCATTCAACCAGGCAAGCGGCCTCTCAGTTCCATGACACCTACTATTGTGTTTGACCCCAAGGGAGAGCCTATGCTGGCGACAGGCACCCCTGGCGGCAGCACTATTATTACTATTGTGATGCAGATACTACTCAATGTGATTGAGTTTGAAATGACTATTGCCGAAGCCACCGCATCTCCAAGAATCCACCATCAATGGCTGCCGGACAATATTTATTATGAGCCTGGGTTGTCTGAGGACAGCAAAGCAATCCTGCGCGAGATGGGGCATATCCTGAATGACAGCACCGGTCGACTAGGTGCTGCCCAGAGTATTTACCGAAATGTCGATGGCCGACTGCATGGAGCAGCAGATAGTCGCAGGCAGGGCGCTGGAGCTGTGGCCGCGGAAAATCCCTGAGGGCCATTTTTACCAACTGTCTTTACGAGCTATCTTTACGGGCTAGACTTTCAGACCATTTTCATAATGGCTGGTCGTTGGGGATTCCCCATCAGGCCCAGAGGTTTCAATTGAGGCGGTGCGTGTTTCTCCCGTCTCATCGAGCAACATTGGATACTTTGGCTCGGTCATATACTGGGCAAACCATTCCGCCAGCAACTGATCATCATTCAATGTGTCCAGCAGTAGAGTTTTAATCTGCCCTATATAAGCTGGTGAAATGCTACTTCCAGCCACTTCAGGCCGCAATGGTGGATCAGTCAAAAACCTCGGTGTCGGACCACGACTTAGCAGCTCAGTGGCCAGATCGTCGAGCATTTCGGTGGCGGCTGGAGCCCTAAATCCAATGGAGAATGTGGTGCAGTCGCCAACAGCAGTACCCCAATGGGCCACTTTAGGTGGTATATAAAGCATATCCCCGGGCTCAAGAATCCATTCATCAGTGGCAGTAAAATCAGCCAGTATTTTTAAATTGGAATTATCTGCCATGGCACTGGTGCTGTCGCAATGCTGACCAATCTGCCATTTGCGCCTGCCACTGCCCTGCAGAAGAAAAACATCATAGTAGTCAAAATGCGGGCCAACGCCGCCGCCATCCTCAGCATAGCTGACCATAATATCGTCGATGCGCCATGCGGGCAGAAAGCTAAAGTGCCCCAATAGCTCGGCCACTTCCGGTACCCATAAATCCACCGCCTGAACCAGCAGTGACCAGTTCGCAGGGGGCAAGCTGGCAAAGCGAGACTCATTAAATGGTCCCTGTTCCATCTGCCAATCAGGGCCGATAATCAGTCTTGACTCTACCTCAGGTTCGAGAGCCAGGCCGGCCAGCTCATCACCATCGATAGGTGGCTCGAAGTCTGTAATAGCACCGCGCACCAGCAGAGGTTTTTTCTGCCAGTATTCGGCGAGAAACTGCTCTGCACTTATATCCCCAAGAATAGGAAAATCGGCCATTAATCCAGCCCTTAGAGATCGGTTGCCTGCTGCCCAGCATTACCTGTATACAGGCCGGGAGTCAGCTTTTTCAGTTCGATCTTGGCCTGTTCAGGCATATCCAGACTGTCAATAAACGCCTGAATGGTAGTCTGGTCCATAACATTACCTCTGGTCAGCGCCTTAAGTTTCTCATAGGGCTCTTCAATGCCGTAGCGGCGCATCACTGTTTGAATCGGTTCAGCCAAGACTTCCCAGCTGGCATCCAGATCTGCCGCTAAACGCTCATTATTGAGCTGCAGCTTGCTAATACCTTTGTCCAGAGAGGCACAGGCAATCAGGCTGTAACCTAGGCCTACGCCCATATTGCGCAGCACAGTGGAATCCGTGAGATCCCGTTGCCAGCGAGACACAGGAAGCTTGATTGCCAGGTGACCATAGATGGCATTGGCAATACCCATATTGCCCTCGGCATTTTCAAAGTCGATGGGATTAACTTTGTGAGGCATCGTAGACGAACCCACTTCGCCAGCAATGGTTCTCTGTTTGAAGTAGCCCATAGAGATATAGCCCCAGATATCCCGTGAAAAATCAATCAGGATAGTATTAGCTCTGGCCAGCCCATCAAATAACTCTGCCATATAATCATGAGGCTCGATCTGAGTGGTATAGGGGTTGTGCTCTAAGTCGAGTTGTTCGATAAACTGTTTTGCACTCTGTGCCCAGTCTATTTCAGGATAGGCACTGATATGAGCATTGTAGTTGCCCACAGCACCATTGATTTTGCCGAGCATAGGCACTGCTGAAATCAGACTGATCTGACGTTTGAGGCGATAGGCCACATTGGCAAATTCTTTGCCCACAGTGGTGGGAGAGGCGGTTTGACCATGGGTGCGCGAGAGCATGGGTACATCGGCAAACTCATGAGCCATTGCCGTTAATGTATCGGTAATATGCTGCAGGGCAGGCACCATTACCTGATCTCGACCCTCTTTAAGCATCAGAGCATGAGATAGGTTATTGATATCTTCCGAGGTGCAGGCAAAGTGAACAAACTCTGACACTGCATTTAACTCAGGGTTATCTGCAATGGTTTCTTTGATCAGGTATTCAACCGCTTTAACATCATGGTTGGTAGTGCGCTCAATCTCTTTGATGCGCAGCGCCTGTTCAACGCTGAAGTTATCGACCAAAGCATTTAGCACTGCATTGGCCTCAGCTGAAAATTCTGCCACTTCAGTAATCTGGCTGTTAGCCGCAAGATGCTGCAACCAGCGCACCTCGACCAACACACGGTAGCGGATCAATCCAAACTCACTAAACACTGTGCGCAGGCGCTCCGTCTTGGCCCCATATCGACCATCGATCGGTGAAATAGCAGTAAGGGCAGAGAGGGCGATGTTATCCATAGTGGAGGTCCGGGTCAGTGGCTAAATTAGGGCGCCATAATACCGGAAAGCAGAGTGGATTTCATAAATGAATTGAGGCTGATTGCTTGTAACCCTGCTTGTAACGACAGGCTTTATAGCTGCGGTAAGGCCCGAGCCAGAGCTTTGCGCCGCAGCACAATATGGAATTGAGCGCCGCCCAACTGCTGCCACAAAAACGCGCTCCTAATTGCAGCAAATAGCTGACAGCGAATGCGTCGCGCTATGGCGGGCTGGCGGAGATATGCAGCAGAACCAGCGACCTGAATACGCACGGATAACGTGCTCACCCATTGCTCATAGAGTGCCGCTATATTGCTATAGACATTATCATGGGTAGTAGAAAAATGTTGCGCCTGGCGCGCTGCCTGCTCGATGCCCTCGGCAATATGATTAAGTCGATCTTTATCCTTGGATAATTTACGCGCCAAAAAGAGAATGGACACCACATAACGCACCACCTCTGGTCGCTGCTCCATAGCTCGGCCATTCTCACCAAACAGTGCATTCATTGATACTATGCCAAGCTTCAAATTAGCCAATGGGCCGTAGAGCTGGTCAATGGAATCTGGCTGCTGGTTAAGCAGCGAACTCATGCCCAGCTCCAGAGCTGCAACCGGAGCATCTCCAGTATGGGCCAGATCTGCCACCAGCTCGCAGGCCTGAAATACAGCGGCCAGAGCCACAGCCTGCTCTGTGGTAGGTTTAGAGAAAAACATATTAGCGGTTACTGCTCCAAGTAGATTCAATGGTACCGCCACCAAGACAGAGATCATCGAGATAAAAAACCACTGACTGTCCGGGGGTGACGGCTCTCTGGGGCTGCTCAAAGCGTACCTCACAGGAACCATTATCTATTCGTGACACCCAACAGTGCTGATCTGGTTGCCGATAACGAGTCTTTGCCCAGCACTGGAATGATTGTTCCGGGGCGCCATTAATCCAGTTGATATCACTGGCCGCCAAACTGTCAGTAAACAGCAGTGGGTGCTGAGATCCCTGGCCGACAATAAGAGTATTATTATCCAGATCTTTATCCAGACTGTACCAGGGCTCTTCGCTGCTATCCTTTACGCCACCTATGCCAAGGCCTTGACGTTGACCCAAGGTATAGAACATCAGCCCCTGATGCTCACCCATCAGCGCTCCCTCGGGAGTGCGCATCTCGCCGGGTTGGGCGGGCAGATACTGTTCAAGGAAATCCTTAAAGCGCCGCTCGCCAATAAAACAAATACCGGTGCTATCTTTCTTGGCAGAGGTAACAAAATCATGCTTTTCAGCTAGGGCGCGAACCTCTGACTTTTGTAGTTCACCGACGGGAAATAATGATTTGGCGAATGCGGTTTCGGGGACTGCATGCAAAAAGTAGCTCTGGTCTTTATTGCTATCCAGCCCCTTTAGCAGCTGAGCCTGACCATTCTGGCTAGCGAGCCTGGTGTAATGGCCGGTGGCAATATAATCAGCGCCAAGAATCTGCGCATAATCCAAAAATACTTTGAACTTAATCTCGCGGTTGCACAGGATATCTGGGTTAGGTGTGCGGCCTGCGCGGTATTCTGCTAGAAAATATTCAAACACATTATCCCAGTAATCGGCGGCAAAGTTGGCGCTATGCAAAACAATATTTAGTCGGTCACAAACCTGCTGGGCATCGGCGAGGTCGGCTTTAGCCGTGCAGTATTCGGAGCCATCATCCTCATCCCAGTTTTTCATAAACAGGCCTTCGACCTGATAACCCTGCTGGATCAGTAAAAGAGCGGCCACCGATGAATCGACGCCGCCGGACATGCCGACGATAACTTTTTCCGCTGCGCTCATGAACTCTCTGCTATCAAGCTGCTAAAAATAGTTGGCTACTATAATTCGTTGCGAAATATTTCCAAAGGAAAAATACGCCCAGCGCGGTAATCTTCGAGACAGGCCCACACCAAGTCGCTGCGCAGTCGGTGTTTTTCTGCTTCAATCTCTTCCAGTGACATCCACAGAGCCACATCTATGTCAGCGTCTATCTCTGCAGCAGCATCAAAGCTAACCGCCTCCGCCACAAAGCTCAATCGATAATAGGTGACCCCATTGCGGCTTGAGTAAGAGGTGGAAATGCCGAGAAAACCCGTGATCGAGACCTCCCAACCTGTCTCTTCTAATGTCTCCCGCACCGCGGCTCGCACAATATCTTCGCCCGGCTCCACATGACCAGCAGGCTGATTAATCACCTGGCGGCCGTACTCGGTTTCCTTCACCATCAGAAAACGATTGTCCTGTTCAACGACAGTGGCCACAGTGAGATGTATTCGATCTGGCATGTTAAATCGCCTTATTGATTGAGTTTAAGTCCATTGGTGGGCGGCTCAACTGAGCGATACTCACCGGGCTGCAAACCTTGCAAGGTCCAGTCGCCTATGGCAGCCCGGACCAGCCGCAGGCAGGGCAGGTCAATCGCAGCCGTCATTCTGCGCACCTGTCGATTGCGGCCCTCAGCAATAACGACTTCAATCCAACTGTCGGGGATGGACTTGCGCACTCGAATGGGTGGGTGGCGCGGCCACAGATCAGGCTCGCCAATAAGTCGGCAGGAAACAGCCATTGCGGGGCCGTCTTTTAATAAGACCCCGGCACAGAGAGCATTACAATGGTCCTGAGTGGCGACGCCTTCTACTTGAACCCAGTAGGTTTTTCGCAGTTTGTACCTAGGATGACTGATTTGGGCCTGAAGTCTGCCATCGTCAGTGAGCAGCAATAGACCCTCAGAATCATAATCAAGACGGCCAGCAGGGTAGACAGACTTTATATCCACATACGCAGCCAGAGTCTGTTTGCCAGAGTTATCCGTAAACTGACTCAGTACTTGGTAGGGTTTGTTCAATAAAATCAGTCTAGCGGGCATTATTTCCTCCATTTATACCCATTGTAAATGAAACAGGGTTACAAAAAAGCGAAGAAATCATGCTAAAATGCCACCATCTGGTAAATTTTTTACAAAACATAACATAAAGCTTATCTTTTTCGGAGATCACAATGGGTTACCAACATATCCAGGTTCCACAATCTGGTGAAAAAATCACAGTCAATGCAGACTTCTCACTAAACGTACCAAACCACCCAATCATTCCTTTTATTGAAGGGGACGGTATTGGCGTAGATATTACTCCAGTGATGGTAAAGGTAATTGACGCAGCAGTAGCAAAAGCCTACGACGGCAGCAAGCAGATCTCTTGGATGGAAGTCTACTGCGGCGAGAAGGCAGCTGAGTTATACGAGGGCGATTGGTTCCCTGCAGAAACCCTTGAAGCTGTTAAAGAATATGCCGTTTCTATTAAAGGCCCATTGACTACACCAGTAGGCGGCGGCTTTAGATCCCTCAACGTAGCACTGCGCCAAGAACTCGACCTGTTTGTTTGCCAGCGCCCAGTGCGTTGGTTCGAAGGTGTACCTTCGCCAGTTAAAGAGCCAAACAAGGTAGACATGTGCATCTTCCGCGAAAACTCTGAAGATATTTATGCCGGTATTGAATGGCGCGCTGGTACTGAAGAAGCGACCAAAGTCATCAAGTTCCTGCAGGACGAAATGAGCGTGACCAAGATTCGCTTTGACGAAAACTGCGGTATTGGCGTTAAGCCAGTATCAGAGCAGGGCACCAAGCGCCTTGTCAGTAAAGCAATCCAGTATGCGATCGACCAGAACAAGCCAAGTGTTACTCTGGTTCACAAGGGCAACATTATGAAATTCACCGAAGGCGCATTCTGCGACTGGGGCTACGAAGTTGCTGTTGAGCAGTTTGGCGGTGAGCCTCTGGATGGTGGCCCCTGGCATGTGGTTAAAAACCCTAACACTGGCGAAGATATTGTGATCAAAGATGTGATCGCAGACGCTATGTTACAGCAGATTATTCTGCGCCCAGATGAATACTCAGTTCTGGCTACATTGAACCTCAATGGCGACTATATCTCCGATGCTCTGGCAGCTCAGGTAGGCGGTATTGGTATAGCACCAGGCGCCAATCTATCTGACGACGTGGCTATCTTTGAAGCCACCCATGGCACTGCACCTAAGTACGCAGGCCAGGACAAGGTAAACCCCGGTTCACTGATTCTGTCTGCAGAAATGATGCTGCGTCACCTGGGTTGGGGAGATGCTGCTGATCTAGTTGTTAAAGGTATTGAAGGCGCAATCTCTGAGAAGAAAGTGACCTATGATTTTGAACGACTGATGGACGACGCTACTTTGATGTCCTGTTCAGAATTTGGCGACGCCATGATTGAAAACATGTAGCCAACAGTCTGGCCCAATCAAAAAAGCCCGGTACTCAATGTCAGCACTGGGCTTTTTTTTTGCTATCTTTAAAACTACTAATTTAGACCAGAGCCGTCTTGATAGCTGACTCTACTCCTGAGCCTTGAGGGTCGTCATCAGGCTTAACATCTGGGTCAAATGGAACGATATTGGTAGCATGTAATCCCTTGCTCCCTCGCTCAACCTCATAGCTCACTGGCTGACCTGCCTTGAGAGTCTTGTACCCTTCGATATTTATTGAGCTGTAGTGCACAAAAATATCACCCTCGCCGCCTTCCGGGATTATAAAGCCAAACCCTTTGGCATTGCTGAACCACTTTATTGTTCCTGTATTAGACATAACCTGTCGCCTTCATCCGTTGAAGCGTTATTGTAGAGAGCGAACATCATGACGCTCATTTATTGCCTTTCTTAGAGGCAACACCACTTTAGATATGTGGAATTTTCTGTCAAGTACCGCTCATCGGTTTTTAGCAGCACAGTTCTGTTGTAAGATGTGGGCACTCTTTTATTGATAAGTATTTGGCTATTTTTACATGAGCGAAAAAGAAAACTCTCCAATTTGGCAACATGAAAGCGATACTGTGGTCGAACAATCAAGGCCAAAGTTAAAAAAGCCCCGTATGTTTCAGGTAGTACTGTTAAATGATGATTACACGCCGATGGAATTTGTGGTTGAACTAATCGAACAGTTTTTTTACAAGTCTAGGGAAAATGCGACTCGAATCATGCTTAAGATACACACCGAGGGAAAGGGTGTCTGCGGCATCTATACTGAAGATGTGGCAGAGACGAAAGCGGCACTAGTAAATCAATACTCGATGGACCACCAGCATCCGCTTCTGTGTGAAATAGAACCCTGTAACGACGACGAAGAGTCATAATTATGTTAAGTAGAGAACTTGAAGTCACCCTCAATCTAGCGTTTAAAAATGCCCGCGAAAAGCGCCATGAGTTTATGACAGTGGAACATTTACTGTTAGCACTGCTCGACGACGCCTCCGCCTCCAACGTACTTAGAGCCTGCGGTGCAGACTTGGACATTCTGCGCCAGGACCTGACCGAATTTATCGATTCAACCATACCTACCATCCCTGAAACCCAGCTAGAGCAGGAGACCCAGCCCACACACGGTTTCCAGCGTGTGCTTCAGCGGGCCGTTTTTCAGGTTAATTCAGCAAACAATAGCGAAGTGATGGGCGCCAATGTAGTGGTTGCCATATTTTCTGAGCAGGAGAGCCAAGCTGTTTATTTCTTGCGGCTGCAAAATGTGGCACGCATTGATGTGGTCAACTATATCTCCCACGGTATTTCCAAATATGCCGATCAGGCCGACCAGAGCCCCGATACACACGAAGAGGCAACAGCAGACGTCGAAGGCGGGCAGGAGCAAGAGGAAAGTCTGCTCAGCCAGTTTGCGACCAATCTCAATGAACAAGCCATGCTGGGGCGTATAGACCCATTGATCGGCCGCAGCGCTGAAGTCGAGCGAGTCAGCCAGATTCTGATCCGTCGTCGCAAAAATAATCCACTGTTGGTGGGGGAATCCGGCGTCGGTAAAACCGCTATTGCCGAGGGTTTAGCCAAGCTGATTGTTGACGGCAATGTTCCAGAGCCTATGGAAGGCAGTGTTGTATACAGCCTTGATATGGGCTCATTGCTAGCAGGCACCAAATACCGAGGCGATTTTGAAAAACGCCTCAAGGGCATTATTGCAGAGCTGGTCAAGAAAGATAAATCCATACTCTTTATTGATGAGATCCACACCATTATCGGTGCAGGTGCGGCATCCGGCGGGGTTATGGATGCATCAAACCTGCTTAAGCCATTACTTTCCTCAGGACAGCTGCGCTGCGTGGGCTCAACCACTTATCAGGAATATCGGGGTATCTTTGAGAAAGACAATGCTCTGTCTCGACGGTTCCAGAAGATTGATGTGCCAGAACCTAGCGTTCAGGAGACCTATGAGATACTTAAAGGCCTCAAGTCCAGATTTGAAGATCACCATGACCTCAAATTTACCAATCCGGCCCTGAAAGTGGCTGCCGAGCTATCCAGCCGCCATATTAATGACCGCTTTCTGCCAGACAAGGCGATTGATGTGATTGATGAAGCAGGGGCCTACCAGCGCTTGCAGCCTGAGTCCCGGCGTAAAAAGACTATTGGTGTGAGCGATATTGAGCTGGTTATCTCCAAGATTGCCCGTATTCCGGCTAAGAGTGTGTCCAGCTCCGACAAGGCCCAACTTAAAGGCCTGGCTGAAAAGCTTAAAATGGTGGTGTTCGGTCAGGATCCAGCCATTGACGCACTATCAACCTCAATCAAGCTAGCTCGTGCGGGCTTGCGAGAAGGGGAGAAACCCATAGGCAGCTTCCTTTTTGCCGGACCCACAGGTGTTGGTAAAACTGAAGTGAGCCGTCAGCTGGCCAACGTATTGGGAGTAGAATTGGTTCGCTTTGATATGTCTGAATATATGGAGCGCCATACAGTGTCCAGACTAATTGGTGCGCCTCCAGGCTATGTTGGCTATGACCAGGGTGGTTTGCTGACAGAAGCAGTCACCAAGCAGCCACATTCCGTTATTCTTTTAGATGAAGTCGAGAAGGCCCACCCGGATGTGTTTAATCTGCTACTGCAGGTAATGGATCACGGTACTTTGACCGACAACAATGGTCGCAAGGCAGACTTCCGCAATGTGATTTTGATTATGACCACCAATGCCGGTGCAGAGCTTATGAGTCGCGCCTCAATTGGATTCTCCAAACAGGACCATGCCACAGACGGTATGGAAGCCATTAAGAAGATGTTTACCCCAGAGTTTCGCAACAGGCTCGACAGCATTGTTCAGTTTGGTGAACTGAGTTTGACTGTGATTCAAACCGTGGTGGATAAATTTCTGGTACAGCTGCAGTCACAGCTTGATGAGAAAAAAGTATTTCTCGATGTCGATGATGAAGCGCGACTATGGCTAGCGGAAAATGGCTATGACGCAAAAATGGGTGCGCGTCCCATGGACCGGTTAATTCAGGAGAAGATCAAGAAACCACTGGCGGAAGAAGTGCTGTTCGGCAGCCTTGCAGACAAAGGTGGTACAGTATTTGTGACAGTTGAAGACGACCAGTTGGCAGTTGCGACAGAAGCCAAATAAAGACTGGCTGGCAGAAGCAGGGCATAAGAAAACGAGATAATTCAGGTTATCTCGTTTCTTTGTCTTCAGTAAAAACGCTGAAAAAGCTGGTGCGCTCTAGCGCTCGCGGAAAGTAATACGGCCTTTAGTCAGGTCATATGGCGTCATTTCTACCTTGACCTTATCCCCAGTCAGAATGCGTATATAGTGCTTGCGCATCTTGCCCGAAATATGAGCAATAATAACATGGTCGTTTTCAAGCTTGACTCGAAAAGTGGTGTTCGGCAGGGTATCGATAACCTCGCCTTCAAATTCAATGTGATCTTCCTTCGCCATACTTAAATGTCATGCCTGTAAAAAAGGGCGCAGTTTGCCCTAAAATCGCCGTTATAGCAAAGTCATTCGTGCAAACGCCAGATATTTTCCTGCAGCAGCTCCAATGGTTTGTAATTAGTTTTGTAGCTCATTTTTTGACAGTCAGAAATCCAATAGCCAAGATAGAGATAATCCATAGCTAATTCCCGAGCTAAATTGATCTGTAATAACACTGCCAGATTACCCAGCCCGCGGTCTGACTGGTCCGGTTCAAAATAAGTGTAAATAGCAGACAGGGAATTGGGTAGGCTATCGACAACAGCACAGCCAATCAGCTGCCCATCCACTCGCAACTCCAGAAAACCAGTGCACTCCCATGTGTTGCCAAGAAATTGCTCGAACTGGGTGCGCGAAGGTGGATACATATCTCCCTGATGATGGCGGCCACGGATGTAGCGGTCATATATGGGGTAATGCTCATCAAAGTTAAGAGCACTGACCTGTTCGACCTCGACATCCTGATTGCGTTTAAGACATCGCTTCTGGGAACGACTGGGAACAAAAGTCTTCACAGGTATACGCGCGGGGACACAGGATTTGCAGTCGGTGCAAAATGGGGAATAGAGATACGGACCACTGCGCCGAAAGCCCATAGCACTCATGCGCCCATAGAGCTCTGTACTAATAACGGTATCGGGATCCACAAAAGCGGTAGTGGACTGGCGCTGCTCGAGGTAGCCACATTCATGAGGCTCGGTCAGGAGCAATCTGATCTTGCCAATATCTGGAGAAATGTCCCTGCTCATAGATCTGCGTCAACGTTAGATTCGAAAATTAAGCCTAGTTGATAGAAGCCTTTAACTCAATGCCTACCAGCTGACTGATCGAGCTTGAGGCCATTGCAGGCTATTATCGCGAGTAGCTGCAAGCCAACTCAGGTATTGCTCACGAGGCACTAGCTGAGCCCCCATCGACTCTAGGTGGGGATTGTTGATCTGACAATCCAGAAGATTAAATCCCTGATCCACCAGCCATTGGCAGAGATAGGCCATCGCCACTTTAGAACCATTGGTGCGGCCACTAAACATTGACTCACCACAGAAGACACCACCCACAGCCACCCCATAAATACCCCCGGCCAGTTCATCACCGGCCCAGACCTCAACCGAATGGGCATGGCCGAGCCGATGTAACTGACAATAGGCCTCAATCATTTCATCTATGATCCAGGTGCCATTTTCATCGCTGCGGGGTGCAGCGCAGGCCTCAATTACCTCAGTGAAAGCAGTATCAGTGCTGAGCCTAAACTGGCACTGACGCAGGCACCGCCGCAGGCTTTTCGAGATATGCAACTGTTCAGGAATTAGCACACAGCGGTTGGAAGGGCTCCACCACAAGATAGGATCATCATCTTGATACCAGGGAAAAATACCCTGTCGGTATGCCGCTAATAGCGTCAACGGATTGAGATTACCACCGACAGCGAGAAGCCCGTCAGGCTCCTCAGCTGCACTATTAGCATTGGGAAAGCGTGGTGAATCCGCATCTAGCAGGCACAGATTCATAAATACAGCTTACTGGTCAAGATATCGTTCAGCATCCAACGCTGCCATGCAACCACTACCAGCCGAAGTCACCGCTTGTCGATAGACATGGTCAGCCACATCACCAGCAGCAAAAACACCTTTCACACTAGTTTCTGTGGCATTGCCAGACAGGCCGCCAGCAATAGTCAGATAACCATCTTTCATATCCAGCTTATCGGTAAAAATATCTGTATTGGGTTTGTGGCCAATGGCAATAAACACACCCATCACATCAATCTGCTTGGTCTTGTCGCCATTGCTGGCGACAAGCTGAATACCAGTAACACCGGCATCATCCCCCAGAACTTCACCCAGATTCTGGTTCCATTCAATACTGATATTGCCATTTTTTTCTTTATCAAATAATTTATCTTGCAGCATCTTCTCCGCACGCAGGGCATCGCGTCTGTGCACCAACACGACCTCAGAGCAGATATTGGATAAGTACAGCGCTTCTTCAACCGCAGTATTACCGCCACCAATCACTGCAACCTTCTGGTTGCGGTAAAAGAAACCATCACAGGTCGCACAGGCAGAAACACCTTTACCCATAAAGGCCTCTTCAGAGGGCAGTCCCAGATACTGGGCCGAAGCGCCAGTCGCAATAATCAAGGCATCGCAGGTGTAGTTGCTGGTGCCGATAAGAGTAAAGGGTTTTTTCGACACATCGACGGAGTCAATATGATCAAAAATAGTCTTGGTATCAAAGCGCTCAGCATGCTTTTGCATACGCACCATCAGATCTGGGCCCTGCACGCCATCAGCATCCCCAGGCCAGTTATCCACGTCAGTGGTAGTGGTCAATTGACCACCTTGCTGAATACCAGTGATTACAACCGGATTTAAGTTGGCGCGGGCTGCGTAAACTGCAGCGGTCCAGCCAGCAGGGCCAGAACCAAGAATAATCAATGGATAATGCTGTGAATCGGACATAAAACAATCTCTGTGGGTAGTTGGGCAGCGAATATTCGCCTTGGGAAACTCTCAGGGGCGCTATGATAATGAATCCCGTCGCCATCACCAAATAGGTTTTTTAAATTCCTTACATAGTTACTTAATATCGGCCTCTGCGGCATGCGGTTTAAAGGAGAATCAGCTACACTTGACGTCTAAACTTATTCAGGGAAGGGCCCCTATTGGCCAGGCAGACAACGAAACAAAATAAAGCCCCAGTATCGGGCGACATTGCTAGCAACTCGCGGGTCAAGAGGCTGGTAGCCGAGGGCGGGTTGATCAGCTGGATCGTACTCTGCGTGATCCTGTTATTGGCACTGTTAACCTACTCAGCCAATGATGCCAGCTGGGGCCATGCGACCACTAGTGGCCAAGTATCCAATGCGGTGGGGCCTGTGGGCGCCAACACAGCTGATATGTTCTTACGCTTCTTTGGCGCTATCTCATATCTGTTTCCCGTCCTGTTAGCCCTTAGAGCTCTGCAGATACTGCGCACACATTTCTTGCGGGAATCAGATACATTTGATGCCGTCACCTTTATTCTGCGCCTTGTAGGCTTCGCACTGGTTATGATCAGCGCTACCTCATTGGCCAATATCCAATTTGCCGACATGGCCCACAGCTACCCTGAAGGCCCAGGCGGTATTCTGGGGAAAAGTATTGGCGATGCCAGCATGGCAGCATTTAGCTACACAGGCAGCACCTTAATACTGATGGCACTGTTTCTGTTTGGGCTAACCGTATTTGCCGACATCTCCTGGATTCAGCTGATTGACCGCATTGGCAGCAGCGCCATTTACGCCAGCCATAGGTTTGCCGGCTATATGACAGAACGCAGACTTCGCAGAGAAGAACTGCGCCAGTCTCAGGAAGCATTGTCCGAGAGGCAGGTCAAAGTGGAAGCCGTCGCCAAATCGAAGAAGCAACGCCTGCCACCAACCATTAAGGCCCCAGTCGCCAAACCTCAGGTGAGCCCTAGAATTGAGCGAGAAAAACAGCAAACATTATTTGCCGACAGTGATGTAGCAGGCTCGCTACCACCTCTAAACCTGTTAGATGCTAGCGATAAAAGTGGCGACTCCGGGTATTCAGAAGAATCTCTTGAGCACCTGTCACGGCTGTTAGAATTAAAATTACAGGACTTTGGCATTAAAGCAGAGGTGGTCGAAGTACTGCCGGGGCCTGTGGTTACAAGGTTTGAAATACAGCCCGCCGCTGGCGTCAAAGTCAGCCGTATAAGTGGTCTAGCCAAAGATCTGGCCCGCTCCATGGCAGTTATAAGCGTGCGCGTTGTCGAAGTAATCCCCGGAAAATCAGTCGTGGGCATAGAAATCCCCAATGAAAAACGCGATATGGTGCGCCTTAGCGAAGTCCTGTCATCCGAAGCCTACGACCGCTCCAGCTCACCGCTAACCTTAGCCCTAGGCCACGATATCGCCGGCGTGCCTACAGTAGCCGACCTGGCCCGCATGCCTCACCTGTTAGTGGCAGGCACCACTGGCTCGGGTAAATCAGTGGGCATCAATGCCATGCTGCTGAGCCTGCTATTCAAAGCCTCCCCCGAAGAAGTAAAACTGATTCTGATCGACCCGAAGATGCTCGAGCTCTCGGTGTACGACGATATACCTCATCTATTAACCCCGGTTATCACTGATATGAAAGATGCCGCCGGCAGCCTGCGCTGGTGTGTAGGCGAAATGGAGCGACGCTACAAACTAATGGCCGCCATGGGCGTCAGAAACCTGGCCGGCTACAACCGCAAAATAGAAGACGCCATCAAAGCCGGCAACCCCATTAGCGACCCGTTATGGACATTTAATCCCGACGAAATGGGCTGGGACGCCAGCCAAGAAGCGCCAGAAGCACCGCTCCTAGAAACATTACCTTATATAGTGGTAGTGATCGACGAATTTGCCGACATGATGATGATCGTCGGTAAAAAAGTAGAACAACTAATTGCCCGCATTGCTCAGAAAGCCCGAGCCGCTGGTATACATCTGATACTGGCCACCCAGCGCCCATCAGTAGACGTGATTACTGGCCTCATCAAAGCCAATGTGCCCTCAAGAATCGCCTTCCAGGTATCCTCCAAGATCGACTCCAGAACCATCCTCGATCAGGGCGGGGCAGAGCAGCTACTCGGCCATGGCGATATGCTCTATCTGCCACCGGGCACTAGCGTGCCAGAGCGCATCCATGGCTGCTTTGTCGATGACCACGAAGTACACAAAGTAGTCGCTGACTGGAAGCGGCGGGGCGCACCAAACTACCTTGAGGAAATTACCGATGAAGCTACGGTATCATCCATACCTGTTCCCGGTTTTAGCGGCGGAGAAGAGGGTGAAGATGATCCCGAAGCCGACCCACTGTATGACGAAGCGGTAGCCTTTGTGCTGGAGAGCCGCAAAGCCTCCATCTCATCAGTGCAGCGAAAATTGCGTGTTGGCTACAACAGGGCCGCACGCCTTATTGAGCAAATGGAGGCCTCAGGTGTGGTGAGCCCCATGAGCAGTAATGGTAGCAGAGAGATTTTGTCACCAAAATCTTAAATAAGACTCCCGGATAATCACAATATGCGCCCGATGCAATTGATAATTTCTCTTACAAGCCTGATCTTCAGTTTAAGCGCTCAAGCTGGAGGCAGTGCTGAAGATATCCAGCAATTGCGGAATCTCTTGCAGCCTATTACTAGCCTGTCCGCCCAGTTTAAGCAACAAGTTATGGACGCCGATGGCTTCGAATTACAGCAATCACAAGGTTTGTTTGAGTTAGCACAACCGAACAATCTACGCTGGATTGTGGAGCAGCCTATGCCCCAGCAGGTCATATCCAATGGCACCACTCTGTGGCTTTATGATCCAGATCTGGAGCAGGTGATTGTGCAGCCTTTTGATGCAAGTATTGAATCGACACCAGCCATTTTATTTTCCGGTGACCTAGACCGTCTCGACAGTGCCTATTTTATCCGTCAGCTATCCCCTGGCATATTTCAGTTAATACCAGAACAAGAGGGCAGCCTGTTTAACAGACTGGAGATTGCATTTGTTGACCAGCTTCCAGCATCTATCAGTTTGACGGATAGCCTGGGGCAGATCACTCAGATTACCTTTTCTGACGCCCAGCTTAATCCAGCTCTGCCTGCAGTATTATTTGAGTTTGAGATACCTGCAGGCATTGATGTGATCAATAATGACGGCTGACCTATTTAGCCAGCAGCCATATCAACCTCTAGCAGCACGCATGCGACCAGAGTCCCTGGACGGTTTTTACGGCCAGCAACATCTGATTGGTCCAAGTAAACCACTGCGCGAAGCTATAGAAAACGAAATATTGCACTCGATGATTTTCTGGGGGCCGCCAGGAGTAGGCAAAACAACATTAGCTAGAATTATTGCTGCCTCTGCGGATGCGCACTTTGAAAGTATTTCCGCCGTTCTGTCTGGGGTGAAGGACATTCGGGCCTCAATCGCCAAAGCTGAAGAACAACGCGATCTGCGCGGCCGCAAAACTATTCTGTTTGTAGATGAGGTACATCGCTTCAACAAATCTCAACAGGACGCTTTTTTGCCCTATGTGGAAGATGGAACTGTGATCTTTGTTGGCGCCACTACGGAGAACCCATCCTTTGAATTAAACAATGCACTGCTGTCACGCTGCAGAGTCTATGTGCTTAAAAGCCTCGATACTGAACAGATCAAAGCCTTGATAGAGAAAGCTCTGGCCAATACCGACGCTGGCCTCGGACAGCGCCGACTGCAGCTGGATAAAGACGCACTGAATCTTCTGGCCCATGCAGCGGACGGAGATGCCCGCCGCGCATTAAATTTACTTGAAATTGCCAATGATCTAGCAACCGATCAGGGGGATACTGCAGTTATCGATGCTACTGTGCTTGAGCAGGTGCTAGTGGGAGACACCCGGCGCTTTGATAAGGGTGGTGAGTATTTTTATGATCAGATTTCTGCCCTGCATAAGTCGGTGCGAGGTTCGTCGCCCGATGCGGCGCTGTATTGGCTGTGCCGTATGCTAGATGGCGGCTGTGACCCGCTGTATATTGCCCGCCGTGTAGCGCGCATTGCCAGTGAGGATATTGGTAATGCCGACCCTCGGGCGCTGGAGTTGTCGTTAAATGCTTGGAATATTCAAGAGCGCTTGGGTAGCCCTGAGGGTGAGTTGGCGTTGGCTCAGGCAGTCACTTACTGCGCTGTTGCTGCTAAAAGCAATGCGGTTTACAGCGCTTTTAAGGAGACTATGGCCGATGTGCAGTCACTGCCCAGTTACGAGGTGCCCATGCATCTGCGCAATGCACCTACCACAGTGATGAAAGAGCTGGATTACGGCAAAGACTACAGATACGCCCACAGTGAAGAGGGTACTTATGCTGCGGGGGAAACCTATTTGCCGGAGGAGTTGGCGGATAAGCAGTATTATTTCCCGACCAATAATGGGCTGGAACAAAAGATTAGCGAGAAACTGGCGTATCTGCGGTCTCTGGATACGAATCAAAAGGACAATAAATAATGCATTGGTTTGCTGTCGCCTTTGGCGGTGCGTTGGGGGCTATGGCCCGATATGCGGTGAGCACCTGGGTGTTTGATTCCACCAGTCATAAGTTCCCCTATGCCACGCTTACGGTCAATATGCTCGGTAGCCTGGTTATGGGCATTTTGTTTGTGGTGATTCTGGAGAAGGGCATGTTGTCGCCAGAAATGCGCGGTATTTTGATGATTGGTTTTTTGGGATCGTTCACTACTTTCTCAACCTTCTCGCTTGATGCCCTTGGTCTGTGGCAAAATGGCCACCTTTTTATGGCGCTCGTTTATGCGCTGGGAACGGTTGTTTTATGCTTGGCAGCGATTAGTGTTGCGGTCTGGCTTACACGTTTGTTTTTGATCTAATTTTAAGGAAGTTACCATGCTCGACCCGAAGCTATTACGTTCGGATTTAAATGCCGTTGCCGATAGCCTGGCTATTAAGCGCTACGAACTTGATACGGCCGCTTTTACCGCCCTCGAAGCTCAGCGCAAAGAACTCCAGCTGGCCGCTGAGGCTTTGCAGCAGGAACGCAATACCTACTCCAAAACCATGGGCAAGCTGATTGGTGAGGCCAAAGCCAAGGGTGAAGATATTGAGCCATTAAAGGCCAAGGGCGAGCAGCTTAAAAATGATTCAGCGGAGGCAGATGTTGCACTGGTGGCTGTGCAAGAAGAGCTGGATGCGCTGTTGCAAGGTATTCCCAATATTCCCCATACCTCTGTGCCTGCGGGCAATGATGAAGACGATAATGTGGAAGTGCGCCGCTGGGGCACGCCTAAGAGTTTTGATTTTGAGGTGAAGGACCATGTTGATCTGGGCGATGCCTTGAATGGTTTGGACTTTGATACAGCGTCCAAGATTACTGGTTCACGCTTTTCACAAATGCGTGGTGGGCTGGCCAGCCTGCACCGTGCGTTAACGCAGTTTATGTTAAACACCCATATCCGGGACCATGGTTACGAGGAGGTCTATGTACCTTATATTGTTAACCGTGAGTCCCTTTACGGCACCGGCCAGCTGCCTAAGTTTGAGGAAGATTTATTTAAGCTGGATGATGAGCGTGAGTTCTACCTGATTCCAACTGCTGAAGTGCCGATTACTAATATCTATCGCAATGAGATTGTCGATAAGCTGCCGATTAAGCTTGTGTCTCATACGCCGTGCTTTAGAAGTGAAGCTGGCAGCTATGGTCGCGATACCCGCGGTATGATTCGCCAGCATCAGTTTGAGAAGGTGGAGATGGTGCAGTTTGTGCACCCAGATGATTCATGGGATGCGCTGGAAGGGCTGGTGGGTCATGCGGAAGCAATTTTGCAGAAGCTGGATTTACCCTATCGCACAGTGATTCTCTGTGGTGGTGACCTAGGTTTCTCGGCGGCCAAGACCTATGATATTGAGGTGTGGTTGCCTTCGCAGGAGAAGTATCGGGAGATTTCTTCCTGTTCTAATTTTGCAGATTTTCAGGCGCGGCGCATGAAGGCGCGGTTTAGAAATGCTGAAGGCAAGCCTGAGTTGCTGCATACGTTAAATGGTTCTGGTTTGGCTGTCGGGCGTACCTTATTGGCGGTGATGGAGAATTATCAGCAGGCTGATGGATCGATTGCGATTCCTCAGGTGTTGCAGCCATTGATGAATGGGCAGAGCGTTATAGCCTGATAAACATCTGCCATCCTGAGAGCGCGCAGCGCAGCGAACCGAAGGATCTCATGATGCTGTTTAGGAGGGCATTCACTGCGCTTAGCATGCCCCGCGAAGCTTTTTGGGTACTGGATGACTCGGGACGGAGTCATCCAGCAAAACAATGTCACCGAAACAAAACAATGTCATCCTGAGCGCAGCGAAGGATCTCTAGGAGCCAGCAACAACCCCCATGGATTACCTACCACTCTTCCACAACCTTAAAGGCCGGCGCATTGTCGTCGTCGGCGGCGGTGAAATCGCTCTGCGCAAGGTGCGCCTGGTTCAAGAAGCCAGCGCCTTAATCACCATTATTGCCAAAGACTACTGCCCAGACCTGCTAGAGATGGACGCCAAAGACACAGCTGACGGTTGCAACGGCCTTGAGCTAATAACCGCTCCCTATGAACACAAACACCTTTTAGCCTACCCAGATACAGTTATGGTCATTGCGGCCACAAACGACCGCGATCTAAACCGTCTGGTATCTGAGCAGGCTCAGGCCGCTAATATGCTGTCTAATGTGGTGGATGATCCGGGATTTTCTACCGTAATATTCCCGTCCATTGTCGATCGCTCACCCATTCAGGTGGCTATCTCTAGCGGCGGTGATGCCCCAGTGCTAGTGCGCTTGCTACGCACACGTTTTGAAAGTCTATTACCAGCCGGCATGTCTAAACTCGGTTCGTTGGCCGGCAGCTTTCGCGAGCGAGTTAAAGCCAAGTTTTCCAATGGCGCGGACCGCAAGGCATTTTGGGAAGAGGTGTTCTATGGGCCTATTGCTGAGCAGGCCTATGCCAATAATTTGGAGGAAGCTGAGCGGCTATTGGCCGACAAGCTGGAGAGTACCGACGAGTTTAAAACTGGCGAAGTCTATTTAGTGGGCGGTGGCCCCGGTGACCCGGACCTGCTGACCTTTAAGGCTCTGCGATTGATGCAGCAGGCGGATATTGTGCTCTACGACAGGCTGGTATCCCCCGAAGTTCTGAATCTGGTACGTCGTGATGCTACGCGTATCTATGTGGGCAAAACTGCCGGCGACCATCCGGTAACCCAAGACAATATAAACCAAAAGCTGGTCGGCTATGCCCTTGAGGGCAACCGTGTGGTGCGGCTTAAGGGCGGTGACCCATTTATCTTTGGTCGCGGCGGCGAAGAGATTGAAACCTTGGCCGAGCACGGCATTCCCTTTCAGGTGGTGCCGGGCATTACCGCGGCCTCTGGCTGTGCCAGCTATGCAGGTATTCCCCTGACTCACCGCGACCATGCCCAGTCGGTACGCTTTATTACCGGCCATATGCGCGGCGGTAAACGAGATTTAAACTGGCCCGAGCTGGTGCTGCCCAACCAAACGCTGGTCTTTTATATGGGCTTAAGCGGCATGGAGGCTATTTGCCAGGGGCTGATAGACCATGGCTTAGACGCCGCCACACCAGCAGCGCTAATTGAGAAGGGCACCACTGACGCGCAGCAGGTGTTTACCGGTAATTTAAATACGCTACCCGGCATAGTTCGCGAGGCTGGCCCTAAGGCTCCAACGCTTATTATTGTGGGCCATGTGGTGAGTCTGCAAAGTAAGTTAGCGTGGTTTAATAACACTGACGGCAAGCTCGAAGGCGTGATTAACAAGAATAATGAGTCCTAGTAACGGACTTGAGGATGAGGTATGAGCGAGAGTTTTGACTACGATTTATTTGTTATCGGCGCCGGCTCTGGCGGTGTGCGGGCAGCGCGCATGGCAGCCTCTAAGGGTAAGAAGGTCGCTGTTGCAGAGGAGCGCTATCTGGGGGGCACCTGTGTCAACGTAGGCTGTGTACCCAAGAAGCTATTTGTCTATGCCTCCCAGTTTCCGGAGGCGTTTCATGCCAGTGCTGGCTTTGGTTGGACTATTCCCCAGGCACCCACATTAGACTGGCCGACCCTGCGGGACAATAAAACCGCCGAGATCGAGCGCCTAAACGGCATCTATAACAGTCTTATTGATAACAGCGGTGCCGATCTTTTTGACGGCCGCGCCACTATCGCCGGGCCCCACCTTGTGTCTGTGAATGGCGAGACCTACCGAGCCCGAACTATTCTGGTCGCGACCGGCGGCTGGCCCTATATTCCGGAGTTTCCCGGCAGTGAGCATGCTGTTAGCTCTAACGAGATGTTCTTTCTTGATCAGCTGCCCAAGACAGCGGTGGTAGTGGGTGGCGGCTATATTGCCGTGGAGTTTGCCGGCATTTTAAATGGGCTTGGGGTTGAGACTCATCTTATTTACCGCGGCCCCCATTTGCTCAAGTCATTTGATCGTGAAATGAGCGACAAGATTAAGCAGGGTATGGTCGATAAAGGTGTTCATATCCACCTGAATACAGAGATTAATACGATAACCAAGACTGATAACAGTCTTACTGTGGCGCTAAATAATCAGGCCGATATGGCAGCAGGTCTAGTGCTCTATGCAACTGGGCGTGTAGCCAACACCGCGGGCCTAGGCCTGGAAACCACCAATGTGGTGGTACGCAACAATGGCGCTATTGCTGTAAATGAGCATTTTGCTACCGCAGAGCCGAGTATTTATGCCCTGGGAGATGTGATTGATAGAGTGCAGCTAACACCTGTGGCGATTCAGGAGGCTATGGTGCTGGTTGATCATCTGTTTGGTGAGGGACTGGCACAGATTGATTACAGCGATATTCCCACCGCTGTGTTCTGCCAGCCGGAGCTCGGTACAGTAGGGCTTAGCGAAGAGCAGGCTAGGGCAGAGTATCCAGATATTGCGGTGTATGTGTCCGATTTTAAGCCGATGTTGCAAACCCTTGGCGGTGGCACTGACCGAATTACCATGAAGTTAATTGTGGATACCGCCTCTGACAGGGTTATTGGCTGTCATATGGTCGGTGAACATGCGGCTGAGATTATTCAGGGTTTGGGTATTGCGCTGAAAGCTGGTGCGACTAAGGCGCATTTTGATGCCACTGTGGGTATTCATCCGTCGGCGGCTGAGGAGTTTGTTACTCTGCGAGAAAGGGCTAGATAGCTATTTATTATCAATAGCTTATGCCTTTAAGTTAAATTAGATTATAAGCGTGGAACATTGATGTTGGTACTGAGTTTTTGACATCCTTCGCAGCGCTTGGAATACCCCACAAAGCGTCCTAGACGCAGGATGACATAGGCAACCTGTCATTCTGAAAGAGCAGAGCGGCTGAAGGGCCTCATACCGCAACAATCCCAATCAAAACTGACTCTTAGCTCGCTCCAGCAGCGAAAGATTCAAAAACTTCAATTCACTCAGCGTCTTCTCTCCATCCGCCTTATTCTGATTAACCACCACAATAATCAACGCGTGACTCAATTCAAGGTAGGTGCTCCCCAAGCGCTCCAGCTCGCTGGCTTTGCTACTAATATCCATACGCTTAAACATACGCGCCATCGAACTGATAATCAGCTCATCATGAATAAGATCAAGCTCCTTTAGCTCAGGCACTCCATACATAGCCTGCACCAGCGGCAATAAACCCTGCTGATTGGTATACACCTCCAGCATGCGCTCAACACTGCCTTCAACAAATCGTTTAACACTGTAGCTCTCGACCGGCTCGGCCTCTAGCGCCTGCAGCGCCACATCCATCTCACCCACCCACTGCTCAGCGAGGGCATACATAATGGCGTATTTGTTGGGAAAGTAATGATACAGCGTACCCACAGATACCCCAGCGCGCTTGGCCACCAGGATAGTCGTCAGGTCATCCTGGCCAACCTCCTCAAGAAGCTCAGCAGTTACACCCAGTATCATATTGCGGCGTTCTTGCGCACGCTTTTGCACGGGCTGCGCTCTGGATTCTGTCTTGCGTAGACTGGTCATTAGAGGCGGTCCCTGAGTGCGTAATAGAGCATACCGGCAACCATACCGGGCCAGCGCAACAATGTGCCGCCGGGAAATTTTTGAGTTGGCAGATTGGCCATTAAGTCGAACCGCTCGAGCTTGCCGGAAATCGCCTCAGCTATTAGCTTGCCTGCAAATGTTGCCGTTGGCACGCCATGACCGGAATAGCCCTGCATATACCAGATATTGTCTTGCAGCCGACCAAAGTGGGGCAGGCGGTTGAGGGTGATGGCCAAGGTGCCGCCCCAGCCATAATCGATTTTGGTGTCGGCGAGCTGCGGATATATCTGCAACATATACTGGCGCACAAAGTTTTTGATGTCAGAGGGAAAGCCGCGACGATAATTCTCACCACCACCAAATAGCAGGCGGTTGTCGGCTGATAGCTTCCAATAATTGATCACAAAGCGACTGTCGGACATGGAGGTATCTAGAGGCGCTACCTGAGCAGCCAGCTCTTCTGAAAGGGGTTCTGTAGCGAGCATGAAGTTATTAATTGGCATAATACGGCCATTAATCTTGGGCTCCAGCTTGCCGATATAGCCGTTGCAGGCCAGTATCATCTCGCTAGCGGTCACCTGTCCCCGGGCAGTTTTGATCACTACCGGGCTACCGGCGTAGCTGGTGACCTGGGACTGCTCATAGATTTCGACTCCAGCGCTGACAGCTGCCTTGGCCAGGCCCAGGGCAAAATTAAGCGGATGGAGGTGTTTGGCCGCTCGATCGACAACAGCGCTGTGAAAGACATCGCTGCCAATCACCTCAGAGAGCTTGTCTTTGGGTACATAGTCCATCTGCTCAAAACCATAGCGGTCGCGCAGAAAGCTGACTTCCTCTTCCAGTTCGCCATTGTATTTGGCGCGGTGGGCAAAGTGGATATTGCCATGCTTGAGATCGCATTTAATTTTATGTTTTTTAATCAGGTGTTGGACAGTATCTACGGCCTCCAGACCCATATCCCACAATGCGGATGCGATCTCATGACCGAACTTCTGTTCAAGATACATCTGATCTTGCCGCTGGCCTGTACCCACATGACCGCCATTGCGACCAGAGGCGCCGTAACCCACTGTCTGAGCCTCTAAAACAATCACTTTATAGCCCCGTTCGGCGAGATGCAGGGCAGAGGAGAGGCCGGTATAACCTGCCCCAACAATACAGATATCAGCCTGCAACTGGCCCTCTAAGGTAGGGAAATCTGGCTTGCTGTTTGCGCTGGATTGATAGTAAGAGCTCACATTATCACCATGAGTAAAAGCTTAGATTGACATTATGACGTTTTCGAATAATAATTCAATAATAATTGAACTATTATTCGAAAATATAACTAAAAAACCTAGTTAAGAACTCATAACAACCCATTAAACAAACGCAGGTGCACCATGCAGTCCCACGAGGAAATTGAGAGTTGGCTTAAAGACAATCAGATCACAGAGGTGGAATGCCTGGTGCCTGATATGACCGGTAATGCCCGGGGTAAATTTATTCCGGCGAAAAAGTTTCTCAAGGAAGACAGCCGCCTGCCCGAGGGTATCCTTGCCCAGACAGTGACCGGAGAATACTCAGACGATTATTGGGAGCTGCTGGATACAATTGATGGGGATATGCTGCTTGAACCAGATGCCAGTACCAAACGCACGGTACCCTGGGCCAATGAAACTACCGGCCAAATTATTCACGACTGCTTCACCAAAGATGGCCAGCCTCACCCCTTCAGCACCAGGTCAGTGTTAAAGCATATTCTTAGTCTGTATGAGAAAGAGGGCCTAACCCCAGTGATAGCTCCTGAAATGGAGTTTTATCTGGTGGAGCGCAACATCAATCCAGATATGGCACTTAAGCCGCCGGTGGGTCGTTCTGGGCGCCCGGAGACAGCCCGCCAGTCCTATAGCATTGATGCGGCCAATGAGTTTGAGCCCTTTGTGGAAGATATGTACGCCTATGGTGAGGCCATGGGGCTGGATATCGACACATTAATTCATGAGTCTGGCGCTGCCCAGTTGGAAGTCAATTTTATCCATGGCAATGCGCTGGATCTGGCCGATCAGGTGTTTACCTTTAAACGCATGGTGCGGGAGGTGGCCCTTAAACATGATATTTATGCCACGTTTATGGCCAAACCCATGACCACGGAGCCCGGTTCGGCGAAACATATTCATCAGAGCATTATTTCCACAGCGGATGGCAGCAATATTTTTGCCACCAAAGAGGGTGAGTACAGCCAGGCGTTCTATCATTATCTGGGCGGCTTGCAAAAGTATACGCCTTTTATGATGAGCTTCTTTGCGCCCAATGTTAATTCCTATCGCCGCTTTACTCGCGAGGTGTCAGCACCGATCAATCTACACTGGGGTTTTGATAATCGCACTACTGGTCTGCGTGTTCCTGACGCCAATGCCAAGAACTATCGTATCGAAAATCGCTTCCCCGGTGCTGACGTCAACCCGTACCTGTCGATTGCGGCAACGCTGGCCTGTGGCTATCTGGGCATGAAAAACAAGATCGAGCCCTCTGCACCCTATGAGGGTAATGCCTACGAGGAGGAGCAGGCTCTGCCCAGAACCTTGGAGGAAGCCCTGCGAGGCCTGCAAGAGGACAGCGAAATTGCCGATCTGTTTGGCGAGCGCTTTATTCAGCTCTATACCTCAATAAAGCTGATTGAGTTTGAGGAATTTAACCAGGTTATTTCTTCTTGGGAGCGGGAGCATTTATTGCTCAATGTTTAGGCCCCATAAGGTAAACTAGAGACAAATCACGTTCTAGAAGCATCCTTTGATAGCAGCGTTTAAAACATTTTTTACGGTTGGCAGTAGCCTTGTCAGGCTGCTGCCTCTAACGGCGCTGCTATTAAGCCCTCTGAGCACTGCCAGTCAGGCGCAGGCAACCTATGCCGGCAGCCACACCTGTCAGACCTGCCATGCCAAGGAATTTCAGCAGTGGCAGGGCTCTCACCATGACTGGGCAATGCGCGAGGCCAATGCCAGTAGCGTGCTGGGGGATTTCAATAATGCCACCTTTAGCCATCAGGGCGTTACCACCAGCTTTACCCGCAATGATGGCCAATACTTTGTTCGCACTCAGGGTGCCGATGGCAAATATCAACAATTTCAAATCGCCTATACCTTTGGTGCTGAGCCGCTGCAGCAATATCTTATAGGCTTTCCCAATGGCCGCTACCAGGCATTGACCATTGCCTGGGACAGCAGGGCAGCGGAGCAGGGTGGTCAGCGCTGGTATCAGCTGATGCCCAATGATCTGGGCCAACCAGGGGAAAGCCTGCACTGGACTGGGGTCTACTATAACTGGAATACCCAGTGCGCGGCCTGCCATTCCACTGGACTGCAGGAGAATTATTCTCAATCGACCAACAGCTATAACAGCACCTGGGCTGAGATTAATGTCAGCTGCGAAAGCTGCCATGGTCCAGGATCAGCCCACAGCAGCGACCCGAAGCTGCCTCTGCCGGTGGCCTATTCACCGCAGCTACAATGGGTGATTGCCGAGGGAACGGATATTGCCCAGCCTGCAGGTGACCCCCATGCTGGCAGCAAAATAGAGATAGAGTCCTGCGCTGGATGTCATTCAAGGCGAGCAAAAATAAGTGCCGATGCAGTCAATAACCACCAGCCTGAAACAGAGCTTCTCGATCATTATCAACCACAGACTTTGAGAGCAGGGCTGTACCATGCAGACGGTCAGATTCAGGAAGAGGTGTATGTCTACGGATCGTTTATTCAGAGCAAAATGCATCAGCGCGGCGTGCGCTGCAGTAATTGCCACGAACCCCACAGCCTTGAATTAAAAGCGCCGGGCAATAAGGTCTGCGCTGACTGCCACGCGCCGGAAACCTATGATAGCCCCAAGCACCATTTTCACACACCAGCTGATAGCGCAGGGGCCCAGTGCGTAAACTGCCATATGCCCAGTACGACTTATATGGGGGTGGATACGCGACGGGATCACAGTATGCGTATTCCAAATCCAACAATGGCGGAAAGCATTGGCGCGCCCAATGCCTGTAACAGCTGTCACCAGAATAAAACCAATGCCTGGGCCAGCAGCGCGATTAGCATCTGGCTGCAGCTACAGCCAGATACCAGCGACAATCAACCCAGCCATTATGGGGAGACAATTGCAGCCGGCAGAGCAAGGCAGCAGGGGGCCGGCCTGCAACTAACCGAGCTAGCCAATAACACCAGCATCAACAGTATCGCCAGAGCCACCGCACTTGGCTTGTTGCAGTATTATCCCAGTCAGGCTAGCTACAAAACCGCTCGGCAGCAACTCTCCGACAATGACCCGATGGTGCGGTTGGGCGCACTTGAAACCTTGCAATTTCTGCCGCTGCTGCAGCGCTGGGCGGATATATCGCCAATGCTGCAAGATCAGGTAAAGGCAGTCAGGCTTGAAGCCAGCAGACTATTACTTGGCGATGGTCGCCTGTCAGCTGCCTATGTCGACGAGTATATGGATGCGTTGCTACTGCGGGCTGATAGACCCAATGGCCAGCTTGCTATAGCAAGTGCCTATCTCGCTCAGGGTCTTTATAAGCAAGCAGATAGTGCCTTTGAACATGCACTGGTATTGGACCCCCTAAATAATGTGGCCATCAATAACTTTGCCGATAGCTTGCGCGCTCAGGGACAGCACCAGCAGGCGCTGGATCTGTTAGTGAAAAGTAATAAGGCTATACCGGATGACCCTATGCTGCTGCATGCTCTGGGTCTGGCGCAGTTTCGCCGTCAACAGCCAGCTCTGGAAAGCTTGCGCCGAGCCGCAGAGCTGCAGCCGGATAACAGTCGCTATAGTTATGTCTATGCTGTGGCCCTCAATAGCCAGGGCAAAACTCAGCAAGCCATTGATATCTTGAGCGAGGCACTGGTTATTCATCCCCTTGATCGAGACCTGCTGATCGCGCTGGTAACATTTAACCGCGACCGCGGAGAGCTGGGTCAGGCAAGGGCATTCGCGCGCCAATTAGTGGAGAGGTTTCCCGGTGACAGCGGCGCAATGCAGCTCCTGAATAGCCTATAATTTACTTTATATAAACACTGTATATATATGAAATATAACAGTATTTTAAACTTCTCTGTTTTTGCCTGAGCGTGCGCGCTCTTTCATGTCTGACTGGATATACACCTGATCTGTAGTGCCCATGCTAGCATGACCCAGGTCGTCCGCCATATGCTTGAGTGGCCTGGTGGCGATATCCTGGGATGCACCTGTGTGCCTGAGCCAATGGGTAGTTGCCTCGCGCAGGGCTTTGGCTTCATCAGTAAATCCCTCTGCGCGCATTTTTTCGTACGCCAGATCAAATCCCTGCTGTACTATGCGCCGCAGCTGCCGCGACGTCATGCCACCAGCGCCACGATTCTTGGCCACCAGTGCTGAGTTAACACCAAAATTAGGGTTAAGGCTGGCGCGGTACTTCTGATAACGCTGAATATAAGGGAAAAGGGCACTTGGCACAGAGATATCTCTTATCTTATTACCCTTACCCAGCACCTTGAGCCATTGATTGCCGTCACTATCCTGCCAGAAATGCTTCCAGGCGGGCTGCCAGTTGGATCGCTCGGATAGCTCTGACACCCGCAAATACAGGGTTTTAAGCATGGCGATAATAAATAGGGTGCGCTCATGGGATTGGTCATTGTCGGCAGCGGTCTGGGCACATTCCAGCACTGTTTCCCATTGCAGGTCAGACAGTCGTTTAATATTTTTCTGGGTGGCACCTTTAATAAGGTAGGCAGATTGTTTGCGAATCGCCGGTATTGGATTACCAAAGGCATAGCCTTCATCGGTCAGATAGTCATAGAAGCAGGAAATCGCCGAATAACAGATTTTCATCGCCTCATGGGATAACAGGTGCCCGTCTGTGCTGATTTCCAGGCTTAGACCTTCAGCCAGCGCCTCAGCACGGTCTTCCTTAGCGATTTTCGCGGCAAATGGCCGCCAATTTTCATTTTGACGGGACTCTCCGCCGATAATTTTAAATCGATCTTGCACCGAGCTCGCCACCCAGCTGGCACTCGGGCCATGAACAAAATCAAAGTAAGCCTCTAAATCAGGGCGCTTAAGCTGGATAACCGACTTATTAGCCACGGTCCAGGCCCACAGCAGCAGGCGCTCAACTTCATTGCGGTAGCCTCTAAAGGTTGCTTCAGATTTCCTGCTGTAGCTTTTGAGGAATGACTGTGTGTGCAAAACATCTTCACGGACCTCAGGAATGGTTTCACTAAGAGCAAGGATAAATTGTTTTGAGTCCGGGTAGTCGTCAAACATTGCCATACCCATGGGTAGCCGAACAAAAGCTTTGTGGGCATCAAACAACGGGGTGGCTTTAAACTGTTTCGACATGGGCGGCTCTAAATCCTGACTAAGGGGCTACAGGCACTGTTAACGGTGGGTTTCGGCTAGAAAGTACTGTATCAGGCTATTTATCTACTGTCTAGCTATGTCCACTAATTGAGATTAGAGGACATGATAAATGGGGATATGACTCTAAAGCTCTCCCATCGGCTATTATGGGATTTAACAAACTCTCCCGTGGTCTATATTCAGTAATTGGAGTTCTTGCTAAACTCTCAGCCCAAGACAAGGAAAAACATTATGCATCGTGCTTTAGTCGCGTCCCTGATTATTATTTGCGCCAGCCTCGGGTTTATCTCCACAGCCTCCGACAATGAAATCAGTCCTATCGAAAAACAATCGGAACAGACAGCACTGTACCGGGAAATTTTTGATCGTCTGGCCACCCGCCACTATCGTGGACAGAAGATTGACGATGAATTGTCCAAACGCTATCTGGAACAATACATTGATCAACTGGACCCACTAAAAAGCTATTTCCTTCAGTCTGATATCAATGAATTTAATCAGTGGCAAACCAAGCTTGATGATCTGGCCAAACGGGGTGATGTCAAACCGGGTTTTGTTATCTTTAATCGCCTGCGTGAACGAGCGACGGCTCAGCTAAAATGGAATATCGCCCTGCTCCAAGAAGCCGAGCGATCCTTTGATTATACAGGCGATGACAGCCTGGTATTGGATGGTGATGAACGCGAATGGTTAAGTGACGCTGCCGAGGCAGAGGTGTTCTGGCACAAACGGATCAGAGACTCAATGATTCGCCTGCTGCTCAATGATAAAGAAGACGCCAAGGCACGAGAGTTATTAATCAAGCGCTACGAGAATCAAATAAAACAGTTCAAGCAGCGTGACAGCCAAGACGTGTTCCAGTTATACGTCAATGCGCTGGCTACGCTATATGATCCACACACCTCTTATTTCTCACCGCGCACCACAGAAAACTTTCAAATAAATATGTCTCTGTCTCTCGAAGGCATTGGCGCCGAACTTACCACTGAAGACGAACATACCAAAGTGGTACGGATTATTCCTGGTGGCCCAGCAGATTTGCAGGACATTCTTAAAGCCGAAGATAAAATTATCGGTGTAGGTCAGGATGACGAGGAAATTGTCGACGTGGTCGGCTGGCGCCTCGATGAAGTGGTTGATCTGATCCGAGGAGCCAAAGACTCTACCGTACGTCTGGAAGTCATTCCGGGCAAAGGTGAGGCTGCAGATAGTACGGTCTTGATATCCATAGTTCGCGACAAGGTAAAATTGGAAGACAAATCCGCCCAGAGCAAGATCCTTGAAATAGAGCAGGAAGGTCAAACCTACAAGCTCGGGGTCATTGATATCCCCGCCTTTTATCTCGACTTTGAAGCTTACCGCAACCGTGATCCAGATTATAAAAGTACCACCAGAGATGTGAGCAAACTGCTAATCGACCTGACTGAGCAACAGGTCGATGGCATTGTTTTAGACCTCCGCAACAATGGTGGCGGTTCGTTATTTGAAGCTACAGCA
Source organism: uncultured Pseudomonadales bacterium (assembly GCA_943788875.1). GTDB lineage: Bacteria > Pseudomonadota > Gammaproteobacteria > Pseudomonadales > Porticoccaceae > HTCC2207. The sequence continues at coordinate 176,405 of CALSSA010000009.1, read as the reverse complement.
CTGACCGACCTGTTTATTGACCGCGGTCCAGTGGTGCAGATCCGTGACTCAAATCAGCGCATCTACCGCAATCAGAGAGCCACGAAGCCTGCCCTCTACAATGGCCCTATGCTTGTAATGATTAATCGGTTAAGCGCCTCAGCTTCTGAGATTTTCGCCGGCGCCCTGCAAGATTATGGCCGCGCGTTGGTTGTTGGCAGTCGAAGCTATGGCAAGGGAACAGTGCAGGATGTGACTGGACTCAGCAGCGGCCAGCTAAAACTGACCATATCCAAATTCTATCGCGTCTCCGGAGATAGCACCCAACATCGCGGTGTCCTTCCAGATATTGCGTTCCCGTCCGCCTACGACCCAGAAGAGGTCGGTGAAAGTCATCAGGACAACGCCCTGCCCTGGGATCAAATTCGCGGCGTCCCCCATACCAATAGCACTGAGCTCGAGGGTTTTATCCTGCCCCTGACCAAAGCCCACCAGCGGCGCAGTGCGGCCAATCCCGACTACGCCAATCTGGTTGATATGCTTGCCCTGACCAAAAGCTGGGATCAGGACCAGGCACTGTCTCTCAATATTGAAAAACGCCGAGAGCGCAGCGCAAAATGGGATACTGAGCTGTTTAGCCTCGAAAATACCCGCCGCAGCAAAAAAGGCCTGAAGCCCTATATCGATATTACAACCTGGAAAGAGGCAGAGGATCCCGAAAAGGAAGATATTGCTGAATCTGATCCGTTATTGCAGGAAGCAGGTTATATTTTGACCGACCAAATACTCCTACAAGCTAGACTTAAAAAAACTGGCCAGCCTCAGTTGGCGCAGGTCAATAAAAAATCAACTAAGTGAGCCAAAACCCTAGTGACTATTAAAACTCGTATTATTTCATTTAACGTCAATGGTCTGCGTGCTCGTCTGCATCAACTGCAGGCGGTCATTGATCAACACAGTCCGGATATTATCGGACTTCAGGAAACCAAAGTCAGCGATGAGGAATTCCCTTTTGAGGCCATTGCAGATATGGGTTATGCCGTCGATATCCACGGCCAAAAAGGTCATTATGGCGTGGCTCTCTTGAGTAAGATCACTGCTAGTAAAATTACTCGAGGCTACCCCAGTGATGATGCTGAAGCCCAGCGACGCATGATTCATGGTGAATACAGTATCAATGGCGACAGTATCCATGTTATCAACGGTTATTTCCCTCAGGGCGAAGGTCGAGCCCACCCAACCAAGTTTCCCGCCAAACAGAAGTTTTACGCTGACCTGCTAACGTATCTGCAAGATAACTTCACCCCAGAAGATAAAGTAGTGGTGATGGGGGATATGAATGTAGCCGCCGCAAATATAGATGTTGGTATCAAGCCGGAAAATGCCAAACGCTGGCTGAAGACCGGAAAATGCGCCTTTCTGCCCGAAGAGCGTGAATGGCTGCAGCGCCTCTGCGACTGGGGACTGCAGGATAGCTACAGATCCATGAACGCAGAAGACACAAGATCCTACAGCTGGTTTGACTATCGCAGCCGCGGGTTTGAGCAGGACCCCAAGAGCGGGCTGCGCATTGATCTTATACTGGCCTCCCATGCTGCAATGCACCAGTTGCAAGATACAGGCATAGACTTTGAGGCGCGGGCATCGGAAAAGCCTTCAGATCACTGCCCTATCTGGGCTGACTTTACGCTTTAAATTGACATAGCAGTCAACCGAATAGCGGCAGCCGCGTTCTATTATGCAGTGAACAAAGGAGATCGACATGAAAAGAACCGTCATTATCAGCACCGCCGTTATTGCCATGCTGACGTTTCCCCTAAATGCTGTCGCCACATCAGCCGATAAGAAACACAAGGGCTACCATAAGCATGAGCAGCAGTGGCAACATCACAGGGAGCATCGTCGAACTGATGACAGACATAGAGCTTCAGTCAGAGACAAACATGCCAAACATATTGTAAGAACCGATTACCGAGCCGTTAAACACAGAGTCAAAAAACATAGAGTTGCCCAGCAGCGCCACAGAAACTGGGTTAACAACAATCGTTACAATCATCGGCTGGTAAATACCAGAGAGGTCTACATACATCATTATGGCCCGGCGCGACATTATGATCGCCATCAGCGTCATTATCGAAAGTATCATATTGGTCACTACAGACATCATGATCGCCACGATCATGATAATGACTATTTAGAATGGCTGGGGATAATGTATCTGCTCAATGATATCTATGACGAAGGCTACTAGAACACAATGAAACTGCAGGCTGACAAAGCACCTCGTCGCCAGGACAGCATTGCTGATCTGACGACTGCCCCGCCGTCCTACAGTACTGTTGAGGAATTTTTAAAATTTATCGAACGCCGCGCCTTTCATATGGCGAGGATAAATACCGGCAATGCCGATACTGCACTGGATATAGTGCAGGATGCCATGTACAAGTTGGTAGAGAAGTATTCCGATAAAACTGCCGGGGAATGGAAACCTTTATTCTATCGAATCCTGAGCAGTAAGCTGACCGACTATTACCGTCGTAAAGCCATCCGTGACAAAGTATTTGTCTGGTCAAAGTCGCAGACTACAGATGAGAATCAGCAGTTTTATGATCCAGCAGACAGCACTCCTGGGAGGGCCTCTGAAACACCTGACCAGATGCTTATGCGCAGCCAGCGCATCGCCAGACTCGATCAGTCTGTGCAGCAACTACCTAACCGTCAGCGCCAGGCATTTATGCTGCGCTGCTGGGAGGGATTAAGCACCATTGAAACTGCCGCTGCCATGCAATGCTCAGAAGGTAGCGTAAAAACCCATTATTCAAGAGCCATGCATTCATTGAGAGAGATGCTGGAGGATTACCGCAATGACTAAATACAGTAAATTTGAAGCCGAACTGAGGGATGAACTGCATACCCTTGAAGAAACGACTGGCGCACCAGAAATATTCCGTCTAGCTCAGGCCAGAAACCGCGCTCTGGCGCAGACAAAAGCAAAATCAGGCAAATTTCTGTGGCCCGTCATGGGCGCCTCAATGGCCTCAGCACTAATCGCCATGGTGCTGATCATCCAGCCAGACAATACGGAACTAGACAACCAGCTCGCTAGCGAGATCATCATCGGCGACAGCATTGAATTCTATGAAGATCTCGACTTTTATTACTGGCTGGCCGAGACAGATCAGAATGGAACCAGTTAACTGATGACTTATATAAATAATTATCAATCTCGTCCTACTAAAAAACGACTGTGGCTACTAGGTCTGGCCTGCGCATTTCTTACCTCTTTTGCCAGTGCCCAGGAGCCCGCCGATTTTGCCAAACTACCTGAGGAACTCCAAGAAACTCTGGCCCCATTCGCCAATAATTGGGACAGGCTCGGGCCTCAACGACAGCTCATGCTAATAGACAAAGCTCGCACAGCGGGTCCAGAAGAGCGCAAGCATTTTAAGGCTCAGGCCGAACACTGGAACAATATGAAGCCAGTAGAGCGCAGAAAAGTGCGCAAGGCACAGCAGCGTTTTGATCAGTTACCGCTGCACAAACGTGAAAAGTTGCGCCATCATTGGAAAAATATGAGTCCAGAAGAGCGGCGTAAGCTAACTGAAAAAATGCGCCAACAGCCGCAGCTCTCCCCTGCCAAGCAGAGGGAGATACGCGAAAAAGTTAAGAAGATGACCGCAGAGGAGCGGCGTGAGTTTCTAGACGAAATCAAACGGCAGAGACAGTCATCAGCAAAGCAATAAACAACAGATTAAAATAATTCAGCTATAAAAAAAGGCCCAACTAAGGGCCTTTTTTTATATATCGCGTGACTAGCTATTTAAAGACTGGCTTCAAACTCAGGCAGTGCCGTAAACAGATCAGCAACCAGACCATAGTCAGCAACCGAAAAAATAGGCGCCTCTTCGTCTTTATTGATCGCAACAATTACCTTGCTGTCCTTCATACCAGCCAGATGCTGGATAGCACCAGAGATACCCACAGCAACATAGAGGTCAGGCGCGACGATCTTACCGGTCTGCCCTACCTGCATATCATTGGGAACAAAACCCGCATCAACCGCAGCGCGGGATGCGCCGACAGCGGCACCAAGTTTATCGGCAATACTGTAAAGCATATGGAAGTTTTCACCATTGCCCATACCGCGACCACCTGAGATAACAATCTCAGCTGCGGTTAACTCAGGGCGATCAGATACAGCAACTTCCTCACCCACAAATGAAGACAACTCAGAATTATGAGCTGAAGCCACGGCTTCGATGCTAGCAGAACCACCCTCAGCTGCGGCGGCATCAAATGCTGTGCCACGAACAGTCAACACTTTAGTAGCATCGCAAGACTGCACAGTAGCAATCACATTGCCCGCATAGATCGGCCGCTTAAACGTGTCATCACTGACCACGGCGCTGATATCAGAGATAGCCTGAACATCCAGCAACGCGGCTGCGCGAGGAATGATATTCTTGGCTGTGGTGGTGGCAGTCGCTAGAATATGGCTGTAGCCAGCACCGACCTCTGCAATCAGAGGAGCCACATTTTCTGCCAACAAGTTGGCATAGGCTTCACTGTCAGCAACCAATACCTTGTTGATACCAGCAACCAGCGCAGCCTGAGCTGCAGCGTCCTGACAGCCAGTACCGGCAACCAGAATGTCAATATCGCCGCCTATAGCCTGAGCTGCGGTAATGGCGTTAAGAGTGGCAACATTAAGGTTGCTGTTGTCGTGTTCAGCGATAACTAAATTACTCATGAGATCACCTTGGCTTCGTTTTTCAGTTTATCCATTAGCTGGGCCATATCTTCTACCACAATACCGGCTTGACGCTCGGCAGGCAGTTCAACACCCAACAGAGTGACGCGAGCCGCAGTATCAACACCCAGGTCTGCCGGAGACGACATATCCAGAGGCTTTTTCTTGGCTTTCATAATATTGGGCAGCGATGCGTAGCGCGGTTCATTGAGACGCAGGTCAGCAGTCACAATCGCAGGAAGCTTCAGTGACAGCGTCTGAAGACCACCATCAACTTCGCGGGTAACCCTGACCTGACCATCTTCCAGTCCCAGTTCAGAGGCAAAGGTCGCCTGACCATAGCCCGCCAGAGCTGCCAGCATTTGACCGGTCTGATTGTTATCTCCATCGATCGCCTGCTTGCCCATCAGAACAATATCAGGGGATTCGGAATCACACACAGCCTTCAGGCATTTAGCAATTGATAATGGCTCAAGCACATCGTCGGTATTGACCAGAATAGCGCGGTCTGCACCCAGTGCCAGTGCAGTACGCAACTGCTCCTGTGCCTGCTGAGGGCCTACGGAAACCGCAATGATCTCAGTGGCAACGCCCTTCTCTTTTAGGCGTACCGCTTCTTCTACGGCGATTTCACAAAATGGATTAATGGACATTTTGACATTAGCCAAGTCGACATCTGTATTATCTGACTTAGGTCTAACCTTGACGTTGTAATCGACAACGCGCTTAACGGCTACCAGTACTTTCATGGTCATCCCTTTAGATTAGTAAATTGAGGTTGAAATCTGGCTCGCTCACTAGCGGCAGACCCCGTTTTTAGACGCCGTCATATTGCCTAGATCACTTGCATAAATCAAGCATAGGGCACACAAAAAACGACTATTGAGTCAGCTTGCAGCCCCTGTGAACTATATAAATTACGGCTATTGATATTCAGTATAGCTAAGCTAATATGATGTGCGTAAACTACGAACTGGACATTCAAATCAAACGGTGGAGAACGATTTTGGAACGCGAATTTATGGATTACGATGTGGTTATTGTAGGTGCAGGCCCAGCTGGCCTCGCCGCTGCATGTCGTCTAAAGCAAGTCAATGCAGAAATCACCGTCTGTGTGGTTGAAAAAGGCTCAGAAGTAGGAGCTCATATCCTTTCCGGAGCTGTACTTGAGCCCAGCGCTTTAAACGAACTCTTTCCTGACTGGAAAGAACTCGGCGCACCACTGCACAGCCCAGTGACCGGCGATGAGATATTTGTCTTCACCGGTCCTGAAAAGCGCATCAAGGTACCAGGCCTATTTGCACCTAAAACCATGCATAACAATGGCAACTATGTTATCAGTCTGGGCAAATTGTGCCGCTGGCTCGCCGACCAGGCAGAGAACCTCGGCGTTGAGGTATTTCCTGGTTTTGCCGCAGCAGAAGTGCTGTACGGTGACAATAATGAAGTGCTAGGCATCGCTACGGGCGATATGGGTATAGGCCACAATGGCGAGCAGAAAGCCGGCTATATGCAAGGTATGGAACTGCGCGCCAAGTACACATTATTTTCAGAGGGCTGTCGTGGCCATCTGGGTAAAGAGCTTATCGCTAAATATGCTTTGGATGAAGGCAAGGATCCCCAGCATTACGGGATCGGCATCAAGGAGCTATGGAAAATACCCGCCGAGCAGCATCAACAGGGTCTGGTCGTCCACAGCGCCGGCTGGCCTCTGGATGAAAGCAAGTCACTGGGCGGTGGATTTCTCTACCACCTAGAAGACAATCAGGTAGCTCTGGGTTTGATTACCAACCTGTCTTATACCAACCCCCATGTCAGCCCCTATGACGAGTTTCAGCGATACAAGCACCATCCAGAGATCGCCAAACATCTCAAAGGTGGCGAGCGCCTGACCTATGGTGCCCGGGCACTTCTAAAAGGTGGTCTGCAGTCGCAGCCAAAAATGTCTTTCCCCGGCGGTTTGCTGATTGGTGACGATGCAGGCACATTGAACTTTGCCAAAATTAAAGGCAGCCACACAGCAATGAAATCAGGCATGGTGGCCGCAGAAACTGTTGCCCAGGCTCTAGCGGCTGAGCAGCAAAATACTGATCTTGAAGAATATGCGGCGGCCTACAAAGCGTCATGGGCCTATAAAGAGCTGCATATGCAGCGCAACTTTGGCCCAGCGCAGCATAAATTTGGCAATATTATTGGTTCCGCCTACGCGTTTATTGATATCAATATCTTTAATGGCAAACTGCCCTGGACCATGAGCGATAAGGTGGCAGATCACGATACCTTAAAGCCTGCCAGTGAGTGCGCCAAGATTAATTACCCTAAGTACGATGGGGTATTGAGTTTTGACAAAGCCTCGTCGGTATTTATGTCTAATACTAACCATGAAGAAGATCAACCCTGCCATTTGGTACTGGCTGATCCGGACATGCCGATAAACAAGAACCTCGAACTCTATGATGAGCCTGCCCAGCGCTACTGTCCTGCAGGTGTCTATGAGGTAGTGGCCAATGATGATGGCAGTAAGCGTTTTCAGATAAATGCACAGAACTGTGTGCACTGTAAAACCTGTGATATCAAAGAACCCAGCCAAAATATTAACTGGGTGACACCTGAGGGTGCGGGCGGGCCCAACTACCCAAATATGTAATTCCCTCAGGCATTAAAAAAGGCGGTCTCAATGGCCGCCTTTTTTTATATCCTGCTTTGCAACCCGCTTCGACCTCAGGAGCCCGCCTCAATATGCCCGAGCAAAAATTGCTCACCCATACTGTGCAAAAATAGATCCTCGCCGTTTGTGCCCGGCACCATCTGCCCCCATTCAATCAGCTGATAGAAGACAGAGCGGCTGATCAGCGCAGATAGATTATCCCTCAGAGTTACTAGGGGTATCGGCTGATTATCATGTGGATCATAGTCTACCCAGATAGGGTTATTGGTGCCCACCACCAGCTGTTCTGCAGTCGAACTAGTCAGCACTACCGCTTGCTCGGAGCCGCGTACCTCAAGCTTTGCTGCAACAATAAAGAAAGGAGCGACATCAACATTGATCTGCCATTTTTCAACCGGCGTTACGAGAAAGTAGCAATCCCCTTCCCGCTTGATAATACTGGCAAATAATTTCACCAGAGCTGGTCGTTTAATTTCACCGCCCTCGTGAATCCAGCGCCCCTCGCGGTCGATACGCATATCCATGTCACCGCTCTTTTCAGGCTTCCAAAGATGCACAGGGGGTTTGGCCGAGGACTCGAACTGCTGTTTTAGAAGATCTGCAAACAGCAGCTCTAGGCTGCTATTGGAATCTGTTGGGGGAGTCATTATTTATCGCTAACTTTGTTGCTATCCATATTGTGATACTGGCCTCGATTACCCATGGTCACGCCGATATTGGAGATGAACTCCATCAGCTCTTTGGTATCGGTGCGATAATTCCAGCTTTTATTAAACCACAGCTCAACAGCACCCTGAGCCAATGCCCAGCAAGCCAGATAGTGGAAATGTGGTGGCACGTCTTCGAGGATATCTTTGCCGATAAGCTCGCTCATCAGACTGTGGAGCGACTCCTCATTAGAGCGTCTGATTACATGCAGTTCGTCTATTTGCTCTGCAATGTCCTCAGCATCCGCAAGCCTTACTTCCAGCTGCTGCACCAGTCGATCCAGCTCAGGGCGAGCTAGGCGGGCTTCAAAATAACCCTTCGCTGCAGCACCGGAATCACCATTTTCAGCTTTAATAATGCCCGCCGCCAGACATTTGGTAATATTGCGCTCATAGTCGATCATAATGCGCAGAAGAATTTCATTTTTGGTCAGGAAGTGTTTGTAGACAGTGCCCTTGCCTATGCCCACCGCAGCAGCAATTTTCGACACAGTCACCCTGTCTATCCCCTCCGCGAGGAAGAGCTCCAAGGCCGCATCGATAATCGACTGTTCACGATCCAGGAAAAGTTTTTTCTTCTCGCGAATACGATCGGCACTGGACGTTTTTCTATTCATAATAAGTAAGAATTAATCCTCATAATCGAGCCCAGACTAAAGGCTCAGAGACCTATTGCTGGCGTTAATAAATTCCTGTTTCAGCTCAGCGAACCTCTGAACAGCCGGAAACTGTGGGAATTCCGCAATAACATTTTGCGGAGCGTGAAACAAAATCCCCGCATCTGCCTCAGCAAGCATGGCCGTATCATTATACGAATCCCCCGCTGCTATAGTTCTATAATAGATGCTTTTAAAGGCGACGATGGCCTGTCTTTTCGGATTTGCCTGACGCAGTCTATAATTAGTCACCTGCCCTTGAGCATCAGTCTCAAGTCGATGGCAGAGTAATGTGGGGTAGCCCAGCTGCGCCATTAGCGGACTGGCAAATTCATAAAAGGTATCTGACAGGATAACTACTTGGAAACGCTCTCTCAGCCAGTCGACAAAATCAATAGCACCATCAAGTGGTTTCAATGTGGCAATAACCTCTTGAATTTCATTTAAACCAAGACCCTCGCGACGCAGGATATCAAGCCTATAATTCATCAGTACGTCATAATCAGGCTCATCTCTGGTCGTCTTCTTTAGCTCTTCTATACCAGTCTTTTCAGCAAAGGCGATCCATATCTCTGGAACCAAAACACCTTCAAGGTCTAAACATGCAATTTCCACACAACTTCCCCAGAAAAAATTTATAACTGCACTCTACGCAAATAAGCTGCAGTCCGCAATTGAACTTGGAACAAAGCTAAAAGTTATAAGGCTATAGCGCCTAATTCTTATTCCCAGGGCCATGGTTTTGTTATAGTCCCGCCACTGTAGTCAATGGCTGCAGATCAACCACCCTCTAAACCAGAGAATTAGCAATGAGCAACCCAGCATCTACGATCAATCTCGAAGATATCGATCTTAACTTATCCGCCCAGTCACCTCAGGAAATCCTGCGTTATGCGCTGGAGAACCACGACAATATTGCCATCTCATTCAGCGGTGCCGAAGATGTTGTGCTGATTGATATGGCCCATAAGATTCGCTCTGATATCCAGGTCTTTTCTCTGGACACAGGCCGGTTGCATGCTGAGACGTACCAGTTTATTGAAAAAGTGCGCAAGCATTATGATATCAAGATTGATGTGGTTATGCCTGAGGGTGCCAGGGTCGAAGCTCTGGTCAAGGAAAAAGGTCTTTTTAGCTTCTATGAAGATGATCATAAAGAATGTTGCGGTATTCGCAAGATCGCCCCACTGCGCAAACAACTACTAACTGTAGATGCCTGGATCACCGGACAGCGCCGCGATCAGAGCCCTGGCACAAGAGCTGCGGTCCCAGTAATACAGGATGATAAGGCATTTGCTCGCACCGATGATCAGCTAACCAAATACAACCCTCTAGCCAACTGGACATCGCAGCAGGTTTGGGATTATATCCGCACCAACAATGTGCCCTACAACGAGCTACATGAGCGTGGCTTTATCAGCATCGGCTGCGAACCCTGCACCCGCCCTACTGGCCCAGGTCAGCATGAGCGCGAAGGCCGCTGGTGGTGGGAAGAAGCAACCAAGAAAGAATGTGGCCTGCATGCGGTCAACATAGATAATTAAGCATGAAAATTACCATGGTAAAAAAGCTGTTCGCCGATGGTTCCCCCTGCAAAAAATGTGCAGAGGTCGAACACAAGATGCAGCAGGCGGGACAGCTTGAGCGAATTGACCAGATTGTGATTGCCGACGAAGCAGATACAGCTTCAGCTGGCATGCTGCTGGCAACACAGCATGATGTTGATCGAGCGCCATTTTTTATTGTCGAGCAGGATTCCGGAGCAGTCGAAATATACACCGTGTATTTCAAGTTTGTAAAAGAAGTCTTAAATGCCCAAACCAGTGAAGACGATGAACTACAGGAAATTATGAATGACAATCCTGATCTGGACTTTATCTAGCTAGCAGACTGGCAATTCCATATCCGCAAAAAACCGCTCCTGAGCCTCTTTATTGGGCAGCGCCATGGCTTCATCCACCACATTGCGATCCAGATGAGGCGCAAAAGCACGAATAAAGTCATACATATAGCCACGCAGATAAGTGCCTTTGCGAAATCCGATACTGGTGACGCTGGATTCAAATAGATGCCCCGCCTCAATAGCCACCAAATCTGTATCCACCTCTGGGTCATAGGCCATATGAGCCACAATACCAATCCCCAACCCCAACCTAACATAGGTTTTGATCACATCAGCATCAGTGGCGGTAAACACCACTTTGGGGGTTAAGCCGCCGTCCCTAAAGGCATCGTCCAACTTGGATCGCCCAGTAAAGCCAAATACGTAGGTGACAATTGGATGTTCGGCAACGTCTTCCAATGATACCGAGGATAACTTAGCCAGAGGATGATCACGCGGTACTAAAATGCACCGGTTCCACCTATAGCAAGGCATCATTAAAAGATCGGAAAATAACTCCAGAGCCTCGGTAGCAATAGCAAAATCCACAGTGCCATCAGCGGCCTCTTCAGAAATTTGAATAGGTGTACCCTGATGCATATGCAGAGACACTTCCGGATACTTGCCTATAAACTCCTCTATCACTTGAGGCAGAGCATAGCGCGCCTGAGTGTGAGTAGTGGCAATTGAGAGACTGCCTCGACTGGGACTATTGTGCTCCGAAGTGAGCTGCTTGATACCCTCAACCTGACGCAGGATATCCCCTGCTATCTTGAGTATCTCCTCACCAGTGGGAGTCACTCTGGTGAGATGCTTGCCACTACGGGAGAATATCTCGACACCGAGCTCGTCTTCGAGCAAACGAATCTGTTTGCTGATTCCCGGCTGGGAAGTATAGAGACTGGCAGCTGTGGCAGACACATTGAGGTCATGACGAGCTACTTCCCAGATATAGCGCAACTGTTGCAACTTCATAAGCCAACCCTCAACACATCAATTATTTAAATATACTCTAAAGGCATAAAAATATACAATTTTATTCCTTCTTAGAATAGCTATCCATTGTTACAGTGCCTTTCTAATTCTCTTGGTACCACCAAATTGTGATTGATATTCTGTTTTATATTGCTGCGGGAGCGGCAGTAGGACTAGCCATAGGCTTAACCGGCGTCGGAGGTGGCTCATTAATGACGCCACTGCTTATCATGTTTGGTTTTCCCTACAATGTTGCTATAGGCACGGATCTGCTCTATGCAGCCATTACCAAGGCTGGCGGCATGGCCGCCCATGCCCGGCAAAAGACAGTACAGTGGCGCACCGTAGGCTACCTCGCCGCCGGCAGCCTGCCCGCCTCTCTTATCACTGCACAGCTGCTCAAAACTGTATTTATCGACTCCGCTGAATATCAGACCATCCTCACACGCAGTCTGGGCGTAATGCTGGTGCTGACCGCCACGGTTATTCTGCTTAATGGTCGGCTTAAATCGCGATCTGAGCAGCGCACCAGCGCCGCCAGTCAATTTATACAGCGACACAGTGATGCTGTTGTATTCTGCTCAGGTCTGTTTCTCGGCGTATTTGTAACATTGTCATCAGTGGGCGCAGGGGCATTCTGTGCCGCCATACTGATGGTGCTATATCCGCGCATGCCAGCACTGCACATCATAGGCACAGATATCTCCCATGCCGTGCCTTTAACGCTGATTGCCGGACTAGCTCATTTTTTGCTGCTGGGTAATGTGGACTTTACACTGCTCGGCTGCTTACTGCTGGGATCTCTGCCAGCAATTCATCTGGGCACAGCGCTAGCCTCGAAGTTGCCAGGCAAATTACTGCAGACCACTATTGCAACCATGCTATTAGGGATGGGCATTAAGTTTGCTGTTTTTTAGGATCCAGGTCTGAGAATCAGAAAAGGTCTTTGCCAAATCGCCCCAAAAACATAGCGAACAAGAACACATAGAATAAATAATAGAGAACTGAGTGGCGCGACTTCTTTTGTTTCTCCCTAGAATTGATAGCCGCCTTCTCCTCAAGGCCCCGCTGCTCAATTTCTATATTTAGAAAAAACAGCGACTCACCTTTGGGACTATCTACATAGCGATCAAGAATCTGTTGGTCTGACAGCCCCTGAAATTTTTTTGACCTGATCAATGTCAGGAACCTGACTCAGGCTTGACCTCGTTGGCAACGCCATGGGGCACATGGCCAGTCGCCACATATTCGCTGGCATTGGTACAGTGCATCTGCTGATCATCAAAGAAAACATCTGCACCAAAGGAGTTCAAAAAGTCGCCTTTGCTAAGACCACCAAGAAACAGACTTTCATCGATACGCACATCCCATTCCCGCAATGTGCGCACCACCCGCTCATGGGCAGGTGCAGCTCTGGCAGTCACCAGCGCAGTACGAATCGGACAGTCGCCATCGGGAAATTCAGACTGCAGTGCATGCAGTGCCTGCAGAAAGTCTTTAAAGGGCCCGGGATCCATAGGCTGATGAGCCGCGGCCTTTTCATTTTCAGTAAAGGCATCCAGACCACGCTCTTTAAATATCCGCTCCGACGCATCTGAAAACAGTACAGCATCGCCATCAAAGGCAAAGCGCAGTTCATCAGACTGACTCGGGCCACCTTGAGATGGCAGCAAAGTAGCAGCAGCCATACCACTATCCAAAGCGCTGCGCACATCGTCGGCATGGGTAGACAGAAACAGATGGCAGGCAAAGGCTGACACATATCTATAGGGGCTGTTGCCGCCAGAGAAAGCAGCCCGGGTAATATTCAACCCATGGTGGGCAATAGAATTAAATACCCGCAGCCCAGTGTCCGCAGAATTTCGCGACAGCAGAATAATCTCTACGCTGGGGTCACCGCCAAGCTTCTCATTGATACGTAACAATTTGGTTGCCAGAGGAAACGCTTCGCCCGGTTCAAGAATATCGTCCTCATGCTCGCGCTGATACTGAGCATAGGCAGCTACACCCTCGTTCTCGTAAATACTGTGGCTCGCGCGCATATCGAACAACGCAGTGCTCGATATAGCGATAACTAGCTTTGGCCCAGCATTTTTACCCATGGAATTTAGCTCTCTTTGGCAGCAACCGCTGCATCCTCTTCCTCAGCAAAATACTCTCTAGCCAGGGTAAATACAACGGGTGACAGGAACAGCAGCGCAATCAAGTTGGGGAATGCCATCATACCATTAAGAATATCGGCCAGCTTCCAAACAATGCCACCGTCCATTTGAGTCCCTACGTAGATACCTACCACCCATAGAATTCTGTAGGGGGTAATCACTTTGGGACCAAACAAAAACTCAGCACAGCGCTCGCCGTAGTAGCTCCAGCCAAGCATAGTGGTAAAAGCAAACAGCACCAGGGACAGAGTAAATATAGTGTCACCAAATGGAAGACCATTGGTAAACACACTGCGAGTCATATTGGCCCCCACCAAATCACCACTCCAGGCGCCGGACGCAACCAACACTAGACCAGTCATGGTGCAGATAACCAGAGTATCAATAAAGGTACCCAGCATAGCGATAGTGCCCTGACGCACAGGACTATCAGTCTCCGCTGCGGCGTGGGCAATAGGCGCAGAGCCCAGACCAGATTCATTAGAGAAGATACCACGGGCCACACCGGCTCTAAGGCCAGCAATCATTGCCGCTCCAGCAAAGCCGCCCGTTGCAGCTGCGCCATTAAAGGCACTGTCGACAATCAGTGCAATGGCAGCAGGAATTGCCTCATAGAAGCTCATCAGCAGGAAGAACGTAGAGATCACATAGACAATGGTCATAAATGGCACCAGCTTGCCGGCTACCGAGGCAATACGCTTAATGCCTCCCAGCAAAACAATGCCCACCAGAAAAGCCATTACCAAACCACTGTAATGGGAGGGAATCTGATAGTTTTCTGCCAGCACTCGGGAAACCTCATGGGACTGCACAGTATTAGCCAGACCAAAACCCGCCAGTGAGCCAAACACCGCAAACAGAATGCCCAGCCATTTCCAGTTACTACCCAGGCCATTTTTAATATAATACATAGGACCGCCGACTTTTTTACCCTGGCTATCGGTTTCGCGGTAGTTGACTGCCAATACCGCCTCGGCAAATTTGGTAGCCATGCCGACCAGCGCTGTGCACCACATCCAGAACAGCGCGCCTGGTCCGCCCAGCGTGATCGCTGTAGCCACACCCGCAATATTACCTGTACCAACAGTGGATGATAGCGAGGTCATCAAGGCATTAAACGGACTCACCTCCCCTTCACCTGAGCCTTTTCGACCCTTTAACAGCTGCTTAAAAGCATAGGGAATACGGCGGATGGTCATGCCTTTTAGACCAATGGTTAAAAAGATGCCCGTGCCTAATAACAGGAGCAGCATTACTGGCCCCCAAACAATCCCATAAACCGTTAACACTAGCTGTTCAAACATACTGACCTCTTATTATTTTTCTAGTAACCCATTGTTTGTTGTTGAGCGAATAAGCCAAAAATACCGCCGGTGTGTAAAAACACGATATCCCGATCTTGCTGTTCCGCATAGACACCTTGTTTGATATCTTCTATTAAGCCATGGAAAGCTTTGCCAGTGTAAACAGGGTCGAGAATAAGCCCCTCCAGCGCGGCGACATATTTTATTGTCTCCAACACTTCGACTGGTGCAACCCCATAGGCCGGACCCACATAGCCAGCATTGGTATGAGGTATCAGTGCAGACAAATCTGTCTGAGTTGAATACTTACTCTGCCACTGCTTTAAGTCATCGCCTACCTTGTCGCTAAAGTAGGCTTCATCATCACAAACCGCATAGCTAATCACCTTGCAGTCCACTTGATGCAGATGAAACCCTAGCATCAACCCTGCCTGAGTACCGCCAGAACCGGTAGCATGAACCACCGCATAGGGATTGATCTCCTGGGAGGCAAAGTCAGCAGCCAACTCTTCAGCGGCAGCTATATAGCCCCAGGTACCAGTACCATTGCTGCCACCAGTAGGAATAGCATAGGTTTTTTGGCCCTGTTGTTGATAATAATCACTCCAATGCTTAAACAACCCATCCAGATCGCGGAACTCAGCAACGCTGTAATGACTAATGCTCGCACCCGCAAGCTGATCGAGAAAAAGATTGCCTACAGGCTCAGGGGCAATATCAGAGCGCAATAAAAGATGGACTTTAAGCCCTAGCTGCGCGCCGAGAACAGCGACAGCACGGCAGTGGTTAGATTGGACCCCGCCGGAGGTAATAATGGTGTCACAACCCTGAGCCATGGCCTCGGCCAAAAGAAACTCAAGCTTGCGCACCTTGTTGCCAGAACTGGCAGAGCCAGTTAAATCATCTCGCTTGACCCAGAGCTTAGGCCCGCCTAGCTGTGTTGATAAACGCGCCAATGGCAGCAGTGGCGTTGGCGTCTGTGCCAACCTCAGGCGTTCTGGGTAATTAACCATCAGCGATTGATCAGAGCAAAACTGCTCAGGCTAGATAGCCTTGATCGTGCCTTTCGGAAGAACCGCATGCACAGCCACTTTCTGAAACTTAAGCTCAAGGTTGTTATTGACTTCAAGCACGACATAATCGCCTTCAATCTTAGTAATTTTGCCCAGCATACCGCTGGTCATTACCACTTCATCACCTTTGCCCAGCGCACCAACTAGATCTGTATGCTCTTTTTGACGTTTGCGCTGTGGGCGAATAATCAAAAAGTACATAAACAAAAACAGGCCGCCGAACATCACCAGAGTGACCATTGGGTTTGCCTCTTGGGCACCGGCGGACTGAGCATAAGCACTTGAAATAAATAACATGAATAAACTTCCTTAGACTAATTAAATTTTAACTGAGATTTTCTTGTACCCAATTAAGGGCATCTTCGTGATGGCTTTTGGTTTTAACCTTTTCCATCACATAGGCAATACGACCATCTTTGCCAATAATAAAAGTCGAACGCAGTACGCCCATAAACTCGCGACCCATAAATTTCTTTAGGCCCCAGGCACCATATTTATCGGTGATGGCATGATCTTCATCAGAGAGCAGAGTAAAATTAAGTTCCTGCTTGTCTTCAAACTTTACTAGCCGATCAACAGAGTCAGGGCTTACCGCCAGCACTACTGTGTCCAGCGCTTCAAATTCCGCCTTGCTATCACGAATACCGCAGGCTTGCACGGTGCAACCGGGGGTCATGGCTTTGGGGTAGAAATAAAGCACCACATTTTTGCTGTCTCGAAACTGTTTAAGACTGACCTTGTTGCCTCTTTGATCCAAGAGTGAAAAGGCCGGGGCGACTTTCCCGACTTGAGCAAATGCCACTGAATTCTCCCTACTGCGGTTACCATATGTTGACTGCGTACTTTAGCAAACTTTTCCTGAGCACGGCCATTGAAACCTTGGTTTATTTTTATCTGCGTAAAAAAAAGACCACCCAGCAGCGCCAAGTGGTCTTTTTAGCCTCTAAATAGCTAGACTAGCTTATCGAGCTTAGGGTAGCAGGTGCTGCACTGCATCACGCTCTTCAGTTAGTTCAATTTCAGTAGCTGTCATCTTGGCGCGAGAGAAATCATTGATTTCCAAACCCTGAACAATTTCCCAGTCGCCGTCTTTGCAGACACAGGGAAATGAGTAAATCAGACCTTCAGCAATACCATAGCTGCCATCGCTGTAGACACCCATGCTCACCCAGTCACCCTCTGCCGTGCCCAGTGCCCAGCTACGCATATGTGCGATAGCAGCATTGGCCGCCGAGGCTGCACTGGAAGCACCGCGCGCTTTAATAATCGCCGCGCCGCGCTGTTGAACTGTAGGAATAAAGTCATCTTCGTACCAGGCTTGATCAACCATATCGATAGCCGACTGACCATTGACCTTAGCTTCGTGAAGATCCGGATACTGAGTCGCAGAATGATTGCCCCAGATGGTCATATGGGTAACGTCATTAATCGTAGTGCCAGTTTTGTTGGCAATCTGGCTCATGGCGCGATTGTGATCTAAGCGAGTCATAGCAGTAAATTGACGAGGATTGATATCCGGCGCATTGCGCTGAGCAATCAATGAGTTAGTGTTGGCAGGGTTGCCCACAACCAGTACTTTAATATCTTTAGAGGCATTATCATTCAGTGCCTTGCCCTGGGCCGAGAAAATCGCTGCATTAGCTTCCAGCAGATCCTTGCGCTCCATACCGGGACCACGGGGACGAGCACCAACCAGTAGTGCATAATCAGAGTCCTTGAATGCAACCGCTGCATCATCGGTACAAACCATGCCTGCCAGTAATGGAAACGCACAGTCTTCTAATTCCATAGCAACACCTTTCAACGCCTCAAGGGCAGGTGTAATTTCCAACATCTGTAAAATAACAGGCTGGTTAGGGCCAAGCATTTCGCCGGCGGCAATGCGGAACAGCAGGGAATAACTAATTTGTCCTGCTGCGCCTGTAACGGTAACGCGAACTGGTGAAGTCACAATGTATCTCCGTAAATCTGGTAGTTGATTATAGAATTTAGACCACTAAGGATCAGTGAGGCGGTCATTATAGTGCCGCAGCAGAAAATTGCATCAATGCCGCGGCCTTGTAGAGATTATTGGTAGGGCTAATATCTACCCGGTAAGCTTTAGGTAAACAGCCTTCATCTGGCTGTATAGCTCATCGGAAAAAGTGGCCGAAGATGTGTCCATCTGGGCAACAATATCAACCAGGTGTTCATTGTCTTCTTTGCCACCCCATTGCTTGTGGTAGCTACCGTCCTGATAACCATTATCTTGGCGGAAAAAATTCAGTACGTTTTTACCCACATAGCCAACATAGAGCGTTTCGAAATCCATATTGATGCCATCCATCAAACGGGCAAAACCAGCAATATCAAAATCCTTATTGACCAGTGTTGCGGCTGTAAAATGCTCCAGATCGGCGGCAAAGTCACCCGTGCCATGCTGACCCTCAAAATCAGAGATAACTCTTTCGCTTATGCTGTCGACACTGTCCTCCGACAGAAGCAAAATACTCAGTCCAAAATGCCAGATATCAACCAACTCAAGAGCGATTTGATCCACATCCGGAGTTTGTTTTTTCCACCACTTCCATCCGTAATGATCGAGAAGCTCAGCACATTCAATCCAGATAGCTCTGTACCATTCAAAATTTTGCTGCCGCCAGTCGGCATGAACCTTAGTATTCATCTCAGACTGCAGTTTCAACATGGTTGCTAATTGTTGTTTCATTGTAATTCCTTATGCGCGAACAAAACCGTTGGACATTTTTTCATAGCCGATACTGGTATTGGGGCCATGCCCTGTTACCACCACCGCATCATCATCAAGACTATAGATACGCTCTTTGATCGAGGTAATAATTTGATCGAAGTTGCCACCGGGCAAATCAGTTCTGCCAATGCTGCCCTGAAACAACGTGTCTCCGGCAATCAAGGTTTTGTATTCTTCAAACCAAAAACTGATTGATCCCGGCGTGTGCCCCGGAGTGTGAATAGCCACACCACCACAGCAGCCCAGATCATGATCATCGTGCAAATAATTATCAGGTTCGGGGAGCTTGACTGGCGGCACACCAAATCGAGCGCACTGCTCTTCAACCATATCCCACAGAAACTGATCACCCTCATGGAGATAGATCGGTGCCCCGGTGGCATTTTTAATTTCACCGGCTGCAAGAATGTGATCGAGATGAGCATGGGTGTGGATAATCGCCACAGCTTTTAAGTTTAATTCGTTGAGCAGGCCCAATATCTGCTCAGCATTGCCACCTGGGTCAATCACCAGCGCCCGCCCTGACAGTCTGTCGCCAATAACTGAGCAGTTGCAGCCAAGAGGCCCGACAGGAAATGTACGAATAATAAACTGTGATTCAGGAACTGCTGGGTCGGTCATAATAATTACTCAATACTGATCTTGGAGATATGTTTTTAAAGTTCGGATTTTAGATCGGCTATTCTAAACAATCGGTAGAAATTTTGTGTGGTAATTTCAGCTAATTGTTCAACACTGATACCTTTTAACCCAGCCACAGTCTGGGCCACTTCGAGCACATACTGCGGTTCATTCTGGCGGCCGCGGTAAGGTACAGGCGCCAGCCAGGGTGAGTCGGTCTCCACCAGTATTCTGTCTAGGGGCACACGCCGAACAACGTCACGTAAATCCTCGGCACTGTTAAAGGTCACAATGCCAGAAAATGAAATATAGAAACCGAGCTCTATAGCTGCCTCAGCCATCTCCCAAGTCTCAGTAAAACAGTGCATCACCCCGCCAGCTGACAGTGGATACTGGCGCAGCAGATCAATAGTCTCTTCCCGCGCATCTCTGGTATGGATGATAATCGGCTTGCCACATTCCTGACTAGCCTGCAGGTGATTAATAAAACTATCCCGCTGCCATTGATGGGTATCGGCACTATAAAAATTATCCAGCCCAGTCTCACCGATAGCCACTACATTGGGCGCCCTAGCTAAGCTCAGTAGCTGTTCCACTGTGGGTACAGGCTGATCCACTTTTTGCAATGGATGCACGCCTACTGAGGAGTAAATATTACTGTGCTGAGCAGTGAGGTCCACCAGAGAGGCAGAGCTTTTTAGGTCTACCGCAACCGAGAGAAACTGGGTAATGCCCCGAGCATTAGCATCCGCCAATACGGCACTGAGGCCACCCTCTCTATCTGTTAAATCCAGATGATCTAGGTGGCAATGAGAATCTACCAACATGGTTATAACGCGCCTATTATTTAATTATTTTAAGCTTTGACTATTTGCTCGATTCAGCTTTTCCACATGGTTGCTGCGGGCCTTTTACATGGTTAAGGTGGGATGGTGGGATTGCACCATACCAGTCAGGGCCTGCTCTATCTGTATCTTTAGGTCGGCTTGCTCATCAGTGAACTGCACGCCAACTCCCTCCCGTTTTGAACTGCCAGAACCACTATGGGTCACCCAGACCACTTTACCGGTCATGGGAATAGGCTCATTGCTCAGGTAAATGGTTAACAGAAAGAAAATATCATCACCCAACTCATGGCTTTTCTTAGTGGGGACAAACAGACCTCCGCCACTGACAAAAGACATATAATGCTCGTAGAGTTGGGCCTCATCTTTAATCTCCAAGGCCAAAATACCACCACTGCCACCACCAAATCCTTTCTTGCCCGCCATAAGCAATACCTCTCCCTGCACACTTCATTATAAAACACAGCATCTTGCTTCATTATAAAACTCAGCATCCTGTTCAGAGCCTAGCACAGACTGCGCTGGTCAGCCTATCGAGGCGACCGGAATACCTTTACCCAGTCCATAAACAAACCCTCCCACATAAGCTGTGGATTGATATTAGACCCTGATAGCACCCAGCCCCGAGCCTTGCGCAGCTGGTCACCAAACTCAAATAAGGCTGGATTGAGAGAGTTTTGCAGCTCTCCGGTTACCAGACGATGCAGGTAGTGCATAAACCAGTCAAGCATCTGATCATTGTTAAGCTTTTGCACCTGCTGAGCCGCGCTCATTGGCGACAGATCCCCGTGGCGAATATTGTCGACTAACTGCTCGAACATGTGTCGCTTTTCAAGACTATCGCTCTGCATATATTCCAGTGCCAGCAGCGGCTTACCCCCAGCTAACGCCAGAGACTGATCAATCGACTGCTGCTCACCCGCAACCTCAATCAACCATTGCCGGGCAACCTGATGATCCGGCACCGGCAAATTATCTATCTGACAGCGACTGCGAATCGTCGCAGGCACCAGACTGGCTCTGTGTGATACAAGTATTAACAGCGTTTTCGCCTGCGGTTCTTCAAGACTTTTGAGCAACGCATTGCAGGCACTTTCATTCATGGCTTCCGCAGGACTGATCAAGGCGACTTTCCAGCCCCCCTGCTGAGCGGTTTTACCTAGCCGGGCTATCAGATTGCGCACCGAGTCAATCAGAATGCCCTTGCCCACATCCGCAGGCTCAAGAATTGAAAGATCCGGATGAGTGCCAGCCATTAATAACTTGCAGCCTTTACAGGAGCCGCAAGCATACTTACTCATTTCAGCATTACATAGCAGACGCTGAGAGAATGCCGTGGCCAAGCGCTCAACACCTATTCCAGCTGGGCCTGAGAGCATCATCCCATGTGGCAGCCTACCCTGCTCCAGGCGTTGATTAAAACGTTGCCACAGCTGCTCTTGCCAGGGCAGAGGCAGGGCTAGAGCAACCTGATCTGATTCCTGGGCCAGCGCCATTAACCAGACTCCTCGGACGAAAACCAGAAGGCCTCGAGGGCAACGTTAATATCCCGCTGTACTTTGGCCAGAGGTTGCGACGCATCAATTAACACACAGCGATCAGGATTTTGTTTGGCAATCTTCAGATAACCATTGCGCACCAACTCAAAAAATTCAGTTTTCTCACGCTCAAAACGATCAGGCTCACTGCGGTCGCTGGCACGCTTTAGACCCAGTTCGACTGGGATATCAAGAATCAGGGTCAGGTCAGGTCGCAAACTGCCCTGAACGATCATTTCCAGCTCGCCAATGAGATCGTTACGCATATTGCGACCTGCGCCTTGATACGCATAGGTGGCATCGGTAAAGCGGTCGCATAGCACCCAGGCACCCTCTTCCAGACTGGGTTCAATCACCTGATTGAGATGCTGGGCGCGGCCGGCAAACATCAGTAATAATTCAGCAGTGTCACAGACAAGTTCTTCTCTGGGGGCCAGCAGCAATTCTCTGATCTGTTCTGCGAGCGGTGTACCGCCCGGTTCTCTGGTGGCAACAAAAGGTAATTTCTTGGCCTGCATCCAATCCTGAATAAACTGGATATTGGTGGTCTTGCCCACCCCTTCTGTGCCTTCAATAGTAATAAATTTGCCGCGCATCTGGATCCTGCTTCTAGTCCGTTGGTGGTGCTGACTGATAATTTTTCACCCTGTTCCTAATCTGATACTGCTTAACAGCACGGTGGTGCTGCTCAAGACTATCAGAAAAATAATGGCCACCATCACCTCGCGCTACAAAGTATAGGCTAGAACCGTCCAGTGGATGAAGCGCTGCATTAATTGCCGCAGCGCTTGGCATTGCAATAGGTGTCGGCGGCAGGCCTTTTATTCTATAAGTGTTGTATGGAGTAAGTCGTTTTAAATCCGAGCGGCGAATATTGCCGTTGTAACTATCTCCCATACCATAGATCACAGTGGGATCTGTCTGCAGGCGCATACCCAGATTCAGGCGCCGCACAAAGACACCGGCAATGGCATCCCGCTCTTCCACTAACCCAGTCTCCTTTTCAATAATTGAGGCCATAATCAACGCCTCGTAGGCAGACTTGTAGGGCAGCCCAAACTCACGGTCCTGCCAGGCATCTTCGAGTACGATTTTCATTTTAATGTGGGCCTGACGCAAAATATGCACTGCCGAGTCTGTGTCAGTATAACTATAGGTATCCGGAAAGAACCATCCCTCGGGATGTGCCAGATCAATATCTGCCGATGCCAATAGCTGCTCCACTGAGCTATCTGCTACCACTGAAAACTGCGACTGGCTCGCCAGATGGCCAAGCCACTGCTTAAATGACCAGCCCTCGGGAAAGGTGATTTGATGGCGAATAACCTCGCCGCGATTAAATTTGTCCAGCAATGTGCGGGCACTGTCCTTAGAGTCTATCCAGTAGCTACCTGCCTGAATTGAGGTGCGGTCAGTTAACTTTGCATAGCCCGACATAATTTTCGGGTGAGATAGAATCTGGCGGGCAAAAAGCTGCCGATTAATTCGCCCTAATGTAGTGCCCCGGGGGACTGTCCAGATTAACTGCCCCTGTTTATCAACTGTCTGCTGTTGCAGATCAACTGGCGCATCCAGATGGCCCTGCACCCAACCAAACAGCCACAGCCCGCCAATAACTAGCAGCACAGCAAATAGCCCGGCAACACGACAGGTGGATCTAATCATTAAAAGCCAACATAGTTATCCCTGAGACAAGATTGAAGCATTTTTGTCTGCGCTCCGATAGCCAGATCCAGATTAAATTCGTGACTCGAGCCTCTAACGGCTAACACGGGCAAAAGTCCTCTGATTGAATTACAGATAAATATCTCTTTGCATTCCGTTAGTTCCGCTGCATTGATAGTTCGACTCACAACAGGTATTGCAGCCTTGGCAAATATCTGCTCTAGCAGCAACTTGCGCATCACGCCATTAACACCGGCATTATTTATGGCTGGGGTCGCCCAACCATTCTCAGTATTAACAAAAATATTTGCCGAGATAGCCTCTACAAGATTGTCGTCAGCAGTCAACATCAAACCATCGGCAAACTCTGAGGACTGCCATTCATTGCGCGCCAACACCTGATCAAGTCGATTGAGGTGCTTAATCCCGGCGAGCACAGGATTAACAGGTAACCTGTAGTCACAGCGCCACAGACTAACGCCCTCGGTCCTCTGTGCAGCCATATCCTCAGGCATAGGCGCGCTGAGGCAGATTATTCTGGGCTTGATAGGTGTCGGGCTCTGGTAACCACGCCCCCCTACACCAGCCGTAACTATTATCTTGATCACACAGGTCTGCAAACCATCAGCCATTAGCGCTGCTATAAACGGCTCTAGGCAGGACTCCACTGAGCCAGCCTGCAGATTAATACCGAGCTTAGGAGCATCTTCGTAGAGCCGATGCAGATGTTCGGCCAAAAGCGGCACCTGGGCAGATTGCAGCGCCATAGACTCAAACAGACCATGGCCATAGAACAGGCCGCGATCCTGAAGCAGTCTTGCCGCTCGTCCGCCAGCGCTGAGCTCGCCATTAATACTTGAATAGAATTTTATCTGCTGCATAGAGGCCGTCTATCTATTGTCGCTCTGGTAAAGAGTTGCATTATGTCAAACCTTTGCCACAAAAGTACCGCCCATAAAAAAACCGCCCCGAAAGGAGCGGCTTTTGTCTACCAGCTAAACTTAGCCGTTGGCAGTAATATAGGTGATTGCATCCTGAACGGTTGCAATTTTTTCGGCGTCTTCGTCAGGAATCTCAGCATCAAATTCCTCTTCCAGAGCCATAATCAGCTCCACTGTATCCAGTGAGTCTGCACCCAGGTCTTCTACAAAGGATGACGAAATCTGCACTTCTTCTTCTTTAACACCAAGCTGCTCTGCAACCATTTTGATAACGCGTTCTTGAATATTGCTCATCGTGTTTCCACTCCTATGGGGATCTGATGTCTGTCCTGTTACCAAGCCCAGAGAGCTCTGGTAACTATAATCTGTGTTTAAGTGGCGCGCATTTTACCTTACAAATCCTAAAATGCTAGTACCCTATGAAAAAAACCCTGCTTTTCCCGAAAAATCAATCACTTAGGACATATACATTCCACCATTTACATGGATTGTTTCCCCAGTTATGTAGCCAGCGGCCTCAGAAACCAGAAAATTGACCACCGCAGCGATCTCATCTGGGTTACCTAAGCGAGCCAGCGGAATCTGACTAAGCATAGCCTCTTTATTTGCCTCTGGAAGATCTTTAGTCATATCCGTCGCAATAAAGCCTGGCGCCACAGCGTTGACCGTAATGCTTCTTGAACCCAATTCCTTAGCCAGAGCTCTGGAAAAGCCCTCTACACCAGCTTTGGTCGCTGAGTAGTTGCTCTGCCCACCGTTGCCCATAGAGCCCACTACCGAGCTAATATTTATAATTCGACCCCAGCGCGCCTTGGTCATTGCTCTCACACAGGCCTTAGCCAGGCGGAAGACAGCGGTTAGATTGGTATCCACCACGTCCGTCCATTCCTCTTCTTTCATGCGCATTAAAATATTATCTTTAGTGATACCGGCGTTATTGACCAATATAGTTGGCGCTGCAAACTCCTCTGCTATGGCTGCCAGCACAGTATTGATGGAGTCGACCTCAGTGACATTGAGAACCATGCCACGGCCTACAATATTGTTCTCCGCAAAACGCTGGCTAATTTTCTCAGCTCCAGCTTCAGTAGTCGCTGTGCCTACAACGACAATGCCCGCACTGCCTAGGTTGTCGGCAATGGCTGCACCTATACCGCGGCTCGCGCCAGTTACCAAAGCTACCTTTTGTTCTGCAGTCATTCTGTACTCCTTAAATTATTTTTTAAACTGAGGTTAATGCATTGTCCAGACTTGGCGAGTCATCGGTGGCCAATGAGGTTAAATCTCTATCGATGCGCTTGGTCAGACCATTGAGTACCCGACCTGGGCCGCATTCTATAAACAGGTTTGCACCGCCCTGCTTGAGCGCTGTAATGCAGTCGACCCACATTACTGGCCTGTATATCTGTTCCAACATCAACGCCTTGATCGCCGCTGGGTCAGCCTCTGACTTGGCATTAACATTGTGAATAACAGGAATCTGTGGAGTATTAAACTGGGTGCCCCCAACCAGCTCAGCGAGTTTATCAGCCGCTGGCTTCATCAATGAGGTATGGAAAGGCGCACTAACAGGTAGTGCCATAGCGCGTTTGGCGCCAGCTTGCTTGCAAATATCAATGGCGCGATCCACTGCGGCAGCCGAACCGGCAATAACTACCTGACCCGGCGCATTATAATTAACCGCATCTACGACCTCATCCTGACGAGCCGACTCACAGGCTTCAACAATGATTTGGTCATCCAGGCCCAAAATAGCTGCCATAGCGCCTACTCCAACAGGCACTGCCTCTTGCATATAGGCGCCCCGCGCCCGGACAATTTTTACTGCATCGACAAAATCGACAGCACCGGCGCAGACCAGAGCAGACCACTCGCCAAGGCTGTGCCCAGCCATCTGGGCAGGCAGTGGCCCGGCTTTATCATTCCACAGGCGCCAAATAGCGACACTGCTGGCAAGCAACATAGGCTGGGTGCGCTCAGTGAGGTTGATATCCTCCTGCTCACCCTGCTGAATCATCGCCCACAGGTCATAGCCCAGCGCTTCAGAGGCCTCAGCAAAAGTTGATTCAACAAGGGAATTGGCCGCTGCCAACTCTGACAACATGCCAATCTTCTGCGATCCCTGTCCGGGAAATACAAATGCCAGGTTACTCTTTTCCATAAGTCCTCTATATTAATGTTGCTGATATTTAGCCTGAAGTATAGGTGACAAAACCTCAGGAAGATTGTGTTTAGCCGCTTCTATCGCCACATCCAGAGCATAACCAAAGGCATGCTCGTCAGCGCCACCATGACTTTTCACCACAACTCCGGTCAAACCCAGCAAATGAGCGCCGTTATAAACCGCTGGATCCAGCTTGCGACGAAGATCTCTAATGGTGCCAGCCAGAAACAATGACAGCAGCCTACTCAGCCAGCTACCGCGAAATGAATCTTCGATCAAACCCCCTATCATCCTGGCTACGCCTTCGCTGGATTTAAGTGTCACATTGCCAGTAAAGCCATCGCAGACCACAACATCGGCTAGCCCTTTAAAAATACCATCACCCTCAATAAAGCCAGCATAGTTAATCAAAGGTTCGACATTAAGCAACTCAGCCGTTACTTTGATCACCTCGCTTCCTTTGCTAACTTCCTCGCCAACATTGAGCAACCGCACCTGAGGTGAAGTGAGCCCATCGAGAGCTTGGGCAGTCAATGAGCCGAGCAGAGCAAATTCCAGCAACTGTTGCGCGGAGCAGTCCAGATTTGCACCCAGATCAAGGATATATGAATGCCCCTGACTCGTCGGCAATATTGCACAAATAGCTGGTCGGGCAATGCCGGGCAATGTTTTTAGTTCAAGCATACCCAGAGCCATCAGCATGCCGGTGTTGCCGCAGCTGATACAGGCGCTGGCACGATCATCGGCGACAGCTCTAAGGGCCATACCCATGGAGGTATTACGCTTGCGACGCAGTGTAACTGAGGGCTGATCGGTACTGGCGACAACGTCCGGAGAATGGCAGACGTCAATTCTGGATAGAAGGGACTGGTCAGTGCAGAGACTGAGTTCATCCTGCAGGCATTGCTGATCACCAAACAACAGCGCAGAAACTGTGGGATGTTTGCGAAGCGATTTGACCAGCGCGGCCACTACAGTGCGGGGACCTGAATCCCCACCCATAGCGTCAACGGCAATTCTGATAGAACTTGCCAAGAAAGTCTTTCAGTTAGTCGACGTTGGTCTCAATGACTTTGCGACCACGGTAAAAACCATCCGCAGTCACATTGTGACGCAGATGCTTTTCGCCACTAACAGCATCAACAGAGACAGTGGCTGCGGTCAGTGCGTCATGTGAACGGCGCATGCCACGTTTGGATCGGGTTTTACGACTCTTTTGAACGGCCATAGATTACTCCTACGTAAAAATATTTAGCAGCTGTTACTTCTTCAGCTGCAGCAAAACATTAAATGGATTGTCTGCGACAACCTCATCACCAACGGCTTCGACCTCGTTTAAAAAGGTATCGCCAGTACATTCACCAAAATCATGGTAATTGACCAGCGGCAAAGCCAATAAAATCTCATCCTCAAGCAACTCATTGAGGTTTGCCATTTTGTCCAGCACAAGCCAGGGCTCATAGTTTGCTGCGACACGGTTGATATGCTCTTCCGACCAAATAACCTGAACCGCAAACTCTGCCTTCAATTCGACCACTAGTGGGTCCAAGCAGCGCTGGCAAATTGTCTCTACAGATACCTTGGCATCGCCATTAACAACCTTGGCCCTAGACTCATCGAGCCCAAACTGCACCTTTGCCTCTAGCGGCCCGCAGATAGAATTCACTGAGGAATCTAGTCTCGGCAGATCTTCAACGTTTACAGTGCCTTCAAGGACATTGCCCTGAAGTGCCAGTTTGCGCGGATCTATAAGAGTTGGCAGTGCCATAATTACGGTGGTACCCAGTTAGGCGCGCATGATAGGGTCAAGACCGTGATCTGTCAAAGAAAATTGCGCAAATTACAGGGCTTGAGGGCTTATTCCAGCAGTCAGGCCGGCCTATTCTCGACCATGGCATAATTATCCAACCCGACAGCCTCAGAGAAGCGCTAAAACCAGCTACAAGTTAGCGTACAATAGACCCCATGCTACCAATAATACTCGCCTCGTCGTCTCCCTATAAAAAAATGCTTCTGCAGCGTCTTGGCATTGAATTCACCTGCGTGTCACCAGATATAGATGAAAGCCCTCTAGCGGGAGAAACCGCAATCACCATGGCCCAGCGGCTCGCAGAACAAAAGGCCCAGCGAATTGCACAAGATTACCCCCAGGCCATTGTGATTGGAGCAGATCAGGTCGAGGAACTCGACGGTACAATTCTAGGCAAGCCAGGCAATCATCAAAGGGCTGTCGCTCAGCTGGCAGCTCAATCGGGCCGCAGAGTTTTGTTTCACTGCGGCATCAGCATTGCTCAGATCAGCCTGGGTAAACTGACCCAGCAATCTAGGGTCAATAGCACAGAGGTGTGTTTTAGAACCCTGAGTGCACAGCAGATCGAAGATTATCTTATTGCAGACCAACCCTATGACTGTGCTGGCAGCTTTAAAGCAGAGGCTCTGGGGATCAGTCTGTTTGCCGCAGTCAACAGCAATGACCCCAGCTCTCTAGTAGGACTACCTCTCATTGATCTCTGCTCCATGCTCAGGGAATGGGATATTAAGATACCCTGAGCAATTGACTACAGTAGATTAATTATTTCTGGGAAATGATCTATACAGGCAATCGGCTGATAGGCCAGCAATCGGTCTGCGTGATGCGCCCCATAGGATACCCCAAGCCTTGGCATATCAGCATTGACCGCCATCTCCATATCAAACTCGGTATCACCGACCATCAACGCCTGCTGCGGCAGCACCTTAAACTCCTGCAATAGCTGCTCTAGCATCAAGGGCTGCGGTTTAGACGCAGTCTCATCAGCGCAGCGCGAACCATGAAACATATTATTTAACCCAGTAGCCTGCAATACCCGATCCAATCCAGCTCGACTTTTACCAGTGGCCACTGCTAACAGGTAGCCCTGATTCCGCAGCTGCTGCAAGCTGTCCAACACGTTGGGGAAGAAATCACAGGGACTGCTATCCTGGCCCCGATAATGAGCTGAGTAGCTGAGAGAGAATTCCTCGACCAGACCCTGTTCGGCAGCGGGAAATAGCTGCGCAATCGCTTCGCGTAATCCAAGACCAATAATATCCTTGGCCTGATCAAATGTGGGTTCTGGCATTTGATGATCTGCGGCCGCCAGCTGAATACAGCTAACAATGCGAGACACAGAATCAGACAGAGTGCCGTCCCAGTCAAAAATAATTAGCTTAGGAGATTCTTTAGCCATCATTATTACAGCAATTTACCTAGCACTGAATCCAGATCCTTAGGCAATGGCGCCTCGATCTCTACCCAGTCTCCAGAGAGCGGATGCCTAAAACGCAGATTACTGGCGTGCAAAAACAGGCGCTTTAATCCAGAGTCTTTGAGGCTTTCGTTAAATGGACCTTCACCGTACTTGGGGTCACCAGCTATCGGTTGACCAGAAAACTGACAATGCACCCTTATCTGGTGAGTCCGCCCAGTCTCCAGCTTAATATCCAGCAAGGTCACCTGCTTAAAGCGCTGTTCAATCTTGAAATGGGTAACCGAGGGTTTGCCATCAGCGTCTACCCTGACAACCCGCTCACCACCAGACAACGTGTTCTTGCGCAACGGTGCATTAATAGTTGCCTTGCCCTTGGGCCACTGACCTTTCACCAGCGCTTTATAGCGTTTTTCTACCTGATTGCGCTGCATGGCTGTCTGCAGTGCCAAAAGCACCGAGCGCTTCTTGGCCAGCATTAAACAGCCACTGGTCTCTCGATCCAGGCGATGAACAAGCTCAAGAAACCGCTGCTGTGGGCGCTCTGCCCTCAGCGCCTCAATTGCTCCGAGGCTAATACCACTGCCACCATGGACAGCCAAACCGCTAGGCTTGTTAATCACCAACAACCCATCGTCTTCAAAGAGAATATTCTCCGCCAGATAGCGCTTTAACTGCTGCCCAGGCTCCGGCACTGCACCACGCTGAGCCGTGCGAATCGGCGCAATACGTAAAATATCGCCGTCTTTGACTCTGGTATCCGGCTTCACGCGACCTTTATTGATCCGCACCTCACCCTTGCGCAGCAGATTATAAATTCGCGACTTCGGTACACCTTTAAGGTGGCGTATCAGAAAGTTATCCAGGCGCTGGCCATCGTGCTCCGGGCCAATATCGACGAAGGTAACTTTACTAAAATTTGGCTTTGACTCTGAATCAGACAAGGTAGGACAACTGTAGGCTAGTGAAAACGGCGTCATTGTAACCACCAGAGAGAGATTCACCCAACTTATTTATCGCTTTCAATTGTAGCCACTGGCATTTGTTGTTATATTGCAGCCCGCGAAGTCCCTTGGTTAGACAAAAAAAATTATGTGTGTGCCCAAGGATGAACTGCTCCCAAGATTGAATCTGGGTTAAGAATAGATGGTTTTCTGCTCCATAAAAGAAGCGGTTAACCGACAACAGCTGAGTGAGCTCAGCCAGTGAAAGACAGGTTTAGAAACAGGTTTTTAGAGCCATCACTGCACCAGGATAGACTGCAACATTTTGTTAAACAGTCCCTTTAGCTGGTCAGAATTCAGTGATTGCGCAATAGCAAAACGAAAGATTTTATTAATATTGTTTGATGTTACAAGGTTTATCCACGACCAGCACCGCTGGGTTAATAGAGATAACCGACAGCCTTAAACAGTATTGAATTACATCGCTGCTGATGTAGCCAACATCCTCCCCCGCCCCAGTAACTACGGGCCATGAAGGAGTTGAGCTGCTTAGAGACACATTGTTGGTAGCCACAAAAAGATGTAAAGCCCTTCGTTTTAAACCTCTTCCCTTTGCCTCAATTCACTACTGCTCACTCTAAATTATGAGTAAAGGTGAACTATGAAACGCATGTTAATTAACGCCTCGCACACAGAAGAAATGCGAGTTGCAATGGTCGATGGCCAACGGCTATACGATCTGGATATTGAAAACAGAACCAGAGAACAAAAAAAATCCAATATTTACAAGGGTAAAATTACCCGAGTAGAGCCAAGCCTGGAAGCCGCATTTGTCGACTACGGCGCCGAGCGTCATGGCTTTCTGCCATTAAAAGAAATCTCACGTGAGTACTTTAAAAAGAACTCTTCAGACGGTGGTCGGGTGCGCATTCAAGATGCCATCAAAGAAGGCCAGGAAGTCCT
This sequence comes from uncultured Pseudomonadales bacterium, assembly GCA_943788875.1. Lineage (GTDB taxonomy): Bacteria > Pseudomonadota > Gammaproteobacteria > Pseudomonadales > Porticoccaceae > HTCC2207. Next base: position 144,592 of record CALSSA010000009.1, on the reverse strand, counting down.
GGTACAGGTAGAGAAAGAAGAGCGCGGATCCAAAGGCGCTGCTCTGACAACCTTTATGAGTCTTGCTGGTCGCTATTTGGTGCTGATGCCAAACAATCCTCGTGCCGGAGGAATATCCCGTCGCATTGAAGGTGATGAGCGAGCTGAGCTGCGTGAAGCCATGCGCGGCTTGACCATTCCCGATGGAATGGGCGCCATTGTCCGGACTGCAGGCATAGGTCGCGCCACAGAAGAATTGCAATGGGATCTGGATTACTTGCTGCAGCTGTGGACTACCATCACTGAGGAAGCCACCGGTTCCAAAGCACCGCATTTTCTGTTCCAAGAGAGCAATGTTATTGTGCGCGCCATTCGCGACTACCTGCGCCAGGATGTTGGCGAAGTTATTGTCGATAGTGAAGAAGCCTACGCTCTGGCAGCGGCGTTTATTGGTACGGTAATGCCTGACTTCACCAGCAAGGTGAAGTTTTATCAGGACGAAATTCCCTTATTTAATCGCTACCAGATTGAAAATCAGATCGAGACAGCATTCTGTCGAGAAGTGTCACTGCCCTCTGGCGGCTCAATTGTTATTGATGTCACCGAGGCCATGGTCTCCATTGACATCAATTCCGCCCGAGCAACTAAGGGTGGCGATATTGAAGAGACTGCATTTAATACAAATAAAGAAGCCGCAGAAGAAATTGCACGCCAGCTGCGACTGCGCGATGTCGGTGGCCTGATTGTTATCGACTTTATCGATATGCTTAACAGCAAGCACCAAAAAGAAGTTGAGAATAAAATGCGTGATGCCCTGGTGGTTGACCGTGCCAGAGTTCAGGTTGGGCGCATTTCTCGCTTTGGCCTGCTGGAAATGTCTCGACAGCGTCTGCGCCCTTCCCTTGAAGAAACCATGTCCAAGATTTGTCCTCGCTGTAAAGGTCAAGGCACGATTCGTGGTACCAGATCACTGGCGCTATCTATCCTACGTTTAGTAGAGGAAGAAGCACAGAAGGAATTCAGCCGTGAGATTCGTGCCATTGTTCCTGTCCCAGTGGCTACCTTCCTGCTCAACGAAAAACGTAAAGAAATCTCGGATATTGAAGCACGCAACAAAATTCAAGTTACAGTACTGCCCAATACCGAAATGGAAACGCCGCACTTTGAAGTGGTGAGAATCCGCACCCAGGATGAAGACAGTTCTGACTTCAGCTACAAGATGGCCCATGAGCTGAGCAAGCCAGAAATTGAAGTAATTGCGGAGACCGGAGACAATGCAAAAGTACTTGCACAGCCAGCAGTAAAAACGATTGTTCCCTCAACCCCAGCACCCACCATTACGCCAGTTGTCGAGGAAAAACCCAAGACCCCAGGTCTGGCAAAACGCTTGTGGGATAGCATGTTTGGTGGAACCCCTGCCAAAGAGGAAGAGGAAAAGCCAAAACCAAAAAGCCGCAATAATCGCAGCCGTGGTGGACAAAATAATCGTGGCCGCAACAACCGTCGCTCTAATAACCGCAATACTGATAACCGCGGTAACGACAATCGTGGCAATGATAATCGCAGGAACGATCAGTCCGGTGACAAGCAGACAGAAGACCGGAATAACGGCAACCGCAACAGAAATAACGAGGCACGTAATAATGAGTCTCGTAACAGCGAATCTCGTAGCAACGAGCCTCGCAATAATGATAGCCGCCGCAATAGCCGCCGCGATCAAAATAAAAAGACCGACAATGCCACTAAGGATAGCAAACCAGTTGAGAACAACGCAGAGGACAAAACGGTTCAGGGCGATCAACTAAAACGTCGTCCAGATGAAAAACGCAGAGGTCCCCGCCGTCGTCGTCAGCGCCAAGATGTGCCTCAGGAAATGCTTGATAAAACTGCACAGAGTCCGACGACAGCCGACAAGACGGATGCTCCAGCAGCAGTTCCAGCAGCAGCCGAAGCACCGGTAGCCAGTCCAGTTGCAGATGCAGCCACTGACAAACCAGCAGCAGCAGCAAAACCAAAGCGCAAAGCAGCGGCCAAACCAAAAGCAGTAAAGAAAGACGCACCTGTAGCAGAGAGTGAAGCAAGCTCTCCAGCCAGTGCCTCGCCCGCTGATGAAGCATCAAAACCTGACAGTGCCAAGGCTACACCAAAAGCCAAAGCAAAGGCCAAAGCCAAACCTAAAGCCAAGGCAAAACCAAAGGCAGCGGTTGAGGCGCAATCAGAAGAAGCATCAGGTGCTCGAGCCAGCAATGACCCAAGACATAAACCCAAATCGGCCAGCAAAGTAGAAATTAGCACCGAGCGCCCTGTCGTGGCTGCAGCCAAATCTGCTGAAACAGCAGCGCCAGCAGCAAAAGCAACGCCAAAGGTCGCCGCACCAAGGGCATCAAATGATCCGCGCAAGAAAAGAATTGTGGAGAAATTAAAGCCTAAAGTCAGTCCAGAAGCGCCTGTAGCAAAGGAATCTGCTGAAAAAGCGCCAAAGGAGTAATTGTTACTTGTCAGTAAATAAAGGCGCTGTATAATCAGCGCCTTTATTGTCAGGGTCGCAGCAGAATGGATCCAGTCATAACTGTATCAGGTGGGATGGCAGAGCGGTTGAATGCACCAGTCTTGAAAACTGGCATACGTTAATAGCGTATCTAGGGTTCGAATCCCTATCCCACCGCCATATTTAAAAGCCCCTTTTTAAGGGGCTTTTTTTATGGCGGTGGGATAGGGTGAGAATCCTAGTGGGTTCGACAAAATGCATCGCATTTTGGACAAGTCGCGACGCGACGCAGCCCCAGGGGGGTCGCTTCGGCTCCTAGCCGAAGAGATCAATCCCTATCCCAGTGCAATATCTAAAAGTCCTTTTTAAAAGTCCTTTCTTATGTATGGGAAATAACGTGAGAATCCTAGTGGGTTCGACAAAATGCATCGCATTTTGGACAAGTCGCGACGCGACGCAGCCCCAGAGGGGTCGCTTCGGCTCCTAGCCGAAGAGATCAATCCATATCCCACAGTCTATCTAACTTTAAATGCCTGATTGACACCAGCATCTGAGCTGGACGGAATTACAAAGGTCACACCAAAATCAACCTCGCTCAGGTCTTGATTGAGAATCAAATCGACAGGAGAGTCGATTAGTGGATAAAGACCACAGGCTTCACCGGGGCCACAAATATAACCATCATTGTCACTGTCTGACCCTGCAATCAGGTTATAGACGCCACCCAGAATATCGAGACTAAACTGGTATTCTCCATCAGTCGCTGAAGAGATTGTCGAAGATACTGTTTCATCGCCAGCCACATTATAGAGAATCGTGTAGATCAACCCAGCATTGCCCGAGGTCAGGTCATCCTCTGCCGCCACCTCGAATCTCACATCAAGAGCAATGTCGCCGCCATTGGAGTTAAACGTTATTGTTGCCCCGTAGATACCTATAGCCAACCCGGTACGATCTATAGTCACCTGATAAACCCCCAGACCATCGTTCGAATCAGGGCTGGAAACTGTCACAAAGCTCTCTGATATCTGCACATCAGATATCACCAGATCGCCGTTACCGCTATTGTAAGCCGATACATCAATGGCGCTTAAAAGGCGCCCAAAATTTAAGTAGGAGTAACTCATCTGTAAAATCGGCGTCATCGGAATCGGTGTTCCATTGGCCAGCAGGTCGGCATAGTTGGCTGCTTTTAACGCATCAATACGGCCATGACCGAAGTCGTTATCTCGCCCAGGACTGCCCAAATCAATACTGATTTCCCCACTGACAATCAACGCATCTAGATCATCCGGCGTCAGCTGCGGATAGATAGCCTTCATAAGCGAGACCACGCCGGCCATATGAGGAGCAGCCATTGATGTGCCCTGATAGGCGGCTACAGTAGGCTGAATAACGCCATCTTCAATGATGGCTAGAGTACTAAACACCAAATCCTGATAGCCATCACCATCACTATCCCCATATTCCCCGCCAGGAGCACTGATATCAATGCTGGTTCCATAATTTGAATAACTCGCAAGGCCGTCCTGTGAATTGGTTGCGGAGACAGAGACTACACCCTCATAGGCTGCCGGGTAGAAAAACTGGGAGCTAGAAGAATTACCAGCAGCAGCGATAATCACCAGTCCTGCATTACGGGCATCCGTCACCGCCTGCTGCATAGTATTACTGCTACCACCACCGCCAAGGCTCATATTGATAATATCTGCGGGATCGGCCACAATCACGCCGGATGAGTTATCCAAACCGGCAGCATATCTAATCGCATTGGCAATATCATAGTCATAGCCCCCAAGGCAGCCCAGCACTCTGAGATTCATAATCTCGCCCGCCCAGGTAACACCAGCCACATCCATATCATTGTTACTGTCAGCACCAATTGTGCCCGCCACATGGGTGCCGTGAAAACTGGAGGTAGCATAGTCACTGTTAGAGCAAAGCTCATTGTCGCGACCATCGCCCGGGTCAGTGCCATCCGCATCCATTCCATCGCCATCACCAGAGTTACTGATATCATCGATAAAGTCATAATCATCTGCTGACAAGCGATTAACCAGATCCGGGTGCTGATCAAAAACTCCCGTATCTAGCACGGCAACCTTTACACTGATATCGCCAGTACTGATATCCCAGGCTGCAGGCAGGTTGATTTTAGGATAGTGCCACTGAGCCTGATAACGAGGGTCATTTGGCGTTATTGCCAAACGCCTGTGTATATAGTTTGGTTCTGCGTATTCCACTCCAACCTGTTTCGAGATGGCCTTGACCTTGCGCAATGTCGCCGCCTTGAGTTCTAATTCTGAAAGTGCCTGAGTTGTAATTGATCTGGTTTTAGACGCAACGGGCTGGTCAGCAACCGACTGCCCATAGCTATAGAGCGCTGGACCTGAGTTCCCGGCGCTACGCACCGCAGCAAGGGACTTCTGCTGGGCCATAAAATTGCTGATCGAGCGCAATTTACTAGGACGCTGCTGGACAATCACATCACCAATCACAATATCATCTGCCGCTGACCAACCTGTGCTGGTCTGCTCTGCATCGCGACCAACAGTCAGCACGTAGGTGGAAGCGCCAGTATCATAGACCGTGACGTTGATATAATAGAGTCCTCCAATATCTGGAAGCTTAGAGCTTTCAAACTGAGTAACACCAATAGAGTAGTCGATCAGCTCTCCAATGCTGTCATAAATATACAGATCCAAATCTGTTTGATTAGGATCCGACATATTGAGATTAATAATTTCACCGCCGAGTGCATTGATGGCAAATACATCATCAACGTCGCCAGAGACCTTGGAGGTACCCTCCTCACCTACGCCTGCTGTATTGACATAACCGGCTAGGGTCACTGGGTTAGAAACAAGCTGGGCAGTCTCCCGACTATTGTTTTCGGTGGGCGCTGAGTCGCTATTATTAACATCCAAATCCACAGCCATAGATTCAGCCACTTTAATCGTGCCGGCAACTGTGTAACTAGTCTCTGACGGAGCAACCGAAATGACCACAGCCGCACTATGACTGAGGTCATCCCCATTTGTGATAGTCAATTGCGCAGAGAATTCCCCATCAATGGCGTAAACGTTCTCAACCTCCTGACCATTGGCCTGAGATCCATCATCAAAAGACCAACTATAAGTCACATCACTAACATTGCCACTGCCAATGCTGCTATCGCTAGTATCAAAACTCACTACTAGGGGCACTGAACCGGAAACTACGTTACTCGCAATGAGCGCTGTTGGTGGGGTTAGACTACTGTCCAAAGGAAAAGGGTCGCGCTCGTCATCAACCCCATCTCCATCATCATCTTCATCAGTGACATCAGCCAATCCATCGCCATCGTAATCTGGAAATAGAGCAAACACGGGAAGTTCGGCAAATAGCTCATCCACAGAGGTTAAACTACTAAACTCGACAGAATCTATCTCGCCGGCGCTGAGCTGTTCAACCGCAGATTGCAGCTCCAACTGCGAGCTGCTAATCACAGCGGCCGCAACATTCTCTGTAGGAGCAACATCATCATTGGCCAGTACCTGATTCAACATTGCCAGTCTGGCGGCAACGACTTCTGCAGAGCCCTCTATCAAAGGTGCACCTAGGGACGCAGCAGAAGCAATCAATATGGAAGATAGAACATCCGCATTGGCAAGGTTTAAAGTTTCACTGTTGCTTTGTATGGCACTCGACAATGCAGCTGCAAGTGCTGAATTAACGTCCTCAGACCCAATCTGCCCATCGTCGATCAGGCTATTTGCCGTTAACATCAGACCGAGCAATTGCTGGTTAGCCCTTAAGAGTTGCTCAGCGGCATAGTTTTCATCCTGTGCAAGCTGCCAGGGATCTATGGTGGCTATATCTTCTAATGTCAGATTCAGGCCAAAGCCGTCTAACAATAGCTGCGGGTTAGCGGCATTAACCAACATGGTACTTATGGGGGTTATATTAAAGTTCCTGTCCAGCAAGGCACTGCCAGATAAAACCAGATCTCCCAAATCATTGTTAGTGACAATATCCACACCACCCACAGCCAGTATGACAATTTCGCAGCCATCGGGGGTAACACAACTAGTCTCTGGTGGTTGTAATACAAAAAAACCCTGCTCATCAGTGGTCGTACTAGATTCAATTGCATTGGCGCCAGAGTCACCACTGTCAACAATAGATACTCGACTACGAGCAACCGGACCATCGACGACACGCGCCTCGAGTGCATCCATCACAGTAATATTAATACTTTGAATAGTCTGATTTGTGCCATCTGAAGCGGTGATAATAATCCTATAATTATTATCACCGCCCTCATCGGCAGGACTTTCATAATCAGGCAGGGACAGAAAGCGAACCACGCCTGATTGAGACAACTCAAACAGGCCCTGATCGACACCACCAGTAATAGAAGTGGCTATGACTGCCCCTTCCGGATCAGAAAAATTTAAGCTTAAATTAGGTTGGCGCCCTTCAAGGATCTCAAAACTGTCAGTGCCAGAAAATAAAGGAGCCAAATTCGCTACCGCAGAAGTCGTACTTCCACTGCCACTGCCACTGCCACCGCCACCGCCACCGCATGAGGCAAGTAAAACCGCTGTCGTTATTAGTATTCCTCTGAAGTATAAATACATATACTTACTCGTTTATTTTTTTAGGCTAAAAACAATAGCACCTGTAGTGCTAAAGTCTACAAAAAAAGGCTGCCAAGGCAGCCTTTTTTCAACCACAGTTAAAATCTCAAAGCTTTAACACCAAGCAAGTCAAAGTCAACGTCGTCGCAGCTGAATACAGCCTCATAAGCTTCACGGGCCGCATTACCTTTAGCCATCCACCCGGCCATTCCAGCAGTGCGCTCTTCAGCACTACCCCAGAAAGCACCCTGATAGCTATCGACGCTCGTCGCACCTTCAGTAGCTGACGGATCAAACTGAGGTGTCAGATTTGTTGACATAAAGCCATTGCCACCAGTAGCCTCACGACCAGCCGCAACCCATTCTTGGAACTGGCCAATTGCTGCAGCAACATCTGCTTCAGTTTTTCCTTCATTGAGATTACAAAAACTATATCTGGCGGGGAAAGGACCGGTACCTTCCCAGGCAACCGAAGGAGACACTACGCGCTCTGATTCAAACAGAAATACCCGCTCCGGGTTACAGGCCATCACACTGTCATACTTGGCGCCAAAGTCTGCAGCATCATTCTCCAACCATTCTTTCCAGCCAGCATCTCTGGCATCTTGACTACTCCAAATATTGGCCCAGATACGATCAAAGTCAGTAGATTCCATCTCAGGTACTAGCACAAACGCGCCTGCGGCCTGATTAGTTGAAGCGGCATCCAGTGCATTCCATTCAGCCACCATAACCGCAAAGCTATCCGGGCTAAAATCTGCGCCATCCTTACACCACATAAATTCAACCAGCATAGGGCTAGATACAGCAGCCTGCTCTTGAATAATAGGCTCTTCTACAACCTGAATTGAAACCTCTTCTTTGGCACAACCAACCAAAAAAGCCAGTGCTATACAGACAGTTAATAATTTGCTCATTGAGCTACCCCTTGTATTTAAAAATAAAGATAGTCTGGATTAATTTTTATTGAAAGCTCATCTCAGACGGTGGTCTTGTGTACTCCGTAAAGGCTAATACACTTAAATAACAGACCAATCTAAGCCCAACTGCGAACAATATACAACCGGATACGGCTTGGGTTACCAAAAACCACGACGGCTAGTTAATATATTTAATATGTAACAGGCTAAAAAAGGCGCTAATTAAAGACTATAGATGGCAGAAAACTGGTGTCCCGTGAGGGACTTGAACCCCCAGCAGTCGCTTAGGAGGCGACGGATTTATCCAGTTAATCGAACGGGACCTGAACCTTATTATAGGGCAAATCGGGCAAACCTCCAGTATCAGCAACCCCTAAAGCCATGAATATCTATTACAATCACCCCTATGAATTTACTGCTACTAAATCCACAGCAAATCAATCAACAATCTGCACTGATCACAGGTCGCCAACTTGAGCATCTGATATCCGTGCAGCGAGCCGCAGTGGGCGATTCAATTCGCGTTGGTGCAATCAATGGGATGATGGGTCAGGGTCTAATCAGCGCCCTCGACAGCCAGTCTGCAACCATCGAGCTGAGCCTTGACACCCAGCCACCTCCACCATTACCACTAACCATGATTCTGGCTCTGCCGCGCCCCAAAATGCTGCGCCGAATACTGCAGACCATTGCAGCTATGGGCGTAAAGAAACTCTATCTGATTAATTCCAGCCGGGTGGAAAAAAGCTTTTGGCAAACACCATTCCTGCAACCAGAGGCATTACAGGAGCAGTTTATTTTGGGATTGGAGCAAGCTCAAGATACGCAGATGCCAGAAATTATTATGCGTAAACTCTTCAAGCCGTTTGTCGAGGATGAACTAGCTGACATTATTACCCAGTCCACAGCTTTAGTTGCTCATCCAGGTACCGATAAGAGCTGTCCAGTAAATAGTGCAGGGCCTATAAGTCTGGCCATTGGCCCAGAGGGCGGATTTATCCCCTACGAAGTAGAAAAACTTAACCAGATAGGCTTTGAGTCGGTGCATTTAGGGCCGCGAATATTACGTGTTGAAACCGCAGTACCAGCGCTTATCTCCCGCCTATATCCAGCCTAGAGGATCTCTCTCAATTAGCCTCTTCTGCGCGGCGCTGATCGAGATGATCTCGACTGCGGCCGCTGCTTCTTAGTTTCGCGCTTCTTGAGCTCTCTCTCCCTGCGGGACTCGCCAGGCACCAAAAAAGCATCGCCACTCCCAATCAGATCAGCCCTGCCCATACGGCGCAAAGCCTTGCGCAACATCGGCCAGTTTTCTGGATCGTGATAACGCAGAAACGCCTTGTGTAGGGTGCGCTGCTCTTTGCTCTTGGCGCTAAATATCTTCTCATCATTGTTGCGCCCAAGGGGCTTCAATGGATTCTTCTCGGTGTAATACATGGTTGTCGCTGACGCCATAGGAGAAGGATAAAAGTTCTGTACCTGATCCACCCGAAAGCCATTATTTTTTAACCACAGAGACAGACTCATCATATCTTCATTGGTGGAGCCTGGATGGGCCGAAATAAAGTATGGAATCAAATACTGCTTCTTACCCGCCTCTTTCGAGAACCGCTCGAACATCTCTTTAAATTCGTAATAGCTGCCCATTCCTGGCTTCATCATCTTGGTCAGCGGACCATCTTCGGAATGCTCAGGCGCAATCTTTAAATAGCCGCCCACATGATGGGTGACCAGCTCTTTAACATATTCCGGATCTTTAACCGCAAGGTCATAGCGCAGCCCCGAGGCCACAACCACTTTTTTAACTCCCTCAAGTTCGCGGGTTTTACGGTACAGCTGGGTGGTGTGCTTATGGTCAGTTTCAAGATTGACACAGATCGACGGATACACACAGGAAGGCCTGCGACAGGTTTCTTCAATCTTTTTATCTTTGCAATTTAAACGATACATATTGGCGGTTGGTCCACCAAGATCAGAAATAACCCCGGTAAATCCAGGGGTCATATCACGAATTTTTTCCACTTCATCAAGAATGGATTTTTCAGACCGGCTCTGAATAATGCGCCCCTCATGCTCAGTAATAGAGCAGAATGTGCAGCCACCAAAACAGCCGCGCATAATATTTACTGAAAAGCGAATCATATCGTAGGCAGGGATTTTACTCTCACCATAGGATGGATGAGGCACCCTTTTATAGGGCTGTTCAAACACCCAATCCAACTCCTCGGTCTCGAGAGGGATCGGCGGCGGATTGACCCAAATATCATTGCGACCCTGGTTCTGCACTAATGGGCGTGCGTTGCCTGGATTAGTCTCGCGGTGAAAAATCCGGTCTGCATGGGCATAGAGTACCGGGTCTGCCACGACCTGATCAAAAGATGGCATGCGAATATAGGTGCTGCCGGGATCAGTTTTAATCGCTTGGGTATCTGGGATAATCGCCAGTGGCACTGTTGCCGCCGCCGGGGCAGCTTCAGCCATCGCCTTATCCGCTTTAATACGAATATCTTTCGCATCATCACATTGTGTTGGGTGCGCGCCCTCGTAGGGATTCTTTTGCTTTTCGACTCGACCCGGTTGATCCACTGAGGTGGAGTCAATCTCAGACCAGCCAGCTGGTATCTCACGACAGAGAAAAGCGCTGCCGCGCAAATCAGTAATCTGGCGAATATTCTCGCCGTTAGCCATACGATGGGTCAGCTCCACCATAGCGCGCTCGGCATTACCATAGAGCAGAATATCCGCAGTCGAATCCATCAATACACTACGCTTCACCGTTTCCGACCAGTAGTCATAATGTGCCAGCCGTCGCAGGCTGGCCTCAATACCACCGGCAACCACAGGCACATCGGAAAAAGCCTCACGACATTTTTGCGTATACACAGTCACAGCGCGATCCGGTCGTTTGCCGCCCTCATCACCAGCGGTGTAAGCATCATCATGGCGCAGGCGTCGATCCGCTGTGTAGCGGTTAATCATGGAATCCATATTGCCTGCAGTGACACCAAAGTACAGGTTGGGCTTGCCCAGCTCACGGAAAGCCTCTTTGTCACGCCAATCTGGCTGGGACAAAATACCGACTCGGTAACCCTGAGATTCCAGTACTCGCCCGATCACTGCCATACCAAAACTGGGATGATCCACATAGGCATCACCAGTCACTAGGATCACATCGCAACTATCCCAGCCAAGCTGATCCATCTCTGCCCGAGTCATGGGCAAGAATGGGGCAGGCCCAAAACATTCAGCCCAGTATTTTGGATAATCGAAGAGTGCCTTGGGCTTCGCTGAAAATGCAGTCATAACTGAAATACGCTTTGTTGACATAATGGATTTAAAACCGCGGCATTGTAGCTGATTTGTGCATTTAATAACTTAAAACATATACCCAAGGGCCAAATGGACCCACATAAACTATTTTGCGAATGAGAATCAATATTATTAACATTTAATGAAAACTATCGTACAATGCTGAAAACAGCGGAATGGATTGAGAAACACTATGACTCTTTGGGATCTTACACAGGGCGCCAGCGCCAAAGTCAGCAGCTTTAAATCCAATATTCAAAGTGGCTACCGTACCCGTCTCAGCGAACTTGGTTTTCACCCAGGCGAGCATATCTCTTGTGTACTATCGCCTAGTTTGGGCGCACCTAAACTGTACCGCGTCAACAACACCGTTTACTCTCTCGATGACAGCATTGCATCGTTAATCGAAGTAGCCTAAGCGCGACCGTTTCCTATGCCAGTCGCCTCTGCAGCCAAAATCGCATTAATTGGCAGTCCCAATTCAGGCAAAAGCCTGCTATTTAACCGGCTTACCGGCCTCAACCAGAAAGTTGCAAACTTCCCCGGCATTACCGTGGACATTGCCTCAGGGCAAAGCATCGACGATAGCAGCATCCAATATCTAGATTTTCCCGGGGTCTATTCCCTGCAGGCACTTTCTGGTGAAGAGCTGGTCGCTGTCGAAGCCTTTACTCGCGCTTTGGAAGAGGATCTTTTAGATACAGTAATCTGTATAGTTGACAGCACCAGATTGGAGAAAGGCCTTATTTTTGCCCTTCAGGTACTGGAAACCTGTCATCGCTATAACAAACCTATGCTGATCGCCGCCAATATGGTGGATGTATTAGATCAACACAGCATGCAGTTTGATCCTCAAGGGCTAGCAGAGACCCTTAAAATACCAGTATTGCCGATCTCCGCCAGAACTGGGCTTGGCTTATCTGAGCTTGCAGAAGCTATCGCCAAAGCCAATGTGCCTCCGCAGAAATTTGAAAGCGATATTATTGCCAGCGATGAATCCATCAATCATCTTCATGCCCAGCAACTGGCAGAGCAGCACGGCCCCAAGGGCGACCTGCTGATAAACACCCAGACCAGACTGGATAGCTTTTTCCTCCATTCATGGTTTGGCGGTCTTAGCTTTTTCGTCATCATGTATTTGCTGTTTCAATCCATTTTCACCTGGGCCTCACCAGTGATGGACGCAGTTGAAGCCGCCATCCAATGGCTGGCCGCAGTGGTTCTGCCAATAATCCCCGCTGGCGTTGCTACCGACTTCGCCTCTGATGCCATTTTTGGTGGCATTGGCGCATTCCTGGTCTTTGTGCCACAGATCTTTGTGCTCACCCTAGTGGTAGGCATGCTTGAAGATAGCGGCTATCTGGCCAGAGCAGCGGTGATCTGCCACAAACCATTACGCTTTTTTGGTCTTACCGGGAAAAGCTTTATCCCTATGCTGTCGGGCGTAGCCTGTGCTATTCCCGGTATCTATGCCGCACGCACAGTGGAGTCAACCCGCAAGCGCTGGCTAACCTATCTGGCCATACCATTGATGCCCTGCTCTGCCCGACTGCCGGTCTACACCTTAATCATTGCTGCCTTTATACCAGCTAACAAAGCTCTCGGCGGGCTGGTTGGCTGGCAGGGACTGGCCATGTTTGCCATCTATTTACTCGGCATAGTCTGCGCTCTGATGGTCACTGCAATCGTCTCGCGCAGCAGCGCTGAACTGCGCACCGATTTGCCTTTCGTCTTAGAGATGCCTCCTTATCGCCTGCCCTCATGGAAGCCCCTGCTGCGCAATGCATGGAACCGCTGCAAGCACTTTGTCACCAAAGCGGGCAAGGTGATCTTTATGGTCACGGTGGTTATCTGGATACTGGGCTATTTCCCCAACTATGGTGAATCACTGGGCGGCTCCTGGCTGGGCACTATGGGCCAGTGGATTGAGCCAATATTTGAACCTATTGGTCTAGACTGGCGTTATGGCGTCGCCATACTGTCATCATTTCTCGCTAGAGAGGTGTTCGTAGGCACCCTTGGCACCATGTTTGGCATTGAGGGCGCAGAAGAAAACTTCACCTCCCTGGCCCAACAGATTCAGGATAGCGGTTTGCCTCTAGGCTCTGGCGCTGCGCTGTTAGTATTCTTTGCCATTGCCCTGCAATGTGTTTCTACTCTGGCTGTGCTACAGCGGGAAACCGGTTCCTGGCGACTGCCTGTACAGCTGTTTATCAGCTACAGCATCTTTGCCTATGTTGCAGCACTCACAGTGTTTAATCTGGTTGAGCTATTTGCTTAAATAGCTAGTTCAACATCTGCTCGAACATCAAATATTCACAGACCTCCATGCCGCACTTTTTATAAGTGGCATGGGCATTGGTATTCTCAGTTTCAGCATAGAGCCTAAAACCACATACCGGAACTTTAGAGGCCTTTGCCATGGCCTGCAGCTGACTGTACATCGCCCTGTAAATTCCCTTGCGACGATACTCTGGCTTGACATAGACAGACTGAATCCACCAAATAAGACCATTGCGCCAATCAGACCATTCATAGGTCACCATCAATGTTGCCGCTGCTGCGGAACCCTCTTCAGCTACCAGATAAAAACCAAATTGTGGCCGCTCAAACAGGCCCTCAACTCCCAGAATTGCCGCCTCTGGATCCAAAGTCTTATTCTCAGTTTCCAGTGCCATAGCGCAGTTGTGAGCGGTTAGTAAGTCACAGTCTTCAATGGTCGCTGTACGTATTTTTAACATCTCTGAAGCCCCTCAAAATATTGTCTTTTGCAAATGTAAATTAAACCACTGATCTCCATAATTGGCCATTGCGTAATCCTATCGAAGCACATAGAGTAGCCAGCATCGGAGCTCTTAATTCAGAGCCAAAGTAAAGCCTCCCAAAGACAGATTAAATGCAATCCATTGAAGTCAGAGATATCCCCTATCAGGCCGACAGCGCACCGTTATTTGCCGCCCTGCGAGATCTGCCCGAGGCTATCTGGCTCGACAGTGGCAAGCCCAAAAGCCTGCAGGGTTGCTTTGATATCATCTCTGCCAGTCCAGATGCTCTGATTGAAACCACCGGCAAACTGTCGACTATTTATGAGGGTACTAAAAAACACAGTTCTGACACAGCCCCCTTTACTCTGGCCAAGCAGTTACTAGAGCCTCTGTTACCCATAGACCCCAGTATCGACGCGCCCTTTGTCGGCGGTCTACTGGGTTATTTTGGCTATGATTTGGGCCGCCAACTGATAAGTATTGAGGATATTGCTGATACTGTTACCGGTCTGCCGGATATGCGTCTGGGTCGCTATCTGTGGAGTCTGGTGGTCAATCATCAATCCCGCCGCAGCCAGCTGTTTTTCCATCAGCAATGCCCGGCGACACTGCAGCAGGATATCTGCGAACGCCTGGACAGAGCCATACACATAAACCAACCTCAGCCAGCCACTAACTTTAAGCTACTGCAGCCCTTTGCAGCCACATTGACCCATCAACAGTACAATAAATCTATAGGCACTATTAAAGACTATATTGCCAGTGGCGACTGCTATCAGACTAACTTTACCCAGCATCTCAGCGCCCCACATCAGGGTGACCTATGGCAGGCCTATCTGGCCCTGCGTGATGCATCCCCTGCTCCCTATGGAGTTTATTGGCAATGGGCTGATAAAGCTGTGCTGTCGCTATCACCGGAGCGCTTTATTAAAGCCGATATCGATAATGGTCAGATTACCGTGGAGAGCAAACCCATTAAGGGTACGATGCTGCGCGGCAGCACTGTCGAGCAAGATCAAAAAAATGCTATTGAACTGCTCAATAGCAGCAAGGATCGCGCTGAAAACTTAATGATCGTGGATCTGCTGCGCAATGACCTGGGCAAAAACTGTGAGCCCGGCAGTATCAGGGTTCCCAAACTATTTAGTCTTGAGAGCTTTCCCAATGTGCATCATCTCGTCAGCACAGTCACCGGCGTACTGAAGTCAGGTAGCAGCGTTATTGATCTGCTCCGCGACAGCTTTCCCGGGGGCTCAATTACCGGGGCACCGAAAAAGCGCGCTATGGAAATTATTGAAGAGCTCGAGCCAGTTAAACGCTCAGTGTACTGCGGCAGCATTGGCTATATCAGCGCATCCAACCGGATGGATACCAATATCGCTATTCGTACGTTGATCGCCGATGGCGACCGCATTCACTGTTGGGGCGGCGGTGGCATAGTGGCAGATTCCGAAGCCGACAAAGAATTTGAAGAATCTATGAACAAGATCCGCCTGTTACTGCAAACGTTGGAAGCGATGTAGACCAAGCATTGCAACGCAAATTTTAGAGCTGGTGGTCAGTGCGCCAATCCCGATCAACAATATCACCCTGCTCATCGAGAGCCGGGTACTTCAGTTGATGCTTTTGGCAATATCTGGCGAGCAGAGGCTGGGACCATTCAAACAACAGTTGCTGATAGCGCTTATCATCCAACCTGCGCTGCAGATAAAAGCCGGCATCCTCTCTCTGCCTCCTAGCCTCGGACAAAATAATGGCACAGGCGACACTGACATTGAAAGACTCCACCATTCCCAGCATGGGCACAGTAATTCTGCTGTCGATAAAGCTGCAAGCAGCCTCACTAATACCATACTTTTCAGCACCCAATAACAGTGCTGTGGGCCGAGTAAAATCAACCTCCCGATAGTCGACAGACTCACCTGCAGTATCAGCTGCAACCACCTGGTAGCCGGCAGATTTAAGTTGCTTTAAGGGCTCAGAGACATCCTGATAGACATGGGTCTGAACCCATTTATGGGTGCCCATGGTTGTACCCGTATGGGCCCGAAAGCTAGCTTTGTCCAGTGCTGCATGCACATCCATAATCCCCACTGCATCGCAGGTGCGCACAATGGCCGACAGGTTCTGCCCTTTGTGGACCGAGTCACTGACCACCGTAAGGTCCGGCTGGCGCAAATCAAGCACCTCTACCAATCTCGCAAAACGCTGAGCCGTCATAAAAGCAAACCTATACCGGTTGTATCTCCTGCTGATAGGCCGCCATGACCTCCTCAGCAATCATTTTAATACCCAGCTCAACGGTCTTAGCATCCTGAGCATAGGACACGCGGATACATTCCTGCTGATGCCGCCAGCCAGAATCCATACCGGGGAAGAAATTATGCCCTGGAACCACCAACACACCGCGGGCTTTAAGCCGCTCATACAACTCCTGACTGCTAATAGGCAAACCATCAAACCAAAGCCACAGGAATATAGCGCCCTCTGGCCGATGAATTCTATAGGGCAGATCCCCAAGTGCGGACCTAAACAGGTTGACTGCCTGCTCGGCTCGCTGCTGGTAAAAAGGCCCGACCAGCTCACGGCTCAGACTAAGAATTTCTCCCGTACGGAATAGTTCTCGAGCAATAGTGGGCCCTAGATTACCGCAGGCAAGGCTGACCACAGTATTGGCATTGCTATAGGCCTGGATTATGTCCTCGCGAGCCACAATAATACCGGTGCGCACGCCGGGAAGGCCGAGCTTCGAGAGGCTCAACACCAGTATTGTATTGTCGTTCCAATGGGGTTTGGCCTGGTTAAACAGGATTCCCGGAAACGGCAGCCCGTAGGCGCCATCAATAATAAAAGGAATATCTACGCCCCGGGCAATCTCATCCAGATGTTCTATTTCATTGTCTGTTAGCACATTGCCAGTGGGGTTGGTAGGCCTAGAAACGCAGAGCGCCCCTGTGGATTGTTCGCTTACTTTTAGCTGGGAGAAATCCACATGGTATTTAAATAGATTGTCATCAAGCAGTTCAATTTCCGGCTTGGTAGCAGTGAAAAAATCGTCCTGCAAACCAATATCCCCGTAACCAATATATTCTGGCGCCAGAGGCAGATGAATACATTTACTGCTGCCATCAGGCATTTTGCCTGCCAGCATATTGTAGAGAATAAAGAACGCTGACTGGCTGCCATTGGACACCGCAATATTGCGCCCACTGAGCTTCCAGCCAAATTCTTTTTTTAGCAGGCTGGCAATCTGATCCCGGAACAGCTTGTCACCCTGGGGGGACTGATAGATGCCCATCAGGCTGTGCAGCTGATCTGGATCTGCCATTACAGTCTCTAGACGCTGTTTAAAAATTGCCTCAGCCTCAGGAATTCGTCCCGGGTTGCCGCCACCCATAAAAACCATGCCCGGATTTTCATTCAGCGCGGTGCCCAGATCATCCATCAATTCAACGATGCCTGTGGCAGCGGTAAATTTCTTACCAAAATTTGATAATTTCAACATACATACCCTGTAATAATTGTGTTACTCCATATACCTAAAGGTAAAATTGACCCTGGGTTCTTGTAAAGCTCCCACCTTGGCCAGCCGGTGCTGCCAGTATTGCTGAATACCTGCTCCCATAAGCAGCAGCGACCCATGGGGCAGACTGATGGACAGTTTCTCCTTGCTGAGATTGTGGCGCAACTGAAACACTCGCTCGGCTCCCAAGCTGACTGAAGCGATAACTGGAGCGGGTCCCAGTTCTTTTTCATCATCCGCATGCCAGTCAACACTGTCACGGCCATGACGATAATAATTGACCAGAGCGCGATTAAATTGCTGTCCGGTCTGATCCTCTACCGACAGTCTAAGCCGCTCCATCCAGTCAGGAAAACTGACTGCCTGTAAGCGAATACCCGAGTAAGTATAGCTGGTTGCAGGATCGCCGAACCAATTTTGCAATCTCGGTAGTGGAATAGTTTTACCGGCAATTCGAATACTGTCCTGGCGCCAGTCTGTCTGCGCCATCGCCCTGTTCAAGAGCTGATCGGCCTCCACACCAGACAGCCAGTTGGGCCAGAATGTAATATTGCTGGCTCCCAGTTCAGGGCTCAGCTTGACAGGTATTACTTGCTGGTCAAAAAGATCCATATTGGCGCCTGTTAGCTGGGCAGGCCATAGATCTGGGGCTCAATCTCAAGAGCGATTGCAAAGCGCTCCTGCACTGCCAGCTGAATTTGTTCAGCAAGCTGTAAAATTTCAGCGCCAGTGCCACCAAAATTGACCAATACCAGAGCCTGGTGCTGATGCACGCCGACTTTGCCTGAGCGCAACCCGCGAAAACCACATTGATCAATTAACCAGGCTGCAGGCACCTTGGCCCGGTCATTGGGCTGCTTAAAATATGGCATAGCTGCATTGGTCTCCAGCAAACTCTGCAACAACTCCGCGCCGATCACCGGGTTTTTAAAAAAGCTTCCTGCATTGGGGATCTGTTGTGGATCCGGCAGTTTTTCCCGGCGAATGCGGCACACTGCAGCACTCACCTGCTCCGGACTGGGCTCTGTGCCCTCCAGTGCCGAGGCCAAAGCTGGATATTGGATATTAACTTGAGCCACAGAGGACAGGAGCAGAGTTACCTGAGTAATCAGATAGCGACCTTTATAGGCCTGTTTGAAAATACTGTCGCGATAAGCAAACTGACAGGCCTGCTTATCCATAACCACCAGCTTACCTGAGCTGATTTCAATCGCCTCTAGGCTGACAAACAGATCACAGAGTTCAACGCCGTAAGCGCCAATATTCTGTATAGGTGCCGCACCCATATTGCCCGGAATCAGAGATAGATTCTCCAGCCCGTACCAACTCTGCTGCAGACAGTGCTCTACTGCCTGATGCCAGTTTTCACCTGCGGCAAAACTGACATGGAACTGCCCTGGGGCAAATTCAGACGCCTCGATTCCAATTAAATTGAGCTGCACAACCAGGCCGACAATGTCAGCAGCCAGCAGCAGATTGCTGCCGCCCCCAAGCGCCGTTACTTGCAACTGCCTGTCTCTGGCATAATCCAGTGCCTGCAGCAGTTGCTGTTGATTATCAACTCTGCAAAAATACTCCGCTCGACCAGGCACAGCCATAGTGGTAAACGGCTGCAGATCAGCATTCTCAATGATCTC
Organism: uncultured Pseudomonadales bacterium; assembly: GCA_943788875.1. Taxonomy (GTDB): domain Bacteria; phylum Pseudomonadota; class Gammaproteobacteria; order Pseudomonadales; family Porticoccaceae; genus HTCC2207. Next base: position 125,349 of record CALSSA010000009.1, on the reverse strand, counting down.
AATTGCAGAGGACTCGATCATAGCTGGGCCGCAATATGGTCAAGTAGCCCTGCAGAAGCATCCTCGACCAGATCTAATACCAGAGTAAAACCATTGTCGCCACCATAGTAGGGGTCCGGCACAGCATTGGTATCCGCATATTCCGGATTGACTGAATAATCCAGAAACAACCCGAGGTTGCCATGGTAATCTGCTGGGCACATGGCTCTTAAATTGGCCAGATTTTCCTCATCCATAGCAACGATATAGTCAAACTGCTCAAAGTCACCGGGCTCTACTAGCCGCGCCCGCAAGTCGTCCATAGGGTAGCCTCGCTCTGCCGCAACCGCACTTGTTCGTCTGTCTGGAGCATGACCCAGATGCCAATCGCCAGTGCCAGCGGAATCCACAGTAACCTGCTCCGCCAAAGCCCGAGTCTGAACCATTGATTGAAACACAGCATGGGCGGTGGGCGACCGACAAATATTGCCGAGACAGACAAATAGCACTGAGGTTTTATTCATAGACCGCACCAAAATAACTTAATATTATTTCTAGTTAAATCATTTAATCTATTGAATTATAATGATTTTATTGTATTTATAACCGAATCAAGATCTTGCTCTGTATCCACGCCCCCAGGCACAGCTTCCACCGCATAAGCCACATGAATGCCTACGCCATTAGCAATAAAACGCAACTGCTCCAGAGATTCAAAGCGTTCTAGCACAGCCACGGGCCAGCGGACAAAACAGTTGAGCTGGGCCACCCTATAAGCATAAATACCTATATGACGGCGAGCAATACTGTCTTCCGGCATACCAGACTGCTGTCGCTGGAAATGATCTCGAGGCCAGGGGATCGGTGCCCGGCTAAAATACTGGGCCATACCCTGATCATTGGCCACCAGCTTAACCACATTGGAGTTATGAAAGTCATCTAACGAAGTCAGTGGCTCGCAGAGTGTTGCGACACCAGCCTGGTTATTTGCGGCCAAATTTCCAGCGACCTGATCAATCACCGCTGGCGGAATCAAGGGCTCGTCCCCCTGCACATTGACCACCAGCTGCTCATCTCCCAGCCCCAATAACTCAGCCACCTCTTGCAGGCGATCGGTGCCGGATACATGGTCAGCTCTAGTCATGCACACCTCAGCCCCAAAACCCGCAGCGACAGCCTGTATGCGGCTGTCATCTGTAGCAATCACCACCCTCACAGCAGTGCTTTTCCGGGCCTGCTGCCAGACATGCTGAATCATCGGTATACCGGCAATATCACGCAGAGGCTTGCCCGGCAGGCGGGTTGAAGCATAACGGGCTGGTATCACTACAATAAACGACATAACTGAGACCTAGGACTTGCGCCCGGTAAATAATTTAATCTGCTGCTGCAGTCTGTCGACAAACTGCCCATCCACAACAGTCTCGACCTCAAGTACCCAAACATTGTTTGGCACCGGACCTGTCAGCTTCACAGCATCCTTAGCTGTAATAATGACAGGGTTGTTGTCAGCAAAGCGAATATCAGCCTGCTGCAACGGCCTATGATCCTCTTTGGGGTGCAAACTGACATCTAGCCCAAGAAACTCTAAAGTCCGCGCAAACCGCTCAGGATTGCCTATAGCGGCCACTGCATGAACAGCAGTGGATTCGCTCCACCCATCAACAGGGATCTGGCGCTCATCAGATAGGTTACGAAATATCCTCGCCTGCAGGCTTATCTCAGTATCCACCAAAGGTTGGTAAGCTGACTCAGCAGCACCATTGGCAACCACAAAATCCACCTCAGACAACCGCTGAATTGGCTCACGCAGAGGGCCTGCGGGCAATAGCTTGCAATTGCCCAGCCCTCTTGGGCCATCAAAAACCGCTATTTCTATATCTCGGTGCAATCCGTAGTGCTGCAGACCGTCATCAGTCAGCACCAGATCGACGCTATTCTGAGCCAGCATATACTCAACCCCGCGACGGCGGTCAGGATCAACCACCACTGGGCAATTGAGCTGCACAGTTTGCCGAGCGATAAGCAATGGTTCATCACCAGATTGACTCGGGTCAGCATCAGCAGCTACCAACAGCGGATAATGCTCGGCTTTGCCACCATAGCCCCTGCTCACTACACCAGCTTTGAGACCATGCTCCGCCAGTGCCTTTACCAGCGCTATAACCAATGGTGTTTTGCCACTGCCGCCCACCGAAATATTGCCTATCACCACCACAGGCACGGCAAACGGTTTGCCCTGGAACTGCTTCTGTAACCGCGAGCGGCGTTTGTCCGCCAGCAACTTAAACAGCCGGGCCACAGGCATCAGTATGCTCAGCCACCAGCTATCTTTATACCAGGCAGCAACCAGCCAGCGCTCTAAGGAAAAAGAGTCTTTAGCCGACAAGCTCAGGCCACCGAGTCATCGAATTGGTTATTATAAAGTTGCGCATAGCGCCCCTGCTGCTGCAATAGCTGGTGATGGGTGCCCTGCTCAACAATGCGCCCCTTCTCCATGACCAGAATCCGATCGGCTTTTTCGACTGTGCTCAGGCGATGGGCAATCACAAAGGTAGTCCGATCTTGCATCAACTGCTCGAGGGCTGCCTGAATATGGCGCTCGGAATCTGTGTCCAGCGCCGAGGTGGCCTCATCCAGAATCAGGATAGGAGCATTTTTTAACACCGCACGGGCGATGGCAATACGCTGGCGCTGACCACCGGATAACATTACCCCGTCATCACCAATATGGGTGTTATAGCCCTGCTCCATCTGCTCAATAAACTCATGGGCATGGGCAACTTTGGCAGCGGCATGTACCTTTTCGACACTACTTCCCGCCAGTTCGCCATAGGCGATATTATTAAAAATATTGTCATTAAACAGAGTCACACTCTGACTCACGATAGCAATGTGCTGACGCAGGTTGCTAAGCTTGAAATCATTAACGTCAACCGAGTCCAGCATAACACTACCCTCAGTATGGTTGTAAAACCTGGGGATCAGGCTCACCAATGATGTCTTACCACTTCCAGAAGAGCCTACCAGAGCAATCGTTTCCCCGGCGTTAACCGAAAAATTAATATCCTCCAGCACCAACCTGTCAGTACCTGGATAGGCAAAATTAATATCGCGAAATTTAAACTTGCCCTGCACTGAGTCGCGAACAATTGAACCGCTATCAACTTCGGAATCACTATCAATAATCTGAAAAATCGACTCAGCCGCAGCGATGCCCTTTTGAATGGCACTGTTGACCTCTGTAAGCTGGCGAATTGGCTTTATTAATATGCCGGAAGCCACCAGGAAAGTAATAAAGCTGCCTGTCGTCATGGTATCCAGAATCACTGGATTAAGCATAAATCCGGTGATCGCACCAAAGGTGAGTGACACAATCAACATCACCAGTGGGTTGCTCAAACCTTCCGTCAGAGCCATTTTCATAATCTGTCTACGATTGCCATGACTGGCGTCTTCCATGCGCTTGCGCTCCGTAGCTTCAGCACCAAACATGCGCACTTCCTGATAACCGTTAACCGCCTCTTGAGTCACATGGGTCACATCGCCCATAGCCGACTGAATCCGCGAACTGATCATGCGAAAGCGCTTACTGACAAGAAAAACCAGAACTGCAATCACAGGCATAACAGCAATAAAAAACAGGGTCAGTTTCCAGTTTACATAAAATAGATAGGCCAGCAGCCCAATAACCAGACTACCCTGCTGCAATAATGTTTTGATAGCCTTAGTGCCGGCCTCAGTCACCTGCTGCACATTGTAGGTAATCACTGAAACCAGATGGCCAGACATGGAGCGATCAAAAAATTCAAACGGAAGCTTGAGGTATTTATGCATGATCTCCGTGCGCAGAGCATGCACCAGATAACTGGCAACATAGGCAAGACCATAGCTGCCAATCAGATAACCAATGCCGCGCATAACACTGACAATAACCAGCAACATCGGTATCACCAGCCATTGATTGCCGACAAGCGCATCGCCCAGCAAGGCATTGGCAACCGTGGCGGTCATGCCTGTGCTCGGTAGTTGATTATCTGCAGTATTGCTGCCGGTCATAGTGCCCACAGTGTCGGTAATGTAGCCAAGCAGGTCGACAAAAGCCACTTCAGCAAAAGAGTGCATCACCAGACCAAAGACACTGAACGCAAAAGCAAGCCAGTAGCGACTGACATAGCCGATAAGTCTTGCGTATGTTTTGGCACCATTGGGGCCGGTCGTCTGTGACATATTATTATTGCTCATGGGGTTGCTGGGTAGCTATATTCAACTGCTCAAATCCAAGTCGGCTAGCTGCATCCATGGCCGTAATAACCGATTGATGGCTGGCATTAGCATCTGCAGTAATGCGAATGGGTACAGTTGTATCACCTTCCGCCTCCTGCCTTAAAGCCGCCATAATGGTACCGATCTCTCTATTAATCAAATTCTTTCCATTGAGACTGTAACCGCCCGCGGCAGTCACTGCCAAATCTAGCAATTGTGAGCTGTTTTCGGCCACTTCACCACTGGCCTCCGGCAACTTAATAATAAGCTTGCTCTGCTTAGTAAATGTGGTGGTGACCATAAAGAAAATCAACAGTAAAAACACCACATCAATCAGAGGGGTCAGATTGATCCCATGATCCTGTTTCTTTTGACGACGGAACTTCATTTCAAGACGGCTTGAGCAAGTCGCTGTGCATGGCATCCACCAGCTTAGTTGCCTGAGCTTCCAACTGCACTACCAGCGAGTCGACCCGGCGTTCAAAATAGCGATGAGATACCATCGCCGGAATGGCGACCGTCAAACCTGCAGCCGTAGTCACCAGAGCCTGAGAAATACCTCCAGCCAACTGTGCAGCATTGCCTGTACCCAGCAGCATAATATCGGCAAACACCTGAATCATGCCCAACACCGTACCAAGTAGCCCCAACAAGGGCGCAATATTAGCAATGGTACTCAGCACAGCAAGAAAGCGTTCCAAGCTATGAATCACCTGCCCGGCTGCCTCTTCAATACTGTCTTTCATCACATCCCGGCCATAGGCAGAATTATTTACCCCTGCCGCCAGAATATAGCCCAGGGGGGAGGAGTCTCGAACGGTTTTCAATGCCTGCCCATGCAGCTCACCATTGCGCAGCTGAGTCCATACGGAGGCCAGCTGACCTTGGGGAACAATGCGCTTGGGCACAAGAGCAATAAAGCGTTCAATAGAAATGGCCAAGGCGACAATGGAACACAACAAAATCGGCCACATCAACCAGCCACCAGAAAGAAAAATTTGATACACAGCCTGTCTCGCTCTACCGAAAAAATCCTTTTAAATTTTAGCATAATCCCGCAGCGACTACATGTCCCCGGGGTTCTCCTGACGCCACCATCGCCTCCAGCTATTCTGCCTTGCACTGACAATCTGCAAGTTACCTGAATGGTCCCAGACAAAACTAATTGCACCCTGCTCCGCGGTAGTCCAGATACCGCTGCTGACTGCCTGATAACGCTTTACAACCTGAGCATGTGGATGACCAAAATGATGCAGGTAGCCAGAGGAAAAAACCACATTCTCAGGCTCAAGCATAGTCACAAACTCAGCCGTTGAGGAAGTCTTACTTCCATGATGCGGTGCCACCAGCAAAGTGATCGGCCCCGCGAGTTTAGATCCCAACTGCGGTATCAGCATAGCTTCGGCGGCCCGCTCAATATCTCCCGGCAATAATATTCTCTGATCACGCCACGCAATCAACAGCACGCAGGAACTGTTATTGCCGGTAAAACCAGTACTCGCTGAAGGACTGAGAATAGACAAGTAAATCGGCTCTATTATTGGTGTCGACTCGCCAACCTGAACATACCAGGTCCAGTGCTGATCGGAATGACAGCTACGGCTAACAGCAGGTTTTACGACTGGCGAAAAATCTGTCCCAAATATTTGATCGCCCACACCAACAGACTGCATTAGCCCCGCGTAGCCTCCGGCATGATCATTGTCACCGTGGCTGACGATGAGTAGATCTATATGATTGATGCCGCGGGATCGCAGATAAGGAGCGATAACACCTGAGCCGCCATTAAAGCCGCTGCCAAAGGCTGGTCCGGTATCGTAAACCATAGTTCGATCCTGAGCCTCGAGCACCACTCCAAGGCCCTGCCCCATATCCAATACAGTTAAGCGCATTGGCATTCTTGCTACAGGCAGCAGTAATATTGCGCAGACTGGTAACCAACAGAGCCATTTACCGCGCAAGCCCTCAGGCAGAAGCAAACCACCTACTGCAATACTTGCGGCTATTGCCAGCCAAATATCAACGGCAACCGGAGAGATAACCAGACCCATGGACAGGGGAAATATGTCTAGTAACAGCCACAGGGCTGACACTGAATAATCCGCCAGCTGCCAGAAAAAAACAGCCGCGCTCTGGGAAACAAAAAACACTAGACTGGCCAGCACACAGAGCGGCACCGTAACCAGTGATATCCAAGGAACTGCAATAATATTGACAACAGGCGCAAGCCATGAGGCCTTGCCCATATAAAGCAGGCTGGGCACCAACAGCGCAACCATAAGAGCAAACTGTGCGCCCACAATAGACCGAAAAGATGATCTAACCGTTTTTGGATGCCAGGGCAAAAACCACAATAGCAGCAGTGCCACAGCCAAAAATGATAGCCAAAATCCCGCACCCAATACTGCTAGCGGCTGGTCAATGGCAATTAGGAGTAACGCCCAAACCAAACAGCTAACCGGATTGATACGTCGGTATAATAAGCGCGCCAGCATAACCACAGCCACTGCGATCAACGCCCGCTGACTGGGCAGTGAAAAACCTGCCAGCAAACTGTAATATCCAGCGGCCAAAAACCCCATCACAGAGGGTAGCCAACGACCCGCCTGCGACTGCCTATACAACAACAGCAATCGACCCAGGCCAGACCCCAGCCAAGTGCCCAGAGCTGCAACCAGACCTATATGCAGACCAGAAATAACCACCAGATGCACAATGCCCAAGCGGGCAAGGTTGTCCCACTGATCAGACAGCTGCCGTTTGCTGCCAACACTGAGTGCTACCAATATTCCAGGGTTTGTCATATCGGCGGCATTGATACTGTTCTGTATCGAGGATCGCATTCGACCCAATCGAGCATTAAAAACAGGGCTGACAGCGCAATTTTGCTCAAGGCTGCGAACCGTGCCCACTGCAGAATAGCCCTGTTGCAGCAGCCAGCTCTGGTAGTCAAATCCAGCGCTATTGACCAGCCCTCTGGGCTGCCGCAGACGGACTATAAAGCTGCATCTGTCGCCAGGTTTAAGCTCCTCAGCTTGACTGGCATACCAGCTCAGCAACAGCGAGCGCAACTCGGGCTCTGGATCTGCTTTACTCGTATTATCAATGGCAAAGCTAAATCTGCTGCGGCGGTCATCCCTATCCACCAATCCGGTGACAATGCCGGTCACTATTAGATCCTGCCCATGCAGCTCGGCTGGCAATTGATGATCTAACAAATCATAAGCCGACCACAGGCCAAACAATGTACCCCAGCCAAAAGTGACCAGCATCATGACTATCGACCTCAAACGACTGCAGATAAAAGCGTAACAACCAGCAGCGACAGACAGAGCGCAGGTCAGTACAAAATACCAGTATATATCCGGTAACAATGGCCACCAGGCAACGGAAAAAATCCCTGTACTCAGTGCCGCCAAAAATCCCATACCAAGACCCTGCTTGCAGTTAAAAGCCAGACTGTTACAGTCTGTATGCAGCAGCTGGCAGCAATACATTGTAGAGAGCTCAATTTTTAAAATGATAATGGCAAGCACAAACTGATGAAAAATTTGCTTATCGTCTACCACAGCCAATCTGGCAATACGGAACAGCTGGCTCAGGCGGTTTTAGTGGGTTGCCAACAGGAGGCTGAGGTCAACAGTAAACTGGTGGGAGCCTTTGATGCTATGCTGGAGGATCTAATCTGGTCCGATGGTTTGCTATTTGGCACGCCGGAGAATTTCGGCACTATGAGCGGGGCTCTCAAGGATTTCTTCGACCGAACTTATTATTCTGCCCAACCCCATGAACTTAACCTTGCCTACGCCCTTTTTATCAGTGCAGAGAATGATGGCACAGGTGCGGTGCGGGACATTGACCGTATTGCAAAAGGCTATCCCCTGCGTAAGATAAGTGAACCGCTGATTGCCACAGGCGCTATCAAGCCAAAGCATCTGCAACAGGCTGAAGAATTTGGCCAAGCCATGGCCGCAGGCTTGGCACTGGGAATATTTTAGGCCGCAACTGTTTAAACAAGGAATTGCTAAACAATGTCCAGAGCTCTAGTATTAACCGGCGGTGGAGCCCGCGCTGCCTATCAGGTGGGTGTTCTAAAAGGCATCGCATCGATTCTGCCAAGATCAGTCTACAACCCATTCCCAATCATCTGCGGTACCAGTGCCGGCGCCATCAACGCTCTGTCTATAGCAGGTAGAGCAGGCCCGTTCAGGCTTCGCACCAAAAAACTCGAAACTATCTGGCACAACCTGCGCGCCTCGGATGTCTATCGCACGGATTTTTGGGGAGTGTCAGCCAATGCATTTCATGTGCTCGCCTCATTTCTGCACAGTGGTTACGGCATTGGCCGACCTATTTCGCTGCTGGACAACACACCGCTGCGCCAACTGCTGGAAAACTATGTCAAATTTGACTACTTGGACAATGCAATTAGCAATGGCGAACTGGAGGCCATTGCCATCAGCACCATGAGCTATAGCTCCGGGCAATCGGTCACCTTCTTTCAGGGCCAAGAGCAAATAACGCCATGGAAACGAGCCCGTCGGCGCGGTGAAAAAACACAGATCAATATAGACCACCTGATGGCCAGCACGGCAATTCCGAGCCTGTTTCCCGCCGTGCAAATAGGCAACCGCTACTATGGCGATGGCGCTGTGCGCCAGCTAAAGCCGATTAGCCCTGCACTGCATATGGGCGCTAGGCAGCTTTTGATTGTTGGGGTCAGTAACAATGCCACCACAGATACAAACGAGACAGTCGCGGACCATTCACCATCCATCGCCCAGATAGTCGGCCACATGTTTAACAGCGCTTTTATTGATTCCGTAGAGAGCGATCTGGAGACGTTGCGCTCGATTAATCGACTGGCCAGCGCCCTGCCTGAGTCACTGCGTGCCAACAATGGCATCACCGATCTCAATCCAGTCGATGTGCTATCAATTTCCCCCAGTCAGTCCATCGACCAAATTGCTCAAGAACATATTCATGAACTACCAATGTCCCTCAAGCTATTTTTACGCGTCACTGGCGCCAATGCCCAGGGTGGAGGTACCAGTGCGGCAAGCTATCTGCTGTTCGAGCCAGGCTTCTGTCGAAAACTGATTGAATTGGGCTTTCAGGACGCCATGGCGCAGAGGGAAGATATCGAAACATTCTTCCAATAGGCTATACCTCAGGCAAAAAAAAGCGGACCCTTTCGGGTCCGCTGGCTCTCCCCCTCTTGTCTTATCATTGGCTGATAGCTCAGCGACAATAACAAGAGGAATTACAAAATCTAACTCTGTAACGAAGCAGCGATTGTATGCCTCATAAAAAAGGCAAAAAAAAAACGCAAAACCGAAGTTTTGCGTTTTTTATATGGAGCGGGAAACCGGGTTCGAACCGGCGACCTGTACCTTGGCAAGGTACCGCTCTACCAACTGAGCTATTCCCGCAGAAGCCAAAAAAGGCGACTTTAAAATGGCGTCCCGTAGGGGAGTCGAACCCCTGTTACCGCCGTGAAAGGGCGGTGTCCTAGGCCTCTAGACGAACGGGACGTGACTGGCTAGGAGGCGCGCATTCTAAGTAGCGGCTGGAATTCTGTCAAGCCTTATGCCGCTTAAATTTCAGTGTCTCTGCAGTTTTCTTAATTGATCTTGCAATCTGATCAAAAAACCCTCAATACCACCTGTATTTCTGCCACTTCGACTCGATGACCGGCACATATCGACATCCTAGCCCCCAGTTAGACCAAACCCAAAGTAACAACAGTGACACATTAGTTTAGGTTTCAGCCAGACTTCTTATTAACGGCCCATTGACTGCAGATATCTATTATTTTCCTGAGACCATGCCCAAATGCCTTGGTATTGGCTACAATGTGTCGGTAATAACCAATTAGCTGTGTATATATAAACAATGACTGAATTACTCAAATCTAACAAGCTCTCTGATGTCTGCTATGACATTCGCGGGCCCGTGCTGGATCATGCCAATTGGCTTGAAGATCAGGGCCAGAAAATCATCAAACTAAATATTGGCAATCCAGGCGCCTTTGGCTTTGATGCTCCTGACGAAATCTTTCATGATGTTATTCAAAATCTGCGCGAGGCTCAGGGTTACTGTCACAGTAAAGGCCTTTTTTCAGCGCGTAAAGCGGTGATGCAACGCTACCAGGCTCAGGGGATTACCGGAGTTGATGTCGATGATGTAATTATGGGCAATGGGGTCAGTGAACTGATTGTTATGGCCATGCAGGCTCTGCTTAATCAGAACGATGAAATTCTAATCCCCTCTCCCGATTACCCGCTGTGGACAGCAGCCGTGTCGATGGGCGGCGGTACGCCTGTGCATTATAAATGTGATGAAGATAGTGACTGGCAACCGAATATTGCGGATATAGAATCCCGAATTACCAATGCCACCAAAGGTATCGTTATTATTAACCCCAACAATCCTACTGGTGCAGTGTACTCAGCAGCGATACTGCAGCAATTAGTCGAGTTGGCTGAGCGACATAACTTGGTGGTTTTTGCTGACGAAATATATGACCGTATTGTCTATGACGATGCTGTCCATGTCCCTATGGCCTCAATGGTAAAAGAAGTTCTGTGCCTGACCTTTAATGGCTTATCCAAAACCTACCGCATGGCTGGATTCCGCTCTGGCTGGCTGGTGCTGACCGGCGCCAAAGAACGCGCAAAAAGCTATATTGAGGGCCTGGAGATGCTGGCATCAATGCGCCTGTGCGCCAATGCGCCAGCCATGCTGGCGGTTCAGACTGCATTAGGTGGTCGCCAGAGTATTGAAGATCTGATCACCTCCGGCGGGCGTCTGCTTGAACAGCGCGATCTGGCTCACAGTATGATTACAGCAATTCCAGGGGTCAGCTGCTTTAAGCCAAAGTCCGCTATGTACCTGTTTCCTAATCTAGACCCCGAGATCTATCCGATCGCAGATGATGAGCAGCTTGTACTCAACCTGCTTAAGGAAGAGCGCATCCTTATGGTGCAGGGTTCAGCTTTTAATCTGGCCGACAAGCAGCATTTTCGTATTGTATTCCTGCCAGATAAGGATCAATTAACCGAATCGATTAATAGATTCGCCAATTTCTTAGAGCGCTTGCGCGCCTAATGTGACGGTTACACAAGGAGCCAAACCATGGCCAAGGACATAAATCAGGAACAAGACAGCAGCCCAGCGCAACCCAATTTTAATGGTGCCGCCATCATTGATGAAAATGGCAATGAAACACCTATCACCGAAGAGATGATCAAGAGTGCCTGTGATGAATTAGAGGATGGTAAATCCTAAGCTTGCGCAATCCTCCGCGCAGGCTGCATTGCCATCAATTGCGTAATAGTCAAACTCCCTTCGCACTGGGTAGTCCCTGCGTAGGTTGTCAAAGCTTTGGGCTACGGGGACGACCATATTTGCTATAGCTGAGCGCATCCGCTGGTCATCCTCAACCACAGAGTAACTGTGCAAAATTGCCTGATTAATATGGTCTACCTGCAATACCGGTTCAGTCTGTGAGACGCGCCGACCCTCCTGCAACTCAGCCAACCCTGCCCAGCTGCGAAATGCCTGATGAACCAGCTCTGTGCCCCTGATTTTGCCCTCGAGGCTGTAGCCAGCGATATGCGGCGTAGCAAGAGCCACATAGGCCATCAAATCCCTGTCTACCGCAGGTTCAGTCTCCCAGACATCAAGCGCAACCTGCCCCTTAAAACCGCCCTTAAACGCTTCCAGCAAAGCCTGGTTATCAATTACTGCCCCACGGCCCGCATTAATCAGCAGCACATCAGGTTTAAGAGATGCCATGACCTCAGCATCAAATAAATGCAGGCTGGGATAATCTCCCCTGGTGGTTAATGGTGTGTGCAGGCAAATAATATCGCAGGCAAGCACGGCCTCTAAGTCACCCAGATCGGCAATAGTCCCAGCCTCAAGCAATGGGTCATAAACCGCGCAGCTTACCCCTAGATCACAAAGCCGCCTAAACAGCCGACCACCGACATTACCGCAGCCCACAATGCCTACTTTTTTAACGCGCCATTCCGGCATCAACTGACTCATCACTGACAGATCATACTGCACCACCGCTTCAGCATTACAGCCTGGGGCATGAGCAAATTGAATTCCAGCAGCGGCCATATAATCGAGATCAATGTGATCAGTACCTATGGTGGCCGAGCCAACAAAACGCACCCCAGTACCCTCAAGTAAATCGCGATCAACCCTAGTGACAGAGCGTACTAATAGCAGCTCCGTATCTACCAGGTCGGCGGAGGTAATAGCCCTACCTGGCAATAGCTGCACTTCGCCATACTGGGAAAACAGCTGCTCCACCAAGGGCATATTCTGATCGGCGATAATATTCACTGTCTGTCTATATCCATTGAGTCTGTAATTAATTATTTTCTAAACTATTCCGTTATTGCCTAGGAGTAACCCGGCGGCAATATTTCTCGCTGCTTGAGGGTTGATGCTCTAGACATAAAGGTATTGGCAAACCCCATCTCCTCACAAAATATCTCAAAAGCATCATAATAAATGCCCTGCCAGCAAATATCATTGAGATCCGGCGCCTCATCAATTTGCGTCACAATTGTGGCCAAGTGGCGCGATAGCATTAACTGCTCACGGTGGCCATCAAGCTTATCAGCCAGCTTAGCAGCGCCGCGAATAGGCAAATCCTGTAGCTGGTCAAGATGTTCTAGAATCACGTCCACCGAAGAATAGTGTGACAGTAACTGCTTGGCTGTCTTGGCCCCAATTCCAGGGACGCCGGCAATATTATCACTGCTGTCCCCCATGAGGGCTAAATAATCTGCCATCTGGTGACAGCCCAGTTCCAAATGGGCCTCCAACTGAGCCTGATTCTGGGGCTGAGATTTACCAAAATCCCAATACAGATCCCTGCCCTGTATCAGCTGAGTCAGATCTTTATCACGGCTGACAATCACCGGCTGCGCATTAGCCTGTCTGACTCTGCTGGCAACACCACCAATCAAATCATCAGCCTCATAGGTCGATGACGCCATCTCTTTGATACCAAGTACTCTGCACAGCTGCCGACAGGCATTTAGCTGAAATGCCAGAGCCTCATCAGGTAGTTCGCGGTTAGCCTTGTAGTCGGCACACAGCTGATGGCGAAAGCCAGAACCGAGACTCTCATCAAAAGCGCAGAACAGATAATCTGGCTGTTTTTGGCGCAATATATCCAGCAGAAAAGCGGTAAAGCCATAGACTGCATTAGTAGGATACTGTGACTCCTGAGCCTGCCAATTTTCCGGTAAAGTGAAATAACTGCGAAAAATATAGATAGAGGAATCAATAAGAAAGGCCTGCATGGTATTACCCTGTGTTATCGATAATATTGTTGATCTCTGGGATTGGCCAAAGCAAAGTGCTCAATCAGAATAGCAAGAAACTGCTCTCCTCGAGCGGGCATTTTGCCTGGCTCACACCAAATTTTGGCCTGCTCCATCACTGCCTGAGCAAAGTCGCTACTGGGCTCCGACCGCCCACTACTCAGATTATCCACGCTAAGCTGGAATCGCTGGCCACAGGCAATAGAGAACATCCATTCAAGCGCCTGGGGGCGTACCTCAACTGTTTCAAATACCTGCTGCTGCTCGGCACTGCGACCATCGGGCTGATACCAGTAACCAAAGTCTTCCAGCAGCAGGCGCTGCTCCCCTGCGAGGCACCAATGGGCAACCTCATGGAGCGCACTGGAGAGATAATCCTTGCGAAAGCATAGACGATGATGGTCAGTGCCTCCAGTCTGATTCTTCTGCAATAGCGTATTGGCGGGCAAATAGACGGGCTCCTCGGCACCAGAGATTAATTTGGTATTGTGGGAGTCAAAAAACTGCTGGTCGAACAGCGCAATAATAGCTTCCAGCCGAGCCACCTGAGGTATTTCTTGGATCAAGACCACTCCACTGAGTTAGTCAGACATTCAGTGTTATTGATACTCTGCCAATAATCATCAGTCAGGTATTCCCTGCCCGCCAATAGGTGCTCTATATACCAGCGCCCAGGCCGCACAGTCTCGTCCAGCACAGCGGGATTGGCCACATAAATCCAGGCTGGCTGTACTGCGTCATTCGTCTGTACATAGAACAATTCACGACTGTAGCGCCAGGGAGCACCCTCGTGGGGATCAAGTTTGATAATCTCCTCTATCGACTCCAGCTCATAAAGAATGCCCTGAATGCGCTCAGACCTTGCCCAGACCATATTGGCGCAAGCCAGATTATCATCCCTCCTGGAACGCTTATTAAAGCGCAACCCAAAACCGTCCAGCCAACCAGCGGTCATGGAAACAATTTTCATATCACGGCCAATCATGCGTGCCTGATTCATATTTGAGCCATAGGCAAAATAAAACTGCGCGGCAGATCTGCTGTCCAATGGAAACTCTCTGTGAATAATTTATGGCGGCAAGTTTACAGTAAATAGCCCATCTCCAGTAACCCCGTCACCGGCCTTTATTCATGAGATCAAGAAAGGATAAAACACTAATTGTTGTGCTTTATGAAATTCTGGAGTACCTTATATAGTGTCAGTGTCTTTTTGCTAACAACTGTCCCAAGGAGATATATTTATGCCCAATATGGCGATTGATCACCAGCTGGATAATGTGATTGATATCTTCACACGCAAGCCCCTCTCAGAACTTTCCAACAACAAACTTATTCGTATTGCCCCCGAACTAGATGGTCTCGAAATGCTCTATAGCAATTCCGAGAATCCGGAAAAACTGTTCTCCGTAAAGGTATTGGCCTGGGGTCTGCGCCTCAGCGGCGAAGTCGTTGGTCTGGTGCCCTGGCTCGATAAGTTAGTTGCCTGCGATGAGATCAATGATCCTCTTAACGGTCAGTGGCAAGGCTATTATGATCAGGGCGTTGATGAGTTATTTTTCGCAGCTCCCTTACACAAGGTGGTCGAACTGGAAACTGCTGCCGATTATTATGAATATCAATGTGATTCCGGGCGGGAGATCATTCAGGAAGTGCCAGACAGTATAGGCACCCATGCGGTACTCTCAGCCGATGGTTTTCACAGTATTACGCTTAAAGAAGTGATCAGCTGGCGTCTATTGGAGGATGGCACCATGGAAGCAATGTTGATCGACGAAGACGGAGTGATCAATACACCAGTGCTGCCTGGGGATACCTGCCTATATGCTGCCGACAAAAGTGAGGATTTCAGGTATTTCTTTCAGCACCATATAGCCAACCAGCTAAAGTCTCAGGACCCCGAGGCCATAGCGGCTATCTCGTTACTGGAAGAGAGCTAGGCCCTACTAGTTAGGACCCTAGTCGGGTCGTCCGTAGGACATCAGTCGCTGGTATCGGCGCTCTAGCAGGTCGTCTAAAGGGATGGCCTGAAGGTCGTCGAGTTGGGCCGACAGATGATCCTTGATGGTTGCACTCATAGCTTCTATATCTCTGTGCGCGCCGCCCATAGGCTCTGGAATCGTCTCATCAACAATACCCAGATTCTGCAGATTATCCGACGTCACACCCATGGCTTCAGCCGCCTGAGGAGCTTTTTCACTGGTTTTCCAAATGATGTTGGCACATCCCTCTGGAGAGATCACAAAGTAAGTGCTGTACTGCAGCATATTAAGTTTATCGCCGACACCAATAGCCAGAGCTCCACCGGAACTTCCCTCACCTATTACAGTGCAAATGATGGGTGTTTTCAGCCGCGACATCACGGCCAGATTGCGTGCGATAGCCTCCGAGATATTGCGCTCTTCCGAGTCGATACCGGGATAGGCTCCAGGTGTATCAATCAAAGTCAGCACGGGCATCTTAAACCGTTCAGCAGTTTCCATCAGACGCAGTGCCTTGCGATAGCCCTCGGCCTTGGGCATGCCAAAATTGCGCATAACCTTTTCATTAACTCCGCGACCCTTCTCTTCACCAATAACCATCACTGGCCGGTCATTGAGTCTAGCAACACCACCGACAATGGCACTGTCGTCGCCAAAGTGACGATCACCATGCATCTCTTCCCAGTCGGTAAAGATACGTTCAATATAGTCGAGGCTATAGGGACGCTGAGGATGGCGAGCTACCTGAACCACTTGCCAGGGGCTGAGCTTGGCATAAATACTCTCGGTCAGCTTGCGTGATTTATCCCGCAGTTTGGCAACTTCTTCCGTAATATTGAGTTCGTTATCATTGCCAACCAAATGTAATTCTTCAATTTTTGCTTCCAACTCAGCAATCGGTTGTTCAAAGGCAAGATAATTTAAATTCATGGTTACAAAGTCTCTGCGGGTGCTGGTCGCGCATTTTAACATCTCTGCACGGGACTGCCAGTCCTGTTATGGTTTGATTATCTAAAGATAGTGCAAGCGAACGCTGTTTTTACCAAAATCTTCACGCAGCCGCGCAATCAATTCATCTTTTGGCTGCACCAGCCATTGCCTGCCCAAAGACAGCTCACCCACAGCACTGTGCACCGAGTACTCCAGAACAATGGGACAGTTGCCATTACTATACTCACTGATGGTGCGGTGAAACTGATCCACCCAACAATCGGTAGCCGCAGACTGAGAAATAGTCAGCTGTAGCCTGTTGAGCTTGCTACAACGCGCCTCATAGATCGACTGAATAGATTCAGCGACCATTTTTAAACCGCCGGTAAAGCTATCCTCCGACACCACGCCCTGCACCACTAGCAGTGCATCTTTAGTGAGAATATCCCGATAAGCATTGAATTTCTCGGCCCATACCGATAGCTCAACCCGGCCACTTTTATCATCCAATGTTAAAAACGCAAAACTCTCTCCGCGCTTGTTTTTCATCACCCGCATGCCCACAACCATTCCGGAGACCGTTGAGCCATCCTTGCCAGGCCTCAGATCAGCGATACGATTGGGCACCATGGAGCGCAATTCATCTTCATATTCGTCAATTGGATGACCCGTCAAATACAGACCCAAGGTATCTTTCTCGCCATTTAAACGCTCGCGCACCGAGAGTACTCGAGCGCCGTTATAGCTGTTGTAATTAATATCCACCGCACTGTCGACGATGGAGTCACCAAAAAGGTCACCCATGCCGCTGCTGGTATTACGCGCATGCTGTTCCGCCAGCTTAACCGCCTCATCCATTGCCGCCAACATCACCGCACGGCGATAACCCACTTCCCCTTCAGGGCCAATATTATCCAAGGCTCCACTGCGAATCATCGCCTCAAGAGCGCGCTTATTAACTTTGCGGCCATCAACCCGGGCACAGAAATCGAACAGGTCTTTAAACGGCCCACCTTCAGTGCGGGCAGCAATAATATTTCCTACGGGTCCTTCTCCCAGCCCCTTGATAGCACCAAGGCCATAGATCACCCGCCCAGGCCCATCGACACTAAAGTGGAACTGACCCTGATTGACATCCGGCGGCAGTAAATCCAGACCCATAGCCCGGCATTCATCGATGAAGGTCACCACTTTATCGGTTTTATCCATGTCAGACGAAATGGTTGCCGCCATAAATTCGGCGGGATAATGGGCTTTAAGCCAACCTGTCTGATAGGCCACCAGCGCATAGGCAGCACTGTGGGATTTGTTAAAGCCGTAACCAGCAAATTTTTCCATCAGGTCAAAAATATTCGACGC
The DNA here is from genome assembly GCA_943788875.1 of uncultured Pseudomonadales bacterium. Classification (GTDB taxonomy): domain Bacteria; phylum Pseudomonadota; class Gammaproteobacteria; order Pseudomonadales; family Porticoccaceae; genus HTCC2207. The sequence goes on along the minus strand of CALSSA010000009.1, from coordinate 107,483 downwards.
CAGATCCTCAGCAAAACCTTTGTCCACAGCACCCTGAGTAAACAGTTCTCGCTGTTTAGCCATTTCCGCAGCATTTTTCTTACCCATGGCTCGACGCAACAAATCCGCGCCACCAAGGGTATAGCCACCCATTTCCTGGGCAATCTGCATCACCTGTTCCTGATACAGAATAATGCCGTAGGTCGGCTCCAGTGCTGGCTTAAGGGATTCATGCTGGTACTGAACATGGGGATAACTCACCTCAGCACGGCCTTTCTTGCGATTGATAAAGTCATCCACCATGCCCGACTGCAGTGGGCCAGGACGAAACAGCGCCACCAGTGCGACGATATCTTCAAAGCGGTCAGGGCCAAGTTTTTTAATCAGATCTTTCATACCGCGAGATTCAAGCTGGAATACCGCGGTGGTTTCAGCACGCTGCATCAATTCATAGGTAGCTTTGTCATCCAGAGGTATCTTTTCGATGTCCAGACTATCTTCGCCATTGGCTGCGCGAGTACGGTTAATCATCCGTACAGCCCAATCAATAATGGTTAATGTGCGCAGTCCAAGAAAATCGAACTTGACCAGCCCAGCCTCTTCCACATCATTCTTATCAAACTGTGTCACTACACCACCACCGCTATCATCGCAGTAGATCGGTGAGAAATCGGTAATCTTAGTCGGCGCAATAACCACGCCACCGGCATGTTTACCGCAGTTGCGCGAGACGCCTTCGAGTTGCAGTGCCATGCTCCAGATTTCAGCAGCCTCTTCATCCTGAGCCAGAAACTGTTCCAGCTCTTCTTCCTGCTCAACAGCCTTTTCCAACGTCATGCCCACTTCAAAGGGAATCAGCTTTGACAGTTTATCGGCAAGGCCATAGGACTTGCCCTGCACTCGGGCCACATCTCGCACCACCGCCTTGGCGGCCATGGTGCCAAAGGTCACAATTTGCGAGACCGCATCGCGGCCATACTGCTCTGCCACATAGGCGATCACGCGGTCGCGACCCTCCATGCAGAAGTCGATATCAAAATCCGGCATGGATACCCGCTCAGGATTGAGAAAACGCTCAAACAGCAGATCGTATTCTATGGGGTCAAGATCAGTAATTTTTAAGGCATAGGCAACTAGCGAGCCAGCACCAGAACCACGCCCCGGGCCCACAGGTATCTGATTGTTTTTAGCCCATCGGATAAAGTCCATGACAATGAGGAAGTAACCGGGGAACCCCATCTGAATAATAATATCCAACTCAAATTTAAGCCGTTCTGCATACAGATGCTGCGTCTCGGCAAAGTCCGGCGCCTGGGTATCAAACAACACCGCCAGCCGCTCCTGAAGACCCTGCTCAGATTCGGCGACAAAGAATTCATTAATGGTCATGCCTTCAGGGATAGGGTAATCCGGCAAGAAATACTCGCCCAGACGCAGATCCAATGTACAGCGCCTGGCAATCTCTACAGTGTTTTGCAGCGCTTCGGGAATATCAGCAAACAGCTCGGCCATCTCATCAACACTGCGCAGATACTGACTCTCAGAAAAACGTCTCTCACGACGGGGATCGTCCAGCGCACGACCTTCATGAATACAGACCCGTGCCTCATGAGCTTCAAATTCATCCGCCTGTATAAACCGCACATCATTGGTCGCAACCACAGGACAACTATACTGAGAGGCCAGACCCACAGCAGCATGAAGATAATCTTCTTCATCGGCGCGGCCCGTACGCTGCAGTTCAAGATAGAAGCGATTGGGGAAAAGCTGCATGTACTCCAACAACAGCTGCTCTGCTTCAGCACCCCGGCCGGAGACCAACGCTACACCAACCTCACCGCCACGCCCTCCGGAGAGCGCAATCAAACCATCGCTGGCACCCTGGAGCCAAGATCGTTTAATCGTGGGTACAGCTTGCCGCTGACCTTCCTGATAAGCCCTCGAGACAAGTTTGGTTAAATTCTGGTAGCCAGTCTGATCTGCAACCAATAGTACCAGCTGAGTCAAGCCACCTTCACCGCTCTCATCCTGAACCAGCATGTCTGCGCCCAGAACAGGCTTAACACCACTGGCCTGGCAGGCTTTATAAAACTTGACCAGGCCAAAGAAATTATTGAAGTCAGTCAGGGCGACCGCCGGCATGCCCATCTCGGCGACCTTCGCCGCCAGAGGTTTAATACGTACTAACCCATCAACTAATGAGTATTCAGAATGCAGTCGAAGATGGACAAATGATGGGGTCATTTAGATAACAGGTGCTCCGCATCTACGCCGTAATAGGCGAAGCTATCTTTCATCAAATCGAATACAGTGCCCTCATAGGGAGGGATATCTGCGTCGCTATGCTGCAGTGGTTCAACCCTGTCACCCCAGCGAATAATTCCCGCACCACAGGTTAAACCAGCGCCAAAGGAGGCGGTTAAAATAGTCATGCCTGGTTTCACTCTGCCGTCGGTCAAGGCGTCACAGAGCGCCAAAGGGATAGCTGCAGCACTGGTATTGGCATATTTATCGATACAGACCATGACCTTCTCCATGGGGAAATTAAGCCGTTTAGCCAGGGCCTGGATAATGCGAATATTAGCCTGATGAGGCACGAACAGGTCTATATCATCCGCAGTAAGCCCCTCTCTTTCCAACACCTTGCCAATAGATTCGCTCATACCTTTAACTGCACTTTTAAAGATTTCCTGCCCCTCAAAATTGAGTGACACGTGGAGATCATCAGTCCAGTGCATCGTCGATAGCCCCCACTTGGGGATATGCAGACATTCACGACTATCGGGCACACAGCTCATATGAGCACTAAGCAGACCGGTCTTTTCCTCCGAGGCTTCAATTACAACAGCGCCGGCACCATCACCAAACAAAAAACAGGATTCACGTTTGCTCCAATCCATGGCGACAGAAATACGCTCTGCGCCAATAATAAGCGCCTTATTAATCGACCCTGACTTAACCATATCTGTGGCTGCATTGAGCCCATAGAGCCAACTAGTGCAGGCTGAGTTAAGATCAAAGGCCGCTGCCTTTGTCGCGCCCAGTTTGTTCTTAATAATACTTGCTGTATTGGGGCAGTACTCTTCTGGTGTAGTCGAACCCAGTATCACCAGATCCAGATCATCCGCACAGATGCCTGCGGCGGCCAGAGCTCTTTCACCAGCCAGCCAGGCCATCTCACCAGTGGTGACGTGACTATAATGCCGCTGACGAATACCAGAGCGCGAAAAAATCCACTCGTCATTGGTATCAACAATTTTAGCCATATCATCATTGGTCATTAACAATGGTGGCGCATATTTGCCCCAACCAGTAATCTCTGCGTGCGTCACTAGTCCAACCCCATAATATTAGTTGTTTTTATATAGTCGAATGTAAAGCCTGTGCCATCTGAACTCAAGGCCAAACTGATTTTTTAAACCTACTCTTTATTTATCAGCGCAATAATTCACCTTAAAATAGGCTTGACTGATCCAGACCTAATTCCTTTTTAACCGGTGCAAATGAGCGCCTATGGATAGGCGTGGGACCCAGACGTTCCAGTGCCTCCAGATGCTGAGCCGTGCCATAACCCTTGTTACTATCGAAACCATAACCCGGATATTTAATATGCATCTCAGCCATCTCAGCATCACGTACCACCTTGGCGATAATGGACGCAGCACTGATCACCTCGACACGCCCATCACCTTTAATCACAGCCTCAGAACTATATTCCCACTGGGGTACACGATTGCCATCGACGGCAACATAATCTGGCTGCCGCTGCAGTCCCATTACAGCGCGGCGCATGGCCATTAATGTGGCCTGCAAAATATTAAAGCGATCAATCTCAGCTACTGAAGCACGCCCCACAGCCCAGCAGTCCGCATGGCTTATAATATCGCCATAAAGATTTTCTCTCTGCCGAGCGGACAGTGTTTTCGAATCAGCCAAGCCTTCAATTCTGTGATTAGCTGGCAGCACTACGGCTGCAGTGACTACGTCTCCTGCCAAGGGCCCGCGACCCACCTCATCCACACCAGCTAGACATTTAATACCCGCTGGAGGGTTCCAGGGTTTCATTGAGCCAACAACTCTGCAATAGCGCCAGCAGCTAAAGCACCAGAGTCGACGGCTAGCTGTTCCTGCAATTGGGCAAACTCTGCCTGCAGTGCCTCACGCTGAGTCGCATCAAATGCTTCAACCACTGCTGCTGACAGGTTTTCCACGGACGCATCGTCCTGAATCAGTTCTGGCACCAACATCTTGTTAGCCAGTAAATTGGGGATAGAGGCATATGGGGTTTTAATCAATCTTGATAGTAATTTGTAGGTCCAGGCGCCAAATCGGTAACTCACCACCATCGGTTTCTGCAGCAGCATAGCTTCCAGCGCTGTGGTGCCGGAGGCAAGCAACACCACATCAGAGGCTTCCATGGCGCGATGCGATCTCTGCTGTAATAGCTGAATATTCGCGTCAGGCCTTTGCCCAAGAATCGCTTCGATTTGCTGATACCGAGCCTGATTGGCCGCCGGAATCACCAGCTGAATATCTGCTCCCAGACTCTGACCAACCCTCTCCGCTGCATCAAGAAACAGATCTGCCAGCAACTCAACTTCATTGGCACGACTGCCAGGCATAATACAAAGCACCGGAAGCTGTGGGTCCAAGCCAAGCTCAGTACAGGCGGCACTTTTATCTCGCTGACCTTTAAACTGTTGCGCCAATGGATGGCCAACAAAGCACACCGGCACCTGATGCTGGCGATAAAAATCTGCCTCAAAAGGTAGCAGTGTCAACATTAGATCAACAGACTGTTTTATCTTTTTAATTCTACCCTGGCGCCAGGCCCAAACCGATGGGCTGACATAGTGCACAGTTTTTACCCCAACGCGATGCAGCTTTTTCTCAATGCCAGAATTAAAGTCAGGTGAGTCAATACCAATAAAGACCGCAGGTTTTTCATTGCTGTAGCGCTGGACAATATTACGTCTGATACGCAATAGCTCAGGCAGTCGCTTTAGGGGCTCCACCAAACCCATCACTGAGAGACGATCCATCTCGTGCAGGGACACAAATCCCTCAGCCTGCATGCGCGGGCCACCTATGCCTTCAAAAATGGCATCTGGAAAATGTTCTTTGAGTGCTCGTATCAGATTGGCACCGAGAATATCCCCGGAAGCCTCTCCTGAAACTATCGCAAAGACTGGCGCTGGCACAGTCATAGACTAGCGAATAATGCCGCGAGTACTGTGCTCAACGGAAGATAAAAACATAGCAGTAACCCGGTTGTCTCCCAATTCGGCGATAGCCTTCAATGCCTCGTCAAACTGCAGGCCACGGCGGTAGAGTAATTTATAGACCTTATTGGCCACAGCGATTTCATCGGTGCTAAATCCACGCCGTTTTAGTCCTTCACGATTAATGGTTCGCGGCTCTGCCGGATTCCCTGAAGCGGTGACAAAAGCTGGTACATCGTGGTAACAGAAGGCACCTGTCGCAATAAAACAATGGGCGCCAATATGAACATATTGATGGGATAATGCATAGCCCGCCAAAATTGCCCAGTCCCCTACATGCACATGCCCGGCGATAGTGGCATTGTTGGAAAAAACACAATGACTGCCGATCACGCAATCATGAGCGATATGGACATACGGCATAAACAAGTTATCACTGCCAATAATGGTCTCGTAACTGCCCTGCACAGTGCCCCTGTGCACAGTGACGCCCTCACGGAATACATTATTATCACCGACGATAAGCCTGGTTGGCTCGCCATTGTATTTCAGATCAGGGGTCGCATCACCGACGGTGGCAAACTGAAATATTTTATTGCCACGTCCCAGAACCGTAGGCCCTTTAAGCACTACATGGGATGCGATTTCACAGTCATCACCTATCTCAACATCTGGGCCAACAATAGTCCATGGACCAATACTAACGTTATCGCCAACAGTAGCTGAAGGATCAACAATGGCCCTGGGGTCTATCATGCAACTTCACCTTTATCTCTATAGGCACACAGAATTGTAGCTTCGCAAGCAGTCTGCCCGTCAACCTTGGCAGTACAGCGAAAACGCCAGATATTGCGTTTAACGGCTTCAACCTCGGAGGTCAAATCAAGCCTGTCCCCAGGGACTACCGGGCGTTTAAAACGCACCTTATCAACACCAGCAAAAAGGTACAGTTTATCGTGGTCTGCAGTTTCACCAGTGGTGGCAAAACCCAAAATGCCAGAGACCTGCGCCATAGCTTCAATAATCATCACACCAGGGAAAATAGGTGCACCGGGGAAATGACCATTAAAGACCTCTTCATTGATACTGACATTCTTAAAACCCGCTATGCTCTCACCGAGCACCACATCGGTGACTCGGTCAACCAGCAGAAACGGGTAGCGATGGGGCAATAGATCCATTATTTCATTTATATTCATTGCAATATCCGAGTTATGTTTATGGCCTGGTCAAACCCTAACCGGCACCATTACTTAATCTTTATTCTCTTCCAGTCGCTTTAAGCGCTGCACTATATCTTCAAGCTGCCCTATACGCACCGCAGTTTTGCGCCACTGTATTGAGCTCATCAATGGCGTTGTACTTGAGGAGTACGAACCCGGTACTTTGATACTTTTGGTGACATAGGCATGGGCGGTCAATGTCACATTATCACAGACCGACAAATGACCCGTCACTGTGGCATAGCCGCCCAGGACACAGTTGCGACCCAGTTTTACACTACCTGCAAGGGCACAAAAAGCAGCGATGGCAGTACCATCTCCAACCACACAGTTGTGGGCTATCTGAACATGATTATCAATAATCACAGAATTGCCAACAACAGTGTCTTCTAACGCACCGCGATCCACTGTAGTACAGGCGCCAATCTCAACCCAATCACCAATACGAACACCACCAAGCTGATGAATTTTCTGCCAGCCACCCTCACCATTGGGAGCAAATCCAAAACCGTCTGCTCCAATCACTGAGCCACTATGTAAAGTCACTCCTTCACCAATAATTACATCATGATAAATAGAAACATTGGCTGCAATCAGGCAATCAGCGCCCAACACAGACCCGCCGCCAATAAAGCTATTGGCGCCAATACAACAACCAGAACCGATAACCACACCCTCGTCGACCACAACATTGGCGCCAACAGAGACATTATCTTTCAGATCGACACTGGAATGAATAACAGCGCTAGGATGAACATTGCCATCAGGAGCGGGAGTTCGACTAAACCAAGCGCTTATCTCGGCATAACCTAAGTAAGGGTTTTTCAAAATCAGACAGTTGCCTGAAAAACTATCGGCTTGCTCTCCCCTAAGGATCACAGCCTCTGCTCTGGTGCCGCCTAACTGACTTGTATACTTAGGATTGGCAAGAAATGCCAAGTCCCCCGCTACTGCATTCTCTAAGCTGCTGAGACCGGAGATTCGTACATCCGCATCACCGCGCAACTCAGCTTTGAGAAACGCGGCAATTTCACCTAAAGAGTAATCTTGTTTCATCCGGCAGTAGGCTGAGTAAAAAAATTACTTTGTTTTTTGGTTGAGCCGATCAGCAACCTTAGCCGTTAAATTACTCTCTGGGCTGGCAACCATCACAGATTCGGCACGCAGTAATATGGTGACGCCTTCTTCCTTAACAACTTCTTGCAGAGCTTCCTGTGCCTTAGGACCAAGCTCTTGCATAATACTCTGCTGCAGTTGCTGCTGTTCTGCCTGAATTTTGCGGCCAGCTAATTCAGCATCCGCTTTGGCATATTCCATTTTTTTCTGATGCGCAACCGCCTGTTCCTGAGACCAGGTCAAACGTTTGCTCTCTGCTTCTTTGGCCAACGCTTGCAGGTCCGCCGCTGAACCTTCATATTTGGCTTTAAGGCTGACAAAATCAGCTCCCTGCTCTGCCTGCTTCAGTTTGGCTTGAGCCGCATTAGAGCCAAAAATAGCTCGGGCTATATCAACTACTGCAATTTTCTCTGCCGCTACTGCGCTCAAAGGTGCAGCCGCAAATAGGCTGGCTACCAAAACTAAAACAAGTGCTTTTACATTACCCACAATACTTCTCCCTACATTTTATTAAAATTGATTACCCAATGAGAACTGGAAAACTTCAGTTTCATCGAAATCGTTCGAGTTGAGCGGTTTAGCGACACTAAAGGTAATAGGGCCAAAACCACTTAACCAAGTTGCACCTACACCTACAGAGTAGCGTAACTCTCCTACATCAGGTTTAAAACAGTTAACCTGAGATTCACCACATTTTGTGTTGAAAATATTACCCGCATCAACAAAGAATGTTGACTGTACTGACCGCTGATCTTTCAAAAACGGCAATGGGAAAATAACTTCCGCGCCTAGCTCAATCTGAACGTTACCACCAATGGGGTCGGGATCGTCAATAAAGCTTGTACTACAGGGCGGGTTTCTCAGGTGACATGGGGTGTCCTGAGGGCCTAGGGTATTGCGCTTAAAGCCGCGCACTGAACCAAAGCCGCCGCCATAGAAGTTTTTGAAAAACGGCATACTAGTAGTGCCGCCATAACTTTCACCATAACCGAGATCCGCCCGCAGCTTCAACGTCAGCGATCTGGTTAAGCCGCGTAAATGCTGCAGGCTATAAGTAGTTTTGTAGTACTCCAAACCCGAACCAGGCACGGCTATATCCAGGCCCAAGCGTTGGGAAGTACCCCGCGTGGCAAAAACACCACGGTTGAGGGTCGACTTTATCCAGTTAACATTGAGACTGACAACATCAAAGTTATCGCCATTTTGACTGACAAAATCACTAATTTCCTGAGAGGCAAAACTGCCAGTCTTAAGATCCAGATTTTCATATCCAAGACCCCAGCCAAGTCTCTCAATCTCTGAGACCGGGTAGCTCCAATTAACGCTGGCCCCAAATGTGTTAGTAGAGAAACTGGCGACGTTAATACGATCATAATCCGTATCCCGACCGTACAGGTTGTAACCAACACTAATACCATCAACAGTGAAATAGGGTTCGGTATAGCTAAAGTTCACTGACTTTTGGTAAGTACTTTTGTTAAGACCAACCCCTATTTGCTTACCTGTACCTAAAAAATTATTTTCGCTGAGGTTGGCACCCAGGATAAGACCAGTACCCTGAGCATAACCCACACTGGCACCCACAGACCCTGAAGGCTGTTCTTCCACAGTGTATACAACATCAATCTGGTCATTGGTGCCCGCCACTGGCAGGCTCTCAACATTCACCTCTTTGAAGAAGCCGAGACGCTCAAGCCGAACCTTGGAATGTTCTATCAGAGCATTGTTTGCCGAACCACCCTCCATTTGACGCATCTCTCGGCGCAGAACTTCATCAGCAGTCTTGGTATTACCTCGGAACTCAACTCGGCGCACGTAGGCGCGCATGCCAGGCGTTACCATAAAAGTCACTGTAGCGGTATTTTCGTCTTCATCGACCTCGGGGTAACCATTGACCTCAGCGAAGGTGTAGCCGCTATTGCCCAAAGCACGAGTGATATATTCGCTTGAGGTTGTCATCAGTGACTGAGAGAAAGTCATCCCCTTACGCATTAGAATAAGCGCTCTAACCTGAGCTTCTTTTAACTTTAATTCTCCAGACAACTCAACCGCACTAATTGTATAAACATCACCTTCATCAACGTTAATGGTGATATAAACCGATTCTTTATCCGGGCTTATGGATACCTGTGTACTCTCCACAGCAAACTTCAGATAGCCGCGATCTAGATACCAGGTCTCCAAAGACTCAAGGTCCCCGGTCAGTTTTTCCCGACTGTATTTGTCATCGCTGGAAATCCACGACAACCAACCTGTGGTAGTCTGCTCAAAGTTCTCGAGTAACTCTTCCTCAGAATATTGCTTGTTGCCTACAATGTTGATATGCCGAATTTTGGCCACATCGCCCTCATCAATATCTATATTCACCGCCACCCGATTGCGTGGCAGCTCCTCAACCTCAGTCTTAACCAGAGCCCCATAACGACCTTGAGACACATATTGGCGCTGCAATTCCTGGGTCATTCCCTCCAACACTACCTGACGGAAAATCTGCCCTTCGTCCAGGCCATTGTCCCGCAGAGCATCTAGCAGTTGATCTGTCTCAATCGCCTTGTTGCCTTCAAGATTAATTTCTGTCACCGCAGGTCGTTCAGCCAGGGCTATAACCAGAACACCATTCTCTCGAGCCATAACAACATCGGAAAAATACCCTGTGCGAAACAGAGACCTGGTAGCATCTCGAATGATAGGGTCATCAACCAGATCACCCACATTGATTGGCAGCGCGGCAAATACGGTACCAGAAGATACTCGCTGTAATCCCTCAATACGGATATCCGCAACCTCAAAGACCGCGGCATAGGCAGAAACTGTAAAAGAGAAAAGGACTGCCAATAGGCCTTTAAAAAGTCGCTTCATGTGTAATTCAAACCCGATTGTCAGTTATATTTTGCGGTTTAAAATGTCCGCGTTACATCGTTGTAGGTAGCAAATATCATCAACCCAATCAACATCACAAACCCTACTTTATACCCCACAATCTGAATTTGGTCAGATACAGGAGAACCCTTAATCACCTCAATCAAGTAATACATGAGATGACCGCCATCCAAGACAGGCACTGGCAACAGATTCATTACGCCAAGCATTATACTGAGAATAGCCACAAAGCGAATAAAATTGTCAATTCCGGAGCGAGCACTGTCACCGGCTACTTTAGCAATTGTTATAGGACCACTGAGATTCTTCGGCGAAAGGTCACCTACAACTAATTTACCAATCGATTTAAGCACAAAAATACTAGTATCTGCAGTTTCTTTAATACTCCGTGGAATAGCCGTAAAGATACTGTAATCCACATCGCGCAGCAGTTCATCCGGATACTTGCCAGTGGTGGCTAAACGCACCGCTAACTGCCCCACTTGACGACCATCTCGCTCAGACAGCCTAGGCACCGCCTGAATAGTGAGAGACTCAGTATCACGCAACACTTCAAGAGTAATTACGGTATCTGCACTCGCAGCCACAATATTAATAAAGCGATTCACATTTTCAATCGCCAGCCCATTGATGCTAATCAGCTGGTCTCCTGAGCGTAAGCCTGCGCTATATCCAGCCCCTTCCTCAAACACTTCATTCAGAGTCAGACTGTCTAATTCAAATGGCGGGCTGATACCTAGCTCTCGCAGGGGCAATGGCTCTTCGGCCTCACGCAACCAGCGGTCTACGGTGACATTGACCTCATAACGCAGATCAGAATCCCCATAAACTACAGTGAAGGGAATAGCACCTGTGCTGCCAATAAACCCGAAAAGCTGCTTAGATACAGCCCCCCAGGTAGGAGTTTCATTACCATCAATAGCGACAATTTCCATACCGCTTTCAAAGCCAGAGCTAGCGCCAAGACTATTTTCCTCAACCAACCCAACTACCGGAGCAAGCCCTTTTTCCCCCGCCAAAAAAACGAACCAAAAGGCAACGAACGCGAGCAGAAAATTAGCAATGGGGCCTGCACTAACGATCGCCATACGCTGCCATACTGATTTGCGGTTAAAGGCATAATCTATGTCACCCGAGTCGACATTACCTTCTCGTTCATCGACCATTTTCACATAACCACCCAGAGGCAGTAAGGCGAGAACAAACTCGGTGTCCTGCTTGTCGGTCCATCGCAATAGCGGGGTGCCGAAGCCAATAGAGAAGCGCTCAACCTTAACACCACAGCGCCGCGCCACCCAAAAGTGGCCGAATTCATGAAAAGTTACCAGTACCCCAAGGGCAATAAAGGTATAAAAAACTGTATGCAACAGCTCCATAAATTAAGACTCTATTCCAGTTATATAGGCAGCACTATGGCTGCGTGCTTTTTTGTCGGACTCTTGGACTACATCCAGCGAATCTGGTTCACCAACTTCAAGCCCAGAGAGAGTATTATCTACAACCTCAGCTATCTGAGTAAAGCCAATACGTCCATCGAGGAACGCCTGCACAGCAATTTCATTGGCAGCATTAAGTATAGCTGGAGCATCACCACCAGCTGCAGCCGCATCTGATGCCAACCGCAAACAGGGAAAGTTAATCAAATCTGCTCTTTCAAAATCTAATCTGGCGATATCAAATAAATCGAGCTCAGGCACTCCAGCGTCTATACGGTCAGGCCAGGCCAAGCCATAGGCAATAGGTGTACGCATATCTGGATTCCCTAGTTGCGCGAGCACCGAGCCATCTACATATTGCACCAGCGAGTGGATCACACTCTGGGGATGTACCACCACGTCAATCTGAGATGGCGTCACCGCAAACAACCAGCAGGCTTCAATTAGCTCGAGGCCTTTGTTCATCAGCGAAGCTGAATCAACAGATATTTTGCGGCCCATGGACCAGTTTGGATGGGCACAGGCCTGATCCGGAGTAACGGTAGCCATCTGTTCAGCTGACCAACCGCGAAATGGCCCACCTGAAGCAGACAGTAAAAGTTTGCTGATACCGCTGGTTTCAGCAAGCTCATAGTTTGCTGGCAAGCATTGAAAAATCGCATTGTGCTCGCTATCTATGGGCAATAAATCCGAACCAGAGGCCTTAACCGCGTCCATAAACAGGCCGCCGGCCATAACCAAGGCTTCTTTATTTGCGAGCAATATTTTTTTGCCGGTTTTAATCGCTGCCATGGTTGGCACCAACCCAGCCGCGCCTACAATTGCAGCCATTACCGCATCCACCTGCACTGCACTAGCGACCTGACAGAGAGCCTCAACACCATAGAGAACCTCTGTCTTAGTATTTTTTTCTACCAGTAATGTCTGCAACTGTGCAGCAGATTTGGCGTCATTGACAACAGCAAACTGTGGCTGAAAACGCTGACATTGCAGCGCAAGCTTGCCGAGCTGTTGATGCCCTGTTAGAGCAAAGACTGAGTATTTATCTGGATGGCGAGCAATAACATCTAATGTACTTTCACCAATAGAGCCAGTAGCACCAAGTAGAGTAATAGACTGCATAAGTCAGGCAAGGCTCAGCTGGGCGAGCAGCAAGCTAAAGAGTGGCAGCGCTGCCATAATGCCATCAATCCGATCGAGCACCCCACCATGACCAGGCAATAGCTGGCTGCTATCTTTAACACCACTGTGGCGCTTAACCATACTTTCGAAGAGATCTCCCAGCACAGAATAAAGTGCCACAGGAATAATCAAAATTGATAAAGCCAGCAGGCTCAGTTCAGGTCTAGCCCAAAGTAGCCCGGCGATAAGTAATAGCTGCAAAAACATGCCACCGGCAAAGCCCTCCCAGGTTTTTCCCGGGCTGACGACAGGCGCCAGCTTGCGCTTACCGAAAAGTCTGCCTGCTATATAACCTCCCACATCTGCCAGTACCACAACCACAATAGCCAGCAAAAGTAACCAGCGACCGGATTCCCGGTGCAGAATAGAGGCTAGAGCAACCCAGGTTGCGACCAGCAAAATCAGCCCGATCAAACCTAGCACTGGCTTTGGTGACCACAGAATGGCACTTGACGGGTACCCCTGCAGCCACAGAAAAATAACCGCCCAGAGACCCACAGCAATCAAACTAATCTGCTGTCCCAGCGCAAAATTAAACTCACCAAATAGGCCGAGGCTATAACCAGCGGCAGCCAAAACCAGAGACAAAGCTGCCAGATAACTCGTCTTGGCAGTCACGTTATCCAGCTTCAATAAATTGGCCCACTCCCAACCTGCAACCATTACCAGAAGCATGATAACCAGAGAAAAAACGGCGGCAGAGAGGCTCAGCAAGAGCCAGAGAAACCCAGCGATCAAAATCACCGCAGTAAAGACTCGCTGCTTAAGCATGGACGCTCTCCCCTCGGTCATGATCCAGTCCGGCATCAGACTCATCATCAATGCGCAGACCAAAGCGCCGCTGACGGCGATAATACTCAGTCACAGCTAATTCGAGGGCACCGGCATCAAAGTCGGGCCAATAACAGTCCGCAAAATATAGCTCGCTGTAGGCTAATTGCCAGAGCAAAAAGTTGCTGATTCGCTGTTCACCAGCAGTGCGAATACAGAGGTCAGGATCTGGAATACCATCCTGCTGCATATATTTTGCAAATAGGTTTTCGTCGATATCCGATGACCGCAAACGCCCCATCTGCACCTCGGAGGCCAGCTTTTGCGCAGTTTTGGCGATATCCCAGCGGCCACCGTAATCGACACAGAGATATAGAGTAAATTTACCACTGGCAGTCATTTTTTCAGTATCGCTGATCAGCCGCCTTAATCGGTCACTGAAATGGCTTCGGTTACCAACTACTTTGAGACGTACGCCATCATCGCGGAGAGTTTTAGCTTCTTGCTTTAAATAGGATGAAAACAGCGACATCAACCCCCGCACCTCAAGCTCTGGACGCTTCCAGTTCTCACTGCTGAAGGCAAACATAGTCATAGTGTCAATTTGAGCTTTCTGGGCTGCCTCCAAAATATCGCGAATGCGCTCCACACCCGCTTCATGCCCAGCTATACCAGACAGACCACGCTGCTTCGCCCAGCGATTATTGCCGTCCATAATGATGGCAACATGCCTGAGTGGGTAGACTGATGTCAGGGGAGTAGGATCAACCATGATCTGCACCTTTATGGAGATCAGATCTCCATCAAATCCTTTTCTTTTGCCGCTAGCGCTTCTTCAACCCTGGCGATAAAACTATCGGTAATTTTTTGCACATCATCCTGTGCCTTGCGCTCTTCGTCCTCGCTAATATCCTTAGCTTTTTGCAACTCCTTAATATCAGAAATCACATCGCGACGGATATTGCGGATTGAAATTCTTGCACCTTCGGCTTCAGCCTTGGCCTGTTTGCCGTAATGCTTGCGAGTCTCTTCAGTCAACGCTGGCAGAGGTACACGAATCACTGTGCCAGCTGTGGACGGGTTTAAACCCAGATCCGACTTCATAATCGCTTTTTCAATTTCCGGCACCAGAGACTTTTCCCAGGGTGTTACCGACAGTGTACGTGCATCTTCAATGGAGATCGATGCCGCTTGACTCAGAGGCGTATCAACACCGTAGTAGTCCACAGATAGGCCATCCAAAATGCTGGGGTGGGCGCGACCAGTGCGAATCTTATTAAAGGCTCCACCCAATGCTTCCAAAGCCTTACCCATGCGCTCTTGCGCATCCTGCTTTAATTCTTCAATCATTTACTGTCCTCTTCTCCCTCTTCGATTAGCGTACCTTCAGCACCACCAACTACTAGGTTCAATAACGCACCCTGTTTGGACATACGAAATACTCTAAGAGGCATATTGTGCTCGCGACAGAGACATATAGCGGTCAGATCCATCACTGCAAGTTTCTTATCGAGTACCTGATCGTAGGTCAAGTGAGAGTATAGCTCAGCACCGGCATCCAACATTGGGTCGGCACTGTAAACACCATCGACCTTAGTCGCCTTCAATACTACATCAGCATCGATTTCAATACCCCGAAGACAGGCTGCAGAGTCTGTAGTAAAAAATGGATTACCAGTTCCTGCAGCGAAGATCACCACATCGCCATCTTTAATATAGCGGATAGCACGGCGACGGTCATAATGCTCCACCACCCCACTCATAGGAATCGACGACATAACATGGGAGGAAATATTGGTGCGTTCAAGGGCATCACGCATGGCGAGGGCATTCATCACCGTAGCCAGCATGCCCATATGGTCGCCAGTAACCCTGTCCATACCTGCAGCATTGAGAGCTGCCCCGCGGAACAAGTTGCCACCACCGATAACCAGCCCTACCTGCACGCCAATGCCGACAAGCTGGCCAATTTCAAGAGCCATGCGATCCAGCACCTTGGGGTCAATCCCAAAGCCCTCCTCGCCCATTAACTCTTCACCACTTAGCTTGAGGAGAATACGTTTATAGGCTTTCTCTTTACCGGTGGTTGGCATAAATGCTCCTGTTATTTATTACTCGCCGGCACCCGCGACCTGAGCGGCAACTTCGGCGGCAAAGTCAACTTCTTCAACTTCGATACCCTCGCCTACTTCAAAACGGACGAATGACACAACCTCAGCACCAGCAGCTGCAACCAGCTTACCCACTGTAGTATCTGGGTCCTTAACAAAAGGCTGGTCGATCAGGCTGCTCTCTTTCAAGAACTTGCTGACACGGCCGCCAATCATTTTTTCAATAATTTCTTCTGGCTTACCACTCTCGCGAGCCTGTGCAGAGTAGATTTCTTTCTCTGCAGCAATCAATTCAGCAGGCATTTGATCGGAGCTTACTACCGCAGGGTTGACTGCTGCAACATGCATAGCAACATCGCGGGCCAACTCTTCAGTGCCAGCAGTCAAACCAACCAGAACTGCGATGCGGTTATTGCTGTGTACATAGCCACCGATAACCGGCGCTTCTAAAGCAGCAGCGCGACGGGCAGAGATATTCTCGCCAATTTTCTGTACCAGTGATTCACGAGCAGACTCGAGGCCACCGGCCATCAATACTGCAATATCAGTTTCCTTGGTGCTGAAGCCAGCGTCCAGAACAGCATTGGCAAAACCCTGAAAACCCTCATCACGAGCGGCAAAGTCAGTTTCACTGTTAACTTCCAGCAACATTCCATAGCCACCTTCAGATTTAAACATAACGATTCCGTCAGCTGCGGTGCGACCAGCTTTCTTAGCCGCCTTCATACCACTAGACTTGCGCAACTCTTCAATTGCTTTATCAATATCAGCACCGGCTTCGGCCAATGCTCTCTTACATTCCATCATGCCTAATCCAGTGCGATCTCGTAGCTCTTTGACTAAAGATGCTGTTACCTGTGACATTGTATTCCTCTCTATACCATTTAATCAGTTGGAAAAAAGGGGGCAGCGGCCCCCTTTAATTTACTACCTGTGCTGTGCTCTATCGGCTGCAGTGGGGATTATTCCGCTGCAGCTTCCTTGGGTGCAGCTTCCTTGGGTGCAGCTTCCTTGGGTGCAGCTTCAGCTGCTGGGGCGTCTGCAGGAGCAGCTTCAGCTGCCACCTCTTCAACAAACTCGTCTTTGCTAGTGACCACAGCAGACTGTGCCTTGCCTTCAAGAACAGTGTCTGCAACAGATGCAGCATACAGCTTGATTGCACGGATCGAGTCATCATTGCCAGGAATCACGTAATCAACACCATCAGGATCGCTATTAGTATCAACGATGCCCACAACTGGAATACCCAGCTTGTTAGCTTCATTGATCGCAATGCGCTCGTGATCCACATCCACAACAAACAGGATGTCCGGCAGACCGTTCATGTCTTTGATACCACCGATGCTGTTCTCAAGCTTGTCCTTCATGCGCGTACGCATCAGAACTTCTTTCTTGGTCAGCTTTTCAAACGTACCATCAGCTGCCTGAGTTTCCAGTTCACGAAAACGACGGATCGAGGCACGAATAGTTTTGTAGTTAGTGAGCATGCCGCCCAACCAGCGATGGCTGACGTAAGGCATTCCGCAGCGCTCTGCTTGCTCTTTAACGATTTTTTGTGCAGCACGCTTGGTGCCAACAAAAAGAATTTGATTACCTTTAGCAGCTTCAACACGCAGAATTTCAAGCGCTTCATTAAAAGCTGGCACAGTGTGCTCAAGGTTAATAACGTGAACTTTGTTGCGTGAGCCGAAGATGTACTGGCTCATTTTGGGGTTCCAGAAGCGGGTTTGGTGGCCGAAATGCACACCAGCCTGCAACATATCGCGCATACTGACAGTAGACATAAGATTTCCTCTTGGGGTTAAGCCTCCACATCCCCCAATGATCAACCAGTCAAGCATTTTGCTCGGGCTTAACCGGCACCCAGACCATCGTGTCGGAATGTGTGTGTCGTTTTAATTTAAATTACCGCTGCAAGGACATCCTTACAACGGCGCGCTTTATACCATAATGAAACCGCCATATAAAGCAAAAACACTGACAAATTATCAGTTAGAAACCAGGCCTCAAGCAAGGGCGGGCGCTGATCCGGCACATAATCATCGCGCTACTAATGAAATATCTCCCAAGGGCTCCCTCAATGGGCCATAGACAGGTACAATAGCGGCAGAAATTATTTCCTTGAGAGCACCAATGACAGTAGAACTTCGCACCCCAGATCAGATTGCTAAAATGCGTATTGCAGGCCGTATGGCCGCCGAAGTATTAGAACTTATTGGCGAATATGTAGTGCCCGGTGTCACCACTGAGGAGCTGGACCGAATTTGCCACGAACATATTGTCAATATCCAAAAAGCCATACCAGCCTGTCTCGGCTACCGCGGCTTCCCCAAATCCATCTGCACCTCAGTCAACCATGTGGTCTGCCATGGTATTCCCGCAGACAAAAAAATCCTCAAGGCGGGTGATATTATTAATATTGATGTCACCGTTATCAAAGACGGTTGGTATGGCGATACCAGCAAAATGTATTGCGTAGGCGCCGTTCCCAGTCATGCTCAGCGCTTGATACAGGTGTCCCAGGAATGTCTGTATAAAGGCATGGGTCTGGTGCGCCCCGGCGTGCGCCTTGGCGATATTGGCCATGCAATTCAGACCCATGCGGAAGCTAACTACTATTCAGTGGTGCGGGATTACTGCGGCCACGGCATAGGTGACGAGTTCCATCAGGAGCCACAGGTACTGCATTACGGCAGGCCAGGTACTGGGCTGGAACTGCTCGAGGGAATGACCTTTACCATTGAACCCATGATCAATGCCGGCAAGCATGGCACCAAACTAAAACGTGACGGCTGGACAGTGGAAACCCAGGATGGACGACTGTCATCCCAGTGGGAACATACCATGCTGGTCACCGCCGATGGCGTAGAAGTCTTCACCGCTAGAGGCGAAGAAACCTTTAACACCTAAAGCGAAGCGCCATTTTTAAGCGCAACTGCCTGAGAAACAAAAAATGTCATCGCAACCCGATACCTCAATACTTCAGCCAGGAATGGTTGTTCCGCTATTCTTTGACCAGAAGCGATTTAGCGCTAACCTGCTCACCGAAGATCCAGTCACTGTTTTTCGCAATGCTTTGAATGCGGCCCGGAAGCACTTTGACAACCGCTTTTATGAAGGCGAAGAAGTCCACACATTGGTTAATGAAGCCGCTCAATTTGCTGACATTATTCTCACCCATGCTTGGAATCGTTTTGAATGGGACAAAGATATCAGCCTCATAGCAGTAGGCGGCTATGGCCGGGGCGAACTGCATCCGCATTCGGATATCGACCTACTAATACTGATGCGCCGCAATAAGCAGGAAAAATATCGTGCCAGAATAGAGCAATTTCTCACCTTCCTGTGGGACATCCAACTTAAGATCGGCCACAGTGTCCGCTCATTGTCCCAATGTGTCGATGAAGCCAAAGCAGATATCACCATTGCCACCAATCTAATGGAAACCAGGCTCCTGTGCGGCAATCAAACATTGTGCGACAGCATGCTGAAAAAAACCGGGCCCAACAAAATATGGTCGTCCACCAACTTTTACCGCGGCAAGATCGATGAACAGAGCGCCCGCCATCGCAAACATGATGACACCGAATACAATCTCGAGCCCAACATTAAAGAAGCCCCAGGGGGGCTGCGTGATATCCAATTAATCAACTGGACTGCCAAGCGTCACTTTAATCTACACCGTCGCTCACAGCTTGTGCATGCGGGGTTTTTATCCGACGAGGAATATTTAACCCTGCGCTGGGATGAAGAGTTTCTATGGAAAGTCCGCTACGGCCTGCACCTGATTGCCGGTCGTCCTGAAGAGCGCCTATTATTTGACTACCAGCGCAAACTGGCAGTGATGTTCGGCTATACCGACAGCCCTGGTCGATTAGCTGTAGAAAAATTTATGCAGCGTTACTATCAGGTCGTGCTATCTATCCGCGAACTTACTGATGTGCTGCTGCAGTACCTCGACGAAGCGATTTACCGCAAAGATAAAACCAAGATCGAAACCACCATAAACGAGCGTTTTCTGGTGCGCGATAACTATCTGGATACAGCTCATGAGGAGGTATTTATCAACCACCCCTCAGCCCTGATTGAACTGTTTGCCATTCTCGGAGAGAACGATAAGATCGAGGGCATTCGCGCCTCAGCTATCCGTCAAATCAGACTGCACAGAAATCTAATTGACGACGAATTCAGAGCAGACCCCGAAAACCGCGAGCTGTTTATGCGTCTGTTGCGCGCACCAAATAAGCTATCCATACAGCTTGCACGCATGAATCGCTACGGCATTCTAGGCAGCTACCTGCCAGAATTTGGTAAGATTGTCGGTCAGACCCAGCACGACCTATTCCATATATACCCAGTCGATGTGCACACCTTGCAGGTCATTCGTAATCTTCGCCGCTTCGCCAACCCGGAAGTCGCGACTGCATTCCCCGTGGCCTCCCATATTTTTAAAAATCTGCGCAAACCTGAGCTGATGATTATTGCCGCGCTGTATCATGATATCGCCAAAGGCCGCGGTGGCGATCACTCAGTATTAGGTTCTGCAGATATCAAAGATTTTGCTGAGCGTCACGGTCTACCTCCTCAGGAAGTAAAATTGCTGCAATGGCTGGTAGAAAACCATCTGCTTATGTCCACCGTGTCGCAGAGAGAGGACACTTCAGATCCAGATGTGATCTATAAATTTGCCACCCATGTCGGCGATCTAATGCATCTTGAGCACCTGTATCTGCTGACTGTTGCTGATATCAATGCCACCAACCCCCGTCTGTGGACCGACTGGAAAGGCTCGTTGATGCACAACCTCTACTTTGAAACCAAGCGCGCATTGCAAGAAGGGCTTGGTGTGCCAGGCGATAAAGCAGAATGGATCAATGACGCCAAAGATGCCGCTCTGCGATTACTGGCTACCGATGGCATCAGTGAATCTCAGGCACTGGCGGCCTGGAGTGATGTTGATGAAGAGTTCTTTTTACGCGAGCGGGCAGACGATGTGGCGACCTTTACCAAAGCGATCATTGCCAATCAAGACGACGATGCCCCCGTCCTTTTACTGCGTGATGTCGGCGGCGAATTTCCGGTGGCTACACAAATTTTTGTGCATGCCAAAGATCGTCAAAATATCTTTTCCATCACCTCGGCAATTCTCGACAAGCTACATCTGAATATTCAGGATGCAAGACTGCACACCACCCATGACAACCTAGCGTTCGACGTCTTCTATGTGCTCGATGAACATGGGTATCCCGTGGGTGATAACACGCAGCTGTGCAAGGCTATTTTGGATACATTGCGCAGCGGTATTTTAGACCCAAGCGCCGTTAGCTTTGATGTGCATCGCCGCACCACCAGACAGTTAAAGAACTTTACCCTTAAAACTGTCGCCTCATTGCGCAACGATATGGAAACCAACACTACAGTACTAGAGGTGATCACCCCGGATCGTCCCGGTCTACTCGCTCATTTGGCCAGCATTTTTTTGCGCTATGGACTCAACCTTTACAATGCTAAAATTTCCACCTTGGGGGAGCGCGTAGAAGATACATTTAATCTCACCGACTACAACCATCAACCATTAACCGATCCGGACTTTAGTCAAAAACTTCAAGAAACCATCTGCACAGAACTCGACCAGCGCAATCAGGAAGATGCCGAAGGCTCAGAACTGCAGCAACTAAATGTGTGGCAATAGATATTATGAATTCCCATCTACAGCATCTTCACCCCTATCCTTTTGAGCGCCTAAATCAACTCAAATCCGGGGCAATTCCCCCTGCCCACCTAAGCCACATTCCACTGTCCATTGGTGAGCCAAAACATCCCTGTCCAGAATTTGTGAAACAGGTAATGTGCAACTCCATCGATAAACTAGCCCAGTACCCCACCACCAAAGGTGGCATTGAGCTGCGACAAACTATTAGCCGTTGGCTGGAGAAGCGCTTTAATCTTGGTACTGACGGCATAGATGCAGATCGGCATGTGCTGCCAGTCACTGGGACCCGTGAGGCCCTGTTCGCCTTTACTCAGGCGATAATCAATAACGATATGGACGCGCCCCTGGTGGTATCGCCCAACCCGTTTTACCAGATCTACGAAGGCGCAGCCATATTGGCTGGCGCAGAACCCTACTACCTTGACTGCATACCAGAACAGGGCTTTATTCCCGACCTCAGCACAGTGCCAGAGTTAATCTGGCAGCGCTGCCAGCTGCTTCAAGTCTGCACCCCGGGCAATCCCACAGGTGCAGTAATGTCCATTGAACAACTGCAGCAAGCCATAGCACTGGCTGATAAATATGACTTTATAATTGCCAGTGATGAGTGCTATTCCGAAGTCTATTTTGATGAACTGACGCCGCCGCCAGGTCTATTGCAAGCCTGCCAGCAGATGGGCCGTCATGACTACAATCGCTGCGTCGTTTTTCACAGCCTATCCAAGCGCTCCAATCTGCCAGGTCTGCGCTCAGGGTTTATTGCCGGTGATGCGGCTATCCTCAAAGACTTTCTTAGCTATCGCACCTACCATGGCTGTGCCATGTCAATGCCCGTTCAGGATGCCTCCGCTGCGGCATGGGGTGATGAGCAGCATGTTATTGAAAACCGCACTATGTACCGTGATAAGTTTGCCGCAGTCACCGACATTCTAGGCGAGGTTCTAAATTTCCCACAGCCCCATGCCAGTTTTTACCTGTGGCCAGAAACCCCCATAGATGACCGCGAATTCGCCCTCGGTTTATTTGCCCAGCAGAATGTCACCATACTGCCTGGCCAGTACCTGTCACGAGAATCAGCCACCGGCAACCCGGGTAAAAACAGAGTGCGCATGGCACTGGTCGCCAGCACAGAGGAATGTGTAGAGGCGGCACTGCGCATAAAGCAATATGTGCAGAGTCTAAGCAGTTAAAGGATCTAATATGCTTAAAAAAGAACGGGCGAATTTTATTCTCCAGCGTTTGCAGGAGCTGTATCCGCAGACACCTGTGCCCTTGGATCACAGAAACAACTTCGAACTTCTTGTGGCTGTTCTTCTTAGTGCCCAGTGCACAGATATACGCGTCAATCAGGTAACACCTGCCCTTTTCGCTCTGGCTGACAACCCCTTTGATATGCAGCATGTTCCAGTCGACAATATCTATAATGTTGTTCGTCCCTGCGGCCTGGCACCACAGAAATCTAGCGCCATATCAAAGCTATCAAAGATTCTAGTCGACCAACATAACGGCGAAGTGCCGGATGACTGGACGGCATTGGAATCATTGCCTGGTGTAGGCCATAAAACTGCTGGCGTGGTAATGTCACAGGGTTTTGGTCATCCCGCCTTTCCGGTAGATACCCATATTCATCGCCTGGCCCAGCGCTGGGGTCTGACCAAAGGCAAAAGCGTTACCCAGACAGAACGAGATTTAAAAAAACTGTTTCCCCGGGAAGAGTGGAATGCGCTGCATCTGCAAATCATTTTTTATGGACGCGAATTCTGCTCTGCCCATGGCTGTGATGGTCGTGTCTGCGATATCTGCACCACTTGCTATCCCAAGCGCAAAAATCCATTTATCGCCCATAAGCCCTAGCTCTTTTGCTATGCTTATGGCCTTAAAATCAAGGAAGGTAAAACCGTGACAACAACACTCTACGGCATCAAAAACTGCGACACTATTAAAAAGGCCCGCAACTGGCTGACAGATAATGCTGTCGACTACAGATTTCATGATCTGCGCGCCGATGGTATTGATGCAGCGACCATAAATAGCTGGCTGCAACAGGCCGACTGGGAAACAGTGTTAAACCGCCGCGGGACCACCTGGCGCAAACTGGATAGCGCGACCCAGGAAAGTACTAACGCCGGCAATGTCACCACCCTGCTGTTGGAGCATCCGGCTATGATCAAGCGGCCAGTGCTTGATGTGGACGGGGTTATTACCATTGGCTTTAAAGCCGATCATTACCAGACAATCTTTAATTAATTGAAATCAAACGAGTAAAAACATGAGCAATTTGTACAGTTTAGCCATAGGCGTCGGCACCAAAAACAGTAGTGGCGAATGGCTGGAAGTGTTCTATCCAGCACCTTTATTAAACCCAGATCAAACCCTGAGCGATATTTTCAGCACAAGCCTTGGCCTCAGCTGTGGAGATATTGAGCCTAGTAGGGATCAGCTGGCGACGCTGCACAGCGCACTTAATCACCATGGTTTTTCTGAATTGGCCAGCACGGTTGAGCAGCTGGCCGCTTCCAGTCGCCCTGTCGTTGCGGTGTTGCTGACCGAGGATAGCGCACCCAATTCAGTGCCCCAGGGTTACCTTAAGCTACAACTGCTGTCACACCGACTGGTCAGACCCCATGGCACTGATTTGACCGGTATCTTTGGCGTGTTGAAAAATGTTGCCTGGACCAATGCTGGTGCCATTGATATTGACGAGTTACCAGATCGTCTGTTGCAGGCGCGCATGGCTGGGCAGCCGCTCTCCGTTGATTGCGTCGACAAGTTTCCCAAGATGGTCGACTACATAGTGCCAAGCGGCATCCGTATTGCCGACACATCAAGAGTGCGCCTCGGCGCCTACGTGGGTGAAGGCACCACAGTTATGCATGAAGGCTTTATAAACTTCAATGCAGGTGCTGAAGGTCCAAATATGATTGAAGGCCGAGTATCTGCAGGTGTTTTCTGTGGCGCCGGCTCTGATATTGGTGGTGGTGCCTCGATTATGGGCACCCTTTCCGGTGGCGGCAGTATGGTAATTTCGCTGGGTGAAAAATGCCTGCTCGGTGCCAATGCCGGCCTCGGCATCCCTCTGGGTGATCGCTGCACGCTGGAAGCTGGCCTCTACATTACCGCTGGCACCATTGTCACCATGCTGGATGATCAAAAGCAGGTCAGTGGCAAGGTCAAAGCCCGGGATCTGAGCGGCAAAAGCGATCTACTATTTAGACGCAATTCCGTCACGGGCACAGTTGAGTGCCTGACCAACAAAACCGCTGTGGAACTTAATTCAGCACTGCACAACACCAACTAGGGTCTTTAGGCGCCCAGCAGACTCTGCCCGCAAACCCGCACGGTATTACCATTGATACCCGCGGCTTGCGGGCTGACAAAGAAGCCAATCACCTCAGCCACATCCACCGGCAACCCGCCCTGACTCAGTGAAGATAACCTGCGGCCCATTTGTCTGGTCACAAAAGGGATCGCCGCGGTCATCTGGGTTTCAATAAAGCCCGGAGCCACTGCATTAATGGTGATGCCACGCTTGGCACAGGGTTTAGCTAGGCTATCGACCATGCCGATAACCGCAGATTTGGAAAAGCCATAATTGGTCTGCCCCACATTACCGGCAATACCACTAATTGAGGCCACTCCAACAATTTTTCCGCCATTATCCAGAAGGTCGGTGGCCATAAGAGCATCGTTAATACGCTGGGCGGCACCCAGATTAACCTGCATCAGCAAATCCCATTGCACATGAGTCATGCGGCTAAGCATCTTATCTCTGGTAATACCGGCATTGTGAATAATGCTGTGTAGGCTGCTGCTCTGCTCCTGACAAAAGTTAACTAAGGCCTCAGCTGCCCCATCGCTGGTAATATCTAGTGGCAGGCAAAGGCCTTTAATACTGTCCATGGCGGCTTTAAGTTCGCTCTCCGCCTGAGGCACATCCACACCAATCACGGTCGCGCCGTCTCGCGCCAGCACCTGACTAACAGCCAAACCTATGCCTCTCGCAGCGCCAGTCACCACTGCAGTCTTGCCCTCTAGCGGCCTTGTCCAGTCTCCAGCGTCATCGGCGACCGGCTTGCTGGCGGTTAATATCTGGGCATTCATAAAGGCTGAGCCCGCAGACAATAAAAATCGTAACGGCGCCTCTATAGCAGCTTTTCCGCCTTTTTCTACATAAATCAAATTAGCTGTTGCGCCTTTGCGACCAATCTCTTTGGCGACAGATTTAACAAAACCCACCAGACCGCGCTGCAAAGTGGCATGGGTAGTATTGCTCAAGGATTCTGGCCGATGGCCAAGCACAACCACGCGCCCACATTGGGCCAGTGATTTCAGGTTCTGATTGAAGAACTCATAGAGCTGAGTACTTTCATCAGCACTGCTAATGCCAGAGGCATCAAACACCAGACTAACCTTATCCTCACTATCGGCATTGGCCATAACCACTGAGGTCGAACTTAGGATTGAGCTGATTTCGCTGCTAAAACGCGCACCCTGACTAATGCCCAGTAATATATTGCCACTCAGTCGATGAGGATAAGCTCTATCTTCTCTATTCAGGCGCACCGGCGTTGGCAGGCCCAGGCCATCAAACAGGGCTTTGGTCAGATTAGCATTGGCAAGTTCCAGATAGCGATCAGTCATCAGTTGGGTCCTTTGGACAGTTAATAGGTCAAAACGGCAAGTTTACCCCGAGAGCCTGCAACTCCATTGGCCGAGATGCCAATCTCCATAGCCCATTGGCCAATGGTTACTGCATTGTCCTTGGTTAATCTGCAGTGCTATTGCTATTAAACGGTTTAGAGCAATAATAGCCGTCTAATTATCACAAAAATCATTACTGGAAAATATTATGAACGAAATACGCAGAGTTGCCATTATTGGCGGAAACCGGATCCCCTTTATGCGCAGTAACACCGCCTACAGTTACGCCAGCAATATGGATATGTTATCTGCCACATTACAGGGGCTAGTCAAGCGCTTTGATCTTGATGGCGAGCGCTTGGGTGAAGTCTCTGCCGGTGCGGTAATGAAGCATTCTCGAGATTTTAATCTGGCTCGCGAAGCCACATTAAACTCTGGCTTGGCACTGGAAACGCCTGCCTATGATATTCAGCAAGCCTGCGGCACTGGGCTTGAAGCTGCGATTTTGGTAGCCAATAAAATCGCACTTGGCCAGATTGATGCAGGTATTGCGGCGGGCACAGACACTGCCAGTGATGCGCCTATTGCCCTTAATGAAAAATATCGTCGCATGATACTAGACCTGAACAAGGCCAAAACTATAGGCGAGCGACTCAAAACTCTTTTGCGCTTTCGCCCCAGCTTTATTCTGCCATCCCTGCCCGCCAATGCCGAGCCACGCACAGGTCTGTCCATGGGCCAGCACTGTGAACGAATGGTTAAACAATGGGGCATCAGTCGTGAAGCTCAGGATCAGCTGACCTGGAACAGTCACCAGAACCTTCTGGCCGCCTATGATGAAGGATTCTTTGATGATTTGATCAGCCCATTTAATGGCGTTGAACGTGATGGCATTATGCGCGACACACCGATGGAAAAGCTGGCCAAACTAAAACCCGCTTTTGATCGTGAAAATGGCTCTTTAACCGCGGCCAACTCAACCACATTGACAGATGGTGCCGCCTCAGTGCTGCTGGCCAGTGAAGAATGGGCCGCCAAACGCAATCTGCCTGTCATGGCCTATCTGAGTTTTAGCGAAGTGGCAGCTGTGGACTTTTATTCCCAGGGCAAACAGAGCGAAGGCCTGCTGATGGCGCCGGCCTATGCAGTGCCGCGTATGTTAAAGCGCGCCGGTCTCAGCCTGCAGGATTTTGACTTCTATGAGCTTCATGAAGCCTTTGCCGCTCAGGCCCTGTGCACTATGAAGGCCTGGGAAGACGAGGACTTCTGTAAAAACAAGCTAGGTTTGGACAAGGCTCTGGGCAGTATTGATAGAGAGAAATTAAATGTAAAAGGCTCCAGTGTCGCCACTGGGCATCCATTTGCAGCAACAGGGCCAAGAATAATTGCAACATTGGCAAAATTATTGGAACAAAAAGGGGAAGGTCGCGGTCTTATTTCTATATGCGCTGCTGGTGGTCAAGGTGTCACAGCAATAATCGAGAGATAGCAACACTCGAAATGGCACCACCACAATAGATAGAAATCTGCGGCAACCGATTTCTCCCCCTGGGGTCTTACGTTTTTCCAAGTGAGACCCCTTTTTTCATCCTCAATTTTTTTGCCTTCGACAGTTCCATGCTGCCTAAAGCCCAATCAGCACAAATAATAAACCGGCCATAGCCGCCGCACAGAGTGCATAGGGCAATTGACTCAGAGCATGCTCCATTACTCCGGCACCGGCACTCTGGGCAACCAACACCGTGGAATCACTGTAAAAACAGGCATGGCTGCCAAACGAGCTGGCCGACAGCAATGCTCCAATCATCAGTGGAACAGGCACATTCATTGCCGCCGCTAATGGCATCACAATAGGAATCGCAATGGCAAACACCCCCCATGAGGACCCTGTGGCAAAAGCCACCAATGCCATGGTAATAAAGGTCACCAGAGGTAGCATTAGAGGCGACATCAAAGGGGTGACAGAGTCGATAATATAGGAAGGCAAACCGAGCTGATCATTAACCGCCTTAAACATAAATGCGGTGACTACGGTAGCCAGCGGCGGCAACATTATCTTAAACCCGTCCATCACCGCATCCAGAGCAGCCTTAAACGACAATAGCTTTTGTAAAACCATCATTGGCAGAGTAATAGCCAGCGTCAGCATCACCCCCTTGAGCAGGTCTATATCAAAATACCAGGCGGAGCAAACCAGGCACAGCAGCGGCAATAAAAATGTCCACAGCGTCGCGCCCACATCGATATTATCTGCACCAGTATCAAATTCCACCACCTGCTCTAGCGATAGATTGCCTTTTTGGGCCATGTTCTCAGCATGTTTCATGGGCCCAAGCAGAGGGAAACGTCCAGTGGCCACCAGAGGTACCAATATCACTGCCAGCCAGGCATAGAACATGTAGGGAATACCAGAGATATACATAGCCATACCCTGCCCGGCAGGCGCTGTGCCTGTCTCTTCCAACAGAGCGGCAAAATAAACGGCCCAGGTTGATATGGGAATAATCACGCAGATGGGTGCCGCTGTGGAGTCAACAACATAGGACAGCATAGAACGGGACACCTTAAAGCGGTCGGTGACCTTTTTCATTGATGACCCTATAGCAATAGCATTCAAATAATCATCAATAAAAATGACCATGCCCAAACCCCAGGTTACCAACAGGGATTTATTGCGTGTATCTGCTTTGGTGGCCATGGCATTGGCAAACGCGGTGGCAGCGCCAGTTTTGATCAGCAGCATAATCAAACTGCCCATCAGTCCACAGACCATAATGACCCAGCCAATGGTGTCGTCCATCATAACCTCGAGACTGAGATCAGCCATGCCACCTATCACCGCTGAAGGGTCTATCAGCAGCAGGCCCGCCAAGGAACCAGAGAGTAACGCCAAAATAGGTCGGTGAGTAAGAATGGCAATACCTATTACCACCGCGGTTGGGATTAAACTCAGCGCACCAAAGACTTCCATAGGACTCTCTTTATATTTTTTATTTTTAGCCAGCTAGTTTTAATCCATACTCTAGGCGCTCAGCCGAACCAAGCCTTTATTTTTTATCGCCCAAACTGTTTAATAATTAAATTCGTCTGTTACTACCTTTTTTGCAGTTTTTCACTATAAGTTTGGCAAACGTCGGCAAAAGTGCTTTCGGCAACGTATGACCCATGCCGTCAAATAACTGCATGTCGGCATGCTCAATATGCTTGGCCGTATCAATGCCACCACTGACCGGCACCAGTAAATCCTGCTCACCATGGAGAATCAAAACCGGTACCTTAATTGATTTAAGCAGCTTAGATCTGCTCGGTGCAGTGCGAATAGCGGCGATCTGGCGCATATAACCAGCAGGGTTGCTTGAGCGCTTATGCTCGGCCTTGACCAGAGCCCTCACGGCATCATCAGTCATTGGATAAGCTGGGCTGCCAATCATCTGCCAAGTGTCTACTGCGTTATCCAGAGCGGTGCGGTTTTTTGAAGTCGGCTTGGTCATCTGACGAGAAACCTTGAGCGACGCCATACCTTTACCCCGCTCCCCACTGGTCGACATAATGGAGGTTAGAGACAAAATTCTATCTGGATATAAACCGGTAACCAGCTGGCTAATCATGCCGCCCATAGACATACCAACGATATGCGCCTGAGGAATATCCAGAGCATCTAAAATACCCACCGTATCCGCAGCCATATCATTAAGACTATAGGGTGCCGAAACTGGAATACCCAGATAATACTTGAGGAATAAGCGCAGAATGCTCGGTGCTCTGACCCCATCCATCTTATCGGTGAGGCCAATATCACGATTATCAAAACGGATAACACGAAAGCCATTGGCGACTAACAGTTCGCACAACTCCACTGGCCAGCGCACCAGCTGGTTATACAGCCCGGCAACCAGTAAAATAACAGTATCATCGGCATTGCCGAACTCCTCATAGGCGATACGAATTCCATTGGACTGAAGAAATTTGGTTGATTCTGTAGGCACTGAATGACTCTTCTATGGTTAGATTTATTATTAATGTTAATTTAAATTATTGCGCACTTAATGTAACAGCCCAATAGCCAGAGACCTGTCTCCAAAGTTACCGGCTATTTATTCAAGACTGGCAATACCAATCCCCTGCTCCCCCGCACCGACGTAGAGCAAATAGCGGCTGCCATCTTGGTCTTTAAAGAGGTGGGGATCACGCAGCTCGTTGGCTACCATCACCAATTCGCCCCGCAGAGATGGCGCGGCTTCTATTCCCGCTCCCTCCCAAGGCAACTCAGGTCGCAACATCTCAACAGCCTCAGTCGCACGCCAGCGATCCCAGTCAGCTGATGAGAGATCAATCTGCGACAATAGTATTTTCTCTGGCGCCTCGCCCACCCGGGACCAGGCAACCAATAAAGAATCTCCCTCCAACATTACCCCGGCATGACGGATATCGGGTTCAAATAAAGACTTATCCCTGGGCTGGTAGGGTCCCAGTAAATGATCACTGCGAAACAAAATACCAGGAGAACCGAGCAGATAATGCTTATCTCTGTACTTAAAATAACGCATATAAACGCCAGCCAAAGTCTTCCCTGTGTTGGCGAAGCTAATACCATCAGTGGAGCTAGCAATACCGGTAACCTGAGACAATGTATCCCGCTGACCATGATAGAACATCAAAATACGCTGATTGTCATGATCCACCACAATATCCGGGCTAGCTATATGGGCTGTATTATCTTTGCTCAGAGCAACCCCCCGCTCCTGCCTGGCATGCTGATCGATGACCAACGCCCTATACAGTGCAATCACCGCATCACGGACAATATAGATAGAGAAGTTCTGCCACAGCTCGGCAAACCCATCCTCAGGCGCCAACACAGGTAAAGAGTCCACGGGAAAACCGGAATCCTCCAGCGCCAGAACCCCAGGTTCATGCACAATCCAAGGCCCCTCGGGCAGGTCAGCGTAGGCCAGCCGAATAAAATCTCCTTGGTGATGAGAGAAGTACAAATAGTACTTACCCAGAGGCTGCTCCACCCAGTCCGGTACTAGAATCATGGTTGGGCCATTGATATTAATATGCCCTTCTTCACGTGCCAGCAGCTGCAGGCGGGGACTCTTATCAACGGTGATAATAGGACTATCTGAAAGACGCTGGGCAGTGAAAGGAAAGTCTTCTGGAGGCAGGTAGTTAAACCGCGGCCAGAATACTGCCAGCACCAACAAGAATCCGGCCAGCAACGCCATCAGCGCCCAGCCCCGTACTCTTATTCCCACTTTAATAACTGTCATGGTCTACAGTCCCAATCCGTTACGGCGTTACTATATTAAAGTTATCGTTAGTCTCGCCCATCAAAGAGAAAAACTTTAGCAGTTTTAACACACTACCCTCTACCGCCAATTCATCTGTTGTCAGCATCTCCTGAATACCCACCTGTCCTAACAAAATATCCACAAATAGATTCTTGCTGAGCGCAATGCTCACATCCGCATTAGCTGCCGGTGATAACGCCTGATAGTGCATCACTGAATTACGCACCGTCAGTACAAAGTTTTCTTGCTGATCGGTAAATAATACGTTAAGCACCAGCCGCTCACCCTCAGCTTTTTCCGCATCCAGCCTAATCGACAATGCTTTCATAAACTGCATTAGCGGTACCTGCTGAATAAACGCCTTGGCAAAAACCGGGTCATAATGCTCATCTGGGGTACCAGCCAGCAATTCAAGAGCACCCGATAGATAGATATCCCGCCAAGGGCCAGATTCCGCTTGATAGCCCAGCTGTCGATAGGCCTCTGCCAATAACTCCTTAGCAGCGCCATTGTCCGGCTCGGCAAATACCAGATGATTTAACACCTCAGCCACCCAGCGATATTCGCCGCGCTGCATAGACTGAGAAGCCTTTTCAAGAATAACCTCTGCACCACCCATAAACTCCACATAGCGCAGTGAAGACTGCTCAGGCGGCAATGGATTAAGCTGTGCAGGATTTCCTTGGTACCAACCAAAATAATGCTGATACACCGCTTTGCTGTTATGACTCAACGTGCCGTAGTAACCGCGCAAGTGGAAATTGCCAGCCAGGCTCTTGGGCAGCTTCAGGCGCTCAGCAATCTCTCTAGGGGTATAGCCCAGATTAGCCAGACGCACAGTCTGGTCATGGGTAAACTTGTACATATCCTGCTGCTGTTCCATCTGAGTAATAATGCGATCGTGTCCCCAGGTTGGCCAGTGATGGCTATTAAAAAACACCTCAACATCATCCAGACGATCTATCGACTGACCAATATAATCACTCCACAGTAAGGCATCCCGCACCTTGGCACCACGCAGGGTCAGCACATTGTGCATCACGTGAGACAACACCTCAGCACCGCAAAAGGCTTTGTGTTTAGGCAGATAAAAGGTCAGTTCCGATGGCGCTTCGGAGCCCGGCATATTGTAGAAATCGAACCCAACACCATCGATCGTCATGGCCATTTCGGGCTTATCAATCACTACGGTAGGCTGAAGAATAGAGGTACTGCCATAGACCACCTGCTTACCCAGTCCAGCATCCACATGACCAGTGGCAGAGCGAGGCAGACTATTGCCAAACATATAGCTGCCGCGACGAGCCATCGCTGGCCCGGCAATAATATTTTCGCTGGTGGCCTCAGCCATAAACCCGGATGGGGCAATAATCGGCACATTATTATCCGCGGCCAGCTGTGTATTTATCAGCGCCAACACACCGCCAAAGTGGTCAATATGACTATGAGTAAAGATCACCCCGGTAAGCTTAATTTTCCCCAGATGCTGCTCGGCAAAAGCCATAGCCGCTTCGGTGGTTTCCAAGGTGGTTAATGGATCAACCAGAATCCAACCTGAATCACTTTTAATCAGGCTGGTATTGGCCAAATCAAATCCGCGCAATTGATAGATACCTTCATCTACCTTAAACAGCCCGCGGATATTATTTAGTTTAGCCTGTCGCCACAGGCTGGGATTGACCGTATCCGGTGCTTCTCCCTGAATAAAGTCATAGGCACTGGCATCCCAAACCTGCACGCCGTTTTTACTGATCAGCGCGGTATTAGGCGCCTCGGCGACCATGCCACGTCGGGCATCATCAAAGTCTTGCTGGTCATCTAGGTCCAGATTGTCTGCGAAGGCTTTGTTGCTGGCAATGGTGTATTCGCTGGCAGTCGTTAAGCTCGAAATTGGCTGAGTAGAGTTTTGTGATGAGTCACATCCAGCGATTACGGTTAATAGCACTAGAGGGGCAATGTTTTTGTGGGACCAGCGGGGTATTGAGTTTCTCATAGGCTTTTTCCGGTTTTTTATTATCTTAATATAGGAGCGATATTAGTTGATGGGGGGCGTTGGGTATACAGCCAGCCCAACTTAACGTCAGCAATTATGCTCAGATTAAATAGAAAATTGTTATTAAATATCGAGATGATACACATGCAATCAACGCTACCAACCAAAAAAAGAACCCCACACTAAAACCCCAACATCCCAAACAAAGAATCCAATACCAAAACGCCACCGATCCTAAAAAGAACCGATGGCGCCAAGCGGAAAATACTACCGGATTAAAGTCTTACAAAACCTCAAACAAACCAGCAGCACCCATACCACCACCAACACACATAGTAATAACAACATACTTCTCACCACGACGCTTACCTTCCATCAACGCATGCATCACCATACGCGCACCACTCATACCAAACGGGTGACCAATAGAAATCGAACCGCCATTAACATTCAAACGCTCCATAGGAATACCCAACTTATCGCGGCAGTAAATAACCTGCACAGCAAACGCCTCGTTTAACTCCCACAGACCAATATCTTCCATCTTCAAACCATTGCGCTGAAGCAACTTAGGAATAGCGAAAACCGGACCAATACCCATCTCATCAGGCTCACAACCAGCAACAGCCATACCGCGGTAAACACCCAGAGGCTCAAGATTACGCTGAGAAGCCAAAGTGCCGTCCATAAGCACAACAGCAGCAGCGCCGTCAGATAACTGAGAGGCATTACCACCAGTGATAGTGCCGCCATTGCGAACAGCTTTCAGACCGCTTAAGCCTTCGATATTAGTGCCGGGACGGTTGCCCTCATCCTTAGTCAGAGTTACCTCTTCCTCAGTTACTTCGCCAGTCTCACGATTAGTTACCAGCTTTGTGGCAGTAACAGGGACAACCTCGTCCGCAAAAAAACCAGCGTCCTGAGCCGCCGCAGTACGCGCCTGAGAAATAACCGAATACTCATCCTGGGCTTCACGAGAAATACTGTAACGGTTAGCTACAGTTTCAGCAGTGTCGAGCATAGGCATATGAATCAGTGGCGCGTGTTTCATCGCCAACGGGTCAGCTACACGGTGTGCATTAAACTTTTCGTTCTGGATCAAGCTGATGCTCTCACAACCACCAGCAATAACCACCTGAGAGCCATCATTAGTAATGTTGTTAGCGCCAATAGAAATCGCCATCAGGCCAGACGAACACTGACGGTCAATCGTCGCGCCAGATACAGACACAGGCAGACCAGAAGCCATAGCCGCCTGACGGCCCAGGTTCATAGTTTGCGTGCCCTGCTGCATAGCCGCACCCATGATGCAGTCATCGATCTCTGCAGGGTCAACACCAGCGCGAGCAACAGCCGCAGTGATAGCATGGGAGCTCATAGAAGGTGACTCAAGATTATTGAATGCACCGCGGAACGCTCGACCAATCGGAGTACGAGCTGCTGAAACGATTACTGCTTCTTTCATAATATTATCCTTAGTTATTTTTTTGTCAAAATAGGTTTAGCCTTGGCAGTTAAGCATTGAGCGCTGCCATAGCCTTCATCAAAAACTTCTCGGTTTGCTTACCACCAGACTCAAGCGCCTGCTGATTAGAGTTATCGCTGACCTCATCCCACTTGGCAACAATGCTGTCAGGGTTCTGGTCTTCTTTACCCATAAAGATACCGTCAGTCTCATAGATGCTAGCCACAGCGTAACCGCCCGCTCCAGCACAAAGAATGGTTCTGGTAGGCGCTTTCTTGTCACACAGGATAAGCGCGCCAGCAGTGACGGATTCCGCCGTCAACATGCCCAACACCTCTGGAGGCATAAGATCTTCAGTCATGCGAGTACCAGCTGTGGGTGCCAACGCATTCACATGAATATTATTCTTGCCACCCTCAAGTACCAGTGTATTCATAAAGCCCAGCACCGCCATTTTGGCCGCGCCGTAATTGCTCTGACCAAAGTTTCCGTACATGCCACTTGACGAAGTGGTCATTACAATACGGCCATAGTTTTGCTCGCGCATAATGTCCCATACCGCCTTAGTGCAGTTAACCGAGCCCATTAGATGCACATCCATCACCAGCTGAAAATCAGCCAGATCCATTTTGGCAAAAGACTTATCACGCAGAATACCGGCATTATTAATCAGAATATCCACCCGGCCCCACTTGTCCATCGCCTGGGCAACCATATCCTGAACTTCATCAAACTTGGCCACATTGGCACCATGGGCAAAGGCTTCACCGCCCGCCGCTTCGATCAGGCCAACCACTTCCATCGCTGCATCCGACGAAGCACCAGTGCCATCTCTTGCGCCACCCAGATCATTAACCACAACCTTGGCACCGCGCTCAGCCAACGCCAGTGCATGGGAACGACCCAGACCATTGCCAGCACCAGTGACAATTGCCACCTGACCTTCAAAATTAATACTCATTGTTGACCTCTTTAGACAAATTTTGCTTGCGCATTAGTTAGCCATTTGCACGCTGAGCCACTCAGCAACCAGGGCTGGTTTGTCACCGCCTTCAATTTCAACCGAAACCTCGACCTTAAAATCATATTGGCCTGGGCGTTTCTCGACAATTTCTTGTACCGTCGCATGACAACGAATTTTGCTGCCCACACGAACTGGAGCTACAAAGCGCACCTTATCAAAGCCTTTGTTAACACCCATATAGATGCCTTCAATCAGCAGATTGTAGCTCTCAGAAAAGTAAGACAGCATGGACAGCGTTAAAAACCCATGGGCAATAGTGCCGCCGAAAGGAGTTTTAGCCGCAGCTTCTGGGTCTATATGGATAAACTGGCGATCCAATGTGCACTCGGCAAATTCATTAACCTGCTCCTGAGTTACCTCGAACCATTCAGTGGGCTCGCAGACATGACCGATATACTGTTCAATTTCAGATTTCTTAATTACTTGTGGCATAACATTTGTCCTTATTAGGTCTGACTCTAGGTCAGAATAGAATTAGCCTGTACAGCTCTTATGACCTCAAAGAGTCTGAACCGCCAGACCAATGATGGCCATGACATCCTGTGTCTGGTTAACGCTGAACCGACATCACTGAAACTAATTGTGATAATGAGTTAGAAAGTTGTGCTCACAGGGTGGTATGACTACCATAGGTGACTTGAACCCGATTGTGAGCATCATCAAATTACTACCTCAGATACCAGTCAGGTGTTTGGCCGCTTCCTGAAATTCTGGCGCGGCGTGCACAGCCTCAGCCAGGAACAGCTCGCCGATCTGATCAACAGCTCGCCACGGCATATCAGCCGCCTGGAAAATGGCAGCAGCCGCCCCAGCCAAACCATGGCTATCGATATAGCTCAAGGTCTGCAACTAGGTCAGCGGGATACCAATCATCTATTGATAGCTGCGGGCTTTTTGCCCAGCAACGCCGAGCTGGACTTTCATGCTCCCGAATTGAAATGGCTGCGCAACACCATGACCATGTCACTCAAGGCTCTGGACCCCTACCCAGCCATCGTGGTCAATGAATCCAATGATATTCTTATGGTCAATCGCGGCTGGGTCGGGCTGTTTAATCAAACTATCGACAAAGCCATCCTTGATCGGGTCAGCAACAACTTTGAATTTTTGTTTAGCCGTCAGGGTGCAGGTACCTTTATCAGCGGCTGGGAAGATACATTGTCGGTCATTTTGATGTCCATGGAGCAAAGAGCTCTATTTAGCGACAACCCTCGCGACCTTGATATGCGCGATCGATTGGCCCAAAGTGAAAATGTGCCTGCAGACTGGCGCCAGCGCGCAGCCAAACTAGAGCCCATGTCCAGCTTTCGCATGCAGATCAATCTCAATGGCGAGTTGAAGAAATTTTTTAGCGTCCACAGCACAGTCAGTACATTGGGACCTTCAGCATTCCTCTCTGGGCCCAGTATCAATATCAACACTCTCTATCCGGAAGACGAGACGCTGGATCTGGGACAATTTTGTAGCGACGAGCTCAGTCACCCGCTGTTATTTTATTAAAAGCATAAATCCTCATCCCGCTGATATAAACGCCAAAGCCACAACTATCGGTAATAATGAGCATCCTGGCTATCCTAATAAGCCAATTTGTGCTTGAATAACATCGGCTTTTTGAGCCTATTAAAACTTCTTCAACTATGATTACTCTCTAACTGAGAATAACCCTGAAGGCATGTTCAACACCAGTCAAAGCTCTATGCATAAGGAATATGAATGGCTAACTTTTCAGACCTGTACCTCAATCAGCTCGACGAACACATTGAAGTTATGAATATGGCCAGAGAGCTGGCACCCGCTGTGAGTTCGGCTGGTCAAAAATGGCTAGAAAGCCTTAATAAAGGCGGCAAGATATTGCTCATGGGCAATGGCGGCAGCGCCGCTGATGCGCAACATATAGCTGCAGAATTAGTCGGGAGATATCTCAGCGAACGCAGAGCTTTGCCGGCAATTGCGCTAACTACAGACACATCGATCCTTACAGCCGTAGGCAACGACTACGGCTTTGAATCAATATTTTCACGTCAAGTAGAGGCCTTAGCTCAATCCTCGGATGTGGTAGTGGGCTACTCCACCAGCGGCAACAGCCAAAATATCTGTGAAGCAATGAAAGTGGCTCAAGCAAAGGGCTGTTATACCCTGGCACTGACCGGCCAAACTGGTGGTACACTAGCCAGCCTAGTGGATAGCTGCATTGCTGTTCCATCACAATCCACTCCTAGAGTTCAAGAAGCGCATAGCTTTATCGGGCATATGCTGTGTGCATTTGTAGATGCGAGTATTAATCGCGAGTCAATCTAGAAGGTAAATCATGAAAGTGGCTTTCCTCGACCGAGATGGCGTGATCAATGTTGACAGTGGTTATGTTTATCAGCGAGATAACTTTATCTTTACCGACGGCTGCGCGAAAGCATTGAAACTGCTTCAGCAGGAAGGTTTTGCCCTGATTATTGTGACCAATCAATCTGGCATAGGCCGCAACTATTATTCAGAACAGGATTATCAGCAGTTAACTAGCTGGTATCAGCAACAATTATTAAAGCAAGGCGTTGCGATCTCCGGCATCTATCACTGTCCCCACGCTCCCGAGGCCCTGTGTGATTGCCGTAAGCCTGCCCCTGGATTATTTCTGCAAGCAGCAGCCCAGCACGACATTGATTTTGCCGCATCTATTATGATCGGCGACAAACAATCGGACACCGAGGCTGCAACTGCAGCTGGTATTCCCAATAGCTATTTGCTCAAACAGGCCTTCGGCAAATCAGCAGAGAACCAGTCAACCTATGCTAATCTTCTGGACTGTGTAAGGGACATTATTTAAGCTAATGACACTAAGAGACCGACTGAGAATGTACAAATGAAACTGTTAGTCACCGGTGCGGCCGGCTTTATCGGCTCTCATGTTAGCCTGGCCCTTGCAGCCAGAGGTGATGAGGTCATTGGTATAGATAATATCAATGATTACTATGATACCAGCTTAAAATATGCACGCTTGGACTGGATCGCTGAGGCCAGCGCTAACTCAACCAGCAGAGGAACCTTTTCCTTTCAGCAGATAGACATCTCCGATCAGGCTGCCATAGATCAGCTTTTTACCCAGGAAAATTTTGACAAAGTTATACATTTAGCGGCTCAGGCCGGTGTGCGCTATTCACTAGAGGCCCCCCGCGCCTACATTGACAGTAATATTGTCGGCTACACTAATATTCTTGAAGCTTGCCGCCAAAATCAGATTCAGCATCTGGTCTACGCTTCATCAAGCTCAGTATACGGCGCGAATGAAGCCACGCCATTCTCAGTAAAAGACAATGTTGACCACCCGCTATCACTCTATGCAGCCACCAAAAAAGCCAATGAGTTAATGGCACATACCTATAGTCATCTCTATCAACTGCCTACCACCGGCCTTAGGTTTTTTACCGTCTATGGTCCATGGGGCCGGCCAGATATGTCACCATTTTTATTTACTGATGCCATCCTTAGTGGTAAACCATTAAAGGTGTTTAACTATGGCAATCATCGCAGAGACTTCACCTATATTGATGATATTGTAGAGGCGATTGTTCGAGTACTGGATGTTAATGCTCAGGGAAATCCGCATTGGTCAGGTATCAAACCTGATCCAAGCAGTAGTAAAGCGCCGTGGAAGATATATAATGTCGGCTGCAGTAATCCGGTGCCATTGATGGACTATATTGGTGCCCTCGAAACAGCCTTGGGTAAGCCAGCGCAGACGGAAATGCTGCCGCTGCAACCAGGGGATCTTGCCGAAACGGTCGCTGATACTCAGGAATTGGCAGCGGACATTGGCTACAAACCTGCGATAACTATGTATAATGGTATAGATCGTTTTATCGAATGGTATCGCGGTTATTATCAGGTTTAAACAGGGACGGCATAGATGGCAAATCAGTTTTTTAATTATACGGCTATAGAGAGGGTGAGCGTCAACCAGCAGCCATTTCCTTTCTTTGGCCTTGATAATGCGCTGAATATTTCCTGCCACAGAGAGATACTGGGCAACTTTCCCGACATTTCCAGTGGCGGCAGTTTTTCTCTCGATGATATCGCGCTTTCAGCTACTCTTGATGGACTTATCAACGAAATCGAGAGCGACAGATTTCGCGCCCTGATAGCAAAGAAACTAGATGCAGACCTCACCGACAAACCAATTTTGGTCACAGCTCGCGGAAACTCGCGCCTACGGGATGGAAAATCACACACTGACTCCAAAACTAAACTTGTCACCGTTTTGCTGTATTTTAATGATGGCTGGGAGCATGCAGAAGGTCGTTTGCGAATATTGAATTCGAACGATGTTAATGATTGTGACACCGAATTTTCAGCAGCCATCGGCCAGATGGTTGCCTTTAAGGTTACTGACAATTGCTGGCATGGCTTTCAGCCATTCGAGGGGCAGCGACAATCACTGCAAATCAACTACCTCACAGACGCTAAATATAGCAGGCAACATATCGTACGTCATAGAGTCAGTGCTTTTTTCAAAAAACTCCTCAAACCTTTCACTAGCCTATAACGAATATGCGCGTACTCATTATAAAACTGAGTTCCATGGGCGATCTTATGCATGCCCTGCCAGCACTGACTGATGCGGTTAAACATATCCCAGGCATCAGCTTTGACTGGGTAGTGGATGAGAACTTTGCCGAAGTGCCAAAATGGCATCCGGCCGTGGACAACCTGATTGTCAGCGCCCACCGCCGCTGGAAGAAAAACCTCACAGCCGCTTGGACTAATGGTGAGTTCAGAGGCTTTTATAAGCAGCTTAACCACAGGGACTATGATCTGGTGATTGATCTCCAGAGCAATTTAAAAAGCGCTCTGGTGTCGATGCTTCGCCGCGGCCCAGTTTCCGGATACGATCGCCCGTCATGCCGCGAAAAGCCAGCCTACTTGAGCTACAAACATCAATACCCAATCTCAGTGAGCCAGCATGCCATAACACGGCAGAGAGAGTTGTTTGCTGAGATATTGGGTTATGAACAGCCAACAACAGCGCCAGATTACAATGTAAACTTTGCGCAGTTTGCCAGCCCGGATCTAAAACCCGAGAACAAATATGTAGTTTTTGTGCACAATGCCAGCTGGGAGTCCAAACTCTGGCCTATCGAGTACTGGCAGACCGTTAGTCAACGAGCGGCGGAATTAGGCTATACAGTTGTGCTGCCGAGTGGCAGTGACAAAGAGTTTAAGCGGGCCCAGCAAATAGCAGAGGGATGCAGTGCAGCAATAGCTCTGGCCAAGACCAGCTTAAATGATATAGCCGCAATTATATTCGGAGCCACAGCAATGCTTTGCAGCGATACAGGCCTGGCCCACCTCGCTGCAGTCGCCGCGACACCAGCAATCACATTGTATGCCGTGACTGATACCAACTTAATTGGTACTGTAGGCAGCAATCAACAGCATTTAGTCGCAGCTCAAGACATAGATAATGGCAGCATGGCAGATATCTCTGTAGACAGGGTCTGGGAAGAATTTTTACCTTTGCTAACCGAGCAATAACGGGTACTCAATTTATGCATAATGTTTTCCCCGATTACCATGCCGCAAGAGTCGCGGTGATTGGTGATATTATGTTGGATCGTTATTTCTATGGTGATGTTACTCGTATTTCACCAGAAGCGCCGGTCCCGGTAGTGCAGATCAATCGTCAGGAATGCTCCCCAGGTGGTGCAGCCAATGTTGCCGTCAATCTGGTATCACTGGGGGCCACTACCAGCCTATCTGGCCTGGTTGGCGACGACGCCGACGCCGACCAGCTGCTGGCTCAGCTCGCTTCAATCAACGTTATCTGTGAGTTATATCGATCTACCACCCCTACCACGGTAAAATCAAGAATCATGGGCGGCAAGCAGCAATTCTTGCGTATGGATTTTGAGTCAATCTTTAGTGACAACGACTGGCCTCCCCTCTGGGCTCGCGCCCAGAAAAACCTTATCGGTGCCGATATTATTATACTGTCGGATTACAACAAAGGCACATTGAGCAACTGCCAGGCAGTAATCAACTATGCCGCCAAAAATAATATCCCCGTAGTCGCCGATCCCAAGGGAAGCGATTTTAGCCGCTACTCTGGTGCCGCCCTGCTAACCCCTAATATGACAGAATTTATAGATATTGTAGGGCCGGTCAACTCGGAACAGGAAATGGTGATCAAAGCTCACCAGCTGATCAAGCAGCTAAATATTGGCAGCCTGCTAGTCACTCGCAGCGACAAGGGGATGACTTTATTTCGCCCTGATCAGGACCCATTTCACCTGCCCGCCCTGAGCAAAGAAGTGGCAGATGTCACCGGTGCTGGCGACACAGTAATCGCTACATTGGCCGCCTCGCTTGCCGCCGGAACCGATCTAGAAACTGCAGTCACTCTGGCCAATATTGCCGCCAGCAATGTTGTCGGCAAAATAGGCACCAATGCTATTACAGCTCCAGAGCTGGAACTGGCATTTTTAAATGCTCAGCAGAACCATGGGGCGCTCAGTGTGGAGCAGCTTTGTCTGGCCGTAGAACTGGCCAAAAAAAATGGTGAGAAAGTAGTATTTACCAACGGCTGCTTTGACATTCTCCACGCTGGACATGTCGCCTATCTGCAACAGGCCAGAGCGCTGGGGGA
Organism: uncultured Pseudomonadales bacterium; assembly: GCA_943788875.1. Taxonomy (GTDB): domain Bacteria; phylum Pseudomonadota; class Gammaproteobacteria; order Pseudomonadales; family Porticoccaceae; genus HTCC2207. The sequence continues at coordinate 64,799 of CALSSA010000009.1, read as the reverse complement.
TCGACTTATCGTCGCCATTAACAGTGATGAATCTGTCACCAGAATCAAAGGTGAAGGCAGGCCGATCAACAGCCTTGAACGCCGCCTGGCGGTTCTTGAGGGGTTGCAAAGTGTTAGCTGGGTGTCCTGTTTTGATGGAGACACACCTGAGCAGTTAATAGCTCAGCTACAACCTTCCATCCTGGTTAAAGGTGGCGATTACACTGAAGAGCAGGTGGTGGGCAGAGAGATCGTGGAGGGTTACGGCGGTGAGGTGCGGGTTATGTCTATGGTGTCAGACTGTTCAACCACTGACATTATCAGTAAAGCTCAAAGCTGATTACAGGCGACTATTTCGATAACTGGCGATAGCCTTCTTCGCGTTGTCGGCAATATGAGCTGGATTTATTGACCCCAGAATAATACTACTAACACCTCTATGCTGGTAAATACAATCAAAACTCTGCTGCACAGGGTCTGCCTGATTATCCCCCAGCAGTGCATTGCCACTGGATAGAGCCTTCTTAATAAAAACTCCAACCCCCTTCTCCTCAGCATAATCAATCACAGCGACTTCATCTCTGTAATCCAGATTATGGGTCACCATCACCACATCAGACTGAGATGCGGCCAGAATACCCCCGGCAACGGTCTTAGTTGACATACCTGTTGCCCTTATCAGCCCCTCTTTTTTAAGTTCGGCAAGGAATTCCAGACCGCCGTAGTTTTGAATAATATCCTCGTCCTCACCATTCGAATGCAGCAGCACTATATCCAGCTGCTCAAGCCCCAGCAGCTTCAGACTGTTCTCAACAGAAGCTCTTATAAACTCTGGATTATAGTTATAACTGGACAGCCCAGTACTTGGGTCAAAGATCTCACCCACCTTAGTAGCGACCAGCCAAGGGGCAGATGTTTTCTTGAGTAACTGCCCCAAACGCTGTTCACTGGCGCCATAGGCTGGCGCGGTGTCCAGCAGATTAATACCTATATCCGCCGCGCAATTAAGAATATTAAGCAGCTGTCGATCATCAGGAATAGCAAATGGGGTGGGGTATTTAACCCCCAGATCACGACCAAACTTGACAGTACCCAGCCCCAGCACGCTAACGTCGAGTCCAGTATTACCTAGCTTAGCGAACTCCATGGAATGACCTTTCCCAAAGATTTTCCGCCTGAGTGGCAGTAAATTCTGCCGGCATCTGCAGATCTATTCGCCTATGATCCAAATCCTCATTTGGCTCAATATTCTGCTTAGTCAGTTTTGTTTCAAATCGGTCGACTAGATCCGGTGCCAGAGCCAGCTTAGTCGGCCAAGCAATATGAACATTACCCACTGAGTTAACGTAAGCCGTATCCGGGCGCAGCAGATTGTGTTGCGCAGGTTCCGCCCGATTAACCTTATGAGTCGTCCAGCTAACATGACTCAGATCGACCCATGGCAGCAATCTAGCAAGACTACTTTCAGTCTCTGCAATCAGATCCTCAGCCTCAGTAGCCACGCCCTCTTCCGCCAGCTTGCCACCTATATACCAGACTGGCTCACCATCAGAATGATAATGAGTTGTTATCGTGGCCAATGGTTTGGCACTGGCGCCAATACAGTGGGCATAGATTGGCGGAAGGTTTTTACCCTTGGCTAAAATCATATGCAGTGGGCGACGCTGCATTCTGGGTTTATCCAACGATAGCTTCGCCAACAGAGACTCATTACCTTCACCACTGCTCAACACAAACTGTGACGCGACTATCTGCAGCTTATCGGCCATCTTTACACTGGCCACACGACCTTGGCTATCTTGCTCAAATTGGCTGTTCTCAGGCAGTTGCAAAATACGCTGTCGCCATTTGCTGGACAGCTGCTCCACCAGAGAAGGCACATCGACAACAGCTTCATTTAATCTATAGAGGCGGCCATTAAATTGTTCAGACTGAAATGCCAGCGGATAGTGCTCAGGGCTGAGCTGCTGGATTTTACCATTGACAGCTTTACTGCCAAAGAAAGAAGTGAGCTTTGAGGATAAAGTATCCGTAGACCACATAAACTGATTAGGGCTAAGTACGCGCACTTTTGAAAGATCTATCTCTCCCTCTGCCACCAAGCATCGCCTCCAGCGGTCTGGCATAGCAGCAATAGCCGAGGCCGAGGCGGATATCATTCCCGACAATGTATACTTGCTGCCACCATGGATAATGCCCTGAGAGCTTAGGGTTTGCCCTCCCCCCAACCCGGCTCTATCGAGCAAGATTGTGTAATAGCCCAAATCATTAAGCCTACGGTGCAACCACAGGCCTGCTATACCCGCACCTATAACAACAATGTCCGCCTTTAACTCAACCATTGATGGCTAGGCGACAGTTGACTCTGGAGTCTGAGATGACGCCAGGCGATTTAAGTAATTAAAGGATAAGCCAAACAGCATCATGGTTAGCAAACCATGTTCATGATGAATCGTGGTATTGACCAGCCCTATAACAACAACAGTCGCCAGCGTACTTGCAGGCACCACCCAGAATACGGCGGCTGAGCTTTTATCTAGTATAAATTGCCTACTGCGCCAGAGGCAGACAGCCACTCCCAGCAATAGCAACATCAGGCCAGCCAAACCAAACACACCCCCTTCAACCGCAGAATTTAGAAATCTATTGTGGGTATGGGAAGAGTAAAAAAACTGCCTGCTATCGGTGAATTCTTCATCAGGATACCAACGACTTAATTGCTCTGGATTTATAATGCTGTAGTTACCAAAACCAATTCCAAATAGCGGCTCTTTTTTAAGCCCATACATAGCGGTGTTCCACAATTTCTCTCTAGGTGCTGCCTTATCTCCCATATACAGCATAGGTCCATTAACCAGCTCATTAACAACCTTAGGCGGTGCAGACACCATATATCCACCGGCCACAATAACCATTAACAACACAGCAATACCAGTTTTAAGATGGAACATTAGGCTATGTAACAGGGCAATGGCAACGATAATCGCAAGAGCCACAATTCCCGCCCTGCTATTTGCATAGAACAGTCCTGCTGTCAGAATGATCGCAATAGGCAATAGCACCAACCGAGCCTTCAAATTACTGGTTCTAGAGAGCAGCAAAGGGATTACAGCGCCCAGAGTCAGTGCAATAAAAATCGCCGTATGGTTAATATGCCCCACCGAGCGCAACTCAAAAGCCCCGCCCTGCCAATAGGCTGTCTCAAGATAGGCGACAATCACGCCAATCCCAGTAGCCACAAAAAGAAATGCCAGAATGGTATAAGACTGCGGTTTGGATAAGGGAATATATAGCAGCATCCAGCCTACCAGCCCGTACCTGATAATATCGCTGATCTTGCCCGAATCATAACCGTTGAAACTGGCTCCGACGGCCGCGACAACACTCAACAGCATAAACCCTAGAATCGCATTACCAAGAAAATCTGACAGCAAATTCTCTCTGGCTTTTATATTTCTGACAGCGAAAAAGACCACCAGCATAAACCAGGCTAAATTTTTGGTGACCTCCACAATAGGCAGACTAGCCGCCAGAAGGCAGAGGGAATAAAATTCCCACTTTACCGATACAGCCGACATACTCTTCATTTTTTATCCTTGTTAAGAATGGTTAAAAATACTGCATTCATTCGATCCTTCATGGCACTAACATCACAGTTTTGCCTCGCAAACAGCATGGCTCGCTCCGCGATTGACTGACGTAGACTATTATCCTGCTTAAGAGCTGTAATAGCTTTGGCCAGCGCCACGGAACTTTGTTTTTCAACAATAATGCCAGTGTTATTGTTGTCGATAATTTCTACAATACTGCCGACATCAGTCGAGATAACTGGCAACCCACAGGCCATAGCCTGCATTAGACCCTGTGGAACACCCTCATTGGCATAGGAGGGCAGAACAAAAATATCCATGGCCTGCATCCAGGGCACCACATCCTGTTGATCACCACACATTGTGATCTTTTCTCTTATACCCAAGCGGTCTATTTGCTGATTGATATTGTCCCACTGGGGACCATCGCCAACAACCAACAAATGGGTATCGGGCAGATCAAGTTGACTAAAAGCATCCAGCAGGTAGCTGTGCCCTTTCCAACTTCGCAATGTTGCAACAATACCAATGATACATTTATCTACTGGCAGGCCCAGCCCATTGCGCACTTTTGCCGCATCTTTACTGGGGATAAAAACATTACAGTCAATACCAGTCGGAACTGAGGTCACATTATCCGGATTAATGGCATTATCACGGATTAGAGTTTCTCTCAGCTTCTCGCCAGTAGTCACAATATGAGCCGCTGCTTTCTTATATAACCAGCTAGTTGCCCGATTGGTCGAGACCGGGGAGGATACATGCCTTGTTCGAACAATTGGTACCGACTTTGAAGTCATAAGCATACCGACAGCCACCATCCAGCTATCCGATGAGCTATGAGTATTAATAACATCAAAATCGTTGTGTGCAATCCAGTGGCGCAGGGCCAACAAACCTTTTACGGTTTTCTTACCCATAGGCAGCTCCACCGTAGTAAGCCCATATTGCTGCGCCCGTATCGCGATAGGAGAACCCGCATCACAGACCAGAGTGACAGAAAAACCGAGCTTAACGAATTCAAGCATCTCACTGAGAATACGGATCTCTTGCCCACCCCAGCCTCCAGAGGATTCAGTGTGCACAACATGGTAAATACGATCATCTTTAACCATTAATTCAGTATCTCTCTGTATAGCGCCAAAAGGCTCTCCTGCATTCTTTTTTGAGTAAAGCCCAGTGCCAATTGCCTGGCACTGACAGACTCAACTCTAAGTCGATCAGATTCCTGATAGGCTGCCATTGCACTAGCCAGACTCCGATCATCAGCCGCATCAACAATGACCCCACAACTAGCATCAGGAATAACATCGACAGCACCGCAATTAGGCGTAGTAATGCAGGGCAACCCCGTTGCCAGCGCCTCTAAAATCACATTGGGAAATGGATCGTAAATCGTAGGTAATACCAACACATCGGCGAGTTGATAAAGTGCCGGCATTTTAGACTTTTCCTGAGCGCCAAGAAACTGCACCCTATCACCACAGCCCAATTGATCGGCCAATTTGTGATAGGCCAGGTGTTTTTTATCTCGCCCAACCACAAGTAGATAGCAGCTTTCTGGCAACTCACTAAAAGCCCTCAGGGTAGCGCCGAGGTTTTTGCGCTCAAAGCCAGAGCCAGCAAAAAGAAATACCAATGCAGTCTCGGGAATATCCAGACCCCGACGCAGTGTCGCCTTCACCTTTGCCCCAACAGGTTTATACACATCGCAATCTACAGCATTATAGATAACGGTTAATTTTTCCTTATCTATAACAAAGTTATTGGCGATTTCCTCCTTGACCATATTCGAATTGCAGATCACTTTTTTCAGTGCGTCGCCCTCAAACATAAGCTTTTCTTCTGCGAGCAAATCCCTATGATAGCTGGACTTTGACTGCCACCAGCGCTGTAGCCTATTGGCTGCTTTCGCCCGGTGCTGCAACCAGACCTTATGAACCCCATCACCGGCCCGAAAAACATGGCAACCATTGAAGCGCTCATGGGACTGAATGACATCGAATGAATGATTATCCAAATAGCATTTAACCGTCTGATTAAACGAGCGCTGCTTATCTCTGCGCCCAAGGAACGGGGGGTTAATAATTACCTTATGCTCAGAGCTGGCAGCGGTATCCCACTGTCGGCACAGCAGTGACATATTGATATCCTGATGCTGACTCAAAGCCTGCAATATAAGATCAATAATAGCCTGAGCCCCACCATCACCGCCGGTTTGCTCCTGTCTGATCAAGGCAACATCAATAGTCACAATAGCTCCTAGACCCGGTCTTGATTGCGCTGCAACTCAATCAACTTTGCATACTTACAAAAAGCTGTAAAACAACCGATTGAGATATGAATAAACCCAGGCATTCCATCTAGAAAGCCACGTCGGAAAATATAGAATTTAATAAAGCGGATCAATGGACTGGCAAAGCACTTCCAAGGCCCCACAACTTTGCCGCGGGCAAACAGCGCCTGAGCCTGAAGGTCAGTGTATAAAGCTTGTTTAGCCAGATAACTAGCAATGCTGTCCTCGGAAAAATGCAGTAGATCACCACGTAGCCTGTTGACTGCCCCATTGGCCACCACCATCTCATGGACAGTATCATCCGACCAATTAGCGCGCCTGCGATCAAATAGTCGTAGACTTAAATCAGGATAGCCCTCACCATAGTTCAGTGGCTTCCCCAAAAAGTGATTGCGACGAGGAAATCTATAGGCCGAAGCCTTATCAGTGGCCAAATCCAGACCCTGCATCTCGGTTTGCAGCGCAGCGCTAACGACCTCATCTGCATCAATACATAGCACCCAGTCGTGTTTGGCTTGCGCCACCGCAAATTGTTTTTGTTGGCCAAATCCCAGCCAATCCTGCGCAATAACCCTAGCACCCATCGCTTTTGCCAGCGCCACCGTGTTATCGGTACTGCCAGAATCTACCAGCACAATGTCATCACAAAAATCAACACTGGTCAGACAGCGCTCAATATTCGCACTTTCATTTAAACTGATAACAACGGCAGATAATGAGCTTCCTGTTAGTACTGGCATGGCGACTTTTTGCATCGTTGCTATAGGTGCGTGCATAATACCCCAAGGCCATGAACCTGTCTTTAACCCAGTGATAATAACAGCCGGCAACCGCCAATGACCGCAGTGAAAACAGCTTCCGTTCACATTGTTCGCCACTATGGCACCAGTGGGGGCATGGAAAAATATGTCTATAACCTGACATTGGCTCTAGCCAGACAGGGACAGGCAGTAACTGTGCTCTGTGAACAGTCAGAACCTGCGGATTCAGACGCTGAGGGCATTGACGTTATCAAGCTCGGCCAGCCTGTCTCAAGACCCCGCTGGCTGGCGCAATGGGTGTTTTCTCGCCGGGTTGCCAAGCATGTAGCAGTCACTGACTACTCCAACGCCATTATTCATAGCCATGAAAGAACCTCAGTTCATCAGGTAACAACCTTTCACGGCCCGCCTTTTGCCATGCGCAAACGCAGGTTACTGGACTTTCTTTCACCCAGAATTGCTATGTGGACCTATCTTGAAAAGCGCGAACTGCTGGCCGGACAGGTGCAGCAGATACTGCCCAACTCAGCACTGATCGCCAGCTACCTGAATGACCTCTACCCAGCAGCCGCTAAAAAGATAACAGCGCCAGCCCATCCCGCAGTTGATGCCGGTCTGGCCAATCTGCAAGCAAAACCCAAAGGCCTAACAATCGGCTTTATGGGTCGAGAATGGCACAGAAAAGGTCTTGATATCGCCTGCCAGATCATCGAGGCCACTCGCCAACGAGTACCAGACGCTAAATTTATTGTGGCCGGCTGCGATGTGAAAAAAATTGCCCCAATGTTTAAACATTGGCCAGAGAATTCTTATCAACTAATGGGTTGGTTAGATTCCACATCGCCGTTTCTAAGTCAGATTGATCTATTGCTGCATCCAGCCCGAGCCGAGCCATTTGGCATGGTGATTGCCGAAGCTAATGCCGCCGGAGTTCCAGTGCTGATTTCCAATAACTGTGGCATCGCACCACTTATTGGTCGCCATCAGGGCGAAGTTCTTGCTATAACTGGGGACCAGCCAGATATTGGGCTCTGGACTGAGGCTTCTGTGCGCCTGCTGCAGTCGCAGCAAGAGATAGTCCCGCTTAACCTCAGCTGGGACAATCTGGCTACCCAGCACCGCAACCTCTATCACGAACTACTCAGCACCTAACCAATAGCATCGAGCTCATTGATCACAGTATCAACACCCAGCTGGGTCATACATTTCTGGTGGCCCTCCGGACACAGCCGCTGGAAGCAGGGTCCACAGTCAACCTTGACCGACAAAATACGAGCGTCGCGACACAGAGGCGGCGTAAAGTCAGCGGAAGTCGGGCCATAGAGCGCAATTAGTGGCCGGTTCAAGGCCGACGCAATATGCATCAAACCAGAGTCATTAGAGACCACCTTCTCAGCCATAGACAGAATATCTATAGCCTCCTCAAGGCTGGTTTTTCCGCACAGATTAACAATAGATCCCGAACCGACTCTGCTTGCGATAGCCTCACCGGTTTCGCCATCAGAGGGGGAACCCATAATCGCCACCTGCCAGCCCTTATCAACAAATTGCTTAGCCAGATCGGCATAGTAATCAATCGGCCATTGCTTAGCGGGGCCAAATTCAGCCCCTGGGCAGATCGCCAGCATAGGTTGTCGAGACAGTTTAAACTTCTCAGCCAGAGCTGGTAGCAGTCGCGAATCCACTTGCAGAGCAGGCAGCGGGCAATGATCGAGAGCCGCACGTTCTGCACTGGCCCGTGGATAGGCCAGTGCCACATAACGCTGCACCATCATCGGCAATGTGGTTTTATTGAGCTTGCGCAGGTCGTTAAGTAGAAAGTATCTCGCCTCACCCTTCCATCCAGTGCGCAGAGGAATATTGGCAAACCAGGGAATCAAAGCTGATTTCCATGAATTTGGCAGCACAATGGCCTGATCATAACCCTCATGCCGCAGACTCACACCCAGAGCCTTGCGCCCCTTGAGATCAAACTTGCCATGACCCAAAGGCATAGCAATAGTGCGATTGACCTGGGGCATCCGCGCAAGAATGGGCCTGCACCAGCCCAGTGCCAGCACATCAATAGTAGCCTTGGGCTGTTGCTGCTTTAAGGCAATAAAGAGCGCTTGAGCCATCATCATATCGCCGACCCAGGAAGGGCCGATCACAAGAATTTTTGGCTCAGAATCGGGATCTACCGCTGTCTGTTTGTGCTTAATTAGGGTCATTGATAGATAAACGTGGTTTAAAGCCAGCACGATAACCTGTGCCTGTGCCATAGTCCAAAAAAAGGGCAAATAATTTATTCACCACAAAGCCACAGCCAATGCGACACAATAGCCAGCTATTTAGCGCATAAATTACTCGGCAAAATAAGTAGCAAGCCGTATTGTATGCACCGCATCAAGGGCCAGTTAAAAGTTTTACTAGCGATATCAAAAAACAAAATAATACAAATATATCCACATATTTATCAGTACCTTAAGTGATAAATATCATAAAACACATTAACCACTAGTTGGAATATTAACTCAACTCAATCAACTCTATGCCGGCTTGTGTAAGTGATTGGAGATTGGCTAATTGGCGCAAAATATCTATCAATTGGCACCAATTAAAAAGACTCAGCTAGCCTCCAAGGATAAGGTTGTAGTAACCAATAATAAATTGCGAGATCTACAGCTATGGCTACCGATAAAGACCTGCAGGAATTTCGTGCCGAAGTCGCGGACTGGATAACTAACAACCAGCCCGCTGACCCAGGTTTTTTACTGCCTCAGACCTTTATGGAAGTCGGCTCCGAACAGGTGCTGGATTTCCTTAGAGAATGGCAACATAAAGTCTGGTCTGCCGGCTATCTCGGAATGGCATGGCCCGAAAAATATGGCGGTCGCGGACTGTCACCGATTTACCAGAATATTGCCGATGCAGAAATGAAGCGGGCTAGAGTACCGATCTGTTTCAATGTGATTGGTCTCGGTTGGGCCGGGCCATTAATCCTCGATAAAGGTACTGACTACGAGAGAGAGAAATACCTTAAAGGTATTCTCAATGCCGAGGATATCTGGTGCCAGGGTTTCTCGGAGCCCAATCATGGCTCCGATCTTGGCAGTGTCCAGACCAGAGCCGAACGAGATGGCGACCAGTATCTGATCAATGGCAGCAAGATATGGACCACTATGGGCAACTATGCCAAATATATGATTCTGCTGGCCCGAACCGACAGTCAGGCCGAGCGCAAATATAATGGCCTGTCATTTTTCCTCGCCCCAATGAATGTCGATGGTATCAGCACCCAGCCTATCAAAAAGCTCACTGGTGAATATGGCTTTACCGAAACCTTCTTTACCGATGCCCGCATACCCGCAGACTGCCTTATGGGCGAAGAGGGTCAGGGCTGGCGTATCGCCATGCAGACATTGCAATATGAGCGTGGCGCAGAAGCTGGGGCAGCTGGCGGTATCTCAATTCTCTCAATCGTCATGAACGATCTGCTGAAGATGGCCGCAGAGATTGAACGAGAAAGCCAGCCACTGCTCAATGATCCCCTGACCAGAGACAATCTGGTCAAGCTTATGATTGAAGAGAAAGCCCTTCATCTGGCTGAAAGGCGCATCAAGGTTCCTGCCCTGTGCGCCGACTACCCTAACTCATTACCCCTGTCTGGCAAGCTCCGAGGCACCGAATTCTATCGCCGCATGCGGCAGTACGCACTCAACCTGCAGGGTGCCCAAAGCGCACTCTATGTCGGAGATGAGGATGCGGTTGATGGCGGCTTCTGGCAGCGCGCCTATATGAACAACTTCTCCACCACTATCGGTGGGGGCACCAGCCAGGTTCAAGCCAATATCGTCGGCGAGCATGTGCTCGGCCTGCCCAAAGATTAGATAAGGACTGCAGCAATGACTTCAAGAACAGCAAATATGGCCTTCGCCTTTACCGACGAGCAGGCGATGATATTAGACAGTGCCAAAAGCTTCTGCGCCGACAAATCGGATATAGCCACAGTGCGCGATCTGATCAACTCTGATCATGGTTTTAACCAGCAGGTATGGTTAGAAATGGTCGAACTGGGCTGGGCAGGTATTGCCATTCCAGAACAGTACGGCGGCTCAGAACTTGGCATTGGTTCAACCGTCGCCCTAGTCGAAAGCATGGGTCGACATTTACTCAGCACACCCTTTATACCCACCACATTAGCCAGTCAGGCCATCCTGCGCGGTGGCTCCGACCAGCATAAGGATCAATGGCTACCCCTTGTTGCCGAGGGCAGCATAGGCACATTAGCACTACTCGACAACGAGGACTGGGGCGCTACAACCACCAGTTGCAGTCTGTCTGAAAACGGCGATAGCCTGATATTAGAAGGCAGCAAACTGCTGGTCAGTGATGCCGCCGTGGCCGATTTCTTCATTGTCTCAGCCAATTACAAAGGCGCACAGGTCTTAGTACTGGTTGCCGCAACCAGCCTAGGCTCGGATGCCCTTAGTCGCAAGGTTCTTATTGATGAAACTAAGCGCGCCTGCACGGTAAATTTCAACGGCGTCAAACTGACTCCCGACGCCATTCTGCCCCAAAGTGAAACCGCCCTGCGCGACATCAAACTGATCGGTGCACTGCTCATCGCGGCAGAATGCACAGGTACCTGCGCAGCAACATTGGATACTGTCGTTAGCTACCTCACCAGCAGAATTCAGTTTGGTCGTCTAATTGGCTCGTACCAGTCGCTCAAGCACCCGACTGTGGAGATGCTGATACAGATGGATTCCGCCCGCAGCCTGATTTATCATGCAGCAACAGTAATTTCCGACCAGCCGCTGGATGAAGACGCTGAAATTGGCTGTCGCATGGCCAAAGCCCAAGCAACAGAAGCACTGCTTTTTGCCGGTGATCGGGCGATTCAATTCCATGGCGGCATGGGCTTTACCTATGACTGCGACGCCCAGCTTTTCCTGAGACGTGCTCTTGGCGCACAGCATCAGTACGGCGATGCTCAGCACCACAGGCTACATCTGGCTGCATTATTACTGGACTAAAGATGTCATAAATTAGATAAAACAGGCAAAAGGCAATTGTTTATGCGGCTTAAAAATATGCTCGTAATAACCGCAATAATGATTGCCCTGAGTGCAGGTCTATTGTTGTATCTGGGCCATGACAAGATAGACCTTGATAAAATCGCAACTACTACCGGGGAAATCAATATCCCCGACCCTGTCACCGCCAGAGAAACAGCCAATGGTCCGGTTATTGGCTTTTCCTCCAGCAAAAACACCTTTGCCTGGCTGGGCATACCCTATGGCGCACCGCCCGTTAAAGAGCTACGCTGGAAAGCGCCACGACCAGTAAATAACTGGCAGCAACCATTGCTGGCACTGCAAAACGCTGACCCCTGCCCCCAACCCTGGACCTTTCTCGCCGCACTGGGCGGCAGCAAAGGCGATATGGTGGGCAGTGAAGACTGTCTCTATCTCAATATCTGGGCACCGCAAAAGCTCAGCGCCAACACTACAGATCCAGCGGTAAAATTGCCTGTGATGCTTTGGATTCATGGCGGCGGCAACAACCTCGGTTCCGCGCGCTTTTATCAGGGGCAGAATATAGCCGCCGATCAGCAAGTGATCTTTGTTTCCCTCAACTATCGACTGGGCCAACTCGGCTCCCTGACTCACCGAGCCATCCGCAACAATGCCACCAACCTCGAGGATGCATCCGGTAACTACGGGCTATTAGATATTATTGCTGCTCTGAAATGGGTGAATACTAATATCCATACCTTTGGCGGCGATGCCGGTAATGTCACAGTTTTTGGCGAGTCCGCTGGCGGGCGCAATGTTTTTGCTCTTATGGCATCGCCTTTAGCTAAAGGACTGTTTCACAAAGCCATTAGCCAGAGTGGTTCATCACGAACAGAGAGCCTCGCCAGCGCCGAAAATTTTTACCATGATCAAACTCAACCAGGCTGGCCAGTCAGTTCCAACGAACTGGTTGCCCAGCTGCTGATCAATTTGAAAATCGCCACCGATCGCAGAGAAGCCATAGGCGACGTCTCCGATATGACCGATGCCGCTATTGCCGGACTACTTTACAAACAGAGTCCCGAAGCACTGATGCAGGCTGGCCTGCAAACAGCGCGCAATAAAGATAGAGTGCAGATACCGCAACTACTGCGGGATGGCCATGTGCTGCCCTTCCAGCCTTTCGCCGAGTTATTCAGTAATGCCAGCACTTACAACTCAGTACCTATGATTATTGGCTCAAATCGCGATGAAGAAAAATCTCTAATGGTCAGTGATCCGCGTTATGTCGGCAGGCAACTCGGTATTAGGCTCAACATCAAAGATCGCCTCGACTATCAGCGCTATGCCAAATACTACTCCCAGCGTTGGCATGTGCTGGGTGGCACTGAAATGGCTCGACTGATGCTAGCCTCCGAACAGAGCAATATCTTCAGCTACAGATTTGACTGGGACTCATCCCCCAAAAGCTGGTTAGCCAACCTGCCTGAACTGGTGGGTGCCGGACATGGCTTGGAGATTAGTTTTGTTTTTGGCGACTTCCTCGGTGGCCTGAGAGTGCCCTTTCTCTATGGCGAGGAGACTCGGGATGATCGAGAAGCCCTGTCTAAGGCAATGATGAATTACTGGGGACAATTCGCCCACACAGGTTCCCCTGGCCAGGGCAGCTATTCACAGCAACCAGACTGGAGGGCCTGGGCCGACAACAAAGTCAATACAATGATCTTTGACAGTGCCACTGATGGCGGCTGGCGCATGGAAAACTACAGCCCCAGCGTTGAGGATATGGTGGCTCGCATTGAGGCGGATACCGAGTTCAAACAGCAGCGAGAGCGCTGCAAATTATTTGTCGAAAGCTTTTTAATCTCATACCACAGCAGTGACTTCTGGGACCCCCAGCGCTACGCAGATTTGGCCGGAGGAGGATGCAAAGAACATGATCCCTATCAATTTATGGACGCTTTCTAGGGCTGCCAACAAAGCAATCTAGTCGCCGGCCAGCTGCCGTATAAGAACGAATATCAATTTACTAGTTGAGAATAATAATGAAAACAACTAACAGTATTATCGGCATAGCCGTATCCCTCGTTATCGCTGCCCTTATCCTGCTGGCAGGCAGCCAGGGCAGCACTAGTATCCATGGCTGGCCATTATTTTTACTCTGTGGTGCGATTGGTTTTGTATTGCACTGGTCCATATTTCTACCCTCCTACGGGTTCCAGACAGAACACTACTTCGACCTGACCGGCTCCATTTCCTATGTCAGTACCGTGATCGCCGCAGCCTGGCTCAATCCCGAGCTTGATTTGCGGGATATGATTATCGGCGCAATGATTCTAATCTGGGCCCTTAGACTGGGCTCATTTTTATTTTGGCGAATCAAGAAAGATGGTCAAGACAAACGCTTTGTCGTGATGAAAACTAAATTTTTCTGGTTTCTTATGACCTGGACCTTAGGGGGGCTTTGGGTACTAGTCACCATGGCTGCCGGACTCGCTGCCATGACTTCAAATACCACCGTGGCCCTCGGCCCACTGGCCTATGCTGGCATAGCATTATGGGTTGCAGGCATGCTGATTGAAGTGATTGCAGACCATCAGAAAACCCAGTTTAGAAACAACCCCGACAATCGCGATCGCTTTATCACGACCGGCTTATGGGCCTGGTCAAGGCACCCCAACTACTTTGGTGAAATCACATTGTGGCTGGGTCTGTCACTGCTGGCTCTACCAGTACTCAGCGGCTGGCAGCTAGCGACTATGATCTCTCCGCTGTTTGTTTTTTTGTTGCTAACGAAAGTCAGTGGTATTCCTTTGCTGGAAAATCTGGCACAAAAAAAATGGGGATCGGATCCGGAGTTTATTGCCTACACAGAAGCAACCCCAGCGCTAATGATGCGCAAGCCCAAGAGTTAGATCCTAACTAGCAATGACGGTTTAGAAATGCACTGACCTGCTGGAAGGCCAATTCGGCTTCCGGCAAGTCGGGATAAAAGATCGGCCACACATGGGGCATTTTCATACAGTAGATAAACTCAGCTGTGGATCCTGCAGCAACAGCTTTATTCACGTAACGACGACCATCATCACGCAGAATCTCATCATGACTTGCCAGCACCAAAGTGGGTGGCAGGTTAGACAGATCCCCCAGCAGAGGCGATATCAACGGATCACTGGGATTGTCCTTGGCCATATGGCGAGCGCCTAGGCGCAGTAGGATTTTTGGTACCTTGGCAAGACGGCTGGCAAGAGGCTTAAGCATCACGTCAGTGCTCAGGTTAGACAGGATACTCGGGCTATTAAAGCGACAGTCGGTCACTGGTGACAGGGTCACAGCGGCATTGGGCATTCGCCCTCCGCTATCCCGCAGCAGAGCCAGTAGCACCAGTGTTAAATTACCCCCGGCTGAATCCCCTGCAACTAACATATGTGCGGCTGTGCCAACGCCCTGAGGGCCATTATTCACGAGCCATTGGTAGGCCGTACTGCAATCTGCAACAGCATCACGACGACTAAATTCCGGCATTAGTCGATAGTCGATGGACAGCACTGAGCTATTGGTAATTTCTGATAATTTGCTGGTCACCACCCGGTGGCTTCTAGGGCTACCGGCAAAGAAAGCACCGCCGTGGATATACATCAGACGACGGTTGTTATCCCCATCAACTCCTGGCGCTACCACCCATTCAGCTGGCACACCAGCCGCATCTACCGGGGTAAAACTACTGACAGCCTGGTTCTCAGTTTCAGCAAAGAAATTTTCCATAGCCTCGCGCATAAGCGGCACACGCTGCTTAACAGAAAGCTTACTTGAACTCGCGGGATTGGAGCGAAGGCGTTTGGTTATATCCTTTAGCGCCTGCTCCGACTGACGCTTGCCCGCCGTGCTTTCTATACTGACTAAATGCCCCAGCGGAAGGTCGAATTTAGCCAGGGGATCCTTAGTTAAAAATTGATACCCCAACCGAGACAGCCCGGCAAAGCCGACAGCACAGACCACGGCAGTCAGGGTTATCATCAGGCAGAGTAACTTAGCTGATTAAACTTCTTCTGATGGTAATCACCGTCACCAAAGGTCACATTGATCATCATTAGGCGCTTAACAAAATGGCCTATATTTAGTTCATCAGTCATACCGATACCGCCATGAATTTGAATCGCCTCTTCGCCAATCAATCGACCATAACGAGCAACAGTGGCCTTGAGGGCATGGACAGTTTTCAACAGAGCCGCAGAATCATCTTCTCCCGCCTGACAGAGTCCACGATAGAGCATAGACTTAGTCTGCTCACAGGCCATAAAAGTATCCACCATGCGATGCTGCAAAACCTGAAAAGAACTAATTGGCGTATCAAACTGCTGGCGCACCTTGGTATATTCAACTGTAGCTGTATTCAGAGTGGACATAATGCCTAGAGCTTCAGCGCTCAGACCCATTAGAATCTGCGGCATCACCTGATCAATCAGATCCATGCCTTCGCCCGCTGCATTAAGTAGCTGACTGGCAGGAACCATCACATCTTTAAAGGTGACTGTGGCCGCACTTTGACCATCCATCATCTTGTAGCTTTTGACCTCTACTCCGGGAGCAGAAGCATCGACTAAAAACAGGCTGATGCCCGCGCGATCAAACTGATCACCAGCATGTCGAGCGGTAACAATAAACTTATTCGCCGTGCCGCCGTTAGCTACAACGGTCTTTTCACCATTGATCTTATAACCTCCATCGCTGGCTGTTGCGGTGGTCGCCACATCACTCATCTCATAGCGAGACTGAGCTTCAGTAGATGCCAGTGAGCCCATGCAGCTACCATCGATAATGCTAGGGATAACCTCTGCCTTTAGAGCGCTGTTATCCGAGGCAGCCAGCAGGCCGCCAAAAACCACGACTGTAGACGCATAGGGCTCAACCACAATGCCTTTACCCAGTTCTTCCATCACCGCCGCGATATCTTCGACAGTGCCACCAAAACCGCCATACTCTTCAGCAAAGGGCACTGACAGCCAGCCAAGTTCGGCAAACATAGACCAGAATTTGCGGCTAATGCCCTCATCTGATTCAACAATTGTACGTCTGGTATCAAAGTCGTATTCATCACGAACAAAGCGCGAAACGCTGTCCTTGATCATGGTTTGTTCTTCGGTAAAATCAAAATTCATCTGTTATAACTCCTGAAAACCTGTAAACGCTCAACCTGAGGGGAGCATGCTTTTATTGTGCTTTTTATCGGCTGTTGACCTTACAGGCCCAATACCGCTTTGGCGATCACATTGCGCTGCACTTCGTTTGATCCGCCATAGATAGTAGCTGCGCGACCATACATATATTTGCCGCGGGCTTCGAAAGCAAAGTCATGACCCAGCTCATCAGCATTTAGATTCTCTGGCAATGCACCACCATAGAAAGACGCCAGCTGCAGTTGCAGCTCATGAATAGACTGACTGATCTCAGTACCTTTAATTTTTAACAATGAGGACTCTGGCCCTGGCATACCGCCCGCTGCCATAGAGGCGAACACACGCAATTCAGTGTATTCAAGAGCCATCAGCTCCATCTCAATGTCCGAGAGGCGCATCTGGAAAATAGGATCATCAATCATTGCATTGCCACCGTTCACTTCAACACTGGCACGCTGCTTCAGAGAATTCAGCATACGAGTAGAATCAGCCACTTCAGCCATGCCGGTGCGCTCGTGGGCTAACAGTGCCTTGGCGTAGGTCCAGCCTTTATCCTGCTCACCAATCAGATTATCAGTCGGAACTTTAACGTCTTCGAACAGCACTTCATTGAGGCTGTGCTTGCCATCGATAGTGACGATAGGCTTAACCGTGATGCCCGGAGTATTCATATCGATCAACAGAAAGCTAATGCCCTGCTGTTTACGCATGCCTTTGCTAGTGCGTACCAGACAGAAAATCCAATCGGCATACTGGGCAAAGGTGGTCCAGATCTTGCGGCCATTGACAATATAGTTGTCACCCGCATAGTCGGCAGTGGTATTTAGAGCAGCCAAATCTGAACCTGCACCGGGCTCCGAATAGCCCTGACACCACCAGTCTTCACTCTCTAGAATACGAGGTAAGAACCTGGCTTTCTGCTCTTCGTTACCAAAGGTGTAAATAACTGGCGCCACCATCTTTAAACCAAAGGGAACAACATCCGGAATTCCTGCTAGTCCCCGCTCAGTTTCATATATGAATTTCTGCGTCGACGACCAATCAGTGCCGCCGTATTCTTTAGGCCAGCCTGGAGCGATCCAGCCCTTGGCATGGAGCTTTTTCTGCCAGGCAACAATTGCGCCTTTGTAATCAGTGCCCTGAGCGCCGCTTAATTCCGCAGCTATTGAAGCATCAAATTCTGTTGTAAAAAAATCACGCACCTCATCACGAAATGCCAAATCCTCTGCTGAAAAATTAATGTCCACGGATGTTCACTCCTCAAAAAATTAGGCCAACACCATAGGTTATGGCATTTGTAGTGTCAATATTGAGCCGACTAATAATATTACGGCTGGCGTCCCCTACCAGACTTGCATCCGACTCTGCTGCAAAAGCTTTTTATCTATTGCCCGACGTTACAGGCCTCAGCCAACAGTAGTAAGCCTTGCCAGCAAGTCCTCAGCTACGACCCAGTGGTCACCCTTTTACAGCCGTTAAACCGCAGCCGCCAAATAACTAGCCTGTTTTATCGCCGCCTTAGCATCCAATTCGGCAGCCTCGAAGGCTCCTCCAATCAGGCTGGTGGCAATGCCAGAACCGGCAAGCTCGTCAAACAGTCCCCGAGCCGGTGTCTGACCGGCGCAGACAATCACTGTGTCTACCTCCAGCACCTGAGGCTGGCCATCGATACTGATATGCAGACCCTGGTCATCGATGCGGTGATACTCGACCCCATTGATCATCTGTACCCCGCGCTTGGCCAAAGACATTCTGTGGGTCCAGCCGGTGGTCTTACCGAGCCCACGGCCGACTGGTGTGGATTTACGCTGTAGCAAATACACCTGCCGTTCTGCCACTACGATATGGGGCACAACGCCAGTTACACCTCCCCGAGGATGGTTTTTAAAATCAACACCCCATTCCCGAGCAAACACTTCTTTATCCATGGCTGCGGAAACACCGCTGTGCATAATTAACTCCGTGACATCAAAACCAATACCACCGGCGCCCATGACAGCCACGATTTTACCCACCTCAACATTGCCGCGAATCACATCGATATAGCTGACCACCTTGGAGTGGTCTATACCCTCAATATCTGGTACCCGCGGTGTAATACCGGTGGCCACCACCACATGGTCATAGCCACCCTGCTGCAAATCATTTGCAGATACCCTGGTATTGAGGTGCAGATTTACCTGATTAACTTCTAACATGCGAGCGTAATACCTGAGGGTTTCATAAAACTCTTCCTTGCCCGGCACCTGTTTAGCCAGATTAAACTGGCCACCGATCTCGATGCCCACATCAAACAGGGACACTGAATGACCTCGCTCAGCAGCCACAGTGGCATAGGCTAGTCCTGCAGGGCCCGCACCCACCACAGCTATCTTTTTTGGTGCCTGACTGGGCTCATAATTCAGCACAGTTTCATGGCAGGCCCTGGGATTAACTAGACAGCTTACTTCCTTGCCTTCAAAGCTATGATCCAAACAGGCCTGGTTGCAGGCAATGCAGGTATTAATCTCATCTTCACGTCCTTCAAAGGCCTTTTTCACCAGCTCTGCATCCGCCAGCATAGGTCTGGCCATTGACACAATATCTGCCTCGCCACTGGCCAGCACCGTTTCCGCCACATCAGGCATATTGATACGATTGCTGGTAATACAGGGAATATTTAGCTCTTTGCGCAGTCGCCCGGTAACACCGGAAAAGGCCGCTCTGGGCACCATTGTGGCGATAGTGGGTACCGCCGACTCATGCCAGGTAAAGTGGGTGCTGATAATAGTGGCACCGGCCTTTTCCATCTCTTTGGCCAGCAACACCACCTCATCCCAAGACATACCGCCCTGCAACATATCCATCGCGGCGATACGGAAAATCAGAATAAAGTTGGGGCCGACTTCGGCACGGCAACGGCGCATAATCTCCAGGGGAAAGCGCATACGGTTTTCATAATTACCGCCCCATTGGTCTTCCCGTTGATTGGTCTTTTCAACCAAGAACGTACTCAGCAGATAGCCCGCCGAGCCAATAATTTCTACGCCGTCATAACCGGCTAGCTTTGCCATCTTGGCGCACTGCACATGGTCATTAATTTGCTTCTGCACACCGGCCTCATCCAGCGCGTTGGGCACCAGTTTCGACAGCCGAGAGCGCACCGCAGACGGGCCAACTAGTTTTGGTGTATGTGCCAGCGGCCCGGCATGAAGTATTTGCATACAGATTTTAATATTAGGGTCTACCCCATGCACGGCTTCAGTGACTTGGCGATGCTCCTGTGCATGTTTGGGCGTACTCATTTCCGACCCCATACCGCCCTCTTCATTGGGGCTAATACCACCGGTGATCATCATGCCCACACCGCCGCGAGCGCGCTCGGCAAAATAGGCCGCCAGACGCTCAAAGCCCCCCTCCACTTCTTCAAGGCCTGTGTGCATAGAACCCATCAGAGCGCGATTCTTAAGCTGGGTAAAACCCAGATCCAACGGCGTAAAAAGATGAGGGTATTTGGAATGAGGCTGGGCAGTCATGGTAAATCCTGAGATTAAAGCCTGATTTAAATTTTGTGGTTAAACCATTGCAGCAGCATCAAAACGCGTGGCGCGCTGGAAACCGGGTCGTGCCTTGAGGCGCTCATAATAGGCTATGGTATTAGGCTTAAAGGCTTCACCAAGCTTAAGGGTCTCGGCCAGATAGAGAGCATAACCCACCGCAATATCTGCAATGGTAAAACGGCCTCCACAGAGAAACTCGCGGTCCGCTGTCGCCTCTTCTACCGAGCGCAGTCGAGAGTGGAACCATTTCGCATAGTCTTCCGCCACACTGGGCAGACGCTTTTCCTCTGGCTCAAGAATGGTATATCTGAGCACTAATGTCTGGGGAAATGTCAGGGTGGCATCACTGCGGTGCAACCAGTTTAGATAAAGCCCATAGTCTGGCTCATCAACAGCCACTGCTAAATCTGTCGGGCCATATTTGTCCACGAGATACTGGCTGATACCCGCTGACTCAGTCATTTCAACATCGCCATCAGTAAAAAACGGCACCGTGCCAATCGGGTTCAGATCGGTATAACCAGCATGGAAAAATCGCGGCGGAAATTTCATCACCTCGATATCATAATCGATCCCCATTTCCTCTAAGGTCCACAGGGGGCGGATTGATCTTGCACCAGCGCAGTGCCAAAGTTTTAGTGCCATTAGTTGGCCTCTTGTTGTTGGTTTATTTCCATTAATACGTCATCGGCCGCCACCTGGTTGCCTGCCACTGCGGTGACTTCCTCAACCGTGCCATCCACTTCGGCAACTATTTCATAATGCATTTTCATGGCTTCCAATACGGCCAGATTTTGCCCTTTAACCACCTCATCACCGGGTTTGACCAGAACCTCCAGCAGCAGACCATGCATAGGCGCGACAACACGGCCACCACCAGCGGCCTCATCCACAGCACCATCAAGAATAATCTGATCTTTAAACATGGCGCTGCGACCATCTATCGACGAGTATAGCTGCCCCTGTTGGCGCAGCTTAAAGGTTGCTCGCTGGGCTGAGCCATTAACCAACAAGCTGGCACTAATACCATCCAGGGCCAACAGCTGAATTTCAACCTGCTGCTGTGGCTCGGCACAGCTAATCAGATAGGTATCTGCACTATTGTCTAGCGGTGAAATTGATAGGTCATAGAGGCTCTCGCCAAACTGATACTGCTTGCGCGAGACCAGCCCGCTGGCCATGGTCCAGTTTTTAAGTTTATGGCTGCTCAATGTGCTGCTGGCAAAATGACGCTGATATTCAAGATTTAAATCAATCACAGCGGCCACCGCGGCATCTTCGACACTGGGTTCGGCCACAGCCAGATCTGCTTCGGTAAACTCCTCGGCAATAAATGCCGTGGTAGCAGCACCATCAATAAAGCTCTGCTTTTGCAGGCACTGAATCAAAAACTCTTTATTGTTGGCCGTGCCAAACAGTACGGTTTCTTTAAGCGCATCAATTAATCGCAGGCGAGCAGTTTCACGATCTGCACCATAGCCAATCACCTTGGCTACCATAGGATCATAAAAAGGTGAGATTTCCTGCCCGGTGCAGATGCCGTCATCAATACGCACACCAACTCCACTGGCTGGCTGCCACAAATCTACCGGGCCTGAGGCGGGTAAAAAATCCTGACTGGGATCCTCTGTATACAGGCGCACTTCTATAGCAGCGCCCTGCAATTTTATATCGTCCTGAGTCAATTCCAGAGGCTGCCCCTCGGCCACATTAATCTGTAGCTCCACCAGATCCAGACCAGTAATCAGCTCGGTCACTGGATGCTCCACCTGCAGTCTGGTATTCATCTCCAGAAAGTAAAAAGCACCGCTGGCATCGAGCAGAAATTCCACCGTACCGGCGCCGCGATAGTTAACGCTTTTGGCCGCAGCAATGGCCGACTGACCCATCTGTTCGCGCAATTCTGGAGTCATAATTGGACATGGCGCCTCCTCCACCACCTTCTGGTGACGGCGCTGCACTGAACAGTCCCGCTCCCCCAGATGAATGGTATTGCCCTGAGTATCAGCAAAGACTTGAATCTCCACATGGCGAGGCTGAATAATGGCTTTTTCCAAAATCAGCTCGCCAGAGCCAAAGGCGCTCTCGGCTTCGGCCCGAGCCAGCTTAATGGCATTGGCCAGTTCCTTATAATCATGCACCAGACGCATACCGCGACCGCCACCTCCAGCAGCAGCCTTAACCATTAAGGGCAGATCAATTTTTTTACCCTCGGCGAGCAGGGTTTTATCAGACTGGTCCAGCCCCTCGTAGCCCGGCACACAGGGAACGCCGGCTTCAATCATGCGACGCTTGGACTCGGCCTTATTGCCCATCACATCAATGGCCTCTCTGGTAGGCCCAATAAACACTAGCCCGGCAGATTCAACCGCCTCGGCAAAGGTCGCGTTTTCACTCAGAAAACCATAGCCTGGATGTATAGCCTCGGCCCCGCTAGAGGCAGCTGCAGCCAAAATATTATCGGCCAGCAGATAGGATTCGCCCACGGGTCCCGGACCAATGCAGACCCCAGCATCGGCCAGTTGCACATGGGGCGCGCCAACATCCGCTTCGGAATACACGGCTATGGTGCGATAACCCAGCTGTTTGGCGGTGCGAATAACCCGGCAGGCAATCTCCCCGCGGTTAGCAATCAAAATACTGTTAAAGTGTTTCATGAATACTATTCCTGTTATTTATTCCACGAGGCCGGCCGCTTTTCAACAAAAGCGGCCACTCCTTCAAGGCCCTCAGGGCTTAACATGCACTGCGCAAAACCCGCTGAAGCAAAATCCAATGCCTCAGCGCGGGGACGGCGCAATGATTCAAATAAAATACTTTTGGTCACCGCATTGGCTCCCGGGGCACAGGCTTTAATATGGCTCAGAATCGTCTCGCACTGAGCCTCTAGATCTGCGGTATCAGCAGCTACCCCATGGGCAATGCCTAGAGACACAGCCTCCTCTCCTTTAAAACGCGCACCAGTCAACATCAACCGCCGCGCCTGAGTCAGCCCCACTCGCTCGGTCACAAAGGGCGCTATCTGCGCCGGGGGTATACCCAGGCTGGTCTCGCTTAATCGGAACCGGGCATCCGCAGTCACCAATGTCACATCGGCTACACAGGCTAGACCCAGACCACCGCCAATAGCAGCACCCTCCACCAAAATAATCACCACCTGGGGCTGCTCATTTAGCTTGATCATCAGGTCGCCAAAGCTGCGATTGCTGGCTGCCACCTCGCTTGCATCTGTGGCCTGCATCCCCGACTTAAAGCCTTTAATATCACCACCGGCACAGAACACACCGCCCGCACCACGCAGCACGATGGTTCGCAGGCTGCGGTCATCAGATACCGCATCCAGCACAGTATTTAATTCTTCGGTCATTTCAGCTGACAGTGCATTCTTGGCTTCCGGCCGGTTAAACCAGATTTTTAGTACAGAGTCATTCCGCTCTAGCAGCAAAGACTGGGTGGCTGGTAATATACTTTTTGATAAATCGCTCATAGGGTCTCTCAGTATTATTTTCAGTCTGCAGGCTTACAGTCGGGCAATACCAAAGCTATTGGGGCGCACAGTTCTATGCCGCGCCTCGCGCACTGTTTCCAGCAGCAAGCCCAATGTTTTGCGCATATTGCGCGGGTCAATCATGCCATCGTCCAGCAGATGACCAGAGGTATAAAAAGCATCCGACTGGGAGTCGAAGATATGGGCCAGACCCTTCTCCTGAGCGGCCAGCGCCTCTTCATCCGGCTCAACACCCATGGCTGCCGCCTTGCCCCGGGCCACCATAGACATGGTTTTAGCTGCCTGCTCACCGCCCATTACGCCCATCTTGGCATTGGGGAAGGTATACAGAAAATCTGGATCATAGCCGCGACCGCACATACCGTAGTTGCCCGCACCAAAGCTGGCGCCTGTCATAAAGGTAATGCGCGGCACGTCAATATTGCGCACCGCCTGAATCATCTTCGAGCCGTGCTTAATCATGCCCGCCTGCTCAGATTTGGTGCCCACTATATAGCCGGTGGTATTTTGGAAAAAAAGTGCTGGAATATCGGCCTGGTCTAATAGCTGTAAAAACTGGGTTGCCTTGTTGGCGCCCTGGGGGTCAATGGGGCCATTATTGCCAATAATACCCACCGCCTGACCGTATATTTCGGCCTGAATACAAACAGTAGACACACCAAAGCGCGGCTTAAAATCAAGAAAATCAGAGCCATCCACCACCCGGGCCACCAGTTCGCGCATATCATAAGGAGTGCGGTAATCGACCGGAATTACCCCGGCCAGCTCATCCGGATCATAGATAGGCTCGGCAAACTCCCGAGCCTCAGGCAACTGGCAGCTATCATTCCATTGCAGACGGGCCACAACTTCGCGGCAAATCTGAATACCATGGCCATCATTCTCTGCCAGATATTCCGCCAGACCAGAGACAGTGGCATGCATCTCAGAGCCACCCAGCTCTTCTTCTGTAGCTATCTCGCCCGTAGCCGCTTTAAGCAGCGGCGGGCCAGCCAAAAAGGCCCGGCCTGTGCCTTTAACGGCAATGACATAGTCACTGAGGCCCGGCATATAGGCACCACCAGCTGTAGACGAGCCATGCAAAATAGAGATTACCGGAATACCCTCTTTACTGAGTTTGGCCAACGCACCAAACAGATCACCGCCCTCAGCAAAGTTTTCAACGGTGTAATTCATCAGGTCACCACCGGCACTCTCTACTAGATGCACAAAGGGTAACCTTTGCTCGAGAGAAATCTGCTGAGCCCGGGCAATGCGGTAACCGCCAGCAAGGGTCAATGAGCCCGCCAGAATTCCGCTATCGTCTACCACCACACAGCAGCGCACCCCAGAGATAAAACCAATACCGGCAATCACCGTACCACCGGGAATCGACTTGGCTTCGTCTTTGGTATCCAGCTTATAGCCTGCCAGATTACCAATCTCCAAAAATGGCATCCCTGGATCTAACAGCCGCGCCAGTCTCTCGCGAGGAGTTAACTGCCCGCGCTTATCAAAGCGCGGTTTGCGCTTTTCCGAGATAGCGCGACCGCGGCTATTGAGCTCGCTGAGCTTCTCCACCAGCTCAAGCATCTCTGCCCGCTGCCTTAAATAGGTCTCAGAACTGGTATTAATCTTTGAGGCAAATACTGCCATGGATACATCTCCAGATTGGTCTTATTATTTATGTGAGTTGGCTGGCAATAGCGCTACTTACCGGAATCGCCGCATCCAGCATTAGCTGGCCATAGCCTTTACCCTGAGCGTCATTGCGAATACTGGCCATACCACCGCCGCCCAGCACATCGTGAATCAAAAAGTTAATCGCAGCTGTGCCCGGCATCAGATAGCGCTCGACATACCCGCCGCGCCTGCTAGTAGCCCCCTCGGTTATAAAGTGCTCAAAGCGATCAGCGACTGCCTGCTCTGTGAGTGCAGCATAGATATAGGGCAGATACTCCGGCTGGCGGGCAATAATGCCTATATTGGCCTTGTCGCCCTTGTCACCACTGCGGCCCCAAGCCAGCTTTATCAGTGGCACAGAGACTGTGGCATCTGCAGGCGCTGCTGGAACATCAGGTCGAATAAGCGCAGCCCGGTCCAGAGCTGCGCCCGGGCTATCCGGCACATCAAAAATAGCCCCATCCATCTCTACCTGAATCTTGGCCGTGCCCTTGGGCAGGGCAAAAGAAAATAACCGCACCACTGGCGATGGGCTTGGCCGCGCACCGGCAAAACCGGACAGGCCCGGCGGTGTTGCCAGCCCCAGACCCACAGATTCTTTCAGCATAATGCCGATACCAGCAGCATCCGGGTGTTTGACAGCAATCTTCATCACCAACTCACGACAGTTACTGACCTTGGCATTGATACCGTACTGGCTTTCGTTGCCAATCAGCTCAACACTGGTTTCACTGAAGTCAGCCAAACCAAACTGTTTTAGGGTACGACGGGAGGCGGCAAAGATCGCATCCGCCAGCTTCTGGGCCTTGGGAGCCGCATCTACCCCATAAAATGTCATATTGGTGCCACCGCGAAATTCATCGGCGTAAGTAGTGCAGACCTTGTAGGTATCAGGTGCCGGCAAGCCGGTTGCGCCAGTAACACGCACCAGATTCTCTGCCACCTGCTCCAATTTAACAGTAGAGAAATCGCAGACCACATCCGGCAACATATAAGCTTGGGGATCGCCAATTTCATATACCATCTGCTCGGCAATGGTTGCGCGAGTGACCAGACCGCCAGTGCCCTCGGGCTTGGAGCAGTCAAAGCTGCCGTCGGCACGCAACTCGGCTATCGGGTAACCTATGGTTTCGAGGCTGTGTACATCTTCCCAGTCAGTAAAGTTACCGCCAGTTGCCTGGGGGCCACATTCAATAATATGGCCCGCCAATGAACCCATGGCCAGCTGGTCGAGATCATCCCGACCCCAACCAAAAGTATGGATACAGGCGCCTAGAGTAACGGCGCTATCGACACTGCGGCCCGTTACCACAATATCTGCACCCTCATCCAGAGCTTTAGCCACAGGAAAGGCACCCAGATAGGCGTTAATACTGGCAATTTTATCGACGGCGGGGAAAGCCGCGCCGGTAAACATCTCGGTAGAACCCTGCTCTGCAAACTGCTCTCTCTGAGCGATCATATCGTCCCCCAGCACACAGGCCACCTTGAGCTCCAGCCCCATCTCGGCAATTACAGCGCGCAGCGCATTGGCACAGGCCTGTGGGTTCACGCCACCGGCATTGGAGACAATTTTGACCCCCTGACGGGCGATCTCTTTTAGATTGGGTTTCATGGCAGCAGTAACAAAGTCCAGTGCATAGCCATAGTCGGGATTTTTAGCCCGGGCCCGAGCCATAATCGACATGGTGATCTCGGCCAGATAGTCGTAGGCAATAAAGTCCACATTACCGTCTTTTAACAACTGCGGTGTGGCTCGCGCTGCATCACCCCAAAAGCCACTGGCGCCAGCTATACGAATAGTTTTCTCTGCCATCGACTATATTCTCCCAAAAGTCACTATGGATGGAGATACTACTGATTTACTCGGGGATACTCTTTGGATTCTATGCCAGCAATTTAAGAGCCTATGCCAATCACCCGTCCATGGGCGACGGGCCAAAGGGCGATTTAGGCTCTGGCCCGCATCTTTTCGAGATAGATAGAGGCCACAATAAAGCTAAATGGCGCGGCGGCAGACAGAATATCGGCGCTTAATAAGGCTTTGGTGAGGGGTTCGAACATACCATTGGCAAAGAATACATCGCTGAGAACGCCCGTCATCATAGCGCCTATACCCAGACCAAGAAGATTGCAGGCCACCAGTAAAAGCCCTGTCATTACCCCGCGCAGGCGCACCGGCGTCAGGTCCTGCACCGTTGAAAATGCCGGCCCATAGAAGGAACTTACGCTAAACATACCCGCAGCCATGCCTACATAGAACAGCGCCGATGAAGGATCTACAAAGCGAAATGAAATCAGTAGTGGCGTCACTGCCAACATTAACAGAGCTAAAAACCTTACCCGGCCACCTTTGTATCTGGCCTGATACCAGTCGCTAAGTATGCCACCCAAAAATGTGCCAGCGGTGCCGAAGACTATATAGATCAGCCCGTAGGTAGCACTGATTTCACCTAAACCAAAACCCCTCTCACGCTCAAGCCAGACTATGGCAAACTGCCCAGCGCCCAGCGGTATATGCAGAAACACCGCCCCGACCATGGTCCAAGCTAGCGCCGGTGTTGATTTCACCACCGCAAACACATCGGAGACAATACCCCACCAGTTGCCACCGATCAGACTCTCTTGCTGGTCTGCGGCGCCGTCTTTTTCTTCCATTGCACCGCGCTCTGGGTCTTTTATTAAAAGCAGCACCAGCGCTAAAACCAGCCCCAACCCGCCCAGCAGCAAAAAGCAGTTGCGCCAGCCAATCATGGGGCCGAGTATGCCTGCAACAATAAAGCTGGCTCCAGCTCCCAGGGGCACACCCAGATAATAGATGCCCGTGGCTGTACCTCTTCTGGCTTTGGGAAAAAGATCGGAGATCATGGAAATAGCAGAGGGGGCCATTGCCGACTCACCCACACCAATAAACAATCGAGCTATGCCAATCTGGGCGAAGTTTTTGGCAAGGCCTGACACTGCTGTCAAAGCACTCCAGAGCACCAGACCCGCTGCGATTAGTCGCGGCCTATGCACGCGATCTGCCAGGGCGCCCATAAACAGACCCATAATGGAGTAAAAGAACACAAAGATTGGGCCGGTCAGCAGGCCAAACTGGGAGTCGCTAAGGCCAAGATCGGTAATAATCGCAGTGCCAAAGCTGGTGATCAGGGTGCGATCAACCATATTAAGTATATTGAGCAGCAGCAAAAACAGTAGTATACCTGTGGCTTTTGGTGATACTTGCGGTCGCCCTAGTGGCTTTTCCATACTAACCCTTAATTTTTATTATTGGCTGTGAGCCGATTTTTATTGATCTACTATTGCAGAGTTGGGGGTAAAAAACGAGCAAAGCTATTATTTCTGCGCCAGAGGGTTTTGCTTAACCCCTGCTACTTGAAATAATATGTTTATGTTGAGTTTGATACTAATTGTTTTTACAGTATAACTGTCAAAAAATGTATAGGTCTGCCATTTGGGGACTTAAATAATTACAGAGGGTATAGCTATGTCTTTGGAAGCTGTTACTGCAGGTTTAAAAGAAAAAATTGGGGAAGATTGTGGGCTGGGTTCAATCTTAAAGTTTGATTTTGGTGATGATGGCATTCTGGTTTTGGACGCCTCGCAGGTGCCCAATGTGATTGGCAATGATGATGCAGAAGCAGCCTGCACCATAAGTATCAGCTTAGCTGATTTTATAGATATGGCTGATGGCAAGCTCGATGGCACCATGGCATTTATGAGCGGCAAGCTAAAGGTTCAAGGTGATATGGGCATTGCCATGAAACTGGGGCCCTTGTTGTCATAGCAGTTTGGGATGGTGCGGGTGAACCTGCACCGTCCCTTTTAAAATATGCCGTGAATACCATCGCTCCCGGCATTCTGCCTCCCGCGACACTTATAGATCCATGCATGTGGTCCATGCGGTGTCTGGCCCAGCACCCCTGCTGGGCACGCTATCAAAAGGGATAGCCGCAGCTTCAATGAGAATTCATAACGTAATCCTTATTTTTTTCTCGCTGCGGCATGGTATTTATAGATGCTGTTTGGGGATGCCCTTGAGATCAATCAGAGCCCGCTTATGGGCATAGGTATTTTCAGATAAAGAGAGTACTTGTCTGAGCTTTTCTCATAGAGAAAGGCGCGTTGTGCGAACGCTGAAAATACCTATGTCCATGGGACCGATCTCAAGGCCATCCCCAAACAACATCCCACTCAAATATCACCAAAACTACCGAGCGACAAACTGAAGGTTCAGGCTACTTGCTGGTTAGAATAATGCTCAAGTGTCCCTGCACAGGCCTGAGCGACCTCAACGCCCTTGGTTACAAAATGATTGGAAAAGAACTCCGGCTGACCCTCTGAAATAAAGTCATGTGGCGTTAACACCGCGGAAAATACCGGTGTCCCAGTATCCATTTGCGCACGCATAAGCCCATCAATCACAGCAGTTGCAACAAATTCATGGCGATAGATACCTCCATCTACAACCAGACCAGCGGCTACTACAGCGGCGTACTGACCTGAAGCAGCTAGTAACTTAGCCCGCAGTGGTATCTCAAATGCGCCGGGCACCTCATAGAGATCAACTGAACGGTTACTCAGCTTAACGGTTTCAGCCAAAAATGCGTCGCGGAGATTATCAACAATGTCTCGGTGCCAACAGGATTGGATAAATGCAATACGGTCGCACTGCAGTATTTTTGAAAAATCAGAATTGAATTGAGTATTCATCTGTTGTTTGCCTCATTAGTTTAGGTTAAACAACAGGGCAAACAAGCTAACGTAGCTAGCACGCCAGAGCGCGCCTTCTATGATAGTCTTATTCTCATAACCAGACTTTAACTGTCGGCTCCGGAATCTAACCGGATCTGCTTGTCCCTTTGACTTAAAGCCAAAGGCGCCCGCGGGCTACGTTATTTTAACGATTACCGCCGGTGGGGACTTCCACCCCGCCCTGAGAATTGTCACAGAGTTCTGTGACGGAAAATTATAGTATAAAAATTTTGGTGCATACAACCTGTCAGAATCGAAGCCAATACTATGAGTTCGTTTACCAGCAGATAACAATTATTCGTTCGACAGAATAACTTTACCTTTAGCACGTCGTTCAGAGATTGATGCAAATGCAGCCTTGTAGTCATCTAACGAATAGACCTCAGTCACCAATGGTGAGAATTTGCCACCATCAATCATTTCAATCAGCTCATCAAAGTTCTTGCGTGACTCCATTGGCGAACGCGCTGCCCAGGCTCCCCAGAACACACCTACCAGTGAAGCACCTTTAAGCAAGGCAAGGTTCAGTGGCATAGCGGGAATTGGGCCCGAGGCAAAACCAATTACTAGGAAGCGACCATCCCATGCGATAGCTCGAAATGCTTGCTCGGAAAAATCTCCGCCAACGGGATCATAGACAACGTCTGCGCCTTTACCGCCGGTGAGTTCTTTGATCTTGTCTTTCAGATTCTCTGTGGAATAGTTGATACGTAAATCAGCGCCAGCTTCACAGGCAAAGTCGAGTTTCTCTTCAGTGCTTGCCGCAGCAATAACTGTTGCACCCATAGCCTTGGCAATCTGAATAGTCGCAATACCCACGCCACCAGCAGCACCCAGCACCAGCAGAGTTTCGCCAGGCTGAATATTTGCCTGCTGTTTTAGCGCGTAATAGGACGTGCCATAGGTAATCGCAAAACCCGCCGCCTGCTCAAAGGACATGGTATTGCCCATTTCAAAAGTGGTGTGTTCATTGACCACGCACTGCTCGGCAAAGGCACCAATCTGTGTTGTCGCAATCAGCTGGTCACCCACCTTGCGGCTGGTCACACCCTCACCTACCGCAGTGACTACGCCGGCCAACTCAGCACCGGGAATAAACGGCAGTTCAGGCGTAAACTGATATTTGCCCTGCACAGTCAGCACATCGGGAAAGTTGACACCCGTGGCTTTAATATCCAGAAGAATTTCCCCTTTACCCGGTTTCGGGGTGTCTACTTCTTCCAGCACGAGATTTTCCGTGGACCCAAATTCTTTACAGACTAGCGCTCTCATAATTATATCCTGATTCTTGTTTCTGTTTATTTGTCGGTCAGATAAGCCGCGGCCTTGGCGACAAATTTATTGGTTTGCTGAAAACCACCTACCAACATCTGCTGGCCTTCTGGGTTTTCAATGGCGTCGATTTGCCCACGCACATTTTCTGGAGTTTGTTGATCCGGCGGCAGGTAAATACCATCGGTCTCGTAGATATGAGTCCGCGCATAACCACCGGCGCCAGCACAGAGAATACTGCGGTTGGGGGCGGCTTCATCACAGATAGTCAGTAATCCAGCGGTTACCGCTTCTACCGTCATAATGTCCGACTGCTCGTCAGTAACCAGACCCTCGAGCATACGAGTACCAGCCGTCGGTGATAGGCAGTTGACTTTGATATTGTACTTTTCACCCTCTATACAAAGAGTATTCATCAAACCCACTACGGCCATTTTGGCAGCGCCATAATTCGCCTGACCAAAATTGCCGTACATGCCGCTTGAAGAGGTGGTCATGACAATGCGACCATAGCCCTGCTCGCGCATCAATTCCCAGACTGCCTTAGAGCAGTTAGCCGAGCCCATCAGGTGTACATCAACCACTAGCTGGAAATCATCCATGCCCATTTTGGCAAAGCTCTTGTCGCGCAGAATGCCGGCGTTGTTGACCAAGATATCCACCCGACCCCATTTCGCAACGGCCTGTGCAACCATAGCTTCGACTTCATCCATCTTTGCCACATTGGCACCATTGGCAATGGCTTCACCGCCAGCGGCTTCAATCATAGCAACGGTTTCCATCGCTGCATCGCTTGAACCGCCAACACCATTAACATTTCCGCCAAGATCATTGACCACTACCTTGGCACCACGAGCTGCCAGTGCAAGTGCATGAGAGCGACCCAGACCATTGCCTGAGCCAGTGACTATGGCAATCTGTCCATCATATCTAATCGTCATATCAATCTTCCTATCTGTACTGGCTGAGTTCGCGACGGGCAATCACCATACGGTGAACCGAATCTGGTCCATCGGCAAAGCGCAGAGTGCGCTGGGCGCCATACCAAGTCGCCAGTGGCGTATCCTGAGATAGACCAATACCCCCATGCATCTGCATCGCTTCATCAATAATTTTGAGTGCCATATTGGGCGCTGCTACCTTAATCATTGAGATAAAGGGCTGAGCCGCATCAGTGCCTTCGTGATCCATTAGCCAAGCCGCTTTTAAGCACAGCAGTCTGGTCATTTCGATCTCAATACGGGCCTGAGCAATAATATCACCGTTAGCGCCAAGCTTGGCCAGCGGGCGACCAAAGGCTTCACGGTTTAATGAACGCTCGCACATTAGCTTAAGCGCGGCTTCAGCGAGACCCAGTGAGCGCATACAGTGGTGAATACGACCAGGCCCCAAACGACCCTGAGCCACTTCAAAACCACGGCCTTCGCCAAGGATCATATTTTCTTTGGGCACACGCACATCGGTAAAGCGCATATGCATATGGCCATGGGGCGCATCATCAATATTAAAGATTTCCATAGGGCGCAGGTTCTTCACGCCAGGGGTGTCAAAAGGAATCAGTATCTGACTGTGCTGGCCGTGACGGGGGCCACCAGGATTAGTGTTGACCATCACAATCATAATTTTACAGCGT
This sequence comes from uncultured Pseudomonadales bacterium, assembly GCA_943788875.1. Lineage (GTDB taxonomy): Bacteria > Pseudomonadota > Gammaproteobacteria > Pseudomonadales > Porticoccaceae > HTCC2207. The sequence continues at coordinate 31,624 of CALSSA010000009.1, read as the reverse complement.
GGATCACCGGCACCAGAGATCCAAATTTTTTCTCCGTTAAGAACCCATTCGTCGCCATCGGCAACACAGGACATGGCGATATTGGTGGCATCCGAAGAGGCTACATCCGGCTCAGTCATGGCATAGGCAGAACGAATTTCGCCGGCCAGCAATGGCTTTAACCACTTCTCTTTTTGCTCTTCGTTGCAGTAACGAGCCAATACCTCCATATTGCCAGTGTCCGGAGCAGCACAGTTAAACACTTCCGGAGCAAGGTGCGAGCGGCCGGTCTCCTGGGCAATGTAGGCATACTCAACAGTATTTAGCCCGTGACCACCTTCGAAATGAGTTAAAAAGAAATTCCATAAATTTTTAGCTTTAGCCTTACTCTTAAGGCTCTCAAGAATTTCAGTTTGGCGCTCGGTGAAAGCCCAGCGGTCACCTTTATTCACCTCCTTATGATACTCATGCTCCAGTGGGAGAATTTCGGTATCGATGAAGTGCTTTACTTCCTCAAGTATCGGCTTGACCTTGTCACTAATGCCTAAATCCATCGTAATATTCCTTAATTATTTTTAATTTTTCAGAGACCGCTATTTTAAGTCAAAGCGCGACTCTCTGATACAAAAAAGCCCGCCAGTCTGGCACAAAAACAAGGCCGCTATTACTGACAACCTATCTTAGATTTAGTTTTTTAGTAACCACTCAGCAGCGCAAATCGATCTGTGTGGTAACTATTGTCACCAAATAATGCCTGTGCCGGACGAGCCCGTTTAATAAAGAAGCCAATTTCATATTCATCAGTCATACCAATACCAGCATGCATCTGAATCGCCTCATTGGTCGCCAACTCGGCTACTTCACTGAGCTTGGCTTTGGCAATACTAGCCAGTGCCGGAACCTTAGTATCAGTTGCATCCATCGCCTGTAGCGCTTTCAACACAACTGACTTGCACAACTCAACCTGACTCCACCAGTCCGCAGCACGATGCTGCAAGCCCTGAAATGAACCGATCAGTACACCAAATTGCTTGCGCTCTTTCAGATACTGCAAAGTGCGATCAAAGCTCTCCTGAGAGATACCCAGCAACTCAGCGGCCAGATACACATTGCCCGCATCCAGAGTTGCATTCAGCGCTCTATAGCCCTGGCCCTCTTCACCCAGCAATGCAGCCTCAGCCACTTCAACATTGTTAAAAGTAATATTCGCGTAGTTGCGACCATCGGTCGCTGCTGTACGTTCAACTTCAACGCCCGCTGCCGTGCGATCCACAACAAACAGGCTAATACCTTTCATATCGCCCGCTTCACCGGAGGTGCGCGCCGCCACAATTAGTTTGTCCGCAGTGCCGCCATCAGCGACAAAACGCTTGCTGCCATTGAGGCTATAGCCCGTGCCCTGCTTGGTAGCTGCCATACTGATCTGAGTTGGAGCATGATGAGCCGTTTCATCAACTGCCAGAGCTGTAGTGATTTCACCGCCAGCAATTGCGCCTAGCAACTCAGTTTTCTGCTCTTCACTGCCCGCTGCATTAATCGCTGTCACACCCAATATCGCAGTGGCAAACAATGGTGATGCAGTTAATGTACGACCAGTCTGCTCGATAATTTGACCCATGCCCACATGACCAAACTCAAGGCCTCCATAGGATTCGGGAACCAAAATCGCTGCCCAACCCATCTCGACCATTTGGCCCCATAGGTTTTCAGCATAACCAGTTTCACTGCCAGCATCGCGCTGCTTGCGCAGCTCCGCCACTGGGGCAAACTCAGCCAGAAAACCCTGAGCTGATTCTTTGAGCATCTGCTGCTCTTCGCTTAATACTAATGCCATGATTCTGTACCTTTAAATTCTGTTAGTGCTCTCGCAACAATGCTAGCCCAGGCCGAGGATATTTTTAGCAATCACATTTAGCTGAACCTCTGAGGTTCCACCCTCGATGGAATTGCCTTTGGTGCGCAGCCAGGTGCGCGGCAACCAACCCTCATTCGAAGCCTCACCTTCCCACACCATGGCATCAGTACCATTGAGCTTGAGCAGAGTTTCAAAGCGACGTTTGTTAAGCTCAGTGCCGTAGTACTTGAGCATGGCAGAAGTAGCACCCACACCATGACCAGACTTAACTTCATCAGTCACACGCTCGGCGGTCAATGCAAAACAGGCACCGTCAATTTCCCATTTCGCGACTTCTGCGCGCAACAATGGGTTGTTCATGCGGCCATACTCAACGCCCATTGCTTTGGCTGCGATCTGGCCGAGAGTCTCTGAACCTATATCTATCATGCCCATACCGCCGATCATTTCACGCTCATGGGTAAGCAGGTATTTGGCAATGGTCCAGCCCTGATTGACTTCACCAACAACCTGATCCTTCTCAACACGAACATCGTCAAGGAAGGTTTCGCAGAACGGTGAGCTACCAGAAATCAGCTTGATTGGCTTTGGGGTAACCCCTGGGGTCTCCATATCAAACAGCACCAGACTGATACCCATCTGCTTCTTGGCTTCTGAATCTGTGCGTAGCAGGCAAAACATCCAGTCGGCCTTGTCACCATAGGAAGTCCAAACCTTTTGCCCATTGGCAACGAAATGGTCGCCCATATCTTCGCCTTTAGACTGCAGGCCGGCCAGGTCTGACCCTGCACCCGGCTCTGAATAACCCTGACACCAGCGAATTTCTCCACGAATAATAGGTGGCAGATGCTGATGTTTGAGCGCCTCTGAACCAAATTTCAGCAGTGCCGGACCAATCATCCAGATACCAAAGCTATCGAGAGGGGAACGGGCATTGATGCGCAACATCTCTTCTTTAAGAATTTTATGCTCTGCTTTATCCAACCCACCACCACCATATTCGGTAGGCCAATCGGGAGCCGTCCAGCCTTTGGCGCCCATGCGCTCCATCCATTGCTGCTGATCTGCACTGGCGAACTTATAGTTGCGTCCACCCCAACACATTTCATCACCACCTTTGGTGGATACACGCATGGCTGGGGGACAGTTTTCCTCTAGCCAATCTCTGGTTTCTTGCCGGAAAGCGTTTAAATCACTCACATTAGGCTCCTGCTATCAAGGTTACTTTTGAGTTGTCACTACTGTTTTTTAACCGTCGCCCGATTAAAGATTCTACTGACAGCCGCACTACTAACAATAAAAATTGAACTTACAGTATGTTATTAATCCTTTCAAGTATTCACTGGTTAAATTCCATTATTCCCATGGCTTATAAGGCTCCTTTAACTATCAACATCAAGTATCCCATAATATAATAATTGGAATCATAATCAGCAGCATCGCAACCAAAGGTATTGTGTTAGCAAGCCGCTATGTCGGAGGCCCGGATACCGATAATCTTCGCCATGGAAAACACCACAGAAGGCCCCATTAAAGGGGGGCAAGTGCTGACCAAGAACCTGTTCCGCGCAGCCAATGCCTACCAAATGAGCGCCCTCATCGGCAATGCCGAGCCCTAAGCAGAACTAGTGGCTATTGCTGGAGTAATGTCCGGCGAAACCTTAGCCTTATCTACCGCGTCTGGCGGAGTGGGTTCTGTTGTTGGCCAGATCGGCAAGAAGCTCATCTATCCCGCTAGCTGGGAAACTCGCCAGCCATAAATCTTTTCTGGCATATCATTTTTATGTCGATTTTGCCGAAGCCAGCAAGGCTCTGGTCGACTGAGTGGCCAGTAATCAGTTAAAGTACCGCTAGACTCAGGTCGATGGCCTGCAAAAAACATCGAAATACTTTAGCTGGCTATTTAGCGGCAAGGACTTTGGCAAACTAGTAGTCAAAATCGCCGACTAAAACAGCATGCAACAATTGAATTGAGGGAAACAACTGCATGAGCGAAGCATTACAACAACTACTGGATACTCTCACATTAGAAAAAATCGACGAGAATATCTATCGCGGCCAGACACCAAAGAGTAGCAATAAACGAGTCTTTGGCGGCCAGGTATTTGCCCAGGCCATGCGCGCAGCTCAGGACACAGTCCCAGAAGATCGCATGGTGCATTCTCAGCATGCGTATTTTCTGCGCCCCGGAGACCCCTCGGTGCCCATTCTCTATCAGGTTGATGGCATCCGTAATGGCGGTTCTTTCACCACACGCAGAGTGGTCGGCTCCCAGCGTGGCAAAGCCATTTTCAATACAGAGATGTCATTTCAAGTGGTAGAGGAAGGCCTAAATCATCAGGCTGATATGCCCGACTGCCCAGGCCCAGAAGGGCTGGAAAATGACAATGACCGCTGGAACAAGCTGATTGCCGAACACAGCAAAGCAACAGCTAAAAGTGCAGCAGAACACCGCCCCTCTCTGCGTCCTATCGAAATGCACTCCATAGACCCAATAGACTATGCCAATCCAACCAGCCGCAAACCAGAGCAGCAGGTGTGGATCAAAGCCAGCGGCTCTGTTGCCGAGCTGGCCTTGCATGATGACCAACCATTGCACCATGCTATTTTGGCTTATGCTTCCGACTTTAGCTTGATGGGCACCTCTCTGTTACCCCATGGGGTTAGCATTATGAGTCCCAAATTACAGCTCGCCTCACTGGACCATTGTATCTGGTTTCACGATAGCTTCCGCGCCGACGAATGGTTGCTCTATACAATGGATAGTCCGCGCTCCAGTCGTTCGAGAGGTCTGAACCGAGGTTCTTTTTACAGTCGCGATGGCCGACTGGTTGCCAGCACTATTCAGGAAGGGTTAATCCGCTTACATCAGGATTAAAGCAACTACAGACTGCTATATTTTTTCTGTTTGCCACTGACCTTTTTTAGATAATCTCTAGTTTCTCTGCGGTTGTGTTTGGTGGTTAAAAACCAGTAAAACTGGCGCACAGTCATTTTATTAATCCGCGCTAGAGACTTGGTTTTATTGCCTCTTCTATCCAGACTGCGCCACAGGTTTCCAGCGCCACCGTTATAGCTGGAAATCATCGCATACTCGCGTTTTTTCGGATGTTTGATACCAACCAAATAGCGGGTCTGCAGAATATGCAGATAGCCCGCCGCCACTTCAATATTATTCGCTGGTTTATACAGGTAAGATGAACTGGGCGTATGTTTATAGCCTTTAATAATAGAGAAATAATCCCGCCCTGCAGTGCTAGCCTTTATCTGCATCAGACCCAATGCATTGGACCTAGAGCGCGCCAATGGGTTAAACGAACTTTCAGTTTCCATAATAGCCATCATCATGGAAAGCGAAACATTGTAATCACGGGAAGCCGCTCTGGCATATTTGATATATTTGCCGCCGGCAATATCTTTATGCTCTTCAACCATATTGATCTTTATGATGAAGCGGCCATTTTTCTTGTGCGGACTCAAGGTCAGGTGCTGAGCAAAACTCTGCGCCCGCCAGGGTTGGGCAATAGGCTTTCCATGCTGGTCTAGAATCTGTTTCCAGAAAAAGGGTCTGTTGGTTTTATCGTTGACCAGACCGAAATCGCGGGCAGTTTTTGCATCAATCACCGCAGGGTCAATCTGAGTTAGCAGCACATCGACAATAGCCTCCCGCAGACGCTCAACGGAAGACGCCCGGACAGTCACCAAACCAGTTTCAAAATCAATCAGGGTATCGCTATCAGCGGCATCATTAAATACCAGCACCGAGGGCTTTATAGAGCCTTCGGCTAGAGAAGAGCCCTCAGCGGATAAAGAGCCCTCAGCGGATAAAGAGCCCTCAGCAGATGAAGAGCCCTCAGCAGATGAAGAATCCTCATCGCTGTCATTTTGATATTCCCTCAGCAGTGCCGCAACATCCTCATCATAGGCATCGTAATCAATCCCACTAACCTGCCAGGATATAACCATCAACAGAGAAACAATTACAGCTAAACGAACCATACTCAAAATCACTTACAGCTTATAAGCATAGTCAGGATGCAGCTCAAGCATACCCTGACGCATACGGCGCATCCCTTTCACCCAGCGATCGTAATCGCTATTCTTGCGCTCTGCATAAGTGGCCAGTTCGGCATGGGGAAAAATCATAAAGGTTTCAGCCTCCATTCCCGCAAACACTGCATCTGCAGCCTCGTCCGCAGTCATCACCTTATCCTGACCACTCACGCCTCGACCCCCTTCGGTCATGGCTGTAGCCACATACAAAGGGCACACCACAGACACTTTAATATTATCATCACCATGGGTAATCGCCAGAGACTCGGCAAAACCAACCGCGGCAGTCTTAGTTGTAGAATAAGCCGCATCACCGATCTGACACAGCAGAGAAGCACCAGAGGCGACATTAACCAGATAACCACCACCGCGCTTAATCATGCCCGGCACCACAGCACGAGCAGCAAACACATGGGCCATCACATTGACATTCCAGCTGGTCATCCAATGTTCATTGGGCGCAGACGCGGCCATCCAACCCGGCGCATCACTAAATGAAACACCTGCATTAGAGATAAAAACATCCACCGGACCAAGCTGCTCTTCAGTAGCTTCAACAACAGACTGAATATCCGCCTCGACACCAACATCCGCTGAAAGGGCAATGCCATTAATCTCGGCAGCCAAATTAATCGCAGAGTCCATATCCAAATCCACAACTGCCACCTTAGCGCCAGCTGCAGCAAATTTTTCACAGAGCGCGCGGCCAATGCCATTGGCACCACCAGTCACAACCACCACTTGATTGTTAATATCCATAAACTATTCCAAATTTTTAAAATTATTATTTATTGTTTTAAATTCACGCTTTAAGTTAACGTCTAATTAACTAAAACCGCTTCCAGAGCTGCTCTTATCTGCGATGGAATCGGCACAGATTTATCCGTAGTACGATCAACAAAAACATGGGTAAAGGTGCCATGGGCAGAAGCCGCCTCAGCCCCTTTGTTAAAAATGCCTATGCCGTATTCCACTGAACTATTACCCAACCGGTTCACTCTAAATCCAGCTTCCAGTAAGTCCGGATAAGCCACCGGGGATTTATATTCGCAGCTCGATGCCACAACAAAACCAATAACTGTGGCGCTATGAATATCCAACCCACCTTTTTCAATCAGATATTGATTAGCCACCGAATCAAAGTAACTGTAATAAACCACATTATTAACATGGCCATAGATATCGTTATCCATCCAGCGGCTGGTGATATCCGCAAAGTATCTGTAACCGGAACGCTGATCTGCATCAGTCATAATTAAAACGCCTGTTGGTAAATTGCCAGCGCATCGTCCAGCGCCAGGTCACGGGGATTATTAATAAGCAGCCGCTGCTGCAGCATCGCCTCTTCCGCAAGCATAGATAAATCCGTTGCAGGAATATTCATCTGCTGCAACGTTGTCTGCAACCCAAGGTCCGCAGCTAGAGCCAAAAAGTAATCGGCCAATAGCTCCGTTACCGCAATAGGATCCTCTGGCAATTGTTGATTGGGCAAAATAATCGGCGCCAGCTGCGCATAGAGGTCGGCTGCATCAGGCGCGTTAAAACGTAACACATGGGGTAGCACCAGAGAGTTACTCAGACCATGGGGAATATGATAATTGCCGCCCAATGGATAGGCCAGCGCATGCACAGCGGCAACAGGCGCATTGGCAAAAGCCTGGCCCGCCAGCATGGCCCCGAGCAGCATAGCGCTGCGCGCTTCGAGGTTGTCCCCCTGTTTAACCGCCGTTTCAATATTTCCCGCCATCAGCCGCAGAGCCTCACGGGCAAGCATATCTGACAATGGGTTCTTTAGCCGTTTGCTGGTAAAGGCCTCAATCGCATGAACCATCGCATCAATGCCAGTCGCTGCAGTGACGGCTGGAGGCAGACCCGTGGTCAGGGCGGCATCAAGAATAATTTTATCCGCCAACAATGTGCGACTGACCACACCAGCTTTAGTGGTTTCACCAGTAGTGATAATCGACACCATAGTGGCTTCCGACCCGGTACCAGCTGTCGTCGGTACCTGAATCAATGGCAGGCGGCCGCCAATAATCTGGTCGACACCGTAAATATCCGCCAGCGGCTGCTCGCCTGCAATTAGCACAGCCAACAACTTGGCTACATCCATAGAACTGCCGCCACCAAACCCAATCACTGCATCGCAGCCAAAGTCCTGAGCCGCATGCACCGCACTCATCACTACAGACTCTGGCGGATCCGCAACAATGTCGGAGTAAATATGCAGGGCAATATTATTCGCATTAAGGCTCTCTACTGCCGCATCCAAAAGACCAAATTGAATAATCCCCGGATCGGTAACAATAAACAGTCGCCGGATACCCATGGTCGCGGCCATTTCCCCCAACTGTCCAGAGGTACCCGGACCTGATAGCACATCTGAGACTGTGTTAAATAGAAAATTTTGCATAACTTACTCTTATAATTATCTGATTTTTTATTGTCGTCGTGACAGCCCATTGATAAACAGATGGAAGTAGGCAGCGGACAATTCAGGCGCCTCGATATTATCCATCCATACGCCTAGATCGGGGCTCGCTTCAACTGCGCCAGAGAGCACATTCTGGGCAATATCCACATCAATTTTTCGCAGAGAGCCATCAGCAAAACCCTCCCCAATATAAGTACCAAGAATCTTGCTATTATCCTTGCTCGCCTTGAGAATATCTTTGCGGTGTTCTTCATCCAACGAGGGCAGTGCGCGATAGCGAATCAATGGTCCCTCTTCACTAAACTGCACATTAAACAGATAGCGCAGTGACAGTTCGACCTTCTTAAGACCAGCCCCCTGAGTCGAGCCAGCATTGTTTAACAACGAACCCTCAACATTCAGGGTGCGATTAAAACACTGGTATAACAGCTCTTCTTTGTTTTTGATATGGTAGTAAAAAGCACCTTTAGTCACATCCAGAGAGCTTGCAATCTCATCTAGGGAAGTACCTTTATAACCTTTCTGATTAAAATAAATTGACCCTACCCGATAAAAAGCTTCGCGCTTAAGCAGGTTCTGAAAATCGCGATCAAAGCTATCGAGGGACAGATGGCTAAGCTTGGGAAACTCAATAGCCTCGAATTGATGCCTCTCCGTCGACAGGCCATTGACCATAATATCCAGCACACCATCAATCACCGGTTCTGGGTTTGCCGCATGGGAGCGATTGAGCCAAACCGGAAACCATTGCAGAATTGAAAAAATACCGGAAACAATCACAGCTGGATTCAGATCCTCAATCAACCCCTCCTCAATGCCCTGCTCGACCATCAGCTGACAGACAGCAAATATTTCAGACCAGCGCTTTGCTATATCATTGGCGTGCTGTTCGTCCAGAGTAGACACCTCTGTCAACATAGCGAAATGAGGGCTCTTGCCCTGCAAGGTTTCTATGTACTGATAAAAATGCCCCTTCACCATAGAGACAATCTTCTCTACCCCATTACCTGGCAGCTGATTGGCATGCTGCACACGATCCAACCACATATCACAGCTGGAAATATAACACTGGTAAATGAGGTCTTCTTTGGTTTTTACGTAATAATAGACGCAGGTTTTAGTCAGCTTCATGCTGCCTGCAATATCGGAAAGTGTTGTCGCTCGCGAACCCTGCCAGTTAAATAGCTGAGCAGCCTCAGACAGGATCGACTGAAATTTAAGCTGGTGTTGACGGCCTTTGCTAAAGGGCGATGCCACTTGATTACTGATAATTGAATTCATTACTTGGACGCAATGGCTCGAGTTCAATAGTTATACTGTGCAGAAGAATAACATACTCCAGTACTAGTAAAAGCCCAAAATAGTCTTAATCGCAACTATACCAGCGCTGTGTAAAGCATCTTTAAAGAGGCAATCGCCAGCACCAGCGCCAACATTTTTTGTAATGTCAGGGATGAAGCTCGATGGGATGCCAGTTCAGCACCCAGCAGACAGCCGGCAAATGCAGCCACCAACAACCAGCCTGTGCCCATGGGCCAGGACTGATCACTCAATAAATAACCGGCCAAGCCAGCCACAGAGTTAAGCAGAATAAAACCGGCTGCCATCGCTGCACTCTGGCGTATAGAGCACCAGCCAAAAATAAGCAGTATGGGACTTAAAAACACACCTCCACCGATGCCAGTCAGACCAGCAGCAAACCCCAGCGTAGCGCCGAGCAATAATATGATGCTCAGCCCAGGCTCTTTAGTTTCCTCCGCGGCCTTGGTCACCATCAGCATGCGCACCGCCGCCACCAATAACAGCCCGCCCACCAGCAGGCGATAGGCCGCTGCATCAATGCTGATCATGCCACCGACAAATGCCATCGGCGTAGACGCCAGCACCAGAGGCCAAAACAATTTATGGGGCATTAGTTGGTAGGGTTTAAAGCGATACAGCAGCCAGCAGGTCACCACAATATTCATCGCCAGCGCCGCCGGCCGCATGGTTTCAGGAGCCAGACCCCAGAGCGCCATGGCCGCCAGATAGCCAGAAGCACCGCCATGGCCCACCGACGAATAGAGTACCGCCATAGCCAGAATAGCCAGCAACAACCAATAGTCATAGGCCAGTACAAACAGCTCAGTCACCGGACTTAGCCCCCGGTCATATTCATAAAGCGTACAATATCGGTTTGCTCGGCATCAAAATAATGCCGCTCTGGCTTATTCGCCATGGCCTCGCACAATACTGGTCTTTCAAGCGCTGACTGTCGCCAGGGTAGCTGCGCAGAATCTCCCGCAGATCAAGACTGTGCTCATTGCCAAGACAGAGCAGCAAGCGCCCCTCAGCGGTCAGCCGCACACGGTTACAGCTGCTACAGAAGTTATTCGACATCGGTGAGATAAAGCCAATTTTGCAATCACTGTTGGCAACCTCTTGCATAGCGAGACGGCCCAGCCAGTGGTCTCGGCGCTGTCAGTGAGCTTAAATTCAGTTTCCAGCTGCTGGCGAATCTGCTCACTGCTAATCTTGGTATTGGCTCGATTATGGGAGGATATTTCCCCCAGGGGCATCTCTTCGATAAAGGAAATATCCATGCTGTTATCGACGGCAAAGCGCGCCAAATCAAGCACCTCATCATCGTTAAAGCCTGCCAGAATAACGGCATTCAGTTTAATGCGCTTAAACTGAGCTGCACCAGCCGCCTTGATACCCGCCAGCACCTCATCCAGATTACCCACCCGCGTCAGCGCCTTAAACCGTTCAGGCTTTAAGGCTATCGATACTGATATTAATCCGGGAGAGGCCTGCATCTTTTAATGGCTGGGCCATCTTGGGCAGCATAATGCCATTGCTGGTCATGGTTAATTCATCCAGACCGCGGCAGGTTTGCAAGCGAACCCACTAACTTTAAAATATCGCGTCTGATCAGCGGCTCACCGCCGGTCAGGCGAATCTTTACTCACGCCCAAGCTCAACAAAGGCGGCAGCTGTATCCCGCAGTTCTTCCAGAGACAGAATCTGCTGCTTCGGCAGAAAAGTCATATCCTCTGCCATGCAGTAGGTGCAGCGCAGATTGCAGCGATCGGTTACCGACAGACGCAGGTAGCTCACTTCGCGGCCAAAGGAGTCAGTTAATCGAGGCGTTGAACAATTAGTTGGAATTCAAGCTAGTCTCAGTTTACGGAAATTCTCAAAGGGTATAGGGTAACACATCAACCAGATCGCCCATCTCAATGGATTCGCCACTCTGTTGCACCACAAAGACATCACCCCAACAGGCCGATGAAAGCACACCACTACTTTGGTTAGGATAGAATCTCACCCCATCATCTATCAGGCGACCGCGCAGGTAGACCTCACGGCTCTTCGCCCATCTTTAGCAAACTGGGCAGTCGCTTTAAGTCGCCGGGGAATGGTGACTGGGCTGCACTGACAGGCCAGCAAAAATGGCCGTGCAAGAATCATAAAGGTGGTAAATACAGAGGCCGGATTGCCCGGCAGTCCGATAAAGGGTGTTTTATCCACATAACCAAAGGCCAGAGGTTTGCCAGGCTTAATCGCCACCTTCCAAAACTCCATGCTGCCCACTTGGTCTATAGCCTTCTTAACATAGTCCTCTTCACCCACAGAGACACCACCGGCACTGATAATCACATCACCGCGCAAGGTGGCTTTTTTCAGCACATGCTGAGTCGCCTCCTGGCGGTCAGGTACCACACCCAGGTCCACAGGGAATCATGCCCAGAGATTCTATAAGACCAATTAAAGTGGCTCGATTGGAATTGTAAATCTGTCCCGGCTGCAGCGGTATGCCAGGCTCAACAAGCTCATCGCCCGTAGAAAATATAGCAACTTTAAGCGGCTTAAACACATTGACCAAAGCAATGCCCACTGAAGATAAAAGCCCCAGTTCCTGAGCCCGCAATCTGGTGCCGGCATTTAAGATAATCGTACCAGCCTGAATATCCTGCCCCTGAGCACGAATATTGGCCCCAGCAATGGCTTTTTTATCCAGCTTCACCGAACCATCGACTTCTTTACAGTTTTCCTGCATCGCCACCCGGTCAGCCCCAGCGGGAATCTCTCCACCAGTAAAAATACGCGCCGCCGTTGCAGGTATTAATGGCTTGGGGGCAGTGCCCGCAGGAATGCGCTGCCCCACAGGAAGCACAAACTTATTGGCCTCAGCATCAGCCCCAGAAAAAGCATAGCCATCCATTGCGCTGTTAGCGGCCGGAGGCACATCAATGCTCGACGTTATATCAGCGGCCAACACGCGTCCCAACGCCTCAGTCACAGGCACAGACTCAAGTCCGGCACGGCGACGATCATTGGCCAGCGGCTTAGCCTTGGCGGTCAGTTTTTTTATAGCACTAGCAACCGTTAGCATCAGAGCGACTTTCTTCTCACATGTTGAACAAAATTGCAGGGCTGAAAAGTACTATCCAACTGCTGGCGGATAATGCCATTCCAAGCCGTTTTACAGGCGCCGGTAGAACCGGGCACACAAAAGATAGCGGTGTTATTAGACAGCCCCGCCAGACAGCGAGACTGCACAGTAGAAGTCCCTATCTCATCGTAGGACAGCTGCCGAAACAGCTCACCAAAGCCTTCAATATGTTTATCAAATAACGGAGACAGCGCCTCGGGAGTGCTATCACGGCCGGTAAAACCGGTGCCACCAGTGGTAAGAATAACCTCCACTTCCGGATCCGCAATCCAGGCCGACACAATGGCACGCATCTGATAGACATCATCAATCACCAGTTTGCGATCGGCCAGATAGTGGCCCTCTTCTTCCAGAGCTTGCTGCAGGTAGGCGCCACTGGTATCAGTTTCCAGATTACGAGTATCGGATACGGTTAACACCGCGATTTTAACAAAACGTCTTGGGGCCGATGGATCAGATGACACTATTTACTACTCCTTTAAATTACTTATTGGGTGCCACAGATGGCACATTGCTTATCAGCCTGAGCATTCAGCGACAGCCATTGTCCGTTCTTGCCATCATACCGCTGAACCTGACCATGTTGTTTAAAATAACCCAGCAATATTCTAATGACCGTAGTCGCCTGCAAACTACCCATGGCGCCCAGTACAGGCCCAATCACGCCCGAGTTACCGCAGTTCATTGTCGGCTCTGCGGAGTCTTTATCAATAATACAGTTTAAGCACAGACTGGTGTTATGAGCAAAATCAAAGGCAACCAACTGCCCCTCCCACCCCAGAGCCGACGCGCTGACAAAGGAGATTTTTTGTTGATGACAATGGGCATTTAACTGCTGCCTTGCGTCAAGATTATCCGTGCAATCCACCACCAAACTATAATCATGGGCCAGTATCTGGCCGGTGACGTTCTCATTATAGACATTGATCTGGCTCTCGGGATTCAGTGCATTGAGCCGCTGTTGCGCGCAGGCTACCTTAGGCTTACCGCAATCCTCTGGGGTATACAGCACCTGGCGCTGAAGATTGCTTTGGTCCACCGTATCCCCATCACAAAGGGATAGCTGGCCAATACCAGCAGCTGCCAAATAAAGGCTTACCGGACAGCCCAGTCCCCCCAGGCCTACAATCAGCACATGGGCGTTGAGCAGTTTCGTCTGACCCTCTTCACCGATATCATCCATCAGCAGATGACGGCTGTAGCGCATAAACTGGCTGTCAGTTAAAGACATAACAGGAGCTCCGCTTCGGCAAGATCATCTTGAGTATTAATATTAAAAAACGGATTTACTGCCTGCTCCGACCAATCCAGATATACCGAATTCAAGCCCTCCAGCAAAGGCTTAAAGCCACCATTTTTGTTAACCAACAGCGCCTGTTCAACCGCTGGCATCACCCGCTTATGCCACAGAGAAAAAGTTGGCTGGGCAACGCCCTGATAGCGCACACAGGCAATATCTGCATCTGTTTCGGCAATCTTAGAATAGAGCACCGCCACTAAATTATCGGGCATAAAGGGCCCATCGCAGGGTGCCATCATTAAATACTCCGCCCTCGATAATGCCTCGCTAACCAAGGCACTGTAGAGCCCTACTAAGGGCCCTTTAAAACCCTCCAGCTTATCGCCAATAGCATTATCACCACAGAGGTCGATATCGCCATTAATCACCAAGGTATCCACCTGAGGCGCCAAGTTCGTCTTGGCATGCTCAAGCAATGTGCGCCCCGCTAACAGCGATTGCACCTTATTAACCGGCCCCATGCGACTGGAGCGGCCCGCAGCCAAAATAACGCCATCGATATTAATCATCCCTGTGCCAACGCTCCTTTGCCGTTTGATCGCTATCCTTGCTTTCGACCCAATGCTGCTGACCATTCTGGTCGACTTTCTTCCAAAAGGTGGCTTTGGTCTTTAGATAATCCATCACAAACTGGGCCGCCTCGAAGGCATCGGCACGATGCTGGCTGGCCACACCGACAAAAACAATCTGGTCGCTGGGCAATAGCTCACCCACGCGATGAATCACAGTTACGCCAATCAAGTCCCAGCGCACCGCAGCTTGATCAACAATTTCTTGCAATAAAGACTCCGTCATACCGGGGTAATGCTGTAATGTCAGGGAATTGATCGACGTGTTTTTTTCAAGATCGCGCACCAAACCGGTAAAGGTCACCACCGCACCTACCGCCGTATCTAGCTCGCGCAATAACTCATACTCTGCCGCCAGATCAAAGTCATCAGTTTGAATACGAATGGTGGCATTCATCGTCGCTTAACCGCCCGTGACCGGAGGCAAGAACGCCAACTCAGCGCCATCAAAAATAGGCTGTTCCCAACCCACAATCATTTGATTTAACGAGATCAGTACCTGGGGCTGAGAGAGCTCGGCAAACAAGGCTGGGTGATCAGCGGCCAGCCCATCCCGCACAATAGCGGGCGTTAAACCCTCGATAGCTTCAATACTGGCGGATACTCCCTCAGCAAAATCACCCAGACGGCCAAAAAATAATAGTTTGATCATGGTTAGGCTCCGGCAGACCAATCGCCGGACTTGCCGCCGGTTTTATTCAGCAGCTTGGTCTCGCCAATAATCATGCCCTTATCAATACCTTTGCACATATCGTAGACCGTTAAGGCCGCCACAGAGGCCGCGGTTAGGGCCTCCATCTCAACACCGGTTTTGCCGGTGGTTTTACACAGCGCAGTAATAACCAGGGACTGGCCCTGTAGCTCAATATCCACCGTAATTTTAGACAGAGGTAATGGATGGCACAGCGGAATCAGCTCACTACACTTTTTAGCCCCCTGAATACCAGCAATACGGGCCGTGGCCAGCAGATCACCTTTGGCCAGGCTGTTATCAGTAATCGCCGCCACAATCTCAGGAGTTAGCTGCACCTGAGACTGGGCAATTGCCGTGCGCGACGTGTCCGCTTTATCGGAGACATCCACCATATGGGCTTCGCCCTGAGCATTGAGATGTGTGAGTTTTGACATAGAGTTTAATGCACCAAGCTTTATAGCCGTGCATTATGGCAAACTCTAGCGCTCTGTTACATGATTTAAACCAGCCTGAGGCTAAAGAAACGTGGAAATTTTATCCAACGGCAGGCGCTGGATATCCGGCACCATGGCACCCTCTTCCGGGTACCCCACCACCAACAACAAAAATGGCCGCTCATGGCTCGGCCGTTCAAGAATCTCGGTTAAGAATTTCATTGGGCTGGGGGTATGGGTCAAGGTGCCCAGCCCCGCCTGATGCAGGGCTGTGATTAACATGCCCGTGGCAATACCGACAGACTCAGTGGTGTAATAGTTTTTATGCTTAACCCCCTGTTCATCAATGGTGACTTTCTTTAAAAAGATAGCAATCAAGGCAGGGGCGGTTTCCAGAAAGGGTTTATTGGCATCAGTACCAAGAGGCGACAAGGCATCGAGCCATTCGTCAGAGGCGCGATTTTCATACAGCTCGCGCTCTTCTATCTCGGCGGCCTGACGAATCTTTTTCTTTGTCACCGGATCCTGCACCACCGCAAAATGCCAGGGCTGCATATTGGCGCCGCTGGGCGCAGAGCCCGCCGCCAAAATGGCATTTTCTAGCACTGACCGAGGGATAGGTTGATCCGAGAAGTCGCGCACAGAACGACGCTTAGCCATATGCTGATAAAACGCCTGAGCCGCCTCGACCATGGCCGGCTCGTCTTTGGAGAGATAGTCCAGTGGAATAAATCCGTCTGCTTTTGCCATTACATTATTCTGTTTATTGTTGACCTAGGCAGAGTAACTTAGCTGACCTCAATCGCCAAACAGTTCCATCAGTGAGGTGATAGCACGATGCATATCGCGGGTTGCATCAGTAAGCTCTTCGATAGGCTCGTGGTAACCTTCATTAGACATAGTTATCTCCTATAAATCCTCTGAAACTATTCACTTAAAACTGGATTTAACCACTGTGTTAATATACAGTTAAAGTAACCAGATCAACTATTCCTCATTCTCCATTTGTTAGTCCCCGGAGTGTCTTTGAGGAACTCTTTTAGCTTCCCTTATCTGCGAGTTAACCATTACGAATGCGCCCGCCTGGGAGCAGTAACTCCACAGGCAGACGACTTTCCATAACCGATACAACAGAGGTATCAAGCTATGAACACAGATAATAGTAGCCAATCAAACCCCAGCCTGCCTGATCATTATGAAGTACTGACCCATCCGCTAGTCCATTTTCGCGAACCGCCTTCTTTTACCAACTGCTTGGATATCTTGCATAACTGCTGCTATTTAGTGGATCTGTTTGGCGCTATGGATATGGATTGTGAAACAAGTGAGGGTCTTTCTGAACAGGCTGCCACGGCATTTTTTTGGCAGACTCGTACCTTGGAGAGTACGTTAAGGTATGTGAGTTTGTGTTTGCGGGATGTGCAGAATGGTCAGATGGAGCATCTGAGTAATATTAAGGATTCTCCAGTTGCACTTGCCCTGAAAGATACAAATAAACAATTTAAGGATTCAGTTTCTAGTGCACTTTTATGCCATAAAGGTGTAACAGCTGAAGATATTGATTTGTTTGCGGAGCTGCTAAAAGGCTAATTTAGTGGTGGAACGGTTAATCTTGTTACTGATTATTTGATCTTCGTTCCGCCCGCACAGTTTCGGCTTGTAACTAGAATAAATAACAGACGCCAAAAAAAGGGTAAACCGAAACAACACATCTATCATTTATATCCCACTGCCAAACCCATAGTTCTGGTTTATCCTAAAGATAAGATTAGACAAGAATTTGAGAGTTTCTAAAAAAATAGGATCACACTTCAGTTTTTTTGCGAAATACAACCGACAATACATGCTGAGCGGAGCCTAGTAGCAAGAGATATTTCGCCTTGCTCAATATGACGAAACGGAATGAGGATGAATGGCTATACTCGCTTAGCGTCCTGCATAACAAGCAGATTCTGAACCGCAATCTGCGCGATAGGCGAAAGACCCAGATCAGCATCTGATGGCTGTTCGGTAATTAGATTTTTCATCGGCGGCGACCAAAACTTCTCCAGATGCTGAGCAACCTGATCAGCAACCATTTGGTCATCCCCATTAGCACTCATATTCAGCGCTATCTGATTAATCATGCTAACAAGGCGTTCAATTTTGGATTCTGACATTTTGTACTCTTCTACTTTTAAACTTCTGTAAGCCGATGGCCATTGGTATAAATCACATGCCGGCCTGTTCTTGAAAATCCAACCAGTGTTAACCCCGACTGTTCTGCCAACTCTATGGCCAAGGATGTGGGCGCCGACACTGCCGCCAATAATGGAATATTAGCGCTAGCGGTTTTAGCGACCATTTCATAGCTGGCTCTGCTGGTCACCAGCACAAAGCCCGCTTCTTGTTCTTGCCTGCTTATCGCACCCAGCAATTTATCCAAGGCATTATGGCGGCCTATATCTTCCCGTAGCACCTGTATCTCGCCTTCTGGGCTGCACCAGGCCGCGCCATGCACGGCACCGGTCTGTTGTTGTAACTGTTGCTCACCACCTAATGCAGCTATGGCTCGCTGCAGGGCTTTATGGCTAATAGATAACTCTGCAGTAATACTGTTTGGGGCGGTGATGGCTTGCTCTAAAGACTCTGCACCACAGAGACCACAGCCGGTGCGCCCTACCAAATTGCGGCGGCGTTCTTTTAATGCAGCAAAAGGCTCGGCTATGAAAAGACAGTAGAATAAGGCTGTATATCTATTTCTGGGTCAGCGGAATGGTCTATATAGTTGACTCTCCTAATATATGCAGAATTGTGGTATTTACTCTCCATGATAGCGCGATGAATACGTGGCACTGTTGTGGTAACCGCAATCCCACAATTTGATTGCCCATAAAGTTGCCACATCGCCATGCTGTCTTTAGTGCTATTTTGCCAACAACTTATATATACGTTATTTCTTAACTCGCTTTTGAAGTGGCGATAAGAGCACTTTATATTGTTATCAGCATAGGCTTTTTCTATAGCTTTTTTTATTGTAGGTGTAAAAGACCCTTCAAATTTATCAGGGAATTTATTCGCTCTTGTCAGCTTTAGACAGCCAGTCTCTAACAAGTCAACAAACTTAGCGAAATCCATATATCTCCGAAGTATATTGCCTCCAGAAAGTCCTCTACCGATGATGGCATGAGAGTGGATCATAATATTATTACTGCTCCTTACTTATAATTTAATTTAATGGAACTCTGCGTGCACTTTATTCAAACTTGAAAATATTAACTTTTAACTGCACAGCTTTTGTAAAGACCTCCGAGCACCTATCTCTCTCTAGAGAACGCCATTTAAATAGATCGCTATCAATGACGAGGCAGTTCCAATTAGCAAAGCAACAATAAGTGAAACAATAATTGAGCAGGCTGTATGAGCCTTAACAAAACGGACTATCTGATCAACTAAAGGTCTTTTAATATTTTTGAGCTCTTTGGCGGCAAGTCGCAACTGCTCCTCAGAAACTTGCGCTTCTCTATGCTGAGCAACGCAAGATTCACACAAGCTGGGTTGATGCAAAGACTGAATAACATCCCATTTGTTGGGGTTCATATCAAACAAACAGCCTCGAGTCTCATCGTGAGCATACAGAGTGCCTTCCGAACTTGGAGGTATCTGCTTCGCGCACCGCAGATAAATTAAGACGCCAGCATACAAAACCCTCAAAATAATATTGTTTAAAGGTATGTTATGAAAATGTAGTATCTGATCCAGCTCAAAGAATGTAAATAGTAGACGATTACAAGACAACCTTCGCAAATACCAATTATCCTGAAGCCGCACCCGCACAACTATCAGCAAAATATCACAGTCGAAGGTTTGCCGAAGAAAACCCTCTATTTGTTGGTCTGTATACTCCCAATCATGGCCAGTTGCGTTTTGGTTTAATTGGAAAGTGGGTATTTCAGGACTTATTTCAAAAAGATTGGATTTCCACTCCAATAACGCCTGGCGGGAGCAGCCTGGAGGCAAAGATCCGAGTATGACGATCTGTATTTTCGTCTTAGGCATAACTGGTCCAAAAAATAATACATATGCATTCGAGGGCACAGTTATAAAGGTAGACTAAAAAGCCAAGGATCGAATCAATATGTGTTGATGTAAGGAATCGAACCCTTTCTTCATCACCCTACAGACGATGCTGACCCATCCACCCGCCGATTCCAAGCCTCAACCGTGGCACCCTTATCCCGCACATGAGGCCCACGCCCCAAACAGTTTGAACAGGCCGTAAAGTACAGCGTGCCCTCATGCCCAGGCTCATTACCCCGGCCATTATTGCCCTCAACAACAACTTCATCCGCACAGTAGGGGCAGGCCTTGGCCACAGCATCATCCGCCACAGGCCCAGCCTCAACCCGTTTATTCCACATAAGCGCAGCCAGATGATAGTCGGGCGCCTGAGGCCCTTTCACCAAACAGCTGGGACAAAAAACAATATTAGACAGATAAGGCCAGTCGGCCAGGCCGGCAAATTTAGCATCGCCACCACAGTGGGGGCAGTCTTCTAGTACGATTTCAGTTTGCATAGTTTCCTCCCTGGAAATAGTTTGTTCCTTAATAACACCGAGTCATCCTGAGCGCAGCGAAGGATCTCCATCCAACACCACCAATTCAACCCTACGCGTCACCGCAGATTTAGGAATCCGAATAAAACCAGACGCTTGAGCAGAACCCCCGCTTTCGATATCGCCCAAGTTAGGCGCCAGCATCAGAACCTCATCTGTTTCTCCCACTGGCCAACCCACCGACACGCACTCGACAATTTCCAAGCCCGGCTTGTTTTCCAAGAACATCCAAGCGGCAATAGGCTGCGCGCTATCGGTCCATTCGACTAATATTGGATTATGTTTCTTTGACATTTGTCTGCTCCAAGCTAGGGTTGTTACAACGCATATTGGATTCCAGCCCATCCCGCAATGCTCTGTGCAGCTAAAATGCAGCCACAGAGATGGGAAATTTCGCTAAATCCCTTTGCGACGAGTCTAAAAACTCAAGATCCTTTATTGGCAATACTTACCTATTTTTGTATGCTTATTGTGGATAAGAACCTGTAGCTCACCGAGTTACCCCGTCATATCTACGGGCATCCAATCAAAGCTAAACCAACCAATGTATAAGGAGATTTAAAAATGGCAAAGAAGCCAACCAAGCAATCCTCAGACAGAACCTCAAGCATCGCCTCTAAAGCTTTAAGGGGAGAAAAAATCAGCCAATCAGAAATTAAATCGTTAGCCGGCTCTGTGCTCTCGCAAGACGAAATAAAGGGAAAAAATAAAGGTAAGTCGAAACCATAAAGCGAGATTATTACTGTCACCTGTCAAAGAAACCTCAGCGAACACTGGGGTTTTTTAGGTGATGGGCCTAGAAAAAGCGCCTGATTCAGATAGAGAGCCAATAGGGAATCGCGATAAGGTCCTTGACCCGCGTCCAGGATGACAAACAAGACAAACGTTCATCTGACCCCGTTTTTCTGACCCCGTTTTTCCCAATTTCACTGCAGGACTTTCTCAATAGTGAGCATCTGAACCCGGGGTAAAGCTTCAGGCGTTAATGAGAAAAATACTTTTAGATTGCCTTGCTCACCCTGAATCACAAAGGTTCCGCGCAAAGGGTTAATCGGACTAAAGGCTCAATGGTTTTAACCTTGCCGATTCCATCTAAACTCTCCGCCAGCTGCTTGATACGCTCCTCAAAGCTCTGGTCTTGATAGAAATTGCTGCCAGGAATGTCGAAGGTTCAGCTGCAGGCCGCTTTTCGGCAAGCTCCTTTACCACGGCACTATCAAGCCTAGAATCCCACCCCTTAAGCAGGCCTAACAACTCAGCTCTGCGCTGGTTTAGCCATGAATACTTTTGGGCTAACTTCTCTTGGTACCCTGATTTTTGAATAAGGGCCTCACTCACCTCATCACAGGCCTCCAACATACCAGGCCCATAACTCAGGTTAGTAAATAGCATGACGCCAAAGCCCAATTCGGGGTAACAGTGGAAGTAGCTACCAAAGCCGGGCAAGGCGCCCGCATGACCCACGCTAACCAAGCCTCGTTTGTCCTGCCGTATCTCAAGACCATAACCATAGTGACGGGAGACCAAGCTCAGCATCGCGAGGCTGACTAGGCACCATAGCCCAGGGATTTCTGGGCTGTGCCATTTCGCGGACAGATGAGAACTCTGAGCGGATAAGACTGCTCAGCCTCTAGAGCGTTATCACTGGTTTCTGTATTTAAGGCAGATAATAGAAACTGCATATACAAACTAAAATCTTCAATCGAGGTGATAATCCCACCAATTGGTGCCCAGGCGCCATCGCCAAGCAAGGGCTCAGCCTGCCATCTATTCCACCTGCCTCAGCATCCAATAGCCGATAGCCCTGAACCAATTGGCTACTCGGCACAGCTTTATAATCCCAGACTGTATTGTGCATACCCAAAGGTTTAAAGATATTGTCGGTGATATAGGACTGACAGGACTGACCGCTTACTCGGGTAACAATTAATCCCAACAAGGCATAGCTGAGATTGCTGTATTCCATCGCCTGATTGGGAGGACCAGAGAATGAAAGACCTTCATTAATTAAGGCCAGCAACTGTTCCTCAGTCTCATCAAGCTTACGATCTGCCCAGCGATTATCCTCGGGAAAACCTGCGGTCATAGTCAGCAGATTATGGATGGTGATCCGAGCACTATCGGGCGTGGGATAACGAAGAGTCGACAGTTCAGGAATAGTGACCTCAGCCAGATCATCAAGGCGCAACACACCTTGATCTCTTAACTGCAATATCGCCATGGCAACAAAGCTTTTGGTCATGGAGGCTATGCGGAATAGTGATTGGGTGGTGGCCTTGAGTTCGGATTCAATATTGCCGTGACCACCGCTATTAGAAGAAATTAGACCTTCTCTAGTAGCAATACCAAAGGCACACCCTGGATAGTGATTTGCTTTTTCTCCGGCACTTTCACACCTCATCAAGTGTTGATAACCATTCCCCAATTCAAACTTCACTAGAATAGTACCAATAAGGGTTTACTAGATTAGTCTCAGACAACACTATCACTAATTTGGATAATAGAAAGCAGTAATACATCATTTAAGAATCCTCCGAATTCAATTTCTTCAAAGCATATTCAACCCCTGAGGCCACATGAACCCCAGTAGGAGGTTCTATATCTAGTAAGTGCCTTACAATATAATCCCACACGCGGCGTACGCCATAATGACTGCTGCTCCAAGCATGTCCCCCATTGGGGAGCAGCACTAAATCAAAGTCTTTATTCTCTCGGATCAACGCCTCAACTAATTGCAAAACACCACTCACTTGAAAAAAATTGTCCTGCATTCCATGTATCAGAAGTAATTTTCCCTCAAGGTTACTAACCATATTCCCTAATACAGAGGCCTCATAATCAGTCTTAGGCCCAACACCTTGATATATCTCTCCCTGAGTAAGCAATCTAACATCCCAAGTCGAAATAACAGCCGCTACTTTATAAAACTCAGGATATGCCATCACACCATATGCCGGAGCATTTGACCCCGAGGTATCAACAATACCTACGCGGGTCAAATCCATATAGGGGTATCGTTTAGCTAACTGCCTAATTCCCTCGATATGATCTTCTAAATTACTTGCTGTATGAACACGACCATAGCTTTCATCATGAAACGCTTTAGAACGGTAACAACTACCTCTGCCATCGATAATAACCGTGATAAACCCAAGTTCTGAATAAGCTGCTGCTGACATGTAAGCATAGCCGTTTTCAGTATCGTTTCCGAACGAACCTTTCGGAACGTACCCATAAAAAGGGTTGCTAACAGCCCAATCAAGCACGGGATAGTCTTTGTCTGCAGAGAAATCTGAGGGCCTAAATATAAGGCCATATATCGAGGTTTTACCATCTGCGGCTAAAAGCTCTACAGGCTCTGGCCATCTCCAGCCTTCAGGCAGGCCCGAAATCTCTGCAGCCTCGATTGTTAACAGTAGCTTTCCATCACGATCAAAAAGTTCTGTTATCGGAGGTTCATCCGCTCGAGTACGGGTAATAACTAAATAATCTCCATTAGGTGATACTCCCGCACACTCATTAGTTGCTTGGCCAAACATCATACCAACCTGGTGAGGCCGTGTATTAGGCTTATGACAGATACAATCATAATCTCCCGACACAAGGGTAGACATCACACCTGTATCAACATTGACACGACATATTTCACGGTAGTAGGGATCCCGATCGTCAACTCTTCCTGCAATTTGGATAAGGACTTCCCGAGATGCACTGTCAAAGTGTAATACCTCACGAACCAACCAATTACCATT
Source organism: uncultured Pseudomonadales bacterium (assembly GCA_943788875.1). Lineage (GTDB taxonomy): Bacteria > Pseudomonadota > Gammaproteobacteria > Pseudomonadales > Porticoccaceae > HTCC2207. The sequence goes on along the minus strand of CALSSA010000009.1, from coordinate 7,521 downwards.
AGTTATGTCCTTTTTTAAATTGCCATTATCCAAGTCATAAAGATAGATATGTGCCCAACCACTCCGCTCAGAAAACCAAATTAATTCATTCGACTCATAAACTGGTAATAGGGAAGCGGGATTTTCAAAATCAAGACTCAAATCTATATAGGTCTCAGCAGTTTCTTTAAATAAGACCTCTGTCAAGCCAGTTGTGATGTTAAAGGAAACCACTTTAGCCTGTCGTTGGCCCCGAGACATATCAACAAAAAAGGCTCGGGTATTATCACTAGACCACCATGCTCGATTACCACTAAATAATCCGGCCCATAATACTGAGTCTGGGATTGGCTGGTATTTTGCAAGACAAATATTTCCTGTATCGACCTCAATGGCAAGCAATTCATATTCAGCAATGCTCCGATCGCCCGGCAGGGCATATTTGACTTGTGTACAGCGCGGCCGCAAACTCCCATCCGAGGGTACATATTCTGTGATCGGCAATGATAATACCCGCCTCTCATCTACCCGCATCGTCAATAACCGTTTTGAATCCGACGACCAATGAGCTTCAGGTAAAGCCTTATTTACCCAGCCAACATCATGCATCCCTCCTACCAAATTGACACGCTCGGGCTGAACAGCATAGGCATAATGGAGTTCACCATCTTGGGTTAGGGACCGCTCGACGCCGCTATCCAAATCTCTGACCCATAAATTAAAGTTACGTAAGAACGCTGCTTTTTTACCATCGGGTGAAACTAACCAATATGGCGATAAAGCGGCTATTTCTGTGCACAATGCCTCAGAAGCGTTATATGACCATTGCTTATCGAAGGCCATAAACCTGACTTCTAATGGCGATAGCTCTATCTTAATCTCACTAATAGGAAGATTGTTGGCGCTAATATCACGCTTGGTTACTCGGCCAAGCGCCCGAGCTAACGAATGATGATCAAAAGCTTCAGTATTTTCAGTAGTTAAGGCATTTACCAGACGAAACTGCTTCCTTATTTCAGATAAACCGTTTTCACTGATTCTTCTTTTTTGTATATACCAAAAGCAGGTACTATTGCCGATCCAGTTTGGGTAAATTTGAGCGTTTAATACCATTGTTTCAATAAATGACCCCTGCTCCAAGGCTTTTGCTTTCATATACCTTTTTTCTATATCTGCTTCTTTACTTAGATTAGATTGTATCTTTTGATCTGGCATTAGTTTCGTTTCCTCGAATTCTGGAATGTATGTCCCTATCTTGGTGAATAGGTCTTCTTAAATAAGATATTTGGACTTGTGGCATAAGCTAAAAGAACTTTTACTCGCGGTCTTTATAATAGGCGCACTACCTAGCGGCTCGATCGTTACGCGCAGCTAAGCGGCGCCGGATAATCTCATGGCGTTTTACGGTAATGGGAATCCGGGTAATAAAGAAAATAGAAGTTAAAATCATTGCTGCCGGTATCCATGCAATGCTGATACGTAGACCTAAAATTGCCGTGTTACTATGGGAACTCATTGTAGGGTCAAACCCAAACCAGCCAGCAAGACCTAGTCCAAGAGCGCCTCCCAAAGCGCCAACAGTTTTATTAATCAAAGTATAAAGAGCAAAATACGAGGCAGTTCGATCAGTACCAAATTTTAAAGTCCCATAATCAGATATATCAGACATCAACGAAGGCACCATAATACTAAAGGCTGCAAATCCACTGTAGATCAGGCTCATACATACCAATAGCGATAGCCAATCGGCACTGGCAGATGACAACAGTCCCGTACCGATCATGCCTAAAGCCACCAGCACCATTGCAACCCACCAGGTACATTGCTTACCTAACTTGAGTGCTAGCTTGTACCATATTCTCAAAGCCAGAATGCTCAGGCCAAAACTAGTAACGTATACCAATGCAAACTGATGTCCTAAGCCAAGATAAGAATCCACAAAGATAAACAGCAAGGTGAACCACATCCCTGATCCAAAACCTGTACAGGTATGGGCGGCTGTTAATATAAGTAAAGGCTTATTCCTCAAAATCGTTTGGAGTAATAAAACAATACTTTCTTTCTTGTAAGAAACAACTGAGCCGTGTGTTTGAATGCTCTGGTGGTCGGGTACGAACCTGATAGACATATAGAGCATGGGCAGCATCATTACAATGGCTACCAATACCGACCACTTTAGAGTCTCTGGGGTAAATTCATTAGTCTTAAACAATGGCAGTAACGGTATTGCATAGAAGAACAGACCACCGATAAACCAACAACAAGAACGCCAACCATAGATTCTGTTTTTGTCCTCCGAATCAATAGATAACTCACTTCCCCAAGCAAGATGGGGTATTTCAAATAAGGTGTATGCAAAATAAAAGGCTAAGAAGCAAACTAAAAAATAGATGGGACTGACGTTAACCGGTGGCACATACAGAAACCAACTGGCGAAAATAAATAGCAAACCACCGCCCACGACGAAGGGTTTGCGAGTGCCATGACGGGCATGATAGCGATCAGCGCAATAACCTATTATTGGATCAGATAGAGCGTCAAAAAGCCGGGAAATTAATAAAACCGTAGCAATAGTGGTCAAAGTTAGACCAAAGTGTTTGGCATAAATCCCTTGTAAAATGGCGCCACTTGGGCCGTATAAAAAAGAGAGTGCCATCACGGGTAGCGCATAAACTAACCCTACTCGGTGGTCATCCAACTTGGGGCTGATAGGGATCGAAGCCCTCTTAGTGGGTCTTGTCATCGAAAATCCTGAAGCGAGAACTAGAACGGCTATTAAGATGCTGCTAAAGGTAGCAGCATATTGAATCAAAAGAGGCCTCTGCTAACTTCTAGGAATAAGTTTACAGAGGCCTTTGATTTTAAGAGGTCGTGCTTTGATTAAAACTGGTACCTAACATCTAAGCCTATTTGCCTCGGTGTTAGACGGAATCCTCCACCTACCGAAGGCTCGAAGCCAGACAAATCATCACTGTTGGTCAAATTAGTACCATAAAGCTCGACATCCCAATGCTCATTAATTGATAAACCTAAACGAAGACTTAGCTTACTGTAGTCACCTATCTCAATTGATTCTTCAGCTAGATCTGTATGAAAATCTCCGACATAAGCATAATTGGCGTGGATAAAGCTTTCGAAGCCATTTAAGTAAAAATTGTAATCAATGCTTAAATTGCCACTGATTCTCTGGCTATAAGGTAATCGGTCACCTTTTGAGCCTAAACCAGGAGCGTCTTTACTAAGCTCTGCATCATTGTAGCCAAGGCCAAAGTTAAGACGTAATTTCTCAGATACTTGGTAAGTCGCTTCAACCTCCAAACCTTGAGATCGAGCTTCCCCTCCATTTAATATAGTTCCAAAACCACAGCTACCCGCTACATTGATGGGAATACCCTTCCAATCGATACTGTAGATAGCAATGTTGGTGATCAGCTGATTATCCAAAAAACTAAATTTTCCTCCGACCTCAATGCTGTCTAAGTTATCAGAATCCAAAGCTCCACTAGTATTAATTGGCGTGGGAGGACTTGAGCCATCTAAAATACCATCATTATCTGTATCACAAACACCTAATGGAGGAACTACAACCGGCTGACCCAAACGAAAACCCTGTGCCCATTGCGTGTAAATTAGGGCATCATCACTGGGAGTATATTCAAGATTAACTTTGCCCTTGAAATCTTTCTCAGTGCTCTCGCCGTCGAAAGATACAGTTCCCAGAGCCCCAGACTGATCAATCAAAATTTTCCGTTCATAATCAAACCAACGTCCACCCAAGGTTAGTTTAAACTGATCCGCAATATCGTAATAAACCTCTCCAAAGAAAGCTGTCTGCTTGATATCTGTACCATCTGGGCCTTCAAATAAATCATTGCCAAACGGATTTAGCGCATCATCACCGCCCCACACTACCAATGTATCTCCAACAAACTCCATATCCTCATAATATATTCCACCCAAAAATTGGACTGGGCCAGATAGCTGAGAGGATACACGTAGCTCTTGAGTAAAGTTATCTCTCGAATTCTCATTCCGTATAGGAAGTGGCAGAGGTATAAACCTGCTACCTGCAATATCGCGAATCTGAGTGCTGTCGCTTATAGTTGTTGATGAAATGAGATTTCCCCAACTAAGGTCATAATTAATCACCAAATTAGTAAAGCTTCCTTCATCTGATCGACCCTCCTGACCATCAAACTCACCATTAAAATCCAGTGCAGTACTCTTATAACCTCCAATATCTGGATCAATATATGACATCCCATTTTGATCTAAATCTTGTCTAGCATGCATCAAAGTAACTGATAAATTATCAGCGGGTTGCCAAAGTAAACTAGCACGTACACCCGCAAATTCGTTTCCACCAACCTCTGTTCGGTTATTTAAGACACCTCCAAAATCATTTGCTATTACTACCTTACTAGGATCACTATCACTAACCATGTCAACATAACCACGATTTTCAAATCGATAGGCAGCTATTCTCAGTGCCAATTGATTTTCTACAAGAGGAATATTAACTACTCCAGTGATCTTATTATTCAAGCGATCCGCACCATCTAAGTCCGAGAAGCCAACTTGCAGCTCGGATTCGACCTCTGTCAGATTTGGTGCATTAGGAATATTGCGCACTGCGCCGCCCATCGTTCCAGAACCAAAAAGGGTACCCTGAGGTCCACGTAGAACCTCAACACGTTCTATATCGACAAGCTTGATATCAACAGCATTACCATTTGCTCCTGTTCCTATATGTGATAGCGATACCTCACCTAGATAGACACCAACGCTGGTTTCGTCGGTCTGCGAAGCAGATATCCCACGCATTGATAGACGATTATTACCTACACCGATTTCCATCTGACTAACACCAGGGATAGTAGATAGATAATCATTCATCCCGATGTAACCATTCCGCTCAATTTCGTCCTGACTTAAAGCTCTGATACTCATCGCCGTATCCTGCAAACTCTGCTCCCGCTTATTCGCCGTAACAATAATCTCATCAATCGCACTCTGCCCAGTCGCCGCCTCACCACCCTGCGCCACTGCCTGAGTCATGCCGCCTGCGGCAAATAATCCCACCAGGCCGGCCAGTAGTGTTTTTCGTTTACTGCTGTTTGTTATATTCATGCTCTTCCCCTTACCATTTTGGTTAGATTCAGACTGCACTTCCATTTTGCGAAATGGTGATCACTCCGCTGTCGGTAAGGATTCCGGATAGGCCCGTGTTGTACAGCAGCACCGCCAGGGCGGTCATTACTGAATAGTTACCGCTAATGGGCCTGGTATCGATGGCTTTTACTAGGTCAAAGGGAACAAGAACTTGAACGCCTGTTTGATGTGCCAGGGTTTTTAGGGCCTGGTCGGCATTGCTCTGGGGGATGTCTATGGCGTAGATTTTGTCGACATCCGGGTTGTCACCAGTAACAGTGGGGCGAGACAGAGCAGCAACGCTACCGCCAAGACCAACTGCACTGCAATTAACTCGGCTATACCCTTCCTTGTTTTTTGATCCGTTCGAAACACAGCTATCGATCATCCGAAACGGCCTTACAGCCTATTGGATCAACAAGGAAGGAAATACCCCCAAAAAAGTTGTTAAGTGACTTCATTATTATGTGCGGTACCGGTGTGGCTAGTTACTTTAACTATAGGACAAAAAGTTGGCCGATATGGCGCTGTCACCCGGCAGGACTAGCTTTTGAAAGGTGAATCAAGTTCTTATTAATATGCTGCACCTTGATACCAAAGCTAAGCGCCAGCACTTCCATAATGGCCTGGGTTTCACCGGCTTTAAAATAGCCGCCTATGCGTACATCGCGAATGGCGGGGTCGGTGATGACTATGGTTTGGGTGGTGTAGCGGCTGACTTCTTTGATCACTGATTCGAGGCTTTCGCCGGAGAACACCAGCATGCCGTCGCGCCAGGAGAGCTTTCTGGCCAGCTGGTCGTGCCTGAGGGTTTTAATGGGTTTTACGCTGTGGTTAAAGCTGGTGTTTTGCCCGGCCGCGAGCTGGGTGAGTTCCAGGGGCTGGGTGCTGGTGGCTGTTTGCTCATTGCCTTGGGGTTGGGTGGGGATTTGTGAGGCTAGTTCTACCCTGCCCTCGGTAACTGTGACCTCTACCTGCTGGTCGAGCAGATGTACCGAAAACGCGGTGCCCACAGCGCGCACCATGCCGGCACCGGCAAATACTTCAAAGGGGCGGCTTTTATCGTGGGCCACTTCAAAGTGGGCTTCGCCCTGGAGCAGCTGCACTGTGCGTTTGTGGCGGTCAAAGTCTACGGCAACCCGGCTGCCGGTGTTGATATGCAGCACCGAGCCGTCGGGCAGCTGGGCGCGCTGTTGCTGGCCTATTTCGGTGGTGTAGAGGCGTTGCAGTGGTTCTATTTGGTAGTCGTTCCATAGCAGCAGGCCGAGTGACAGCATGGCCAGCAGGCCGAGCACTGGGGCCATGGGTTTGCGGGGGGTTAATAGTTGTTTGAGGCGCTGTTTTAGCAGGCTGCCGAGGCTCTGTTGTGGGTGCTGGGACGCCAGGCTGTTTAATGCGGGGGCCAGATCGGTGAGTTGGTTGAGGTCGCCCCAGAGTGTGGCCAGGCGCTGCAGCTCTTGCTGGTGCACTGGGCTGCGGCCTATCCACTCGCGCAGTGCGGCCAGGTCTTCGGCGGAGGGGGTTTTGTCGCCATCCAGCTGGGCTATCCAGGCGCAGGCCTCGGCCTCGATATGGTCGCGGTTGGGCAGTTCTACTATTTTGTCTGTGTCAGCTTTTACCACTGGTTGACCTCGGGTTTTTGGTTAGCTGGGCTATGGTGCTGAGCTCTTTACTGGGTGCTGTGTTTTGCTCGGGGTTTAGCTCTGTGTCACCCAGCTTGCGCATCATTTCGCTGCAGCGTTTTAGGCCGGTGGTGTGGTGCTTTTCCACTGTGCTAATGGAGATACCCAGCTTATGGGCAATCTCCTTCTGCGTTAACCCATACACCTTGCGCAACAAAAATGCCCGCCTGCACTGGGGTGGCAAAGTAGCTGCCGCCTGACAAAATATCCCATAACGCTGCTCTGCCGACAGGGTGTCTTCGAGGGTCCGGCCTTCCCATGAGATTGCCGAGTCGCTTAAATCCTCTATGTAGTCAGTTATCATTTTTGATTTTTTGGTGAGTTCTTGCAGGGCGATATTTTTGGCAATCTGAAATAAAAACGATTTGGGCGAGCGAATTTCCTGAGTTTTTTCTGCCTTGTAAGCCTTTAAAAACGCCTCTTGGGCCGCGTCGTCAACATCTTGCGAGCGATGCAAAAACCGCGCGAGGAATTTTTTAAGAAATAACTCATGCTTAAGAAAGGTGGCTAGTACCGCCGACTTTGCGCTCTGGTCAGGTTTTTTATGGCCCATGATGGCTGTGGTATGTCCCTATATTTTGGAATTCCGCGCAACTGAGGTTGCTTGGTTTTAATATAGATCATGGGGTTGGGGTTTGCGTTGCTGCATGAAGGGGGTTGCGGTGCCACCAAAAGAACGTCACTCCAGCGGAGGCTGGAGCCTCTTTAG
>CALSSA010000008.1 GCA_943788875.1 uncultured Pseudomonadales bacterium | reverse complement strand
CGGTATGGGGAGATCAAATCCTTGATCGACAACCCGCAGACAAAACAGGAACAGCTTATTGGCTCTGCTTTTGGCCGCAGTTATTTCTACCGGTTTAGCCCTTCATTTATTCGCTTTACCAATAATGGCGACAGCTTCGCAGGCCGCACGGAGTGGCAGTTGTAAAATCCAAACTTGATCTAACCGTTAAGTAACTACAAGCAACCCAAATATGTCGCAAAATGCACTAGATATTCTTCATAGCCTGTATGGCTACGATAGTTTCCGTGGCCATCAGGCCGAGATTATCGAGCATGTTAGTGCCGGCAATAATGCCCTAGTATTAATGCCCACCGGTGGTGGTAAATCTCTCTGTTATCAGATTCCCTCATTGTTGCGCGACGGTGTTGGTGTGATTATCTCGCCCTTAATCGCCTTGATGCAGGATCAAGTTGATGCCATGCAACAGCTTGGCGTTAAAGCAGCTTTTTTAAATTCCAGCCTCTCCCATAGTGAGCAACATATTATCGAGCAACAGCTCTTGGCGGGGCAGTTGGATCTTCTCTATATCGCCCCTGAAAGACTGATTCAATCCTACACGCTGGATCTTTTGGAGCGCTGCCAATTAGCACTGTTTGCGATTGATGAGGCCCATTGTGTATCGCAATGGGGTCATGATTTCCGCTCGGATTATCTGTCCCTGAGTTTACTGCAGGAGTGCTTCCCTAGTATTCCGCGAATTGCCCTGACTGCCACCGCCGATCTGCGCACCAGAAAAGAAATTATCGAGCGCCTGTCACTGGTGGACGCCAATTCCTATATCAGTGGTTTTGATCGGCCCAATATACGGTACGCGATTGCTAACAAAACCACCGCCAAAAAGCAGCTGCTGGATTTTTTAAAACAGCGTAAAAGCGAAGCGGGTATTGTCTACTGCCTTTCGCGAAAGAAGGTAGAAGACACGGCAGCCTGGCTAACGCAGCAGGGGTTTAACGCCTTGCCTTATCATGCCGGGTTGCCAGCTCAGCTTAGACAAACCCATCAGAAGCGCTTCCTTCGGGAAGACGGAGTGGTGATTGTGGCTACTATCGCCTTTGGTATGGGCATAGATAAACCCGATGTGCGCTTTGTCGCCCACCTGGATCTACCGAAAAGTATTGAAGCCTATTATCAGGAAACCGGCCGCGCTGGCCGCGATGGCCAGCCCGCCGATGCCTGGATGATCTATGGCCTGCAAGATGTAGTGCGCCTGCAACAAATGGCGCAAAACTCCGACGGCGCCGAACAGTTTAAGCGTGCCGAGCGCCATAAGCTCGATGCCATGCTAGGTCTATGCGAAGTCACCAGCTGCCGCCGCAAAGTACTGCTCAACTACTTTGCTGACGAAGCCCCGGAACAGTGCGGCAACTGCGATAACTGCCAGATCCCACCGCAGACCTGGGACGCTACCGAAGCCGCCCAGAAGCTACTGTCCTGCATCTACCGCACCGGCCAGCGCTTCGGCGCTATACATGTCATGGATGTGCTGCACGGCAAAGAGACAGAGAAGGTGTTGCAGCACCAACACCAGCAACTAAGTACCTTCGGCATAGGCAGTGATATTCACGAAGCCCAGTGGCGCTCGGTGATTCGACAGCTGGTCGTGCGCGGTCTGTTGCGCGTTGATATTGAGGGCTACAGCGCATTGCAACTCACCGACCTGTGCAGGCCGGTGTTAAAAGGCGAGGAGTCACTGCATCTGCGTATTGAAGAGCTTAAAGCACCATCCAGCAAAAAGTCAGGCTCCAAGTCTGCACGCAAAGCTCAGATACTGCCCGAAGATCAAGAGCTGTGGGATGAACTGCGAGAGTGCAGAAAATTTCTCGCCGAAGAACACAATGTGCCGCCCTACGTTATCTTCCACGACGCCACCCTCAAAGAGATGCTGGATATAATGCCTACCTCGCCGGGTGAGATGCTGCGCATTAATGGAGTGGGGGATAGCAAGCTTGAGAAATACGGCGGTGACTTTTTGGATATCCTCCGCCGTTATGCGGAGGCTGGTTAGCTAACTGGTAGGGATCACATGGAGTACTACAAAGTGATGAAGTAGATAATGACTTCGCCAAATTAAACAACTGCGTATTTCCCTTGCTCCTAGCACCCTCATATTGGGTGAAGCAGACCGCAAAACAGTATCAGCGCCTAAAAGCATCAGCGGCGCTTCAAGGTAAGTCCATCAAAGACTATGTGCTTGAGAAGACCCTGCCGGATTTAGCCGAAGAGTCCGCACTGTATGAACTTTTGTTAATGATCCTGGTAATACGCCGGTGATCATTGGGATCATTGATGAGAAGCGATATATAGTCAGTTATTTAAGTGATAGGTTCTCGTGAGAAATAACCATCACTCCGCCAAGTTAAACAATTGCGTATTGCCTCCTCTAGCCACCAGATTTTCTGTTCTGGTGCGCTCACTTAAAAACCAAAGTAGCCAGGGGTAGTTAAAGCCCTCAGCCGTTTCAGGCCATTCAATCAATGGAATAATACTGCCTGTCCTTTTAGCCATTACTTGCCGCAGTTCGGTGCTATCTGTATTTAGGCTATTGGCTATCAAACCTTCGATGTTGTTATTTAGAATTAAGTCGCCCAAGCTTTTCATGGGCGCTAGCTGCAGTAGTGGTTTTGTTAGGCCTGCTTGTTGATAGCGGCCTATCAGACTCTCTAATGCAGCCTGGTGAGCGCTATCTGCCGCCACAATAACCGGGCATCCACACAGCAGGGCACTGATGATTTGCCGCTCTGCGGCCTCTAAGGCATCTTCTTCTCTGATCACCAACACCATAGGCCCACGGCTCTGCAGGCTGAGCTTGTTATCTTCACCTGTGGGACCGGGTAGCTGGATGGGGTTGGCCAGTTTTTCTCGGACTATGGGTTTCAGTTGGTTGATAAATGCTGGGTTGGATTGGCTGAGTATGGCTAGGCGGCTATCTATGTTTTTGGTTTGCCATTGGGGGCCTGCGGCTGTGGCCTGGACGACAAGATTATGGGTGGCTTGGTCTTTTGTGTTACTGCTTATTGGCAGGTTAATCGCATAGGGCTTTTTATTAGCTAAGGGCTCTTTATTAGCTATGGGCTTTTTATCAGCTAAGGGCTTTTTATCAGCTAAGGGCTTTTTAGCTACTTTGGCTGTGCCGCTGGTAGAGAAACGCAACAAATAGTTAGGCCCACCAGCCTTGGGCCCAGTGCCGGAGAGGCCGCGACCGCCAAAGGAATTTACCCCAACTACTGCGCCAACCATATTGCGATTGATATAAGTGTTACCAGCGATGGTATTCAGATAAACAGTTTGTGCAAAGGCTTCAATACGACTATGAATGCCCAGCGTGAGGCCATAGCCGGTGTTGTTGATCTGCTTGATCACTGAGCCTAGTTGGTCTGATGAATAGCGAATCACATGGAGCACCGGACCAAAGACTTCTTCTGTGAGCAGGTCGAGAGAGTCGATTTCAAACACATGGGGGGCTATGTAGCTACCGTTGCTATTCCTTTCATCTAGTTCGACTTTCGCGATAAATCTGGCCTCTTTAAGCATGCGATCTATATGGGTCTGTAGTTCGCTCTGAGCACCGCGGTCGATTACTGGCCCTAGGTCACTAGCTAGCTCTCTAGGATCACCGGCGATCATTGATGCCATGGCTCCAGCGAGCATTTTTAACGTGTTATCGGCAATATCTTCTTGAATAAACAGCACGCGTAAGGCGGAGCAGCGCTGGCCAGCACTTTGAAACGCTGAGGTGATGACATCATCAACGACCTGCTCGGGCAGGGCGGTGGAGTCAACCACCATGCAGTTCTGGCCGCCGGTTTCGGCTATAAAGGGTATAGGGCTGCCAGGGCGTTGGGCGAGCTGTTGGTTAATACTTTGGGCGGTATCAGTGGAGCCGGTAAAGGCAATGCCTGCGATGCGATTGTCGCCTACTAATAGTTTGCCGATCTGCGAGCCGCTGCCAAGCAGCAGTTGCAGGGCCGCTCCTGGAACCCCGGCTTGATGAAATAGCCTGATGGCGCAGGCTGCTATGGCTGGTGTCTGGGCAGCGGGTTTGGCGATAACCGTATTGCCGGCGGCCAGTGCGGCGGCAATTTGGCCGACAAAGATAGCCAGAGGGAAGTTCCAGGGGCTGATGCATAGAAATACGCCATGCCCTGCCATGTTCTCTGGTGAGTGGGCTTGTAAAGACTTAGCTTGTAAAGAATAGTATCTGCAGAAGTCTACTGCCTCTCGCACTTCTGAAACGCCATCGCCTAGGGTTCTTCCAGCTTCTATGGCAATAACACCCATTAGGCTTTCACAGTCTCGCTCCATCAGATCAGCGACTTTGTCGAGAATATCTGCGCGTGCTTGATGGCCAGCCTTATTCCAATCTGGCTGTGCTGCATGGGCGGAGTCCAGTGCGCGTAGAATATCTGCCTCATTGGCTTTGGAATAATGGCCAATCAACTGCTGTTGATCTGCGGGGTTGTAGGTCGTGTGAAGCTCACCGACCAGAGGTTCACCATTAATAATCGGATGGGAAGCTAGCTCATCGGTTTGCGCCATTGTGCTCAGCAGAGCTTCTACCTCCAATGGTGAATCTAAATCGATGCCGGTAGCATTTTTACGTTCTTCGCCGACAACCGTAAACATCTGCGCCGGTTCTGGAATCATTTTATGCTGATAGGGGAAGGAGCTGGTTACCTGTCTTCTGGTGTCTTCTAGCAGCTCTTCAACCGGCGTGTGATGATCCAGAAAGCGATTCACAAACGAGCTATTGGCGCCATTTTCCAGCAGTCTGCGTACCAGATAGGGCAGTAGGTCTTTGTGATTGCCTATGGGCGCATAAACTCGCACAGCAAGCTGTTTGTTGGCGCTGCTTTTCTTAAGCTGTGCATAGAGAATATGACCCATTCCATGCAGGCGCTGGAATTCAAATTCTCGCTCTCCGGCTAGATGCAAAATCATGCAGGCAGTGTAGGCGTTGTGAGTGGCGAACTGTGGATACACTTCTCTCTGAGCATCCAGCAGAATACCGGCGCAGTGCTGGTAGCAGAGATCAGTATTGGGCTTGCGGGTAAAGACTGGGTAGCTCTCAAGGCCGAGTTCTTGGGCATGCTTAATCTCGGCATCCCAGTAGGCACCTTTAACCAACCGTACCATTATGCGGCGGCGAGTTTGCCGAGCTAAACCAATTAGCCATTTGGCCGTATCTGGTGCGCGCTTTTGATAGGCCTGCAATACAAAACCAAGCCCTTGCCAGCCTTCCAGATCCTTGTCTTTCGCCAGTGCTTCAAAAATATCTAATGAGATATCCAGACGATAGGCTTCCTCGGCATCGATAGACAGACCAATGTTGTACTGGGCTGCCTGCAGGCACAGCTGCTTAATTCTTGGCAGCAACTCTGTCATCACCGCCCGGTGCTGGGCGAAGAAATAGCGTGGGTGCAGGGCGGAGAGTTTGACTGAAATGCCGTTAGCGCAGGTTATAGAATCCCCTGAAACCGTTGTGCCGATTTGATCAATGGCAGTGCCGTAGGCGTTTAGATATTGCGCAGCATCCGCTTCAGTGCGCGCGCCTTCTCCAAGCATATCGAAGGAGAATCTGGTGCCTGGATCATTGTGCTTGGTACCGCGCTTTAAACCTTCGGTAATATTGCGACCCAGCACATATTGCCCGCCCATTATTTTCATTGCCTGCATTACGGCGGCCCGAATCACTGGTTCGCCCAATGTAGAGGTGAGACGCTTTACCCAGTGATTGGTATTCTGCGTGATTTCTTTATCCAGACTGACCAGCTGACCAGTAAGCATCAGCCCCCAGGTGGAGGCGTTTACAAATAAGGATTCCGACTTGCCGCTGTGGACAGCCCAGTTACCTCCTTGAATTTTTTCGGCGATCAGGCGATCGGCAGTCAATGCATCGGGAACACGGAGAAGGGCTTCTGCCAGACACATCAGGGCTACACCCTCGGCATTGGATAAACCAAACTCAAGCAGGAATGCATCCAATGTGCCACTGCTGTTTTTGTCGGTGCGGCAATTGGTTACTAGCTCTCTCGCATCGCTCAAAATATTGTCGCGGTCTGTACTCGAAAGGGGGTTGCTGTGTAGTAACTGAGTCACCGCCTGATGCTCATTCTGATGAGTAGCGCGGCGGATTTTGTCCCGTAATTGAGTTTGGTTCACTGCTTGCTACTCCACAAATAAAGTCTCGTTAATATGTGGCATTATCGAGTTTTTATATTAGGATATGTCTCCAAAATTGGGATTATTGCAGTTAATAATTCTGCATAACTACAAAAAATAGATTATTGTTCTGACAGTGGTTTTAACTTTTAAAGGCGTAAATATGAAAACAGTGGCTGATTTGGATCGCACCGATCGCAGAATTTTAAATACTCTGCAGAGTAATGGTCGCATTGCCAATGTGGATCTGGCGCGAGAGGTTAATTTAACGCCTACCCCCTGCTTGGAGCGCGTTAAGCGTTTGGAAAAAGACGGCTTTATTACCAGCTATGTGGCCTTGCTGGACCCGGTTAGGGCCAATGCTGCGCTCTGTGCCTATATTGAGGTGCAGCTAACCAGCACGACGACTGAAGCGATTCGACTATTTAATCAGCAGATGCTGGGGCTTGCGGAGGTGCAGGAGTGCCAGATGGTGGCAGGAGGCTTTGACTATCTGATTAAAATACGGGTGGCTGATATGCAGCATTACCAGCGGTTTTTAGGGGAGAAACTGTCGACCATTAGCGGTATTAGCCAGACCCATACCTATGTGGTGATTGAGGATGTTAAATCTGAGACAGCGATTCAGCTTAATATCTAAATCAGAAGCTCTAGCAATAGATACGCGGCACTCGGGAGGGCATTCTGGTCAGCAGTTCATAACCCAGAGTATTACACAGACTCGCCACTCTATTGACTGGTAGTTGCTTGCCCCAGAGTTCTACTGGGTCGCCAATGACCACTGCTTGTTGTGCATCCAGGTCGGTTACATCGACCGAAATCATATCCATGCTAACACTACCCACTAGCGGGCATTCGATGCCATTGACCACCACTGGTGTGCCATTGGGTGCTGAGCGCGGATAGCCATCGCCGTATCCAATAGCCACAGTGGCAATGGTTGATGGTCGCTGGGCCTGCCATTTTCCGGAGTAGCCCACGGTTTCTCCGGCGGCAATCTGTCTGACCGAAATCACTGCAGATTCCAATGTCATTACTGGCTTTAATTGATCGGCATTATCCTGGGGATGATTAAATGGCGATGCGCCATAGATCATATAGCCGGGGCGGTTCCAATCTCGGTGGCTGTCCGGGCGGCCTAGCACCGAGGCTGAGTTGGCCAAGCTCTCCAAAGGCGCGACTGCGGCGTCTAGATCGTCTAGTACCTGCGTAAATTGATCGATTTGCTGGCTGGTGGCATCATTAGAGAGATCATCTGCGCTGGCAAAGTGTGTGGCGATCACCATCTTATCCGCGACATTATCGCTTTTGCTGAGGGTGTTAAATGCGGCGCTTACATCTTCTGGCTGCAGGCCCAGCCTGTGCATGCCAGTATCCACTTTAAGCCAGACATGGACTGGCTTACTTATATCGGCATTGAGAATGGCCTGTAGCTGGGGCTGATTTTCTACCATCAGCCAGAAGTTCTGCTCCGCAGCAATACTGACTTCATCAGCTGAGAAGGTGCCTTCTAGCAGGAGAATAGGTTGTTCTATACCAGACTGTCTTAGGATTTTGGCTTCTTCGATACAGGCCACTCCATAGGCGGGCACTAAATCCTTGAGGGCATGGGCTACTTTGACCATGCCATGACCATAGGCATTGGCTTTGACCATCACCATGGTTTTTGCATGAGGCGCAAGAGATTGCGCCCATTGGAGGTTGTGACGCAGGGCCTGGATGTCAATAATAGTTCTGGTAGGTCTGGACATAATCTTTAGTCTAGTAGTTATGCTTGCCAGCAGAGTAAAGGGTTTGCGCCGCTAACCAGATATCTCCAACCTGACCATTGCCCACAGGGTTACCGTCGATCTCGATTACTGGTGCAATTTCTTTGGATGAGCTGGTGATCCAGACTTCGTCGGCACTGTGAACCTCATCCATAGTCACGGTGCGCTCTTGCACCTGAATATTGCCGTCTTTGCGTAGTACATCAATCACCATATGGCGGGTGATGCCCGGCAGTAGCTGGTTATCCAGAGGTGGCGTAATCACCACAGCATTTTTGACGATAAAGGCATTGCAGGCGCTGGCTTCGGTCAGTTCGTTGTTGGCATTAAATAGCAGTGTTTCGCTGTGGCCTTTTTCGTAACTCTGTTGGAAATGCATCACATTGCCCAGCAGTGCAGTGGATTTGATATGGCAGCGCTCCCAGCGCAGATCTCGTGCGGTAGAGACTTTGTAGCCCTTGGCCAATGATTTATCTGCTACTGGCGGTGGGGCAATGTCAAAGGCAAAGGCGAAGACGGTGGGCGCTACATTCTCAGGGAAGCCATGGAAGCGTTTGGTATCAGCGCCGCGACTGACATGCAGATAGATGCCCAAATTGCCTGAGCCATTGTCGGCGATCAGACGATCACAGATATCGACCCATTGTTGCTCGGACCAGTCTAAGTTAATGCCTACAGCGGCCAGACCATTTCTCATGCGTTCCATATGAGGGGCGAAAGCCAATCATCTTTCCAGCATAGGAGGGCACTACTTCGTAGATGCCATCGCCAAACAGAAAGCCTCTGTCCAGCGGGGATATTCGGGCTTCTTCCAAGGGCAAAAACTCGCCATCTAAAAACGCAATGGTCATACTATCTAGCCTTTAAAATTTGAGCGAAAATGGTAGCAGTGGCACCGTTGATGCGCAAAGGATAATTCGGTTAAAAACGCCATTAAAAGCGTCAAAAATGGTGATATATAGCGTTTGATTGGCCATGTCGGGAAATTTTACTTTCTTGTGTAAAATCCGCTTATCTTTCTCAGGTCTAGAATCAATTGCTCGCTAATATCTGAGGACAGGCTATCTTCAGTCAATGTGTTTTTACGACTTACCCCATCGACGCTGCCTCTCTGGCTCAGGTAGCTTAGGGCCTCGATATTATTCCACTGCGCCAGCCTGTCTGTTTGGGTCAAAGCCGATAGCATGGCGATTAAACCATGGGCGCCCCAGTTGGATACGTCGGCTACAACCAGTTCATCACAGGTACAGTTACCGATGGCGTTATATTCATGCCCGCCAGGCTATCTAATCACATTGCCCATGCCGATTTCATTGCCGCCATCACCGATGGCGATGGTCGGGCACTGGGCCAGATTTAAAAAATCATCAAAGCTGGCGCAGCGCTGGCTGATATCTTCACCAAGCATATTGCAGTAGAGGCCGTCGATATTTAGTCCCGGGCGTTCAATAGAAATAACTAATGTTGGGTTGTATTGATCTAATGCTGCCTGAGCTTCTTGCTGGCGCACAGCTGGCTGGTTAACCGAGATCTGGTGCACATCAAAATCAGCCTCTAACCTATTGGCCAGAGGCGCTCCGCACACTAACACGGGGCGGCCGCCAAGCTGTTCGATAGTTCGATACAGCGCAATTGCTCCTAGTGGGCCATCGGTCTCAAAGGTCTCATCCACGGGGAAGCCGGTGCCAATCAGTATATTACCTGTGGCCTGTTGGATGAATTCAGCGGCGCGTAAAATATAGCCGGGCTTGAGGGCGGGCTGTACTGTCTTCATGCCGCGAAGATTTCTGGCGACCAGTAAATTTTCGATAGCCTGACTGATCTGCATATTAGACATCTACAGTCTCCAGCTTGGTACTCGCAAATTTTTGTTCAGCCAGTAACAGAGCATTGTGAGCTTCATCAATACTGATAGCCTCAAAGCGCAATGTATCGCCGGGCACTAACTGGGCCAGTCTGTCCAGATCGAGCGAAAGCACAGACCCTAACTTGGGATAACCACCAATGGTTTGGCGGTCGCGCAGCAGAATAATAGGCTGGCCGTCGGCTGGCACCTGAATAGCACCGAGACAGATACCCTCGGAGAGAATGCCGCCAATAGAGGGGGTGATTTGTGCGCCGCTAAGACGATAGCCCATGCGGTCGCAGCTATTGGTCAGGGCATACTCGCTACTAAAAAATAGCTGTTTCTGGACTTCAGTAAAGGCATGCTGCTGGTAACCAAGAATAACTCGGATTGTTGCAGTGCCATTGTTATCTGGTCGCAAGTTTTCTGGCACGCTCAATAACCGCGGCTGTTGATCAGATTCGGGGCAGGCCAGGATGTCGTCGGCCTTTAGGGGCTGGCCATCCTGATGCAGGCCGCCAAGTGATTCTCTGCATACTGTGGCCAGGCTATCAAATATGGCTTCGGCCTGAAACCCACCAGCTACCGCCAAGTAGCCGCGACTGCCCTTGGAGGCGTAGCCCAGTTCTATGCGATCTCCGGGAGTTACATGATGGGTCCGCCACAGAGGAACTGGCTTACTATTGATGGTTAATGGAATATCTGCGCCGGTCACAGCTATGCTGCTGTGGTTTTTAGCGTCCAATACCAGACCACCTACCGTGACTTCAATTGCGGCGCTGTCGTCATTATTGCCGCATAGTTTATTGGCCAAGCGGAAAGCCTGCCGGTCCATAGGTCCACCAGTAGTCAGCCCGATACCATGCCAGCCAAAGCGCCCGGCATCCTGAAGCAAACTATAAATACCTGGTTGAATCACTTTAAATCCGCCCATTAGAGTATACCCCCCAAGGCCAGATATTCCTCTCGGTCAATAGCATTAAAGCGCACCCGGTCACCGGTCTGAACCGGCATGCTGGGGGTGGCGCCGGGATCAAACATTGGCTGTGGGCACAGGCCGATCAGATTCCAGCCGCCTGGTGACGGTGCTGGGTAGACCGCGGTCTGACGGTCGGCGATGGCCACGGCGCCTCTGGGGACTTTTTGTCTGGGGGTGGCCAGTCTGGGCGCGGCAATTCGCTTGTCGACTTCGCCAAGATAAGCAAAACCAGGGGCAAACCCTATGGCGTACACGCGATATTCCGTCTGCTGGTGAATAGCAATAACCTGCTCAATACTGAGGTCGGCATTGTCAGCCAACTGTTGCAGATCTGGCCCGGACTCGAGGCTGTAATAGACTGGCAGGCTAACTAGATTGCCCTGTTCCTGCGCACTGGATTGCTGCAAGTTATGAGTCGCACTTCTGATAGCGCTTCTAACGAGATAATGGTCAGTTTGCAGTGGATTGTAGATTACCAGCAATGAGGCATAAGAGGGCACCAGATCAATTAATAGATCCCCCAGTGACTGCCTTAAATAGTCGGCAGTCTGAGAGACTTGCGCGGCAATATGGGGACTGGGCTCTGCGCCAAAATAGACGATTAGTGAGTTCTCTCCGGCGATGGAGATATTAAATATGTCCTGACTCATGATTGGATCAGTTGGCGAACTTCTTCAATGGCTTGAACCCCGGCAAGATTATCTCCATGCACACAGAGCGAGTCCGCCTGCAGTGCCAGGCTGTGGCCGCTAACCGTGGTCACCGTGCCATGCTGTTGCAGCTGCAGCACCTGTTCGAGCATTTTTTCTTTGCTGTGCACTGCGCCTTCTTTATTGCGCGACAGCAGGGCGCCATCGTCGGCATAACAGCGATCGGCAAAGGCTTCGAACATTACCTCAATACCAAAGGCTGCAGCTTCTTCGCGATGGACTTCGGCATCTGGGGTAGCCTGGAGCATAAAGGCCAGTGGTTGATGACATTCGGCAATGGCTTCCATCACCGCGCTGCGAATATGACCATCGGCCATCATATCGTTATACAGGGCACCATGGGGTTTAACATATTGCACTTGAATCCCAAGGTTGCTGGCCATGCCGGTTAATGCGGCAATCTGATATTGCAGTAGGGCGATAAGCTCTATGGGAGGGATTTTCATCGAGCGGCGACCAAAGCCAGAGATATCTGGGTAACTTGGATGTGCGCCTACCACCACATTATTGCGCTTGGCAGCGAGCAGTGTTTTTTTGATTACCACTGGATCACCAGCGTGAAAACCACAGGCGATATTGGCCTGATCAATAAATGGCATTACCTGATCATCGAGGCCCATCTTCCAGGCACCAAAGCTTTCGCCGAGATCACAGTTTAAAAGTAATGGCATCGTTATGTCCTGTTAGGCAACTTCAAGGTCGCTGTTTTTAAGATCGGTTACCAACATATAGCCGGGACTATGGGTGATGCAAAAAGGCGGCTTGGCATTTTCCAGCGCTACTTGGGGGGTTACACCGCAGGCCCAGAATAACGGGTGCTCGTCGTCTTTGATGGTAACTTTATCACCATAGTCCGGCTTGTTGATATCTTCGATACCAATTTCTCCCGGGTTGGCATAATGGATTGGCTCGCCGTGAACAGAGGGGAACCGGCCGCTAATATCTACTGCTTTTAAGGCTTCCTCAGGGGTAAACGGACGCATGCTAACTACCATCTCGCCAACAAAGGGGCCAGCAGAGGTGCAGTCAATATTGGTTCTGTACATGGGCACATTGACCCCTTCACTGATATTGCGCACATCCAACCCGTCGGCAATTAATGCTTCCTCGAAAGAGAAGGAACAGCCGAGCAAAAATACCACTAGATCATCGCGCCAGACGTCACAAATATCGTTAACCTCGGCACTGAGTTGGCCCTGTTCAAAAATTCGATACTTGGGTATATCTGTGCGTATATCAAAGTCTGAACCCAGTTTTGGCAATGCAAATTCACCGGGTTCGGACACTGCGATTAAGGGGCAGGGCTTGGGGTTGGCTTCACAAAATTTCAAGAAGTCTGCGGCCCAATCGGTAGGCAGAATAACCAGGTTGCACTGGACATAGCCGGCGCAGTATCCAGAGGTATTACCAAGATGTTTGCCGCTGCGAATTTGTTGGCGTAATTCACTGGGAGATAATTCTTTACTCATGTTGGTATCCTCCTGTCCGTTCTGCGGGAAGTCTAACAAAGCTTGGACAAAAACTCATTATGACTAACCCAGAGGTGGTAGCAAGCCATGGCTACTCAACGCCAATGCAAGTCCCAGGTATCCAATACTCGCTCGGCATACCAGTACTGGCCATAGCTACCATTGTAACGCGCCAGCGCGTCTGCGAGACGGCCCTGTTCTCTGTCGAGGTAATGTTTAAGGATAGTACAGCCGTAGCGTAAATTGGTTTGCGGGTTAATCAGATTGTCTTCTGGGCGGCCGAGTTCTTTTTTCCAAAAAGGCATTACCTGCATTATACCCTGGGCGCCGGCGCTGGAAACAGCGTAGCTATCAAAAGCACTTTCTACTTCTATAAGTGCCAATACAATTTCCGGTTTTAGGTCAGCGCGACGGGCCTCACTGTGGATAAGCTTTAGCAGAGCCAGCCGTTGGGATGGGTCTTTAATGATACGAGCTAGGGGGCGATCTTTGGCTACCAACCAGACCTGGGCATCATATTGGTTGTCAAAACCCGACACCTCGTTGGTAGCGAGTTTTAATTTATCTAGCAGGGCGCTATCGGCTTCTTTGGCCACACTGGCGCCACTGATTGCCAGTAGTATCAGCGCCGCGGCACTAGATAAGTGGACAGGTAAGCGGCTGCGGTAGCGTTTATTGGCGGAGAATATCGCTGATAAAGTCATTTAGCTGTTCCGTTGCTATATATTGGTTTTCCGTTTCGCGACGACTGCGATATTCAACTGTGCCTTCTTCCAGGCCGCGATCGCCAATAACAATGCGATGGGGTATGCCGATAAGCTCAATATCAGCCAGCATACCGCCCAGTCGAGCCTTCGGCTCATCCATAAATAACACTTCATGGCCAGCGGCGCTGAGTTTTTCGTATAGGTTTTCGCAGGCCTGTTTAACATTGTCGGATTTGTGCATATTGATCGGCACAATTGCCAGCTGAAAAGGCGCAATGGCAGCTGGCCAGATAATACCGTTGTCATCATGGTTCTGCTCGATAGCGGCAGCGACAATACGACTAACACCAATACCATAGCAACCCATGCTCATAAACTGTTCTTTTCCATTTTCATCCAGCACTGTGGCTTTCATGGCTTCACTGTACTTGGTGCCCAGCTGGAAGATATGGCCGACCTCAATGCCGCGCTTAATCTCCAAAACACCTTTACCATCCGGGCTTGGATCGCCAGCAACTACATTACGTATGTCGGCTACGGTAAATTCGCTGCAGTCACGCTCCCAGTTAACATTGGTTAAATGGTAGCCATCGCGGTTGGCACCACAGACAAAGTCGCTAAGCTGTGCAGCGCTGTGGTCCACTACCATAGGCAGATTCAGATTAACCGGACCCAGAGATCCGGGTGCGCAGTTTAAGGCGGTTTTGATTTGCTCTTCTGTGGCAAATGTAATTTCGCTGCTCAGGCCCAGAGCATGCTGTGCTTTGACTTCATTTAGCTCATGATCGCCCCGCACCATCAGACCGTAGAGTTGGCTTTGACCCTCTTCGTCCTCTGCACTAACAATGAGTGCCTTGAGGGTGCTAGTCGCATCCGTGCCCACAAAGTCACAGAGCTGACTGATGGTATGTACCCCTGGAGTTGCCAGTTCTGCCATATCTCCGCTCCCTGCTGCGGGAGCCTTTGCCTCGGCCAGCGCTTCGGCTTTTTCAATATTGGCGGCATATTCAGATTCGCTGGAGAATACAATGGCGTCCTCACCGGATTCAGCCAGCACATGAAATTCATGGGAATGGCTGCCACCAATACTGCCGGTATCTGCCAGCACGGCGCGAAAAACCAACCCGGTGCGGGTGAAGATAGCGCTGTAGGTCTGGTACATCAGATCGTAGGTCTGCTGCAGCGAATCTGCATTGGCATGAAAAGAGTATGCGTCTTTCATGCAGAATTCTCTGGTGCGCATTACCCCAAATCGAGGTCGTCGCTCATCTCGAAACTTGGTTTGAATCTGATAGAAATTAGCGGGTAGCTGTTTGTAGCTGTTAATTTCATTGCGAATAATATCGGTGATCACCTCTTCATGGGTGGGGCCCAGGCAGAACTCACGATCGTGACGATCTTGGATGCGCAGCAGTTCCGGACCAAACTGTCCCCAGCGCCCTGACTCTTGCCACAGGTCTGCCGGTTGAACCACGGGCATCATAAGCTCCAGGGCACCAGATTTATCCATCTCCTGGCGCACAATATTTTCGACTTTGCGAAATACTCTCAGGCCCAGGGGCAACCAGCTGTATAATCCGGCGGCGACCTTGCGGATCATGCCAGCACGCAACATAAGCTGATGGCTGATAACCTCTGCGTCGGCAGGAGATTCTTTTTTGGTGGTAATCAGATATTGGCTGGCGCGCATAGTTTTCTTACACTTTGTGGCATTAATAAACCCACTATTTTACGGGGCGCAGCTGCCGCGGTACAGAGCAAACGGGAGTAGAGTGAAAAAATGTTTCAATTACATGAGAGATTGCTGGCTGACACTGTGCTGGTGGCTGAATTTACCCTGAGTCTGGTGTTGCTGAGCAAGGATGCCAATTACCCCTGGATTATCCTGGTGCCCAAGCGTCACAGCATTCAAGAAGTCTATCAGCTTGATATTGAAGATCGTCAGCAGTTGCTCCATGAGTCCTGCGTCGTGGCCGAGACAATGACCGCATTGTTTCGCCCGGACAAATTGAATATTGCCACTATTGGCAATATGGTACCCCAGTTGCATATGCATCATGTGGCCCGGTTTAGCAATGATGGGGCATGGCCTGGACCTGTATGGGGAGCGCAGCCAGCTGCCAGTTACAACAAAGACAAACTGGCCAGTCTGGTGCTGGAACTACAGGCTGCGCTGCCGGACTGTGGCTAAAATGATCCTGTCATAAAAAGCCCCTGTCATAAAAACCCCCACCTTGCGATGGGGTTTTTACTGGGCTCGAAAACCTGATACCAGTGGTTTACTGAGCCATATCTACCAGTCCCTTAAGGGGATGCACCTTAACTGCAGTGCGCGCCGGCTTGGCCTTGAAGGTGGTCATTTGCCCGGTAAAGGGGTTGATGCCCTTGGTGGCTTTTTTGGCCGGCCGTTTTGCAGTGGTGATTTTAATTAACCCTGCCAATGCAAATTCGCCAACAGCGCGTTTTTTGACATGGCGACTAATCAAAATAGCCAGTTCATCGAGAACAGTACCTACCTGTTTGCGATTTAAGCCGGAATTTACTGCCAGTTCATTGATGATCTCTGTCTTGCTATAGCGCTGACTGATTGCTGTCAGCTTGCGTTTTGCAGCTACTAGTTTTTTGGCAGCTGCTTTTTTCTTGGGAGCAGCTTTCTTGGCCGGGGACTTTTTGATGGGAGATTTTTTTGCAGCAGCTTTCTTGCTTACCGTCTTTTTGCTTGCGACTTTTCTTTTTGCAGGAGCCTTTTTAACAGCGGTTTTTTTCTTGGCGGGAGCTTTTTTAGCGACAGCTTTTTTCTTTGCTGGAGCCTTCTTTTTTGCAGTACCTTTTTTTACAGCCATTGTCTCTTCCTTTGTGATTTCGGTTGTCCAAATTAAACCAACCCTGTGGTAACGCAGGTACCGTAAACAGGGCCTCGACTTTATTTATAGCCGCTGATCTATGTTTGTGCCATGTACTGAGGCTTTTTTTAGCGGCTTTTTACTTTTAAGCCAGATAAACAGGCCCTATTAAGCATTCGCCAGACGGGTTGGCTGATGTATAATGCTGCGCTTTTTGGTTGCCAACCAAGTTTTCGGAGGGATGTTTGTATATGCCGATTTATGAATATCGCTGTAACGCTTGCCAGCATGAGTTGGAGGCGCTGCAGAAAATGAGCGATGAGCCGTTGGTGAATTGCCCGGCCTGTCAGCAGCCTGAATTAAATAAATTAATTTCTGCTGCCGGGTTCCGTCTGGGTGGCGGTGGCTGGTACGAAACGGATTTTAAAAGCGGCAACAAGAAAAACCTGAGTGGCGACAAGGACTCTGCAAGCAGCAAAGCTGCAACAGCAGACTAAAACCAAATACCGCCAATGTGATTGGCACTTGATTAAACTGGGAATAAATTACTGATGTATCGAACAACCTATTGCGGACAAGTTAGAAGCGCCCATATTGACGAAGAGATTACTATCTGTGGCTGGGTTGACCGTCGCCGCGACCATGGCGGAGTGATCTTTCTTGATCTGCGCGATCGAGAGGGCATAGTGCAGGTGGTGTTTGATCCGGATGCCGGGGATTTCTTTGCTCAGGCAGACCGGGTTCGTTCGGAATATGTTCTCAAGGTGACTGGTAAGGTTAGAGCCCGTAGTGAAGCTACGGTCAACCCCAATATGGACACGGGTGAGATTGAAGTCTACGGCACCAATCTGGAAATTCTCAATACCGCAGTGACGCCGCCATTCCAGTTGGATGACCATGTAACTGTGGGTGAAGATGTGCGATTAAAGCACCGCTATATGGATCTGCGCCGCAACGAGATGCAGAACAGCCTGAGGTTCCGCTCCAAGATTACCTCATCCATTCGCAACTACCTGGTTGATCATGGCTTTTTGGATATTGAAACACCGATTATGACCAGAGCTACCCCGGAGGGCGCTCGGGATTATCTGATTCCATCCCGCACCCATCCAGGGCAGTTTTTTGCTATGCCCCAGTCCCCACAGCTGTTTAAGCAGCTATTGATGGTGGCTGGATTTGATCGCTACTACCAGATCGCTAAATGTTTCCGCGATGAAGATCTGCGCGCTGACCGTCAGCCAGAATTCACCCAGATTGATATAGAGGCCTCTTTTATTGATGAAGAGGATATTATGTCGATCACTGAAACCATGATTCGGGGCATTTTCTCTGAACACATGAATGTTGAGTTCGATGCATTTCCGCGCATGACCTATGCCGATGCCATGGACAAATATGGTTCAGACAAACCAGATTTACGCATACCCCTTGAGTTGGTCGAGATTAAAGACCTGCTGAAAGATATTGAATTTAAAGTCTTTGCTGGCCCGGCCAATGATCCAACCTGTCGGGTTGCCGCCCTGAAGGTTGAAGGTGGCTCTGAAATCTCGCGCAAGCAGATTGATGACTACACCAAGTTTGTCGGCATTTATGGTGCCAAAGGTCTGGCCTGGATTAAGGTCAATGCCATTGAGACTGGTATAGAGGGTCTGCAGTCGCCGATTATTAAATTCCTTGGCGATGATGTAACCATGAATATTATGCAGCGTCTGGATGCCAAGAATGGCGATATTATTTTCTTTGGTGCAGACAAAGCCAATGTGGTCTCTGAAGCGCTGGGCGCATTGCGCTGCAAAGTGGGTGAGGATCTGAATCTCTACACCTGCGATTGGGCGCCAATGTGGGTTGTTGATTTCCCCATGTTTGAGACGACTGATACAGGTGGGCTGACACCATTGCACCATCCATTTACCGCACCTTCATGTTCCGTGGAAGAGCTTAAAGCTGACCCGGCCAATGCGCTGTCCCGGGCCTATGATATGGTGCTCAATGGCTGCGAGTTGGGCGGTGGTTCCATTCGTATCCATGATCAATCTATGCAGGAAGTGGTTTTTGATGTGCTGGGCATAGGTGAAGAAGAACAGCGCGAGAAATTTGGCTTCTTGCTGGATGCCCTCAAGCACGGTGCGCCACCCCATGGTGGTCTGGCCTTTGGCCTCGACCGGTTGATTATGCTGATGGTGGGTGCAGACAGCATTCGCGATGTGATTGCCTTCCCGAAAACCCAGTCGGCGGCCTGTCTGCTTACAGATGCCCCGGGTACAGTAGAAGCGGCACAGCTGCGGGATTTGAATATCAAGCTGCGAGTAAAGGAAGAAAAACCCTCAAGTTAACCGGGGGTGTTAGCAAATAGTTAGCAATGGAGGTTGTTGATGGCAGGTCACAGTAAATGGGCCAATATTAAACATCGCAAAGCGGCGCAGGATGCAAAGCGCGGTAAGATTTTTACCAAGCTGATTCGCGAGCTGGTGGTAGCGGCAAAAGCCGGTGGCCCCAATCCAGATGATAATCCGCGCCTGCGAGCTGCTGTGGATAAAGCTCTGGGCGCTAATATGAAGCGCGACACGGTGGATAAGGCCATTGCTCGCGGTGCCGGAGCTGGTGATGGAGAGAACTATGACGAGATCACCTATGAGGGCTATGCCCCTGGTGGTGTCGCGATTCTTGTTGAATGTATGACCGACAATCGCAACCGTACGGCAGGGGATGTTCGCCATGCCTTTACCAAGCGCGGGGGCAATCTGGGTACCGATGGGTCTGTGGCCTATCTGTTTAACCGTATTGGCCAGATCAGTTATGAGCCCGGTGTCGATGAAGAGGCATTAATGGATGCGGCTTTGGATGCCGGGGCAGAGGATGTGGTGAGCCATGATGATGGTTCAGTGGAGGTGCAAGCCAGCTTTGAGAACTTCCTCAATGTTAAAGATGCTCTGGTCGCAGCAGGTTTGCAACCAGCCCATGCCGAAATGACATTGGCGGCTGATATTTCAGTGCCCCTTGATCTGGCGGGGGCGGAAAAGCTGTTGGCAATGATCGACGGCCTTGAAGATTTGGATGATGTGCAAAACGTGTATACCAATGCAGAGATTCCCGATGATGTGATGGAACAGCTAGGCTAGTCCATCAACGATTTTTAAAATGTTAAACCACAAACTCAAACGAGTAATCATTAATAGAGGTCATAGCGATGAAAGTTATAAAGAAAACTAAAGAATACGTTGTTTATCAGAAAGCATCTGGCCGTTATGCGGTAAAAGACGCTGACAAAAAATGGGTTAATGCTGACGAGAAAGTACGCATCCTGTTGGCTGAAGGATTGATCAAAGCAGTAGCGCCTGCTGCCCCGGTTGTTGAAGAAGCACCTGCGGTAGAAGAGGCAGCGGCTGAAGCAGTAGCAGAAGCTCCGGCGGCAGAAGAAGCGGCCCCGGAACCTGCAGCGGAAGAAGCTCCAGCAGAAGAAGCAGCTCCTGCGGCAGAAGAAGCACCTGCAGTAGAAGAAGCGCCAGCGGCTGAAGAAGCACCTGCGGCGAAGAAGCACCTGCGAGAAGAAGCTCCAGCGGCCGAAGAAGCGCCAGCGGCTGAAGAAGCACCGGCAGTAGAAGAAGCTCCAGCGGCTGAAGAAGCCCCAGCAGTAGAAGAGGCACCTGCGGTGGAAGAGGCGCCTGCGGCCGAAGAAAAGCCAAAAGCCAAAGCTAAAGCCAAAGCGGCTCCAAAAGCCAAGGCCAAAGCTAAGGCAGCGCCAAAAGCGAAAGCGGCACCCAAGGCTAAGGCTGCTCCAAAAGCCAAGGCCAAAGCTGCGCCAAAGGCAAAAGCCAAGGCAGCACCAAAAGCTAAGGCAGCTCCTAAAGCTGAGGACTAAGGTTGTAACTGGTCCGCTTTTAGAAGCACCGAAAGGCCCTCTGGATATTATTCAGGGGGCTTTTTTAATGGTTGACTGATGACAGTTGGGTTGCAACACTCTGCGCTCAATCAACGGCAAGTTTGTTCATGACTCGAATAATAGGTATTGATCCAGGTTCCAGACGCACAGGCTACGGTGTTATCGATATTGCTGGCAGCAAAATCAGCTATGTCACCAGCGGTATTGTGCGCCTGCCCGAGGCGGGTCTGCCGGAACGGTTAAAAATAATCTTTGATGGGATCAGCCAGATTATTCAGCAGTATCAGCCTGAGCATATGGCCATTGAAGAGGTCTTTATGTCGCAAAATGCCGGCTCTGCCCTTAAGCTGGGTCAGGCCCGGGGTGCGGCCATAGTGGCCGGGGTCAATGGTGGACTGCCTGTTGGAGAGTATTCTGCGCGCAGCGTCAAGCAGTCGGTGGTGGGTACTGGCGCGGCGGATAAAAGTCAGGTTCAGATGATGATTGTGCAGCTGTTAAAGCTCTCTGAGTCACCGGCGGAAGATGCTGCAGACGCGCTGGCAGTGGCGATTTGTCATGCTCACAGTATGCGTACCAATGCAGCTATGGCAGGCGCCGGTGCGAAGGGCTATGCCCGCGGCAGGCATAAATAGAATTGATAAATCAGTATGAAAGGACAGAGCAAAGATAATGATAGGGCGACTTCAAGGCACAGTAATTGATAAGCAGGCACCGGACTTGTTGCTGGATGTACAGGGTGTTGGCTATGAGGTGCTGGTGTCACTGAGTACTTTTTTTGCTGTACCTGGTGTCGGTGAATCGGTGGTTTTGCACACCCATTTTGTGGTGCGGGAGGATGTGCAGCAGCTCTATGGTTTTGCTGAGTTGTCTGAGCGAGCCCTGTTTCGCCATTTGATTAAGGTCAATGGTGTGGGCCCGAAAATGGCTCTGGCTATTCTCTCCGGCATGTCGGCATCCGAGTTTGCGCTCTGTGTGCACAACAATGATGTGGCGACATTGGTGAAGTTACCTGGCGTGGGCAAAAAGACAGCGGAGCGCCTGGTGATTGAGATGCGCGATCGGGTTGGTGATATCGATGCCGGCACTTCCGGTGGCGGTACTCAGGTTGTGCAGCAACCGGATATTGCCGAGGAGGCTGAGAGCGCGCTTATTGCTCTGGGATACAAGCCCCAGGATGCGGCTAAAATGGTTAGTAGAGCGGCCAGTGATGATATTGGCAGCGCGGAACAGCTGATCAGGGCTGCCCTTAAGAGCATGGTGTCGAAATAGCCCCGCAGTCAGCTAGTGTAAATGTAAGGCCATCAAGGTATGCTTACAGGCAAATTTGAGATGGCGTCCAATGATAGAACCTGATCGACTAATTTCCGCAGATACTTCCGTTAGCGAGGAGCGCTTTGACCGCGCTCTTCGCCCCACAGCACTGGCTGAATATGTTGGCCAGCCTGCCGTAAAAGAGCAGTTACAGATATTTATTGAGGCTGCCCGCAAGCGCGGCGAGCCACTGGATCACACCCTGGTCTTTGGCCCTCCCGGCCTGGGTAAAACCACATTGGCCCATATTATTGCCAATGAGATGCAGGTGGATCTGAAAACCACCTCTGGCCCAGTGCTGGAAAAGGCTGGTGATCTGGCCGCGCTGCTGACTAATCTTGAAGCGGGGGATGTGCTGTTTATCGATGAAATCCATCGGCTAAGCCCGGTGGTAGAGGAGATTCTCTATCCCGCACTAGAAGACTATCAGCTGGATATTGTTATTGGTGAAGGGCCAGCGGCCCGTTCTATTAAACTGGATCTGCCTCCTTTTACATTGGTGGGTGCTACCACTAGAGCCGGTTTGCTGACCTCACCGCTGCGGGATCGCTTTGGTATTGTTCAGCGCCTCGAATTCTATTCTATTGATGATCTGACCAGTATTGTTAAACGCGCGGGCAGTATTCTGGGTGTTTCAATAGATGAAAATGGCGCCCGAGAAATTGCCTGTCGTTCAAGGGGCACTCCGCGAATCGCCAATCGTCTGCTGCGTCGGGTTCGAGATTATGCCGAGGTCAAAGGGGACGGCACCGTGAGTCAGCAAGTTGCTGATGCGGCGCTCAATATGCTCAATGTTGATGAGAGTGGCTTTGATCATCTGGATCGGCGCCTGTTACTGACGCTGTTAGAGAAGTTTGATGGCGGTCCGGTGGGTGTTGACAGTCTTGCGGCTGCCCTGAGCGAAGAGCGTGGCACTATCGAAGATGTACTTGAGCCCTATCTTATTCAGCAGGGCTATCTGATGCGCACCTCTAGAGGCCGAATGGCCACGCGCATGGCTTATGAGCATTTTGGTTTAAAAAGCCCAGCCCGGATTCAACAACAGATGGATGTTCTGGATGACTGAGGCCAGCACTGAGTTTCGCCTGCCAATAAGGATATATGTTGAGGACACGGACATCGGCGGAATTGTGTTCTATGCTAATTATTTGAAATATATGGAAAGAGCCAGGACTGAGTTTATGCGCAGCATGGGCTTCGACAAACCAGCGCTGTTTGATGGTCTGCAGTTTGTGGTCCATGAGGTGTGGCTTAAATACCATAGTCCAGCACTGCTGGATGATCAGATTGTCGTGACCGCAGTACCGGTTAATGCGTCCCGAGTGACATTTGAAATGACTCAGCGGGTTTTTCGTGGTGATGAGTTGTTGGTAGAAGGGCGAGTGAAATTAGCCTGCGTCAATGCCGACAGTAAACGGCCCCAGGCGATGCCAAAACTAATGAGTACAACTTTAAAAAGCCAAGTTGGCTAAATCTGGAGTTTATACGGTGAATGAAGAAAACCTGTCGATATTATCCCTTATCCTGAATGCCAGTGTGCTGGTGCAGATGGTCATGGGCATCCTGCTGATAGCCTCGGTTGTATCCTGGGTTATGATTGTCCAGCGCAGCCTTTTTCTGGGTGCTGCCCAGCGTGGGTTCCGTGAGTTTGAAGATACCTTTTGGTCTGGGATAGATCTGAATAATTTGTATCATGATCTGACCGCTCAGGCTAAAGAGGATGGCGGTGGTGATGGTATTGAAAACGTATTTCGCGCCGGTTTTCGCGAGTTTAATCGTCTGGCCCAGACCGATAAGGCTGATCCGGATGCAGTGATGGAAGGTACAGATCGCGCCATGCGCGTGGCACTGAGTCGCGAAGATGAGAAGCTGAGTACCAATCTGCCTTTTCTGGCCAGCGTGGCGTCGGTTAGTCCTTATATAGGTCTGTTTGGCACTGTGTGGGGCATTATGAATTCATTCCGCGGGCTGGCGATGGTGCAGCAAGCGACATTGGCTACAGTGGCTCCAGGTATCTCCGAGGCGTTGATCGCGACAGCAATGGGCCTGTTTGCCGCTATCCCCGCGGTGATTGCCTATAACCGTTACGCCGCTCAGGTTGAGGTAATTAACGGCAATTATGAAACCTTTGCTGACGAGTTCTCCAGCATCCTGCATCGTCAGGTCCATTCGCGCTAATTGATTCTGAGGCATAAGTTGTGAAGCACAAAAAGCCAAAACGGAAACTGGTCGCTGAAATCAATGTGGTGCCCTACATTGATGTGACTCTAGTGCTGCTAGTGGTATTTATGATTACCGCACCATTGTTAATGCAGGGGGTAAAGGTTGAATTACCCGATGCCAACTCTGCGCCAATGGATACCAAGGATCAGGAGCCCTTTATTGTTTCTATTAAAGCTGATGGCAGTTACTGGATCGATGTGAAGGGTAACAATAGCGCCCAGCCTCTGACTGAGATCAAAAACCGTGTCGGCAAAATATTGCGGCAGAAACCAAAGACACCGGTGTTAGTCTGGGGTGACAGCGCGGTTGACTATGGCTCGGTGGTTAATTTAATGAGTGAACTGCAGTTGGCCGGTGCCCCCTCTGTAGGGCTGGTTACGGAGCCACCCAGCAAATAAGATGAAAGACTTGACCAGTTATTCAGCCGGTATTCTGTGCAGCACGGTGATCCATGTGGCAGTGGTTGCGGCTCTGCTGATCAACTGGGCGCCAGAGAGTAAAAAGGTCATGGTGCAGCCTAAGTATATTGAAGCCAAGCTGGTTGAACTGGCGCCGAAGAAAAAGCCTGTAGCCAAGAAGCCGGCCAAGCCGACAGTGGATGCCGCCAAGAAAAAGCGTGAGCAAGACAAGCGCCGTGCCGCTGACAGAAAGAAAGCCGAAGCCAAGCGCTTGGCAACCCTCAAAGAAAAACAGAGGAAGGAGCGCGAGGAAAAGGAAAAGCGCCAGCGCGAAGCAGCGGAGCAGCGCAAACGTATTGAGGCTGAGCTTGAGCAAGCTTTCGCGGAGGAGCAGGCTCAGATTAATGCCCGCGAAGATGAACAGGTGGCCAATAGTTATATGCAGATGATTCGCCAGCGCCTAACCGACAATTGGAACCGTCCCCCCAGCGCACGGCGGGATATGGAAACATTGATTGAGATAAGACTGGTGCCCACTGGGCGCATTGTCGGCGTAAATGTTCTGCAATCCAGTGGTGATCAGGCATTCGATCGCTCAGTGGAGCAGGCTGCGTTTAAAGCAGAGCAGTTTGAAGAACTGCAGCAATTGGAGACGCGGTTGTTTGAGAAACATTTTCGCACTGTTAAAGTAGCCTTCAGCCCTGAGGACCTAAGACTGTGATACCTAAGGAGAGAGATCATTGATAAAGTTTGGTAAAAGATTGTCATTAATGTTGCTGTTGGTGGTTTCTAGCACTGCCTGGTCTGAACTAGTTATACGAGTGACCCAGGGCAATGATCAACCCACTATTATTGCGGTGTCACCCATCGCGCTAAACGGAATTGCGGTCAAGCAGGATATAGCGGCGATTGTTGAGGCAGATTTGCAGCGCAGCGGGCTTTTTCGGGCAACACCGCGCCGCGATATGCTGGCGTTTCCGTCTAGATCCAATGACGTTTACTATCGCGATTGGCGTATGCTCGGCACTGAATATTTGGTGGTTGGGTCTATGCGTGCGATAGATGGCGGCCGCTATGAACTTGAGTTTAGCCTGTTAAATGTGACCGCTCAGAAACGCGAGTTCAAACATTCTGTGCGCGGTAAGGCCAGTGAAATGCGCGATCTTGCCCATTTGGTCAGCGACAAGGTCTACCAGGCAATCACCGGCATTAAAGGGGCCTTTTCAACCCGTATTGCCTATGTTACGGCTACGCGAAATAATGGCAAATACATCTATCGCCTCAATGTGGCGGATGCCGATGGCGCGAGAGAAAAGCTAATGCTGGAGTCCTCGGAGCCCATTATGTCGCCGTCCTGGGCACCCAACGGCAAAGATCTGGCCTATGTGTCTTTTGAAACTGGCCGTCCGGCGGTATTCCGCCAGAATCTGGTTACTGGAGCTCGCCAGCAACTAACCAATTTTAAAGGGCTAAATGGCGCACCTTCATGGTCACCAGATGGTAGTAAAATGGCTCTTGTCCTCTCCAAAGATGGCAATCCTGAAATCTATCAGCTGGATCTTTTGACCAACCAATTCAGCCGCTTGACAAGGCATTTTGCGATCGATACAGAACCGACCTGGATGCCTGATGGCAAGCATATCTTATTTACCTCTGATCGCGGTGGCACACCCCAGATATACAAATTAAATGTTGCCAGCAAAGCCACTGAGCGTCTAACATTCAGAGGAAACTACAATGCTCGACCCAGTCTTGCGCCAGATGGGCGCACATTGGCACTGGTGCACAGAGAGTCAGGGGTTTTCCATATTGCCTCATTTGACCTGCAAACCCGTCGTTTGATTGAGCTCACAGAGACGAGATTAGATGAATCTCCTACTGTCGCACCCAACGGAGCTATGCTAATGTACGCCACTAAGCAGGGTGATCGCGGCGTTTTGGCTGCCGTCTCTCTGGATGCTGGAGTAAGATATGTACTTCCGGCTAGGATTGGTGACGTGCGCGAACCCGCTTGGTCACCGTTTTTGCGGTAGTAGATTACCGAGTATTATTTTTTAACAAATGACTCACAGGAGTTAATAATGAAGACATCGTTTAGCAAATCTGGCTTGGCCACAATTTTACTTTCATTGGTGTTAGCGGGCTGTAGCTCAGCGCCAGTTGAAGAAACGTCCACTGATATTGAAGATACTTCGGTACAGACAGGGCAGGTTGATACCTCTGCTATAGATGATAGTGCAATGGAATCTTCCGCTGACACAGTATTCTATTTCGATTTTGACAAAGCGTTGCTGAAACCAGAATCTCGGGCTGCACTGCTTGAACATGCTGCTTCGTTGGACAGCAATCCCCGCAGTGTGCGTCTTGAAGGCCACGCCGATGAGCGAGGCACTCGTGAGTACAATATGGCTCTAGGTGAGCGTCGCGCTAACGCGGTCAAAGAATTTTTGGTATTGCAGGGTGTTTCTGCCGGCCTGATCGAAGTGATCAGCTATGGTGAAGAGCGCGCGGCGTCCTATGGCAGCAACGACAGTGCCTGGGCTCTGAATCGTCGAGTTGAGCTGAAGTAAACCTAGGGGCCAGCGATGGCCTATTAGTTGTTTGCGCAGTATCGGTGTTCGTACACGGCTGGAGGTAGCTTACTCTGGCCGTTTGTGCGTTTGGTATAAAATTGGAAATCAGTGAATTGTTATGAAATCTGCTATCGTATTATTACTTCTGCTGTCTTGTTTTTCATCCTCGATCCTGGCTCAGAGTTTGACCCCGGTGGTTGATTTGAGTAGCCCGGCTCCCAGTACTGCTATTGAAGAATCCTCTGTTGTGATCTCTACTGCAAATGTATCCGCGAGCAGTGACCGCTACTACCAAATGCAGGTTTTGCAGGAAGAAGTGCAGATGTTGCGTGGTATGGTTGAAGAGGTCAACTATGAACTCCAGCAGATTAAGCAGCGGCAGATGGATGACTATTTGGATATAGATCGTCGACTCAGTACCATTGTTGCGGGCAGTGCTTCATCCAGTGCTACTCAGCCCGCGCTATACAATGCCGCTGCTGCTGTCCAGTCCAATAACGCTGTGGTAACAGATGGCACTCAGCCTGCTGTCGATGCAGTTGATATTGCGGTCATGAAATCCAGCTATGACAATGCCTCGAATCTATTGCTCAAGCAGCGTGATATGGAAAGTGCCGTGCTGGCATTCAAACAGCATATTGAAGATTACCCCTCTAGTCCCTATGCTGCTAATGCCTATTACTGGCTTGGGGAAATCTACCTGCTGCAGGGTCAGGACGAGCTCTCCAAGCAGGCATTTACCTCAGTCGTAGAGCAACACTCGAGCCATAGCAAGGCTATGGATTCGAGTTTTAAGCTGGGGAAAATTTATCATCAGGCTGGTGATTTGGCCCGCGCTCGAGTATTGCTTGAAGCCGCAGCCCAGAGTGGTGGGAATGTTGCGGGCAAGGCTCGCGACTATCTAAATAACAATTTTGATTAGCGCTACATTCTGATCTAGTTCAGCTAACCAATAACGCTTAACGTGGCTATCGAAACAACATTAATGTAAGCAAAACTATCTGAATCGAAAATATGTCCGAACAGTCTCTGCGTATCACCGAAATATTTCACTCTCTGCAGGGTGAGACCAGTACCACCGGTCTACCCACCGTATTCGTGCGCCTGACAGGCTGCCCTCTGCGCTGCGGATACTGCGATACCGCCTATGCTTTTGAGGGCGGTTCGAAAATGGCACTCAGCGAAATAATGCAAACCGTAGACGATTATGGCGCCCGCTATGTCACGGTCACGGGGGGAGAGCCTCTGGCGCAGCCTCAATGTATCGAGTTGCTTGAGCTGCTCTGCGATGCTGGTTACAGAGTCTCTCTGGAGACCAGCGGCGCTATGCCCGTTGCGGATGTTGATCCGCGAGTATTTAAGATTGTTGATTTAAAAACCCCCGGCTCTGGGGAGATGGCGCGCAATCTCTACGATAATATTCCGCTGTTGCTGCCCCATGATGAGGTTAAGTTTGTGATCTGTGATCGTCAGGACTACGATTGGTGCTGCCTGAAAATGGATGAGCTGCAGCTGGCCGATAAGGTCGCTGAGGTACTGTTCTCCCCCAGCCAGGGTCAGCTGGCGCCAAAGCAGCTGGCGGAGTGGATG
This sequence comes from uncultured Pseudomonadales bacterium, assembly GCA_943788875.1. GTDB lineage: Bacteria > Pseudomonadota > Gammaproteobacteria > Pseudomonadales > Porticoccaceae > HTCC2207. Next base: position 151,264 of record CALSSA010000008.1, on the reverse strand, counting down.
TTACAGGATAAGCTCAATGTCCGCATGCAGTTGCAAACCCATAAATATATCTGGGGCGATCAGCCAGGCCATTAGATTAGAAAGCCATTAGATTAGATAGCCATTAGATTACACATCCACTAGGTTAAAGCTATGTCAAAAAAAGCCGTTATTCTGGTCTCTGGCGGGTTGGATTCAACCACTGTTCTGTCGATGGCCCTCAAGCAGGGCTACGATTGCTTTACGCTTAGCTTTGACTATGGCCAGCGTCACAGATCAGAGCTTGAAGCAGCCGAGCGAGTATCCTCTATTATGGGGGTTGCAGAGCACAAGGTGGTCAAGCTGGATCTGGGCACTATTGGCGGATCTGCGCTCACAGACAGTACGATTGATGTGCCAGAATATGAGACCACTGGTATCCCCGTGACCTATGTTCCTGCGCGCAATACGGTGTTTCTTTCCATAGCATTGGGATGGGCTGAAGTGCTTGGCGCCAATGATATATTTCTTGGGGTCAATGCAGTGGATTATTCCGGCTACCCCGACTGCCGGCCAGCCTACATTGATGCATTTGCTGCCATGGCCAACCTGGCGACCAAGGCGGCTGTCGAGGGCCAGATATTGGAGGTTCATGCGCCTTTGATCAATATGACCAAGGCCGAAATAGTGCAGGCTGGTTTAGCCTTGGGAGTGGATTACAGCCAGACTGTTTCCTGTTATCAGGCAAGTCTGCAAGGCCTTGCCTGTGGTAAATGTGACAGTTGTCGACTGCGAGAACAGGGCTTTGTCGAGGCCGGGGTAAAAGACCCCACCAGATATCAAAATAACGCTTGAATTTTGTCTTCTGGTCAGTATGATACGCACCTTCCTCTGAGGGCCGTTAGCTCAGTTGGTAGAGCAGTTGGCTTTTAACCAATTGGTCCCGCGTTCGAGTCGCGGACGGCCCACCATTTTTCCTAGGTCAAGCTCCAAGTGAGCTTCCTTATTCTTAATGAAGTTAGCATGTAATCGACAGTGCCTATGGATTATAAAGAATCCAGGCCTTTGATAAAACTCCGCAACATTTTCTCAAGGTTATCCTGTGCCGCTGAAGACGCTTTATAAAAAGCACTTGTGGCGGAGCTCTCTATCCTTCGATTCATCTGCAGAATAGTCAGTAGTCCATGTACATAGGCATGCATTGAAATACTGTTAAGTCGAACTGAGTCTTCGTTTCCCTCAAGCAGATAATATGCTCTTTGCAGCAGCATTCCAAAGGCGTTGTCAGCGGCCGCCAATAGATTGGGGAAATCAGATTTCTTGATTGGATAGTTAAACATCAGATCTATGATGTGTTCATTGTTTAATCCAAACTCAATATAGATCAGGGCGCATCTTACCAGGTCACCGGCTGGGTCATCAGTGGTCTGGTTCGTACTCATTTCTGAGGAAAACTGTTCAAAGCCCATTGTGGCAACCTCTGCCAGCAGATGTTCTTTCGAATCGAAATGTCGGTAGGGGGCTGTTTGAGAGACATTCGCAATTTTGGCTATCTTCCTGAGACTAATACTCTCAATACCATTGGCTGATATCCAGTCGTAGGCGCAATTAACTAGTTGCGGCCTTAAATTGCCATGATGATATTGCATTGTGTGACCAATTTACTTTTAAGTTGACAGTGTAAACTTTAGACAATAATGTACTCGCTGTAAACATTATTAATCTAATCAAATGGTTCTTATGCACAAGTTACTAATAACATCGCTCCTAATCCTAACAATGTCGGCTTCAGCAGAAAAATATGTCGACCTGCACGAGGTGACTATCCTCGACTCCTATGGCGTCGATACAATGCTGCCCGCTAAACTTGTGCCGAAAAGGCAGTCTATTCTGGGATTTGAGGTTTCAGGTAAAGTAAAAATAATCAACGTTGATATTGGCGATAAGGTTAGCCAGGGAGACTTACTGGCGGAATTAGAAGATTCCGAGGCACTGGCACTTTTAAACGAAGCCAAGGCTAATTTATCCTTGGCCAAAAACAAACTTGAGCGCTCCCAAGCCTTGGATCAGGTCAATTATGTGTCAGAGCAGAGACTGGAGAATGAAGAGTTTGGATTTTTAATTGCCAGTGCCCAGCATGATAGAGCGGTCACCAAATTCCAGCAAACCAAGATCCTCGCTCCCTATGATGGGATTATTCAAAGTCGCCTCTTAGACGAGGGATCTATTGTTAATCCCAGCGTGCCAATCTTCAAAATTTTAGACTCTGAATATGTCGAAGCCAATGTTTCCCTCCCAAAATCGATTATTGAAAAAGTGAGTGTCGGCCAAAAATATGCTTTTATTATTGGTGACGAAAGCTTTAGCGCGACATTGACCAGATTGGCCCCAATGTCATCCAAGGGATCTGATAACCGTTTGGGGATATTTGCATTTGATGCCTTTTTCAATCCCGGTGAAACCGCAAGAATGGTTATAAATGTTAAACAGGCCAAGCCTGGAACCTGGGTTCCGTTGAATGCTTTATCTCAGGCAGAACAGGGTCTTTGGGCTGTGTTCACTGTTGACAGTGATAACAGCGCACAAAAAGATTATGTTGAGTTAATCCATATCGAAAAAACCATGGCCTATGTATCTGGCACTTTAAAAACCGGCGATAGAGTGATTATCGGTGGTGCATCAAAAGTTGCGGAAGGCCAAGCTGTGCGAGATAGCCAATGAAAAAAATTGTCGATCTCTACCTCGATCGTCCGAGGCTGTTTCTTCTTGCGATGTTATTTATCATTGCCGGTGGACTACTGTCCTATGATTCACTGCCCCGGCAGGAAAACCCTCAATTAGCAGAGCGCTGGGGCGATATTACAGCGGTGTTGCCGGGCGCTACGCCGCAGAGAGTTGAGGCTCAGATAGCGGATGTGCTAGAGACTCAGCTCCGAGAAATTGACGAAATTAAAACCATTGAGTCTAACTCTTCAACTGGCATTGTCAGAGTGGGAATAGAGTTCAAAGAAGCCATAGGTAAAGGTGAAACAGATGAAGTTTGGGCCAAGGTTCAGGACAAGTTAAATGAGAGTGCCGCTTTAATTCCCCCTGGTACTGCTGTCCGTCTCAGTCATTCAGGTCCACCAACAACAGTGCTGTTTGCGCTGCAGTGGCGGGGGGGCGGTGAGCCCCAGCCAGTGATCTTATCCCGGTTGGCCAGTCAGTTTAAAAGAAAATTAGCCAATATTGTCAATTCAGAGCAAGCATTGGTTTTCGGCGATACCAAAGAAGAAATTTTTGTAGGAGCTAACTTGGATTTGTTGACCGATGCTGGTATGAATATCCAGTCAATCGCCACGGCAATAGATCGCTATGACAGCAAGAGGGCCATAGGTAATATTGTTGGGCAGAGTTCTGAATTCAGGATAAAAGCACAAGACAACATTACCTTAGTTAACGATTTAAGAAAACTACCGTTAAAAACATTGGATGGCTATCAAATTATCCGACTTGAGGATGTGGCAACGGTAGAAAAATTACCAGTCGACCCTCCTATTGAGATTGTAACCTATAACGGACTACCCTCAGTATTTGTTGATGTGCGGGGCAAGTTTTCCCAGAGAACAGACCTGTACTCCGAAGCAGTGCTGCGCGTTGCCGATGCTTTCAAAGAGGCGCTGCCTGATGAAATCGGGCTAGAGGTCATCTATAACGAATCGGATTATGTTGAAGAAAAGTTTTCTTTTCTGATGCAAAGTATTCTGCTGGCTACTTTTATTGTCTTATTTTTAAGTTACCTGCTACTGGGTCCTCGCTCTGCTGTTATTGTCAGTGCCGTGGTTCCATTAACTATTTTGTTGGTCCTTATCGGCTGCACCGTTTTAGATGTGCCACTGCATCAGACTTCTGTGACCGGCATCATTTTGTCATTAGGCTTGTTGATCGATAATTCGATCATTGTTGTTGAAGATTACAAATATCGTAAATCATTGAATTTAGTCAACAGAGAGGCTATTTACGCCTCGATCAGGCACCTTTCATTGCCATTGTTAGCGGCTACGGTAACAACGGGCTTAGCCTTTATGCCAATGGCGGCGGGTAAAGGGGCAAGCCCTGAATTTGTCGGTGATATGGCCATTACCATTATATTAGCGGTAACTTCATCGTTATTTTTGGCTCTGACTGTGGTTCCTGTGTTGTTAAAAACAATGCAAGATTCAAATTTTTTGAATTTGAATAAGTCTGAAAATGTTGGATTTAGCCATCGAGGAATGCGCACCAAATACAGAAGCTTCTTGGCCTGGGCATTCTTTAAACCAAGCCGAGCACTGGCTCTGTCTTTAACTCTGCCGATACTAGGTTTTGTGTCGTTCGGCTTTTTAGATACAGATTTTTTCCCAAATCAGGGTAAGGCTATGTTTAGGGTAGACGTGGAACTTGATGCCAATGCGTCTATTTATGCCACTAATGAGAGGGTCAGCAGTATTCGAGATCAAGTGTTGCTGGAAGATTATGTCGAAACTGATATGTGGTGGGTTGGACGGCGTCTCCCCCGACTTTTATATAATGTGATTGGCGGATCTTCGGGCGAAGGTTCGGACAACTTGGCGACAGGCGTATTCTTCACGTCCTCTTTCGGTGAAATGGATTCAAGTCTGGCTGATTTGGCTAAGCGCTTAGAAAAAGATCAGGCTGATGTGAGAGTGAGAGTCAGCAAGTTTACCAATGGACCTCCCGTGGAATTCCCTGTGATCATCGCCATTTTTGGTGAGGACAATCAGATTTTAAAATCTCTGGGAGAAGAGTTGAAATCCATCTTGGCTAAGTCTCCACAGGTGAGTGATGTATTGGCAGATCTGTCATCCAGTGTCACTGGGCTGCAAATTAACTTCGATGAAGTGAATTTGGCCTTTTCATCTAAATCATCAAAGGAGATTATTGATGAGATTTCATCATCGACAAGAGGGCTTTATGTGGGCTCTATGCTCGATGGCAATAAAGAAATCCCCATACGCATCAAAAATAAAAATCGTGAATCATCAGAAATCAATCAGGCGGCTTTTTTAGCCATAAACAGTGCCGAGGGATTCGACTATGTGGAGAGTTTTTCTGATATTACATACACCAGCGAAATCAACCAAATCAATCGATATCAGGGGGCTAGAAATAACGCTGTAAAGGCATCGGTCTATCCCGGGACATTGGGGTCTAATGTGTTGACGGACGTGGCAGATGAGCTAAAGGCGTTCGAAGACTCTTTACCCACAGGGTACAGCCTTAGGCAGTTCGGTGAGTCTGACGAAAGAGCAGAATCCTTCGGGCAAATATTTAGTACCTTTTTCTTTTTTATGGGTCTAATTGTGGTCGCACTGGTGATGATATTAAATAGTTTTCGTCAGGCGGGTATTATTTTACTCGTGGGTACGCTGTGTATTGGCCTTGGATTTTTGGGTATGTTTGTCGGGTTGCAAAACTTCGGCTTTATCGGCTTAGTGGGTATTGTTGGGTTGGCAGGGTTAGCGATTAATGATTCTATCGTGGTTCTCTCTCACCTCAATGAGGATGCCGGAGAGGGTCAGATTTCCAAAGATAAGTTGATTGAGACAACTATTAGGTCAACTCGCCATATTCTGACCACGTCGCTGACAACAATGGGCGGATTAGTACCGCTGCTATTTGACAAGTTTTTTGAAACCTTAGCCTGGGCTATGTGTTTCGGCGTGATGGGGTCTGCGCTCCTGGCCCTGCTGTTAATTCCCTCTATGTTCTGTTATTTGGGCAAAGTGAGTAGTGAGGTGCCCCTCTATCCCCGTGCTGAACTCAATTAGCCACCGAGGTTGTTCCCAATTACATAAATAGCCCCAATAAAATTATTTTTTTTCTTTTAGGTAGGGTAAATCGCCTCTACAGAGTCATATACATCAGGCAACGTTGATTTATTCTATAAAGGGGTGATTGCGTGCCGGGTTGGAAATGAATTCTGATCAGGGGCTGGCTGCGGGAGTGCGGTCAGAAAGGGATTTATCAGTGACAGGGCGTCGTAAACAGTAACACCTATATTGAGAATAATTTTGCAAATGACCGCCGAAAGGAATGCGCCTGAGGTCACACAGCTTTATCGGGACATATCTAATGAATTGCGCAGTCTCTTATTGCGCAAAACTGGGAATACAGAGCAGGCTGAGGATATTGCTCAACAGACCTTCCTAAAACTCTGTCGACTCAAATACCACCGCGATATTCAGGATCTGCGGCGCTATCTGTCGAATATAGCTCTCAGGCTGGCAATTAATCTATTGCGCAAACGTCGCTCTCTGCAGTCTACGGAGGTGCCGAATACCAAGATCGGAGTAATTGATCAGGCTTATTTGGTACTTATGGACGAGCTGAAAACTGAAGCCATCAAAGAATGTATTGAAGGTCTGCCGGATAAAACCCGTTATGTATTTTTGCTGCATCGCTATCGTGGCTTGGGTTACGGTGCTATTGCCAAGCATTTGGCTGTTTCAGTTGCTTTGATTGAACATCATATGGATATGGCACTGGCAACCATTAATAGCTCTGTTGCTGAATTTCGTACTGTTGATAATCTGGGAGGGTGCAGTCATTAGTATTGCTGGCTGGATTCGCAGTCGTTTACTTCGCCGGCGGGCTGGGCCTGATTGTCTGGACTCCCCAGTCGAGACTACGGTCGAAAAATATCCTGAGGGTGTTGATCTTAATCAGGAATGGGATGAAATGGATGAGTTGACACCCTGGGCACAGAACGAAATTGATCGACTGCAAGAGCGATTAAAGGTTTCCGGCCATGACAACAATAAGCTTTAACATCTCGTGACTGTGACGGCTATTTTATAATTTACCCCATAACAATTGTTCGATACGCTCAGCCGCTTAGTATCGACTGCAACGTATTTAGCTGATCTGTGCTGCCGATGATTGTTTGAAACGAGCCTTATTGGTGGGCTATGTTGCTGTTTTGTGCGGAGGCACCCAATGGCTAGACTGGTTGTTAGCCGAGATGGTACACAGTATCAAAACGGGAGAGTTTGGGCTCTCCCGTCTGCCTAGTACATTTTCTCGATAGCTTAGCTTTCATACTCAGAGTTAACCACAACCACATCAACATCGACTGCAGAAATCACGCGCTCTGCAGTGTTGCCGCGCCTAGTTTTGGCTTGCCCGGTTTGACCCAGAGTACCAATCACCACAACATCAGCGTGCAGGTCGTTGGCTGCCTTGGCAACGGCCTCATCCGTGTACCCCTGCACCACATGGATATGGTTTGAATCAAGACCGGTTTCCTTAGCCAGGCGACCACGGTCAGGGTAGTGCATGGAATCTATATAAGCATTGGTTACATGAAACTCTGCATCATAGCTCTCCGCCAGAGCACGACCGCGGGCGAGAATATTGGCATTAAGCTGCTGCTGGTGATCTCGCGACGCCTGAAAGTTAACCGCGGCAAGCACAACTTTACGCTGCTGTGCCGCTCCGTCACGTACAATTAACACCGGGCAGGTGGCACCTTTAAGTAGCTTCCACTTGGACTCGGCAAAGCTAAAGCGACGCGGAGTTTTGGGCTTTCCTGCACGGATCAAAATACGAGTGGCGCCGAACTTTTCAGCTGAACGCATAATGGCCTTCTGCCAGTTATTGCACCAGGACACTTCAATTTTATATTGCAGACCTGCGGCTCTGAGAGGGGCGTGAATCTGCTCTTCAAACCAGTCAGTATTGCGGCTGATTTTGTCATTGCTGATACCACTGTCAACTGTGTCAGGGTCTATGGCAACAAATGCGCAGATTGTGGGACTGGGACTGAGCAGTTTCGCTGTAATAATTGCTCGATCCAGGGCCACATGCTCGTCTAGTGTCGGGTTGACGACAACAAAAATTCTTTCCTGCTTGGGCATGATCTTCTCCTTTAATGGCCTTTGTGGTTACTATCAATAGCGCCATTTTGACTGACATTTGGGTCAGGAATAAGGCGCGCATAACTATTTAGTTATGCGCGGCAATTAAAGCATGCGTAAATGATATATCCAAGAATATTAGGGGGCTGGGGAGGGATTTAGTCATGGTATTTGGCTATAACCGTCATACCAATAGTGCTATTTCAGTCTATTAGTAATGCACAGACTGCATTTTGGTTATAAATTTGTGCCATTGTTTGGAGGCCTCAGGATTGGGGCTGGATTGCAGGTCCAGATCCATCTTGATAGCTGAATGAATGAGCAAAATGTCCTTTGAGCGAAAGCTATAGAGGGGTCTAATATCTGCACTGGCGGAGGCTGGCCTGATTTGGTTTGTAACGTTATCTAGTAGCAGTGGTTCTTGGTCCGGGAACTGGTAATAGGCCAAAATCATCTGGTAGCTGTCATCATCAATGGACTGGCTGTAGGTTAAACGCAGCTTGCTGCCCTCAACACCCATTTTCCGCAGGGTAATATATTTTGCGACTGAGAAATCCTCTGAATCACCAGAGCCGAGAACCAAAAACTCCAAAGGCGTTGCTCGATAATTTGAGTTGTCTTGATAGCCCTGACTGTGAATGAGTTGATTGCGATTGATAAACTCATTGGTGAGTTGCAGCTTTTCAATATCGGCCGCGGGAGTGGCGCTGTTAATTAGCTTTTGCCAACTGCGCAATTTGTCAGTAGATTTTTTACCATATTCGTTTTTCATTTCCTGCAGCATGGCTTGGCTCATGTGGAGGTCTTCGGCTAAGGCTGATGTTGCAAGCGTCAAGCAAAGCAGTAAAACGGCCTGACATAGCTGATCGAAAAATACCGTGGGTGTGGACTTAGGCATTATCTTCCCCTGCAGTTGATTATTAATATGAGCTTCAACTTATTGATTTAAATACAAAATAATAAAATGTCAGCTCTGGGTATAGGGGTTTGCAGGCAGTCTGTCGGCTGCGTCACAGTTCGCCTGCAGTAATCACGAACAAGTTGTTGTCGCAGGGCAGGAATGGGCACCGTATAATGGCTGCCTTGATAATTTATGGATTGCTCAATGACTGTTCGTACCCGCATCGCTCCATCGCCCACCGGTGACCCCCATGTTGGCACCGCCTATGTGGCTCTTTTTAATATGGCCTTTGCCCATAGTCAGGGCGGTCAGTTTTTACTGCGTATTGAAGACACAGACCAGGCTAGATCTACTCCGGAATCGGAGAAAGCCATATTAGATGCTCTACACTGGCTGGGTCTCGACTGGGATGAAGGCCCGGATAATGGTGGCGACAAAGGTCCTTATCGCCAGAGCGAGCGCTCTGACATCTATCGTGAGCATGCCGATCAGCTGTTGGACAGCGGTCATGCTTTTCGCTGTTTCTGTACCTCAGAGCGCCTTGATGAATTGCGCAAAACCCAGATGGACAATAAACAACAGGTTGGTTACGACGGCCACTGTATGCACCTCGAGCAATCAGAGGTTGATGCTCGTGTAGCAAGAGGTGAGCCACATGTGGTGCGCATGCAGGTACCCAGAGAAGAGCAGTGCACCTTCGACGATATGCTGCGCGGCGAGATCAGCATCGATTGGGCACAGATCGATCTGCAGATACTGCTTAAAGCGGACGGCATGCCTACCTATCATTTGGCCAATGTGGTAGATGATCACCTGATGGAAATCAGCCATGTGATTCGCGGCGAAGAGTGGATTAACTCAGCGCCCAAGCATATTTTGCTGTATGAGTATTTTGGTTGGCAGGCACCAGTGTTCTGTCATCTGCCACTGTTGCGCAATGTGGATAAGAGCAAACTGTCTAAACGCAAGAACCCCACCAGCATTCTGTACTACCAGCGTATGGGCTATCTGCCAGAGGCATTGCTTAACTATCTGGGTCGTATGGGCTGGTCTATGCCTGATGAGCGGGAGAAGTTTAATCTCAGTGAAATGCTGGAAGCCTTCGATATTCTGCGGGTGTCATTGGGTGGCCCGGTTTTTGATGTGGAGAAGCTGAGCTGGCTTAATGGAATGTGGATTCGCGATGAGCTAACTGACGACCAGCTGGCCGATCGTATGCAAGAGTGGGCGCTCAATCGCGATACATTGATGTCCTTTCTGCCCTTTGCGCGTCAGCGCATGGAGACCTTCTCCGATCTGGCACCTCTGGGTAACTATCTGGTCTCGGGGATGTTGCCGATTAGCGCAGAGAATCTGAAATCTGCTGGCATGGAAGAGGATCAGCTACTCGAAGTACTGCAATACGCGCTGTGGCGACTGGAGTCAGTGCAGCAGTGGAACCGAGATAATATCTTCAATGCTCTTAAGGCCATAGCCGGTGCCATGGAGATCAAGCTTAAGCCATTCTTAGCGCCATTGTTTATCGCTATTGCTGGCAGCAGCGCCTCGATTTCAGTTATGGACTCGATGAATTTATTGGGCGCTGATATGTCTAGAGCCCGTTTACGCTATGCCATAGATCTGCTCGGCGGTGTGGGTAAAAAGAAACTTAAGAAAATGGAAAAAGCCTACCAGCAACTGGGCTGAAACCCCTAATTCTAGGGATATTAGCCTTGACTTGATTAAGCCTGATCCCTATGATGCGCGTTCGCTTTTTGGGGCCTTAGCTTTTATGCCCTCGGGTGCAGCTGGTTACAGCTGAGCAGTAAATGAAGTAAAGATTGCAGCGGTATTTGAGCTGCTAGAATATAGATTTTTGGGGCCTTAGCTCAGCTGGGAGAGCGCAACACTGGCAGTGTTGAGGTCAGCGGTTCGATCCCGCTAGGCTCCACCAAATAAAAAACCTCCACACCTATGTGTGGGGGTTTTTTATTTGCCGGAGTTTAGTGGGAGTGAGTTAAGCTCCGGTTCTGGCCAAAGCTCTCGTTGTACTCGCGGGCCACGCTGACAAAACGCCCTTTAGGGCGGCACTCTTTACCAAGAGCAGGGGTGAGTCGCAGTGCGATGAATCATCTCGCGGAGATGCACTGACGTCCTTCAAACAGAACGCAGGTATGTGTCTGGACAAGGAAAAATTTCCTAGAGAGTAGTTTGGGCTAAAGTGGCTCCATGTTGAATACTAGTTTAATTAAGGTTATGCAAATATGCAGAAATATTTAAGGTAACCTCTTTTCTCCTAGTGTGTTATCGAAAAGATATTTATTTATGCGGTCCTCCAGCAAATATGAAGAACAGCTATCGACGTTTTCCAAGAATTCCCGGGTTGTTCTGGTCACAGGTGGAGCAGGATTTATAGGGTCCCATACAGTTCTTGTGCTTCTAGAGCAGGGTTATCAGGTGGTTGTACTGGATAATCTTTCAAATGGCAGTTACGAAGCTCTTACACGGGTAGAAAAACTGGTCGGGAAACGACTCTCTTTTGTCAAAGGAGATGTGCGAGATCAATCGCTGGTTACATCGATAATTAATAAATACAAAATTAGCGATGTTCTCCATTTTGCTGGTTTGAAAGCGGTTGCTGAAAGTACGCTCAATCCACTGCAGTATTACTCGGTAAATATTGAAGGTTCTCTGGCTTTGTTACAGGCCATGGTCGAAAATAGCGTCAAACGCTTTATATTCAGTTCCTCCGCCACTGTTTACGGAGAAAATGCAAAGATCCCCTACAGAGAGGATTCTTCGAGGGGTACGCCCTCAAGCCCCTATGGGAAGTCAAAAGCCGCGGTCGAACAGATCCTCGAAGACCTGGCGCAAGCTGACGATTCATGGCAGATATGCTGTCTGCGCTATTTTAATCCCATCGGTGCTCATAATAGTGGGTTAATTGGTGAGGATCCTGAAGGCGTGCCGAATAATTTGTTGCCCTATATTTCCCATGTTGCTGCCGGTCGATACAGTAAATTAAATATATTTGGGGGTGATTATAAAACTCCTGACGGCACATGCAGGCGAGATTATGTGCATGTGATGGATCTGGCGGAGGGTCATGTTGCTGCTCTTCAAAATCTGGTTGCTGGATTTGATGTTATCAATTTGGGGACTGGAGTTCCGGTTTCGGTGCGGGAGATGGTCGCGGCCTATGAAGCGGTCTGTGGCAAAGAAATAGCTTTTGAAATTGCACCGCAACGGGCGGGCGATTTACCGGAGTTTTGGAGTGATTGCGCAAAGGCAAAGCAAAAACTGTCTTGGGAAGCTGTGCGTTCTCTCAAGGAGATGGTTGAGGACACTTGGCAATGGCAAACGAAAAACCCACTTGGCTATCACAATGAAGAATAAAGTTTTTCCGACATTGAAAACAACGTTGAGTATTTATGTCAAGCAAGTAGAGGTTTTGAGGAATGAATAAGCTGTATAACCTTCTTTCAAGACTAAATCAGTGGTTTAGAATAACCAGCAAAAATAGGTCTGCAGTTACTGCACGCTCAGCCCGACAGCTTTCAGGCTCAATTGGCTACGTGAATCAAGAATTTGATTTTGGTTTTAAGTTTCTACCTAAGAGTGCCAGTACCTCAGTTTTGGGCGCATTATTTTTTATAAATCATGATCGTGTATTTAAATTTAAGCATCATGGCTATGGCGTGCACAAATGGGGCAGAGTTAATTCAGGCAACCTGAGTACCGTAAACAATCGATTGATTGTTATACGAGACCCAGTAAAGCGATTTTTGTCTGGCTACTCCAATCGAGTTCGTTTTCATGGAGCCCTGAGTAAAGAAAATGTAGGAGCGATTTCAGGTTGTGGAATAAAAATCTTTAATCCGACATTGTCCGAATTTATAAATGATTTTTCAGTGTATATGGAGGTGACAACCATCGGTCACCACTTTCGTCCGATTGCAGACCATTTAGCAGGCGTACCACTGACTTTTTTTAGCCATGTTGTAAAAATTGAGGATGCAGACAGCATCCGCGACCTGTTGCTAAAGACCTTTGCAAAGGAGTTTGTATTTACCCGCGAGCAAACGGGAGGAAAAAAAATCTCGATTGGCTCATTAACTTATGAAGAGCTTACCAAAATTACCGATTTTTATAGCGCTGACTACAGGTTGCTTCAAGGCTACTACTCGAAAAAAGATATTTTTACAGAGTGGGAGAATAGTCATGAACATTCAAAGGTAGCAGGATGAAATTAAAACTGCACTTGGGGTTCCACAAGACAGCCACAACGCATCTCCAGCGGACATTGACATCGGCGCTATCTGGTGTTGAGAACCTGAGGTATGTGGGGCCTCTGGAATTTCGTCACAAAACAGTCTGGTTTAAGAGTCGTTTTAAAGGCCTTGATCAGAAAAGGTCCGCGGCCTATTTGGATGAGCTATCCAGTTCTACTGGTACGTTAGTTATATCCGATGAGAACATCTGTGGTCATTCCGATGACATCTTTAGGCATCGCAGGCTATATGAGCATGTCTTTGGCAGGCTTCAATCATTGTCGGCTTTTTCAGATCGTTTCGATACAACAGATGTTTGGGTAGCGATTAGAAATCCAACAACCTTCATACCGTCGATCTACTGTGAAGCGATGCGGTGGAAAGGCTACCAGGACTTCCGAGCTGTATTCGACGGTGATTTTCAACAGTCTTGGCTTCCTGTCATTCGGGATATTAAAAATGCCCTGCCCAATAGCAATATCAATGTAATCTGTTATGAGGATTACAGTACTAGCATCGTAGGTTTTTTTGACGACATAGGCTTGGATAGCAGGCCGTTTGACGACAAAAGATTAGATATCATCAGGAGATCTCCTAGCTGGCGCTCAATAAGAACTTATAAAAACATTAGCTATATTTTGCCCGGACGGCTTCAAAAGCGAATGCTCCAACTGATAGAGCGGTTGGACACAGCTGACAGCGAAAAATTTGCGCCATTTTCGAGTGAGGAAATCCAATTCCTTAACAGTCTTTATGCTGAGGACTTAGTAAGAATAACAAAAGAGCCGAGGGTAAGCTTAGTGGAGGGGAGCATTGATTAAAGTATCGATTTTAGTGCCTTTATACAATACAAGCATAGATGAATTACAAAAATGTATTGATTCTTTACTAGGGCAAGAATTTGAGCGGTACGAGATTATTATCGTCGATGATGGTAGTGATTTGTGCCCTGCCAGAGAGAGCCTTCTGACAGATTATCTGGTTGATTCTAAAGTTAGCCTTATCAGGCATTGCAAGAATTTAGGTTTGCCTTCAGCCCGTAATACGGGTCTAAGGGCGGCGACAGGTGAATATGTCGTTCATGTTGACAGCGATGACTTCTGGATAACCACGGATGTACTGCAAACCCTGTATGAAACAGCGCTTATCGACGGCTGTGATGTACTCCGGTTCAATGGCCAGTACTCTTCAAATGGTCGCCTTGGTCGCCCAATCGTGCGAAAACTTAACTGTATCAATACGCCATTAAATTCTGACGTGCGTTTGCAAATATTTAGGTCTGTATTTTTATTCTTTTGTCGGCGAGAATTTGTCTTAGAAAACAATCTTTATTTCAATTCCACAATTCACTTGGGGGAAGATGCAATATATGTCTCTAAACTTTTAGTCTCGACTACAAAAATTTCTTCTGTTACAAACATGTTCTATGCGTACACCATAGACAATGGCAGTATGATGCGCAGCACTTGGAGATATGAGGACTTTGTTGACGAGAATAATGCAGTAGTAGAAGTAATTAAAAATCTATCAAGTTATCCCAAGATAGCTATTATCTATAGCTGGCGGCGATACAATATGTATATGCTTAAAGCCCTTTATCCTCGAGCGATAATGGATTTAAGTCGAGACGAGTTAAAAAGGCTGTCTGCCCTATACGTCCAGACTAGAAAGGATATTGAGGAAATCCTTGGGCTGTCATTACCAGTAGGTCGAGCTTTTAAACTAACTTCTTGGTACTATTTTTCGTGCCGAGGGGGAACTTTTGATGGCCTCTTAGCATTAATTCTTCAGAAAAGTTATCCTAAAGCCAAACAATATTATAAGTTTTTTGGTGTCAGCTGGATTTTCCGGTCTATTCGCTACAGAGTGAAATATGCTATTGCAAAATTTGGAGTTGTGCTGCCTCCAAAGTTTAGCTACAACAGACCGGTGGAAAATTTAGAAGGTCTGAGTAGCTATAATTTACAGCCTCGTCATCATCGCTCAAAAGCGGCGAAAAAAGGACTGAGCGTGATGCTGCGAGTTAAAAATGAAGAGCAAGGCATTGTCGAATGTATCGAATCGATAATTGATCTGTGCGCTGAGCTGGTGATAGTCGATAACAACAGCGTAGACAACACTGTTGATTTGGTAAAACAGATAATTTCCAGCCATATCGGTGGTCATAAAATTAAGCTTCATCATTATCCTTTTCAGGTGGCACGCTGTGGAGTGGATCATGATAGGACCCCTGAGAACTCCGTTCACAGTTTGGCCTACTATTACAATTGGTGTTTGGATAAGTGCTCATATAACGCGGTTATTAAATGGGACGCGGATATGGTGGTGAGTAAGCACCAAGATAAAAGAGCAGAATTTCAGACACTGATCGATATGGTGACCAATGCTAGACTACCCACGGCGGTCAACTTTATCACCCAGAGTTTCTATTTATCTAACTCCGATGAAGGTTATTTAGCGAGTAATGAGCTAAACCGAGAAATCCGAATATTCAGTAATAGGGCGGCTATTTTTTTCATCAAGAAAAAAAATTTTGAAAGTCTCGCCTTTTTTGTACCAGCGAGAATTATTCACCCTGACAGTGTTTTCAGCTTCGAGTTAAAAAGGCTTTGGCAAAACGAATTTGACCATTGGAGTAGTGTTTCGTTTGCGACTGCTCGAAAAGTTGCAGAGTACAGAAGTTTTCGTCGCTTAATGTTAGTTGTCGGAAGCAGTGCCCTAAATGACTATTGCTCAACTAGCCTCTCTGAATTATGAAACTGATTATTCATATCGGGACTGAAAAAACTG
This sequence comes from uncultured Pseudomonadales bacterium, assembly GCA_943788875.1. Classification (GTDB taxonomy): domain Bacteria; phylum Pseudomonadota; class Gammaproteobacteria; order Pseudomonadales; family Porticoccaceae; genus HTCC2207. The sequence continues at coordinate 135,467 of CALSSA010000008.1, read as the reverse complement.
CTTCAACCAGTTTGCAGTATTTTTTTAATGAAAACCGGAACAGTCTTAGCCGGAATGGTATTCACTATGCGGAATGTTTGGGACACCGAAATCACCGAAAACTAGTAGTAGCCTCTATGGATAACTGTAAGACTGACGACTGGATAGAGTCGCGAGGTTTGGGCAATGACAGAAAGCGGACCCGTTTTTCATGTAAAGTCAGGAGACTATTCGGCAAAGAAATAATGCAATTGCCAGATAGCATAAATACAGTTCTAATAAGCTCTGAGCACTTTCATTCCAGACTGACAATGCCGAGTGAACTGAAAGCTTTGAAAGAGTTTTTAAATGAGCACTTTTGCGAGATTGAGATCGTTGTTTACTTTCGTCGTCAGTCTTCCTTGCTTCGGTCTAAATACACAACCTTGTTGCGTGCGGGTAATCGAAATAGTTTTAAGGAGTTTTATAATAATGAATTGGATCTGGAAGGTCATTATTATGATTATGAGAAGCTCCTTTCCCTGTGGGGCAAGGAGTTTGGTGCCGTTAATATTAAAGTAAGAGAATTCAATAAAAGCAAGTTCTATGCCCAGCATATATGCTACGATTTTTTACATACACTTAGTCCAGCGTTATCTCTGTCAGACTTTATACTGCCCGAAGATCAGAATCCATCCCTTAATCGGATTGGTCTTAACCTATTACGGCTGCTAAATACCGTTCTTGATAAGCAAAATGTAGATGGCACTAAAAATGCTACCCATTACTTTTTTATGTCATGGATTATCAAGTGGTTTCATGGTGGTTCAGCCAAATTACTCACTGATGCGGCTGCCCGCAAGTTTGATAAGCGGTTTGAGTCAAGTAATCGAGAAGTTGAAAAAAACTATGGCATTAATCTTTTTAGATAACTCCAAAGGAATTATATATGCTGGTTTTTGTTGAAGAAAGGCTGTGTATCATCCAGAATACGAAATGCGCCTCTAGTTCAATGCATTCCTTGCTGTCCGACCGGGCGGATATAGTCTTGCGAGGGCACACTTCGTTGAAGCATATTGAATTTTCTTTGGCAAAACCTTTGCTACCTTATATTCTGCCAGCGGGCCTAAGTGCTGATGAGTTTGAGTTTATCGGTTTAGTTCGCCAACCGATTGATTGGCTGCAGAGTTGGTACAAGTATAGACAGAGACCTGCAATAAAAAAGACTCCACGGCACGTCGGGAATATCTCTTTCGATCGGTTTATCTCCGATCTGATTCCTAAATCTCAGCAATTTAACTGTTTAAAAGAAATTGGAGGAGACTTAGGAGTGGACAAAGCATTTGCTTTCGAAAGATTAGATTTATTCGAGAATTACCTTAGTAAAAAATTGTCCTGTGCTATTCGACTTCCGATAAAAAATACTTCAAAGAATTTAAATGCCGTAAATCATCTCAATATAAGCCCGGAGACTCTCCAGATTATAGAAAAAAAGTTTCGTAAGGATTTCTTACTACATGCTAGCTGCCTTGAAACCGTTGATGGCTATATTGATCAACAAGGGTTCTCTGACTTCGAGAAAGCAAACAAACACCTTATTCCCGTGAGTAGTTTATAATGGTTAATTATCCAGGTTCGGTCATTATACTCCATAGTATCTTAGTCGCCATTAAACCAGTTTTTACAAGAGTTTTGATGATTGCGGTGGTTCTTTATCAGTTTAGGCTTATTGTAAATGCTGATGCCATACCTGAGTCATTTACTGAGTTAGTCAGCGCTTTAAGTGGTCTATTAAATGGGCTTTTGGTTTTTATTGTTATAGTGCCCATTATTATTTATTTGGAAGCTTTTTTTCGACGATTATCGCTGGTAAGAGTTTCCAATAAGAAAGATCGATTAAATCTTGAAATAGGGGGCAGAATGTTAACCTGTCTTTGGGGGTTGCTGATCGTTTTTACTGGTTTCTATGTTCTTTATGACTTCTGGAAGATGTGTATCTTGGTGTTTTTCGCTAGTGTTGGTGCGTCCTTACTACTGTTAACTATTATTAACTTTGCCATAGGCAGATACAGTTTTATATTGTCCACTGTCTTTTTGAACTTTGTCACTGTTTGTTTTTATCTGATCTTGATGGGTAGTTTTTTTCTGCATAACGATACTAGCGCTATTGAATTCGATATGCTTTTTATTCTCATCATGCTTCCCAGAATATGCTTTACTTTTATTACCAAGGTCTATCTATCTTATATTAAAAGAGAGGATAGTCTAGATATGCTAAGTATTTTGGGTGTTTGCTTTTCCCCTTCCCATGCTGTGCCTAGTAATCCTCAGCAAAAACCAAAAAAATTGAAGTCTGTGGTTAGAAAATAATCTCAATTAAATACTGGTGTACCGTATTAGATTTTTTTAAGGTACTGATATCCTGGCCATATAGATGTTACCTTCTCTCCAAACCTGCTGGCAGCAAAATCATAGGTTGCGATATAGTAATTAGCAGCTTTGATTGCAAGGGCCTTTTCGATTGATTTTTTCTCATAGCTGCTGTTTTTTATAATGTCAAAGTCGGGTGCAGCAAGGTCTATACCAAGATAATCTTTCAGTGCCTCATAGGACTTTTGGTTAAAAAAAGTCTCGTAAAAGCCATAGAAGATATCGTCTTGCGGGAATGCCTTTTCAAGCTCCACTATGGTGCGGTCGTATCTGGTTCTCATGGTGGAGCCCACATAGGTAAAGGCTTTAAATTTAATTTCCCGGTTTTCATTGTCGTAATCTTGTCGCCCTTTTTGATGTAACGATGACCATACTCGCTCAACAGGGTCTCTCATCATAAATATGACTTTTACCTTGAATCCCCGCTTTTCAAGACCTTGTCGAATAAAACCGTAGGACTTGTGGTCAAGCATTGAATAACTTGGTGTCATGTCGGCTACAGCTTCAATGGTTTCATTTTTCAGACACAGTCTTTCAAAGTAGTCGAAGTACTTTTCGGGATCATCGATAAAGGATAGAAGTCTCTTCTTTTTTTTATACGATTGGTCCCTTTCAGTGGAGTTTTCCACCAGAGTTCTAAGGTCCTGCTCATATTGGGAAAAATAGGGTGTAAAAATAACATCAAAGACATGGTGCTCTTTAATGAGACCGGTGTGTATCTGAGGGGTCTTTTTGAGTTGCGAGTGAAGCCAATTCGAACCTGTTCGCTGCGCGCCAACCCCAAGAATAAATGTTTTTTGCACTCTAACTCCATTAGGCTGGAAGAACTGTTTGTTTGGCATCAGGGCCCGATAAAATCCTAAGTCTCTAGGATAATAATATATCGATGTAAATGGCCTACATCCAGTGTAGCAAAATTTGTTTAGTCTCAGCGGATTTCTGCGCTAGCTCGCGGGCTTCCTCACCAAACAGTTCCTCCACCATGTCTCGGCGAATCTTCATGGTTGGTGTAAGTATGTTATTAGTTATAGACCAGGGCTCTGAAGATATGATTACGGCCCCAATTCTCGCATGTTTGTCCACTTCAGTATTAACTGCTTTAACCCGCTCAAGCAGGGCAGCTTCCACAAGCTCTCTGGGTTGCTCAAGCGCTATAGCACTGAGCACAGCGGTCATTACAGTTTTGGAATAGCCTCTGCCTAACAAGCAAATCTGTTCAGTGTAGGGGTTTTCAGTAAAGATATTTTCGATGGGAGTTGGGGCGACAAACTTGCCCTGAATGGTTTTAAAGTAATCTTTAACCCGTCCAGTAATATAGTAAAAGCCATCCTCATCGATGCGCACCTTATCCCCGGTATGCACCCATCCATCGACAAAGGTCTCGGCAGTTTTTTCTGGCATCCTGTAATAGCCTGGTGAGCAGCCTGCGGCTTTGACCAGCAGTTCATCTTCCTCGGTTACACGGACTTCAACATCTGCCGTTGGCTTGCCAATTGAACCAATACGCCGCTCCTCCTTGCGAGACACAATAGGCCCCATACATTCTGTTTGCCCAAAACCTTCCATCAGACAGATACCGAAACGGTCATACCAGTGAATTAGAGCAGGAGGTGTGGGTGCGGCAGCGGTGAGTAGATATTCGGCTTGATTCAGCCCAAGTTTTTCACGAATCATTTTGCCCACGCCCTCGGCATCGGCCTGAAGCGCGGCATCTACAGCATCTTGAGAACCAAACTGGGCAATTATGCCCTGTTGCAGCTGTTCCCAGACTCGTGGTGGGCCAAACATAAAGGCCGGACGGCAAAGGGGCAGGTCACGCAGTAGGGTGGTGAGGTTTTCGTTAAAGTGAACTTCACCGCAGTTTACCAGAGAGCTGCCCTCGATCAGCTGTCTTTCAGCGATATGAGCCAGTGGCAGGTAGGAAAAGAACGTTGCGCCGACTGCCATAGAGAATGTGCTGCTAAAACGAGCGATTGGAATCAGGTTTGAGCTGTGAGTCTGCATAACTCCCTTGGGCAGGCCGGTGGTTCCCGAGGTGAATACCAGTGATACCAGATCATCGGCCTGACACTGGTAACTAGGTAGACTGCCTCTAAAGGGTGCTACCAGATCTTCCCAAGACAGATGCTCCTCGGCAAGTTCCACTCCGGGCAGAGCGATCAATAGAATTCCCTCAGGCAGTACATGTCGCACCTGATCCCAGTTTTCGGTCTCACCAACAAACAGTACCTTCATTTCGGTAAAGTTCATCACATACTCAGCGGTCTCACCTGGCGCGGTGGTGAATATGGGCACCACCACATGGCCAGCGGCGCAGGCACCCAGATCGGCAAAATACCAGTGGGCACGGTTGCGTGATAACAGACCAACACATTGTCCCTTGGTCGCAAGGCGTGATTCAAACCAGCAGGCCATGGCGTTGATCTCAGTGTGAGCCTGGCTCCAGGTCCAGTCGGTCGTTGAATCGCCGCTGTACTCGCGCAGCCAGACCTGATCCGGATGCTGACTATTCCATTGATTGAGGTAGTCTGTGTAGGTAGTAAGCATGCTTAATATCCATTTTTATTGTTATTTTTGACTGTTGTGCCCCCAGTTTATAAATTCGGGATAGCTAACACAATAGTTCCCTTAAGGTCTCTGATTTCTCTGAACTGCTAGGTCACAAACATATTGATTGAGTGCGGTTGGACAGGGTTGAAACATTAGGCTCAGTATTATAGTTTAGTCAAAATAATAAATTTCGGTCGCTCATGTCAGACAATAAAATAGATTCTCCACTGCTTAGTGATCAGGCGGTTATCGAGCGCGTTTTCAATCATATTGATAACAACACCACAGATCTGGGCGAAACGGTCTGGCGAGAGCCGGCGGACAACTATTATTCTCAGGCACGTTTCGATGCCGAAATAGCCATGCTTAAGCGCATTCCCGTGGCCTATTGCCCCTCGGCAGCGCTGCCCGACAAAGGCAGTTATATCGCCCGTGCGTCGGCGGGGACGCCCCTGGTAGTAGTGCGTGGTCTGGATGGTGAGGTCCGTGCCTTTATCAATGCCTGTCGTCATCGAGGCATGCAGGTGGCCAAGGGCAGCGGCTGTTCGCGGGCTTTTGTCTGCCCCTATCATGCCTGGACCTATAACCTTGAAGGCAATCTAAGACATATTCCCGGACAGGAGGGGTTTCCCGGTGTAGACCCGCAACAGCATGGATTGGTTGAGGTCAGCGCTCGGGAAAAGGGCGGTATTGTCTATGTGATGCAGAAGGGCGAGATTACCGAGGAGATGCTGGCCGATTGCCTGGACTATTTTAGTCCGGAACAGCAAATGTTCGAAACCGAGGACATGGTTGATGAGGCCAATTGGAAGATACTCAACGAGACTCTGATGGAGGGCTATCATATTAAGTCTCTGCACAGTGAGACGTTCTATCCCTATGGTCTGGATAACATTAACCTGGTGGAAACCTACGGCGCCAATTCCCGCGTGACCTTCCCCTTCCGGCGCATCGAAAAGATGCGTGATATAGCCCCAGACCAGCGGCGAATTGATGGTCTGGTCACCTCGGTCTACTTGCTGTTTCCCACTGCCAGTGTTTCAGTGCTTTCCAAGCACACAAATCTGGCAATACTTGAGCCTCTAAGCCCCAGCAGTTCAAGGTGGGTACTGTATCGCATGGTCAATCGAGCTGTTGATGGCGAGGATATACCTCTGCAAGAAGCACAGCGTGATGCGCTGTTTGTGGGTGATTCCGGACAGAAGGAGGATCGCGAGGCCGCGCGAGCTATCCAGCAGTCAGTGAGCAGCAATGCCAATACGCACTTTACCTTCGGTCATTTTGAGAGCGCGATTGTTAATTTCCATCAGCATCTGGCCAAACATATCGACAACTAATAATGCCTATTACCATTTAAAAGACTGCAGACGCTACATTATTTCGTAAAATGGAAGACATAACTACTAGCTTACTGGGCTAAATTGAAAAGTAACAAACTCATTTTTAATCCAAAACGTACAACTCGTATTCTATCAATCACTGAGAAAAATCTTTATGTCTTTGCCGTCCATTTTATCTGAACGACTCAGGTTGCCAGTTGTGGCTGCTCCACTGTTTATTATTTCAAATCCCGATCTGGTAATTGCCCAGTGTAAGGCCGGTATTGTAGGTTCGTTCCCTGCACTGAATGCACGACCCGCGGAAGAGCTGGATCGCTGGTTGGAAAAAATCACCACTGAACTTGCGCAATATGATGCCGAGAACCCTGATGCACCCTCGGCGCCATTTGCTGTGAATCAGATTGTGCATTCCTCCAATGATCGCCTGCAGCATGATGTTGAGATGTGCGTTAAGTGGAAGGTGCCCATTGTTATCACATCCCTTGGTGCCAAAGAGTTCGTCAATGAAGCCATACATTCTTATGGTGGAATAGTGCTGCACGATATTATTAATAATACCTTCGCCAAAAAAGCCGTGGCCAAAGGCGCCGATGGCCTTATCGCGGTTGCCGCTGGGGCTGGAGGTCATGCCGGAGCGTTGTCACCTTTTGCGTTAGTACAAGAGATTCGAGAATGGTTTGACGGCCCACTTTTATTGTCGGGGTCTATTGCTAATGGCGATGCGGTACTGGCGTCTCAGGCGATGGGTGCTGATCTCGCCTATATAGGGTCTGCCTTTATTGCTACCGACGAAGCCAACGCTGTGCAGGCTTATAAACAATCGATTGTGGATAATAACGCCGACGATATTGTGCTGAGCAACCTATTTACCGGTGTATCCGGGAATTATCTTAAGCCCTCAATCGAGGCTGCTGGCTTAGACCCAGCCAACCTGCCCACCAGTGACGCATCAAAAATGAGTTTTGGCTCTGGCGGTGAATCTGAGTCGAAGGCGTGGAAAGATATTTGGGGCTGCGGCCAGGGCATTGGTGCAGTGAAATCAGTGCAGACGACCGGGGCACTGGTAGATCGACTGACTGCGGAATACACTGCAGCCAAAAGTAGGTTGGTCTGATCCAAAGCGATCAATATTCAACGCTAGACCCAATGGCCGGTCTAGCTGTTCGGTTTTGCGAAGCAGGGCACCTGTAAATTCTGTTTATTGATTAATTCAAAGAACTCATGATATTTGTTCTGAATGCAGTAGTTATGCGCTAAAGCCTCGGCGGCGGCGCGGACATCTTCACTGTCTTCACCCATTACTTCTGTGGCCAGCCTGAGCACCACGGTTAAAGCGGCTTCTTCAGCAGGCCAGTTTTCCACTAAGCCCTCCAGCGCATAGAGCTGGTTATAGCGCTGCATTAGTCTGTATTCGTCGCCCGCGCCTGCCTCCTCAAGATCAATGATTTCCTTTGCCAGGGGTATGGCGGCTGCATAATCCTCGGTGAAAATCAGAAATTTATAATAATAGTCTCTGGTTTTTACCGTGGTTGAATGGGCCTTGCCAAATTCCTGAGATGCCAGTTGATAGGCGCTCTCGATTTGTGAATGGTCTGGGTTAAAACGCCTAGTCTCCTCATAGCTGAGATTAATATTTCTCAGCATTACAATGCACATCTGATTGGTATCACCATGTCTTGCAATACATTGTGGAATGGCTTTTTGACTGCGCGTAATCACCTTGTCCCAGCGCTTTCTGGTCAGGTCGCGGTCAATTTTAAGAATCGCTTTATCAAGCTTTCTCTCGGACCAGGTACGCGCTTCAGCCTGAGTTGGCAGGCACAGTGTAGCCGCGATCAGCACAGCGAGTAGTATGGGAAAATTGGAGTAAACATGCTTTTTCATGGCCTAGTCCCCTCAAACTAAAAAACACCATCTTTTAAAAGTATAGGACATGATTTACCCTTTGGTGAGAAATCTGACTCGCTAGTGGTTTGGCTACCTGATCCTGTTGCTCCATCTAGTTATGTCATATAGAATGCCAAAACAATTAAAAGCATTAGCAATGCCCCTTAAGGATATACCAATGACAGACTGCACCGCACTATGGGTGGACCGCACCAATATTACCCGAACCAAGCAGGTTATCTCTCAGGTACCAAAATTAACTGATGGCGAGGTGCTTGTAGCCATTGACAAATTTGGCCTCACCGCCAATAACGTCAGCTATGCGGTTACTGGCGATAGCATTGGCTACTGGCAGTTCTATCCCGCCGAGGGTGAATGGGGCATTGTGCCGGTCTGGGGCTGCGCCACGGTGACTGAATCCAACTGTGCCGATATTCCAGTGGGCGATCGCCTCTGGGGTTACTTCCCCATGGCCAGCCATGCTGTACTGACCCCCGGCCATATCCATAATGACTACTTTATGGATGTGGTGGAACACCGCCGCGAACTGCCTCTAATCTACAATCAGTTCCGCCGCACCCAGGCCGAACCAGAGTTTCTGCAGCAGATGGAAAATGAGCGCTGCCTGCTGTTTCCGCTGTTTATGACCTCCTACCTGATTTACGACTACCTGATCGACAATGAATTTTTTGGTGCCCAGCAGGTGGTGATTGGCTCGGTATCCTCCAAGACCGGTTTTGGTCTGGCGCAGATGCTGCACAATGATGCACAGGTGAGCCAGTCAGTAATTGGTGTGACCTCCCCGGGCAATGTGGAGTTTGTTAAGGGCCTGGGTTGCTGTGACCAGATAGTGCTCTACAACAACGAAGCAGAGATCGACGCCTCACTACCCACCGCCTATGTGGATATGTCGGGCGATGCCCGGCTCACCATTAGTCTGCATAATCATATTGGAGAGAATATGCTCGAAAGCTGCATGGTGGGCGCAAGCCATTGGCAGGAGGGCGGCAAGGTGGGTGAACTGCCCGGTGCTCGCCCTCGATTCTTCTTTGCGCCGGGGCAAATTGAAAAGCGCAATAAAGAATGGGGCCCGGGTGTCGCTATGGTCAAAGCCATGACCGCCAGTGCCGATGTGGCCGGGCGAGTGGCCAATGATATTAATATTGAATGGGTGCACGGGGCAGAGAGCCTGGCGCAGCATTGGAATCAGCTATTGGATAACCAAATTGCGCCCAGCCGAGGCCTAATGGTTGCGCTGTGAAAAAACTATTCGCGGTTATCGTTCTATTGGCTATTGCTGGTTTCACCGGCTGGCAAAACCGTGTTGAGCTGTTGGTTTGGGGAGCACCAAAACTCCTAGAATTAACCAGCCCCATTGCAGACAATCGCCCCATCAACTGGTCTATCGGACCAGATGTGGCAGCGGCCACACCAGCTGAGAGGCCGCCAAATATCATACTCATTGTTACCGACGATATGGGTTTTAATGATATTTCCCTGTACAACGGCGGTGCCGGCGATGGCACATTGCAAACCCCCAATATTGATGCCTTGGCCGAGCAGGGCGTGGCCTTTACCAATGGTTATGCCGCCAATGCAGTCTGTGCGCCGTCTCGTGCCTCGATAATGACCGGCCGCTACGCCACTAGATTTGGTTTTGAATTTACCCCATTTTTCAAAGCCGGGGTGACCATTTTTCGCTGGATGGATGAATTGAATCCGTCGTCAGTCCCCCAATTGTTGGACCCTGAAAACGCCAAAAATATGAAACCTATGGGTGAATTGGGCATGCCCAACTCAGAGGTCACTATTGCCGAATTGCTCAAGCAGCAGGGCTATTACAGCGCCCATATAGGTAAATGGCATCTGGGTTCCGTCGGAGACATGGTGCCGCTAAAGCAGGGTTTTGATGATAGCTTATACCTTAAAGGCGGCCTGTATTTACCAGAAGACCATCCTCAGGTAGTGAATGCCAAGGTGAGTGACGACCGCATTGATCGCATGGTGTGGGCTACGGGCCGTTACTCGGTCAACTTTAATGGCATGGGTGAGCCCAATGAGCAATTTAAGCCACGGGGATATGTGACCGACTATTACACCGACGAAGCCGTGAAGGTGATCGAGCACAATCGCCATCGACCCTTCTTTTTATATCTGGCTCACTGGGGTATTCACAATCCTCTGCAGGCCAGCCGCGAGGATTACGAGGCACTCAGCCATATCAAAGATCATAGATTGCGCGTGTACTCAGCGATGATCCGCGCCGTAGATCGCAGTGTGCAGCGAGTAACTCAAGCGCTGGAAGATAATGGGCTAAGTGACAACACATTAATTATTTTTACCAGCGATAACGGCGGGGCCGGCTATATAGGCTTGCCCGATGTCAATAAACCCTATCGCGGTTGGAAGCTCAATCATTTTGAGGGCGGTACCCATGTGCCCTTTATGGCCAAGTGGCCAGCCCAGATAAACGCCGGAAGCATCATGGAAGCCCCAATTCACCACAATGATATCTACAGCACCATTGCCGCGGCAGCTGGCGCCCAGTTACCTCAGGATCGCAAAATAGATGGTGTAGATTTACTGCCCTATATTCGCAATGACATTGAGGGAGTGCCCCACCAAACGTTATTTTGGCGTGAGGGCCATCAGCAGACAGTTCTGCATAAGGGGTGGAAGTTAATCCGTGCCGAGCAGCCCCATTTGCCCCAGCCAGCAGCCAAGGCAAAATGGTTATTTAATCTGGCGATGGATCCCACCGAGCAGGTCAACTTGGCGACAGATAATCTGGATAAGGTAGCTGAGTTAGAGGGATTGTTGGCCGCTCATAATGCTGAGCAGGCAGAGCCACTGTGGCCCAGTGTATTTAATTCGCCGCAACTGATTGATAAGACCAGTAATGAGCCCTTCGAAGAAGGCGATGAGTTTATTTATTGGCCAAACTAATGGTCCAATCTTTTGGCTATAAAAAAGCACAGCCTGAGCTGTGCTTTTTTGTATCAGAGGCAGGTCGCTAAACCGTTAAGCCACCATCCACGACAATGCACTCTCCATTGGTGTAACTACCTGCATTCGACACCAAATAAAGCACAGTACCCGCCATCTCATCTGGCTCGGCATGGCGGTGCATCGGAATTGTGGCAATAGCCTGTTTATAAATTTTCTCATCGCTAAATAGCGCGCCGGCAAACTGAGTCTTGGTCATGCCCGGCAGTAGCGCATTCACTCGAATACCCAAGCCGCCACATTCTTTGGCAAAGGATTTCGTCATATTGATCACCGCAGCCTTGGTAATAGAGTAGATACCCTGCATAGGCCCGGGCTGCAAACCATTAATCGACGCTGTATTGACAATAGAACCACCGCCGTTCTCGCGCATCATCTTGCCCGCTTCAATCGACATAAAGAAATAGCCGCGAATATTCACATCCACCGTCTTGGTATAGGCCCCCAGATCTGTATCTAGAATATGCCCAAAATAGGGGTTGGTAGCCGCATTATTAATAAGAATATCGAGCTTGCCATGCATCTGCTTAATCTGGGCAAAACAGTTTTCAATATCGCCCATATTACCCACATGACAGGCCAGCGCCTCAGCACTGCCGCCAGCGGCGGTAATAGCATCGGCCACAGTTTGGCAGCCATCAATCTTGCGGCTGGACACAATCACATGGGCACCTTGCTCGGCGAGCAATTTGGCGATGGATTCGCCGATGCCGCGGCTGGCGCCTGTGACTAGGGCGACTTTGCCAGTGAGATCAAATAGATTGGTAGCCATGGTTTTCTCCGAATAGATTTATTGAGTTAGATTTTTTAAATGAGCCACAATAGTGGGGCGCAGTAAATTGCGAATAGTGACGTAGCTATAACGATCTTTGCCCGCTAGTGTTTTGGCCAGTTCAAAGGCCTTTTCCTGCAATGTCTCCGCGGGATAAATAGCATCGACAATCTGCAACTCGGCACATTCCTGCCCTATGTGGGCAACACCAGTGAGCATCATGTTTTTCACTGCCAGTTGGTTGGGCAATAGCTGGCCTATATCACTGGTGACAGGCGTAAAGGGAATTTTTATATTCACTTCCGGGAAGCAGAAACGGCCACGATCAGAGCGCATCAATCGATAGTCAGCAGCACAGGCTAAAATAGCGCCGCCGGCATAGGCATTACCATTGATACAGACAACAGTAGGGGCATTAAGCAATGCAAAGCGGCACAGCAATGTTTCAAAAGCGGTTGCAAATTTACGGCGGTCTGTATCATCCAGTTGCATCATCCAATCCAGATTTATACCTGTAGAAAAGGTTTTTTCATGTTCACAGGTTAGCAGCAGGGCCGTGTTCCCTTGATGCTGTTCAACAGTATCCAGTGCGGCGAGATATTCACCGACGATCTCTGTGGTAAGGCGATTGTCACCGCCATTATCTGCATTGGTCAGGGTCAGAATATGGACGTCATTCTGAAGTTGTAAATTCATTGTTGCCATAGCTTTCTAGTATCCGGCATTGCCATTGATTAGCTGTTGATAAAATCCTTGATCCAGCAGTTCGTATTGCTTGGATTTTGGCTGGCGTACATAGATAGGCTCATCCACCTGATCCAGATGGTAGGCCTGCTGCTTTAGTTTTCCTTTAAACAACTTAAAAGTACCAGTGGTATCCTGTTCCTGTTCAATACGCACAAACACGGGGCGGGCGAAAGCGGGCAACTCGCGGTCAACAAAATCAGTAAACGCCGCGGCATTAAATTGCTGCCCGGGGATAAGTGTGACAGCGGCCATGCCGGCTTTACCCTCGGCACCCGGAATATCCACACCGTAGACATTGCTGATCTCAATCTGGTCACAGGTATTAAGAATCTCGCCCACCTCATTGGTCGAGACATTTTCTGCTCGCCAGCGGAAGGTATCACCCACACGATCCACAAACTGGTAATGGGGCAGGCCCATAGAAAAGCCCACATCAATCTTGCGGATCAGGTCACCGGTATTAAACCAGCGATCGCCGGGTTCACGCAGATCGGTCAATATTTTGTCATTGGTGGCATCGGCATTTTTGTAGCCATCAAACTTATAGCGATCATCAATCTGGCCTAGCATCAGGCCAGCTTCACCTTCCTCTACTTCAATCACCTGGCCATTATCATCCAGCACGATTTCGTCGTTTTCGATATCGTATTTCACCAGCATTACCACCACAGAACCGGTTCCGATCGTAGACTCTTTGTTAAGAATATTGAGGAATGAGACATTGCCTTCGCTGGAGCCATAGATTTCGGTAATGCGCTTGACGCCAAAGCGATTGCGAAAGGTATCCCAGATATCGGGCCGCAAACCATTGCCCAGCATAGTTTTTAGCGGATTATTTTTCTCATCCGGGCATTCTGGAGCCATGGCCAGATAGCGGCACAGTTCACCAACATACACAAACAAGGTGGTCTGGTGCTTTTGTACCTCCGGCCAGAACTGAGTAGCTGAAAAGCGGCGGCGCACAAACATAGAGGCACCAGAGTACAGGCAGCTGCCAATGCCCAGCAAAAAACCCGTGGCATGGTAAAGTGGCAGGCAGATATACATGCGGTCTGAAGGCTTGGCATGAAAGCCCACGGTGGAGTAGGGCTTGGCCGCAGACATAATTTTACGGTGATAGATAACGGCGGGTTTGGGCAGGCCCGTGGTGCCAGAGGTAAAGATATACAGAGCGATCTCGCCAGCAATAATATCCTCGGTCTCTGGCAGATTATCGGTTGGCATATCTGCCAATGTGGCACTGAAGTCCGTTGCCCAGTCGGGCGCTGCTACACTTTCCAGGGGGTCAGCTACCCATAGATAATCCTTGTCTTGCAGCGCCAGATCACCTTTAACCCCAGCTATTGAGGCCAGCAGTTCTTGCCCCACCAGACATTTTGTTGACTCGACTATGCTAATGCAATGAGCCAGTGGCCGCTCGATCAGACCTGTATTTACCATGCCAGCAGTTGCGCCAATTTTAGCCAGCGCAAAAATACTGCACAGCAACTCAGTGCGGTTTTCAATGAGGACCGCCACACAGTCACCGCGAGCGACTCCTTGGTTTTTAAGACTGTGGGCATACTGGTTGGTCAGGGCATTAAACTGACTCCAGGTGAGCTCAGAATCGCCGCAGACAATCGCGGATTTGTTGGGATACTTGGCGGCAGTATTTTGAAACATCAGACCGAGGGATGTTTTGGTGTCATCTGCAGGAGGCTTAAAGAAGATTAAAGTGGGTGCGGCTTGGAAAAAATTCCATAGCACTCTAAAAAATTCCACGATCTTACTCATCAGTTTCCCCTGCTTATTATGTAATAATTATTATAATTCTAATCTGCTAAATTATTATGGCACTTCAAATGCCATTATAAAACCAGTAGCAATGATACTCAGTATATCGGAGTTAATATGATTTCAGGGGCAATGCAGTATAAAAAGAAAGTCCAGCCGGTCATGGGTAAGCAGATCGCCTATATCGAAGAGGGTGAGGGAGAACCCGCTCCCATGGTAGCATTGGTCGAGAGTTATGGGGCAGTGGATGGCCGGCAACTCAATACCCAAACTGTTTATTAATGCCGAGCCCGGCTCAATGCTCACTGGCACGCCTCGGGAATTTTGCCGTAGCTGGCCCAATCAAACCGACGTCACCGTGGCGGGCAGCCATTTTATTTAAGAGGATTCGCCAGTGGATATTGGTTTTGCCATTGCAGGTTGGTGCAAGAGCCTTTAGCATGATCAAAAATTTCAAGGGGAGAGCAAGCATGTCAGATATACCAGTTTATATGGTCGTCAATTTAAACGTCACCGACGCAGATGAATACCGCAAATACGAAAAAGGATTTTTCCCGATCCTGAAAAAATACGGTGGTAGCTTTTTAACCTTTGATGACAATCCTATTACCCTAGAAGGTGAATCTCCCCGCGAGGGCCGCATCATTATCTTTAGCTTTCCCTCTGAAGAGGTCGCCAACCAATGGTGGGCTGACGCAGAATATCAAGAACTGAGTGCATTCCGCCGCGCCGGGACTCAGATGGAATTCCTGACCATGGTGCACGGATTACCGCCACGGGGCTAATTCGTCATCTGGTTGCTCATTTACAGGTTTAACGTGACGGGCCCCTGAAAAGACTCGGCGCTCAAAAAGAATGCTGCTCTTGTAGGTGTGGGTAGGTGCACCAATAAGTCATGCTTGAGTTGAATCTCCCGCACAGTCCAGCCTTCTGGCAGCTGTCGTTTATTATCTCTCGAAGCTCCGGGTATACCTATGGCTGAATCATGCATCACGGGCACATAGTCTCTACCATCGGCAAAACTCATTACCTCAATGGTGCGCCCCGCTTTAAAAAGCAGGCTGTGGTGCTTGTCCACATGCATAATCATCAAGCCATCGTAGGCCTTGCCATCTTGAGTGCTTTCGATCTGACCTGGGCGGGCAACCCGCACAAATAGGCGGCCATCAACTTCCATGGTATCCAGGGGTCCGTCCTGTTTTGCATTTGGAGAGCGTCGAAAATACGCCAGGTCCATTGATGCGCACCCAATACCAGACTTTATAAAGCCCTCTGGTAGTTTTAGTGCCTCGTATTGCTCCCTAGTCAAAGGCTTATGGCTCAACCAGACATTGCGCGTGGCCAGCTCCATAATTTCCCCAGCTCGCTGGTCGCCAGTCTCAATCCAGTTGTATTCTAGAGATGGGTCACCCAGTTGGGCTTGTTTAGCTGCTGATTGAGTAGCTTTAGACATAGTACTACCTACTTATCTGTGACTCGGCATCCGAGGTTAGTGCAACAAAGTTAGGCTCAAAAGGGCATAGTAAGCCGGTGAAATTTGGAGTCACAGTAAACTAGTGGCATAATGGCTGTCAATATTAACAAAAAGTATAAATCAGCAGCTAGAAGGGGATTCTCAGTGATAACAGCAACCATTATCTGGGGTGCGGTCGCACTTATCTATGCCGTATTTTGGGCCTGGTATGTGGGCCTCAAGGGCAAACTATCCGAAACAGAAGTAGAGCATTATATGCAGCGTTTTGAAGCGCTTGGGTTGTCTACTGAACAGTTGGCAATTCTGCGCCATTTTTTGGCCAAAGACGATGGCCGCGAATGGTTTATGATCAACCTGCTCGAACTGAAGTCACCCAAGCGAGAGTCAGCCAAGTTATTGCAGAGCTACAGCAAAATTTTTATGGCAGGCATGTTGAAGCGCGCAGGGCATCCCTTTTTTATCGCTAATGCCAAGGCAAAAAATATTGAAAACCTGCACTGCGAGCAGGCAGATAACTGGACCTCAACAGGCATTGTTCGCTATCGCAGCCGCCGCGATCTGGCCGAGGTATTACTGGCCACGATTGGCAGTGACCACCATGCAGATAAACTGGCCTCGCTGGAAAAGACCTTCGCCTTTCCCGCCACCACCAGTTTACTGATCGGCTCGCCGCGGGTATTAGTGGCCATGGGGCTCGCCTTAATTGCCGCCTTAATCCAAATCCTATTCTTATAATAAAAACACAGAGACCAATATGACCGATAACGCCTTATTCCAACCATTCCAACTGGGCAACCTACAGTTAAAAAACCGCATTGTCATGGCACCCATGACTCGCAATTTCTCGCCCAATGACAATATTCCCGGTGACAATGTAGTCGACTACTACCGCCGCCGCGCCGAAGGTGGTGTGGGTCTGGTGATTACCGAAGGCACCTGTGTCGGCCATAAGGGTGCCAGCGGCTATCCAGGTGTGCCTTATTTTCATGGTGAAGCGCGCCTAGCTGGCTGGAAAAAAGTGATCGACGCCGTGCATGCTGCAGGGGGTAAAATAGCCCCTCAGCTCTGGCATGTAGGCGCAGTGCGTAAAGCGGGCACCATGCCTGAAGGTGATGTGCCGGGCTACGGCCCCTCGGGCATGAATGTACCGGGCAAGGTCAATCGCCATATTATGACCCAGCAAGATATAGACGATGTGGTTGCCGCCTTTGCTCAGGCAGCTGCCGACGCCAAATCTATTGGCTGTGATGCGGTGGAACTTCACGGTGCCCATGGGTACCTGATAGACCAGTTTTTCTGGGAAGGCACCAACCAGCGGGATGATCATTATGCAGGCTCTATAGAAAATCGCGGCCGCTTTGCCCTAGAAATCATTAAAGCCGTGCGCGCCGCCGTTGGCCCAGACTACCCGATTATTTTGCGCTGGTCGCAGTGGAAGCAGCAGGACTACACCGCACGCCTAGCGGTCACACCAGAAGAACTAGAACGCTTTCTAATGCCGCTGTCAGAGGCGGGAGTAGATATCTTCCACTGCTCACAGAGACGCTTCTGGGAGCCAGAATTTGAAGGCAGTGAGCTTAACCTTGCAGGCTGGACCCAGAAGATTACTGGCAAGCCCGCCATCACCGTGGGCAGTGTCGGTCTGGATGCAGACTTTACCCCCAAGCCCGGTGAAGCCCATTTTAAAGAAGCGGACCCAGCCAGCCTAGATACCTTATTGCATCGCCTCGACCAAGATGAATTTGACCTAGTGGCCGTGGGCCGCGCGCTGATTTCAAATCCGGACTGGGTCAATCTGGTAGAAGCCAAGCGAATGGACGATCTCAAGCCCTTCCGCAAAGAACATCTGGGCGAGTTAGTCTAAGCCAGACAGCGCAGATAAAAACTACAAGTTAGAAAGCGTTTACGGAGAACAGTATGGAACTGCAAGATAAAATAGTCGTGATCACCGGCGCAGGCAGCGGCATAGGCCGAGCCCTCGCCGTGCGTTTTCACGGCGAAGGCGCCAAACAAATTGTCTGCGCTGATATTAATCTGGCCAATGCCCAAGAGACCGCCGATATGATTGGCGGCGTGGCCATGATGGCAGACGTAGCTAAAGAGGAAGACACCGCCCGAATTATCGAAGATACCGAAGCCAATATAGGCCCCATCGACCTGTTTTGCTGTAATGCCGGCGTCGGCTATGGCGAGAGCATTCATTCGCCCAACGAACAGTGGCAGTCGATCTGGGATATCAATGTAATGTCCCATGTTTACGCTGCCCGCCATCTGGTGCCACGCATGGTTGAGCGGGGCAGTGGCTACTTCCTTAATACCTCGTCTGCCGCAGGCCTGCTCAATCAAATTGGTGGCGCCGCCTATGGCGTAACCAAACATGCCGCCGTGGGCTTTGGTGAATGGCTGGCCATTCATCACAAACATGAAGGCATTGGTGTATCCATGTTGTGCCCGCAAGCCGTGCGCACCGCCATGACCGCCGTTGAAAACGACGCCGTGGCCGCAGCTGCCAACAACGGCATGATCGAGCCAGAAGAGCTGGCAGACACCGTAGTAGAAGAACTGCGCAACGAAAGCTTTTTAATATTGCCTCACCCAATTGTGAAGGAATATATGCAAAACAAAACCACCAACTACGATCGCTGGATTGGTGGTATGAATAAACTAATGCGCAAAATCACCGGCACTATCTAACAGGCTAACAAAACATTGATTTAAGAGGAGAGCAAAATGGGTTTTGAATTAACGCCAAGAGCAGAAGATTTAAATAATCGCCTAACCGCGTTTATGGAAGAGCATATCTATCCGCGGGAGCATGACTACGAACAGTTTACCGGCGACCATAACAATCTGTGGCAGTACCCAGATTGGTACCAAGGCCTTAAAGACGAAGCTAAAAAGCAGGGCCTGTGGAACCTGTTTCTGCCCGAAGAATACAAACCCTGGAGCCCCGGTTTAACCAACTTGGAGATCGCGCCATTATTTGAAACCATGTCCAGATCTGCCTGGGCCCAGCAAATTTTTAACTGTAATGCCCCAGACCGCGGCAATATGGAAGTGCTGGCCAAATACGGCACCCCAGAGCAGCAAGAGCAATGGTTGTTGCCCCTGTTAGCGGGTGATATCCGCTCCGCCTACGCTATGACCGAGCCCGATGTGGCCTCTTCGGACGCCACTAATATGGAGCTTAAAATTGAGCGCGATGGCGATGAATATGTTTTGAATGGCCGCAAATGGTGGACCACCAATGTGATTGGTTCTGCCTGCAAAGTTATGCTGGTGATGGGTAAATCCAATCCAGACGCACCGCGCCACCAACAGCACAGTACCATTCTGGTACCCACAGATACGCCAGGGGTCAAAATGTCCCGCCCGCTCAAGGTATTTGGTGAATACCATTCTCCTGGCGGCGAAGGCGATATGATCTTTAGCGATGTGCGTGTGCCTGTGACAAATTTAATTCTAGGCGAAGGCCGTGGCTTTGAAATCGCCCAGGGCCGGCTGGGGCCAGGCCGCTTTCAATACGCCATGATGTTTGTGGGCATGGCCCAGCGCAGCCTAGAGCTAATGTGCGAGCGCGCTCAGCAGCGAGTTGCCTTTGGTGAAGCCCTCAGTAAGAAGACCAGCGTGCAGCATGAGATCGCCCGCAGCCGCTGTGATATCGAACAGTGCCGCCTACTGGTATTGGCCGCCGCTGAAAAAATGGACAAGTACGGCATCGATGGCGCCAGAGAAGATATCTCTATGCTAAAAATTGTTGCCCCCAAAATGTGTGAAGATGTCTCCAGCCGCGCCATGCAAATCTTTGGTGGCATGGGCGTGTGCCAAGACACACCGTTGGCGCATATCTGGACCACCAGCAGATTTTGCCGCATTGCCGATGGCCCAGACGAGGTGCATATGTCTCAGCTCGCCAAAATGACCATGCGCTCATTAAACAGACAGTCACAGCCATAGATCATAAAAAAGACGAATAAAGAGGAACAATAATGAGTTTTTCATCCAACGTACTCAGCATCGAAAAGCAGGGTCAGGTCGGCATCGTCTGGTTAGACCGCGAAAGTAAATACAACGCACTGTCTACCGAACTGTGGTCGGCCATACCCCATGCCCTAGATGCACTGTGCGAAGACGGCGAAATAGGCGCAATAATCTTGGCAGGTCGCGGCAAGCACTTCTGCGCCGGCATCGATCTGGCTGAAGACGGCCTTAGCCAGCACAAAAAAGCCAAGGCCCGCTCCAAAGCCGAAGCCAATATTCAACAACTGGGTAACACCCAAAAGTTTCAGCAAGCCATTAGCGCATTAGCCGAATGCGCACTGCCAGTGATTGGCGTAGTGCAGGGCTTCTGCTTGGGTGCCGGCGTAGACCTGATCACTGCCTGCGACATCCGTATTGCCAGCGCCTGCTCAGTGTTCAGCGTGCGTGAAACACGTTTAGGTCTAGTAGCCGACGTAGGAACGCTACAGCGCCTACCCAAAATATTGAATGCCGGCCACGTAGCCGAACTGGCCTACACCGGCAAAGATATCAAAGCCGACCGTGCTGAAAAGATTGGCTTGGTCAATGATGTGTATGAGTCCGCTGAAGCGACTATGGAAGCTGGAATGGCGCTGGCTCAGGAGATTGCAGGCAATTCCCCCATGGCCGTGCGCGGCACCAAGTTTATTCTGCGCCAGTCAGAGAATCTGACCGATGAGCAAAGCCTGATGATTAATGGTATGTACACCATGATGACCAGTCTGGAGTCGAATGATTTGCAAGAGGGGATTATGGCGTTTTCAGAGAGAAGGCCCGCGAAGTTTACCGGCAGCTAATTTGGTATGCCCAGCCTGCAGGTGGCAAAGCCGCTGATTGATCTATGCTGAAAAGCATTTAGATTGCTGTTGATTAATAGGTCCTGCAGGCGATGGTTTGCGGGGCTTATTTGTGTCTGTCAGGGTATACTTCCGGCTACTGTTAATTTGGATGCCTGCCATTGTGCTTCATATAGGCTTGCACTTTTTAGTGCCTGCAATACTCGTTGCTCTGTTGTATCGCGATAACTGGAAATATGCTTATCTGTTATTGATCGCAACTATGTTAGTGGATATAGATCATCTGCTGGCGGTTCCTATTTACGACCCCAATCGATGCAGTATAGGTTTTCACCCTCTGCATCAGCCCTGGATGATTCTGCTGTATGGGGCTTTGAGCTTTGTTCCAAAAACCAGATTGATAGGCTTTGGCTTGCTGATTCATATGGCGTTGGATGGACTGGATTGTCTCAACTGATATTTCTAGGGCTGGTGAGAGTCGGCAGATAAACAGGATTGCTGGGCAGTGTAATCAGGGATTAGTAGCTGCCCTGAGAGACAATCTCAGAGAGAAAAATCGCCAGGCAGTTAAGCAAAATAACAGCGGCAAAAACGCGCTTTAACGGCGACATGGTATTTTTCTGTTTATCGACATCTGGCTCCTGATTGCTCTCAAGTGCCTTGGCGATTTTGGCGCCGGCCCGGCCCCCTACAAGAACCCCCGGGATGGTAAACAATAATAACTCCCAGGGTATGCCACCAAGATTGCTATGGAAGACAAGACCGGCCACAGAGCTGGCGGCTAAAACAGCGACACCGGTTGCTATGGCCACTTCGATCTTTAGCCGGTAAATAAATAACAGATAGAGAGCGATTACTTCGCCTACTCCAATTGCGGTCCACCCGGTCACCAATCCGCCCACAAAGGCGGCAGCAATAAAAAATACTGTCGAGAGGCTAAGGTTAAAGTTGGCAGCCTGTTCACTGCCTGAGTCTACAAATTTAACCTCAACAATCAGAGCAAAAAATACCGCCAGAGAGGTGAGGGCAAACAGCAGCTTAATCTGCTCCGCAGACACCACCCATACAAATGATGCCAGCCACACCCCGCAGATACTGGCTGCAGAGCCTATTATAAAAGCCTGAGTATCAATATAGTGCCGACCCCAACCAATGGCGCCAGAGGTCATGCCAAAGGCCTGGGTAGCAAGACTGAGCTTGAGAGCCACCAGTGCCGGCAGATTATAGACGTAGATAAACAGGGGCATAAACAGAAAGCCGCCACCTACAGCAGTAGCGTTGGCCACAGATGCAGCAAAAAAAGATACAGTGGTCAGATAAATACTATCGCCAAACAAGATATAGCCCAACGCTGTAAAAACAAATGTAATGGTGGCCGTTATCAGCAGAGGTTTGAGAGGGATCTTCATGGGCTATGGGCAAAAATTGTTTGGATTTTGAGAATTTTTTTTACAGTACTTTGTTCCGACATTATACGCAGGGATTGGGGATTATGATTTGTTTTGTATGCAGTAGCAGTCACGGGGCGGCAACGTAGATTACACTTGAGAATGCTGGGCAGACTAGCCTTGAAGGTCCAATTTTGAATCTTCAGGTGAAAATGGTGGGCCCAGTAGGACTTGAACCTACGACCAATCGATTATGAGTCGACTGCTCTAACCAACTGAGCTATGGGCCCTCTTTAAAACTTGCCTTCTTGACTTATCGCGGCGCTGCACTGGTTCGAGCTTTCAGTCGCGTACTTAATGTATGCTCCTTCAATTTCTCGTTGCGCGCCTTGCGCTAAGCCAAATTTTGGCGTTTAAACTGCTAGTCTTACTCGTCAATAAAGCTGCGCAAATGATCTGAGCGGGTAGGGTGGCGCAACTTGCGCAGTGCCTTGGCTTCGATCTGACGAATACGCTCGCGGGTTACGTCAAACTGTTTGCCCACTTCTTCCAATGTGTGGTCTGTGTTCATATCGATACCAAAGCGCATACGCAGTACCTTGGCTTCCCGCGCAGTAAGGCTGCCGAGAACACCGCGGGTGGATTCGGTGAGGTTGTGCTTGGTCGCCTCATCCACTGGTAGTGCGATAGTAGTATCTTCAATCAGATCGCCAATGCTTGCATCTTCATCTTCACCAATGGGCGTCTCCATGGAGATGGGTTCTTTGGCAATTTTGAGGACTTTGCGAATCTTGTCTTCTGGCATTTCCATACGCTCTGCCAGTTCTTCAGGGCTAGGCTCGCGGCCCATTTCCTGTAGCATTTGGCGGGAGATACGATTGAGTTTATTGATGGTTTCAATCATATGCACGGGAATACGAATGGTGCGTGCCTGATCCGCAATGGAGCGGGTAATAGCCTGACGAATCCACCAGGTGGCGTAGGTCGAAAACTTGTAGCCGCGACGATATTCAAACTTGTCTACCGCTTTCATTAGACCGATATTGCCTTCCTGAATCAGATCGAGGAACTGCAAGCCACGGTTGGTATATTTCTTGGCGATCGAGATCACCAGACGCAGGTTAGCTTCAACCATTTCTTTCTTGGCACGTCGCGCCATGGCTTCGCCGATGGTGAGACGTCGGTTGATATCTTTGATCGTCAGAATGGTCAAGCCGCTATCTTGTTCAACCTTTGCCAGTTTTCTCTGTGCCCTAACAATATCAACTTCCTGATTAACAACGCCCTGAGCCCAGTCGGCTTTCGATTTGATCAGCTTGCCAGTCCATTTAAGATCGGTTTCATTGCCAGGGAAGGCCTTAATAAAGTCTTTGCGTGGCATTTTGGCGTAGCGGATGCAGAGCTTCATGATATTGCGCTCTTCAGCACGAATCTTTTCTACTGCACTGCGCACCATGGCGGTCAATGGGTCGAACTGACGTGGTGTCAGTTTGAGGAATTTAAACAGCTCAGCCTGATCCTGCAGGTTTTTCACTGATGCATTACCGGCGCGGCCATAGCGCGCAATGGATGCGTCGGTCTTTTTAAGCTGTGCACGAATTTCTTCGAAACGCCGCTGCGCTTCTTCCGGGTCAAGTCCACCTTCGTGCTCTTCTTCTTCCTCTTCATCTTCATCTGGCACTTCGCCATTGGCGATCTTTTCGGCTTCAGCGGCTTCAGCAGCCTGCTGCTGTGCAAGGGCGGATGGTACGTGCTCCATTGGGTTGAGGTAACCACTGATCACGTCGGTAAGCTTGCGCTCACCAGCCACCACGCGATCCCATTCTGAGATCACTGCAGCAACTGTGGTAGGCCAATCAGAGACAGCTGACATCAGTTCTCTGGTACCTTCTTCAATGCGCTTGGCAATTTCAATTTCGCCCTCACGGGTCAACAGCTCTACAGAGCCCATTTCGCGCATATACATGCGTACTGGGTCGGTGGTGCGGTGTTGCTCGGATTCTACAGAGGCCAGTGCGGCAGCGGCTTCTGCGGCTGCGACTTCGTCCGGTGTGTTGTCTCCCGACATCATCAACAATGTTTCGGCATCTGGAGCCGTTTCAAAAACGGTGATGCCCATGTCGTTGATCATTTGAATAATATCTTCGACCTGCTCCGGATCGGCGATATCTTCTGGAAGGTGGTCATTCACTTCGGCGTAGGTGAGATATCCCTGTTCTCGACCTTTGGCGATAAGATCTTTAATGCCAGATTGTTGCTGTTGGATATTTTCGCTCATAGGTATCAAATTCTATTGTGGGAGGCTAAAAAATAGCGCGCAATTATATCGAATAAAAGCCCGATTGTCGCAGGGAATTTGGTCTTTATTCGGCATATTTTTATTTACTAATATTAGACTACAAGTCTTTGTTTTATCTTGTTTTTTAACTCATCAGATTGCAAGTCTTCACCAAGCTGCAGGCGAATTTTGTGCAGCTGCTTAATTTCTCGCTCATTGAGGCTGTTTTGCTGGAGCAGATGTATAGCTTTTTCTGCTGCGGGCAGGGCATTGAAGGTGCTGGTTTTTACATGCTCAAGGGCATCGCAGAACTCCTGATGATCATCGCGACCCATGCCTTTGGGCGGGTGATACAGCTCAATAGCGGCCAGCGCCTGCAGGGCTTTGGTTTCATCCTGATTGCCATGGGTGCCGAGCCAGTAGGCAAAAATATGAGAGGGTTTGTACTGGGGATTCTCTCTTACCAATTTGAGGACGCGAATAAATAACTCAATATCCTTGTCCTGGCTGTTCTCCAGAAGATGGGTATTTTCGGCATGCTCTGCTAGCCTCGGGTGATTTAGCAACAATGCGGTAAGAAACTTTACCGGTGACAGGCGAATTTTGCTGGCGGGTTCAGCGGTTAGATCTGGAAAGGGTTCATATTCCATGCCGGGATGAAAGCCTTCACCGGAAGGGTATTGCCGAGGGTCGCTATTGCCGTAATCTGGGGCTTCCATCTGCTGTGCACTGGTGGCAGCAATCTTTGTCGGTTCTGCTGCAGCTCTCTGCTCAGGGGGTTTGTGGCTGGCGACATAGTCGCGCAGATTGTCGGCACTGATACCGGTGCGGCGAGAGAGTTCTTCCAGCATTAGCTGGCGAAATACGCCCTGGGGGATACGGTTGATCTGTGGGGCGCAGACTTTACTGAGTCGCGCTTTGCCGTCTGCAGTGCTGCAATCGATGCCGTCGCTAAGTTGCTCAAATAGAAACTCTGACAGAGGCTTGGCCCCGGCTACCAGTTGCTGGAAATCGGTGGTGTCCATTTTGCGTACCATGCTGTCCGGGTCTTCGCCGTCGGGGAGAAAAAGGAATTTTGCGGAGACGCCATCGCGCATTTCCGGCAGCGCAATTTCCAGCGAGCGCGCTGCCGCGCGGACGCCAGCTTTATCACCATCAAAGCAAAATACCAGCTCTGAGGTGTAGCGAAACAGCTTTTGCAGATGATTTTCGGTAAGTGCTGTGCCCAATGTTGCCACGGCGTTGTAAATACCATATTGGGCTAGGGCAATCACATCCATATAGCCTTCGACCATTATCAGGCAGGGAATTTCTTTAAGTGCCTGACGGGCTTCGTAGAGGCCGTAGAGTTCGCGGCCCTTGTGGAATACTGGAGTCTCTGGGCTGTTTAGATATTTGGGTGTGCTGTCATCCAACACCCGGCCGCCAAAGCCGATGGTGCGCCCACGCTGGTCGCGAATCGGGAACATAATGCGGTGGCGAAAGCGGTCATATTGCTTTTTTTCTTCCGGTTTGACGATTAGCATGCCGGATTCTTCCAGCAATTTTACTTTTTCCTGCTCTGTGCCTGAGTGGTTGAGTAGGTTGTCCCAGCCGGGTGGGGCATAGCCTACACCAAACTTAGCGGCTATCTGGCCGCTGAGTCCCCGTCCCTTGAGGTAATTGACTGCTGTGGCTGCGGCTTGATGGGAGCGCAGTTGCTGGCGAAAAAATTTATCTGACTCCGTGAGTATAGAGTAAAGGCTATCTTTCTGTTTGCTGACAGCGCGATCTGGTGCTGCTTCTCTGGGAATTTCCAGCCCGGCATTTTTGGCCAGCATTTCGACGGCAGGCAAAAAGTCTACCCGGTCGAACTCCATAACAAAGCCCAGGGCATTGCCGCCAGCGCCGCAGCCAAAGCAATAGTAGAACTGCTTGTCCTGGGCGACGGTAAAGGAGGGGCTTTTTTCTTCATGAAATGGGCAGCAGGCTTTGTAATTTTTGCCTGCTTTCTTTAACTGCACACGACTGTTGACTACATCGACTATATCGACGCGGTCGAGTAGATCATCAATAAATGTCTGGGGAATTAATCCGGGCATTGGCGCTACGAGCTATTATCAGTGGATGGTACAGTGTAACGCCTTCCCGCGGGAAATTTAAACAGAGTTTTTCAATCGGGCCACCTTAGGCGGTAAGGGCGGCCTTCACCAGTCCACTGACGGCGCCGGCATCGGCACGACCTTGAATCTGAGGTTTGATAATTCCCATGACCTTACCCATATCGGCCATTGAGTTGGCGCCGGTCTGTTCGATGGCAGCCTGAACCATAGCGTTGATCTCTTCGTCGCTAAGGGCGGCGGGCAGAAAGTCCTGAATGACAGCAATCTCGGCGATTTCTATATCGGCCAGTTCCTGGCGGCCTGCAGCTTCGTACTGATTGATGGAGTCGCGGCGCTGTTTAACCATTTTGTCTAGCACAGCCAGTACTCGGGCGTCATCGATTTCAATGCGCTCGTCCACTTCGATACGTTTGAACTCTGCTTGCATCAGGCGAATGGCACCCAGACGGGGTTTGTCTTTAGCGCGCATGGCATCTTTCATGGCGTCGTTAATCTGTTTTTTCATTGACATAGCAGTTGCTCGGCTCCATTAAAAGGTTGGTTTTGTGAAATCCAGAAACACAAAAAGCGCCCGCGGGGCGCTCTTTGATTTAACTCTTTAAAAAACAACTCTGGGGTCAGAGCTGGCTTTAATAGAGTCGAGTAAACTTGCGTGATTCGCGAGATACTTTTTTCTGGTTGCGCTTTACAGCGGCAGCAGCTTTTCGCTTACGTTCCCAAGTGGGCTTCTCGTAGAACTCACAGCTGCGAACTTTGGCCAGTATTCCGGCTTTTTCGCATGAACGTTTAAAGCGACGTAGTGCTACGTCAAAGGGCTCGTTTTCTTTAATTCGAACGCTTGGCATAAATGCATAATCCTGTAGTGAATAACAATTGCCGATACAGCCTGTCTGTAGTCGACTCTTCAAGGGCGCGTAGTCTATACACTTAGCCCTGTTGATGCAAAGTTTTTTGCAGGCTTTTTAGCTGTCCCCAATATCCCGTAAAGTTGAGGTTCACAGGGGGCGGTAGAGGGTTTAAAGTTGCACCCCTAATGGTTATTTAAGGCCTGCATTAAATGCTTGTATTGGGTATTGAAACATCTTGCGATGAAACTGGACTGGCTGTTTATGACAGTGAGCGAGGTTTGCTTGCGCATACGCTTTATTCTCAGGTCAAACTCCATGCAGAATATGGTGGAGTAGTGCCTGAGCTGGCCTCTAGAGATCATGTGCGCAAAATTATCCCGCTGCTCAATCTGGTGTTGGAGGAGGCAGACGTTAACAAAGCTGATTTGCAGGGCATTGCATACACATCGGGTCCAGGTCTTATGGGGGCGCTGATGGTTGGTGGGGCTATGGCCACTGCGCTGGGCTTTGCTTTGGATATCCCTGTGCTTGGAGTGCATCATATGGAAGGCCATTTATTGGCACCGATGCTGGAGGAGAACCCTCCACAGTTTCCATTTGTAGCGCTTTTGGTATCGGGTGGTCACACCCAGCTGGTCTCGGTGCAGGCTATAGGTGAATATGAGGTGCTGGGTGAGTCTTTGGATGATGCGGCTGGCGAAGCCTTTGACAAGACTGCTAAAATGCTCGACTTGGATTATCCCGGTGGCCCTGTGTTGGCTGCTATGGCTGATCGAGGTCAGATCGACCGCTTTGATTTTCCTCGCCCGATGACTGACCGGCCAGGGCTGGATTTTAGTTTTTCAGGGCTCAAGACATTCACCCGCAATTTGATTGAAAAACATCGGGGGGAGGATATGCTGCCCAGTGATCAAGATGCTGTGGATATCTGCGCTGGGTTTCAGGAGGCAGTGGTGGATACGTTGGTGATTAAATGTCGACGTGCCCTGAAGCAAACCAATATGAAAACACTGGTGATTGCTGGTGGTGTGTCTGCCAATGCCAGGTTGCGTGACAAGCTCGAGGTCGCGCTGGCGAAAGAGGACGCCGAAGTATTCTATGCACGCCATGAGTTTTGCACCGATAATGGCGCCATGATTGCCTACGCGGGCTGTCAGCGTTTAAAGGCAGGTCAGAGCAATGAGCTCGCCATTGCGGCCACGCCACGCTGGCCTCTGGACCAGTTACAGAATTTACAGTCCCGCTAATCAAGGAATAGAAATGGATATTGTTTATATAAGAGACCTGCGCATTGAGACCATTATTGGTATTTATGACTGGGAGCGTGAGGTCAAACAGACCATCAGTCTGGATCTGGAGATGGCCCATGATATCCGCAAGGCGGCAGAAACCGATGATATTGAGCATGCGCTCAACTATAAGTCGATTGCCAAGCGGCTGATTGCCTTTATTGAAGCCAGTGAATTTTTGCTGGTTGAGCGACTGGCGGAAGAGATTGCGCGCATTGTGCGTGAAGAGTTCTCGGTTCCCTGGCTAAAGTTGCGCGTCAGCAAGCCTGGTGCACTAAGATATTCCCAGGATGTAGGGATTATTATTGAGCGAGGAGAGCGGCCTTAATGGCATTATTGTTCCTTAGCTTGGGTAGTAATATTCAGCGGCACCTGCATATAGGTGCGGCACTGGATAGTCTGGCAGAGAACTTTGGTGAGCTGATTATCTCCTCGGTATACGAGAGTGAGTCAGTGGGTTTTGAAGGGGATAGCTTTTATAATTTGGTGGTGGGCATTCGCACCGAATCAACCATTGGCACTGTCTCAAGGTTGCTTAAGCAGATTGAGGACCAAAATGGCCGCGATCGCAGCGCGCCGCGATTTGGGCCGCGTAGTTTGGATATTGACATTCTTACCCTAGATGATTTTGCTGGCGAAATTGAGGGGGTTAAACTTCCTCGTGATGAAGTGCTTAAAAATGCCTTTGTACTTCAACCCATGGCTGAAGTCGCTGGTGATACTGCTCATCCTGTGACCGAGAAAACCTATAACCAGCATTGGCAGGACTACGACAGAGAGAAACAGAGGCTCTGGCCGGTGGCCTTCCTCTGGCGCGGAATCAATTTGCCACCCTCAGCCTAGGCTGTTAGAACTGCCACCGTCTACGGCAATAGTCTGGCCGGTCATATAAGTCGCATTTACCGCTAAAAAGAATGCCGTCTGAGCAATGTCGGACTCAGTGCCGAGCCTGCCCATGGGCACCTTGCTCAGTACAGAGCTCTGCTTATCCACATCATCCTGCTCATGTTCGGGCCACAGAATCGCGCCCGGAGCAACACTGTTGACCCGCACATGGGGGCCCAGATCTTTTGCCATTGATTTGGTCATAGCGATATTGCCGGCCTTAGCAATGGTGTAAATAGGGTGGTTGCTGAGAGCCTGGCGCGCATGCATATCTGAGATATTAACAATGGCTCCCTGAGCTTTAACCAGCATTGGCGCCAGCTTCTGAGATAAAAAGAACGGCCCCTTGAGGTTGCTGTTAATCAGGTCATTCCACTGTTGGTCGTCACAGTTTTCCAGTGGAGTCGGGTAAAAGCTTGAAGCGTTGTTGATCAGCACATCAAGCCGCCCCAGGCTGTTGACCAGGTCGGTGATTTTATCCAGCGCTGCCATGTCATTGAGATCGGTTTGCACCAACAGGCAGCTGTCCGGGCGCTGGGCATTAAGCTGCTCACAAAGCCTATCGGCAGCGGCGGCGGAATTATTGTAATGAATAACGACTGTGTAGCCCGCGTCGTGAAATAGCTGGGCGGTGACTGCACCAATACGTCTTGCGGCGCCGGTTATCAGTACCACTTGCCGATCTTGTTGATTCATAGTTATGCCTGAGATGTTGGGTAATTTTGTTTAAATTCGGTGAGTCCGGCAATTTGACGCTGACTCAGTTGTTGGCCAATCTCCGCGCCGCTAATGCCAGAGTTCAGAAGGTCTGAGATATCAGTGTCGAGCGCGACCTGTCGTGCCTCGCGCAAATAATCTGAGGATGGATAATCGCGATCTTCAAAGCCTGTGCGGCCCCTTGCATCTGCCTCGCAGCAGAGCAAAAAGTCCTCGAGTCGGTCTGCGGATTTTAAAGCCCCAAGACCTTTAAGCAGTTTTAAGATAGTTTCTGGCCGCAGTTCCTGCGCTTTGTGGCACAGCAGGTGAAATTCGGTTACCACCATCGCCAGCTGACGATGCTCATTGGGCACTTTAAGGCGATCACAGACATTTTTAACCAGCGGCAGACCCCGCGCTTCATGGCCTCTGTGGCTGGGCAGTACATCATCAGGCGTAATGCCTTTACCCAGATCATGGACCAGCACAGAAAACCGCACTCTGGCGCAGTCGGACAGTCTGGCGGCCTGCTGTAATGACATCAAGGTATGGATGCCGGTGTCGACCTCTGGATGGTAGTCAGCCCGCTGGGGGACTCCAAACAGCTTTTCCACTTCCGGAAATAGTTCAGCTAGGGCACCGCAGTCTCGCAGTACCTGAATATAGATATCTGGCGAGCGCTCACAGAGGGCTCGCTCGGTTTCTTTCCACAGGCGCTCGGCCACCAGATGGGCAAGTTCACCAGTGCTAACCAGATCTTGCATCAGGCTCATAGTCTCTGGGGCGATGGTAAACCCTAAATGATGGTAGCGGGCAGCAAAGCGAGCGACACGCAAAACCCGCAATGGGTCTTCGGTAAACGCATCGGAAACATGACGA
Organism: uncultured Pseudomonadales bacterium; assembly: GCA_943788875.1. Lineage (GTDB taxonomy): Bacteria > Pseudomonadota > Gammaproteobacteria > Pseudomonadales > Porticoccaceae > HTCC2207. The sequence goes on along the minus strand of CALSSA010000008.1, from coordinate 104,348 downwards.
AGTAGTTTATGGTTGAGATCTCGCTGGCCACCATAGGGGTCGATAATCTGCCCGTTCTCGTCCTCTGCCATGGCATTGATGGTCAGATCACGACGGATCAGGTCATCCTCGAGGCTGATATCTGGTGCGGTATGAAAGCTAAAACCCTGATAGCCATTGCCGGATTTTCGCTCGGTGCGGGCCAGGGCATATTCTTCGCCGGTTTTGGGGTTGATAAAGACGGGAAAGTCTTGCCCCACAGGCTGATAGCCCAGGTCGACCATCTCTTGTGGCGAGCCACCAACCACCACCCAGTCATTTTCATCACTGGGATAATCGAGTAATTTATCGCGAACAGCGCCGCCAACTAAGTAGATTTTCATTGTGGGTTCCAATGGTTTTACGCATTGTAGGACGGGCTGGATGTCAGCTCAATCTAAACTGTCGTTATGTTGCAGGCCTTAGAGGCACTCGGCATTGTGAGCCAGTGAGGAGAGCCGTTGCAGATTGATGATTTCGATTTCTTTGCGCTCGCAATAAATTAGGTCAAAGCTTTGAAAGCGGCTGAATACCCGGCTTACAGTCTCTACGGTAAGGCCGAGATAGTTGCCAATATCTGCTCTGGACATGGGCAGGCGAAATTTGGTGGCGCTAAGCTGCTGACTTTTAAGCCGTTTCGACAAGCTAAGCAGCAGGCTAGCAACACGCTCTTCGGCAGAATTCTTACTCAGTAATGTAATCAGAGCCTGATCTGTGCTGATTTCCTTCGACATCAGCCGCATAAAATGCTGCTGCAGCATCGGCATGGTGGCGCCGAGACGCTCAAATTGGGCAAAGGGAATCTCGCAGAGTGCTGAGGTTTCTAGAGTAACTGCATGATTGGAATGTTTGCTGGTGGCTATGCCGTCCCAGCCAAATATCTCTCCCGGCAAATAAAAGCCCGTCACCTGCTCAGTACCATCATCGGTAATACAGTAGGACTTCACCGCGCCACTGCGAATGGCATACACCGAGGTAAAGGTATCACCAGCATAAAATACAGACTGGTTTTTCTGCATTGGCTTGCCCCGTTGAATGACATTGTCGAGCTTATCCAAGTCACTTGTGTGGAGCGCCAGTGGCAGACACAGAGCGCTCATGCGACAGCTGTGACAGTTATTAGGTTTGATCATAAGTTGCGGTGATCGCATGAAATTCCCTTCCTTGGCAAACTGAGTTTTGGGTTCTGCCCACAGTCGGTGACGCGCCGGTTTGAACTCTGGACAGCTTCTTTAGTATAGACAGGGAATTGACCTATATCATCTGATGCTCTGTAACTGCTGATGCTGCGCTCTAGCTGGCTAGAATTACTAGTGAAATAACAATTATGCAGTTGGCAACAACTAATGGGAGCAGCTATGGAAAATATACTTGTAGTATTGGATGGGTCCGATATCGATGAGCAGGCAGTGGCCCAAGCCGTGAAGATAATCGCCCAGTCTGAGGGCAGGCTACATCTACTGATGACCGTCTATGATCAGATTGAAGAGATGCACAAATATGTAGGTTTTGATAATTACAAAGATATTAAACAGTCTATTCTCGATAGTGCTGAAACCAAGCTCAGATTGCTGACTGATCAATTTAATGTCAGTTTCAGCTCCAGTATGACCTGGGGCAAGCGCTGGTGCCGACCAGTGGTGGATAAGGCCCGCAAGATGGAGGCTGACTTGATTATTAAGGTGGCGGGAGATAGGCACTCGCGGCTGGCAAATTTTTTACAGACTCCTGAAGACTGGCAACTGTTACGTGATGCGAGCTGTCCTCTGTGGTTGATCAGCGGCCAGAATGCAGTTATTCAGGAGGTCATTGCTGCGGTGAGTACTCTGGATGAAAGTCCCGAGCACAGTGCGTTGGGGGAGAGGGTAATTGGTCAGGCGCAGCGATTGGCTGGTGCACTGTCAATGCCGCTATGGATAGTTTCTGTGCTGCCAGACTTTGATGCCATGGCTGTACCTATGGCCTATGTGCCACCCATTCCAGGACAATCTGTGCTGTGGCATGAAACTGCTGCCGAGGCCAAAGTGCGCAGCCAGCAGAAACTCAAACTGATGTTGGATAAACTCAGCGTTCGGCCAGACAGGATTGAGGTGTTAACAGGCCGGGTAGATAAGGCCCTTGGGGACATTGTTGATACTCATGGGCTGTTGGTGATTGGCAGCGCCGCCAATCGTGGTCTGGCGGGCAAGTTCATTGGCAACTCAGCTGAGAAAGTACTGAGTTACTTAGACACCGATATGCTGGTGGTGCATTAGAGCAATGACGTTATTCTTTTTTCGTGCCCCAAAGCTGCATTAGCCGCTTGTCGCGACCACAGCTCCAGCGGTAGTAGTTGTAGCGGGTGGGGTTCTTTTTGTAATAGTCCTGATGGTAGTCTTCAGCCAGGTAGAATTGACTGGCTGCAGTTATCTTCGTTTTGATGTCGCCCTTCAGGGTCCCGCTGGTAATAAGTTGGTCCAGAGACTGCTGGGCTTCCTGCTGCTGATTCCCGTCGAGATAAAAAAGTTCACTGCGATACTGGGCGCCGCGATCACAGAACTGCCCGTCACCATCAAGAGGATCAATGTTGACCCAAAAGTGCGCCAGCAGCTGCTGGTAGCTAATAGTTTGGCTGTCAAAGGTGATTTTGACCGCTTCGGTATGGCCCGAGGTGCCAGATGAAACCTGCTTATAGTTGGGGTTGGCTATATGGCCGCCAATATAGCCGGAGACTACCGCTTTTACGCCGTCGAGTTTTTCAAAGTCACTCTCTATACACCAGAAACAGCCGCCGGCAAAGATTGCCTCTCGTTGCTCCGCAGTGCTGGTCTGACTGAGTCCAAATAACAAAACAAATATGGCTATAGCCACCGTGCGAACTTTAAAAGCTGGATTGTTCAAATGCGTTCTCCAATAACCTAATGACTTGTTTCGGTGAAAGATACGTATGGGTAACTTAACTGGTTTGACTAGTGGTCAGGCAATAGATTCCCCGGCAGATTTATTTTCTTGACGATTGATTGTTTTGCACTTATTTTCGGTTTTGTACCGTAATATTCCGCAAGTAAGAATTGTTAGGTTGTGAACCTGAGGTTTGAGTTATGGGTGATGATCTTGATGAACTAGGGCACGGGATAGACGATGAGGAATCATCGGGGGCTGATGAGCCCAGTCTGACCGATAAGCAACGCGCGCAGTTGGACCTGGAGTCAAGGCGGCGTCTTGAGTTGAAGCTTGAAGAGGCGCGTGTGCAGAAGCAGATGCGGGACTATGATTTTGATGATGACTTTGATTAGCCATTCTGCAGATTTTAACTGGATTTCTGCTGCCGCTTAAATCAACGAAAGCCAACCATTCACGTCTGAATTTTGCTACAATTGCAGCCGTAATAATTAACTAGACCGCGGAACTATCTGTTGCCCAAAACACCTCTCTTAACGGTTGATCGCCTGTTCTTTGAACGTGACGACTGCAATATCTTTGAACCGATCAGCTTCAGTGTTGAGGCGGGGGATATTGTGCAGATTGAGGGTCCTAATGGCGCCGGTAAAACCACCTTGATCAGGCTGCTGACCAGTGCCCTGCAGCCAACATCAGGCTCGATTTTGTTCTGCGGCGAAAATATTGCTAATTGCTACTATGAGTATCTTGCCAACATTCTTTACATTGGCCATCAACCGGCGGTAAAACTAACTCTCAGTGCAGACGAGAATCTGCGTTGGATGAGTCCTGCGATAACCACGGCGGCTGAAATTAGCGCGGCGCTGGCTCAGGTTGGTCTGCGCGGCTATGAGGATGTTCCCTGTTACAGCCTCTCTGCCGGGCAACACAGGCGTGTGGCTCTGGCGCGGTTGTTCACCAGTCAGGCCAAAGTTTGGTATCTGGATGAGCCATTTACGGCTATCGACAAACAGGGTGTAAGTATTCTGCAGGCGCGCATGGCGAGTCATGTGGCGACTGGTGGCTGCATTTTACTCTCGACCCACCAAGATCTGGCTATGGATAAGGTTCGTAAGTACAGTATTGAGTCCCATAAAGATCGGGAGCAACAGCAATGAGTAATATAGGTTTTAGCGCCTATTTAAGGCGCGATCTGTTGCTGTCCTACCGGCGGTTGGGTGAGGCGGCTAGCCCATTGATTTTCTTTTTGCTGGTCTCGATATTGATTCCTCTGGGGGTCAGCCCTGATCCGCAGCGGTTGGCAGAGTTAGCACCGGGTATTATTTGGGTGATGGCGCTGTTGGCCACTTTGCTGTCGACAGAGGGATTATTTGCCGCAGATCACCAGGATGGTTCGCTAGAACAGATGTTAATTGCCCCGCAGCTTTTGGCGCTGCCGGTGCTGGGCAAGGTCACCGCCCATTGGCTGGTGACAGGATTGCCGCTGACGCTAGTATCGCCGCTTATCGGTTTGATGCTGTCATTGCCCGCCGTGGCCACTGTGCCAATGATGGCCAGTTTGGCGCTGGGCACTGCCTGTTTGAGTCTTATAGGTGCTGTTGGTGCAGCGTTAACCGTATCATTGCGCAAAGGTGGGTTGCTGCTGTCCATCTTGGTGATACCTCTGTATATACCGGTAATTATTTTTGGCAGTGCTGCGGTGCAGACAGCGGTGGATGGATTTAACTGGTTGGGGCCTCTGTCAGTTTTGGCGGCTATGCTCTGCGCAGCGATTGCGCTCTGTCCCTGGGCTATTGGCGGCGCGCTGCGGCTGGTTAGCAGTAATTAATTTTTAAGGGTTTTGTGGATTATGGCTTCAAATCGGGATTGGACATGGTTTTATCGACTGGGATCTCCTCGCTGGTTCTACGAAACCACAGGCCGCTGGCTACCATGGTTGTGGGCCCTGACCTTGGTTTTATTAGTAGCTGGTCTGGTCTGGGGGCTGGGTTATGCACCTCAGGATGCCAAGCAGGGTAATAGCTTTCGCATTATCTATCTCCATGTTCCAGTCTCATTTTTAGCTCTGGCGGGCTATTACCTGATGGCAATTGCCGGTGCCATTGGTCTGATCTGGAAAATGAAACTCAGCTATATGGTCATGAAGTCCGCGGCACCTATTGGCGCTGTACTGACCTTCTTGGCACTGTTCACTGGCGCTGTTTGGGGCAAGCCTACTTGGGGCACTTACTGGGTTTGGGATGCGCGTATTACGTCGATGTTGATACTGCTGTTTCTGTACCTGGGGGTGCTGGCACTGCAGTATGCGTTCCACAGTCAGGAGGCAGGCAATAAAGCTAGCGCTATCCTAGCTCTGGTAGGTACGGTCAATATTCCGATTATTTATAAGTCTGTGGACTGGTGGTACACATTGCACCAGCCGGCAACGATTAAATTGACCTCAGCCCCGAGTATGCATATCGATATGTTTCAGCCTCTGCTGGTCATGATTGTTGCCCTGTATAGTTTCTATGCCCTGGCATTAATTTTATTTATCCGGGCTGAGATATTGCAGCGCGAGCGCAAAGCGGCATGGGTCTGTGATCTGGCATTGCGAGCTGATCAAGGCAGCGCAGGGGAGGACAAGGAATGAAATTTCAGTTTGACAGTGTTCAACAGATGCTGGAAATGGCAGGCCACGGCCAGTATGTCTGGACTGCTGTGCTGGTGACATTGCTAATGATGGCCTGGCTGTTAGTGCGGCCACTGCAGGTGCATCGTGCCCATTTAAAAACCATTGCCCAGCAACTGCGCCGGGAACAGCGGCGCCGTATAACCCAAGAGGACAATCAATAATGCACCCCATACGTAAACAGCGCCTGCAGATGGTCATTCTTATTATGGTTGCCGCTTCGGTGATTGTGGGGCTTATGGCCTATATGATCGGACAGAATGCCAATTACTTTTATACTCCGGCACAGATCGCTGCGGGCGAAGCGCCTCAGTCGGTCAACATAAGAGCGGGCGGTATGGTGGTTGATGGTTCTGTGGTGCGCTCACCGGACTCGCTGGATGTGAAATTTACTGTCACCGACGGCATGGCGACATTAGATGTGCAGTACGGCGGTATTCTTCCTGATTTGTTTGCCGAAGGCGAGGCGGCTATTGCATCGGGCAAGCTGGATGAAAATCTGGTTTTGCAGGCCACTGAGGTGTTGGCTAAACATGATGAGAATTACACACCGCCTGAGGTGGCAGACGCCATGAATGCTGCCTATGAGAGCAAAAAACGACAGGAAGCAGCGCAATGACGCCAGAGTTAGGACATGCGGCATTAATTGTCGCGCTGTGTTTTGCGGTGGTTCAGGCATTAGTGCCAATGCTCGGGTCATTTAATGGCTATCGCAGCTGGATGGAGCTGGGCCGCTCAATGGCCATTGGTCAGCTGGTCTTTATGGGCCTGTCTTTTGCCTGCCTGGCCAATGCATTTTTGCTGGATGATTTCTCGCTTAGATATGTTGCCAACAACTCCAATACATTGCTCCCAGACCGATTTAAATTTAGTGCCGTATGGGGTGCTCACGAGGGCTCGCTGTTGCTATGGGCATTGATTCTGGCTGGTTGGTCTGCGGCGGTGGCAATGTTTAGCCGTGAACTGCCTCTGCAGCTCTCTGCACGAGTGTTATCCATACTCGGCGCAATCGCTGTTGGTTTTGCCCTGTTTCTGCTGCTGACCTCAAATCCCTTTGAGCGCATTCTGCCTGTGGCGCCGCTGGAAGGCGGCGACCTCAACCCTCTGTTGCAGGACTTCGGTCTTATTGTGCATCCGCCTATGTTGTATATGGGCTATGTGGGTTTTGCTGTGCCTTTTGCCTTTGCTATTGCTGCGCTGATCGGTGGTCAGTTTGACAGTGCCTGGGCGCGCTGGTCACGGCCTTGGATTAATCTGGCCTGGGTTTGTTTGACCATAGGTATCACCCTTGGCAGCTGGTGGGCTTATTACGAACTGGGCTGGGGCGGTTGGTGGTTTTGGGACCCGGTGGAAAACGCATCATTTATGCCCTGGTTAGTGGGCACAGCTCTGGTGCACAGCATTGCAGCCACGGAAAAGCGCGGTGTGTTTCGCAGCTGGACGTTGCTGTTGGCGATCTTTGCATTCTCCCTGAGTCTGCTGGGTACCTTTCTAGTACGCTCTGGCATATTGACCTCCGTCCATGCCTTTGCCAGCGATCCTGAGAGGGGGGTGTTTATTTTGGCATTTTTGGCTCTGGTGATTGGCGGTTCGCTGTTGCTGTTTGCCCTGCGCGGACCGGCCATGCACAAGGTTGCTGGCTACGGCGCCTGGTCAAGAGAGATGATGTTGCTGGTGAATAATATTCTGCTGGTCAGTTCCATGGCGATGATTCTGGTGGGTACCCTATACCCCTTGCTGGCTGACGTATTGGATCTGGGTAAGATTTCTGTTGGCCCTCCCTATTTTAATTTCTTTTTTGTGCCGCTGATGTCGGGTCTGGCTATCAGCGTTGGGTTTGCTGCATTCACAAGGTGGAAAAAAACCGATGCCTCGCTATTGCTGAGCAAAGGGTTTTTGCCTGGAATGGTCTCTGGAGTCATGGCACTGGTGCTGCCGTTGTTTTTAGCGGCGGAGATTTCATGGCAAAGTTATTCCTTTGGGGCCGTGTTTACCCTGCTGTTGGTTTTCTGGGTCGTTACCATGACGGCGACAGATCTGGCCGACAAGTTGGGAGGCAAGCTGAATCGTGTCGGTCGTCTGTCAGGCAGTTATTGGGGCATGGTTTGCGCCCATACAGGCTTGGCTGTGTGTATTCTCGGTGTGGGTCTTAGCAGTATCTATGATACCCAGATTGATGTGCGCATGATGCCCGGTGACACAGCACAGGTCGCTGAATATGAGTTTGAATTTGGCGGTGTTGAGCAGGTTCAGGGGCCCAACTTTGTTGCCTACAGGGGGCAGATTAATGTGCGGTCTGAGTCAGGCTTTAGCACTGTGATGTTGCCGGAGAAGCGCAACTATAAAGCGGGCGGGCAGGTGATGACTGAGGCCGCCATTGATGCCGCCCTCAGTCGTGATCTATATGTCTCCCTGGCTGAGCCGCTGGCAGGTCAGGCCTGGGCTATTCGGCTGCAGGTAAAGCCTTTTGTGCGCTGTATTTGGCTGGGTGGATTGATGATTGCTCTGGGTGGCCTGCTGGCCTCTTTAGATAAGCGTTATAGGCGCAAGCGCAAAAACGCAGACAGTGACGAGAGTATGGTGCCGGGCTTATGAACAGAGTCGCACTTTTTATCCCACTGGCTCTGTTTGCTGCACTCAGTATTGTATTGCTGCTGGGGCTGGATAAAGACCCTCAGGAATTGCCCTCGGCACTGGTTGGTGAGCCTTTCCCTGAGTTCTTTTTACCGCGTCTTGAGGGTGATCAAGAGATTGTTAGTCGCGAGGACTTCCGCGGTCAGGTTTTGCTGGTCAATGTCTGGGCTACCTGGTGTTTTGCCTGCCGTATCGAGCACCCTATGCTCAATAGCCTGGCCGAGCAGGGGGTTGTGATTGTTGGTCTCAACTACAAAGATCAGCGAGCTGAGGCCAAGCTGTGGCTGTATGAGCGGGGCAATCCCTATCAGTTTAATATTTTCGATGCCGAGGGTAGTCTGGGCATTGATCTGGGGGTTTATGGCGCTCCGGAAACCTATCTGGTAGATGGCGACGGGATCATTCGTTATCGCCGGGTTGGAGTGGTTGATGATCGCATTTGGAACGCTGAGCTTAAGGCATTGTACGAAGAGTTAACCGGAGCACTTGAATGAGAGTGCTGGGGTTTGTGGTGCTGAGTTTGTTGCTCGCCAATATGGCTGTGGCCAGCACAGCTGTAGTTGAATTTTCCGATGAGTCTCTGCGCATCAGGTATCAGCAGTTGGTGCAGGAACTGCGCTGTCCCAAGTGCCAAAATCAAAATCTGGCGGATTCCAACTCTCCTATCTCAGAGGATTTGCGCGCTCAGGTCCAGCGTCTTCTGGAAGAGGGTATGAGTGACCGGGAAATCAAAGATTATCTCAAGAACCGTTACTCTGAATTTATTCTTTACAGACCAGAGGTAAATCAAAATACCTGGCTGTTGTGGGCGGCGCCGGTACTGTTTTTGTTGGTTGGTCTGTGGGTTCTCTTCAGACTATATTTTAATCGAGCCAGCACTGATACGCCGCTGGAACAAATGGATGAGCTGAGCGCTGTTGATCAACAGCGCTTGGATCAACTTTTGCGCAATAAGGATAAGCAGTAATGACATTCTGGCCCATGTTTGTACTGATGCTGGTGGCTGCCAGTGTTTTTATCCTCTACCCGTTTCTGTCGAACTGGCGTCGCTCCAGCTCGAACTCCTCGATTGAGCAGACCAATGTGGCGATTTTTCGCGAGCAGCAGGAGCAGTATCAGCGCCAGCTGGATAATGCCGAGATCAGTCAGGATCAATTTGAGCAGCTGCTAGCCGATGCTCAGCAATTGCTGCTGAGCAATACAGCGACAGAGCATTCTGCAGCAAAGCAAAGCAAAGCAGGTCTCTGGCTGCTGCCTGTGCTGATTATCTCAGTGCCGCTGATAACCTGGCTTACCTACAACCAGGTGGGTGCCTATGCTGACGAAGAAATTGTTCGGCTAATAGAGCAGGCCCCTCAGGTGACGGAAGATGTCCAACTGTTTGAGCAATGGCGTGAGCAGCTAGACAGCGCAATTGCAAAGCGCGCCGAGCAGCGTCCGGAAAATGTTTATTACTGGGTTATGCTGGCCCAGTCGGCACTTGCAGAGGGTGACCTGCTCTCCGCCAGTCAGTTTCTTGCTGCGGCCGTTGAGGCCCAGCCTGAGGATGGGTATCTGCTGGCGCAATATGCCGAGACATTGTTTCTGCTGGAAGGCAGTAAATTTAGTGCGCCAGTTGTGGATGCTATGGAGAGAGCCTTTGCGGTAGATTCCAGTAACCCTACGGTGCTCGGCTTAAAGGGTATTCAGGCATTTCAGACTGGACAGTTGCAGTTGGCGGTCACCTATTGGCAGGGCGCCCGTCAGAGTTTGGATCCCGCCAGTTCCACAGCCCAGGCTCTGCTGATTGGTATAGAGCGGGCTGAGAAAATGCTCTCTGGCGGCGAGTCTGTGGCGCCAGATCAGTCTGACCAGCCGCAGATTAAGCTCTCAGTGAGGCTGGATTCGAGCATTGATTTTGCCCCTGACCAGCTGGTATTTGTGGCTGTTGTTGAGGCCTCGGGGCCACCTATGCCGCTGGCTGCGCGCAAGCTGCGTGCCGGCGATCTGCCTGCGACTCTGACTCTGAGTGACAGTGATGCGCTGATGGCGGGGCGAGGGATTTCCAGTGCCACTGAGGTGCGGCTGGTGGCTCGGTTGTCAGCTTCTGGCTCAGCAACACCTCAGTCTGGAGATTGGGAGACCAGCTCTGAGGTTATCGAGCTACCTTTCAGCGATATTATCAGTCTCATCATTAATCGCCAGAGGCCTTAATTTATTCGCCACAGTCCATAATCAACAGCAATGGGCCTGATTTTAGTCGCTGACAATGGCCCGATCCAAAGTAAATGCCCCAATCAATGATTTACTGTTTTGTGTACGGCTCAGACTGTGTAGAATTGACTGCTAACTGATAAGCAATCCTGCGGCCAACGGACTGGACCGAACACAAGTAGAATGACTAAACATGCGGCTTAAATCGATTAAATTAGCTGGGTTCAAATCCTTTGTGGACCCAACCAATGTCAACTTCCCAAGTAACCTCTGTGCCGTGGTCGGCCCCAACGGCTGTGGTAAATCGAATATTATCGATGCCGTGCGCTGGGTTATGGGAGAGAGCTCAGCCAAGAACCTGCGTGGCGAGTCTATGTCTGATGTTATCTTTAATGGTTCTGGTGGCCGCAAGCCAGTGGGCCAGGCTTCTATTGAGCTGATATTCGATAACTCTGACGGTCGTATTGTCGGTGAGTATGCCTCCTACAATGAGATTGGTATCAGGCGCAAAGTGACCCGTGATGGCCAGTCTAACTACTACCTCAATGGCAATAAATGCCGCCGTCGGGATATTACCGATATCTTCCTCGGCACAGGTCTTGGCCCGCGTAGTTACGCGATTATTGAGCAGGGCATGATCTCTCGTCTGATCGAAGCTAAGCCAGATGAGCTGCGAGTTTATATTGAAGAAGCCGCAGGCATTTCTAAATACAAAGAGCGCCGCCGGGACACTGAAGGACGTATGCAGCGCACCATGGAGAATCTTGAGCGGCTGACCGATATCCGCGATGAGCTGGGTCGTCAGTTGGGCCGCCTTGAGCGTCAGGCTAAAGCGGCAGAGAAATACGCCGAGTATAAAAAACAAGAGCGCCAAACCTCCGCCGAATTACTGGCCCTGAAATGGCGCGGTTTTAACGCCTCTGCCACAGAACAAAAGCAAGTGATTGGCACTCTGGAAATCGAGCAGGAAAAATATATCACTCAGCGCGGTGGTTGTGACACTGCCATTGAAAAACTGCGTACCGAATTTACGGATCGCAGCGATGCCTTCAATGAAGTACAGGCACGTTTTTATAAGATCGGTGGTGATGTTGCCCGTATTGAACAGGCTATCGAACACGCCCAGCAGCGTGCTCAGGAGCTGTCTCAGGATTTGGAACAGACTGAGCGCAACTTTAGCGAAGCGGAACAGCATCTTGCTGCCGACCGCCAAAAAGCCGCCGGCTGGCAGGCAGAGTTTGATGAATTGGCGCCGGGGCTTGAAGAGGCTACCGCCGCGGAAGCAATTTCCTCAGAGGCACTGCAGTCCGCTGAAGCGGCAATGCAGAGCTGGCAGCAAACCTGGGATGAGTTTAATCAGAAGTCTGCCAGCCCAAGACAGCAGGCAGAGGTTCAGCAGTCGCGCATTCAGCATCTGGAACAGCTGATGCGACGTTTAACCGAGCGACAGCAATCACTGTCCACCGAGGCCAGTAGTTTTCAGGCCAGTCCCGCTGAAGAAGAAATGGCCAGTATTCAGGCCATGCTGTCCGAAGCCGAATTAAACCGTGACAGCATTGATAAACAGCGTGTTGATAATGCTGACGAGATTGAGGCATTGCGCGGGGAAGAAAAGATTGCCGCGGAACAACATAATAGCGCTCGCAGCCAGCAGCAAACCTTAAAAGGCCGTCAGGCTTCATTGGATGCGCTGCAACAGGCCGCCAAAGGTGATGATGCCGAGCGGCAGTGGCTGGCAGCTAAAGGTCTGGGTGATAAACCCCGTCTAGCAGATTCCGTCAAGCCGGTCAGCGGCTGGGAAGTAGCAGTTGAAACTGTGCTGGGTAGCTATCTGCAGGCCGTTACTGTGGACAGTATAGCCAGCGCCGTGGATATGCTGGAGGATTTCAAAAAGGGTGAGTTGTTGTTGGTGGGTAATGCTGCCTGTGCCGCTCAATCTGGTGATAAAGGTCAGCTACTCAGCGATCTGGTTAAAGGCGATGCCGCCCGCGGTTTAATGGGCAATGTCTATGCCGCGGAGAGCCTGGCTGATGCATTAAAAATGCAGCCGTCACTGTCGGCCATAGAATCTGTGGTTACTCAGGATGGTATCTGGTTGGGTAATAACTGGTTGCGCGTGGCGCGGGATAAAGATGCCACTGCAGGTGTTCTGCAGCGCAAGCAAGAGCTGGAAACCATTGTTGCTGAGCTAGAGAAGTTGGATAGCAGTATTAGTGAGCTGGAAAAAACTCGGCAAAATAATGAACAGCGCATGCAGAGCTTAGAGCAGAACCGCCAAGAAATTGCCAGCAATATTGCTCAACAGCAGGCTAGCTATGCAGATCTGCGCTCAAAGCTCAGTGGCTTTGAAGTTCAGATTGAACAGTATAAGGCGCGTAAAGAGCGCGCTGAAAATGAGCTTGCGGAAGTGATTACCCAGAGCGAGACCGAACAGGATAATCTGTCCGCTGCCCGGGTTATTTTGCAGGAGTCCATCGATAAGATGGAAGCAGATACAGTTCAGCGTGAGAATTTGATTGCCCAGCGAGATACCTGCCGCACCCAACTGGATGAAGTACGTCAGACTGCTCGCCATGATCGCGATCGTCGTCAGGAGCTGGCTATGCGTGAGGGCTCTCTGGGTACTCAGCTGACATCAATCAAAGAAGGCATCAGCCGACTAGAAGTTCAGGTGGAACGTCTTCAAGAGCGTCGCGAGCAGTTGCGCGAAGCCTTTAATATTAAAGAAGACCCTACTGACAGCCACAAAATTGAGCTTGAAACTCAGCTTGAGGCCCGGCTGCTGGTAGAAAGTGAGCTGGCCGAAGTTCGCGCTGCAGTAGAAACTACTGAACACCAGATGCGCGAGCAGGAAAAGCTGCGTAGCGAAATGGAAGTTGAGGTGCAGAAGGTGCAGGGCAAGCTAGAGCAGCAGCGTATTTCTGCCCAGGAGATCAGCACTTTAAGTCGCACTATTGAAGAGCAGATTACCGAGAAGCAAGCCGATCTTGAAGCGCTGCTGGAAGCGCTGGAAGAAGACGCAGTGCTGGTGGATTGGGAAGAGCAGTTGGAGTTGATTGGCAACCGTATTCAGCGCCTTGGCCCGATCAATCTAGCGGCGATTGATGAATACAAAATTGAGTCAGAGCGAAAAGATTATTTGGATCAGCAAAATGCTGAATTGGAAGATGCACTGGCGACGTTACAGAATGCCATCCAGAAGATCGACCGTGAGACTCGTACCAGATTTAAAGAAACCTTTGAACTAGTCAATGGCCATATCCAGGAACTGTTTCCGAAACTGTTCGGCGGTGGTCATGCCTACCTTGAGATGACGGGCGATGATTTGCTGGATACAGGGGTTACGCTGATGGCGCGACCGCCAGGCAAAAAGAATTCATCGATTCACCTGCTGTCCGGTGGTGAGAAAGCCATGACGGCTATTGCCATGGTGTTCTCTATCTTTAAACTTAATCCTGCACCTTTCTGTATGCTCGATGAGGTTGATGCGCCGCTGGATGACGCCAATGTGGGTCGCTACGCTAAGATGGTCAAAGAGATGTCTGATCAGGTACAGTTTATCTTTATTACTCACAACAAGATTTCAATGGAAGCAGCCAATCAGTTAATGGGTGTTACCATGCATGAACCTGGTGTATCCAGACTGGTAACAGTGGATGTCAACCAGGCGGCTGAATTGGCTGAGGCCTAACAGCTTAGGGGTCGTGAAAAAAAGAACTGCGTTTCTTTAAATAGCGAATTACAATAAGTTAAATTTATTTGATAGTTGAGTAAGCCGTAGATATGGATTTTTTTGGCCCACGCGGACTATTGCTGGTCGTTGGAGTGCTGGTTGTTCTAGCCCTTGTGCTGGATGGCTTGCGCCGTATAAAACGCAATCGTTACGAAAACCTGCACATGTCGTCGCGCAAGCTGCAGAAATCTGCATCCAATAGCGACGACTCCGATCCCTATATTGATAGCCAATTCCCCTCGGGCGGTTCCCGTGTGGTTGGTGTGCGTGATGAGGACAGGTTGCAACAGGTTGAGTCTCTGCTGCGCGGCTCCGATGACTTTGCAGACTCCGGTACCTCGCAGCAAGAACAACTTGATCTGGATGCCTCGCCGGTAGAGCAGGAGCGAGCAGAGCAGCAAAAAGCAGAATTAGAACGGGCCCAGCTGGATATGGGTTTAGCCCGGCAATCTGCGCCTAAGGCCAAAGCATCAGGCTCTCCGTCACAGGAAGTACTAGTGATGCACCTGATGGCGAACAAAGGTGAAACCATTGATGGCCAGCAGTTGCTTGATGCTGTGCTGGCTGCTGGATTTCGTTTTGGTGGCAGAAAGATTTTTGATCGTCATATTGGCGCTGAGGGTTCCGGCGAGGTTTTATTTAGTCTGGCCAATGTTGCCAACCCAGGTACCTTTGATCTCAACACCATTGCACAGCTACAGACTCCAGGGGTCACATTGTTTATGGATCTTGAACAGCTGACTGATCCTGTGGCGGCCTTTGAGAGCATGGTTGAGTCTGTCGACAGCTTGGTCGCTCAGTTGTATCTCAATGTGCTGGACGAATCTCGCAGTTCAATGACCAAGCAAACTATTGACCACTATCGTCAGCGTGCCCGCGCAGTTCCGCATAAACGGGACAGGGGCAACTGATAACTAACGGCGACCACCAATGGAAAATATTCCAGAGCACGCTCTGCAGCAGTATGAGCGTCTCAAGGACGAGTTAAACCAACATAATCACCGCTACTATGTATTGGATGATCCCTCTGTCCCAGACAGTGAATACGATCGTCAAATGCGTCTTCTACAGGACCTTGAAGAACAGCATCCAGATTTAATTTCCTCTGACTCTCCCAGCCAGCGTGTGGGTGGGCAAGCACTGTCGTCCTTTACTCAGGTGCGCCATACAGTCGCCATGCTGTCACTGGACAATGCTTTTTCTGCACAAGAACTTGAAGACTTTGAGCGCAAAATTAAAGACCGCTTAAATTATGCTGCACTGTCAGACAGGCCGGAATTAGATTATGTCTGTGAGCCAAAGTTGGATGGTGTTGCTGTCAGCTTGCTGTATGAGTCCGGCCTTTTAGTCCGTGGCGCGACTCGGGGTGATGGTGCTGTCGGCGAAGATATTACCGCCAATGTGCGCACCATCAACAGTATTCCGCTCAAACTGCGGGGCCATAATATCCCTCGGCTGTTAGAAGTTCGGGGTGAGATTTACCTGCCTCGTCCCGGTTTTGCGGCGATTAATGCTGCAGCTATTGCTGCTGGCGATAAGACCTTTGTTAATCCCCGCAATGCAGCGGCTGGTAGCCTGCGTCAGCTGGATTCCAAAATAACCGCTAGTCGGCCATTAGAAATGTGTGCTTATAGCGTGGGTCAGTTTGAGGCTGATCTGATCCCTGGTACTCATCTGGATATGCTTAACGCACTGGCTGGCTGGGGTTTTAAAATTAATGATCATGTGCAGTTGGCCAGCGGTATTCCTGCCTGTGAAGACTATTATGAGCGTCTGGCAAGTCTGCGTGATGGACTGGCCTATGATATTGATGGCATTGTCTACAAGGTCAATGACTTAAAGCTGCAGCAGCGGCTTGGATTTGTTGCCAAGGCACCGCGCTGGGCTATTGCCCGCAAGTTTCCCGCTCAGGAAGAAATGACCCAGCTGTTGGATGTGGAGTTTCAGGTAGGTCGTACTGGCGCGGTGACGCCGGTAGCGCGATTGCAACCAGTGTTTGTCGGCGGCGTTACTGTCAGCAATGCTACATTGCACAATGGCGATGAAATTGAGCGGCTGGGTATTTGTATTGGTGATACGGTTATTATTCGCCGTGCCGGCGATGTGATCCCCAAGGTAGCCAAGGTGGTTCTCGAAAAACGCCCGGCCAATGCACAGAAAATTATTTTTCCCGATCGCTGTCCGGTTTGCCAATCCTCAGTTAAGCGTGTTGAAGGGGAAGCTGTCGCACGCTGTTCTGGTGGCCTATTTTGTGCAGCTCAGATTAAGCAGGCGATCAAACATTTCGCGTCGCGTAAAGCCATGGATATTGATGGCCTTGGTGACAAGCTGGTGGACTTGCTAGTGGATCAGGGGATTATCTTTTCCGTTGCGGATCTGTATGAATTAAAAGCCAAGCAGCTGACCGGTCTGGAGAGGCTGGCCGAGAAGTCAGCCACCAATTTGGTGTCAGCTATTAATGACAGCAAAGAAACCAGCCTAGCCAAGTTTTTATATTCCCTGGGTATTCGCGAAGTCGGGGAGGCCACAGGTCAGACTTTAGCCAATAACTTTGGCTCATTGGAAGCAGTTATCGCAGCTGATCTGGAACATCTAGTAGAGGTTGATGATATAGGCCCGATAGTGGCCAAACATATTGTTGATTTTTTCCGCAACCCGGATAATTTGTCTATTATTGAGGCATTGCGGGAGGCCGGTGTGAACTGGCCGGATATAGATCAAAATGCTCAGGCCTCACAGCCATTAAAAGGCCAGACTTGGGTGTTGACCGGTGGTATGGAAATTATGAGTCGTGCTGAGGCTAAAGATCGATTGCAGGAGCTGGGTGCCAAGGTAGCGGGTTCTGTATCCGCTAAAACAGCACAGGTGGTGGCAGGTCCTGGTGCAGGATCCAAACTGACCAAAGCACAGTCATTGGATATTCCGGTAATGGATGAGGCAGAGTTTATTGCCTTTTTAGCCAAGGCGGATTGACAGGAAATACAAATATTAGCAGGGAGTATAATAGTGGAAATGGATCTTCAGTCTGAGTCAGTAGTGTATGGCTGCATTAAAAATGTTGCTGCGGAGAGTAATGGGAAGCATCGCCGCAATAACCGTGAGGCCATGCTGGAACTTCCCTCCGTAGAATCCTGGAGTCTGGTTAACCGAGAAATGTTTGCGCTGCCTGAGAGGCAATGTGCGGATTTACATCTGACTACCGATGTGATGCATTTTGGTGCCTCCTACCAGGGTGTTGAGCATGAGTGGAAGTACTGGCTTGAGCAGTTTGAAAGTTTGTTGCGCAAGATGTATTGGGTGTCAGCTACGGTGCATCTTGAAACTGAACTCTCTGGGCTGCATTCGTTTATTTATGAAGTGGATGGGGTGGCCCATATTCCCCATCAGTCAGACATTAAGTTGCGCTGCGAATGGGCCAGAGAGATGGTGTAGTGCGTAACTACAGACATTAATTAGCAATAAAAAGGTATTAAAGTGATCGGGTCAAAAAAGAAAAATGCCAACCGACAGAGATCGACCTGGATAGCCTCCATGGTGGCATGCTTCTTGTTTTTGCTGATGGCGGTCAAGGTCTACAAGGTACCGATCAATGAAATGACAGGCAATCTGCTGTCGCTGATATTCGGGCTAGTTTTTATTATTGCCGCGGCTGCTCTGCTGGGGCGTCTGATTGTTGCACTGCGCCAGCGTTTTAAATAGGTGCCTAAACAGAGTTTCTCGTTTGGCTATTTTCTAGCCACCATCGCGACCAGTAATTTGGCCATGGGCATCCACAAAGTGCTGTATCCCTGGCTGGTAGTCGGGGTTCTTCATGAGTCTCCCAGTCGCTTGGGCCTCGCTCAGCTGGCACTTCTGTTACCTAACCTGCTGTTTATTCTGCCTGGTGGCGTGGTGTCAGATCGCTCTCACCGGGGTACCTGGCTGTCTCTTTTATTCCTGCTGTTTCTATTGCCTCTCGGGGCGTTAATGGTTGCGGTGATCAGTGGCGAGCTGAGTTTTAATATGCTACTGCTGTTTGGTGTCAGCTTTGGCAGCCTACTGGCCTTTGTGCAGCCTGCCCGTGAGAGCCTACTCGGTTATGCGGCACCAGAGCTAATGCATCAGGCCGTGGCCAAGGTTATGGCGATACAGTTTATTGCTCAGGGTGCAGGCTTTCTGGTTGCCGGACAGCTGGGTAACTTTAGCCTGCCGGAACTGTTGGGCATTCAGATTGTGATTTTTGTGCTCAGTTCGATATTGATCAAACGCAGTCATCCTCTTCCTAAAGAGCATTCCAAAGAACAGACCAAAGAGCCGTCTGCCGAATTGGCAGATAGTGCAGAGGTGAAAACAAAATCAGTAAAACAATCCTGGCTTGAACTGCGCGATGGGCTGCAACTTTTTCGTGACGATAAAGGTCTGCTGCATCTATTGATGATTGTTTTTGCTACGGGCTTTCTCGCATTTGGCGTCTATCTGGTAGGCATGCCACTGATTGCCCGGGAATTTTACAATGGCGGCGCCGAACTTTATGCGATACTGCAGGTAGTCTTTAGTCTGGGTATTGTCAGCGCCAATTTAGGCGTTATGAAACAGGCCAAGCTAAATGCGCGACCTGGTCGCCTGATGGTGGTTAGCTTTCTGTTAAGAGGCAGTTTGGTCGGGGTGATTGCTCTGGTGCCAAGCCTCTGGCTGCTGTTCCCAGTGGTCTATGTCTGGGGCTTTTTCTCTGGTCTATCCATGACTCTGGGGCGCACCATATTACACAATCAGGTATCCCATGCTATGAGATCCAGAGCTGCTTCTGTGTATCAGCTCTGTCTGTTGGCTGGAGCGCCGCTGGGTGCCTGGGTCTGTGGTTTGACTATTGAAGGTATCGGTTTAAGTTCGGCCTTTGTGCTGATTGCTGGCGCCACTTTGGTAGTATCAATGCTAACCGCAGCCTTCTCACCACTGTGGCATTTAAAGGCGGCTAAAGCTGCCTGAAGGCAATCAGTGCAGCAGTAATGGCGACATTCAGAGATTCGACACCATTGGCCATGGGTATAGCGACCCGGTGATCGCTGAGTGCGGCAACGTCCGCGCTGACACCTTCAGTTTCATTGCCAAGTACAAATACTACAGGTGCTTTAGGGGCAAAGTCGGTCAGCGGAGTTGCCTGATGTGAAGACATTGTGCAGATTTCGTAACCCTTGCGCTTAAAGTCCGCCAGAGCCTTTGACAGTGAATCGCAGCGCAGGATATTACCTTTAAACAATGTACCGGCACTGGCTTTAATCACCAGAGGTGAAATATCGGCAGTGCCTTTGCTGGGTAGCAGCAGAGCCTGAGCTGGGCTGGCGGTAACACTACGGATAATCATGCCTAGATTCTGTGGATTGGTAATTCCATCCAAAGCAATAATAGTTCCTGATGGATGGTTGCTCAGAGCCTGCTGGTAGGGCTGGTAGCCGGGACAATGAATATCGCAGGCGACTCCTTGATCCTGTTTGCTATTGCGAGAAATACGCGACAATTCTGAACGGCTGTGAAAACAGATCTCAATATTGCGCTGTTCTGCGAGTTGGCGAATTTGCGCAATAATCCCGCCATCCCGATTTGAGTCAGCCAGATGCAATCGAAATATTTTAAGTTTGCTATCTTCGAGTATTTCCAGCACTGGCTTGCGGCCATAAACAGTAATCAGCTGATCAAAAAATGATTTTCGTGCGAGGTACTCAGGACTGTCGTTCATGGATTTAATTCTTTTTGTAGCTGGACTTTAACAGCTGTTTTATCTGCTGCAAATGTTGGTCGGAGGCCTGCCCCTGTTGAGCGGCAATGGGTAATGTGGCATTGCCCAGAGCAGTGTATAACTGGTGCCAGAGATCAGCCTGCTCGTGGTTATTAAAAGCCCGCAGGTGGCTGGCGACTGTCTCGGTATCACCGCGGGCGATGGGGCCGGTCAGTGCTGCAGTCGCGTCTGTGCTCAGGTAGTTATCTAATGTCTGTCTGATTAATGATTGCAAAATATTGCCATGGCTATTATCGACGCCAGCTGCTGTTAGCATCTGCTGGCTGGTTTCGAGCAGACTTACCAAATAGTTACAGGCCATCACTGTGGCTCCGTGATAGAGCGCTTTATGCTGACTATCAATGGCAAAGGGCAGGGCACCTATAGACTCAAACAGAGGCTGCAGCATGGCAACCGCATCTGGTTGGCCTTCAAACGCGCAATGGCTGCCAACAAAGGTATGCAATGATTGCTGTGGATTGGCAAAGCTATGAATGGGATGCACAGAGGCGACCACGATATTGTCTTCAGCAGAGCTAAGAATCGAAGCGCTCATTGAGCCACTGCAGTGAAAAACCACCGTACTCTTATTCACTTTGCCAGTCTCGATTGCACCACTGGCTAACAGTGCCTGATAAGCAGCCTCAATTTGATTATCTGGTGTTGCGATCAACCATAGGTCAGCGGGCTTTGCGGAATCCATAGTGGCTGCTGTACCTGCACCAATAAAATCTACGGCCTGTCGAGCTGATGGCTGCCGGCTGTTGATAACCTGCTGAATAGTGACATGCTCACTGAGCAGGCGACACAGCGTCCTGCCCAGGCGACCAGCTCCTACACAGGATAGGGTTGTCATAATATTTTAAGCTAACAGCTCTTTGTAGGCGCGTACCGCATTGACCATACCCATGGCCAGTGAATCAACGGTAAAGGCATGGCCGATAGAGACTTCCAAAAGACCAGGGATACTGGCAAATTTGGCCAAATTGTGAAGGTTGAGATCATGGCCGGCATTGACACCCATGCCCAATTCGGTGGCCAGCTCAGCAGCGGCCAGATGTTGCTGGAAGATGGCTTGCAATTGGTCTGTTCCCCATGCTGCTGCATAGGGTCCGGTATAGAGTTCGATGCGGTCGGCGCCTGCCTCTGACGCCAGCTTAATCTGCTCCAGATTTGGATCCATAAACAGACTGACGCGCATGCCTTGGGTTTGCAGTCGCTTGATAATAGGTGCCAGTTGCTCGCCGGAGCTGGTCAGATCAAAACCATGGTCAGAGGTGAGTTGGTCATCGCCATCTGGCACCAATGTGCACTGGTCTGGTTGAGTTTCTTCAACCAGTTCTATAAAGCCAGGGTAGTCTGCTATAACAGGGGCAAAAGGATTGCCTTCAATATTAAACTCAACATCGCCGATTGGCGTTACCAAAGCGGCTAACTGGCGCACATCTGAGGGTCGAATATGGCGCTGGTCGGGGCGCGGATGCACCGTAATGCCTTCTGCGCCCTGATCGATACAGAGCTGCGCATGCTCCACAACATTGGGGTAATTGCCTTCTCTGGAGTTGCGCAGCAGCGCAATTTTGTTGAGGTTAACGCTCAGTGCAGTCATAGTTTATCGCTTACCTGACCGGAACAGGTCTCTCAAAAGACAATGTTTTAGGCTTGGGCTCAGGCAGGGCAGTCCAGGCTTCGGGGTTGACCAGTCGAGCACTGAGAATACGGATCGCCTCTACCGGCACATCCTGATACATGCTGACGGACTGGGTTTTCACTGTAGCAATAGCATCGACTACATTCATACCACTGACAACTTTGCCAAATACGGCATAGCCAACGTTCTCATCTTTGGGATCCAGAAAGCGATTATTTTTGTGATTGATAAAAAACTGCGCTCTGGCACTGTCGGGATCAGACATGCGAGCCATAGCGAGGGTGCCGCGTTTGTTTTTCAGCCCATTGCTGGCCTCATTAATAATAGCCGGACGACTAGATTCTCGCGGACTAAGATCAAAAGTAAAGCCACCAGTCTGAATCATAAAGCCTTTGATAACGCGATGGAAAATCAGCCCGTCATAATGGAAGTCATTGACCAGCTTGACAAAGTTATCCACGCTGACAGGCGCAGCTTTGGGGAATAGCTCGATAACAATATCGCCTGCCTCAGTTTTCAGCATCACCTGTGGGTTCGCATCTTCCGCCAGAGATAGATTGGCTGTGAGCAGTAACGCCAATGTTAGCATCAAGCTATAAAATGATTTTTGCATTGTCATAAATACCTTTGTTGGCTTACTGCCATTCAGAGAAGCGTTTGCGACCGCGCAGCTTGGGAATCAGTACAACCAGGATGGCACCCAGAAACACAGTGAGTCCACCATATAAAAACGATTCGTTGCGCTTGTCTTTTTGTAGGTCATCAAAGTTAGCTTTCAGCACATCATTCTCGCGCTGCAACATATGGTTTTGTTTAACCAAGCTTTGGTTCTGCTCGTTGAGGACAATTACATCGGAAGATATCTCCTTGATACTTGCCAGCTCAGCGATCAGATTTTCTTTGCTGCCTTCAGTGTTGTCGAGCTTGCCACGCAGAGATTTAGATTGTTGACGCAGCTCAGACATAATCTGTTCTAGCTGTCCGTTGCGAGTGGCGAGCTTTTCTAACTTCGCCTGATCTTTGGTCAGCTGCACACGAGCAATGGGGTCGGTAGTGAGATGCTGCTGCTCCATCCACCCCTCAACGCCTTTATCGGTAAGCACCAGAGCCCAGCCGTCTTGCTCGGCCAGCAGTTTCAATGGTGTACCCGACTTGATACCTCGATGGACAATGATACAGCGCCTGCAGGGAGTTTCCCGCAGAGGTACATAGAATTCGTCAGAGATATAGCGCTGCAGTGGCACTGCAAGTCGCTCCACAACCTGAAGTTTTTCGACTTCCTCGGCAGCCTCTATAGCTGGCTCCTGAGCAACAGCATTGGGCGCAAAATAGCTGGCAACAACAAAAAGGGTAATTAGCAAATAATTCATTGGTCTTTGTTCACTTGTTTAAGTCAGGCAGATCATACTCTGATCTGAGTTAAATGATAACTCGGCTCAGGTGCCATCTGCGGGTATAGAGGGCCATCTGTGGTTTCAATGTACCTACGGCAGCACTTTCTTAAAGGGTTTTACTGTCACTTTGGCATACACCCCAGCCTCAATATAGGGGTCTGCATCAGCCCAGCTTTGAGCACTTGTCAGGCTGTCAAACTCAGCTATCACCAGACTGCCTGTAAATCCGGCTTCACCTGGTTCAGCATTGTCGATAGCAGGGTGGGGCCCGGCGGCAAACAATCGGCCAGCATCCTTAAGTTGCTGCAATCGCTCGAGATGAGCTGGCCTAGCCTGCATTCTTTTTTGCAGACTATTTTCAGTATCTTCACTAATAATGGCGTACCACATGGTATTAAATCCTTTTTGTCAGCTTCAGCAGCAGGTTATTTCTGTTTAATAATTTCTTCGAGAGGCATACCGGTCAGTTTGGTGATGCCTCGAAAAAGGTAAAATAGATCAGCCGTGAGCACAAGCATTGCAGGAAGAGCTATAACAGGAAAGCTCAGCGCAGTCATTTTGCCAAGCTGTTCATTAAACGCGACAGTGCCTGGATCGGCGGTGAGAATAATCACTGCCAGCAAATAATTGAGCGCCGAGGACAAAAAGAATGAACCAGCGAGAATCCACGAGGCATTGATCAGCAGCTTGTCGAATTCCGCTACCCGGTTATGTTGCACCAGAGCCCGGTTTATTTTTTGCGTATTCATCACTGACTCGTTAAGCAGGAAGGTATGGATCAAAGGCTGCGAGGTCTTTAATGACAGCAATGTGGCTATGCCAAACATCGCAGGGATGGAAGCTTCTTTGATGGCGATATAGATCGCATCCAGCTCCATCAGGCTGATACCACCAGTCAGTGTGACACTGACTACCCCGAGACCGGAGAAAAAGTTTAGCTTGCCGCGGGTGAAAAAATCATGCAATCCATAAATAATCGGAAATGATAGCGCCACTACTATGGCAAGCTTAATGCCCAGATAATCATCGCTACTTAATTTAGTCAGAATCAATGTGGGCACGAGCAAATTGCACGCTAGATTAAGCAGCAGGCTCTCTTGCTTTTCAGCGGGTTGGTCCTGAGTTTGCTCAGGTACTCTGGAGTCTTGATTTGACATGAATAAACTGGTGATCGTTAGGTTTCAAGCATTGTAGCGGCTGGGGCGTAATTGTCGAGATACCGCGCGGTTTATTTAATAAGGATATGAGTGGAAAGTAGTTTAACTTCGTTTTTGCTAGCAGGTTTAAATATATTATTGAAATGCTATAGCTATTGATCTATTAATTTATATTAACTGGAATATGTCTCAGGAATGCGGCGTAACCTACTAATATATAAGGAAATAGTTTAATAATTATGAGTAATCTCGAGCCTGAATCGGAATTGCAGGAAAAGGTGGTAGCTGCACCTGAAATGGGAGATTTGCTAGTTGCCTATCTCAATCAACTAGGTATTGAATATGTGTTCGGTGTGCCAGGAGGGGCTATAGAGCCTCTTTATAATGCTTTGGCACGCAGTGAGCGCCAGGGAGGCGTTAGGGCGGTAGTGGCCAGACATGAGACCGGCGCTGCATTTATGGCCGATGGTTACGCCCGCAATACAGGCAAGCTTGGAGTCTGTTGTTCGACAACAGGCCCCGGCGCCACCAATATGATTACCGGCGTGGCATCAGCCTATGAAAACAATGTGCCCATGCTGGTTATTACAGCACAGACCGCCATTTCAACCTTTGGCAAAGGCGCCATTCAAGATTCTTCATGCACAGGTATCAACACTGTTGGCCTGTATCAGCATTGCACCAGATATAACACATTGATTTCTCACCCAGCTCAGTTTGAACACAAACTGTCGGCGGCAATTATGTCTGCTATGGGTTCGCCTGCAGGGCCTGCGCATATTAGTGTGCCGCGGGATGTGATGGCGCTGCAGGCATCAGAGTCAACGGCCCCAGCTACTCGCCTAAATGATGCTTTTGGCTAGACCAGCCCACCCTAATCGACGACAAGCTGTCGCCAAGCCTGTATGCAGCAGCATTGGCAGAGCTAAGCAAGTCCGGTGTTTGTTGTTGGCGATGAAGCCTGTGATGCAATCGGCAGCAATTCTTAGTCGGTTGCAGCTGCGATAATGGACTCGGAGATAGTAGTCACGCCTCAGGGTAAAGGTCTGGTAAGCCCATATCACCCTCTATTTAAAGGCGTAATTGGCTTTGCAGGGCATCAAAGTCGGCGACTGCAGCGCTATGGCTGAATCCGGAGGTGGAACTTGGTCATTGCTGTAGGCGCCGAGGTTTGGAGAATTTTCAAGCAATGCATGGGATACCAAAACGCTACTGAATGGCAACCGACTTATTCATGTTGAGTCTACCGAAGCAAATCTTACAAGAACCCCCATGGCAAGATTGCATGTTAGAGGGTGCCTCGAAACAATCTTTGATCGGATTGTCGGAAGATTTGGCATCGACTGCAGCCATTACATAAGAGCGGTAGAACCTAAAAGCGCTAAACCAGATTTAAACCTAGTTAAGCATTTTTCTTGTGATGATAAGGCTGGCTTTTGTTCGAATGCAACGCCGATAAAACCTCAGCGACTGATGCGAGATCTACCAAAGCTATTTCCCGGTAATACTAGGTTTTTAGTGGATACAGGAAATAGTCTTGCCTGGGGAACTCATTACCTTCACCCATTTGATCGACGAATGTCTGGAAAGCGCAATCAAAGAGGTGGACTTTTTAGTGCCTCAGTTGATTTTGCTTCTATGGGTTGGGCTATCGGCAGTGCAATCGGAACTGCGCTGGCCAGCCAGAAACAGAATCCGGTAGTGTGCATTAACAGGTGATGGTAGTTGGCTAATGAGTGGGCAAGAGACTAACAGTTGCTATAGAGGAAAAGCTATCTGTAGTGTTTGTTATTTCTAAATGACAGTGCCTATGGAATGGTTAAGCACGGGCAGACTCTCACCGGAGCAGAGCCTACAGCTAACCAGTTGGCCAATGTCGATTTTTGCTGCATCTGGCAAAGTCGATGGGCGCTGAGGCTAGCGGATTATCGAGTCTCCCACGCATGATCTAAATAAAGTCAGATATCGAAGACTATTTGTACTCGCAGGGACGGCGCCACACTCTTCTAGATGTGAGGATTCGACCCGAATGAACCTCCGCCCATCGGTTTACGGACAAACGTGTTGCAGAGCGGCAATGAGCTCGCGAGAGCTTCAGAGAAAATTCATAACCACAAGGATCTGGTCACGAGGTAGCCAGAATCGGATAACCCTTTTGCAGCCTCTGCCTGCAGTTGCTCAGGTTTTGATGTCTATGGTGATTTATTAAAAAATGCTTCCTATATAGAGTATCTCTTCCTTCTATTTAAGCTTGAGCCTCCAACTAAAGACCAATCTGCGCTGTTAGAGGGAATAGCCATTGCTGTGGCTAATCTGGGACCCAGGGATCACGCCATCAGAGCAGCCATGAATGCGGGAGTAGGGGGCTCTACCCATGCCTCGGTATTAATTGCAGCGCTCTCCGTTGGGGCTGGTAATCTGGGTGGCGCCCGGGAAGTTTTCTCCGCTGTGCAATATTGGCAGCGCTGTTCGACCAATATTGATCAATGGCGAGATCTTATCAACGACCCTCCTCAGCAAGAGCGATTGGATGTCTGGCACCCAATGGAGCACCCTCCTGGTTTTGATCCCAATGGCGTCAGTTGCCCACAGCCGGTTATACAGACGCTGGAGCATTTAGCTGCAATTGATGGCACCAATCATCTTGGCTGGCTCTATAAAAATCGTTCTGTACTCGAAGGTTTTACTAATTGTCCCCTGGCATTCTCCGGCGTTGCCGCCGCCGCATTTTATGACCTTGAATTACTACCGGAACAGGCAGAGATGTTGTATCTGCTATTGCGACTGCCTGGGGCTGCCGTGCATGCCTTGGAACAGGAAAAGTTGGGCTGGCGAAAATATCCATTTTTTTCGAAGGGTTTCAAAGTCACTGAGTGATAAAGCCAACATTAATCATAGGTTATGTATGACGGATCACAGTAAGTTAGAGAAATATGAAGATAATTGGCAGACTTCCATGGGTGGTATGTGTGGCGATGGGAAAGTACTTCTCCGAGGTGAGAATATTTTTACAGAGCTGAATGAAAAACGCTGGATGGAGTTTTTACTATTTGGAGTGACAGGAAAAAAAGACTCTAAATTAGCGAGGTTATTGGAAGCGATATGGGTTATTTGCACTAGCTACCCAGACCCAAGGATTTGGAATAATCGGATTGCAGCTTTGGCTGGCACAAGTCGGTCGACAGGAGTTTTGGCGACTGCAGGTGCTTTAGCGGTTACTGAGGCTAATATTTATGGTGCCAGAGCCATACTAGGAGCATCAGATTTTCTTTATCGTGCTAGCAATGAACTTGATAAAAATCAGAGGCTAGAGGACGTGTTAGTGACTGAGCTTCGAACCCACAGAAGTGTTTTTGGTTTTGGTAGGCCAGTATTAGACGAAGATGAACGTGTCAGCCCTATGATGAATTTCGCGAAATCACTAGGCTACGGCAATGGGAGTTTTATAAAATTGGTGTTTGATATCGACGAATATTTTAAGGCTTCGAGATACAAATATCGAGTCAATATAGCTGCTGTTACCGGGGGGCTTCTTGCAGATGAGGGCGTTACGCCAAGAGAGTTCTATGACATGACAACTTTGGCATTTACTGGCGGTTATATGCCTTGCTATGCCGATGCAGTGCAAAAACCGGAGGGCGTACTTTTCCCTCTTAGAGCGAGTCGCATCAATTTCACCGGTGATGTTGCGGCTAGGAAATGGAATCACTACTCTAGCGAGGGATAACAAATTATGAAAAATTTATTGTGCTGTTTATTTGTTGTATTGCCCATTGTTACTTCTGCCGAAGATCAATTATCTGAATCAGACCTAGACGGACTGTCTATCTATGCTGATGAAGATTTCATTAGTATTGCGACTGGGATATCCCAGCCAATAGCAAAAGCTCCTGCCGTAGCATCTGTTATTACAGCTAGAGATATAAAAAGCCTAGGTGCCACAGGATATTGACCAGGAATTTTAGAAACTGTTCCCGGGTTGCATGTATCCAGAAGTGACTATTGTATAACCCTCTGTATAACTTCAGAGGTATTCAGTGCTGATTTCAACCCGCAGGTTTTGGTTCTCATCAATGGAGTTCCCGCTTAGTAATTTGTTTCACGGCGATAGAAATGTGGTAATATGGGGCGGGATGCCCGTTGAGGCAATTTCCCGAATAGAAGTTATTCGAGGTCCCGGGTCGGCACTCTATGGTGCAGATGCGTTTCGCTGGAGTAATTAATATTGTCACCAAAGGCTTTAGTGAACTAGAAGAGCCCTCCGTCGGAGCTCGATATGGCAGTTACGGTCTGTACCGATTTATGGGCCACGGGTAGGACCACCGTTGGAGAAGTGCAGCTTTCTGGAGAGTCTTGGAAGTACATAAGACTGACGGCTGCGAACGAAATTGTGGTAGTCAGATGCTCAGACTATTCTTGATGCGATTACCGGCACTAGCGTATCGAATGCTCCCGGCCAAGTTAATCTAAAAAGGGACAATGTTGACTTAAGGCTAGAGGCTGGCCTTGGGAACTTTAAGCTTCGTGTAGGCACTCAGATAAGGGAAAATTTTGGCGAAGGTGCAGGTGCTGCACAGCTGCTAAATTGGGCTGACAATCATTTCAAAAGTAAGCGCTTTAATGTCGATGGCACCTATGTTCAAAAGGGGTTCTTGCCCAATGTCGATATAGAATTCCACGCCAGTTATTTCGATACATCTCAAGAAGTCGAGGGTGACTTTGTTGTGTTTCCCGTTGGTTCCACTGGTCCATTTCTAACGCCTTTGGGAGTTCCCATTTTTGGTGCTTTCCCCGATGGTGTAATAGGTACTCCAGAAATATTTGAAAATCATATTCGTCTTGGTTTTACCGCTCAGTATGACGGTATAGTTAAACATGATATTAGTTTTGGATCTGGTTATTATGAGGGAGAAATTGATAAGGTTACTGAAGAGAAAAACTTTGGGCGTAACCCGGTAACGCTGCTTCCCATACTGCCAGGCGATCCAGTGGTTGATGTTTCGGATACTCCTTTTGTCTTTTTAACCGAAGACGAACGAAGAAATACTTATGCTTATATTCAAGATGTATGGCAGTTTTCCAATGACTGGGAACTAACAGCTGGACTTCGTTACGATGATTATTCTGATTTTGGCGCTACTACAAATCCCCGGCTGGCGCTGGTCTGGTCAACCTCTTACGAGCTAACCACAAAATTCCTCTATGGTGAGGCTTTCCGTGCACCTTCATTTGCCCAGACTAGGGCTATTAACAACCCACTGATACAGGGTAATCTCGAGCTTCAGCCTGAGCAAATCAAAAGCTACGAAGTGGCATTTGACTATCGCCCCAGTTATGACTTGACGCTCAACCTCAATTTCTTCCACTACAACTGGACGGATATTATCCAGTTTATCCCCGATTTTAGTGGCAGCAGCAGAACTGCTCAGAATGCCGGTGAACAGACTGGTAAAGGCTTTGAGTTTGAAGCTAGATGGTCAGTTTCAGAAGCTCTCAAATTGACAGGTAATTTTGCTTGGCAGGATTCTCATGACGAACTTGCTGATGCTCCTGCCGCCAACTCGCCAGAGAAGCAGGTCTATCTCCGCAGTGATTGGCAGATTGATACTAGATGGCAGATAAATGTGCAGGCCAGTTGGGTGATGGACCGCAATCGCTCCTATGATGATCTTAGAACGCCAGTGGCTGATTATGTGTTGGTGGATATGAACATTAGAAACATGCTGTCGGAGAATTTGGAAGTGGCTCTGATCGTCAATAATTTACTCGATGAAGACGCCTTTGAACCCAGCCCCAATGCTATGCCAGTCCCATTTATACCCAATGATCTACCACTGGCTGGTCGCAGCTTTATCGGAGAAATACGCTACAAGTTCTAATCCTGAGCACTATCTGGAGAAAGGGATATTAATAGCATTAATGGACTAATTAGATATTGCCTTATGGCAGCCTTAGCTGGGCTTTCTCAGCCTGTGCTGGCTGCTGAGGCAGGGCCTCAGGGTAGCGATAGCAACCGCGCGTTGACTGTGGTTTATCCGCAGATCCGGCAGCCATTTTTGAAGGTTTACGAAACTATCGCCCGGGGTGCGACCAAAGGATTTTCTGGTAAGGCCAGTGAGCTTGTTTTAGCTAAGGACCAGTCTAGAGACCAGCTTCAAAATCAGCTGGCCGACAAGATGGTCATTGTTTTGGGCAGTCGGGGCGTCTCGCAATTGCGTGGTATTGGCCTTCAGCGGCCGCTGGTTGTCGGGGCGGTGAGTGAGCAGTTATCCGGGGTTTATGGTCTTAGCATGATTCCTGATGCCGGGGTGGTGGCCAGCAAGTTGCAGGTGCTGGCGCCGACAACCCTCAGAGTTTTTGTTGTGGCCCGCGCTGACAAAAATATTGCAGATTTGGCAGCGGCACAGATTGCCTTTAATCAGATTGATGTGCAGTTGTTTATTAAAGAAGCGACGGATATTCGAGATGCGGCCAACATTTATCGCAAGTTGACTGCTGAACTTAAGGTTGGCGATGCAGTGTGGATTTTACCCGGGGATAGATTTGTTAATAATCCTCTGTTGTCGATTTTATTACAGGCCGCCTGGAGGTCCGATTTTGTGGTGTTCTCATCTAACCCGACTCATGTTAATCGCGGTGCACTTTTTTCGGTCTACCCTGACAATTATCAAATGGGTGTCCGTTTGGGTGAGATCGCTCGGCAGGTCGCTGAAGGGAGTCAAGCACCTGTGCAAATGGAGCCATTAAGGAGCGTCTTTGTTACCGTTAATGAACGAACTAGCAACCACCTTGGCATAACAATAACTGACGACATGAAGGAACATGTCGATCTAATTCTTCCCGCGAGGTGATAATTAATGGTACCTGTACATAAAAGGTGGTTTGACCGCTTACAGTTCAGGCATCAACTGTCGTTAATTTTTATTGGCGGTATTTTGGTGCTTACCTTGGCGACATCTTTTGTGGTCAGCAATGTGTCCACCTCAATTATCACCACGCAACAGGTTAAGCAGGGGCTTCAGGTAACTGAGTCTCTAGCCAGTCAAAGTGAGCTGGCGCTGCTATACCAGAGTGCGGAGTCGGCCCGTGATATTGCTGAGACGGCGATTAACTTTCCTGAGGTTAAAGGTATCAGGATTGAAACCGAAACTCAGGAAGAACTTTTCCAGCTGGGCCTGGATCCTGCAGAAATGCGTAACAGTACATTCGTAAAAGAGCCGTTGCTGGTGGCTGAAAATAGCGATTACTGGCTCTTTGCTGCTCCAGTTATGTCCACCCAAGAATATGATAACCAGCTCAATATATTGCCGGACGATCAGCAAAGCTTTCTGCTGGGCACTATTCGAGTATTGGTGGGTAAAGACACTCAAACATTGATGCAGAAGGGAATTCTGCGCAGTAACCTGTCTATCTCTATGGGACTGGCAGCATTTTTACTAGTGTTGCTGTTGGTCATATCTCGCCGCGTTACCAAGCCTATCGAGCAGTTATCCAATACCATGAAGCGGGCACAAAGAGGTGATAGTCTGATTCGGGCTGCGATTGATGGGCCTGTGGATATCACTGAAATGCAGACCTCATTCAATAGCATGATGGAAGTGTTGGAGAGTCGCCAGCATGATCTGCACAAGGCTATGCAGTCGGCACTTGAGTCTGCTAAGGCCAAGGGTGAATTTGCCGCCAATGTGACCCATGAATTGCGCACTCCAATGAATGCTGTGTTGGGAATGTTAGATCTGCTATTGACCATGGGGCTTACCGTCAAGCAACAGGAATATGTGGAAACTGCCAAGACATCTGCCCATGCCCTACTATGTCTGATTGATGAGGTGCTGAATTTTTCTGAGGCGGATGCGGGCAAGATTAATATTATTAATCAGGACTGCGATCTCACTGATACATTGGATGATGTGGTGGGGCTGCTAGCCAGTCAGGCGTTGAAGAAGCATGTGGATATCAGTTATGTGATTGCTGACAATGTGCCCAAACGCTTTACTGCAGATCGGGCAAGAATTCGTCAGGTGCTGATTAACCTGATAGGCAACGCCATTAAGTTTACTGATTCTGGTGAGGTGTCGGTTAGTGTCAACCCGTCAAGTTCCCCCGCCAATGAGGCTACCGTATTTTCCATTGTGTTTACGGTTAAGGATACAGGAATTGGTATTGGTGAGGAGGATCAGAAGCGGATATTCGAAGCCTTTACTCAGGTGGATGCCTCGACCACTAAACAGTATCCGGGCACAGGTTTGGGGTTGGCTATCTCGCGCCAGTTAGTGGAATTGATGGGTGGGCATATAGCTGTTTCCAGTGAGCTGGGTTTTGGCAGTGAGTTCAGTTTCTCTCTGCCTGTGGTGGCTCTGGATGAGCCTAAAGATAATCGTTTGCTCGGCGGCTTACAGTCCCTTAGGGTTTTGTTTGTCAGTAAAGCGGAAGTGATGAGATCATTTGCTTTTAACAGTCTGCGAGATCTGGGGGTTGAAGCGATGCTCGCCAAGTCTGGCCTTGATGCCTTCAGGGTGGTTCGTGAAGCCGATGCCGATCACTCTGTTGATGTACTGATTATTGATGAAGATATGGTTGACATTCGCCTCGCTGACTTTATTAGAATCATCTCTGAGGAACCCAACTTCACCAATCAGCTAACAGTAATTTTGTCTAACCCTTGGGTCGCCGACCCTGATGTGGGTGCAGAGTCTCTGCCTAGCTTAAATAAGCCACTAAAATCAGATTCCTTTTTACAGCTACTGGGCAGTCATTTTATTGCGCAGGATAAACCGCCGGTCTTAGCGAAACCCATATTTGATATTCGCCCCGATAGCCCCTGCAGAGTATTGGTGGTTGACGACAACAGAGCCAATCAGCAGGTGGCCGTGGCTATGTTAGATAAACTTGGTTGTTATTCCGAGGTCGCTCACAATGGTCGCGAAGGTGTTGAGGCTGTTCTGCGTGGCAATTTTGATATGGTCCTAATGGATTGCAACATGCCGGTGATGAGTGGTTATGACGCCACTAAACAGGTGCGTGTTTATGAAGGCGAAGCTGCGGGTAGTTTGCCAATTATTGCGATGACGGCCAATAATTCTGCCGCTGAGGCGGACCATTGTCGAGAAGTGGGTATGAATGACTTTTTGCCTAAACCGTTAAGCCTGGCCAGGTTGCGAGAACAGCTTGAGAAATGGGCCCATTTTTCAGGTACTGAAGTGTTGCGTGCCGCTGAGCCCAAAGCCAATTATGTCGCTGCTGGAGACGACCACAAGGTTTCCAATAATGGCGCCTTAGGGGCTGCAGATAATACCTACGCCGCGCAGGGTTCAGAGTCACCCCTTAGCTATGACCTCAAGGTTATGGACACCCTTAAAGATGCGGTAGGTGATGCGGTGGGTTCTTTAATCGAAGCTTTTAAAGAGGACATGCTGATTTATCTGGAAAATTTGGATAAGGCGATTGCCGGGGCTGATATCACCCAGGTTAGACAGATCGCCCACACTATTAAAGGCAGTGCCTCCAACTTTGGCGCCTTCAATTTGGTCAAGCACAGTAAAGAACTGGAAGATCGAGCAGCTCTAAATAATATTGAGAATGCGGCCAGCTATGCCAAAGATATTGCCGCTGCCTTCCATGTACTGTCTGTTGATCTCAAGCAAGAGATACCTCTGCTCGGCGAGATCGACAATGGCACCGTTAATGTTAAAGAACAGAATTACAGAATCTTGGTTGTGGACGACGATCGCTCTATCCGGTTGCTGTTGGTGAATGCCTTCTTGCGTGAGGATTACGAATTGGAAGAGGCCGCCAATGGTATGCAGGCGATTGAAATATGTCAGCGCCGCATGCCAGACCTTATTTTGATGGACGCAGTTATGCCGGAAATGGATGGTTTCGATGCCTGTCAGTCTATTCGTGATATTCCCCATGGCGCAGATATACCTGTATTGATGATCACCGGGCTTGAAGATGAAGAGTCCATAGTCAGAGCCTTTGCCTCTGGGGCCACAGATTATATTTCTAAGCCGATTAATTTCTCGGTAATGAGGCAGCGCGTCGCTCGGCTAATCAAAGCAAACAAAGCAGAGAAACATGTTAAGCGATTGGCCTATCATGACCCTCTCACCAACCTGCCCAATCGGGTTAATTTGATGAAGCACCTGCCTTTAGTAGTAGAGCAGGCCGCCACCGAGAACTACAAGTTTGCCATTCTGTTTCTCGATTTGGATCGCTTTAAAATGATCAATGACACCATGGGCCATAACGTGGGTGACCTGCTGTTAAAGGCAGTTGCAGATCGCATTCGCAACTGTGTGCGCGATCAGGACTTTATTGCCCGCCTTGGTGGCGATGAGTTCACCATAGTGCTGGAAAAGATCAAGGGCTCCGAAACTGCAGGCAAGGTGGCCGAGAAAATCTGCGAATCCCTAAGCCAGCCCTTTGTCTTTATGCGCAAGAAAATGTTTGTTACCACGAGTATCGGCATCTCCATATTTCCGGATAATGGCGGCGATGTAACCGATCTGATCAAGCATGCTGACTCCGCCATGTTTAAAGCCAAGGAAAAGCGCAATGATTACTGCTTCTACCAAACAGGCATGGAGGCGAAGATTGCCGAGCGGTTGGAAATGGAGAGAGAACTGCGTCAAGCCATTGAGAAAGATGAGTTGCGGCTGTTCTATCAGCCGAAAGTCGATTTTGCCACTGGCAAGTTGATTGGTGCCGAAGCTCTGGTGCGCTGGGAACATCCCCAAGAGGGCATTATTGCGCCCAATGTGTTTATTCCTCTCGCCGAAGAGAGCGGCTTGATCAACAAATTGAGCGACTGGGTATTAGAAGAGGGCGCACGGCAGCTTAGAACTTGGCTGGGCAAAGACTACCAGCTGACTCTGGCATTAAACCTGTCGGTTAAGGACCTGATGGCAGAGAACCTGCATACTCAGCTGCGCGATTTAATGAACAGACACCAGCTGCCAAAAAATGTACTAGAGCTGGAGATCACTGAGAGCACCCTGATGAATCATCCTGAGCTGATGAGCAGCGAACTGGCAAAAATCAAACAGCTGGGCATCTCAGTGGCCATTGATGACTTTGGCAGCGGCTATTCATCGCTTAACTATCTAAAACGCCTGCCTGTGGATGTGCTGAAGATTGATCGTTCGTTTGTACAGGATATTGAATCTGACCCCAGTGATAGCGCCATTGTCTCTGGCATTATAGCCCTCGCTCAAACTCTGAATATGCACACGGTGGCAGAGGGCGTAGAGACAGAAGGGCAGAGAACCATATTAAAAAGTCTCGGCTGTAGTAGCTTTCAGGGGTACCTGGTTGCTAAGCCACAGCCCGCTGAGCAGTTCGAGCAGCAATTCCTGAGTAATACTGAAACAAGCCCATCCCATTAAACAGCCAAGCTGTGTGATAATGCGCGCCGAGTAATCTAGCAACCCGCGTATTAACAGAGCAGATAGACTAGCATGAGTCAGTATTTTTCTATTCATCCAGATAATCCTCAGCATCGATTAATTGCCCAGGCGGCAGAAATTGTTCGCCGCGGTGGTGTGATTGTGTACCCCACAGATTCGGTCTATGCCATTGGCTGTCATATCGGCGACAAGCAGGCCCTTGAACGGGTGCGTAATATTCGCCGGGTCGACAAAAATCATAACTTCACTCTGCTGTGTCGGGACCTGTCTGAACTGGCCAACTATGCCAAAGTAGATAATAGTGATTTCCGTATTCTTAAAGCCCAGACCCCAGGGCCGTTTACTTTTATATTGCCAGCTTCATCGGAGGTCCCCAGGCGCCTGATGCACCCCAAGCGCAAGACAGTTGGCATACGTGTTCCAGACAGCCCGATAGCCCAGGCTCTGCTTGCAGAGCTGGGTGAGCCAATGATGTCAGTTACTCTGATTATGCCCGGGGACGAATATCCATTGACCGACCCCTATGATATTCGCCAGACCCTTGAAGCCCATGTCGACGCTATTATCGATGGCGGTTACTGCGGGCTAGAGCCCACCACAGTGGTGGACATGACGGGCGACCAGCCAGAGTTGATGCGCCAGGGCATGGGTGATTTTTCAGTTATCTGATATTGATGATGTTCAATAGCTGTATTGTGGTTATAATCAGCGCTTGAATACTGATGGGATATCAAGTGTCTAGCGAAGCAACCTCAATCGATGATTTACAGCCTGCATCTGACAGCGCTGCAACCATTGCCAAAACCCCCAAAGCGGCCATGCCTGGCCACCAGCAAGAGGAAATGCCCTTTGCTGTGGTGCAGGGTAAAGAAATTACCGTACTGCCCAAAGATCTGTATATCCCGCCGGACGCTCTGGAGGTAATACTTGAGGCCTTTGAAGGGCCGCTGGATCTTCTGCTGTACCTTATTCGTCGTCAAAACCTCGATATTCTCGAAATTAATGTGGCTGAGATTACTCGTCAATATATGGGTTATATTGATCTGATGACGGCTATTCAGCTGGAATTGGCCGCAGAATATCTAGTGATGGCCGCTATGTTGGCCGAGATCAAATCCCGTATGTTGCTGCCGCGACAGGCGATGGATGAAGAGGAGGAAGGCGACCCTCGCGCAGAGCTAATTCGCCGGCTGCAAGAGTACGAGCGTTTTAAAACCGCCGCCGAAGATATGGACGAGATACCGCGCTTGGGCCGCGATATTCACCAGGCCAGAGCCGAAGCGCCCGACCGTGAGCAGGCCCGTCCCCACCCGGAAGTGGAGATGCGCGAACTGCTCACTGCACTAGGCGAAGTGCTGCGCCGGGCAGAGATGTTTGAGAGCCACCAGATTGAGCTAGAAAAGCTGTCCACCCGCGAGCGTATGTCACTGGTATTAGAGAATCTCCATGGTCAGCAGTTTGTGCCCTTTGTCAGCCTGTTTAAAGAAGCTGAGGGTCGTCTGGGTGTGGTGGTGACATTTCTGGCGATTATGGAATTAATTAAAGAGTCATTAGTAGAGATTGTGCAGAGCGAATCTTTTGGTCCAATACACGTAAAAGCAAGAACATCATGAACCCAGATACGATCAGAAAAATTATAGAAGGCGCGCTATTAGCGGCCGGCAAGCCACTAGATATTTCTCGACTGGAAAGTCTGTTCGATGAAGACGAGCGTCCGCCTCGTGACCAGATCAAAGCAGCGCTGGAAGAAATTGAAAGTGACTGTCGCGAACGCGGTTTTGAGCTTAAACAGGTTGCCAGCGGCTACCGGTTTCAGGTGCGTCAGGAACTGGCTCCCTGGGTCAATCGACTGTGGGAAGAGAAGCCCAAGCGCTACTCCAGAGCCATGCTTGAGACCTTGTCCCTGATCGCCTATCGCCAGCCATTAACTCGCGGTGATATTGAACTGGTGCGCGGTGTGGCTGTGAGTTCCGATATTATTAAAACCCTGCAAGAACGCGATTGGGTGCGTGTCGTGGGTTATCGCGATGTGCCGGGCAAACCAGCACTGTATGCGACCACTAAGCAGTTTCTCGACTACTTCAATCTCAAGAGTCTGGAGCATTTGCCGGCACTGGGTGAGATTAAAGACCTTGCCGAACTGGATCCTGCCCTAGAACTGAGCCTGGCTGATCCCGGTGTGATTCCCGCCGCGACAACAGCGGCCAATGATGAACAAACCAGCACAGATTTCGCATTAAATCAGCAGGAAGACGGGGTTGAGCCGCAGCTTGACCAAGATGAAAGCTACCAGCCAGACGAGCAGAGCAGTACCCCAATCAATGAGTGAAAAATTACAAAAAGTCCTGGCCACCGCCGGCTTGGGTTCGCGTCGCGAACTCGAAAAGTGGATATCTGCTGGCCGTGTGTCAGTCAATGGCTCTGTTGCAAAGTTGGGTGACCGCGCGGAAGCTACCGACCGCATTATGGTCGATGGACGGCCAATTAAAATTGTTACCGATGACAGCCCCAGAGTACTGATGTACAGCAAGCCCGAAGGCGAAGTCAGCACTACCGCAGACCCGGATGGGAGGCCCACAGTATTTGATAAGCTGCCGCGTTTAAACCGTGGCCGCTGGATTGCTATTGGCCGCTTGGATATTAATACCAGTGGGTTGTTGCTGTTTACCAATCATGGTGAGCTGGCTAATCGCCTGATGCACCCCTCCTATGAAGTGAAGCGCGAATATATGGCGCGGATTCATGGGGAAGTGGACGAAGCTATGATCAAGCGCCTGACTGATGGTGTGATTCTTGAGGATGGCATTGCCAAATTCCAAACCGTCAAAGCCCAGCATGCACGAAGCCCAGAAGAACGGGGCGGCAGCAATCGCTGGTTTAGAGTGATTCTGGCGGAAGGGCGCACCAGAGAAGTACGCCGTCTTTGGGAATCCCAGGATGTGGAAGTGAATCGCCTCAAGCGCATCAGCTATGGGCCGATTGAACTGCCCTCCATTGTGCGCCGCTCTGAATATATCGAGCTGGATCCCAAGCAGGTGATTTCCCTGTTCCGGGCTGTGGCACTTAAGCCACCAAGATTTAGTGAAAAAATGGTCTACAAAGATATCCGCGAGCGCAAAGAGAAGAAGCTGCGCGCACGGGGTGATACCAGCAAGCGCTAGTCAGCGATTCTGGGCATTGATCGACTGCCCGTTAACCTCAGAGCTGTCCGCTCCCAGAAGGAACAAATAGGCAGGCATAATCTCTTCAGCGCTCTTCAGGCTGTTGGGGTTTTCTGCCGGATAAGCCTGGGCGCGCATATTGGTTCGCGTAGCTCCGGGGTTAATTGCATTGACCCGCACATTGCCCAGACCCTCGAGCTCCGCAGCCCAGGTCTGCACCATGCCCTCGACGGCAAACTTAGAGATAGCATAGGCGCCCCAGAAGGCACGACCCACTTTGCCAACACCGGAGGTAGTAAAGATCACCGACCCATCGGCAGACTTTTCCAGCACAGGCATCAGCG
This sequence comes from uncultured Pseudomonadales bacterium, assembly GCA_943788875.1. GTDB lineage: Bacteria > Pseudomonadota > Gammaproteobacteria > Pseudomonadales > Porticoccaceae > HTCC2207. The sequence continues at coordinate 65,352 of CALSSA010000008.1, read as the reverse complement.
CCTGGGTCATTTGAAATTGGGCGCTGACATTCACCTTCAACACCTTGTCCCAAACGTCCTGACGATAGTTGTTTAATGGTGTGCGCTGGCCGAGAACACCGGCATTTAGCAGCAGGCCGTCCAGGCGTCCAAACTGCTCGTCCAGAGCCACTGCCAAGTGCTCGTAATCGTCCTGACTGGCACCTTCCAAATCAATCGGATAGATCACTGGTTCCGAAGCCTTCAGCGCCAAAATCTGATCATAAACCTGCTCTAGCTTAGCCACCGTGCGCCCAGCCAGTATCACTATGGCCCCGGCCTTGGCGCAGGCTAGTGCCGCCGCTTTGCCGATACCATCACCAGCACCGGTAATTAAAATAACCCGGTCTTGTAAATGATTGTCTGGTGCGGTGTAGTGAATGATTTGTTCTGCTGACAGCAACATATTGTCCTTTATTTAAACAGTAATGAATGGAGTTGCTGAGACTGTTCAATAACCCAATCTGCATTCCATTGATGAATATCCTGACCCGCTTCAATATAGCCCCAGGCTGCGGCGATGGTGCGCATTCCAGCGGCCCGTCCGGCATCTATATCGCGAATATGGTCGCCCACATAGAGGCAGTCCGCAGGCGCGACACCAATTTCTTTGCTGGCCAGAAACATAGGTTCCGGATGGGGTTTGGCCTGGGCGACATGGTCGGGGCAGATCACGGTAGCTGCCCCGGTTAGCGGCAATTGCTGCAGCACCGCGTCGGTGTAGCGCGAGGGCTTGTTGGTAACAATGCCCCAGGGAATATCTTGCGCAGAGCATTGCTCCAGCACCTCAGAAAGACCATCAAACAGCACGGTTTTTTCGGCAAGGTTGGCAAAGTACAGCTCGAGAAACTCAGCTCGCAGAGCCTCAAACTCCTGATCTTCAGGGCTCAGGCCAAAGCCAGTTTCGATCAACCCTATAGAGCCATTAGTCACACTGGTGCGAACCGCAGAGTCCGGTAATGGTTCGCGGCCATGGAGGTCGAGCTGTTTGTTTAAGGCAGTCACAAAGTCTGGCGCGGTGTCCAGCAGAGTACCATCAAGATCAAATAGCAGAGCCTTAAAATCTAGCATGGCTTGCGCGCACAGATCATATAGTTAACGTCCACATCCCGCTCATCCAGCTTGTAGGTCTTGGTAATGGGGTTGTAGAGCAGGCCGGTCATCTGATCGATTTCCAGCCCCGCCTCGCGAATCCATTGGCCCAGTTCCGAAGGACGAATAAATTTGCTGTATTCATGGGTGCCTTTGGGCAGCATGCGCAGAACATATTCCACACCAATCACTGCCAGCAGATAAGACTTGGGATTGCGGTTAATCGTTGAGAAAAACACTGTGCCACCAGGTTTGCACATAGCCGCACAGGCCGCTACTACCGAACTGGGGTCGGGCACATGCTCGAGCATCTCAAGGCAGGTCACAGTATCAAAAGCCTCGGCATGGCTCTCGGCATAGTCCTCTGCAGTGGATTTTTCATAGTTCACTGCAACGCCAGACTCAAGTTTATGCAGATTGCCCACCGCCAATGGAGCATCACCCATATCGATACCGGTGACTACCGCACCACGTTGAGCTAGAGCTTCACACAGAATGCCGCCGCCACAGCCAACATCTAAAATAGTCTTTTCGGCAACTGGCGCCAGATTGTCGATCCAGTTGGCGCGCAATGGGTTGATATCGTGGAGGGGCTTAAACTCGCTATTTCTGTCCCACCAGCGGCTAGCCAGTTCTTCAAACTTGCGAATTTCGTGGGGGTCAACATTGTGGGTTTTTGACATTATAGGTTTCCAATACTGATCAGTTTGCGATCTTGTTACGCCAGTCTGTGGCCGCCTGGATCAGACCCTGCTGGTTCAATGTTTGCAGCTGACCCTCATTGAGCAGAGGCTTGCCTGCCACCCAGCTGTGAGACACCTGGCTGCCAGCATTGCAGTAGACCAGCTGAGAAGCGGGATTATACAGCGGCTGCATGGCAATAGAATCCATTTTTACAGCAATAATATCCGCCGACTTGCCCGCCTCAAGACTGCCTATCTCGCTGTCCCAGCCCAGAGCCGCAGCACCATTAATAGTAGCCATGCGCAGTGCGGCATGGGCATCCAGAGCGCTGGCGTCCTGCGCCGCATGTTTTGCCAGCAATGCAGCGGTCTTTAGTTCACCGAATAGATCCAGATCATTATTGCTGGCGGCACCATCTGTACCAATAGCCACATTGACTCCTGCGGCCATTAAATCGGTCACCGGGCACTGGCCACTGGCCAGCTTCATATTGGACTCAGGGCAGTGAATGACATGGCAGTTGTGCTCTTGCAGCAGGCTGATATCTGCATCATCGACCTGGGTCATGTGTACAAGTTGGGTCTGGGGCAGCAGTAGTCCCAGATCACGCAGGCGCTGCAATGGACGGCAGTTATATTGCTGCAGAGACTCCTGGATTTCGCTGGCAGTCTCATGACAATGAATATGTATCGGCATATCCAGTTCATTGGCGTAGAGAGCAATTTTTCCCATGGCGCTGTCGGAGACTGAATAGGGTGCATGAGGCGCGCAGGCAATTTTCAGCAGTGGCTGCTCGCCATACTTGTCATTAAGTGCCAATCCCTTGTGAATATAGTCATCGGCATCGCGGCCATAGGCGGTGGCAAAGTCCAGCACAGTAAAGCCAATCTGACAGCGCATACCTGCTTGGCGAACCGCTTCCGCAATCGCTTCATGGTAGAAATACATATCGGCAAAGCACGTAGTACCGCTATGAATCATCTCCGCCATTGCCAGCATAGTGCCATCGCGAACAAACTCTTCACTGACATGGCGACTTTCTGCAGGCCAGATATGATCCTCCAGCCAAGGTCTCAGGGGCAGATCATCGGCATAGCCGCGCAACAGCGTCATGGCGGTATGGCCATGGGCATTGACCAGCCCGGGCATCACCACATGATCATTAAGCTGCTCTGTTTTGTGCGCATCAAAGCGCTTGGCCGCCTCCGCCTGGGGGTAAATGCCAACAATGCGTTCAGCGTTGATAGCCAGCGCGCAATTCTCCAGAATCTGGTTGTTGGGAACCACAGGAATTATCCATTTGCAGTTGATTAATAAGTCTATTTTTGTGGCTTGCATGATCACTCCCCAGTTCGCTTTCGGAGTATACCGAGTTTTTTATCAGGTTTAAGCTATATAGGCGTTTTGACGGCAATAAAAGAGGGAAAAACAGGCTTGTTATGTGCTAAAATTGGTGCCTTTAGAAGGGTCGTTGCAGGCTGGTCAGAGCAGCGCTTTTTAGTCAAGTCAGACTGGAGTTTTAAGCACCGGACTGGCACTGGCAAAAGTATAATAAAATTGGGAAACTTAAAGACATTATGGGTGATTTAGCAAAGGAAATTGTTCCGGTCAATATTGAGGACGAGCTTAAACAGTCGTACCTAGATTATGCCATGAGCGTGATTGTCGGCAGAGCGCTACCAGATGTTCGCGACGGCCTCAAACCGGTACACAGGCGCGTACTGTTCGCCATGAGCGAGCTGAACAACGACTGGAACAAAGCCTACAAGAAATCTGCCCGTGTAGTGGGTGATGTAATTGGTAAATACCATCCCCACGGCGACTCCGCTGTCTATGAAACCATTGTGCGAATGGCCCAGCCATTCTCATTGCGCTACATGCTGGTGGATGGTCAGGGTAACTTTGGTTCGATTGATGGCGACAGCGCCGCGGCCATGCGTTACACCGAAATCCGCATGACCAAAATCGCCCATGCACTGCTTGAGGACCTAGAGAAAGACACCGTCGATTTCGTGCCTAACTATGACGAAACCGAACAGATACCTATGGTGATGCCTACCCGCGTACCCAATCTGCTGGTCAATGGATCCTCCGGTATTGCCGTGGGTATGGCCACCAATATCCCGCCTCACAACCTCACTGAAGTGGTCAACGGCTGTCTGGCACTGATCGACAACAGCGAAATCACGATCGATGAGCTGATGGAATATATTCCCGGACCAGATTTTCCCACAGGTGCAATCATCAATGGTAAAGCCGGCATTATTCAGGCTTACAGAACAGGTCGTGGTCGCATCTATGTGCGCGCCAAAGCGGATGTCGAAGTTGATGAAAAGACCAAGCGCGAAACCATTATTATCCACGAGATTCCCTACCAGCTAAACAAAGCGCGTCTGATTGAGCGCATTGCCGAGCTGGTTAAAGAGAAAAAACTCGAAGGCATCTCCGAATTGCGTGATGAGTCTGACAAAGACGGCCTGCGCGTGGTAATTGAGCTGAAGCGTGGCGAAATGGGAGAGGTAGTACTAAACAATCTTTACGCCCAGACCCAGCTGCAGTCAGTATTTGGTATCAATGTGGTAGCACTGGTCGACGGCCAGCCGAAGATACTCAATCTTAAACAGATGCTTGAGGCCTTTGTTCGTCACCGTCGCGAAGTCGTGACACGCAGAACCATTTTTCTGCTGCGCAAGGCCCGCGAGCGAGCCCATACATTGGAAGGCTTTGCTATTGCACTGGCTAATATTGATGAAATTATTGCCCTGATCAAGCAGTCCTCAACTCCAGCAGACGCCCGCGAGGCACTGGTCGCTAAGGGCTGGAACCCGGGTTCTGTAGTTGAAATGCTAGATCGCGCTGGTGCATCGGCAACCCGTCCGGAATGGCTGGAAGAGCAGTTTGGTCTGCGCGAGGGCAAATATTATTTGTCCCCAGAACAGGCCAAAGATATTCTTGAATTGCGTCTGCACCGCCTTACCGGCATGGAGCATGACAAGATCATCGAAGAGTTCGCTGTCAAGCTGGAAGAGATTGCCGACTATCAGGATATTCTTGGCGATATCAATCGTCTGATGACCGTGATTCGTGAAGAACTGGAAGCAGTGGTTGAAGAGTTCGGCGACGAGCGTCGCAGTGAGATTATTGAATCCCAGCACGACCTGACCGTAGAAGACCTAATTACCGAAGAAGACCGCGTGGTGACTATCAGCCACGGCGGCTATGCCAAAACTCAGCCCCTGACAGACTATCAGGCCCAGCGCCGCGGTGGCATGGGCAAGTCGGCAACAGCGGTTAAAGACGAAGACTTTGTAGAGCATCTGCTGGTGGCCAGCACTCATGCTACGATTCTGTGCTTTACCAACCTAGGCAAGGTTTACTGGCTCAAGGTGTATCAGATTCCAGTGGCTGGCCGCAATTCTCGAGGTCGTCCCGTGGTTAATCTATTGCCGCTGGATGAAGGTGAGCGTATTAGTTCGATCCTGCCAGTAGAAGAGTACAGCGAAGACAAGTTTGTATTGATGGCCACAGCCAACGGCACCGTGAAGAAAACCTCATTGGATCAGTACTCTCGTCCACGCAGTGTAGGTTTGCGCGCAGTGGATCTGGTTGAAGGTGATCAGCTGGTGGGTACGGCTATTATCGATGACAACAGTGACGTTATGTTGCTCAGTTCCGAGGGCAAGGCTGTGCGCTTTGCCAGCACCGATGCCCGAGCCATGGGTCGGGTCTCTAAAGGTGTGCGTGGCATGCGTCTGCCGGAAGAGCACAGGGTGATCTCGATGGTAGTGCCCGAAGAAGATGGGTTCCTGCTGACGGTCTGTGAAAATGGCTATGGCAAGCGCACCAAAGTGGATGAGTTCCCCACAAAAGGGCGTGGCGGTAAAGGCATGATTGCCATCCAGGCCAGCGAGCGCAACGGCCCATTGGTTGGTGCCACCCAGCTATTTGCCGGTGATGAGATTATGCTGATCTCCGATCAGGGCACCATGGTTCGCACCAGAGGTGACGAGGTATCAGTGGTTGGCCGCAACACCCAGGGTGTGCGCATTATTCGCCTTAAAGATAATGAAAATTTGGTCAGTCTGGCGCGTATTGCCGAACCAGAGCAAGATGAACTAGCAGAAGACGAAAGCAGCGCCAGCGCAGAGGCGTCTGCAGAAGAATAAAAGGATAAAGCATGTCTGATAAAAACCCTTTACTGGGCCTCAGAGACAAGATAGATGCGCTGGACCTGCAGATTATGCAGGCCATCAGCGATCGTGCTAAATGTGCGCAACAAGTTGCAGAGGTCAAGAAAGAGCAGGGCGACAAAGCCTATTACAAGCCTGAGCGTGAAGCCCAGGTGTTGCGCCATATCATGGAAACAAATGTCGGCCCTCTCGACAATGAAGAGATGGCAAGGTTGTTCCGCCAGATTATGTCCGCCTGCCTGGCGCTGGAGCAGCCAGTTAAAGTGGCATTTTTGGGGCCTGAGGGCACCTTCACCCAAGAGGCGGCACTCAAACATTTTGGCGACTCTGCTGTCAGTGTGCCTATGGCCGCAATTGATGAAGTATTCCGCGAAGTGCTGGCCGGATCCTGCAACTATGGCGTAGTGCCAGTAGAAAACAGTACAGAAGGTGTTGTGAGCCACACATTGGATAGCTTTATGGACTCGTCACTGAAAATTTGTGGCGAAGTAGAACTGCGTATCCACCAGAATTTTTTGACCGGCCCCAACACCAACAAAGACAGCATTACCCGGGTGTACTCCCATGCCCAGTCGCTGGCCCAGTGCCGTCAGTGGTTAAATTCCAAGTACCCCAATATTGAGCGCGTGGCTGTGAGCAGCAATGCTGAAGCCGCCAAACGTGTGCAGGGTGAATGGAACTCAGCGGCAATTGCCGGTGATATCTCCTGCCAGCTCTATGGTCTTGAAAAACTCTGGGAGAAAATTGAAGACAACCCGGACAACTCCACCAGATTTTTGATTATTGGTCGTGAAGAAGTACCGCCCAGTGGTGATGACAGAACCTCAATAGTGGTCTCTGTGCACAACAAGCCTGGCGCATTGCATGACCTGCTGGAACCATTCCGCCGCAACAATGTGGATATGACTCGCCTCGAGTCACGCCCCTCACGCAGCAGCAAATGGTCCTATGTGTTCTTTATCGATTTTGCCGGTCATATTGAAGATGCGCCGGTAGCAGCAGTGCTGCAAGAGCTGAAATCAGATGTCGCCGATCTTAAAGTACTGGGGTCATATCCTCGGGCTGTGCTGTAAATCGTAGCGCGTAAAATTAAGCCCGTAACTGATAGCTGGTAAACAAATGTCCGATAACTCAATGAGTGCAACGCCCATCATCAACCGTCTTGTGGTGGTTGGTCTGGGACTTATTGGCTCGAGTTTAGCGGCCGCGGCCCGTGAAAAAGGCCTGGCCAGAGAAGTGATTGGCATTTCCCGCCGGGCGTCGACGGTCGAGATAGCAGTGAAAACTGGCGTTATTGATCGCGGTGAAGACAGCCTGGCAGCGGTAGCTGCAGAGCTGGGTGAAGGGGATATGCTGGTAATTGGCGTGCCTACCTTAACCGTGCCCGCAGTATTGCAGGACTGCGCCAATTTACTCTCAGCCGATGTCACCATAACAGATGTGGCCAGTGTCAAAGGCTCAGTGATGGATGCAGCCATTGAGATTTATGGCCAGCTGCCCAGCCAGTTTGTGCCCGGCCATCCCATTGCCGGCTCAGAGAAAAGCGGCGTTACTGCGGCCAACCCCAATTTGTTTATTGATCATCGGGTGATCCTCACTCCAGATGCCAGCACCGCAGACAAACATATACAGCTGGTCGCGGCGTTGTGGACAGAGGCGGGGGCCACAGTCTCGAGCATGGCATGCAAAGAGCATGATGAAATTCTTGCGGCCACCAGTCATCTGCCTCATTTTTTAGCCTACTCTTTGGTCGATACCTTGGCTGCGATGGGCGATAACCGAGAAATCTTTCGCTATGCCGCCGGTGGCTTTCGTGACTTCACTAGAATCGCAGCCAGTGATCCGGTGATGTGGCGGGATATTGCTCTGGCCAACCGCGAATCTATCCTGGGCATTCTCGATCAGGTTATGGACAACTTTACAGAAATGCGCAACGCCATAGACAGAGGCGATGCAGATTACATGATGAACGTGTTTACCCGAGCCCGGGATGCGCGTAATCATTTTGGACAAATACTAGAACAACAAGCATTACAGGGTGGAATACAGAGTCCCATGGTAGAAAAAATAATTAACTATCGGGTAAAACCCGGTGGCAATGCAGTAGGGGATATTCGAGTTCCCGGTGATAAATCAATGTCCCACCGCTCCATTATGCTGGGCTCTCTGGCCGAGGGACTGACCGAAGTCACCGGCTTTCTTGAAGGTGAAGATAGCCTGGCCACATTACAGTCATTCCGCGATATGGGTGTCGTGATTGAAGGCCCTGAGCAGGGGCGAGTGGCTATTAATGGTGTTGGGCTGCATGGCCTTAAGGCCCCAGGCAAGCCGCTATATCTGGGTAATTCCGGCACTTCTATACGTCTACTTAGCGGGCTGTTAGCCGGACAGGCCTTTGATGTAGAGCTCACTGGCGATGCTTCGCTGTCAGGCCGGCCCATGGGTCGTGTGGCTGACCCGTTGCGCGAAATGGGTGCTGTGATTGAAACTGCCGAAGGTGGCAGACCACCATTAAAAATTAAAGGCGGGCAAAAGTTGACGCCCATTAATTACCAGATGCCCATGGCCAGCGCCCAGGTTAAGTCCTGTGTGTTATTGGCTGGTCTCTATGCCGAAGGTGAAACCTCAGTAGTTGAGCCAGCACCTACCAGAGACCACACCGAGCGCATGTTGCGCGGCTTTGGTTACTCAGTCACCACCGACGGCAGCAAAGCCTCACTCAGTGGTGGCGGCAGCTTAACCGCCAATCGCATTGATGTGCCAGCAGATATCTCCAGCGCCGCATTCTTTATGGTTGCCGCAGCCATCGTGCCGGGTTCCAATATCGTGCTGCGCCATGTGGGCGTAAACCCAACCCGTGTTGGCGTGATTAATATTCTGCGCCAGATGGGCACCAGCATCGAGCTGTTTAATGAAATAGAAGTAGGCGGTGAGCCAGTTGCCGATATTCGCGTGGAGTATGGCGAGTTAAAAGGTATTAATATTCCCGAGGACCAGGTGCCACTGGCGATTGATGAATTCCCCGTGCTGTTTGTCGCCGCGGCCTGTGCCGAAGGCCTTACCGTGCTCACCGGTGCGGAAGAACTGCGCGTCAAAGAAAGCGACCGTATTCAGAGCATGGCCGATGGCCTAGTGACCCTGGGTATTGATGCCCAGTCCACCGCTGATGGTATTCGTATTCAAGGTGGTCAGCTGGGTTCAGGCGAAGTGCACAGCCATGATGACCATCGCATTGCCATGGCCTTCACCATAGCGTCACTGCGGGCCCAAGGCGAAATACTGGTGCACGACTGCAACAATGTCGCCACCTCATTCCCCAACTTTATCGATTTAGCACGCCAGGTAGGCATTGAGCTGCAGCGAGAGACGCTAGGCGATTAACTCGCCTATCAGTTCAGATACGAAGGTATAACCATGGCAACTATTATCACTATAGACGGCCCCAGCGGTGCTGGCAAAGGCACCATCAGTCGCATGCTGGCAAAAAAGCTACATTTTCATTACTTGGATAGTGGTGCCCTGTACCGCTTGCTGGGGCTGGCCGCAGTGCGCCATAGCGTGGATCTGGGCAATCATAACGCCCTGAGTACCCTGGCTGGTCATATGGATATCGACTTTGAGGCTAGCGGCGATGCACTGAAAATTATCCTTGAGGGCGAAGATGTCAGCCTCGAATTGCGCACCGAAAACACCGGTGCATTGGCCTCTCAGGTCGCCTCATATCCCAATGTTCGTGTCGCACTGTTAAAACGTCAACAGCTGTTTGCTAAAGAGCCCGGTCTGATTGCCGATGGCCGCGACATGGGCACCGTGGTTTTCCCCGATGCCCCACTCAAGATTTATCTCACTGCCAGTGCCGAAGAGCGCGCCCAGCGCCGCTATAAAGAGTTGCTTGCCAAAGGTGAAAATGTTAGTCTGCGCGCCCTTGAAGAGCAGGTACGCTCTCGAGATGAACGAGATATGAGCCGAGACGCTTCGCCATTGATACCAGCGGCGGATGCAGTGCAGTTAGACAGCTCGGAGTTATCTATTCAAGAAGTGATGGATACAGTGCTGAACCTGGTGTACTTAAAAGGTCTGGCGACCAGTATCGATCATTAAACGGGCTTTCCAGCAATTGCCAGCTAACATTGCTGCAAGCCTTTATTTTAACTGACCCGCGCAAACTGGCCACGCGGAAAAAAGAGAGCAGCCCATGCTGTGACTCTGTCAATACTTAGGTATGTCCCATGAGCGAAAATTTCGCAGAACTATTTGAAGAAAGTCTACAAACCGTAGAAATGAACCCTGGCGCCATTATTACTGGCGTAATTATCGATGTCGATAAAGACTGGGTCACAGTACATGCTGGTCTAAAGTCAGAAGGCGTTATTCCTGCAGAACAATTTTTTAACGATAAAGGTGAACTTGAAGTTGCTGTTGGCGACGAAGTTCAGGTTGCTCTGGAAGCTGTTGAAGATGGCTTCGGTGCTACCAAACTTTCTCGTGAAAAAGCCCGCCGTGCAGAATCCTGGATCGAGCTTGAAGCAGCACACACTGCTGATGAAGTTGTTACAGGTGTTATCTCCGGTAAGGTTAAAGGTGGTTTCACAGTTGATGTTCGCGGCCTGCGCGCATTCCTGCCAGGTTCACTGGTTGATGTTCGCCCACTGCGCGAAATTACTCATCTGGAAAACATCGAATTAGAATTTAAAGTAATCAAGCTTGATCCTAAGCGCAACAACGTTGTTGTTAGCCGCCGTGCGGTAATGGAGAGTGCAAACTCTGTAGAGCGTGAAGAACTGCTGGCCAATCTGGAAGAAGGCGCGTCACTGAAAGGTGTTATTAAGAACCTGACTGACTACGGTGCGTTTGTTGACCTGGGTGGTATCGATGGTCTGCTGCACATCACTGATATGTCTTGGAAGCGCATCAAGCACCCATCTGAGATGATCAATGTTGGCGACGAGATTGACGTTAAAGTACTTAAGTTTGATCGCGAGCGCAATCGCGTATCACTGGGTATGAAGCAGATGGGCGAAGATCCTTGGGGCGACATCAAAGGCCGTTACCCAGAAGGCGCACGTTGCAAAGCCAAGATCACCAACCTTACCGACTACGGTTGTTTTGCCGAACTGGAAGATGGTGTTGAAGGTCTGGTACACGTCTCAGAAATGGATTGGACTAACAAAAATGTTCACCCGTCCAAGATCGTTGACCTGGGTCAGGAAGTTGAAGTTATGGTTCTGGACATCGACGAAGAACGTCGTCGTATCTCACTGGGTATCAAGCAGTGCTTCACTAACCCATGGGACGACTTCGCTTCAAGCATGACCAAAGGCGACAAGATCTCAGGCAAAATCAAATCTATCACTGACTTCGGTATCTTTATTGGTCTGGATGGTGGTATTGACGGTCTGGTTCACCTGTCAGATATCTCTTGGAACGAAACTGGCGAAGAAGCTGTTCGCAACTTCAAGAAAGGCGAAGAAGTTGAGACGGTTGTTCTGAGCATTGATGCAGAACGTGAGCGTATCTCACTGGGTATCAAGCAGCTGTCTGACGATCCGTTTAACAACTACGTAGCCGAGAACGACAAAGGCGCGATTGTTAAAGGTACCGTTAAAGAAGTTGATGCTAAAGGCGCGGTTATCGACCTGGGCAACGACATTGAAGCTTCACTGAAAGGCTCTGAACTGTCTCGCGACAAAGTAGAAGATGCCCGCAATGAGCTGACTGTTGGCGCAGAAGTTGAAGCCAAGATTATTAATGTGGATCGCAAGAACCGCACCATTAGTCTGTCGATCAAAGCGAAAGATGTTTCTGACGAAAAAGATGCAGTTAAAGCGCATCGCAAGACAGAAGTTGACACATCTTCACCAGCTACAATCGGTGATCTGATCAAGGCTCAAATGGACAAGTAAGGTTCAATTGAGTTTAAAAAGGGTGGCTATGCCACCCTTTTTTTTGTCTTGAAAATGACATTTGTCCAAGTTTTGCTTGAATAAATTTAAAACTTCAATAAAATCAACGAGTAAGAATAAAACCTATATGGACTTAAAAGATACTAATTAAGCATGACTAAATCTGAACTTATCGAAAAAATCTCCGCCAGTCAGGATCAGCTTCCACCCAAAGATGTGGAAATGGCCGTGCGTATGATACTCGATAGAATGACCTCAGCATTAGTTGCTAACCAGCGCATCGAGATCCGCGGCTTCGGCAGCTTCTCACTCCACTATCGTGCTCCTAGAGTTGGACGCAACCCCAAAACCGGCGACCCCGTGCAACTCACCGGCAAATACGTCCCATACTTCAAACCCGGCAAAGACCTGCGCACCCGCGTCAACGACAGCCTTTAGCGCCAAAAAATACACCGCCCCTGTGATTGAATGGGCAGTCGTAACCATTGGCATCATTATCAAGTTGCAGCGTCATAATCCTGAGGTAAGCGTCTTAAAGCCTGCATAAAAGACTTGTATGTTGTCCCAACGTCGATATAAACAACATTCTTGCCGATGCAAATTATCGGGAAATACCGCCCACAAAAAAGCCAAAGCCCGCTCCAAAGCCGAAGCCAATATTCAACAGCTGGGTAACACCAAAAAGTTTCAGCAAGCCAATAGCGCACTAGCCGAATGCACACTGCCAGTGATTGGCGTAGTGCGGGGCTTCTGTTTAGGTGCTGGCGTAGACCTGATCACTGCCTGCGATATAGGCATCGCCAGTGCCTGCTCAGTATTCAGTGTGCGCGAAACCCGTCTGGGCCTGGTGGCCGATGTAGGCACCTTGCAGCGCCCAAAACAGCTAGCGCTGGAGTAACCAAGAGCAAAACATCTCAATCACAACTAGCACCCCAGCAAATTACTGCGTACTATCCTAGAAAATTCGATAACACCAAGGCCACAAAGATGCGCACAAACAAAAAAATAGTCGAAGACTTCTATCACTCCATTGTCGCAGGCGACATGGACCTCTACAGCTCGGTTATCCATGAAAACATCGAACTGTCCATGCCAGTGCGTGAAGGCGTTCTAACCGGCACCTACAGGGGTAAAGCACGACTGGTGGGCGAAGTATTTCCCCATGTGGTATCCCAGCTCGACAACGACAACTTCGTGTTCTGCAAACAATTCAAAATAATGAGCGAAGACGCCCACTGCATCGTTGCCATCTGCGAAGCCGAAGGGCAGGCCGCCAATGGCGAGCGCTACGACCAGATTTACGCGCACTTTTTTAACTTTCAAGACGGCCAGATAAGCCGGTTAATAGAGTTTAGCGACACCGGGCTTGCCGACCGAACCATCTGGAAAGGGGTGGCGCCCATAGCACCGGATGCCGAGTTTGTGTACTAAGGGCTAGCATTCCAAAACCCTATTCAGCATCCACAAGCCCAATAAACTGCTCAATATCCGCCCGACTAATACCCACACAACCAGCCAGTCCATCGAATACCGCTTTCCTATAAACCGCATCACTGTCATGCAGCGCCCGCACAAACGTACATTGCTTAAGCGCATTGCACTGCTCACGCTGATCTTGCTGCAAGTCATCCAGCGTCAGACTCACATAGCGCAAGGTATTGCGTAAGGTATGGGTCAGCCAAAAAAAGGCAGTGGCACCATCAGCCGAGAGACTGTCGCCACCCTCGCCATTAATATCAATGAAGGTAAAAAAGCCTGTGACTATGCGCTTGAGTGAGGAGGTAATCGTATATTTTTAAAATAGGGCTGAGGAAAATGATATTGCTTACCAGAGTTTGATTTATCTTTATTTTCGGGACGGTGTTACGGAGCATCGGAAGTTGGATTTGTCTTGGGTAAGTAAAGGATAGATTTAGGCTTAGATTCTTCGTTATGCTTAGCATGCCCCGGGAAGCGTTTTGGGTGCAGGATGACGGGGAAGTGGGCAGGATGGCGGGATAGCAGCTGGGCACCACCCACAAAAAAGGGGTAACACAAGTTACCCCTTTCTCTTTTGCGTTGTACTTACTTAATAAGACATATCCCGGGTGGCATTCAGTAACCCTGGGAACTGCTCTCCAACCTTCGCCAAAGCATAGGTCACCCAATACTCAATCTTCTGGGCAAAGGTCATTTCTACCATCTCTGGCAGACGCTGTTGCTGGTGCTTCAGGTAGGAGTGAATATTCTCTACATCTTCCACCGTATGCGTCTCGTAGAAACCCACCATGCCTTTATGAGATCTTGAGCCACCCAGCACAATGCCGACAAAGTCGAGATGGGTCTGGTCGCTCATATAGCGCAGGTCGGGCACTATATAGTTGCTTTTGGCGCTGATGCCGTGGCAGGTGCCGCAGTTATGGCCGTAGAGTTCTTCGCCTTTTTTGATTTGTTCTGGGGTGGCGTTTAGCTCTTCGCTCAGGGGCAATATGGTAGCCAGGCTTTCGTCGGCTACGGCTCTGGTTAGGCCAAAGTCGCCGAGCTTAAACACTAGCAGCTTGTTTTGGTTTACCTTTTTGCGCATCAGGTTGTCGCCGATGGTGAGCATCACGGTACCGCCACTGCCTTGGGCTACGGCTACGTATTGCTCGCCGTCTAGCTCGTAGGTCATGGGGCCGGCCAGTACGGCGCTGTCTGACTGGTACTGCCACAGGGCGTCGCCGTTGTCGGCATCGTAGGCGGCGAAGGTGCCGTTACCCATACCTTGGAACACTAGGTCGCCTGCGGTGCTGAGTATGCCGCCGTTGGCTGGGCTGGCGTGGGGTACTTTCCAGGCTGACTTTTGGTTAACGGGGTCCCAGGCGAGGAGTTCGCCGCTGATTAATGCGTCGGCTGAGGCTTGACCGGCTACCCAGCTGAGTGGGTCCCGTGACTCGTTTAAATCGACACCGGTGTTCCAGCGGTTTACTTTGTATTCAACGCTTTTTTGGGCGCTAAAGTAATGAGGTATGTTTTGCACGGGAATGTACATTAGGCCGGTTTTGGGGCTAAACGACATGGGCTGCCAGTTGTGGGCACCGTAGGGCGATGGCCAGATATAGCTACCGCCATTGGCTTGATAGTCGGCGTATTCGGTTTCTACCGGGCGGCCGGTTTCCATATCGATATGGCTGGCCCAGGTGGCTCTGGCAAATTTTTCTGCCGAGAGCAGTTCGCCGGTAGCGCGATCTAGCACATAGAAGAAGCCGTTTTTGGGCGCTTGCATAATCACTTTGCGCTCTTCGCCGTTAATTTCTATCTCGGCGAGGGTGAGCTGCTGTGTGGCGGTATAGTCCCAGTTATCTTTGGGGGTTACTTGGTAGTGCCATACATAGGCGCCGGTGTCTGGGCGCAGGGCTACGATGGAGCTTAGGTACAGGTTGTCGCCGCCACCTGGGCTGCGCAGTTCGCGGTTCCATGGGGAGCCATTGCCTGTGCCTATGTAGAGTAGGTCGAGTTCTGGGTCGTACACCAGTGAGTCCCATACGGTGCCGCCACCGCCGCCGAGTTTGTGCCATTCGTCGCCGCCCCAGGTTTTAACGGCTTCGTCTAGTGCTGGGTGCTCTTGGGGTTTGCTGGGGTCACCGGGTACGGTGTAGAAGCGCCATAGTTCGTCGCCGGTGGCGGTGTCGTAGGCGGTGATGTAGCCGCGAACGCCAAGTTCTGCGCCGCCGTTACCGATAATGACTTTGCCGTCCACTACGCGCGGTGCGCCGGTAACACTGTAGTTGCTGTTGTCTGGGGTGGTTTGTATGACCCAGTTGGCTTCACCGGTTTTGGCATCTAGGGCCACTAGGCGACCGTCTAGGGTACCAAAGAATATTTGCAGGCCGGTCTCTGCGTCGCCTTGCCACATGGCGACACCGCGGTTTACCGCGCCACAACAGGTTTTAATGAGGTGGTCTTTGGGAACCTTGGCGTCGTAGTGCCATAGCTGCTCGCCGGTTCTGGCGTCTAGGGCATGCACATGGCTCCAGCCGGTGCTTACGTAGATTACGCCGTTATGTACTAGGGGCGTAGCTTCCATGCCGCGGGCGGTGGAGAATTTAAATGACCAGGCCAGATCGAGGCCGTCGACATTGTCGCGGTTAACGCCGTCCAGCGGGCTAAAGCGCTGTTCTTTGTAGTTGCGGCCATAACTTAGCCACTCTTTGTCTGGGTTGCTAATAGACTGCTCGTTGACCACTGTGGCCTGGGCTTGCATTAGGCCGGTGGTTAGCAGCAGGGCAGTTGCGA
The DNA here is from genome assembly GCA_943788875.1 of uncultured Pseudomonadales bacterium. Classification (GTDB taxonomy): domain Bacteria; phylum Pseudomonadota; class Gammaproteobacteria; order Pseudomonadales; family Porticoccaceae; genus HTCC2207. The sequence goes on along the minus strand of CALSSA010000008.1, from coordinate 49,211 downwards.
CTTGTATCAGGCGAGATGCCATAGGATTCTCCATTGCTCTTTTTTTGAGTCTTGTTTTTTGATTATTGTAGGGCCATTTCTATAAATTGCATACGGTCTTGCCCGAAAAACATATCACCATCGACAAACATGGTGGGCGCGCCAAAACAGCCTCTGGCCACAGCGGCTTCGGTATTGCTGATTAATCTGGCTTTAACCTCTGGGTCCTGGGTGCCGGCAATTATTTGCTGGCCATTTAGGCCGGCGTCGCTGAGGACTGTGGTTACCACCTCTAGGTCACCCAGATTTTCGCCATTGACCCAAATTGCGTTGAAGACCGCGTCCACATAGGTGTCGAAGTAGTCTTGGTCGATAGCTGCTACGGCGCCGCGCATTAGGTTTAGAGTGTTGATAGGAAAGTGAGAGTTGCCACCCAGTGGCACCTGATACAGCTTGGCAAAGCGGGGCAGGTCGTACTTCATCATATACTTGCCTTTGGCGGGCACGGTTACCGGTGACATATTGCCTGAGGCTTTAAATAATCCCCCCAGCAGAACTGGCTTGTAATCGATGGTGCAGCCATACTCTGCTTTTAATTGCTGCAGACGTTTATAGGCGAGATAGGCGGTGGGGCTGCCGAAATCAAAATAAAAGTCGATGGTTTTAGACATGCTGCTTCCTCGGTTTGACCTGCGCACAGATAACGCTGAGCCTGACGTCAAGAGTAGCTCTCGGGGAGTTTGGGTGTAAATCGAAAACCATGACCCATGAGTTCGGCTTTAGGGGCTATTTAAGCAGCGGCGAACAGTATTTCCAGCATATCGGTTAGCGCCGCAATACTGTCGTCGGCACTATTTGACTGATGGTCTCGCAGGCGATCCCAGCACTCAAAAGACAGCGTGGCAAAAATGGCTTCTTGGCGTGGTGGTGAAAGCTGTGCAAGTTCCGGCAGAGCCTTTTGGATATCCTTGCGAATTCTGGCCTGATACATGGCATAGTTTTGTTTTAGAAAGGCAGATCGCCAGCGTCTGGTGGCGGTCGATTTTAAAATATTGCTGTTGCTCTCATAGAGCCGAGCCAATTTGGCCACCACTTCAGCGATGCGCTGCTCTAGGGGGAGTTTGGAATCAACATCACCGGTTTTATCAACAAAGTCATTGCGCCATAGTTCGTCGGCTGTGGCAAAAATAGCTTCCATATCTTCAAAGTGACGAAACACTGAGCGGATGCCCACTTTTGCATGGTCGGCCACCTGCTGAGCAGTGGGCACTAGATTGCCACCATCAATCAGTTGCAGCATGGCCTCAACGATAACTCGGCGGCTGCGGTCGCTGCGCAGGCGGCGGCCATCGACTTTTGCGGTTGTGCTTACGCTGTCTGACATAGAGCTTGGCTTCTGTGAGTGAATAAGGGAGCGATTTTGTCATATTTCCGCTGAGGTTGCACTTGGCTTGGGGCTGTTGCCCCTTGCTTACAGGCCATCATTGGTGACCAAAATATCTGTAGAATTCGCGGGCAGCATGACGCTGGTGCCGTCTTCTCCCAAGGTGTAGTCGCTAAACCGTTCATCAACTCCCTCTAGCCAGAGCGCCTCGCTACCGGGCAGCACCAACGGCGGTACCACATGGTAGTAGAGTAGGTGGCCCACCCCGGCATCTCGCGCGGTTTCAGCGGCCTCGGTGGGGGAGGCATGGTAGTCGAGCACATCGTGAAAGACTTTGGCTGTATTGGGCAGACCCACGGCAGTGGCGGCTTGATTCATGACGTTGAGCATTGCCGGATTTAGCGCCTCATGCACCAGCAGATCTATGCCCGTGGCAAATTTCTCTAGATTGGCTGATTTGTTGGTGTCGCCAGAGATCAGCGCGGTGCGGCCCTTGTAACTGAAGCGGTAGGCTACCGCTGGGGTAACGGGAAAATGGTCCACGGCCAACATTTCTACCAGCAAGCCGTCTTGGTCGTAGACGGTAATAAGCTCGCCCTCTGCTGGAAGTGGTGCACTGACGGCGGTCATACCTGCACCGCTTAATGGTGTGACCTTATCGCCATGATGATCATTGCGATAAACCACATCCTGCCCATAGGCCAGATTAAAGCCGTCGACGACATTGGCAACACCCTCGGGGCCGTAAATATTAAGTGGTGCGCTGTGGTTGCCCGCCGCCCAGCGAATGGTGCCGACTTCGCCAAGACCATCGATATGGTCGGAGTGGAAATGCGTCAAAAATACGCCGCTGATAGTGCCTATCTGATAGCCCATACGGCCCAAGTTGCGCAAACCATTGGTGCCTGCATCGACCAGAAACAGTTTGCCCGCGGCAACAATAGCAACACAGGGACCGGAGCGATTGGCGGCTGGCATGGGGCCACCAGCGCCGCATAGGGCGATATGCAAGCCATCACCCAGTGCTTCGATCTTGTCACTGGAAAATATGACCTCTGCGCCTCTAGGAAGAATTTGCAGGGCGATATCACCGCGCTTGCTGTAAATACCTGCGCTTAGAGCAAGTGCCAACAGGCAGATAACCGTGATTTTTTTCATATTTCCCTCTGCTACATTGGGCATTTAATTTTAAAGAGTGACATGTTGGCATTTGCTGTGTCAATATAATTATTGCCGCAAATAATAAAACAATGTATCAAAAAATACCCGCTTAAAACCAGAGGACCCAGCATGTCTCAGAGCAACCCGATTACCTTGATTGGCGCGCCGCCATCACCCTACACCAGAAAAATGATCGCACTTATGCGCTACCGCCATATTGACTACCGCATTGTCTGGGGTGATCCGGCTGGGATACTGGCAGAGATGGGGGTTACCAAGCCCAAGGTGGCCCTGTTGCCAACCTATGTATTGCCCGATGAGGCAGGAGAGTTGCGAGCGGTCTGTGATTCGACGCCAATTATTCGTCGCTTGGAGGCTGAGCATAAAGGGCGCTCGGTGATTCCCGCTGACCCCGCCATGGCCTTTATTGACTATCTGCTGGAAGACTTCGCCGATGAATGGGGCACCAAATATATGTTCCATTACCGCTGGCATTTTGAGGCAGATGCAGACAATGCAGGCACGTTGTTGCCATTGTTTCAGAAGATTAACCTGCCGACTGACACCTTTAACCAGTTCAAGCCTTATATCACTGAGCGTCAGGTGGGCCGATTGCATGTAGTGGGGTCCAGCGATGTGACAGCGCCGGTGATTGATGCCAGCTATAAACGTTTGCTTATTGCCATGGAAGCCCATTTAACTCAGCAGCCTTATCTGATGGGCAACCGCCCGGGTGCCTCTGACTTTGCTTTTTATGGCCAGCTAAGCCAGCTGGTGGGCTTTGACCCCACGCCCAGAGCTATTGCCCATAGTCTGTCGCCCCGCGCTGTGGCCTATACCGGCCTGATGGAAGATCAAAACGGTGTTGACCCTCAGGCATCTGACTGGAGTACAGCCGAGACTGCGCCCGATACATTAAAAGCGATTCTGAATGAGGTGGGTCATGTCTATGCCCCCGCACTGCTTGCCAATGCACAGGCGATGCAAGCCGGTGAGAAAACCTGGGAGGCTGACATTGATGGCAGTCGCTGGACTCAACAAACCTTTAATTATCAGGGCAAGTGCTTGCAGTGGATTAATGCCGAGTATCAGGCACTTAGCGAAGCGGATCGCACTCGAGTCGATGGATTGCTGGCAGGCACAGGCTGCGAGAAGATACTCTTTTAGGCGTCTATTTATTAGGATTTATGCCGGAGGGACAGCACCATCATAACAATGGCGACAGCTAATAGCGGCAGATTACTGGTCGCCCCTGGCGGCACATGTTCGTAGAAGGTGCTATCTAATGGGTGCAAGGTGCCAGAGATCATGCGCATGGGCACTTCAAGCACCACCGTGAGCCACAGTAGCGGCAGCAAATTGCGGTAGCGCCACATACAGATATAAAAAATAAATAGCGTCACTACCTGAGCTGAGCCCCACAGCGAGGCAAATAGATAGATCACATTATTGGGATTCGGAGCGCCGTCTAAAAAGGGGAAGACAATAATCGAGGCAATACTGTTGATACCGCCATCGTCGGCGGCAAAGTGGACAAAACTGCGAAAGGTATACATGGCCAGCAGCAGATAAAACCCATACTGGGCAATCACACTGCCTTGGTAATTATTGTTGGCCTGTGGGGGCAAGAGCTTCTCGATTAATGTCATTGTCACTGCCTCATTGTTCTATCGTTATAGTCAATATTCCTAGCTTAAATAATTAACACTATCTATGCCAGTTTATTTTCTAACCATAAGCTGATACCTTACTGGCCGTTGCAATAACAATAAAAATAAACACAGGGGTTGGCGATGGCTGAGCAATTTAAGGAGCAGGGTGGTGCCGCTACCATGGACCCCAGTGCCCCTTTTCGCTGGATATCTTCCCGGGTGATGAGCAAAGTCATCAGCCCCGAGCGGCTGATAGCCAAACGTCAAAAAATGGAAAGGCGTCGGCAGGCTAGTGGTGTCCCCCATGTGGTTGAGTACTTTCACCAGGTGGAAGATGGCTATAGCCACTTGGCGGCTCAGGCACTTATTGCGCTCACTGAGCGTTATGATATTGAGCTGCGTTGCCATCTGGTTGCCGGGCCTTCTGGTGATAACAGCGTTGAGCCTGAACTGCTGATTAAACTCTCCCAATACGATGCGTCGTTTATTGCTCCCCATTATGGTCTTGAGGCGCCCGGCGCCAATGTGCTACCCGATCGGAAGGCCATTGAGCTTGCTGAATCGATTTTAACGGCGCCTATTTTGCAGGCCCAGGCAAGCGCAGACTTTGCTGCCCTGGCGACAGCCGTTGGCGCCGCGCTCTGGTCCGGTGATCAGGTCGCCCTAAATACCCTGGCAGAGCAGCATGGCTGTGTATCAGCCCAACAACGGCAAGACTGTCTTGCCCTTGGTAACGCGCGGCGGGCCGAGTTAAAGCACTATTCAGGCGCGATGTTTTATTACGCGGGGGAATGGTACTGGGGCGTGGATCGCCTGCACTATTTAGAGGCCCGTTTAGCCGACTTGGGTGCTGACACTAGCGCAGATACGCCATTATTGATGCCGCGCATTGAGGTTGAGGCTGGCAATCGCAAAGACAATGGCAGTCTTACCTTAGAAATATATCCTTCGTTGCGTAGCCCCTATACCGCTGTGGTCTTTGACCAAACCGTTAAGCTGGCAGAGACGACTGGGGTTAACCTAGTGGTGCGGCCGGTATTGCCCATGGTGATGCGCGGTGTACCCGCCACCAGAGAAAAAGGCATGTATATCTTTACCGATGCCGCCCGGGAGGCACGCAGTGCCGGGGTGCCCTTTGGTTGTTTTCGCGATCCCATTGGCGAGCCAGCGCGAAACTGTTATTCCCTTTACCCCTGGGCCTGTGAACAGGGCCGTGGCAATCAGTTGGTTTCCAGCTTTTTAAGTGCGGCATTTGCCGAGGGTATTAATACCAATAATGCCCGTGGCCTTAAGCAGGTGGTTGAGAACGCCGGGTTGGATTGGTCTGTGGCTAAAACCCTAGTGGGCCAGACTGGTTGGCAGGCGCTGCTGGAAAGTAATCGACTGGCAATGTACGAGGCTGGTCTCTGGGGCGTGCCTAGTTTTCGGTTGTTAAATAAGCGAGGTGAGTCGGTACTGGCACTTTGGGGACAGGACAGGCTATGGTTGGTGGCCCGTGAAATTGAGCGTCAGTTGGCGCTTGCATAGAGTATCAATAAGGTTTTTTTATGGCTTCAAAACAATCGGATCATCACAGCATTGGCCCCTTTATGGAAAGGGTTGAAGAATCGCTGGATGGCAATCGCACTGCGGCTGTCGAAAAACGCTATGCCAAAGGCTATCGCACGGCTCGGGAGAATCTTGATCATCTGGTGGATGCGGGCAGCTTTGTCGAGTACGGGCAATTTGCCGTCGCTGCCCAGCGCAATCGTCGCAGTGCCGAAGAGCTAAAATCTAAAACCGCTGCCGATGGCGTGATTACTGGTTTGGCCAGAATTAACACTGATCTGTTTGGACCTGACCAATGTCAGGCGGTGGTGATTGTTAATGATTATATGAGCCTGGCCGGTACCCAAGGGTTTTTTCACCATGCCAAGATAGATCGTATGTTAGAGGTAGCGACCGAGCGATCGCTGCCGGTGGTGATGTACACCGAGGGCGGCGGTGGCCGGCCCGGAGATACAGATGTAACCACCCAGATTGCAGGTCTTAATATCACCACCTGGCTGGTGTGGAGTCAGCTGGCGGGGGTGGTTCCCCGAATTGCTGTCAACAATGGCTACTGCTTTGCCGGTAATGCCGCGCTGTATGGGGGTGCTGATATCTGTATCGCCACCCAGTCGTCGTTTATCGGCATGGCCGGTCCGGCCATGATTGAAGGGGGCGGTCTGGGCACTTTTGCAGCAGAGGAAATTGGTCCCTCAGAGGTAAATACCAAGAACGGCGTGATTGATATTTTGGCTGCAGATGAGATGCAAGCAACGGCATTAGCGCAGCAGGTATTGGGATATTTTCAGGGGCCGCTCAAAGACTGGACAGCCGCAGACCAAGCTCAGCTGCAGAGCATAATGCCTGAGGACAGGCGCTATACCTACGATATTAGAAAGCTGATTTCTGTGCTGGCCGACAGCGATAGCTTTTTGGAATTGCAGCCGAACTATGGCAAAACCATTATCACTGGTTTTGTGCGTATTGAAGGCCACCCCTGCGGCTTAATCGCCAATGACAACAAGGTACTGGGTGGGGCTGTGGATGCCCTATCTGCGGCAAAAGCGGCCCGGTTTTTAACCCTGTGCAGCAACTTTTCTCTGCCGGTGGTGAGTCTGTGTGATACCCCGGGTTTTATGGTCGGGCCAGATAGTGAAGAAGAGGGCGCAGCGCGCAAGATGGCCGAGCTGTTTACTGCGGGCGCCAATCTTAAGTCGCCGCTGGTGTGTATTTTTCTGCGCAAGGCCTATGGTTTGGGCGCCATGGCTATGGCCGGTAGCTCCTTTGTAAAACCGGTTTACAGTGCCGCCTGGCCTATGGGTGAATTTGGTGGCATGGGTCTTGAGGGCGCGGTCAAGCTGGGCTTTAAAAAAGAGTTGGAAGAACTTGAGGGCGAGGCGCGAGAAGAGCTGTTTAACCAACTGGTGGCCAAGATGTATGAGGGCGGTAAAGCAGCAGAAGCAGCTGCTTTTTTGGAGATTGATGGGGTGATAAATCCCATGGATACCAGAGCCGTTATTATCAATAGTATGGGATTAAATTAATAACAATAGGAGGCCATTATGGCACTGGGAGTACTGGCAAAAATTACCGTTCAGGAAGGTAAAAACGAAGAATTTGAAACTCTGTTTAAGGGTCTGACAGAAAAGGTGTTGGCCAATGAGAAAGGAACGCTGCTCTATGCGCTGCACCGCAGTAAGTCGAATCCGCAGGAATATATGGTGATGGAGCAGTATCGCAGTGCCGCGGATATTGATGCCCATGGCAAGACTGATTACTTTATTGAAGCACAAAAGGCTATGGGTGGATTAGTGGCGGCTGCGCCGGTTATTCAAGTGTTAGATGTGGTTTAAACCCTGAAATAAAAATCCAAAAATTAGGAGAATAATAATGAACAAAATTCTGAAACTTGTAGTTGCTTTGCTGGCTCTGGTATTTGCCTCAATCGGTCTTCGCTGGCTGGTGGCACCTGAAGGCGTTGCCGCAGAATTTGGTATGACATTGATGGAAGGTTTGGGGCTAAGCTCACAGATCGGTGATCTGGGTGCGTTCTTTTTATCCCTGGCGATCTTTATTTTGCTGGCACTGACCACCGGTCGTCGCACCTGGTACTACCCGCCGATTATTCTGCTCGGCCTGACTGCCATTATGCGCACCATGGCATGGATGTTTCATGGCGCCAGTCTGGCAGTGGATATGATTGCCGTGGAAATTATTGCCTGCATTATTCTCTATCTGGGTTCGATTCGGTTAGCTGACGAGGACTAATAGTGCAGCAAGGGAAAAATTGGCTTCTAGCATGCTCTATGCTGCTGGCATTGGGCCATTCGTCTTTGTTGAGTGCGCAGCAGAGCCCGAATATTGTGCTGATTTTGGCCGATGATCTGGGGTTTAGCGATCTTGCTTCCTATGGCAGCGAGATTCAAACCCCGAGCATAACTGCACTGGCAGAGCAGGGTATTAGCTTTACCAACTACCATACTGGCGCCAACTGTGCGCCTTCTCGGGCGATGTTATTAACGGGGGTGGATAGCCATAGAACCGGGGTGCCCAATATCCCCGAAATGATTCCGCCAGAGCAGGCAGCGCAAAGCCATTACGCTGGCATCCTGGGCCACAATGTGGTGACTGTGGCAACGCTTTTGCAGGACGCCGGATATCACACCTACCTATCGGGTAAATGGCATCTGGGGCAGACCCCGGACAAACTGCCCAGCAGTCGGGGCTTTGAGCGCACAGTGGCGCTGGCAGATTCCGGTGCTGATAACTGGGAGCAAAAGCCCTATCTTCCCATCTATAAAAAAGCCAACTGGTATGCGGATGGCGAAGAGTATCAGCTGCCAGACGACTTTTATTCGTCGCGCTTTCTGATTGATAAAACCATTGAATTTATTGATAGCAATAGGGCGGATGGCCAGCCGTTTTTTGCCTATGTGCCTTTTCAAGCTGTGCATATTCCGGTGCAGGCACCTCAAGAATTTATTGACCGCTACGAGGGTGTTTACAGCGACGGCTGGACAGCACTGCGAGAGCAGCGCCGGGCCCGCGCCATTGAGTTGGGTGTTGTACCCGCCGATACGCCGATGGTGCAGATGGCCAGCACTGCTGACTGGGAGGCGTTAGGTCCCGAGCGTCAAGCCTATGAAGCCAAGCGTATGGCTGTTTATGGCGCCATGGTTGAGGCCATGGACCATCATATTGGCAGACTGGTTGAGCATCTAAAAGCCATTGGCCAATATGATAATACGGTGTTTATTTTCTCCTCGGACAATGGCGCTGAGGCGATGGGCGAGCCGCAGCAAAATTCTTGGAGCAATCGTCGGGCGCTGGCCAGTCAGGGCTACAACACAGACTATGAGACACTGGGATTAAAAGGCAGCTTTAATGCGATTAATCCGGGCTTTAGCAGCGCGGCGGCATCGCCTCTGGCCTATTACAAATTCTATGTTGGTGAGGGTGGCTTAAGGGTACCTATGATTATTGCTGGCGAGCCTGTGGCCATCAAAAATCAATTGAGTAATGCCTCTACCTTTGTGACGGATATTACGCCTACTATTTTGGCGCTTGCGGGGACGCAGCATCCCCATGCGCGCAACAAGGGATGGTATGGGGGACGCAAGATAGAGCCAATGATTGGCCGCAGCCTGTTGCCATTAGTTGAAGGCAGTGCAGGGTCTGTTTATGGCCCAGAGGAAGCCGTGGGCTTCGAGTTGGCGGGCCACGGCGCGCTGTTTATGGGCGACTATAAAATTGTGTTTAATCGCGGCACCCAGGGCGATAGCCAGTGGCATCTATTTAATATTCAAATCGATCCGGGTGAGACCCATGATCTCAGCGCTGAGAACCCCGCGCAATTACAGCGGATGCTGGGGCGCTATCAGCAGTATGTGGCTGACAATAATGTGCTGCCGATCCCTGATGGTTACAAGCATGAAATTCAGATTATTTTCAATGGACTGCACCATGTCTATCGGGACAGTATATTAATTTTTATCCTGTTGTTATTACTGATACTGCCTTTCTGGGTGGTATATCAATCAAAACGTAAATCAAAAAGAGCTAAATAATAATGCACGCCCTCTATGCGATTCCCCATTCCTTGTACTCTGGGCGAGCCCGTTCCTATCTGATTAAAAATAGTATTCCTTTTCGGGAGTTTTCCTGTGGTCACGAGAGCTTTAAGGCAGAGATTTTGCCCGAGGCCAAGTTAGCCACTATTCCGGCACTGCGCACAACAGAGGGACAGGTGATTCGCGATGGCGCTGCTATTATTGAGTATTTCGAAGCAGCCAATGGCCGACCCTGTCGGCCCAAGACGCCCAAGCAGCAACTTGTTAGCGGGTTATTTGATCTGATCGGTGCCGAGGGTTTGCTGCGCCCAGCTATGCATTACCGCTGGAATTTCCCCGAAGAGAATCTGTCATTTTTGCACTACCACTTCTACCACTCGCAGCGCGAGCATCCGGAGCGGGAGGCCAAGACCCAATATATGATGGATAAGATGCGCTATGCGGCCATGATGTTTGGGGTCAATGACGAGAGTCAGGCGTTGGTAGAGACTCTGTATCTAAAGTTTTTATTGGCGTTGGATAAGCATTTTGAGCAGTACCCCTATCTGCTGGGTTGGAAGCCCTGCATTGGCGATTTTGGCCTGCTGGCGCCGCTATTTGCCCATTTGGGCCGCGACCCAAAACCTTTGCAAATGATGCAGCAGCAGGCGGTGCATGTGTATCGCTGGGTGGAGCGCATGAACCGCACCTATCAGGATGCATCTGAGCACTATGCTGCCGGGGAAGGCTATCTGGCGGATGATGAGATACCGGAAACATTGTTGGCTGTGTTAAACATTATCGCGGAGGATCTATTGCCGGAGACCCGAGCGGCTGCGCAGTCAATTAATGGCTGGTTGCTTGATAACCCTGTGGCCAGCGGTGATCGCGCCTCCCGTTATCTTGGGCAGAATGAAGCTAAGGCCAACTTCGTTGTGCGTGGGCAAGCGTTTGAGACTGGCGCCCAGCCCTATAGATTCTTCCAGCTGCAAATAGTGCAGGATGCCTATGAGGCTTGCTCCGAGACGGAGCGTGGCGATATTGATGCCATGCTTGAGACCTGTGGGCTTAAAGAACTACTAGAGATCAAGCTCGAGCGTCGCTTAGAGCAGCGAGATAATTTGGAGGTCTGGGTTTAGACGCCAGATCTTCGTGCCAGCCGCAGGTTATCGAGTAGGGCAGTCAGGGATAGCAGTATCAATCCCAAAAGCAAGCGCATATCCCCTAAATAAATACGGGTTTCTATTGGGTAGGCAATGGTCTTATCCAGCGCTGCCAGTTTAAATTCATGGCGGCCTTTGATATTGGGGTTGGCCACAATCTCCATAAAGGTACGGCGGCTGCGGTAGCGAAACATGGCGCCATCGGTCCATTCTTGCATCTCTGTGGCATTCTCAATGCCCACCATATCCAGTGCGCTGTAGGCGGCCTGACCAAAGATCACCGGATGGCTGGCGCGCTTAAACAGCTCTGGGTACATATGCTCCATATAGCGACCCATTAGCTGGTCTGCGGATTCCCCGGGCTCTGCGCCCTGAACATCTGGAGGGTTGTCGGCCATATCCAAATTATTGAGCATCAAAAACTGTCGACCTGTGTCATGGCGAAAAAAGGTTTCGAAATAGGCGATGGTCTCTGGTTCGGTATTACGCTCTTTGAGAGTGGCTACAAACTGATCTACTTCTGCGTCGCCCAGTGGCCCAGAAAAGTCGGTGTACCAAAATACAAAGACGCTGTAGATAAGTAGGCTGGATAGCCAGAGTTTTACCCTTGATGTCATTTTTGTTTTCTCCACATTATTACGTAACCCCATAGTCACTATCTGGGGAAGTATTACTTGTATCTCTGGGTTAATATCAGTCTCTAATAACCGACTTGAGTTTTGAGTTGATTCTATCAGAATATTTGGCATAATAAATGCCAATATATTTATTTCTAAAATATATGTTTAAGAGGAAAGGGTATGGTCGCGCTAACATCTATGGTTGATTACAACGTCGAAGAGGGCGTTGCAGTATTAACTCTCAATAACCCACCGGTTAATGCTCTGAGTCAGGGTGTTCGACAGGGACTAAAAGACGGTGTTGAGAAGGCGCTAGCCGATGACTCTGCCCAGGCAATACTGGTCTTCTGTGAAGGGCGTACCTTTATTGCCGGTGCTGATATTTCCGAATTTTCCTCCGGCCCTATGGAGCCTAACTTCCATGCGGTGCTCTCAACTATGGATGGCTCTCCCAAGCCGATTGTGGCCGCTATTCATGGCACTGCCCTGGGTGGCGGTCTTGAAACGGCGCTGTGCTGTAACTACCGCGTTGCTGTGGGCAGTGCCAAGTTTGGTCTGCCGGAAGTCAATCTGGGTTTGCTGCCCGGTGCCGGTGGTACCCAGCGTCTGCCCCGTGTTGTGGGCGTAGAAAAAACCTTGGCCATGGTGACTTCTGGTGTTCCCATCGGTGCTGCTGAAGCCCACAAACTGGGTCTGGTGGATCAGTTGGTTGAGGGTGATTTGCGCGCCGAGGCTCTGGCCTTTGCCAAAGATAAGGCGGCTCAGGGCGGCTCGCATCCGCGGGTGCGCGACAATGATGACAAACTGCAGAGCGCTAAAGATAATCCAGAAATTTTTGCCGCTACACGCAAGATGCTGGCCCGCAAGACTCGCGGCTTTTTGGCCCCGGAATATAATATCCGCTGTATTGAAGCAGCGGTTAATCAACCCTTTGATGAGGGCTTAAAAACCGAGGGTAAATTATTTGCCGAGCTAATGAGCGGTCCTCAGTCTCAGGCCCAGCAGTACTTCTTTTTCTCTGAGCGTCAGGCGGGCAAGGTGCCTGGACTGGCAGAGGATGCCAAAGAACTGCCGATTGCCAAAGTGGGTGTGATTGGTGGTGGCCTGATGGGCGGTGGTATCTCCATGAACTTTGCCAATGTGGGTGTACCTGTAACCATTGTGGAAACCAGTCAAGAGGCTCTGGACCGTGGTCTGGGCACTATCCGCAAAAACTATGAAAATACTGCGCGCAAAGGTCGTCTGACTGAAGAGGCCGTTGAACAGCGCTGCGGTTTGATTCAGGGTACTTTGGATATGGCTGATCTGGCCGACTGCGATCTGATTATTGAAGCAGTATTTGAAAATATGGCGGTAAAGAAAGATATCTTTACCCGTCTTGATGGCATTGCCAAACAGGGTGCTATTTTGGCCTCTAATACCTCGGCTCTAGACCTCAATGAAATTGCCTCTGTGACTAGTCGCCCGGAATCAGTGATCGGTTTGCATTTCTTCTCGCCCGCCAATGTGATGAAACTGCTCGAAGTTGTGCGTGGTGATAAAACCTCTGACGCAGTGATTAAAACTGGTATGGCACTGGCCAAGCGCATTCGCAAAGTGGCTGTATTAGTAGGTGTTTGCCCGGGCTTTGTGGGTAACCGTATTTTGTTTATGCGCCAGATTGAAGCGTCAAAACTGGCTCTTGAAGGTGCGCCTATCGAGCAGGTGGATAAGGTGTTGTTTGATTTTGGTTTCCCGATGGGTGCATTCCAAATGGGCGATCTGGCAGGTTTGGATCTGGGTTGGGACAAAGATAACTCCAACCCAATGGATGTTAAGGACCGCCTCTGTGAGCTGGGCCGTCGCGGTCAAAAGACTGGCGCTGGGTTCTATGACTACGATGAAAAGCGCATGCCAACACCAGCACCTGTGACAGCAGAATTATTTGCTGAGGTTGCAGCTGCTCAGGGTGTGACTCAGGGCGATATTTCCGATGAAGAAATACTTGATCGCTGTCTGCTGCCTATGATCAATGAAGGCGCCAAGATTTTGGATGAGGGCATTGCAGTGCGCGCCAGTGATATTGATGTGACCTATGTCTATGGTTACGGCTGGCCCGTCTATCGCGGTGGCCCTATGCACTATGCCAACAGCCTGGGTCTGGATAAGGTGCTGGCTAAAATCCGTCACTACCATGAGTCGACAGGGGATGATTTCTGGGCGCCTAGCCCATTGCTGGTATCACTGGCTGAGCAGGGCAAACGCTTTAAATAATAACTAGATAACCAATAAGGGAGAGAGAAATGAAGACGCGTATTACAGAGCTATTGGGCATTGAGCACCCAATTATTCAGGGTGGCATGCACCATGTGGGTTATGCCGAGATGGCAGCAGCGGTTTCTAATGCTGGCGGTTTGGGCATTATCACCGGCTTGACTCAGGGCACACCAGAAAAGCTGGCAGCGGAAATTGCGCGCTGCAAAACAATGACGGATAAGCCCTTTGGCGTGAATATTACCTTTCTCCCCTCCATGACCCCTCCCGATTACCCCGGCCTGATTCAGGCGGTGATTGATGGTGGTGTCAAGATTGTTGAAACGGCGGGTAATAACCCGGCTCCCTATATGCCTGCGTTAAAAGAAGCGGGTATTAAAGTAATTCATAAGTGCACCGCGGTGCGCCACGCCCTTAAGGCGCAAAAAGTGGGTTGTGATGCTGTATCTGTGGATGGCTTTGAATGTGGTGGCCACCCGGGTGAAGATGATATTCCCAACTTTATTTTATTGCCCAGAGCGGCGGATGAACTGACGATTCCCTTCGTCTCTTCTGGCGGTATGGCCGATGCCCGCAGTCTGGTTGCCTCTCTGGCTATGGGTGCTGAGGGTATGAATATGGGCACCCGTTTTATTGCCACCAAAGAAGCCCCTGTGCATGACAATGTGAAGGCAGCAATTTTGGCAGCCACTGAATTGGATACGCGGTTGGTGATGCGTCCATTGCGCAATACAGAGCGCGTATTAAATAACTCCGCTGTTGAGCGACTGCTGGAAAAAGAAAAAGCATTGGGTGCGGATATTAAGATTGAAGATATTCTCCCGGAAGTAGCCGGTGTTTATCCCAGAATTATGAAAGAGGGCGATATGGATGCCGGTGCCTGGTCCTGTGGTATGGTGGCTGGGCTTATTAATGACGTGCCAACAGTGCAGGAATTGATGGACCGTATTATGTCTGAAGCCGACAGCCTGATTAAAGAACGCTTGGCCGGTCTTTAACCTTATGGGTTAAGTCTAAACCAACCATAAACTAATAATAAGAAGCGACTATGTCTGAAGTAGATACACTTGATGAAACGAAATTAGCTGGCTATTTAGAGGCTAATATCTCTGGCTTTCAGGGGCCTTTAACCGCCAGCAAGTTTGCCGGTGGTCAATCTAACCCGACCTTTAAAATTGATGCGGCTTCTGGCAGCTATGTACTGCGTCGCCAGCCTCCGGGCAAGTTACTTAAGTCTGCTCATGCGGTGGATCGAGAGTATCGCGTGCTGGCGGCTCTGGCAGATACCGATGTGCCAGTGGCCAAGGTTTACCACCTCTGCGAAGACCCTGAGGTTATAGGTTCCATGTTTTATATTATGGAATTCTGCGATGGCAATGTGCACTGGTCCTCGGCACTGGAAGAAATTCCGAGCAATGAGGGGCGGGCAAAAATGTATGATCAGATGAATCGCGTATTGGTCGCCATTCACTCGGTGGATTTAGAAAAAGTGGGCTTGACGGATTATGGTCGTCCCGGCAACTATTTCCAGCGTCAGGTTGATCGTTGGTCTTCTCAGTACAAGGCGTCAGAGTTAACACCCATTCCCGAGATGGATAAGGTCATGGCCTGGTTGTCGGACAATATTCCTGAAGATGATGGCAAGGTATCGCTGGTTCACGGTGACTATCGCTTGGATAACCTGATGTTCGACAAAAATAACCAAGAGGTAATTGCGGTACTGGATTGGGAGCTGTCGACTCTGGGTCACCCGTATGCGGATCTGGCCTACCAATGTATGGGTTTGCGGTTGCCTTCAGGTAAGACCAATGGGCCTTCGTCTGGTCTTGCAGGTTTGGATCCCGCGGCCTTAGGTATTCCCTCGGAAGCTGAATATGTAGACAAATATTGCCAGCGCATGGGCATGGACAGAATCGCTAACTGGCCTTTTTATATGGCCTTTAGCTTTTTCCGTTTAGCGGCAATTTGTCAGGGTGTGGCTAAAAGGGCTGCGGACGGGAATGCGTCGAGTAAGTCGGCTTCTGGTGTTTCCGGCATGGTGCAGCCACTGGCTGTTAATGCATTAGGCTTTGTAAGCAAGTAATTTTTGCGAGTGATCATTGCATGGCAATAAGAAATAGAGTGACCGCACTGACGGGCACCGAATACCCTATTATTCAAGCACCAATGGGATGGATTGCCCGTGCGCAATTAGCTGCGGCAGTGAGCAATGCCGGAGGCATGGGTATTATCGAAACCTCCTCAGGGGAGTTGGATAATATTAAGGCCGAAGTCGTCAAGATGCGTGATCTGACCGATAAGCCCTTTGGTATGAATGTGGCGCTGTCCTATGTGCGCGGCAGCAATATTATCGACTTTGTGATTGAGCAGGGTATTAGGTTTGTGACCACATCGTCAGGCAGCCCAGCTGTCTGTACCAAAGACTTTCAGGATGCTGGGATATCGGTTTTCCATGTGGTACCCACGTTGGAAATGGCCCTTAAGGCACTGGATGCCGGCGTGGATGGTCTGATTGTTGAGGGCGGTGAGGGCGGTGGGTTTAAAAACCCCAGCCCGGTCTCGACCATGGTGTTGTTGCCCTTAATTCGCTCCCAGTGCAATGTGCCGATTATTGCCGCTGGCGGTATTAGTGATGGTGCCTCCATGGCTGCGGCGTTTGCTATGGGTGCTGAAGGGGTTCAAATGGGTACGCGTATGCTGGCCTGTGCTGAGTCGCCTGTGCACCAGAATTGGAAAGATGCGATTGTTGATTCCAAAGAGACAGATACAGTGTTTCTTAATCAGCAGGGTCGTCCAGCTCTGCGCGCACTGCGCACTCAATTAACCGCTGGGCTTGAGCCTCAGGGTAAGATTAATGTGATGGAGCATATGGCCAATCTGCAGGACCTGTATTTTGGGGGCGATATGGAGGCGGCTATTCCATTGGGTGGTCAGGTCACTGGTCGCATCGATGAAATATTAACGGCCAAGCAGATAGTCGACCAAACCATGTCTGGGTTTAATCATGCCGTAGCCAAACTTGCGTCAGATTATACCTAGAGCATTTTAGGTAAATACGACTGGCGTTTAACCAAAAGCGCCCGCATCTTTGGCCGTTTGTATGGCCGCGTCATCCAGACCCAGCGCCTTTAGTACTTCATTATTATGCTGCCCTAAGGGCACACCAATCGAGCCATACTCAGGTGTGGAGTTAGAAAACTTAATCGCGCTGCCAATCTGTTTTTGCACACCACCTTCATGCGTTTGTACATCCACCACCAAATCGCGCGCCGCGACATGCTCGCTGGCGCTGGCTTCGGCAAAGGTTAAAACCGGCTCTACGCAGCAGTCTTTTTGGGCAAAGATGGCCACCCATTCGTCAAGAGACTTCTGTTCAATAATGGCCTCTATTTTCTGCCGCAAAAGTTTCTGCGCCTCGGAATCCATGGGATTAGCCAACTCCAACAACGAGCTATCGTTTAATGTGGCGCACAGTTGCTGAAAAAACTGTGGTTCAAGGCTGCCAATGGATAGATGCCGGCCGTCGGCGGTGCGGTAGTAATCATAAAAGCTGCCACCGTTTAGATTGGTGTCGCCTGATTCAGGCTCGGTGCCCGCCGCCAGATAGTTGGATCCGAACAGGCTATTCATAGCAAACATGGCATCGGTCATACTGATATCCACATGCTGCCCTTCACCGGAGATATGGCGCTGATTGACCGCGGCCAATATACCGATAACCCCGTGCAATGAGCCCCCCGCCAGGTCGGCAATGGGCATACCCATAATCGGGGTGCGCTCGTTCTTCCGACCGGAGTAGCCATTCAGGCCCGAGAGGGACAGATAGTTATTGTCGTGACCGGCGCGATCGCGATTGGGGCCGGTCTGGCCATAGCCAGTAATAGAGCAGTAAATAATGCCGGGGTTTATCTTGCTCAGGTCTTGATAGCCCAGCCCAAAGCGGTCCATTACCCCAGGTCTAAACTGCTCAATCACAATGTCATACTCAGCCAATAGTTGTTTGGCGATGGCCACCGCCTCGGGCTTTTTCAGGTCCAACCCGATCGAGCGCTTATTGCGATTTAAAATGCCGTGACCTGTGGAGGTACCGTCGGCATAGGGGGGCATGGCGCGCAACATATCCGGGCGAGTCGGAGATTCCACACGCAATATATCCGCACCCATATCAGCGAGCATCATGGTGGCAAAAGGGCCCGGAACCAATGTGGTGAAGTCGAGTATTTTTAAATTTTGTAATGGGCGCATACCGGGTTCTTTTTTGTTGTTATTGGTTTTATGGCGTAGGCAGAGTATAGGGCCCGACGGCGATTTGAGATATACAAAAACACAAATAATCTCTATCATTGCGCCTTCTTTTACGATGTGGATGGCAGCGATGACGGATCAGAAAGCGACCAATGTGCACTGGCACCATGGTGATATAACACGCGAGGATCGCACTCAACTGTTGGGGCAAAAGGGCGCCACCCTCTGGTTTACCGGGTTGTCTGGCAGTGGCAAGAGCACGGTGGCAGTGGCTCTGGAAAAGGCACTCTACCAGCGCGGCAAACTGACCTACAGACTGGATGGCGATAATATACGTCTGGGCATCAATAAAAACCTTGGATTTTCTGCCGAGGACCGCACGGAAAATATTCGCCGCATTGGTGAGATCGCCAAGTTATTTGTCGACTCCGGTGTGATTGCTCTATCCAGTTTTATCAGCCCGTACCGCGCCGATCGCGACCGTGTTCGAGCGTTGCATGCCGAATCTGAGTATGCGTTTATTGAGGTTTTTGTCGACTGCTCGCTAGCTGCGGCCGAAGAGCGTGACCCCAAGGGCCTCTACAAAAAAGCCCGCGCCGGAGAGATTAAAAATTTCACCGGTATAGACGATCCCTACGAGGCGCCCCAGTCGCCAGAAATTCATCTGCATACAGACCAGATGAGTCTCGAAGAGGAAGTTGAGATAATTATTGACTATCTTCAGCGGCAGGGCTTAATTACTTTAGCCTAGCACCGCACTGGAATATTCAAGCCCCCTATCTTTTTAATGTAAATCCAATGGAGAAACTGTTTTGATCAAGCCCCATGGCTCAGATACCCTCAATAGCCTTTTAGTCACCGATAACGATCAGCTACAACAGCTGCTTGCTGAGGCTGAATCACTGCCCTCAATTATTCTTAACTCCGCCGCCGCCGCCAATGCGGTGATGATGGGTGCTGGATATTTTAATCCGCTGACTGGTTATATGAACCTGGCTGACTCGCTGAGTGTTGCCGACAATTTGCATACAGAAGACGGGCTATTTTGGCCTGTGCCCGTGGTCAATCTGGTGCAGGATACTGCGGCGATTGACGGTGCCAGTCGCATTGCTCTGCGCGACCCTAACACTGAGGGCAACCCAGTGATGGCGATTATGGATTTGACGGCCATTGAAACAGTGACCGACGCACAGATCGAGACCATGGCTGAACAAATCTTTGCCACATTGGATCCACAGCATCCTGGTGTGGCTACATTTACCAGCCTGGGCAATCAGTTGCTCTCTGGTGATATTCAGGTATTAAGCCTGAGTTACTTCCAGGCAGATTTCCCCGATACCTTTAGAACCGCAGGTGAGATTCGCGACGAGATTACCGAGCGTGGCTGGCAGAAAGTAGTGGCCTTCCAGACCCGCAACCCCATGCACAGAGCCCATGAGGAACTCTGTCATATGGCGATGGAGCGTCTGGATGCAGATGGCGTTGTGGTGCATATGCTGCTGGGCAAATTAAAGCAGGGCGATATACCTGCCTCGGTGCGCGATGACTGTATTCGCAAGATGGTTGAGCTGTATTTCCCAGTTAACTCTGTCATGGTAACCGGTTATGGCTTTGATATGCTCTACGCTGGCCCAAGAGAGGCGGTATTGCATGCGGTTTTCCGTCAGAATATGGGTTGTACCCATCTGATTGTGGGCCGAGACCATGCTGGTGTGGGTGATTATTATGGGGCCTTTGATGCGCAAACTATCTTTGCTGACAAGGTGCCTGCTGATGCCTTGGAAATAGAGATATTTAATGCCGACCACACTGCGTTTTCGAAAAAGCTCGGACGCGTGGTGATGATGAATGAGGCTGAGGATCATACCAAGGACGACTTTATTTTGCTGTCCGGCACCAAGGTGCGGCAGATGCTCGGCGATGGCATTGCACCGCCACCAGAGTTTTCCCGCCCGGAAGTGGCGAAGATATTGATGGATTATTATCAGCTTGAGAGTGCTTGATAGATAGAGATCCTTCGCTGCGCTCAGGATGACAAATTACGCTGTTGTCCCGGGTGAGCGCAGCGATCGAGAGATCTCACTATCCAACACTGACACTAGCAAAGAGACAATATGGCTGACTACGATGTATTTAATGGCGACGCGGATGGCATCTGTGCTCTGCTACAGTTACGTCTCGCCGAACCGCGAAATGCCCAACTAGTCACTGGCGTTAAACGGGACATCAGCCTTCTCAAACGGGTCGATGCCGAGGACGGCGATCGTATTACTGTTCTCGATATTTCCATGGATAAAAACCGCGATGATCTCTATCGTGCATTAAATGCCGGTGCCGAGGTTTTTTATGTGGACCACCATTTTGCGGGTGAGGTGCCTGCTTCTGCGTCGCTGAAGTCGATGATTAATGAGGCGCCGGATGTCTGCACCAGCTTGCTGATCAATCATTATTTGCGCGGTGCCCATGTGGCCTGGGGCATTGTGGGTACCTTTGGCGATAATCTGAAGAAAAGCGCTCAGGGTATGGCCAAGAATCTGCATCTGTCTGCTGAGCAATTACAGCAGCTGGAAAATCTCGGTATTTATATTAACTACAATGGCTATGGCTCAGATCTGGCCGAGTTGCATTTTGATCCCGCTGAGCTGTATCGGTTAGCTGCAGAGTACGCCAATCCGCTGGATTTTATTCAGGATGGGGCCGAGTACTTCCAGCGTTTGGAGGCCGGGTATCAGCAGGATTTGAGCGCAGCTCAGGCAGTGCAGGCATTGATTGCCGATGGTGCCATTGGCGTATTTGAATTGCCCGATGCGCCCTGGGCGCGCCGGGTTAGCGGCGTGTACAGCAATGACCTGACTAACCAGAATCCGAATCGTGCCCATGCAGTACTAACTGCCAAGTCCAATGGTAGCTATCTGGTCAGTGTGCGCGCACCGCTCAATAATAAGCAGGGCGCCTCGGCGCTGTGCCGACAATTTCCCACTGGCGGTGGCCGCGAGGCGGCAGCTGGTATCAATGATCTGCCAGCTGATATGCTGGAATCGTTTATCAATGCATTAAAGCAGGCATACCCATGAGTTCTTCCGCTAACGATCGACCATTTTCTATTTTAGGTATTCAGCAGATTGCCGTTGGTGGTGCTGATAAACAGCAGCTGCGCAGTTTTTGGGTGGATCTGCTGGGGCTAAGTTACCGGGATACCTTTGTCAGTGAGAGCGAAAATGTCGATGAAGATATCTGCGAGATGGGCAGCGGTGATTTTGTGGTGGAAGTGGACCTGATGCAGCCGCTGAACCCAGATAAGAAACCTCGCGTGGATACGCCTGCGCTAAACCATGTGGGCCTGTGGGTGGATAATTTGGCGGCGGCGGTGGACTGGCTAACTGACCAGGGTCTGCGCTTTACCCCCGGTGGTATTCGCAAAGGTGCGGCGGGTTACGATGTCTGTTTTGTGCACCCCAAAGGCAATGATGAGTTTCCATTGAGCTCTCAGGGTGTACTGGTTGAGCTGGTGCAGGCGCCAGATTCGGTCATTAATGCCTATAAAGTACTAGCTGAAGCCTAAAATAGCGTAAATTCAATGGTTTAGGGTGCAATTTGTAGTACTTTTCTGTAAGCTGCGCGCCTTTCTGGACCATCCCACGAATCCCATTTATCTTTGCCACTCAGGTCCAAAGTCGGCATACCTCAATTAAAAGACGATTTTATGACCTTTGATGAACTGGGCTTAAGTGCTCCTATTCTTAAATCTATTGCTGCGCAAGGCTATAGCGAACCTTCACCAATTCAAGCCAAAGCCATTCCTGCTGTATTAGCGGGCCATGATGTGATGGCTGCAGCCCAGACTGGTACCGGCAAAACTGCTGGGTTTACCCTACCAATTCTGGAGCGACTGTCCCAGGGTCGTCGCGCTGGTCCCAATCAGGCGCGCACGTTGATTTTGACTCCTACTCGCGAGCTGGCGGCTCAGGTGGGCGAGTCAGTGGCTCTGTATGGCAAGCATCTCAATTTGACCTCGACGGTGGTATTTGGCGGTGTAAAAATTAACCCGCAGATGATGAAGCTGCGTCGCGGTGTCGATATTTTAGTGGCTACGCCAGGTCGTTTGATGGATCTGCACAGTCAGAACGCAGTTAAGTTCGATCATCTTGAAGTACTGGTGCTCGACGAAGCCGACCGTATGCTGGATATGGGTTTTATCCATGATATCAAGCGAATCATTGGTCTGCTGCCGAGACGCCGTCAGAATCTGATGTTTTCGGCGACTTTTTCCGACGATATTCGCGGACTAGCCAAAGGGCTAGTGCGTAATCCCATTGAGATTTCTGTCAGCCCTCGCAATGCGGCGGCTCCCTCGGTTGAGCAGTGGATATGTCCGGTGGATAAGAAGCAAAAAGGCCCATTGCTGATCCAGCTGATTAAAGATGGCGGCTGGGACCAGGCGCTGGTTTTTACTAAAACCAAACATGGCGCCAACAAGCTGACTAAACAGTTGGATGCCGCTGGTATTACTGCTGCTGCTATTCATGGCAACAAGAGTCAGGGTGCTCGAACCAGAGCGCTGGCTGATTTTAAAGCCAGTGAAATTCGCATACTGGTGGCTACGGATATCGCTGCCCGTGGCTTGGATATCGAGCAACTGCCTCAGGTAGTTAACTTTGATCTGCCCAATGTGTCCGAGGACTATGTCCACCGTATTGGCCGCACCGGTCGTGCGGGCGCGACGGGTCAGGCTATTTCCCTAGTCAGTGCTGATGAGGTGGATCTGCTCTCCGATATTGAGCGTCTCACTCAAAAGTTGCTTGAGCGCAGAGAAATTGAGGGCTTTGAGCCGGATCAGAACCTGCCTGAAACCACTTTAAATAAGCCTGTACGTCGCAATAAGCCGCGCAAGGCGCTCAATAATGAGAACAGTGCCGGTGATAACAGCCGTCATAATAATAAGTCGAGTCGATCAAAGAATCGTTCGGCCTATGGCCATGGCCCCAAGCCTGGCAGCAAACTTAAGTCGGGCGGTCGCAATCAGACCAGCAAGCCCGGCCAGCGCTCTGAAGGGGCATCTGGGAAAGCAGATTCCCGCGGCGGCGAAGCGGGCCGTTCAGATTCACGGGGCAATGTTGCAGCGAAAAAACCCGCTGGCAATTCCCCCTATGGCAGCGGTGGCAATAGAAATTCTAGCGGTCGCAACAGACCCTCTGGCGGCAATTCCAACCGCAGTTCAGGGCGCCGATAGATTGCCACAAGTGCAGGTCCATGGCTGGCCTGCCAATAACCTTGTTTTTCAAATGATCTGTATCGATCAAAGGAACCCTATTTAATGTTTGAGTTTCATTTTAGTAAAGTCGCAACATTTAAGAATGATCTACTTTCTGGTCTGACTGTTGCCCTGGCTCTGGTGCCAGAGGCTGTCGCCTTTGCCTTTGTGGCTGGGGTTGATCCGCTGGTCGGCCTGTATGCCGCCTTTATGGTGGGTCTGATTACCGCCTGTATCGGTGGTCGACCGGGAATGATCAGCGGTGCGACTGGTGCTCTGGCTGTGGTGATGGTGTCACTGGTGGCTGACCATGGTGTTGATTATCTGTTTATTACTGTGGTGCTGATGGGCATTCTGCAGATTACTGCCGGTGTGTTAAAACTGGGTAAGTTCATCCGCATGGTGCCTTACCCGGTGATGCTGGGGTTTGTAAATGGTCTGGCTATTGTGATCTTTTTGGCCCAGTTGGGGCAGTTTGGCGAGGCTGGTCAGCCCGGCTGGCTAGATGGTACCTTTATGCAGGACAGTATTGTTGATGTGGCCT
This sequence comes from uncultured Pseudomonadales bacterium, assembly GCA_943788875.1. Taxonomy (GTDB): domain Bacteria; phylum Pseudomonadota; class Gammaproteobacteria; order Pseudomonadales; family Porticoccaceae; genus HTCC2207. The sequence continues at coordinate 25,383 of CALSSA010000008.1, read as the reverse complement.
GGTTGCAGGGTGAGGAGCTGTATCTGCTGCTGAGCCTAGTGCTGGTGACGATGATTATTATTCATTCACTGCCGCGCTTTACTACTGCGCTACCTTCATCCCTGGTGGCAATTGGTGTTGTCACCGGTCTGGTGCTGGGGCTGGATATCAACACTAAAGTGGTAGGAGATGTGGCCAATATCAGTGGTGGCCTGCCCAGTTTCCATATGCCTGAGGTGCCATTTAACCTTGAGACTCTGTGGATTATTTTACCCTACGCGATTATTTTGGCAGCAATCGGCCTGATTGAATCTCTGCTGACATTGCGTCTGATCGATGAGATTACTGAGACGCGTGGCCGAGGTAACCGTGAATGTATAGGTCAGGGCGTAGCCAATACAGTGACTGGTTTCTTCGGCGGCATGGGCGGTTGTGCCATGATTGGTCAAAGTATGATCAATGTAAATTCTGGTGGTCGTGGCCGTATGTCGGGCATAAGTGCGGCGCTATTTTTATTGCTGTTTATTTTGGTGGCCTCGCCAGTAATTGAACAGATTCCTCTGGCGGCACTGATTGGTGTCATGTTTATTGTGGTGATCGGTACCTTTGAATGGTCGAGTTTTCGTATTGTCGGCAAGGTGCCGCGCAGCGATGCATTGATTCTGGTAACTGTATCTGCAGTGACTGTGGCCACAGATCTGGCGGTTGCAGTGGTGGTGGGTGTGATTATCTCGGCGCTGGTATTTGCCTGGGAGCATGCCAAGCACATTCGTATTGAAGCCCGCGAAGATCATAAAGGCTCTACTGTGTATGCAGTGACTGGTCCATTGTTCTTTGGCTCTGTGACTTCGTTTTTGGAGGGCTTTGATCCGAAGACAGATAACGATGATGTGGTTATTGATTTTGCTCGTTCAAGAGTGGCTGACCACTCTGGGTTGGATGCGATTGATACGTTGGCCGAGCGCTATGAAAATGCCGGGAAGACGTTACACTTGGTCCATCTCAGTGAAGAGTGCCGCAAACTGTTGAAGAAGGCCGGCAATCTGGTCGAGGTCAATGTGATTGAAGATCCTAAATACTTTGTTGCGGAAGATAGCCTAGCCTAATGAATTTAAAACTGGCCATTTTCAAACCTATGCTAAAGCTGGCTATGGAGCGTACCGGCCATGGCGCTGCATTGGGTTTTGAATTGACCAGAGTAGGGCATGGGGAAGTGGAGATGAGCTTCCCCTATAAAGAAGATGTTGTGGGCAACCCGGTCACTGGCGTGGTCCATGGTGGAGTGATTGTCAGTTTGCTGGATACCGCCTGCGGCTCTGCGGCGATCACTACATTAACCAGAGCCTCGGTCACTCCCACTATGGATCTGCGTCTGGACTATATGCATCCGGCGGAACCTGGTCAGCCGATTTATGTGGCTGCTAAGGTCTATCGAGATACTCCTAATGTGGTTTTCTGCCGAGGTTCTGCCTGGCAGGATGACCCGGAAAACCCTATTGCTCATTGTGTTGCCACCTTTATGAAGGTGGATACGCCAAGTATTTCTCTGGGTAATGTTATCCGCCGTCGCGTCAAGCGCTTGTTTTATGGTGATAAGGCCTATGAGAGAGAGGCGGATAGATGAGTATTCAACTTAAGGAATTGCTCGAGAGTTTAACCGCAGCCAGAGCCGAGTGCAGTCCCCAGGCCATTCTGGATCTGATTCCCTACAGTAGTTTTATTGGTGCTCAGGCTAAATTGGAACGGGACGAGGTGTTGTACTGGTTAGATCGGCGCCCATCCAATATAGGTAATCCCAGTCTACCTGCTATTCATGGTGGTGTTATCGGTGGCTTTCTGGAGCTCAGTGCGGCGATAGAAGTTCTCTATACGCTGGATGTAAATCTGGTGCCTAAGGTGGTAGATTTTTCGCTGGATTACCTGCGCCCGGGCCGTTATAAAACTATCTATGCCAATTGCACTGTGCTGCGCCAGGGTAATAAACTGGTGAATGTTACTGCTACCGCCTGGCAGGATAATATTCAAACGCCTATAGCCACTGCGCGCTGTCACTTTCTGATTTCTTAAAAAAAATTCTCTGGTCGGCGCTTGAAATCACCTTGCTCGACCCCCATCTCATAAAACAACAAAATGTAAAATTTTTTTAATTAGGAGATATAACGGAAATGACTGCCAAAGCAAAATCAGGTGCCGAAACTCTGGGTTTTCAAACCGAGGCCAAGCAACTTCTTCATTTAATGATTCACTCCCTGTACTCCAACAAGGAGATCTTCCTGCGAGAATTAATTTCCAACGCCTCCGATGCCACTGACAAGTTGCGTTTTGAAGCGCTGGAAAACTCCGCGCTGTATGAAGATGATGGCGACTTGCGTATTCGTATTGCTGTGGATGAAGAGGCCAAGACCATTGAAATTTCCGACAATGGCATAGGTATGTCGAGAGAGGAGGTGATTACCAATCTGGGTACTATCGCCAAGTCTGGCACTGCTGAGTTTCTGAAAAACCTGACCGGCGATCAGAAGCAGGATTCCCAGTTGATTGGTCAGTTTGGTGTGGGCTTTTATTCCTCGTTTATTGTCGCTGACCGCGTAGTGGTCGAGACCCGCCGGGCCGCGGCAGGCGCTGACGAAGGCGTGCGCTGGAGCTGTGAGGGTGAAGCGGACTATCAGATTGAGCAGATTGAACGCCCTCAGCGTGGCACTTCTATTACGCTGCACCTGAAATCCGAAGAGCAGGAATTTGCCAATGACTGGCGCCTGCGCAGCATTGTGAAGAAATACTCTGACCATATTGCTATCCCGGTACAGATGCTCAAGCCGGAAACGCCACCAATGCCAGAGGCCGAAGGTCAGGCAGATGATATTGAAGATGCCGAGATCGTGCCTGAATGGGATGCGGTAAATGATGCTCAGGCGCTGTGGACCAAATCGCGCAATGACGTCAGCGATGAGGACTACAAAGAGTTTTATCGTCATGTGTCCCATGACTTTGCTGAGCCACTGGCTTGGAGCCACAACCGTGTTGAGGGTAAGCAAGATTACACCAGTCTGCTATATATCCCCGGCATGGCACCTATGGATCTGTACCAGCGTGAAGCGGCCCGCGGTATCAAACTGTATATCAAGCGCACCTTTATTATGGATGACGCGGAACAGTTTATGCCCATGTATCTGCGCTTTGTTAAAGGCGTGTTGGATAGTGCCGATCTACCCCTCAATGTGTCTCGGGAAATTCTGCAAAGCACACCAATGGTCGATAGTATTCGTGCAGCGCTGACCAAGCGAGTACTGGATATGCTGGGCAAACTGGCCAATAACGAGCCAGAAAAATATGCCACTTTCTGGGCCCAGTTTGGTGCTGTGCTCAAAGAGGGCCCCAGTGAGGATAACGGAAACCGCGAGAAAATCGCCAAATTATTCCGCTTTGCCAGCTCTACCAGTGAAGGTGCTGAGCCAACCGTTAGCCTGACTGATTATATTGAGCGCATGAAAGAAGGGCAGGACAAGATCTACTATGTTACCGGTGACAGCTATTCTGTTATCGCTAACAGCCCCTATCTCGAGGTGTTTCGCAAGCACGGTATTGAAGTGCTATTGATGTCGGATCGCATCGATGAATGGATGATGGGCTACCTGACTGAATTTGACGGTAAGTCATTCCAGGATGTTGCCCGCGGTGAACTTGATCTGAGTAAAATCACCGGTGAAGAGCCAAAGTCGGAGAGCAACGCAGAGTCTGAGGATAAGGCTGAGGAGGGTGAGCATGCCGAACTTTTAACCCGCATTAAGTCACTGCTGGAAGAGAAGGTTGAAGAGGTGCGCAGCACCAGCCGTCTGACCAGTTCACCAGCCTGTCTGGTGGTAGGTGACAATGATATGGGTGAGCAGATGCGCAAAATTATGCAGGCTGCTGGTCAGGCTGTTCCAGAGTCGAAGCCGATTCTTGAGATTAATATGCAGCATCCTCTGGTGGCGAAACTAGAAGCTGAAGCCGATACTGAAGGGGCAGCTCGTCTCGCCAGAATCCTGTTTGATCAGGCTGCATTGTCTGCAGGCAGGCCATTGGAAAACCCTGCGGAATTTGTGCAGGAGCTAAACCGTATAATGTTTAGCTAAAACTGGCCTAAGTAAGTTAAAAAGCGCTCTTTCGGGGGCGCTTTTTTGATTTCTAGGCTTATAATGTCACCTGCGTTGGATTTTGTAGGAGCAATCTTGAGCCAGATTAAAAATCATAAAGTAGCCGTGTTGGGCGGCGGTAGTTTTGGTACCGCTATTGCCCATATGATTGCCAGCAATAACTATCAGACTAGCTTTTGGCTGCGCAGTGAAGAGCGTGTGCAGCAGATACAAGAGACTGGTGAGAATGCCGCCTACCTGCCTGGATACCAGCTGCATCAGTCGCTGCAACTGGAAACAGATCTGGAGCAAGCGGTGGCAGATGCGGATACTGTATTTTTTGCCGTGCCCAGTGGGTCTATCCGTCAGCTTGCCCGACAGGCATGTCCCTTTTTGAAACTTGGCACTATTTTGATAAGTACCGCCAAAGGTATTGAGTCAGACAGCTTCATGCTGCCGAGTCAGATACTGGAGCAGGAAATACCCCATTGCTCTGTGGGCGTCATAAGTGGTCCAAATCTAGCCAAGGAGATTGCCGCATTTGAGATTACTGCGACGGTGGTGGCCAGTGATGACGATAGTTTATGTACTCAGGTTCAGGCGTTGCTGGGGTCAAAGTATTTTCGTGTCTATGCCAATCATGATCGCTACGGTGTTGAACTGGCTGGGGCGCTAAAAAATATCTATGCCATTGTGTCCGGTATTGCTGAAGCTATGGAAGCGGGGCAAAACACTAAGTCTGTTGTGCTGACACGAAGTCTGGCTGAAATGAGTCGCTTTGCTGTGAAGCTTGGGGCCAATCCGCTGACATTCTTAGGTCTTAGCGGTGTTGGTGATCTCTATGTAACCTGCACCTCGCCCCTAAGTCGTAACTTCCGCATTGGCGTGGCTCTGGGGCAGGGTAAAAGACTGGATCAGGCAATCGCCGAGGTCGGACAGGTGGCGGAAGGGGTAAATACGACTAAACTAGTAAAAGAGAAAGCCGATGCTTTAGGTATTTATATGCCGTTGGCGTCCGCTTTGTATGCCACATTATTTGAGCAGCGACCTATTATGGAATCACTGCAAACCATGATGCTCGCGGAACAAAACACTGATGTTGAATTTATGGTGAAGACAAATGACTGACAATAAAGTCCCTCTGACTAATATTAATACTTGGATTCGCTGTGCCTATATGGTGCTGTTTACGGTGCTGTTAATGGCCGCGCGGCTGGTAATCTCCCTAGTAGTTATCGTGCAGTTTGCGCTGGTGCTACTGACCGGCAATGACAATGAAAATCTGCGCAATCTCGGCCAGGGGCTGGGCAAGTGGGTGTATCAGACGCTGATGTTTTTAACCTTCAATACTAATGACAAGCCTTTCCCCTTTAATGAATGGCCACTTGTAGACCCCTCTGAAGGCTATGAAGTGCGTTCGCCTGAGGAGGTTGAGGACGCGGAGTTTGTCGAAGTAGATGAATCCAGTGAAAGCGGTGATTTCGCTGATCGCGATGTGCCCTCATTTACCGATGGCGACAGCGAGTCTGACAAAGATAAGTAACTAACTTGGAACTGTTGATACTGCGCCATGGCGATGCCGAGGCAAGATCGCCGGACCGCTATCGACAGCTGTCAGCCTATGGTCGCGATCAGGTGCAGCAACAGGCCCTGAGGCATCAGCGGGAAGCTGCTGCTTTACAGCAGGTGGTGAGCAGTCCCTATACAAGGGCAGCTCAGACTGCAGAAATTTTTACCAGATTAACAAAAAATAATAGAATCGATTGGTTAGATGATCTAACACCGCAGGGCGATCTGCGGGCCATAGAAGGATTTTTGCAACAAACCCAAGCCCAACATGTGCTACTGGTGAGTCATTTACCACTGGTCGGGTTGTTGATCGATTATTTAACCGGAGACAGAGGTGCCAGTATGGGCACTGCGAATCTTGCCTCGCTCTCTATGGACTACCCTGGACAGGGTTTAGCTACCTTAAATTGGAATCACCATGTCGATTGAATTTATCCGCGAACGCACCTTTGAAAATAATGGTATACAGCTGGCTGCAAAAGAATGGGGCCGTTCCGGCTACCAGCCAGTGATTGCTCTGCATGGCTGGCTGGACAATGCCAATAGCTTTGATCGCATGCTGCCGAGTATGGAAAACCTGCATATTATTGCTCTTGATCTGGCTGGCCATGGTCGCAGTGGTTTTCGCTCAAGGGATGCCGGCTATGATATCTGGCAGGATATTGGCGATGTTATGGCTGTGGCAGATCAGATGGGTTGGGATACCTTTGCCCTGCTTGGTCATTCCAGAGGCGCCGTTATCTCCAGTTTGGTTGCCGGGACATTTCCCGAGCGTATCAGTCATGCGGCCTTAATTGATGGCTTTGTGCCCCTGCCTACTCCGGCGGATAAATCCCCGAACCAGATCGCTCGAGCTATTCGTGAGGCCAAGCGCTTTGGTGCGTCCTCGCCCACAGTATTTGGTGATCATGAGCGGGCGGTGCAGGCTCGCGCTAAAGGCTTTTTGCCTCTGCAATACGAAGCAGCTGCCATTCTGGCGGAGCGCGGCGTAGTGGAGCTGGAGGAGGGCGGTTTTTACTGGCGCAATGATCAGCGCTTGAAAGCGGCCTCGATGATTAAACTTAGTCGTGATCATATCCAGAGCTTTCTCGATGCTATCACTGCCAGAATTATGTTTATTCAGGCTGAGAGCAGTAGCCTTACGCCAGAGGCAGATCAGCTGGAGTTGTATAAATCGGTACCTCAGCTGCAGTTTGAGACTTTACAGGGCTCCCACCATTTACATCTGGAAGATCAGGCAGAGTTGGTCGCAGCCAAGGTGCAGAGCTTTTTGGTTTGATATCTGTGCGTTATCTTGACCCGGCTCAAGGAAACTACTACTTTTAAATTATCGGTCGGAGTCTGTATTATTATTTGTTCACAGTTACTCTGAGATATTTAAGGAGAGTCATGATGGCAATTACGATTGAACAGTTGACGGCATTCTTGGGTTGGAGCAGTTTAATTAATATCGGCATTTTGTTAATCAGTACTTTGTTTGTGGTCTGGCGTCGGGATTTTGCCGTCAAGATCCACAGTACTATGTTTGATCTTGATCCGCGGACAGTCTCAGCAGTGTATTTCGATTATTTAGGCCGCTATAAGCTACTGCTGCTGGTGTTTAATATTGTGCCTTATCTGGCGCTGAGGATTATCGCTTAGGGTTAAACGATAGTCGTTAAAGGGGCAGGGAGTTGCCTGCTGGAATCTGATTTCCAGAATTGACAAGGAGTCTGTAGAGAAATGGAGTTTTCACCTGAAGCTGCGTTAGAACCGCAACCCTGTTCTGTGTGTTGTGGCAGTAAAATCCACCGATGTTCTCAATGCTACGGCAGTGGCAATGTTATCTGTATTGGCTGCTTTGGCAATGATCACGAGCAGGTCTGTTCTATCTGCAATGGCCACAAGAAGACTAGGTGCAATCTCTGTATTAAGGGGTTGGTTAGCTGTTCTGTCTGTGGTGGCACTGGCCAACGCTGGTAAACTGCAGATAATAAAAAGCCCGAAACTGCTGCCAGTCTCGGGCTTTTTAATAAACGACTATCAATTCAGGGCTAGTGGTCGCTAAGTAGAGTCAAAAACTCTGTACGAGTCGCCTGATCGGTGCGAAAAGAGCCTAGCATGGCTGAGGTTTTCATTGATGAGTTCTGCTTTTCTACACCGCGCATCATCATGCACATATGCTTGGCTTCAACAATCACGCCTACACCACGCGCGTCGGTGACTTCTTGAATTGTAGAGGCAACCTGCTGGGCCAGTGCTTCCTGGATCTGCAAACGGCGGGCAAACATATCCACTACGCGAGCAACCTTTGAAAGGCCTAGCACCTTGCCGTTGGGAATATAGGCAACATGGCATTTGCCGATAAATGGCAGCAGATGATGCTCACAGAGAGAAAATAGTTCGATATCTTTTACGATAACCATTTCCTCAGAATCCGACGGGAACAAGGCATCATTGATAACCTGCTTTAAATCCATTTCGTAGCCACTGGTCAGATAGGCAAAGGCCTTGGCTGCACGGTCTGGAGTATCAAGCAAACCGGCGCGTGTAATATCTTCGCCAGTGCTCTCAATAATCTTTTTATATTGGTCTCTCATGATGGTCTCTGAATTTAGGTTATATTTTTGTCGACCATCATTTTCTAACAAACTAGAGACCATTGCCAGTTTCATAGGTAAAATACTACCCTTGCGGAGACACAATGACAGAAATAACCCCAACCCTTGACCATTCAGTGCCAGTAACGGTTGCAGCCATGCTGGAGCATGGGCAGCAACAGTTTGAAACGGCGCAGATCTACTTTGGCCATGGCACTGTCAGTGCCTGGGATGAGGCCGTGTATTTGTTGTCCTTTGCTTTGAACCTGCCGCCAGATGCAGACCGCTCATTGCTGAGTCAGGTGCTGACCGCTGAGCAGCAGGTGGCTATTCTGGCACTGTATCAACGTCGAGTGATTGAACGCATTCCCGCCCCTTATCTGACCGGTACAGCCTGGTTTTGTGGCTTGCCATTTCATGTTGATGAGCGGGTGATTATTCCTCGGTCGCCATTGGCGGAGTTGATTTACAACGGTTTTCAGCCCTGGTGTGAGGATCAACCGGCCATGGTGTTGGATCTGTGCACTGGCAGTGGCTGTATAGGTATCGCTTGCGCCTATGCCTTTGAACAGGCTGAGGTAGTGCTGAGCGATATTAGCCCTGAAGCTTTGCAAGTGACTGCGAGCAATATAGCGAAACATGATGTGACTGGTAGAGTTACCGCTGTTGAGTCTGACCTGTTTGATAACTTGGGTACTCAGCGATTTGACTTAATTGTGAGTAACCCTCCCTATGTGGATGCTAGGGATCTAGCCGAGATGCCTGACGAATATCAGCATGAACCAGAGCTGGCTCTGGCCTCTGGCCATGATGGCTTAGACTTTACCCGTCGCTTGCTGCGAGAAGCAGAACAATACCTGACAGCTCAGGGTGTTCTTGTAGTGGAGGTGGGTAATTCCTGGTTGGCACTGGAGCAGGCCTTTCCAGAGGTTGCATTTGTCTGGTTAGAGTTTACTGAAGGTGATGCTGGCGTATTTGTGCTGACCAGAGATCAGTTGCTCGAACATAAAGAATCTTTTGCCTGACTTGCGTATAATTACGGCCAACAGAAACTTCTATCGATTAGCTTGAGAAAACTATGTCCGGAAATTCCATTGGAAAACTATTTACTGTCACTAGCTTTGGCGAAAGTCATGGTTTGGCGATTGGCTGTATTGTTGACGGTTGTCCCCCCGGGCTAGAGATCAGTGCCTCTGATTTGCAGCCGGATCTGGATCGCCGTAAACCCGGTCAGTCGCGCTATACCACTCAGCGCAAAGAGGACGATGAAGTTAAAATCCTGTCTGGCGTGTTCGAGGGTAGAACCACAGGCGCCGCAATTGGAATGATGATCGAAAACAAGGATCAGAAATCCAAAGACTACAGTAAAATCAAAGACCTGTTTAGACCTTCTCATGCAGATTACACCTACCACCAGAAGTATGGTGAACGAGATTATCGTGGAGGTGGGCGCAGTTCTGCCCGGGAAACGGCTATGCGTGTGGCCGCTGGCGGTATTGCTAAAAAGTATCTTAAAGAGCGCTTGGGCATCGAAATTTTTGGCTATGTCTCACAGCTTGGTCCTGTGATCGCGGAGAACTTTGATCAGGCTGAGATTGAAAGCAATCCATTTTTTTTCCCCGATGCCAGCAAAGTGGCCGAGCTGGAAACCTATATGCAGGCCCTGAGCAAAGAGGGTGATTCTATTGGTGCCAAGGTCACAGTAGTGGCGAAAAATATGCCCGTGGGTTTGGGCGAGCCTATTTTTGATCGTCTGGATGCTGAGTTGGCCCATGGTTTGATGGGTATCAATGCGGTGAAAGGTGTGGAGCTGGGCGCTGGTTTTGATGTGGTGGCTCAGAAAGGTACCGAACACCGTGATGAGCTTTCTCCCGATGGATTTCTGTCTAATAATTCCGGTGGTGTGCTGGGCGGTATTTCTTCAGGTCAGGATATAGTGGCTCATTTGGCACTAAAGCCAACCTCAAGCATTCGTATTCCCGGGCAGTCAATCAATACTGCCGGTGAGTCTGCTGAAGTGGTTACTACCGGTCGTCATGATCCCTGTGTGGGAATTCGGGCTGTGCCGATTGCTGAGGCAATGCTAGCAATTACATTGATGGACCATTATCTGCGCCACCGTGGGCAGAATGCAGATGTTGATTCTGGGTTGGCGCCGATTTAGGGATCTAAGAGTCCAGCATGGGAGCCACGTCACGAGATATTTCGCTGCGCTCAAAATAACCGAGCTGGGGATTGGGTCATTGTACCCTCCGAGTCATCTCGAGCTAGCGAAGGATCTATTGCCCCCGAGCCGCTAACTTACAGCGAATATATTCATTGTGGCGAATATGCAGTAGATCAGCCACGCGACGAATAATACCCTCTTCGTGCTTATCCAGATGCCCATCTGCATAGGCGACTCGCCACATTGCAATTAGCAGGTCCATCTTCTTATCCAGCTCAAAATGCTCATTAATCTCGCGGGTAAACTGATAAAGCGAGGTGGCATCTGCCACCTCTTCACGGGAGAGGCGCAGCAGCTCTTCTACCATCTCGGCACTAAGCCCAAGGATATCGCACAATGTCTGGCTGATGCTGGCCAGCTCCTCGATGTCCAGATTGCCATCAATCACCATCACTTCCACCAACAGGGCAGCTGCGGCTATCTGTTCGCTGGCAACGGTTTCCTCTGGCTCCAGTACATTTTTGGCAAAGAAGCTTTTAATGCGATCAATCATTACTGAATATCCCGCAGCCAGGTTTCCAGCTTGATCTGGTCAGCAACAAAGGCGCGGATACCATCGGATAGCTTTTCCGTGGCCATGGGGTCTTCATTTAATTCAAAGCGGAAGGCACTCTCGCCACCGAGCTGATAATGAATCTTGTCCCCGGTATTGGCAGGGTCCAATCTGCGCTCCAGCAGCCCGTAGTCATCGTCCAGGGCCTGCAGTAACTGCGGGCTAATGGTCAGGCGGTCACAGCCGGCCAGTTCGGTGATTTCGTCGGTATTGCGGAAGCTCGCGCCCATAACAACAGTGTTATAGCCTGACTGTTTGTAATAATTATAGATTCGAGTAACAGACTGTACGCCGGGGTCATCCGCTGGTGCATAGTCGCTGAGATCAGTGTTGGCTTTGTACCAGTCAAGAATACGGCCAACGAAAGGTGAGATCAGATAGGCGCCCGCATCAGCGGCAGCTACTGCCTGAGTAAAGTTAAACAGCAATGTCAGATTGCAGTTAATGCCTTCTTTTTCCAGCTGCTGGGCCGCCTGAATGCCTTCCCAGGTGGAGGCCATTTTGATCAGCACGCGTTCTTTGCCAATACCGGCTTGCTCGTATAGTTGGATAAGTTGGCGAGCCTTAGCGATCGAAGCATCCTTATCAAAGGACAGTCGCGCATCTACTTCAGTGGAAACACGCCCGGGAATAGTCTCGAGAATCTTTTCACCAAACCCAACAGCCAGTCGATCCATGCAGGTTGAGAGCTGCTCATCAGAGGACAGCTTGCCACTGGTAACCGACTTGATAACATCTTCAACCAGACCGCGATAAGCAGGCATCTGTGCTGCCTTGAGTAGCAGGGAAGGGTTAGTTGTTGCATCTTCCGGTGAATACTGAGCAATCGCATCAAAGTCGCCAGTGTCAGCAACCACAGTGGTAATCTCTTTAAGTTGAGCAAGTTTACTTTTTTCGGTCATGGAATCAGAGTCCTGTTGTTTTAGCTAATGCTGTAGTTAGTACATCAATAGTTGCATCTGGTTTGTAGGCGTTTTCACTAATATGCCGACGGTACTGTCTGGCGCCGGGCATGCCGTGGAACAGTCCCAATATATGTCTGGTCATGGCCTGTAATTTTGTTCCTTTCGATAATTCATTATCCACATAATGGAGGAACTCTTCAGCGATTTTTTGGCGGGATTTAATCACTGTAGTCGAGCCATAGAGTTGCTGATCTACACTGGCGATCAAGTACGGATTGGTATAAGCCTCGCGACCTATCATCACTCCGTCAATCTGCTGCAGATGGGTCTTAGACTGGTCCAATGTGGTCACGCCGCCATTGATAATGATTTCCAGCTCAGGGAAATCTCTTTTCAGCTGATAGACGCGATCATAATTGAGCTCTGGCACTTCGCGATTCTGTTTCGGGCTCAGGCCCTTGAGCCAAGCTTTGCGCGCATGAACAAGAAATGTCTGACAGCCGCTTGCGGCTACCGTGCTGACAAATTCACAGAGAAAGTCGTAACTATCAAAATCGTCGACGCCAATGCGGTGTTTCACGGTAACTGGTAGGTCCACCGCATCGCGCATGGCGGCTATACAGTCTGCGGTTAACTGGGCATTTTTCATCATCACAGCACCGAACATGCCGTTTTGTACTCGATCGCTGGGGCAGCCGCAGTTGAGATTAATCTCGGCATAATCATATTGGTTGGCCAGCACACAGGCCTTGGCTAAATCTGTGGGATTGCTGCCACCCAATTGCAGCGCAACCGGGTGCTCACAGGCATCCATTTTTAAATGGTAATCAGTGTCTCCATAAAGTATCGCACCGGTGGTAATCATCTCGGTATAGAGCACAGCATGCTGGCTGATCAGGCGCAGGAAGTAGCGACAGTGACGATCTGTCCAGTCCAACATCGGTGCAACACAGAACTTTCTATTTAGTGCAGTCGACGGGCTGATGACATTTTGTAAGGATTGAGACATGGGGTCTGGTCAAGCTTTTGAAGGCCTCTAGTTTACACGGATATGGGACACTTGGTTAGTCCCTGAAGGGCAAAACTCATGGGTCATTAGATGGATTGCCAACGCCCGTAGATTGGGTTAACTTTAGGAAGTAGGCTTTGCTTTCAGACCCACAATAATAACTATTAGGATCATTGAATGTCTTCAATATCTAGCCAAACTAAACTGATTACTGGACAGCGAATTCTCTGCAGCCTGGCTAACATAGGTCCTGGTATGGCTGGCTTGTCGCTGGGCCACATACGCAGAGCCTACGAAATTAATGAACGTCTTTTTGGCAGTGGTTCGAGAGCGGATGTGAGTGTTGAAGACAGCTCTATTCCTGTGGGCGAGCATCAGATAGGTATCAGGCTATACCGACCCACTGCGCTAGAAGCGAAATTAACTATGGTCTTTTTTCATGGTGGCGGTTACATGATTGGCAGTCTCAACAGTCATCATGGGTTCTGCAGTCTGCTGGCGGGCAAGGCGGGTATTAATGTCATTGCTGTGGATTATAGGTGTGCTCCAGAGAGTCCATTTCCCGGGCCAATCGAAGATGGTCTCGGCGCCTGGAATTGGATTGTTAAACATAGCGCTGAGCTGGGCATAGATAACACCAGAATTGGCGTTGGCGGTGATAGCGCCGGTGGTAATTTGGCTGCAATTCTAGCCATGCAGACATTTAGACAGGCTATTTCAGGAGAGCTATCTGCACTGCCCGCATTTCAGTTTCTGCTCTATCCATGGGTGGATATGAGTGCGACCTCCGATTCTATCAAGCTCTTTGGTAAAGGGTTGTTGCTGACGGAGGAACTGATGAAAGTGTTCCGCAGCGCCTACTTGTCAGAGGAGGATATTGAGTTGGCGATTGCATCAAGCCCAATGGCCTGTGTGGATGCCAGCGGTACCCCGGATACATTGATTGTCACCGTGGAGTATGATGTCCTGCGAGATGAGGGTCTGGCGTTGGTTGAAAAGCTCAAACAGGCTCAGGTGAATGTTACCCATATGCATCTACCCGACTGTACCCATCAGTTTATTAGTGCGGGCAAGTTTAGTGGCAAGACCCGCGCCAGGCTCAACGAAATCTGCGACATGCTGGCGACTTACGGCAATAGCTAGGTTTGTCAAAGTCTTCGCCATTGGTTTATTGCAACCTGCACCAATCCCAACTATGTTTAGGGAGTTAGCTTTTGAAAGGATTCAGATGCTCGATCTCTGAGAGGTTACTTATCCCAATTTAATGTAAACCGGAAAGGAACTCTGGATGGATTCATTTAAATCGTTTCATGAAATCATGTGCATCGATAAACAGCACCTCTTTCTCACCAGAATGGGTGGCAAGAAAATAGAATTAGCCTCTCATCATCAAAATATTTCTTCCATACAGTTGCATACAGGTGTGCCGCAAACCGTTAGAGGGCAGTTTGATATTGCTCGGAATATGGCGGTCTACTTTTTCTTTTTTTATTCATTAGGCTCAGAACTCCAGTTAAAAACCTACAGTATTATTGAGCATGCACTGCGCATAAAAACCAACCGGCAGGATTTGATGTTGCGGCAATTATTGGCCCTTGCCGTGGATAAAAATTGGCTTAAGGATTCAGGGTTTCGTCATATCGAAAATCCAGACTCAGAAAATAGTTACTGTGCATCTCTGGTAAAAACATTGCCTCAGCTGCGCAATGAATCTGCCCACGGTGTGCCGCCACTGGTGTGGGACTGTATTGGACATATTGAGAAATGCGCAGATCTGGTTAATCAGCTATTTGCCCGGCCCAAGAAACCGCGTTGATGAGTCAGGGCTAGATGCCTAGGATAGGCGACAGGCGGCTGATAGTCTGATTGAGGATCATAGTGGATTCTATGTTTTCTACCTGCTCGACATTGGCAAGCTTGTCTTTGAGAAAAGATTCAAAGGCCTGTAGATCCGCCATGGCAACTCGCAGGGAATAGTCATGCACACCTGCCAGCACGCAGCACTCTAATACCTCCGTAAATGCGCTGACCGCGGCCTCAAACTCGGCGGCCTTACTGGAGGTATTTTTGTTTAGTTTCACAAACACAAAGGCCGATACATTGATGCCCAGCATATTGTGATTTAGCCTGGTGCTGTACTGTTCGATCAAGCCGCTATTTTCCAATTTGCGCAGGCGTCGCAGACAGGGCGTCTGAGACAGGTTTACCTGAGCTGATAGGTCTGCGTTGCTAATGCGCGCATTGGCCTGTAGGGCATTCAGGATCTTTAGGTCGGTTGTATCTAAGTTATCTTTTAATTGAGGCATAATTTGCTACCATTTTAAGTTTTAATAGCGATATCTTACCTTATTTAAGGAATCGTGGGTTTTATTTGGCCGATACTGCCTTGGGTTTTTTGCTAGCATCTGTGCGACAAAGACCAACAGGCAGTGACATTATGACGGTTAGAGCGCAGGCATTGGATCAATGGATCCGCAGTGATTTTAGAACAATGAATACGGCTCTAGAGCAACAGTATTTTGCAGCCAATAAACGGCAATCCACCAATGGAGTGGGCGATGAAATAAAACGCCAGCTAGTCGCAGAGGGTACCTCTCTTATTGTTGAGTTGCTGCGCGAGGGTAATACAGATGAGGGTTTTGACAGCGGTTTTGAGCTGTTAGGCAATGTGGGGTTTTATATGGCCGCCTGCAGGCGCCATGAGATTACCGAGCCCTCCAGAGAAACCAAGTCGCCTCTGCAAGAAGCCTCAGCTCTGGCGATGCAGCTGGGCGCATCGCTAGGAGTGATTCCTCGTTTTGCTTCCTGCCATCTGGAAACTCATAATCGGGCAGTCAATGGGCTATATAAAACATTCACCGATCTGGATGATGAAAAAACCTTTCTCAATTACAACACCAGAAGTGTCTTTGCTTTTATTCGAGCCTCCGAGGCATTGCGGCAAATTCTTCCCTTAGGTATTTCCCACCCACTAACCTGGGATCTATTGCAGGCGGCCAAGTCCTCTCTGGAGGAGGTCTATGCCAGCAATCAGCTGCTTTTTGTCGAGCTCGATATAGATCAATTTTTCTATTCTGTCAGACCCTATTACCGGCCTCATCGGGTTGGGCTGCATGAGTATCGGGGAGCTAATGCGGGGGACTTTGCCGGAATTAATGTGGTTGATCTGCTGCTTGGGCTGTGCCGCGCGGATGACCCCTATTATTCCCAGCTCCTGGTCGATAAGTTTCTGTTTATGCGCCCGGAAGATCAGCTGGTATTGCGTGATGCTATGCGTCGCAAAAGTTTGCTAGATAGTTTTCTTGAAGCCTCACAGGACCCTTCCCGGGGGGGTTGGTTTGAACGTAATCTGGCGCTGTTTTTAGAAGTGTGCGAGGCCCATGGTCAGACAGCATTGCAGCACCATGAACAGCTAGTGGCTAAGTTTATTGAGCGACCTGCGGCGGCAGCTGCTCTGACTGAAACGGATGGTTTAACCGCCAGTGGCCCCCCTTTACCTGTATTGCTTAAAGCGCTGCGCAAACTCTGTGATATGCGCTGTGCCGCGGATGTGGGTGGTGAGTTTGGCACTCGCCATGAGGATATTAAAACCCTTAGGGCCTGTCTATGAATCTCAGTGATCAGTTTGTTCCCCACCAGGGTATCTATCTACTTAACCATTCTGTGGGTCTGCCACTGCGCAGTGCACAGCAGGCAGCGGTTAAGGATTTTTGGCAGCCCTGGCAGGGCGCTGATGGGCAGATTTGGGATCACTGGCTACAGGCGATTACGGAATTTCGTCTGCAGCTGGGAATATTATTGGATAGCGACGCGAGTAACTTTTGCCCCCAGACCAGCCTCTCTTCAGGGGTAGCCAAGATTATTGATTCGCTGTCTCTGGATACCAACAAAAACTGTATTTTGCTTAGCGAAGAGGACTTTCCATCCATTGCTTTTGCCCTGCAACGAGCGGCGGGTGGTGATTTTCGGCTCAAGTTTATTGGCGCTGATCAGGACAGTTCTGATCTGCGGGTATGGCAGCAGCACATGACTGAAGATGTGGGTCTGGTTTTGGTGACCCATGTGCAGTCAAACAATGGCCGTCAACTGCCGGTGGCTGAGGTTGCTAAGCTGTGCCGCAACAAAGGTATTTTATCTCTGGTCGATATTGCCCAGTCAGCTGGTATTTTGTCGATTAGCCTGGACGACTGGCAGGCTGACTTTGTGGTGGGCTCTTGCGTAAAGTGGGTTGGCGGCGGCCCTGGCGCAGCCTTTATGTGGGCTAACCCTTATATTATCGAGCGCTGTCAGCCGCGCAATGTGGGTTGGTTCTCCCATCAGAATCCCTTTGAGTTTGATATTCATCATTTCCGCTATGCTGAGGATGCCCTGCGGTTTTGGGGTGGCACCCCATCGGTTTATCCGTTTGTAGTGGCCGCCCACAGTTTGAGTTTTATCAATAGTATTGGCGTTGATATGATTCGCGCTCAGAATCTTCAACATGCTGATGCTGTGATTGCCAACATCAGTGACCAATGTCTGATTTCCCCTCGCGCAGCGGCCCTGCGTGGTGGCACTCTGATATTAGATTTTGGTCCTGACCAGTCGGAAATTGCACAGCGGTTGCAAGAGTCTCAGGTGCATTTTGATAGCCGCGCTAAAGGTATTAGGATATCGCCTCATATTTGTAATACCACAGATCAAATTGAAGTTCTTATTAGCTGTTTTTAGGGACTACTAGGTCGTTTTTTTGTCAGGCGGTATTGTTTGTTATGAGTTAGCATTCACCTATGCAAATCACTTTAAAGAGCAGGGTACATGGCCAAGTCCATATTTAATCGTCGACAGGTTCTCAAGGGATTCGGGGCAAGCTTAGGCGTGTTGGCTTTGCGCGGTTTCGAAGTGCAGGCAGCAGCGCCATTTTATTTTACTCATGGTGTTGCCAGTGGCGACCCGCTCTCTGATCGGGTGATTTTATGGACCAGACTGCTGCCCGGTAATGGTCATCACAGCAAGGTCAGGTGCGACTGGCAGGTGGCCACAGATGCGGATTTTAAACAGATTGTGAGTTCGGGTTCCGCGGCGACATCGGCGCAGCAGGATTACACCGTTAAAGTGGATGCCACTGGTCTTTCGCCGAACAGTCATTATTTCTATCGTTTTAGTGGTGAGGGGGTTGTAAGCTCTGTAGGACAGACGCGCACTCTGCCCGTGGGTGATGTGGCAGAGTTTAGGCTGGGCGTGGCATCCTGCTCCAACTACCCTCAGGGCTATTTTAATGCCTACCGGGATATGGCCAATACGGCATTGGATCTGGTGCTGCACCTCGGTGACTATATCTATGAATATGCTGAGGGCGTATATGCCAATGCAACAGCGACTGATAAATTGGGACGCAATGTAGAGCCCAGCAATGAGATTCTGAGTATCGAAGATTATCGTATGCGCTATGGTCTGTATCGCACTGATGCGGACCTCCAGGCAGTGCATGCTCGCCATCCTTTTATCTGTGTCTGGGATGACCATGAGCTGTGTAATGACAGCTGGATAGAAGGTGCTGAAAATCACAATGAGGCTGAGGGTGATTTTTTTGCCCGGGCCAAAGCAGCGCGACAGGCTTACCATGAATGGATGCCAATACGTACCGCAGCGGCGGGTGATCAGGCGCCAATCTATCGTAGCTTTAAACTCGGCAATCTTGCTGATCTGATTATGCTGGATACAAGACAGCATGGACGAGTGCGGCCTTTGGACTACGCCACAGATCTGCCGATGCACAGTGCACTGTTTCAAATTGACGCTGCAGGACAAGGTAGGTTGATCAATGATGCACAGGCTGGACAATTCCCCGCCGAACAGGTGCAGCGGATCAATCTTCCTCACCAGTATGTCGATGGCAAGTCTCAGGCAGTCACAGACTATCAAACCATTGCCAGCTTAACTGCCGAGACATTACCCAGGGGCTGGTATTACCTTCCTGATCCCCAGGCATTTAAGCAGGGCGCTTTGCTGGATAAGAGTCGTACTATATTGGGCCAAGATCAGGAACATTGGTTGGATACTCAGTTGCAGACCAGCCAAAAACGTGGCGCAATCTGGCAGGTGTTGGGTCAGCAGGTACTGATGGGAAAGCTGCAATTGCCAATTATGACAGACGAAGAGCTTGGGCTAGAGCAGGCAAAAGATGCATACAGGCCTGCTCTGGAGTTTATGCAAAATATGGCTCCCGCGGGATTGCCTCTTAATTTGGATGCCTGGGACGGCTATGCAGCCTGTCGTGAGCGGGTGTTTAAAAGCTTGCTGCAATATGCCAGCAATCCATTGGTTCTGGCCGGCGACACCCACAATGCCTGGGCCTTTAATTTGAGTAATAATGAGGGTCAGGCCATTGGTGTTGAAGTGGGCACTCCAGGAATCAGCAGTCCTGGGCTGGAGACTTACTTGCCTTCAGAGCCGGAGGTGCTTGCCAAGGCCATCAAAGATGTAAGCCCTGAATTGGTGGCAGTAGAAACAGCGTCCAGAGGCTGGTCGGAACTGTTGCTGACACCTGAGGCGCTAACTAACCAGTGGCACTTTGTCAGCACAGTATTGGAACGAGACTATTCAGTTGTCAGTGCTGAAAAACAGGTCTGTAAAGCCGGCGATAAGCGATTTTCTTGATTGATAGTGACTGTGGGACTGCTGGGCTAATGCGATAAATGCCAAGACCGGCTACAATCCCGCCATGGCTTTCGATCACCAATCTTTTCTTAAATCCCTGACCCTGCGCCCCGGCATCTACCAGATGTTTGATGCTGAGGGCAAGATTCTCTATGTAGGCAAAGCCAAGAATCTTAAAAACCGCGTGAGCAGTTATTTTCGTAACACCGGACTCACTGCGAAGACCGCAGCGCTGGTCAAGCGGATTGCCAAGATTGATGTCACGGTGACTGAAACTGAAACCGAAGCGCTAATTCTCGAACATAATCTGATCAAGCAATATCACCCGCCCTACAATATTTTAATGCGGGACGATAAGAGTTACCCCTATATCTTTCTGTCAGATCGCGACCAATGGCCGCGACTGGCATTCCACCGTGGCCCAAAAAAAGCCAAGGGTACATATTTTGGCCCATTCCCGAGTGTTCATGCAGTACGTGAAAGTATGGGCTTTCTGCAGAAGATTTTTAAGGTGCGCCAGTGTGAGGATGTGTTCTTCAAAAATCGCTCGCGGCCCTGTTTACAGTACCAGATCAAACGCTGCACCGCGCCCTGTGTCAATTTGGTGGCCGCGGAGGACTACAGTGCCGATGTTGAATTAACCCGACTCTATCTGGATGGCAAGGCAGATAAGCTGCTAAAGCAACTTGAAGTAGATATGGAAGCTGCCTCTGCAGGGTTGCAGTTTGAAAGGGCAGCAGAGCACCGTGATCAAATTTCTGCACTGCGCACGGTGCAAGCCCAACAGATGATTGAAAAGGGCAAGGGCACAATTGATGTTGTGGCCGGTGCCGTCAGTAAAGGACAGGCCTGTGTGCACATGCTCTACATCCGCCAGGGCCGTATCCTTGGCAGTCGCAGCTACTACCCTAAGGCGCCTTTAGCTGAAAAGGTGTCAGAACTTTTGGAAGAGTTTTTGCCCCATTTATATCTGGATGGCGGTGCCCGCCCGGATCTGCCTAAAGAAGTATTACTCAATGCTGCAATCGAAGGGGCAGAGGCCCTGAGTCAGGCTCTTAAAGAACAGGTGGGGCGCAATGTTGAGGTCCGCGATTCGGTGCGCGGCTTTCGTGCGAAATGGTTGCAGCTTGCCCAGCGCACAGCGGAACAAAATCTGGCTGGCAAGCTAGCGTCTAAGAAGACCATTGAGCAGCGCTTTGAATCGCTACGCGACACCATGGGCCTTGAAACTGTACCCCAGCGACTGGAATGTTTCGACATCAGCCACAGCAGCGGTGAAGCTGTGGTAGCAAGTTGCGTGGTTTTTGATGGCAATGGCGCACTGAAAAGTGACTATCGACGCTTCAATATCGAAGGTATTACCGGTGGCGATGACTATGCCGCCATGGAGCAGGCTATTCGTCGTCGCTATACCAGGCTGATGAAAGGCGAGGGCAAGCTGCCAGATATATTGTTGATTGATGGTGGCAAGGGGCAGATCGGCATTGCCAGAGAGGTGCTCAGTGATCTTGGTGTGGTTGGAGTTATGATTCTTGGTGTCGCCAAGGGTACAACCCGCAAGCCCGGACTTGAGACTCTTATTCTGGCTGATCAAAATAATAAAGTGATTGCCAGGCCCCAGCAGGCAGCGCTGCACTTGATTCAGCAGATTCGCGATGAGGCCCATCGCTTCGCTATCACCGGGCACAAGGCAAGGCGGGATAAAAAGCGTCGCACTTCTCCACTTGAGGGTATTCCGGGGGTAGGGCCGACTAGACGCCGCGATCTATTGAAACATTTTGGGGGTATTGTTGAAGTTAAGAAGGCCAGTGTTGCAGATTTGATGAAGGTTGATAATATAAATAAAAAGGTTGCTGAAGCAATTTACAGCGCACTGTACAATGAATAACTTTTCGGCGCACTGCTGCCTGTAATCAAGGAACCTAAATCCTCTATGTGGAATCTGCCCAATATACTGACACTGCTGCGTATCGCCTTGATCCCGGTATTTATTGTTGTCTATTACCTGCCCTGGGATTGGCATCATTTTGCTTCTGCGGCGATCTTTGGCTTGGCGGCCCTGACCGACTGGGTAGACGGTTATCTGGCGCGCAAGTTTAATCAGGTAACTCCCTTTGGTGCCTTTCTGGATCCGGTGGCTGATAAGCTAATTGTTGTTGCGGCCTTGGTATTACTATTAGAAGTTCACTCAACGCCTTGGTTTGCATTGCCAGCGATCGTGATTATCGGTCGCGAGATTGTAATCTCTGCATTGCGCGAATGGATGGCCGAGCTGGGCTCTAGAGGCAGCATCGCTGTATCCATGCTGGGCAAGATTAAAACCTGGGTACAGATGGTTGCTGTGGCCATTTTATTGCTGGCCAAGCCTGAGCAGGAATTACTCACCAGTATCGGTTTTGCCGCAATTTACCTAGCAGCCATAATGACACTTTGGTCAATGGTTCAATACCTTGTGCTGGCTTGGCCTCAATTGAGCGCTGAAGCGGATAAGTAGTTGATTTATTGCTGGTAACCCCTAGAATAGCGCCTGCTTGAACAGCAGTCGTTGTTGCTTAAGTTTGTAGATGAAATGCCCTCTAAGGCGCCGTAGCAAAGTGGTAATGCAGTGGACTGCAACTCCGCCATCGTCGGTTCGATTCCGACCGGCGCCTCCATTTCATCAAGCCTGTCTTTTTCTTGAATCTCGTCCTCACTACCTTAAAGGTTGCGACAAAACAGTCTCATCAGTGGTTGGACAGTAACTCTGGCAGATAGAAAGAGGTCAAGAATTGTGCAGTGAAAAAGAAATGTCTCAGGCTGAACAGACAGCAGAGAGAAACCTGATGATGTATTGATATCAAACTCTTGAGTATTACCTCAAGAGCTTGATATCGCTACAAAAGGAGGCTTTGTAGATCCCCTGACCCCAGCCTCCGGTCTTCCAAGCAATTTTTATGAGTTCTGCTCTCTCTGTTCTAGAGTGCCTCTCGGACAGTTTGCGCAAGCTCATTAGCTCGTAAAGCAACCAGCTCATCGACTGGTACAGCAAGCCCTGAGGATGCAAACGCAACTAAGGCTACAGAGACGCCAGTTAGCAGCACCACGACAGCAGCAATATAGGTGAGATTAATCAGTTTATCTTTCATTATTCGTTAACTCTGCCGACTCTTAAAGGTCGACTTTATTAAATTCTTAGTGAAACGGATCGACATCCTAGCCCCTGCTTATAACTTATCTCGGCAAATCACGACAATATATTGACATTAAGCGACACAAGGCTAGTATTGGCGCCTATTGGATTGAAAATAGGTAACTTGTATGGGTACGGTTCGTGTTGGGGCTTTAGCGGGCTTTGAGGAACAGGTGCGGGAGTTGCATGGGGATCCTGGCGCTGTGTTGCGAACTTTGGGTCTCAGTGAGGATTATTTTGCCAGTCACCATGAAGAAGATTTTATGTCCTATGAGCTGGCTAAGTCTATCCTACATGAAGCCGCTTTGGCCACTGCTTGCCCTCATTTTGCGGCTTTGCTAGGGACAAGACATGATATGGGAGTGATGGGTGCGGTTGGCTACTTAATGCAGCAGTCCAATGATATTAAGACTGCGCTCCGAGAGCTCAGTGAGCATCATTCATTCCGAGTAAAAGATGCTTCAAAAGTTGATACTGGTGTGATCGGCGAGCAAGCTTTTATCAGTTACCATGATTATAACTCAGCAGAATTATCAGGATATTCGGCCGAAATAGCTATGGGCAATGCTTTCATAATGATGCGAGCACTGTGCGGTGGTCGCTGGAAGCCCACCAGAGTGAATTTCCGTCACAGGCAACCAGATCGGTTGATGCCCTATCTGAAGATATTCTCGGCGCCAGTTTATTTTGGCCAATTTAAAAATGAAATCATATTCCCCAAGATATGGCTCGACAAACCGATACCTGAGGCGGACTCCGGACTTAAAAAAATTTTACAGACCCATATTATGCAGTTGGAAGAGCCGTCCGCGATAAATCTGTCCGAAGATGTTAAGAGCTTGATTCGAGAGATGCTGCCTACAGGGGTTTGCTCCATTGGGGCAGTTGCCGATCGCATGACAGTGCATGAACGCACATTGCAGCGCATGCTAAAACAGCAGGGCACGTCCTTTTCGCAGCTGCTTGATCTGGTGCGTATAGACATTGCTACTGACCGCCTTGCCAACTCAGCGGTCAGCATAATTCAGTTGGCAGACTACCTTGGGTATGCCGATAACACCGCATTTACCCGTGCATTTAAACGCTGGAATGGAATTACTCCAATGGAATGGCGAAAAAGTCCAGATACCAGAGCCTGAGCCGTTCCCATAGGGGATGTTGATCATGTATACTCTCGCCCGCTCAAGCGACAGCCTGAGCTATCTTAATAATCTGTAAGCCCACCTTATTAGTATGCCCGGGTGGCGAAATTGGTAGACGCAAGGGACTTAAAATCCCTCGGTGGCAACACCGTGCCGGTTCAAGTCCGGCCCCGGGCACCATCCTTTCCCCAAGTACTGTACCCCTAGATCAATCGATAATTTCAGGCGCTGTTAGGTTAACTCTAGTCATACCGTGCCTACTCATTAACTAAAAAGCCAGCAGAGACGCTAGCCGATGAAACGTTAAAGAATTAGTAGGGTGCACACTAAATTAGAACTAATATTTATTAGTCGGTTAAAACCAGTAAACAACTAAAACCGCAGGTATCAGAGGTATTCAGTACCGTTTATTGAGGTATTTTCGACCTTCCAAAACTTTGGTATTAGGTGGGGATGTCCTAATTAGTGGCCAAAATAGTTGCTCCCCAACTGAAGTGGCAGGTAGGTTTTCGATTCCATAAGCTTTTGGAAATTTTCGCGTAATTTTGGCTGTGCCGAAGTGTCTACTGAACTAGTGGCGATTCAGAGAACCAGATAACATACTCTTATTGTTTCTCCAAGAAGCTACAAGATTACTTAATGAGCTTTAGCCCTTTTCGAATGCAATCACTTGCAGGGGCCCAAAACCAGCCTTTAGGGTCCCATGCCCTGCCATGAGTAAGAAAGATGCACTGCGAATATGCACTTTTAGCGAGCTCGATATCACCCATCTTTTCAAGAGACCTAGCTTTAGTCCATAGGGCAACCGAAACATCGTTGACAGCCCAATTGGCATGAATTTTTTTCTTTTGTTTTCTACTTACTTTACCAGACGGTGGCGATTTAACCTTTTTCGCATTGAAGTCTTCTTGCATAACAACAGCGGCATAAGAAAATAGCTCAAAACAAGCATCGACAGTTTTAACTGCTTGTTCATATTTACGTCTAGCAAATAGATCTATAGATGTTGCTGCCCAATTTGCAGAGTCTGCAAGTTCAGAATTAGTTGAATGACAATCAAAATTATCATTTGCAAAACTGTGGATCGAAAATGTTAAGAAAAGAAAAATAATTATTTTATGCATGAGACTACTGTAAAATTACTTGATCCTTGAGGTTACCTGTTTGAATGATTCAAGTCAAACATGCCAAATAGGCTATTCTGTAACAACTAAACAGACTCTAGAAATCGAATAGTCTAACTTAGTGAATAGAAAATATTTAGGGTGTTTGTCTAACACTCTCAACTATGCGTGAAGGTAATCAGACTATTCCTTCAGGCCCTCATAAGGGATACTAGTGTTTTGAAACCGCTCTCTAAAGGCTGCCCCAATGGAATACTCCCGGGCGCCTTGTGTGGGTCTGAGGTAAACAAAATGGTAGAGGCAAATGTGCCTTTGACAATGGCTGTAGGGGTGTCAACATCAGTAAACACAAGGATCAAGGGCATTATAGATG
>CALSSA010000007.1 GCA_943788875.1 uncultured Pseudomonadales bacterium | reverse complement strand
TGTTGCTTTAGGTTGGAATGCCACCTTTTGTGCTATCAATTTTTATAGGTTGCTCTGACGCTGTTTTTTTCAATATCGCGACCTTGAATAAAAAAGCTAAATTAAGGTCTTTTTCATAAGATATCATATGGATGCTATGTAACATGTATAGTTTCTTTGTCTTGTAACACTATCAAATGGATGCTATTTAAAAAGTATAGTTTCTTATGCTTCTGGCAAGTTAACTCTCTGATCTTGCTATAATCGGTGAATGGATACATATAAGCGTCACCGTTTTCCTCCCGACATCATCAGTTATGCGGTTTGGGTTTATTATCGTTTCAATCTTAGTTACCGAGATGTTGAAGACTTGCTCGCTGAGCGCGGTGTTGTCGTTAGCCGCGAAGCAATTCGCTCCTGGTGTATAAAATTCGGTGCGATTTACACTCGTCGTTTGAAGAAAAGCCATCGTGGTTTGGGTGATACGTTCTTTCTTGATGAAGTATTCGTAAAAATAAATGGCAAGCAGCACTGCCTGTGGCGCGTAGTGGATCAAGACGGCGAAGTAGTTGATGTGTTTCTCCAATCAAGACGCAATGGTGCTGCCCACAGAGAATTAACGCCTGAGGCTATTCATAACACGACGCAGTATGCCAATAATAGGGCGGAGCAATCACAGGAAACGACCAGGGTAAGGGAGCGCGTTATGAGGCGGTTCAAATCAGTTGGCCAAGCTCAACATTTTCTCAATGCTCATGCATCGGTTAGTAATTTATTCAACCTTGGCAGGCATCTGATTTCAGCGAATCATTACCGAGACCTTAGGGAAGTTGGGTTTAAAGGATTGGAAAGGGCGGTTGCTTGATGTTTTATTATTGATTTACTCGATCAGGATGACTTAACTTGCCAATACCGTTTGAACACATTGCTATTGCTGAGGTTGCGGTGATTGGCATTGCGGATGACAAGTGGGGTGAGTTGTTGGTCGCTGTGGTCGTCCTGTACCCAGCCTACACATTGGAACTAGAAGAGCTATATAGTTTTGTCGGCTCAAAATTGGCCCGTTATAAACTGCCCCGTAAGCTGCATATTGTTGATGTATTACCACGCAACCCCGCAGGCAAGGTGCAAAAGTTTATTCTTAAAGAGCAGATGGCCCAGCTTGGGTAATATCGAGGAGCCATAAATTTTCATCATCATTCGCGGCTTGTTTCGGTTACTATATTCCGGCAACTAAATACCGGAGAGTAGAAGATGCCCGCTGAAGTCAAAACCCATTACCGTGCTTGCAACCTCTGTGAAGCTATCTGTGGCCTTGAGATTAAAACCCAGGACGACCAGGTGCTATCAATTAAGGGTGATAAAAATGATCCTTTAAGCCGTGGTTATATCTGCCCCAAGGGCACAGCCATGGAGGATATCTATACTGACCCGGATCGTTTACGTAAACCGGTTAAGCGCCAGGCTGATGGGTGGGCCGAGATCAGCTGGGAAGAAGCTTTCGACACTGTTGCTGAGAAACTGGTGGCTGTGCAAGAACAGCACGGTCAGAATGCGGTTGCCTTTTACGCCGGTAACCCCAATGTACACAACTATGGCAGCATGACCCACGCCAGCGTATTGCGCAAAGCGGTGCAGTCGAAAATTCATTTTTCTGCCACCAGTCTGGACCAGCTGCCCCATCATTTAACGTCCTACAGTCTCTATGGGCACCAGTCGTTAATTCCTGTTCCGGATATTGACCACAGCAACTATATGCTCATTATTGGCGGCAATCCGCTGGCCTCTAATGGCAGCATTATGACGTCCCCGGATATACCCAAACGTCTCAAGGCAATACAGCAGCGCGGTGGGCGCTTTATTGTTATTGATCCAAGAAGGACTGAAACTGCAGAAATTGCCGACCAACATCTATTTATTCGTCCGGGCACCGATGCCTGGCTGCTAATGGCCATGCTCAATACCCTATTTGCCGAGGATCTGATTAATACAGGGCACCTGACTGATCTGCTGGTGGGTATAGACGAGGTTGCGCAGTGCCTGTGAATCCTTTACTCGCAGAACTGGCAGAACAGCACACGGGCGTGGCCGCCGAACAGATTCGTCAGCTGGCCAGAGATATGGCCAATATTGAGGGCGCAGCCTGCTATGGCCGCATGGGCGTCTCGGTGCAGGTCTATGGCACTCTGTGTCAGTGGGCCATTCAGATGATTAATATCCTTACTAACTCACTAGATGTGCGCGGCGGAATGATGGCCTCGTCACCAGCCTTTGGGTATATCAAGCCAGGAGAGTCCGGTGCCGGGCACTTTGCCGCTTTCCATAGCCGGGTCAGTGGCCTGCCGGAATTTGCTGGCGAATTGCCCGCCACTGTGATGGCCGAAGAAATGCTTACTGAGGGCGAGGGGCAGATTCGCGCCCTGATTACCACGGCAGGAAATCCTGTGCTGTCGGCCCCCAATGGCAAGCAGATGGACAAAGCCTTGGCCGGCCTCGACTTTATGCTGTCGATTGATTTCTATATTAATGAAACTACCCGCCATGCGGATATTATTTTACCGCCCACCAGTGCTCTGGAGCACGATCATTACGATTTGGCATTTCATCGACTGGCGGTACATAACACCGCGCGTTTTAATGAGGCTGTATTTGAGCCGGGTGAAGGCACAAAACATGACTGGGAAATCTTTAATGGCCTAGGTCTGGCCGTTGCCGCGCGCAAAGGTATGGAAGTCAAGCCTCTACCATCGCCGGATAAGCTGATTGATATGGGCATTCAGCGTGGCCCCTACAGCGCTGCCGCTGATCATAAGTTGCAGCTCACTCTGGATAAAATCAAACAGCATCCCCATGGTTTGGATATAGGCCCATTGCAACCCAGCCTGCCTGAGCGGCTCTGTACCTCTGACGGCAAGATTACTTTGATGGCTGACTATATTGCCGAAGATTTGGCACGCCTTGGTGGCGATCATCAGCAGGTCGATAAGGATGAACTGCTGCTTATTGGCCGCCGCCATATTCGCTCCAACAATAGCTGGATGCATAATTCTCACCGACTGGTCAAAGGCAAGCCACGCTGGCAGCTGCTGATGCACCCGGACGATCTAGCCGCTCATCAGTTGCAGGATCAGTCGCAGGTACGTATCCAATCCCGGGTGGGCGAGGTGCAAACCCAGGTGCTGGCCAGTGATGAAGTCATGCCTGGAGTGGTCAGCTTGCCCCATGGCTGGGGCCATAAACGCGAGGGTGTCAGTATGGAGATTGCGGCACAGCAGGGGGGTGTAAGCTGCAATGACCTCACTGACGATAAGCTAGTGGATCGTGCCAGTGGTAATTCTGCTCTGAATGGTGTGCCGGTTAAGGTATTTGCGGTTCAGTAGACAGGAGCCGGATTATTGGTTCTGTGAGCGGGGGCTTGGTTGAGGTGGTGAGATCCTTGCCTTCGGTCAGGATGGCAATGCGGTGGTCAGGATGACATTGAGTCGCTTAACCCCGCCACCCCTGTCATATTAAGCACGCGAAATATCTCAACCTACCTGCGCCCAACCGCCGCTGTTAACCTAAATTAATAAATAAAGTTGACAACGCCACCCCGCCCCTTATGATTTGCGCCTTAGCCCTTGATAACCCGGAGTTTGGCCATGTCATCCCAAGAAGGATCTTTGCTTCGCCACGATTGGACCCGTGACCAGGTACTCAGCCTGTTTAATCAGCCGTTTAATGATCTGCTGTTTGATGCCCAGGTGATGCATCGCCAGCACTTTGATCCCAATCAGGTACAGCTCAGCACCTTGCTCAGTATTAAAACCGGCGCCTGCCCGGAAGACTGTAAATACTGCCCCCAGAGCGCCCGCTATGACACCGGTCTGGAAAAAGAGAAGCTGCTGCAAATTGAACAGGTGATCGAGGCTGCCAAAATTGCCAAGGCCAGTGGTTCCAGCCGCTTCTGTATGGGTGCGGCCTGGCGCTCGCCCCATGATCGGGATATCCCTGCCGTGGCGGAGATGATTCGTGAAGTGAAATCTCTGGGTCTGGAAACCTGTATGACTCTGGGTATGCTCAGTGAAGCCCAGTCCGATAAACTTGCCGATGCCGGTTTAGACTACTACAACCACAATCTGGATACCTCCAAAGAATTTTACGGTGAGGTGATTACCACCAGAACCTATCAGGATCGTCTAAACACTCTGGCTAATGTGCGTAACTCAGGGATGAAAGTCTGTGCTGGTGGCATTGTGGGTATGGGCGAAGAGCAGCAGGATCGAGCAGGGTTACTAATGGAGCTGGCCAATCTGCCAGTCCACCCTGAATCCGTGCCGATCAATATGCTGGTTAAAGTGGCAGGTACACCGATGGCAGATCAGGCCAATCTAGACCCCTTTGAATTTATCCGCACCATCGCCGTGGCCCGTTTAATGATGCCCAAATCTTATGTGCGCTTATCAGCTGGGCGCGAGGACATGAATGAACAGATGCAGGCTATGGCCTTTATGGCTGGCGCCAATTCCATTTTCTACTGCGATAAATTGCTCACGACTCCCAATCCGAAAGCCAACACAGATATGCAGCTATTGGAGCGTCTGGGTATTGCACCTGAAGAGTATCAGGCCGATAAAGATAGCCGGCAGCAGGAAGATGATCTGCATCGCGCCATCAATGAGCATAAAAATGACGCGCTATTCTACAGAGCAAGCTAGAGCCTGCCATGACCAGTATGGATGCCATTCTTCAGGCTCAGCTCGATCAGCGCCAGCAGCAATTTCTCTATCGCCATAGAAGCAATGTGGCGTCTGGCTGTGATTCGGTATTGCAGGTGGAAGGCAAGTCTCTGGTTAATTTCTGCAGCAATGATTATCTGGGGCTGGCCAGCCACCCGGATATTGCCGCTGCCTTAAAAGCTGGTATTGATTGCTATGGCACTGGCAGTGGTGCATCTCATTTAATCAGTGGTCATTCCACTGCCCATCATCGTTTAGAAGAGCAGCTAGCGGAATTTACAGGTCGACCCAGGGCGCTTTTATTTAGCACTGGCTACATGGCCAATCTGGGGGTGATCAATGCCCTGGTTAATCGCCGTGATCTGGTGCTTGAAGATCAGCTTAATCACGCCTCGCTACTAGATGGTGGCCATCTATCCCGAGCCGACTATAAACGCTATAAGCACAATAATATGCAGCAGCTCGACTCTCTTCTCGAGCAGAGTGGCGCCAGTCGCAAGCTGATTGTCACCGATGGTGTATTTAGTATGGACGGTGATCTGGCGCCGCTGCCAGAGATAAGTGCCTTGGCAGAACAGCACAATGGCTGGCTTATGGTGGATGATGCCCATGGCATGGGAGTGCTGGGCGCAACCGGAGGCGGTATTGTTGAGCAGCAGGGTCTAACCCTGAATCAAGTGCCGATTCTGATGGGCACACTGGGCAAAAGCTTTGGTACCTTTGGCGCTTTTGTCGCTGGCAGTGATGCATTAATCGAAACCTTGATTCAGTTTGCTCGCACCTATATCTATACCACTGCATTACCTCCAGCTATTGCCTGTGCCAGCAGCGCCAGTTTAGAACTTGTTCGCAATGAGCACTGGCGGCGAGAGCAGTTGCAGAGCCTGATCGCCAGATTTCGCCGCGGTGCCGAGCAGGTAGGTCTGCAGCTAATGGAGTCAGACACACCGATTCAACCGATATTGATTAATGATGATCAGCTGGTATCAACGGTTAATCAGCAGCTGCGAGAAAAGGGTTTTATGGTCGGTGCTATTCGACCTCCCACAGTGCCAGCGGGGACTGGGCGACTGCGCATTACCCTCTCTGCCAACCATAGTGAAGAGCAGGTCGATCAGCTGTTGGAAGCCCTCGACAGTTGTCTATGAATGTTGCTGCTAAAATAGACGCCGGGCTTTCGCTGGGTCTGACCTCTTACCCATGCTCAGGCAACAGGTTGCATGCAGATCCTTTGGTGCTGGTTCATGGCTGGGGTGCCGACAGCCAGATCTGGCATCAATTGCCAGACCAGCTTAGTCAGATAGCCGATATTATCACTCTGGATCTGCCGGGCTGCGGTGGCTCGCCAGCCATAGAGGACTATTCTATTGCAGGCTTGCTGGACTGGATGCAGCAGGTGCTGCCCGAACGCTGTAGCTTATTGGGGCTCTCTCTGGGCGGTATGCTGTGCCACCGGTTTGCCGAGGCTTTTCCTGGCAATGTAGTGAGTCTTATCACCATTAGCAGCAACCAGCAGTTTGTGGCCGATCAACATTATTCGGCAGCTATGGACGAGTCGGATTTTACTGCTTTTCTCAATAGCTGGCAGGCTGATCCGGCTACCTGCCTTAAGCACTTTGCGGGTCTGCAGGCCCAGGGTGATCATCAGCAACGCCAGATTATGCGCCAACTGCGCAATCTGCAATGCAGCATTGAACCTGAGTCGGGGGCGGCATTGTTAAGGCTGCTGGGAAATCTGCAGTGGGGTGGCGAGCAAATCGCCGTGCCAGCAATGTATATTTTTGGTCAGCAGGATGCGCTGGTGCCTGTGGCTGCAGCTACTCTAATACCAGACTCAAAAGTTATTGAAAATGCGGGCCATCTGCCTCACCTCAGTTCACCTCAGTCAGTGGTTGAAGCTATCCGGGATTTCCTTGAGCGCCAGCGTTATCAGTTGGATAAGCCGCGTATTGCAGACTCATTTGGCCGTGCGGCCCCTCGCTATGACAGTGCCGCTGGCTTACAGCACCAGGTTGGTGAACAGCTGCTGCAGTCAATCATCGGGGACCCCAGTCAAATTATGGATCTGGGCTGTGGTACGGGTTTCCATAGTATTCAACTTCAGCAGCGCTATCCAAAGGCGCAGGTGCTGGGGGTGGATATTTCAGCTGGCATGCTGGCCTATGCCAAAGCCAGATATATTGATCAGCCTATGAGATGGCTCTGTGGGGATGCAGAAGACCTCGATGTTGCGTGCAAGTCTCAGTCATTGATATTCTCTAACTTTGCTCTGCAATGGTGTGAATGCCTGGATACATTGGCAACAGAACTCTATCGAGTATTGCGGCCCGGCGGGCAGCTGGTGCTGGCGATACCTGGCCCAGCGACATTAGCAGAATTGCGCCACGCCTGGGCTCAGGTGAACAGTGCTATTCACGTTAATCGTTTTGCCAGCTTAGCTCATTGGCAACAGGCTTTGGTCGACGCGGGTTTTACCCGGATTGATTTGCACAGCGATACAGTTACTGAGGAGCATAGTTCTGTGCGCGAACTATTGTTAGAGCTTAAGAATGTAGGGGCTCACAATAATAATGCCGGCAGGCCCACTACTATGACTGGCAAGCAGCAACTTAAAGCACTGTACAATGCATACGAGCCATATCGACTCGCCAATGGTGCGTTGCCCGCCACCTGGGAGATTATCTCCGGGACTGTGGTTAAGGCTTAATAAATAATAATTCCTGAGAGACCCAGTTATGGCCAACAAATGGTTATTTATTACCGGCACAGATACTGATGTCGGCAAAACTGTTGTCGCCACAGGCCTCTTGGCTGCGGCTAACAGCGCCGGCCTGCGCAGCGCCGCGATCAAACCTGTGGCTGCCGGCTGTGAAGATCTGGGTGCAGGCATGCAAAATGAGGATGCATTGCAGCTGCAGGCTGCGGCTAGTCTTCAGTTGCCCTATCAGCAGGTCAATCCGGTTGCACTGGAGGCGGCTATTGCGCCCCATATTGCCGCTAAAGAGGAGGGTAGAGCGCTGAGTGCCTCGCGTCTGGTGGGTTACTGCCGTGGACTAAGCCTGTTACCTGTAGATATATTGTTGGCTGAAGGCGCAGGTGGTTGGCGGGTGCCGTTAAATAAACGTGAAACCCTTGCCGATGTGGCCCGTGAACTGAACTGTCAGGTAGTTATAGTCGTAGGACTTAGACTGGGCTGTATTAATCATGCATTGCTGACCGCCGAAGCCGTGCGTCGCGATGGACTGCAGATTGCTGGGTGGGTGGGTAATGTTATTGATCCACAGATGCCGCGGTTAGAGGAAAATATTGTTACACTGAAAGACATGATCAATGAGCCCTGTCTGGGTATTGTTCCCAGACTGACCGACCTGGCACCGGAGCAGGTTGGCGCTTATCTTAGTTTACCGGCCGAGTTTGAGAGCAAAACATGAGCGAAGAAAATAAATTATCTACAGAGGATATGGAGCGGGTCGAGAAATACCTCAATAGCGGCTTCAATACTACTGAGCGCAAACCATTTCGCGGCTTCCGTCTGTTGTTTGGTATCTGGGTAATTATTGCGGCACTGGGTTGGGTGAGTTATTTTATTGGTAAGCAAGCCGGCTACCTGTAAGTCACCACAGTCATGCAAATCGCAACCCGACCTGTTGACCTTAGTGGCTGTGATTTTTCTGATCAGCTTGATCCATTATTGCAAAGGATTTATCAATCCCGTGGTATTGACAGTCAGCAGCAGCTGGAGCGGCGACTGAGTTGTCTGCCGCAACCTGGGCTTATGTCTGGCATCGCTGCAGCCAGTAACAGGCTGGTGACAGCATTGCAGCATCAGCAATCGGTGCTGATTCTTGGGGACTTCGATGCCGATGGTGCCACCAGCTCGGCGCTAATGGTGCTGGCTCTCAGGGCCATGGGTTTCACCAACGTTAACTTTCTTGTTCCCAATCGTTTTGACTATGGCTATGGCCTGACTCCCGAGATTGTCGAATTGGCCGCCGAGAGTTTTCCTGACCTTATTATTACTGTCGACAATGGCATCTCCAGTGTTGCAGGTGTGGCTCGGGCCAATGATCTGGGTATAGAGGTTATTGTCACCGATCACCATCTGCCCGGCACCGAGTTGCCCGAGGCTGTGGCTATTGTTAATCCCAATCAGCAAGGCTGTGAGTTTCCCACCAAAAACCTTGCCGGAGTTGGGGTTGCCTTCTATTTGCTCTGTGCATTGAGGGCCGAATTGCGTGAGCTACAATGGTTCGAACAGCGGAAAATGGCCGAGCCGGATATGAGTCAGTGGCTCGATTTGGTGGCTCTGGGTACTGTCGCCGATGTAGTACCTCTGGATCAGATTAATCGATCGCTGGTGCATCAGGGGCTGATGCGTATTCGTGCGGGGCACTCTAGGCCTGGTATTCAGGCTCTGTTGCGCATTGCCGGGAAAGCGCCTCATAATTTGGTGGCTGCAGATTTGGGCTTTGCCCTTGGCCCAAGGTTAAATGCGGCTGGCCGCTTGGACGATATTAGTCTGGGTATTCAATGTTTGCTGACGGATGATCCCCAGCAGGCTTTGCATTTGGCTCAGGCACTTGATGAATTAAATCAGGACCGCAAACATATTGAAGCAGGCATGCAGCGGGAAGCTTTGGCTATTGTTGATCAGCTCTCCATGGACACCGAGGCTATGCCAGCGGCTCTGTGCCTGTTTCAGGCGGACTGGCATCAGGGTGTGGTGGGACTGTTGGCCTCGCGTATTAAAGAGAAGTATCACCGCCCAGTGGTGGCTTTTGCCCCTGGTGAAGATGGCCAACTTAAGGGGTCATCGAGGTCCATTCCGGGTTTGCATATTCGCGATGCTCTGGATGCTGTGGCGACCCAAAATCCTGGATTAATCAGTAAGTTTGGTGGCCATGCTATGGCGGCTGGGCTAAGTTTGGACAGGGATAACCTAGAGCAGTTTACTCTGGCCTTTCAGCAACAGGTGGCCAACTCATTGAGTCCGGACGACTTGCAGGCCAAGCTGGTCATCGATGGCAGCTTAAATAGCGACCAGCTAAGTATGTATACGGCTGAATTATTGCGCGATAACGGGCCCTGGGGGCAGCTTTTTCCCGAACCCTGTTTTGAGGGCGACTTTGTTATTGTGCAGCAGCGCATTGTCGGCGAAAAACATTTAAAGCTGGTGTTGGCGCCCCAGGACCAACCCCAACTAGCTATAGACGCTATCTGGTTTAACATTGATACTGCTGTTTGGCCAAATCATGATGCGGGGGTTGTACAATGTGTCTACCGCCTGGATATCAATGAATTTCGTGGCCAAGAAAACCTCCAATTGATGATTCAGTATATAGAGCCTAAGAATAATAATTAGAATTACTAAGTAGACTAACTATGAGTTTAAAAACCGATCTTCGCGCCGATTTAATTCTGCTGCTAACGGCCTTTATTTGGGGTTTGGCTTTTGTTTATCAGCGTACCGGTATGGACCATATAGGCCCCATTACATTTACTTTTGGGCGGTTCTTTATTGGCGCACTGGCCATTTTGCCGCTGTGGTATCTAATGGAAAAACCAAAACAAATTTTTGCCATTAATGGGATCAATAAAAAAGCCGCATTGCTGGGATTGGTATTGACCGCAGGCATGCTGCTGCAGCAGTGGGGCTTGGTATATACCACGGCTGGGCGCGCAGGTTTTTTAACCGGTGTGTATATTATTTTTGTGCCAATAATCGGCATATTTTTCCGCAATAAAACCCAGTGGCCCACCTGGGTCGGTGTGGCCATGGCAATGGTCGGTCTATTCTTTTTGGGCCAGGTAGAAAGCGACGAATTATTTACCGGTGATATTCTGATTCTGCTTGGCTCTATTCTGTTTGCCCTGCATATGATCTTTACCGGTAAGCTGGCTAATCAAACGTCGCCGTTTCGTTTAATTTTTGTTCAGTTTGTGGTGGCAACAATCATAAGCTTTATTTTGGTGCCGATTTTTGAAAGCTGGAACTGGCAGGGTATTTTGGATGCAGGTGTGGCATTGCTCTACGTGGGGGTTATGTCATCTGGCGTCGCCTTCTGTCTACAGGTGGTTGGGCAGCGCACGGCGCCAGCCTCTCATGCCTCTATTATTCTGAGTTTTGAAGCTGTCTTTGCCGCGCTCTGTGGCTGGTGGTTATTGGATGAGTATCTAACTGATCCAGAGCTGATCGGCTGCGGCTTGATTCTGGCGGGCGGTTTGGTGTCGCAACTCAAGGTACTGCTAAAACAGTCTACTGGTGATCCGATTGTGCATCCCCATGGAGTCAATTGATTGTTTCTATGGTCATAGGTCTCAGAGTTAATTAAGGATGGTATTATGAATCGACGAACCTGGATGCAGCGCATTGGACTTGGCAGCATAGCTATCATTGCCTCAGGCCGATTATGGGCGCTGGATAAAATCACTCGCTCGGACAATGAATGGAAGCAGCTGCTAAGCGAGGGGCAGTATTATATTCTCCGTGATGAGGGGACAGAGCCTCCGGGTTCAAGCCCTTTAAATAATGAACACAGGGACGGTCAATATCATTGTGCTGGCTGTGACCTACCGCTTTTTACGTCAGAAATGAAATATGAAAGTGGCACTGGCTGGCCTTCATTCTTTGACCATATCGACGGTCATATGGAGACCAAACGTGACTTTAAACTGATCTGGCCGCGCACTGAATATCACTGCGCCCGCTGCGGTGGTCATCAGGGTCATGTGTTTGATGATGGCCCCAAGCCTACAGGCCAGCGCTGGTGCAACAATGGATTGGCACTGGTGTTTGTTCCCGACGTTTAAATTTACGCTAGGTTATTTGCTAGAGTGGCTATTCATTAGTGGCTCTAAATAATCCTTAATCACTTCTTTAATGATCGGCTGCGCCAGTGCTGTTGGGTGCAGTCCATCTTCCTGAATCATGCCCTCGGTAACTGCCAACTCTTCAAGTTGAAAAGGAATTAAAACCACCTGTTCTTCATCAGATAACTGCGGATACACTGCGGCAAAGGCATCGGAGTAACGACGGCCATAGTTAGGCGGCAGGCGCATGCCAAATAAAACGGGTTCGGCACCGGCTTGGCGACATAGCTCAATCATGGTCTGTAAATTACGTTTCATCAGGTTGAGGGGCTGTCCGCGCAGGCCATCATTGCCGCCCAATTCCAGGAGCACATAGTCAGGGCTGAACTTCTCCAGCAACAGGGGTAGTCGGTTTAGCCCTCCACCTGTTGTATCCCCGCTAATACTGCCATTAATAATCTGATGTCTGTCACCAAAGTCATCGCGTAACAGCGCCACCCAGCCACTTTCCTGATTGACGCCATAGCCCGCGCTGAGGCTATCGCCCAAAACTAACAGAGTTGATCCATAAGTATTGGCGCCGAGTAAAATAAACAGGCAACATAAGCGCCGGATAAATAAGGTGGTTGCACAGAGCCGCATAAATAATCTCTAAAAATAAGTCGTTTAACACTGCCTGCAGTGTATGCAATTTTGTTAGCAA
Organism: uncultured Pseudomonadales bacterium; assembly: GCA_943788875.1. Classification (GTDB taxonomy): domain Bacteria; phylum Pseudomonadota; class Gammaproteobacteria; order Pseudomonadales; family Porticoccaceae; genus HTCC2207. Next base: position 129,656 of record CALSSA010000007.1, on the reverse strand, counting down.
TGGATATTTGAAATGATCGAAGTCAGTAATATCAGTAAACAAGTCACTACTACCGAAGGTACGCTCAGTATTTTGCAAGAGATCAACTTATCTCTCGCAAGTGGTGAAAGCTTAGCTATTGTAGGGCCCTCTGGGTCAGGCAAGTCAACATTGCTGGGTATTCTGGCTGGTCTTGATCTGCCGACAGCGGGATCAGTGAGTCTTAATGGTCAGGATATTACCGCCATGGATGAAGAGGGGCGCGCTGCGGTGCGGGCCGGGCATGTGGGTTTTGTTTTTCAATCATTTCATCTGCTGCCTGGTTTAACTGCCCTGGAAAATGTCGCACTCCCCCTGGAGTTGCAGGGCGATAAAAACGCATTAAAAACTGCTGCCTACTATTTGCAGCGTGTGGGTTTGGACCATCGCACCACCCATTATCCCCGCCAGCTATCTGGGGGTGAACAGCAACGAGTCGCGGTGGCTAGGGCTTTTGCCTGTCGGCCAACCATTCTTTTTGCCGATGAGCCCACGGGAAACTTGGACACAGGCACAGGCGAGAAAATTAATGATCTGTTGTTTGACCTCAACAAGGAAGAGGGCACCACATTAGTACTGGTGACCCATGAGCATAACCTGGCTGCACGCTGTGGTCAGCGTCTGGTGTTGGCTGCGGGTCGGCAGGTTGAACAGGTCGCTGTTAAGAAAAAGGCAGCCGTTAAAAAAACAATAGTAGTTAAACCAAAGGCCATAGCTATTGCTAAGCCAAAAGCAAAACCTAAGGCAAAACCTAAGGCAAAGGCCAAGGCAAAACCAAAGGCCAAGGCAAAAGTGAGTCCAAAACCAAAAGCCCAGGGTAGTAAACGCTAATGCAGGCCTTAAGAATGTTGCTGCGCACTTGGCGCGGCGGTCAGTTGGGTCTTATTATTTGGTCATTGGTGCTGGCTGTGTCAGTGGTGACCTCAGTCTCATTGTTGGCCGAGCGTATTGAGCGCGCGCTGACCGCAGAATCCAGTGCCTTTCTGGCCGCTGACTTAGTGGTGCGCAGTAACAAGCCGACGCCACAGGCATGGATAACTAAAGCACAGTTGCAGGGGGTTGAAACCTCGCAGATGGTGAGCTTTGCCTCGATGGTGTACCACCAGTCGGATATGCATCTGGCATCGATCAAAGCGGTGCAAAGTAACTATCCGTTGCGCGGTCTTATTAAACGTTCAACAACGCCATTTACATTGGATGAAAGCCTGATTGAGGCGGTCGATTACGGCCCGGCGCCGGGAGAAACCTGGGTTGATGCGCGACTGTTACCACTGCTTAATATTGAACTTGGTGACAGCATAGAACTTGGCGATACCGTTCTTAAAGTGAGCCAGATCATTGTCGAAGAGCCAGACGGCGGTTCTTACAGTTTTTTTGGTGCGCGGGTGTTGATGAACTGGGACGATGTTGAGGCTGCGGGTATAGTTCAGCCCGGCAGTCGTGTGACCTATAAGTATCTTATGGCCGCTGGGGCAGATGCTGATGACTTTGCTGTCTACACAGGCTGGCTCAACGATCAGCTGAGTATTCATGACCGCCTAATTACCCCGGACGAAGCCCAGGCTAGCATTGCCAGCACTATGGATAGGGGTCGACGGTTTTTATTGCTGGCCGGCAGCATAGGAGTGGTACTGGCTGGTATAGCTCTGGCCCTTGCCAGTCATCATTTTGCGGCAGGACAAACTCAGCAGGTCGCTCTGCTTAAAAGTTGGGGCATCTCTGCCAGTCGAGTGCGCAGCCTGTATCTACAGCAGAGCTTATGGCTGGGTGTGGGTGGCTCGCTTGTTGGCTTGTTAGTGGGCTATGGTTTTTCTGAATTGCTCATTGCAATTGTTCGTGAATGGTTGCCCATTGCGCTGCCAAGTGCTGGTATGAGGCCTTGGATAACGGGTATGGCCACTGGCCTGCTATGTTTGGGTGGCTTTACTTTGCCTGCACTTTGGCACTTACCTGCGCAGTCTCCGCTGGCGGTATTGCGGCAGGATATTCAGGTTGCACCGGTCAGTTCCGCTGTCCGTGGTGCCTTTGGCGTAGCGGCCGTGGCTGGCTTGCTGCTGTGGTATAGCAATAGTTTGTATCTGTCGCTGGCGATTTTGGCGGGCTTTGCACTTACCGCATTGGCCACGGTTATCATTGGTTTGGCGATGCTGCGTCTGGGCAAAAACTATGGCCAGCGCCTGGGTAGTATCTGGCGTTTAGCTTTAAATAATCTATGGCGTCGCAGGTCGCAAAGTTTGATTCAAATGGTGGGCTTTTCGGGGGCCATTGCGCTGTTGATGATTATGCTGGTGGTGCGCACCTCATTAATTGATGAGTGGCGTTTCCAGTTAGCCGAAGATGCACCTAATCACTTTTTGGTCAATGTAGCGCCCTATGAACTTGATGGTGTGCGCGACCTAGTTAAAGAACAAAACCTTGAGACGGCCGGTTGGTACGCTATGGTGCGGGGCAGAATGATCGCAATTAATGGCCAGCCAATAACCGAAGCACAAAAAGATAGCCATGAGTCTTTTCGCCGCGAACTCAACCTTAGCTGGACGGCAGAATTGCCCGAGGGCAATAAGGTCACCAAAGGTCAATGGTGGGGTGAGGTAGATAGTGCCGCAGCCATTGCACCTGTGTCTCTCGAAGATGACATAGCCGAAGAACTCGGGTTAACGCTGGGTGATCGCATTACCTTTAGTGTGGGTGGTTTGACCTTTGAGTCAGAGGTGGTCAATACCCGCACCCTCAACTGGGACAATATGACGCCCAATTTCTACTTCCTGTTTCCCGAAGGGTTGTTGGAAGAATATCCACGCACTAGTATGACCAGTCTGTATATTCCGCCCCAGCAAAAATTGCTGGTTAATGACCTGTTGCGCAAATATCCCACGGTGCAGGTGATAGAGCTGGATAAAATTATTGATCGTATTCGCACAATTGTGTCCCAAGTGACCCGTGGTTTAGAGGTTATGACGCTGCTAATACTAAGCTGTGGTGTGCTGGTGATGTTTGCCGCTGTCAGTCTGTCTATGGCCGAGCGCTTGCAGGAGAGTGCGATATTGCGCACCCTGGGTAGTTCGAGGCGTTTGATTTTGGGTATCCAGTTGGTGGAGTTTAGTGTTCTTGGTCTGATGGCTGGTCTGCTGGCGGCAATGGGTGCTGAGGCAGCGGTGGCTATGTTGCAGTACTTTATGTTTGATCTGCCATTTGCGTTGCACCCTTGGATTTGGGTAACAGGGCCGATTGCTGGTGGTGTTTTAGTCGGTGCTCTAGGGGTTGGCTACAGTCGTAAAGCCGTGGTGCAGCCGCCATTGGAAGTACTGAAAAGTCTTTGATAATGTCATGCTGAGTGAAAGGAAGGATCTATTGTTGATCTTTGCGAGGGGGCTCACCTGTATCAGAACCCTATCCAAACACTTCCCCACCCATCCCACCACCAATAAACCTCAAAGCAAAGCCCAACCTATGCTATCCTCCCCAGCGAGTTGACTAGACAGTCGCTGTGTTAATTTCTCGCTTATTCGCTTGCGTTTAAAAGGGTACAGCACAGAGGAAAGTCCGGGCTCCACAGGGTAGAGTGCCAGGTAACGCCTGGGGGGCGAAAGCCCACGGCCAGTGCAGCAGAGAGTAGACCGCCGATGATTCGTTCGCGAACACAGGTAAGGGTGAAAGGGTGCGGTAAGAGCGCACCGCGCTGCTGGTAACAGCAGTGGCATGGTAAACCCCACTCGGAGCAAGACCAAATAGGTTCCCGTATGGCGCGACCCGCGTTGGGAACGGGTAGGTTGCTTGAGGCAAACGGCGACGTTTGTCCCAGATGAATGACTGTCCACGACAGAACCCGGCTTATCGGTCAACTCAGTTATTGTTGTAATTCGAAGAGGACTGGCGAGAAATCGCTGGTCCTTTTTGTTTTTTGCTCTGTGAAGAGCTCTGTTTTTTTTATTTCTTTTTGATCTAAAGTGCACTAAAAAATAAATTAATTGTTCTTAAAACCGCTTAAAGCTAGAAGTTACTTTAACTTGTAGCCTTACTGCTATGTTTTATATTGTGAATTATTTCCCGCTTTTTCGGCGCCCTGAAGCAAAGTTTAAATATTCTCGGAACTTGCTGATTTTATTCACTTTTTTAGTATTCCCCCGGCATTGACATTGACCCGCTATCACCATAATCTGCATAGATGGGTAAAAGTGGCGAAAAGTGGCGTATTTAGGCTTTGAAGTGGAGCAAAAGGGGTAAAAGTGTTTAGAGGTAGCGATCCAATCAATATGGATACTAAGGGCCGGATGGCAATTCCGACTCGCTACCGTGCCCTGCTCGAAGATATTTGCTCCAACGACCTGGTTATCACCATAGATATGAAGTCTACCTGTTTGACGCTTTCTCCGCTTCCGGAATGGAAAAAATTCGAAGAAAAGGTCGCCTCACTGCCGGCAATGGACGAGTTGGGTGAAATGCTCAGTCGTTTTGTCGTGGGTCAGGCGAAAGATCTTCAGGTAGATGGCAGCGGCAGGATATTAATCCCCACAGAATTGCGCGGTTACGCCGAACTTGAGAAAAAGCTGGTACTGGTAGGCCGCACCCAGCGTCTGGAAATTTGGTCAGAAGATAACTGGAATACTGAGCGAGAGAAGTCTCAGGAAAATTATCGCAGCATGTTGGTTGATAAAGACAATATGTCCGATGCGCTTAAAAACCTATCTTGGTAAGGGGTCTGCATGAGCAATGCTGAACAGACTGCGCATACAACAGTGTTGCTGCATGAGGCAGTTGATGCGTTGGTGACAGATGCCGATGGTTTTTATGTTGATGGCACCTTCGGTCGCGGCGGGCATGCGGCAGAGCTACTGGGTAGATTGTCAGATCAGGGTTCGGTGCTGGCGATCGATAAAGACCCTCAGGCTATTGCGGTGGGTCAGGAGCGATTTGCTGAAGATGGCAGATTGCAGTTGTTTCATGGCAGCTTTGCAGATTTGAAGAATGTTGCGGCTGATATGGGTAAGACCGGTGAGATATCGGGCGTGCTGCTTGATCTAGGTGTGTCCTCCCCCCAGCTGGATCAAGCGGAGCGAGGGTTTAGTTTTATGCGCGATGGGCCATTGGATATGCGCATGGATACTAGCCGAGGGCTGTCGGCAGCTGAATGGATTGCGACGGCTGATGAGCAGGACATTGCTCGGGTGATTAAGGAATATGGCGAAGAGCGCTTTGCTCGACGCATGGCTAGTGCGGTGGTTAAGGAGCGGGTTAAGGCGCCAATTACAGGCACTGTTCAGCTGGCGAGAATTCTGGCTGCGGCCCATCCAGCCTGGGAGCGCGGCAGGCATCCGGCAACCAAGGCATTTCAGGCGATCAGAATATTTATTAATCGCGAACTGGAAGATCTTGAAGAGCTGCTAGCCCAGGTTATTGATACTTTAAAAGTAGGTGGTCGTCTGGTGGTTATCAGTTTCCATTCTCTCGAAGATCGGCGAGTTAAACGCTTTATTCGCGATCAGGAGCAGGGTATTAAGTTGCCGAAGAATCTGCCGGTCAGGGATGTAGAGCGCGGTGTGCGTTTGGTTAAGGTTGGCAAGGCAATTAAACCTGCTGTATCTGAGGTTGATGGCAATATCAGATCGCGCAGTGCGGTGATGCGCATAGCTGAAAGAGTGGCTTGAGTTGTTTGCCGCTGGCACCTTGAGGTTGGGTTTGTTGTGGATTTTGGTGCTGGTAAGCGCTATCTCTGTGGCTCTGGTGAGTCACCTTTGTCGCCAGCAGTACGCAGAGTTGATGGCGCTGGAGCGTGAGGCTAGTCAGATGGATGAGAACTACGGCAAGTATCTACTGGAGCAGAGTGCATGGGGTTCGCTGCAGCGTATTGAGACAAAGGCGGTGCAAGAGTTGAAGATGCGCACCCCGCGGCCAGATGAAATATTAATGGTTAGGCCTGATTAGATTTAGTCGGCAGTTTATTGAAGAGCGTTGCTCGTAATTATTTTTGCTATTTATCTTTATAAGGGAAAAGCAGCACAGTGGCCAAAAAATCGGTACAGAAAGTCATACCGCGCTGGCGTTACTATTTAGTGATGGTTGTGCTGGTCGCTCTGCCATTTGTGGTCGCTGCCAAAATAGCCGAGCTGCAGGTTATGCCAAGTGAAGAGAAGGGCGCTGATTTTCTGCAAACCCAGGGCGATGATCGCTCAATTCGCAATCAAGTCATTCCTGCCTATAGAGGTTTGATCACCGATCGCAACGGTGAGCCACTGGCCATGAGTATTCCTGTGACCACAGTAACCGCCAATCCTCAGCATATTCATGAGCTGGCGGATGCCAGTGATGTGGCGCGTCTGGCTCAGGCATTAAATATTCCCCTGGCACAATTCAAGGCGCGCCTGAAGCGCTATCGAAATAAGTCATTTATGGTTTTGGCCAAGCATCTGCTGAGCACTGAAGCTGAAAAAATTCTTAGGCTTGGTGTCCCTGGCGTCGATGGTGTCCAAGAGTACAAGCGCTTTTATCCTGCTGGCGAAGTCACAGCTCAGCTGGTTGGTTTTACCAATATTGATGATGATGGTCAGGAGGGGATGGAGCTTGCTTACAATCAGTGGCTAACGGGTGAGGCGGGCTCCAAGAAAGTTGTCAAGGACCGTGCTGGCCGTATTATCAAGGATATTTCTCTAACTAAACCATCTCGCTCTGGTGAGTCTCTGCGCCTCAGTATTGATCTGCGAGTGCAGTATGCGGCGTACCGTGCCCTCAAGGCTTCTGTGCAAAAGCACCAGGCTAAGTCAGGGTCCGTTGTGGTGTTGGATGTGGACACTGGTGAAGTGCTGGCCATGGCTAATCAGCCATCATTTAATCCCAATGATCGTCTTAATTTGCGCCGCGACTCCGTTCGTAATCGCGCTATGACCGATATGATGGAGCCAGGATCCACCGTTAAGCCCTTTACTTTGCTGGCAGCATTGGAGAGCGGAAAGTTTAAACCTGACACTGTTATTGAGACCAGTCCGGGCTATTACAAAGTGGCCTACAAGACTTTTGTCGATAGCAAAAATTACGGTCCTCTGGATCTGGCTGGGATCCTCACTAAGTCGAGTCAGGTTGGTACTACCAAGCTGGCGTTGCAGATGGATCCAGATGCGACTCGCGGGTTGTTTGAGCGGGTTGGTTTTGGTGAAGGCCTGGGAAGTGGATTCCCTGGAGAGACTGCAGGGAATTTGCCCGGCTATAGAAACTGGGATCCGGTTACTCAGGCGACCTTTGCTTTTGGTTATGGCCTCAGCGTATCTTCGTTGCAGATGGCGCGTGCCTATGCGGTGCTGGCCAATAACGGTTTGCGTCGAGAGGTGTCGTTGTTGGCTGTGGATGAAACTCCGGAAGCTGTGCGAGTTGCTGATGAGCGCTGGGTAAGAGAGATTCGCCATATGTTACAGACTGCTACCAGTGCCAAAGGTACAGGTAAGCGCGCGATGATTGATGGCTATTCTGTCGGCGGTAAGACCGGCACTCTGCACAAAACCAAGGCTACTGGTGGCTATGATGACAGCCGCTACATGTCTATATTTGCCGGCCTCTCTCCGGTGGATAACCCGCGTCTAGTGACCGTAGTGGTTGTAGATGAGCCCAGCGGTGGCAATTACTTTGGCGGCCTTGTGGCAGCGCCGGTTTTTTCTGATGTCACAGGCAATGCACTGCGCTTGCTGCAGGTGACTCCAGACCAGTTGGATGTTAATCGCACTGTTGCTGATGTGCAGAAAGCATCGAAAAAGCGAGGGGACTCATGATGGGCCTGTCGCAAAAGTGGACCATGACTCTAGAGGCTCTGATTGCAGATTTTGTCGATCTGGATAATTGCCCGGCGGTTGCGATTGAAGGGGTTTCCCTGGATAGTCGTCAGGTGCAGCCCGGCGATTTGTTTGTTGCTGTTAAGGGTATTGATACAGATGGCACTGTTTATATAGCTCAGGCTGTTGAGCGTGGTGCAGTTGCTGTGTTGGTTGAAAAAGATCAGCAGGTAGCAGAGCTGGTTGAAAGTTTGATTGCTGGTGCCAATATCACAGTGCCTGTTATTGCGGTTGAGAATCTCACTGAATATGTTTCCGATATTGCTGGTACTTTTTATGGTCAGCCCTCTGCGGCAATGACGATTACCGGGATTACAGGAACCAATGGCAAAACCACTTGCTCCAGATTGCTGGCTGAGCTGTTGGAGGCATTGCCTGAGGCTGCCAGCCCCGGCCCCTGTGCCTTTATTGGCACCATGGGTTACGGCATGGTGCGCGACACTGGTTATCGGGCCCTGCATGATGCAGCAAATGAAACGCAGGATTCAGGTATTACTGATACCGGCTTGACCACCCCAGATGCAGTGGCGATGCAAAGAATTTTAGCCGAGCTGCGCAGCAAAGGTGCCAGCAATGTGGCTCTGGAAGTCTCTTCCCACAGTCTGGTACAGCGGCGAATTGCTGGGGTGCAGATTAATACTGCAGTATTTACTAACTTGAGCCGTGATCATCTCGATTACCATGGCGACCTCAATTCTTACGCCGCAGCCAAAGCAAGATTATTTGCCATGCGGGGTTTGCAGCATGCTGTTATCAATGTTGACGATGCTGTCGGGCGTTTGATTGTGGCTAATCTCGATCCTGAGATTAAGGTCGCTAGTTACAGTCTTGAGGATACCGCGGCTGATGTTTATTGCTCCACTATTGGCCTTTCCCCCGAGGGCTTGCGAGCCTGGATTATTACTCCCTGGGGCAGTGGTGAAGTCAATTCACCTTTGCTGGGTAAGTTTAATCTCTCTAATCTATTGGCGGTGATTGCCGCTGCCGCCGTTCAGGGCATCGATTTTGATTATATTCTGTCTGCTGTGCCTAAGCTCCGGGCTGTTCCTGGTCGCATGGAGTTAGTGGGTAGTTCTGAACCTGCAGTGGTAGTGGATTATGCCCATACCCCAGATGCTTTAGAAAAAGCACTGCAAGCCCTGCGCGTGCATTGCAGTGGCAGGCTTTGGGTAGTGTTTGGCTGTGGTGGCGACAGAGATGTTGGCAAGCGTGCCGAGATGGGCGAAATCGCTGATCGCTGTGCTGACCATGTGGTGGTGACTAGCGACAACCCACGGACTGAATCCCCGCAGCAAATTATTCAACATATTCTTCAGGGTACCAGTCGTGAGGTAATCGTCGAGTCAGATCGACGCACGGCTATCCGTCAGGCTATCTTTATGGCGGATAAAAATGACGTGGTTTTGATTGCTGGGAAAGGTCACGAGGATTACCAAATATTAGGTGCGCAACGTCTACCCTTTAGTGATCAGGCAGAGGCGCGTTTGGCACTGCGCGAGGTTGAACAGCGCAACCATGTCGAGACTGGGGGTGAGCTGTGATTGCGCAGATGAGACTCACCGATGCCGCAGTGCGATTTGGCGGTACTTTATTAAACCCAGACTGTCACTTTGAGGCTGTTTCTATCGACAGCCGCAATATCAAAGACGGCGATCTATTTGTGGCTGTGGTGGGTGAGCGTTTTGATGGACATCAGTTTTTAGCTGATGCAGCAATCAAAGCCAGTGGCCTGGTGGTTTCTGTAGCGGACAAAACATTGCCGCTACCCCAGTGGGTGGTCGAGGATACCACCATGGCTCTGGGCCAGCTGGCGCAGATGAGAGCTGAGGCATATGCCGGGACTCTGATTGCCATTACTGGCAGTACAGGCAAGACCTCAGTTAAAGAATTAACCGCTGCGATTTTGCGTCACAGCGGTGCAGTGCACGCCACTGCAGGTAATCTGAATAACCATATCGGCGTGCCTCTGACAGTGCTGTCGATGGGCGCAGATACTGAATTTGCTGTGATTGAAATGGGCGCCAGTGCGGTAGGTGAAATTGGTTATCTGTGCTCAGTGGCGACACCGGATATTGCTCTGATTAACAACGTTCAGTCTTCCCATATCGAGGGCTTTGGCTCTGTTGAGGCGGTTGCGGCAGCCAAAGGTGAAATTTACAGCGGCCTTAAGCCAGCTGGTATAGCAGTGCTAAACCTGGATCAGGCCTGGTGCGAAGGCTGGCGTGATCTGATAGATGGCAAGCCCTGCCTGACGTTTTCAATGACGGATGAGCAGGCAGATATCAGTGCTGTGGATATAGAGTCGACGGCCAATGGCTGCTATAGCTTTGTCCTCTGCGTCAAGCTGCTGTCCAATCAGCCAGCTCTCCGACAGCAAGTACAGCTTTCGATTCCCGGCTTACATGCAGTCAATAATGCACTGGCAGCCTCAGCCTGCAGTCTGGCAGCAGGGGCCACATTGCCGCAGATTGCCGCTGGCCTTGCCTCAGTTACTCCTATCGCCGGTCGCCTTGAGATTAAATCATTGTCGGGCGGCGGCGTGGTTATTGATGACAGTTATAACGCCAGCCCCAGTTCATTTGAAGCTGCTATTGATGTGTTAGCCGAACGCAGCGGACGCCGAGTTGTGGTGATGGGCGATATGGGCGAGTTGGGTGACAACAAAATAGAGATGCATCAGCAGGTAGGTGCCTATGCCCTGCATTCAGATATAGATGCGTTCTATTCGGTGGGTGATTTAAGTGCAGCTGCTACGGAGGCCTTTGGCGGTGATCATCACGTTGATAAAGAAAGTTTAGCTGCAGCGCTTTATTTAGAGCTGCAGTCAGCACAGACAAATAATAGCGACATCACTTTCTTGGTGAAGGGCTCGCGAAGTTCAGGCATGGAGCAAATCGTAGACAGGTTACTAAGCAGAGGTGAAGGCTAATGTTGTTATGGCTGGCGGATTATTTAAGTCAATTTTATAGTGCTTTTTCAGTGGTGCAATATCTTACCCTGAGAGGCATTTTGTCGGTATTGACTGCTCTGGCAATCTGTCTGATTGCCGGACCGGTGGTTATTCGTCAGCTCAATCGGTTGCAGATGGGTCAGGCTATTCGCACCGATGGTCCCCAGAGTCACTTGAGTAAAGCTGGCACTCCGACCATGGGCGGTGCATTGATTCTGTTGGCTATTTTTATCAGTACCTTACTTTGGGCTGATCTTGGCAACCGCTACGTTTGGGTGGTGCTGGCAGTAACCTTTACCTTTGGCCTGATTGGTTGGGTTGATGATTACCGCAAGGTGGTCGAGAAAAATCCCCGCGGTCTGCCCGGACGTTGGAAATATTTTTGGCAGTCGATCTTTGGCTTTGCGGCGGCTGTGTTTCTTTTTTATACGGCGCAAAGTCCTGCAGAAACTGAATTGATTGTGCCATTTTTCAAAAACGTCGCGCTGACTATGGGGCCCTTTTATATTCTGCTGACTTACTTTGTCATTGTGGGTACCAGCAATGCGGTGAATTTGACCGACGGCCTTGATGGCTTGGCGATTCTACCCACAGTACTGGTCGCCGGTGCGCTAGGGATTATTGCCTATCTGACAGGCAACTATCAGTTTGCCAGTTATCTGCATATTCCCTATATCAGTGGCGCAGGTGAGTTGTTGATCTTTACCGCGGCACTCTGTGGCGCCGGACTCGGTTTTCTGTGGTTTAACACCTATCCCGCCATGGTCTTTATGGGTGATGTAGGTGCGCTGGCACTGGGTGCTGCCCTTGGGGTTGTTGCTGTGATTGTGCGCCAAGAGATTGTGCTGTTGATTATGGGTGGTGTTTTTGTTGTGGAGACCTTGTCGGTAATTATTCAGGTGGCGTCTTTCAAGCTGACTGGTAAGCGTATTTTCCGCATGGCACCGCTACACCATCATTATGAACTAAAGGGCTGGCCAGAGCCTCGCGTGATTGTGCGCTTCTGGATTATTACCGTGATGCTGGTGCTGTTTGGCCTGGCGACATTAAAACTACGTTAAATTTGGGTTCGTTAATGACAGATCTAATCGCGACTAATCGCAAAACAGCTATCCTAGGCATGGGTGCCACGGGACTGTCTGTGGCGCGCTTTTTGTCGTCCCAGGATCTGCCATTTGTGTTTGCTGATAGCCGTGCCGAGCCTCCTCAGTTGCAGCTGGTGAAAAATCATTATCCAGATACCAAAGTAGTGTTGGGAGACTTTGATGTCGACCTGCTGATTAATATGGATCGTGCTGTTATCAGCCCAGGTATCTCTCTAAATGAGCCAGCCATTGTGGCGGCTCGTGAGCAGGGCGTTGAGTTAATCGGTGATCTGGAGTTGTTTCTTGAGCATGCCAAGGCACCGGTTATTGCGATTACCGGCTCCAATGGCAAGAGTACAGTGACCACATTGCTGGGTGAAATGGCAGTGGCCAGTGGTCTGGCTGTTGGGGTTGGCGGTAATCTGGGTACGCCCATGTTAGACCTGCTCAATGATGATCTGCAGCTCTATATACTCGAACTGTCGAGCTTCCAGTTGGAGCTTCTCAATGATAGCCGCGGTGCCATTGTGGCGCTGCTCAATATCTCTGCAGATCATATGGATCGCTATGAGGGTCTGCCCCAATATCATGCCGCCAAGCATCGCATTTTCCGTGGTGCCAGCAAGGTGGTTGTCAATCGCGAAGATGTACTGACCAAGCCATTAATATCCTCACAGATAAGCCTCAGTAGCTTTGGCCTTAACCAACCTGATCTGGGTGACTTTGGTATTTTGCAGGGGCTAGAGGAAGGGTATCTGGCCTATGGTATTGAGCGCCTGCTGCCGATTGCAGATGTGGCTCTCAAGGGCTCCCACAATATTGCCAATGGGCTGGCTGCTCTGGCATTGGGGTATGCGATAGATCTGCCCATGCAGCCGATGCTGGATTGTCTGAAAACTTTTAAAGGTCTGGCCCATCGCTGTGAAAATATCGCCGAGATTGATGGCGTTATCTATATCGACGATTCCAAGGGCACCAATGTGGGTGCCACTGTGGCAGCTCTGAATGGGTTGGGTGTAGCGCTGCGCAAGAATCTTATTTTGATCGCTGGCGGTCAGGGAAAGGACCAGGATTTTGCTGCGCTTAAGCCAGCAGTTGGCAAGTTTGTTAAGCAGGCCTATCTATTCGGTGAGGATGCCAGCCAGATTGACTCAGTACTCAATGATGGCTGCGAGACTATGCTGGTCGATTCACTGGAACAGGCGGTCGCCCTGGCTAGGTCAGTTGCTCAGCCAGGAGATACGGTTCTGCTATCGCCGGCCTGCGCGAGCTTTGATATGTTCAGTGGTTTTGAGGAGCGCGGCCGCTGTTTCCAGTCGGCGGTCAATGGTTTGATGAAAAGTGGTGGAGGTCAGTTATGCAACTGAGTCTACTGCGAGATACCTTCGCTCTTGGGCGCTCTGACTGGCATATTGATATGCAGTTGCTGCTGCCTGTACTGGCACTGATGTCCATTGGTCTGGTCATGATCGCCTCAGCTTCGTTCAGCTTTGCTGAATACCGGTTTGGCGATGAGTTCTTTTTTGTTAAGCGTCATCTGGCCTATCTGATACTAGCGGCTTTTGTGATGGCGTTTTGTTTCTTCGTGTCGCCACAGGTATGGGCTAATTACGGTCGTCTGTGGATTCTGCTGTCAGTCCTTTTACTGGTAATTGTATTGATCCCAGGAATAGGGCGTGAACTTAATGGCAGTCGCCGCTGGTTGAGTATTGCCGGGTTTACCTTCCAGGTTTCTGAAGCAGTGAAGATCGCCACGGTGGTATTTCTCTCAGCCCATCTGGCTGTGCATCGCGACACATTGGCCGACGGATGGCATGAATTTATGAAATTAATGGGCGTGCTGGCACTGCTCGAACTACTGCTAATTTTGGAGCCTGACTTTGGCTCTACGGTCCTATTGGGCGCGACCTTTATGGCACTTGTATTTTTAGGTGGCTCGCATATTCGTCAGTTCTTGCTGGTGTTTACCGTGGCTGGATTGTTGGTAGTCTGGCTGGCCGAATCTGCTCCCTACCGCGTTGCTCGTATCACTGCATTTATGGACCCCTGGTCAGATCCATTTAACTCTGGTTATCAGCTGACCCAATCATTGATCGCCTTTGGTCAGGGCGAGTGGTTTGGTGTTGGTCTGGGTCAGTCAGTGCAAAAAATGCTCTATCTGCCAGAGGCCCACACTGACTTTGTGTTTGCAATTTTTGCCGAAGAGTTTGGTTATGTTGGCGTGATCTGTCTGCTTGGCCTGTACAGTTTGATGGTTCTGCGTATTGTGCAGTTGGCAAAGATGGCGATTAGCCAGAAATATTGGTACGCCGCCTACGCATTGATTGGGTTCGGCCTGCTGCTTGCTGGTCAGACTTTTATCAACCTGGGTGTTAATGCTGGCCTGCTACCTACCAAAGGGCTGACATTACCCTTTGTCAGTTATGGCGGCAGTAGCCTGATTAGCTGCTGCGCAATAATAGGCATGGTATTGCGTTTTAGTCATCAGTTACATAATGACAAGCAGCCAGCGCGGAGGTCTCGTTATGGGCGATAACTCCCCTATGGATCGGCGTGTGTTAGTCATGGCTGGTGGCACCGGTGGGCATGTATTTCCAGCTCTGGCTGTTGCAGACAAGCTGCGCGCTATAAATGTGCAGGTATCCTGGCTTGGCACCAGACGCGGTATTGAGTCTGAGTTGGTTCCTGTGCATGGCTATGAATTGCACTGTCTTGATATTGAAGGTATCCGTGGCCGTGGTATTAAAGCCCTTTTAAAGGCGCCATTGTTGCTGTGCCGTTCTATTAGCCAGGCGTTTAAGGTGCTGACTGAATTTAAACCTGCAGTGGTTTTGGGTATGGGTGGTTTTGCCTCAGGTCCGGGCGCTGTGGCTGCCAGATTGAAAGGTATTCCGGTGGTGATTCACGAGCAGAATTCTGTCGCTGGCACCACCAACAAATTATCCGCAAAAATTGCTGTGCGGGTAATGCTCGGTTTCCCTGATGCTCTCGAGCCGGGCGAATGGTGCGGCAACCCCGTGCGCTCCGATATTGCTGAAATGGCTGCTCCCGAAGATCGCTTTGCCGGTCGCTCTGGCAGAGCCAGAATTCTGGTGCTGGGCGGCAGTCGAGGAGCACTGGCGATTAATCAGTTGGTTCCCGAGGCGCTGGCATTGATCGACTCTGATCTACAGCCGGAAATATTGCATCAGGCGGGCAAGGTTCATTGGCTGGATACTCTGGAGTTGTATCAGCAGCAGGGCATTGATACCCAGGGCAATGCCGTCGAAGTGGTGCCCTTTATTGAAGATATGGCAGCAGCCTATGGCTGGGCAGACTTTGTGATCTGTCGTGCTGGGGCTCTTACTATTGCTGAGCTGACTTCCGCGGGACTGGGTGCACTGTTGATTCCTTTTCCCTTTGCTATTGATGATCATCAGACGGTTAATGGCGAGCTGCTGACTGACTGTGGCGCGGCAACATTAGTGCAGCAGAAAGATCTCAGTGCGTCACTTTTGGCAGAGCAGATTAAAACGGTTTGTGGGGCGCCAGAAAAGCGTCTGCATATGGCCATGCAGGCCCGCTCGCTAGCAAAAAACAATGCCGCCGAAAGAGTGGCACAGGTTTGTATGGAGGTGGGATATGGTCAATAGCGCTAATTTTCAGGCACCGGAAATGCGCCGCATTCGCCGTATTCACTTTGTCGGTATTGGCGGCAGTGGCATGTCTGGGATTGCTGAGGTGCTGTTAAATCAGGGGTATGAAATCAGCGGTTCGGATATTAGTGTCAGCCCCAGTGTCAGACGCCTAACTGAGGCCGGAGCTGAGGTTTTTCTAGGTCACAGTGAAAGCAATATTGAAAACGCCGACGTGGTAGTTAAATCCTCAGCGGTAACTATTGAGAACCCAGAGATTGCCAGCGCTCGTGAGCGTGGTATTCCAGTAGTGCGACGAGCAGAAATGCTCGCTGAGCTAATGCGCTACCGGCATGGTATTGCGATTGCCGGTACCCATGGTAAAACCACCACTACCAGTTTGATCACCGCTATATTAGCTGAAGATGGCCGCGACCCAACCTTTGTGGTGGGCGGGCGTGTGAACAGTGTGGGCACCAATGCCAAGCTGGGTGGCAGCCGCTATCTGGTGGCTGAAGCCGATGAGAGTGATGCTTCATTCCTGCATCTGCAGCCTATGGTGTCTGTGGTCACCAACATCGAAGCAGACCATATGGAAACCTATGGTTTTGACTTTGAGGTAATGAAGAAAACCTATATTGAATTTTTGCACAACCTGCCTTTTTACGGTCTGGCGGTGCTCTGTATCGATGATGAAGTGATTCGCGGTCTGTTGGTCGAGGTGGCCAGACCTATGCTGACCTACGGCTTTAGTGAAGATGCGGCCTACAAGTTGCGTGACCTGAGCGCCGACAAGCGCCAGTGTAACTTTGTTATTGATCGTCCGGATAACAAGCCTTCACTATCGATCAAACTTAATATTCCCGGTCGCCACAATGCGTTGAATGCAGCGGCAGCCATTGCTGTGGCAACTGACGAGGGAATCTCTGATCAGGCCATTATTGCCGGACTGGAAAAATTCTCCGGTGTTGGCCGCCGCTTTGAATTGGTCGGTGAGTATCAGGTTACTGATGGCCTGGCCATGCTGGTCGACGACTATGGTCATCACCCTACAGAGGTTAAAGCGACTATTCAGGCTGTCCGCGACGGCTGGCCAGAAAAGCGCTTGATCATGGTATTTCAGCCCCATCGCTACAGCAGAACCAGAGATCTATATGAAGATTTTGTTCAGGTCTTGTCTCAGGTTGATGTGCTGTTGGTCCTTGATGTCTATGCCGCTGGCGAAGAGCCAATTGCCGGTGCCGGCAGCAAAAACCTATGCGGCAGCATCCGTCAACGCGGTGTGATTGACCCCATTTTCGTTGAACAGATTGAAGAAGTGCCCAAGCTGTTGGGCGACCTTGTCCGCGGCGGCGATCTGGTAATGACTCAGGGTGCAGGCAGTGTCAGCAAACTGGTGGCTATGTTGGCTGACAGTAAATTGCAGAGCGAGGCTTCTCAATGAATCGTTCAGTGGCACAGTTGGGTCGCGTAGGGCTGCTCTATGGAGGCACCTCATCTGAGCGCGAAGTGTCGCTGATGAGCGGCGCTGCTGTGCACCAGGCAATGCTTAATGCTGGCGTAGAGGTTGTGGCTATAGATGCAGGTGCAGACCTACTGCAAGAATTACCCAGCCATAATCTCGATCTTGCCTTTATCGCGCTGCATGGCCCGGGTGGTGAAGACGGCACCTTGCAGGGTGCTCTCGAATATCTTGGTCTGCCCTATACGGGCAGTGGTGTTCTGGCTTCGGCTCTGGCGATGGACAAGTTGCGCTGCAAGCAGATGTGGCAGGGCATTGGCCTGCCAACCGCAGACTTCGCGGTGTTAGACAAGCAATCCGACTGGGCGCAGATTATAGATAGTCTTGGTGGCAAAGCCATGGTTAAGCCCGCCTGTGAGGGTTCTAGTATTGGCATGAGTCGCGCTGAGTCTGCTCAGGAGCTAGAGGCGGCCTGGGTCGAGGCTGCAGGTTTTGCTACCACGGTGATTGCCGAGCCGCTGATGGAAGGCGAGGAATATACAGTGGCTATTTTGGCTGATCAGGTATTGCCTTCAATTCGCATTCAGTCCCAAGAAGTGTTTTACGACTATCAGGCCAAATACTTTAGTGATGAGACTCAGTACTTTTGCCCGGCTGGTTTATCCGCTCAACGGGAGCAGGAATTGAGCGACCTCTCCATGCGGGCCTTTAAAAGTTTGGGTTGCACCGGTTGGGGGCGTGTCGATGTGATGGTCGATGCCAACGATAGGTTCCAGTTGCTAGAAGTGAACACTGTCCCTGGTATGACCAGCCATAGTCTGGTGCCCATGGCAGCTAAGGAAGCCGGCATGGACTTTGATCAGTTGGTGATCGCAATACTGGAGGCGTCCAACTAATGGCCACTCAGAATCGCCGTGGAGCCAACCGTCAGCAGCAAGCCGCCACAGGGCGTTTTGATGGACTGATTGATGGCCTGTCGCGAGTATTTATGTTGATGCTTTTAATTGCTGTGGTGTACGGCAGTAGCCTGATGTTCAGGCAAGTCGATCAACCTGTGACTGAGATTCTGGTGGCAGGAGAGCTGACTTATATGCAGCAACAGGAGCTAGTGGATCTGGTCAGTGCCGAGATTGATGGTGGCTTTTTGAGTATTGACCTAGATGGCCTGCGTCAGGTTCTGCAAGACCATCCCTGGGTGGATCTAGTTAGTATCCGTCGCCAATGGCCCTCTACTCTCAGTGTTGAGGTGGTTGAAGAAGTGCCTATTGCTCGCTGGGGTGAAAAGGGTTTTTTAAACCGCTTGGGTGAAGAATTGAATATTGCTGATAACAGCGCACTGGCCAGCTTGCCCGTGCTGCGTGCCCAGTACGGCAGTTCTAAAGAAATGATGAAAAGCTATCAGATGTTGGCGCAGTTGCTGTCGCCAACCGGGCTCAAGTTAGCTGAGTTGCAGCGTGACAATTTGGGTGTATGGCGAGTTTCCACAGTTCGCGGTATTGAGCTAGTGCTAGGTCGCGATCAGCTGGGCGACAAGCTTAAGCGTTTAGCTTTAGCTTGGGAGTCAGGGCTAGAAAACGAATTACAAAATATTAAAACCATAGATCTGCGTTACCCCAATGGATTAGCCGTGGCATGGAAAGACGGTGTGTTGGTCGGTGCGCAGAACGACTTGAGGGCAAACACTGACCTGCCTGTATAGGGCTAAAAGAAGGCAGTTGAGGATAAATTATGGCTAGTGCAAATGAAGAAAATATGATCGTTGCCTTGGATATTGGTACTTCCAAAGTGGTGGCCATTGTAGGTGCCATTGGTGCCAACGGTGAACTGGAAATTGTCGGCACAGGGATGCACGCATCCTCTGGTCTGAAAAAGGGGGTCGTGGTCAATATTGAAGCCACGGTCAGCTCCATTCAGCGCGCCATTGAAGAGGCCGAGCTAATGGCTGGCTGCTCAATTCACTCCGTGTATGCCGGTATTGCAGGCAGCCATATCCGCAGTCTCAATTCCCACGGCATTGTGGCTATTCGTGATCGCGAAGTGCAGCCTCTGGATGTAGATCGCGTTATAGATGCTGCCAGAGCAGTTGCAATCCCTGCCGATCAGGAGATTCTCCATGTGCTGCCTCAGGAATACATCATTGATGAGCAGGAAGGGGTGCATGAGCCCATCGGCATGTCAGGGGTGCGCCTTGAAGCCAAGGTGCATCTGGTCACCTGTGCTGCTAATGCTGCGCAAAATATCAAGAAGTGCATCCGTCGCTGTGGTCTGGAGGTGGATGAAGTGGTCTTGGAGCAACTGGCCTCCAGCCATGCAGTGCTGACTGAAGACGAGAAACAGTTGGGTGTAGCCCTGATTGATCTTGGCGGCGGCACCACAGATATCGCCATCTTTACCGAGGGTGCAATTCGCCACACCGGGGTGATTCCGATCGCTGGTGATCAGGTGACCAATGATATCGCCATGGCTCTGCGCACACCTACTCCTCACGCAGAGGACCTGAAAATAAAATATGCCTGCGCACTGGCCAAGCTGGCTCGCCCTGAGGAAACCGTCAAGGTGCCCAGTGTTGGCGACCGCGAAGCCCGTGACATGTCGCGGCAGTTGCTAGCCGAAGTGGTTGAGCCTAGATATGACGAATTATTTACTCTGGTTCAGGCCGAACTGCGACGCAGTGGTTTTGAACAGCTATTAGCTGCTGGTGTAGTTCTGACTGGCGGCACATCAAAAATGGAAGGCGTGACCGAACTGGCTGAGGAAATATTCCATCTGCCGGTGCGTATAGGTGCGCCGGTCAATGTAAAAGGTCTGTCGGATATTGTTAATAATCCTATTTATTCGACAGGGGTTGGTCTGTTGCACTTTGGCGTTGAACAGCAGCGCAAAGATGGTTTTGACGACAGTGGCAAGGGACCAGCGAATAACGTACTGGAACGTATTAAAGGATGGTTTCAGGGCGGCATGTAAGGGTCACGGAAGACGGTAGTGACTGTAAAATTTAATTGTGAGGCGCAAATAAGGGGAAACCTATGTTCGAATTAGTAGACAGCATTCCAAAGAATGCAGAAATCAAAGTAGTGGGTGTTGGTGGCGGCGGCGGAAACGCAGTGGGCCATATGATGGAGAGCAATATTGATGGTGTGCACTTTATTTGTGCCAACACCGACGCTCAATCGCTAAATAAACTTGAGAAAGCAACAGTGTTGCAGCTGGGTAGCAGTTTAACCAAGGGTCTAGGCGCAGGTGCCAACCCTGAGGTGGGTCGCCAGGCAGCGATGGAAGATAAAGATCGCATCGCCGAGGCTCTGAAAGGCGCAGATATGGTCTTTATCACCGCTGGTATGGGTGGTGGTACCGGTACTGGAGCTGCTCCAGTGATTGCTGAAATAGCCAAGAGTATGGGTATCCTCACCGTTGGTGTGGTCACTCGACCTTTTGCCTTCGAAGGTGGCCGGCGCAAGGACACTGCTGATGCTGGTATCGCAGCATTAAAAGAGCGCGTCGACTCATTGATTATTGTACCCAATGAAAAGCTATTGGAAGTGTTGGGTCAGGATATATCCATGCTGGATGCCTTCAAGGAAGCTAACGATGTACTGTACGGCGCTGTACAGGGAATTACTGACCTGATTCTTCTGGATGGTTTGATCAATGTGGATTTTGCCGATGTACGCACAGTGATGGCCGAAATGGGCATGGCCATGATGGGTACAGGTGAAGCCAGTGGTCCAGATCGCGCTGCAGTCGCTGCTGAGAGTGCGGTTAAATGTCCGCTACTTGAAGATATCAACCTGCAGGGTGCCAAAGGTATTCTGGTCAATATTACCAGTGGATACGACCTTACTCTGGGTGAGTTTGAAAATGTCGGTAATGCGGTACGGGAATTTGCTGATCAGGATGCCACGATTATTGTGGGCAGCGTATTTGATCCAGAGATGGAAGGTCAGCTGCGGGTTACAGTAGTAGCTACTGGCCTGCGCTCGGCCAGTGCTAAAGCCGGCTTAAGGCCAGTAATTGTGGACAAGCAACCGCCCCGAAGAGTTGATGGTGGCTATGATTATGGCGCTATGGATACCCCTCCTAATATGCGCGGCGGCGCAACATTCTCGAGTGCTGGGGGGGCGACTGCCCGCAAGCTAGATGCTCAGGCTGATGCCGAGATAGATTATTTGGATGTACCTGCTTTCTTGCGCTCTCAGGCAGATTAGTCCGTATAACTTACCAGGGGCCCCCTTCGCCTCGCCTCAGATTATAAAATCTTGGTGAAAGGGGCCTTCTCTGTTAGAATTTCCGCCTTATAAAACAAAGGTGTAGCGATGATCAGGCAGCGCACGTTAAAAAATGTCATACGTGCCACCGGCGTGGGTCTTCACACCGGTGATAAAGTGTATCTGACATTGCATCCGGCTGAGCCAGATACAGGCATCATTTTTCGCCGCACCGACCTTGATCCAGTGGTTGAAATAGCCGCAAAAGCAGAGAACGTCGGCGACACCACTCTCTCCACAACCCTTGTCCAAGATGGCGTTCGCGTCTCTACCATCGAGCATCTGTTATCTGCTCTGGCGGGGCTTGGGATCGACAATATAGTGATAGATGTCTCTGCGCCAGAGATTCCAATTATGGATGGCAGCGCCGGACCCTTTGTATTTTTACTGCAGTCAGCCGGTATTCGTGAGCAGGATGCAGCAAAGAAATTTATTCGCATCAAGCGCCCAGTGACCATCAAACAAGACGATAAAGTCGCTACCTTTAGGCCTTTTGAGGGATTTAAAGTCAATTTCGCCATTGACTTTGATCATCCAGTGTTCAAACATCAGGCTCTGAATGCAAGCATCGACTTTTCCAGTACCTCCTTTGTAAAAGAAGTTAGCAGAGCCAGAACATTTGGCTTTATGCATGAATTTGAATATCTCCGCTCTAAGGGCCTAGCCCGGGGTGGAAGCTTAGAAAATGCCATTGTTGTGGACGAGTTCGAAATTCTCAACGAAGATGGCTTGCGTTATGACGATGAATTCGTCAAACATAAGATCCTGGACGCGATCGGTGATCTCTACCTGCTGGGTAACAGCTTGATTGGGGAATTCGACGCACATAAATCAGGGCATGGACTTAACAATGCGTCTTTACGCGCATTGATCGCAGATACGGATGCCTGGGAAGTAGTCACTTTTATTGATAATCCGGAAGATGTACCTATCTCGTACATGCAGCCGAATTAATTAAGTTTTTAAAGTTTTAGTGAGACAAGGCATTATTCTCTAGTGAAAATTATTCTTATTAGCAGTCGAGCGGACAGGGTTAGAACGATTAGCCTCAATAGCTGGGCCAAAGGTTTGCTCTCAGTGCTGCTGCTGGGTATTCCCGTGGCTGCAGGTACCATGCTCGGCGTCAAGATTGCTGATGGCCGCTGGGAACTGCTGTTTGATAACAGCATTGGTGAAATGCATCATCAACTGGTGGTTCAGCAGAGTCATGTGGATGCTGGGCGCGAGCAGTTGGATAGTTCGCTGGCTGCGATGACCGGCAAACTTGCGCAGATGCGCTCGCGGCTGGTGCGTCTTGACGCACTGGGTGAGCAGCTCACGCAAATAGCTAGCCTTGAAGATGGCGAATTCGATTTTTCTGTGGCCCCCGGTCTTGGTGGTCCAGATGAATCTCTGGTCAATGAAGTAGCTAATTCTGTGGATATTCAGCAGGAACTGGCGACCATGTTTGCGCGCCTTGATAACTCTCTCAATAGTCGAGAATCCCAGCTTAACGTGCTGCAGTCCATGCTGAGTGAAAACAAATTGAAAAGCGAACGTATGGTGGCGGGACGACCTATTACCAAGGGTTGGATGTCATCTGAATATGGCATGCGTGTGGATCCATTCCACGGCAATAAACGCTGGCATGGTGGAGTAGATTTTGCCGGTAGAAAAGGCTCGGACATTATCGCAGTGGCTTCAGGAGTCGTAACCTGGGCTGGTGAGCGCAGTGGCTATGGTCTGATGGTTGAACTCAACCACAGTGATGGTTACGTGACCCGTTATGCACACAACGAAAGAAATGTCGCCGATCTCGGTGCCATTGTTAAAAAAGGCGAAGTGATTGCCAAAATGGGTAGTTCAGGCCGTTCCACTGGCCCCCATGTACATTTCGAAGTTTTCAAAAATGGTCGCACCGTCGACCCAGCCTCATATATCCGCCGGACCAGCCGCTAATTCAGACTTCAACGTCTATATTCTCATGGACTTAAAATATCTCTGAGGAAGCCCCTTTTTTTACTATCAGCAGCTCCTATTTATAGCAGTCCCTTTATATCAAAGGAAGAAAGAAATGTTTGGCAACATCCTGAAAAAAATATTTGGCAGTAGCAATGATCGCGATGTGCGCAAAATGCGCAAGGCCGTGAACAATATTAATGCTCTCGAAGAGAGTCTCCAGGCCCTCAATGATATTGATCTGCGAGCCCAGACTCAGATCTTGCGTGAACGTCTGGCTGCTGGCGAAACCGTCGAGCAGATACTGCCTGAAGCCTTTGCCGTGGTACGAGAAACCTCGGTCAGAGCCATGGGTATGCGCCATTTTGATGTGCAGATGATCGGCGGTATCACATTACACCAGGGCAAGATTGCCGAGATGCGCACCGGTGAAGGTAAGACTCTAGTGGCTACTTTGGCCGCCTATCTCAATGCACTGCCAGGTACAGGCGTGCATGTGATTACAGTGAATGATTATCTAGCTAAGCGTGATGCTCAGTGGATGGCGCCGTTGTATCAGGCTCTGGGTCTGTCGATTGGTGTTATTCAGTCTTATCAGGGCGCAGATCAAGCCAATTCTTTTGTGCTGGGTGCGGATGATGCAGGAGAGTTGCAGCCCTGCTCCAGACAGCAGGCCTATGCCGCCGATATCACCTATGGCACCAACAATGAGTTTGGTTTCGATTATCTGCGCGACAATATGGCTCTGCGTCTGGAAGATAAAGCCCAACGTGGATTGGCTTTCGCGATTATTGATGAAGTGGATTCGATTCTTATTGATGAAGCCAGAACTCCACTGATTATTTCCGGTGCCGCTCAGGACAGCTCTGAACTGTACAAAACGGTTAACGCTCTGGCGCTGCAGTTACAGCCTCAGGTAGAGATAGAAGGTGACAGCGAGGAAGAGCCATCGGGCGACTTTATTGTCGATGAAAAAAGTCGTGGCGTAGAGTTGACTGAAGACGGTCACAGTAAAGTAGAAGCCGTGCTCGTCAAAGAGGGCTTACTGGAAGAAGATGAAAGTCTCTATCAGGCGACTAACCTTGGTTTGCTGCACCATGTCCATTCTGCCCTGCGCGCTCAATACCTGTTTCATAAAGATGTTGAATATATTATTCAGCAGGGTCAGGCGATTCTTATTGATGAACATACCGGCCGCACCATGCCCGGTCGACGTCTGTCCGAAGGCCTGCATCAGTCTATCGAAGCCAAAGAGGGTCTGGAGATTCAGCAAGAGAGCCAGACTCTGGCCTCGACCACATTCCAGAACTACTTCCGCCTGTACCAAAAACTGTCTGGTATGACAGGTACAGCAGACACAGAGGCGTATGAGTTACATCAGATCTATGGTCTGCAAGTGGTGGTGATACCGACCAATGTCGAGGTCAAGCGTATTGATCTCAACGATCTGATTTTCCTTAGTCAAGAAGAAAAGTTTGATGCAGTGATTGAAGATATTAAAGAGATCGTTGCCAGTGGTGCCCCGGTGCTGGTTGGTACTGCCTCTGTCGAAACCTCTGAGCTGCTCTCAGGTATGCTTAAGACCGCTAAGGTGGAACACAGCGTGCTCAATGCTAAACAGCATGAGCTGGAAGCCAATATTATCGTCAATGCCGGGCGACCCGGAGCAGTGACCATTGCCACCAATATGGCAGGTCGCGGCACAGATATTGTACTGGGAGGTAATCTCGATGCTGAAATTAAAGAATTAAAAGCCAAGGGCAAGACCCACGATAAAATCATTGCTGAAGCTAGAGAAGCTTGGGCGCTTCGCCAGGCTACAGTGCTCGAAGCTGGTGGACTGCATATTGTCGCTACTGAGCGCCATGAGTCACGACGCATCGATAACCAGTTGCGCGGTCGCTCCGGTCGTCAGGGTGACCCCGGGGTATCTCGTTTCTATCTGTCATTAGAAGATCCTTTAATGCGTCTGTTTGCCTCCGACGGGGTGAAAAACATGATGCGCAAGCTGGGCATGGAAAAAGGCGAGGCCATCGAGCACAGCATGGTGACCAGCGCTATTGTTAAAGCCCAGCGCAAAGTTGAAGGTCGTAACTTCGATATTCGCAAGCATCTACTGGAATATGATGATGTGGCCAATGACCAGCGTCAGGTAATCTATCAGCAGCGCAAAGAGCTGTTGGAAGACGATGATATTTCTGAAGTCATCACTAATATCCGCGAAGACGTCGCTGATCAATGTATTAGCACTTACCTGCCGCCACAGAGCCTTGAAGAGCAGTGGGATGTAGATGGGCTGGAAAAAGCGCTATCGACAGAATTTACCACGCCATTGCCAGTGCAGCACTGGCTGGACGAGGAC
This sequence comes from uncultured Pseudomonadales bacterium, assembly GCA_943788875.1. Taxonomy (GTDB): domain Bacteria; phylum Pseudomonadota; class Gammaproteobacteria; order Pseudomonadales; family Porticoccaceae; genus HTCC2207. The sequence continues at coordinate 104,148 of CALSSA010000007.1, read as the reverse complement.
AGCCGTCTCGACGAGCAGACCCTCAGAGCAAAAATCACTCAGAGTCTGCAAGAGGCCTATGATAGTCGTTACACCCATGTGGGTGCGCAGATGCGTGAAGTCGAGCGTCAGGTGATGCTACAGGTGCTGGATAATCTGTGGAAAGACCATCTTGCCAGTATGGATCAACTGCGTCAGGGTATTGGGCTGCGTGCCTATGCTCAGAAAAACCCCAAGCAAGAATACAAACGTGAGTCATTTGCACTGTTTGAAGACTTGCTCGACAATATTAAATTCGAAACCATTCGTTATCTGAGCCATATTGAAGTGACGACTGAGGACGATATGCAGCGCTTGGAACAGCAGCGTCGTGCCGAGCAGTCTAGTCGAGAATACCAGCACGCTCAGGCTGAGGGACTTGAAGGGCAGCAAAAGCCAGCGGAAGCAGGGCAGCAGCCGATTCATCGCCAGGGACCCAAGGTCGGACGCAATGACCCCTGTCCCTGCGGATCAGGTAAAAAATACAAGCAATGTCACGGAAAAATTAACTAATGGCAACAGGCAGCGACAAGTTTCCAGCCATGCACCCAGTTAGCGGTTTTAAACTGGGGACCACTAGTGCCGGTATTAAAACTCCAGGCCGTGCGGATTTAGTGATAATGGAAATTGCTGCAGGCAGCACAGTTGCAGGGCTATTTACCCAGAATGACTTCTGTGCCGCGCCGGTGACATTGTGCAAACAGCATATGGCTAGTGCCAGTCCTGCCTACCTGCTGACCAATACAGGCAATGCCAATGCAGGAACAGGAGAGCAAGGTCTGCATGATGCCCTGCAGAGCTGTCAGGTACTGGCCACAGCAGCAGGGGTTGAAGCCGAGCAGGTACTGCCATTTTCCACCGGTGTGATTGGTGAGCCATTGCCAATGGATAGACTACTTGCAGGTATTCCAGGGGCGCTGGCCAATCTCTCAGGGCAGGGTTGGAGCGATGCGGCGAAAGGCATTCTAACCACAGATACCAGAGCTAAAGGCTCCAGCCTGCAGTTTGCCGCTGGCGAAGGACAGATCACAATCACTGGCATCTCCAAGGGCTCAGGCATGATCAAGCCCAATATGGCGACCATGCTAGGTTATGTAGCCACAGATGCAGCACTGGACTCGGAGCTGTTACATCGCGCCCTGAGACTGGCTACTAATAAGTCCTTTAATCGCATAACCGTTGATGCAGATACATCCACCAATGACTCAATTATGCTGGTTGCCACAGGCACCAGTGGCGTAGTGATTGATGAGACATTATTCGAACAGTTTGTCGAGCAACTCAGCCTGGTGTTTATTGAGCTTGCCCAGGCGATTATTCGCGATGGCGAAGGCGCTACTAAATTTGTGTCGGTGATTGTAGAGGGCGCTGCAGACAGTGCTGAAGCTCTGGCCGTTGCCTATACCATCGCCGAATCACCATTGGTGAAAACAGCACTGACCGCCTCTGATGCCAACTGGGGTCGAATACTGGCAGCCATTGGCCGAGCAGGACTGAAAGATCTGGATGTTAATCTGGTGCAACTCAGTCTCAACTCAGTGTTAATTGCAGAGCAGGGCGCAAGAGCCTCGAGCTACACCGAAGAAGTCGGGCAGCAAGCCATGCAGCAAGAGGATATTGATATTCTGGTGTCATTAAACCGTGGTCAAGCCACAGAAACTGTATGGACCACGGACCTCAGTTATGAATATGTGCGTATTAATGCAGAGTATCGCACTTAGTACCGCCATCAGGTCACTGCAGCAATGAAGCGCATCCATGTGGTAGCCGCTGTTATCTATGCTGCTCGCAGCACTAGCCAGATTCTTATCGCCAAACGCCCTGATCATTTGCATCAGGGTGGGTTGTGGGAATTTCCCGGTGGCAAGCTGGATCAGGGTGAAACCCCAAGGCAGGCTCTGGTTCGAGAACTGCAGGAAGAGCTGGATATTAATGTCACCAGCGCTGAGCCATTAATGCAGCTGTCCCATGACTACACTGACAAACAGGTGATGCTGGATATCTGGCAGGTCACAGGTTTTGAGGGTCAGGCCAGAGGAGTGGAGGGGCAGGAATGTCGCTGGGTGTCAGTGGTCGATATAGTGGCAGATAACTCAGAGTATCAGTTCCCTGCGGCCAATCAGGCTATTCTGGAACGGCTAAAGCTGGCTTAAAATTCGTCGTTAAATTCCCCATCAACAATAGCTGGCTCACCAGCAATGGCAAAGCTCTCGCTAGCCCAATCACCAAAATCAATCTTCTGGCAGCGCTCTGAACAAAAAGGGCGCTGTGGACTTTTGCTGCTCCACTCAAGGCTGGCTTTGCAGGTGGGGCATTGCACAATGGTTGTGCGGGTGGGCTGTGTCATGATGCTTTGTCCTTAGCTAAGGCAAGAAACTGTTGATGAAGTTGCAATACTCTCTGGGGCAATGTCTCTAAGTCCAGAGAATTATCCAACACAAACTCCGCTTTGTCGCGTTTATCCTGCCTCGACATTTGAGCATCAATAATACGCTGAATCTGCTCTGGTTCATTGTTATCTCGAGCGCAGGCGCGTTGCAGTTGTAATTCAACCGGCACATCCACCAGTAAATGAGTATCCACCAGCTGATACTGGTCAGTTTCAAAAAGCAGTGGCGATTCCAGAATTACATAGTCTGTTTCCGCAGCTTGTAGCCGGGCCATAATCCAGTCGCGGATCAATGGGTGCAGCAATGTCTCCAACCACAGCTTTTCATTGGCATCTGCAAAGATAATCTGTCGCAACAGAGGGCGATTTAACTGGCCATCAGTTTGGATAATATCGCTGTTGGGGAAATGGGCTTCTATGCTTTTAAGTGCCGGCATGCCAGGTTCAACCACTGCTCGGGAGGCAAGGTCAGCATCCACCGCACTGATACCCAGTGATGCAAAAGCCTTAGCAACAGTGCTTTTACCACTGCCAATACCGCCAGTAAGGCCAACAATTAAAGGGGTTTTATTCACGCCTGCTCTACTCAGTCAATGGTGGTAAAAATCATCTGTTATTACAGGCTTAAAAACTGTAAATAACTATTGAGAATCTTATCACCCCAAACAAAGGCAATCCAACCTGCCATGGCCAGATAGGGTCCAAATGCCATCGGAACTTGTTTTTCTCGGCCAGCAAACAGAATCCCGGCGATGCCTACCGTAGCACCCACAATAGTGGACAGTAAAATTACCATCGGCAGCATCTGCCAGCCCATCCAGGCGCCAAGAGCAGCCAGCAATTTAAAGTCACCGTAGCCCATGCCCTCTTTGCCGGTGATCAGTTTAAAGGCCCAAAACACTAGCCACAGGGATAGATAACCAGCCAGGGCTCCAATCACAGCTTCATTTAGACTGACAAAGGTGCCACTCAGGTTGGCAAATAGTCCGAGCCACAGCAGGGGAAGGGTAATCTGATCCGGCAATAGCTTTTCATGCAGGTCGATGCCAGTGAGTACCAGCAGGCTATAGGAAAAGACAATGCCATAAAGACTGGTGATGCTAAGGCCATAATAATAGACAAAGAACCCAGCCAGCAGGCCTGCCAGCAGCTCGACCAATGGGTATTGAATTGAAATTGGCGCAGCACAGGCTTTGCAGCGACCTTTTAAAAACAGGTAACTGAACAGCGGAATATTATGATGGGGCTTGATGGGTATGCCACAGGAAGGGCAGCGAGAGGCAGGTTTGGACAATGTCACCGACGGCTCTATGACTTCCGGCTCAAGACCCAAAAAGTCCCTTGAATCTCTGCGCCACTCCGCCTGCATTTTCTCTGGCAAGCGCAGTATCACCACATTTAAAAAACTGCCGACAAGCAGGCCAAAAATAGCAGCCAGTCCGGCCAGCATACTTTGTGAGAGTCCCAGATCGAGTTCCATGCCCTGATATTTCCCTGTAGTAATATTAGTTTTTGCAGCTTACTCGCTGAATTTAAGAATAATACTACACCACATTACCCAGCTGGAAGATAGGCAGATACATCGCAATCAGCAGGCCGCCCACCAGAACACCCAGAACTGCCATAATCATAGGTTCCAGCAGGCTGGTAAGATTATCAACCGAGTTATCCACTGCCTCTTCATAATGCAGCGCGGCTTTCTCTAGCATCTCATCCAGAGCACCGGACTCTTCACCAATGGCCGCCATTTGATGGAGCAATGTTGGGAACATCTTGCGTGCCTTGATAGCTTGCTGCAACTGAATGCCCGTCATTACATCATCACGCACCAGCATAATGGCATCGTAATACAGGCGATTGCCCGCGGCCCCGGCCACAGACTGCAGTGCATCTACTATAGGCACACCAGCTGAAAAAGTGGTTGCCAAAGTCCGCGCAAAGCGAGCAATAATTGAGTTGTATAGAATAATACCCACCACTGGCAGGCGCAGCATATATTTGTCGACTAGGTAGGCGAACTTATCCGACCGGAATCTGGCCTCGCGAAACGCAATTAATCCAGCACCGATACACAGCAGCACAAACATCCAAGACGCCTGCAAGGTTTCCGATAGCCCCAGTACAAAAAGAGTAAAGGCAGGCAGGTCAGCGCCAAAGCCGGCAAAGGTCTCGGCAAATACAGGCACCACTTTAATCAGCAGAATACCAGTGACCACGACCGCCACCACCATCACCGCAATAGGGTAGGTCAGGGCCTTTTTGATCTTGGCTTTGAGCTGTTCGGTCTTTTCCTTATAGGTCGCCACTCGGTCCAGCATGGTCTCCAATGCACCAGCAGTTTCCCCAGATTCCACCAGACTGCAGAACAGATCGTCAAACTGACGCGGATGTTTACGCAGCGCATTGGCAAAGCCACCACCAGCAGAGACATCATCGCGAATCTCATAAATCAGTTCTTTCATCAATGGTTTGTCCGAGCCATCGGCAACAATTTCAAAACTCTGTACCAGAGGCACACCAGCTTTCATCATGGTTGCCAACTGTCGGGTAAATATGGCGATATCCGCAGGTACAATCTTTTTACTGCGACTGAACATTGGCTTTGGCTTCTTTTTTACCGAGGTGGAGATAACTCCCTGTTTGCGCAACTGCGCCTTGGCACCAGCCAGATTGTCAGCGCGCACTTCGCCACCAATTTTTTCACCTTTACGATTTTTTCCTCTAAATACAAATAGATGTGTCTCTAATGCTGTGGCCATAATCTAATCCTTGGTAATCCGGTTGGCTTCTTCAATACTGATCAATCCCTGAGCAGCTTTACGTAATGCAGAAATTCTTAAGGTTCTGAACCCTTCCTGCAGAGCGCATTGCAAAATATCAATTGAGCTACCACCCTGCATAATAATCTTAGAAATTGCCGGAGAGATTTTTAGAGTCTCATAGACCCCGACACGGCCTTTATAGCCATTGGTGCAGTTGCCGCAGTCCCCGGGTTTGAAAATAGTAAACTCGGTTTTATCTATACCAATATCATCAAAGCCCTCCTCAGTAAGCACATTGTCGGGAATATCATCAAAGGGCACGCGACAATGGGCGCAGAGTTTGCGACCCAGACGTTGAGCGATAATTAAATTGACCGAGGTGGCCACATTGAAAGAGGGAACACCCATATTCAGCAATCTGGTTAATGTTTCTGGAGCACTGTTGGTGTGCAATGTAGACATCACCAGGTGACCGGTCTGGGCAGCTTTAATAGAAATCTCCGCCGTCTCAAGATCACGTATTTCACCTACCATCACCACATCTGGATCCTGGCGCAAAAATGATCGCAATGCCTCTGCAAAGCTTAAACCGACCCGCATATTGATCTGGGTCTGGTTGATGCCATCCATATTAATTTCAATTGGATCCTCGGCAGTGCTGATATTGCGCTCCGGGGTATTGAGAATATTAAGCCCGGTATACAGGGATACTGTTTTGCCGCTGCCAGTGGGCCCAGTGACCAGAATCATGCCCTGAGGTCGAGCCAAAGCATCCATATATAATGTCTTTTGATCGTCTTCATAACCCAGTGCATCAATACCCAGCTTGGCACTGGAGGCATCGAGAATACGCAGCACAATTTTTTCGCCAAACTGCAACGGCAGCGTGTTAACACGAAAATCAATCGACTTATTTTTCGACAGCTTTAGTTTTACCCGACCATCCTGAGGGATGCGCCGCTCAGAAATATCCATACGAGACATCACTTTTAATCGGGCTGCCAGTCGCTGGGCTAAATTAGTTGGTGGCTTGGCCATCTCACGTAAAATGCCATCCACTCGAAAACGCACTCGATAGCTCTTTTCATAGGGTTCAAAATGAATATCGGAGGCACCCAGTTTGATAGCATCAATCAGCATCTTATTGATAAAGCGCACAATAGGCGCCTCATCTTCGCCGTTGCCATCATTGGTTCCTTCATCATCGTCGACGGCTTCCATATCCAGATCATCGAGATGCACATCATCAATAGTGCCCAGCACCTCGCCGATATCTTTATCTGCATTATTCTCCAGCCACTTGTCCAGAGACTCAGTAATACTCGAATAAAGAGCCAGTACCGGCTCAACGGCAATGCCGGTTTGAAATTGAATTTCATTGAGCGCGCGGTGATTAGTAGGGTCGGCAATGGCAACAAACAGGCGATTGCCCCGTTGCACCAATGGCATTACCTGATGTTTTTTAAGCAGCTTGTTATCAATTACATTTTTTGGAACATTGTCGTGGTTGTGATGTTCAAGGGAGTAGATAGGAATGCCAAATTCTTTGGCCGCGCAATTGCCAATCGCCTTATCTGAAATCAGTTTCTTTTCGCAGAGATATTGCACCAGCGAAATCTTGGCGGTTTTTGCAGAGCTGGTAGCCACTTCAAGATCCTGAGCCTCAATAAGATGATCGTCTACCAGTCGTTTGGGTAAACCATGTAGCGCGATTGGAGCCATATTCATAGATGTTGACCTTCCCTGCCAAAAAAACTAATAGCAGAGATTTTACGTCGATGAATAAAAAGCCGGAGTGCGAACAATCACAGAACCAAAAATAAACTGTGATCAATCTAACGCTTTTTTTAAAAACAGTTAGCAGCCGGTGGCTGACAAAAAATGTCATAAATTGACAGATAAGGTACAGCTGGTTGCTGCTTAATTAGTGCTGTGGTGCAACGAAATTAGTTAACTCATTGAAATTAATAAGCTTTATATTTTTGGCATGGGAATTGCGACACAGAACAATAGTGCAATTTGGTGACAATCTATTTTGCCAGTTAACTGGAATTAACACTGCCTGTGGCAGGACTTAACTTTTTGGAGATTTAACAATGAAAAAATATCAATCAGGTTTTACCCTAATCGAATTAATGATCGTGGTCGCTATTATCGGTATTCTGGCTTCGGTTGCTCTTCCTGCTTATCAAACTTACACTCAGAAAGCTCAGTTTACTGAAGTTGTTTTAGCAACAAGGTGCACCAAAAGCTGCAGTTGAAGTTGGTGCTCAAACTGGTGTGGCTTGACTGCTTTGGATGGTGGTTCCAACGGTGTGGTAGATCTGGGAGCTTCAGGCTTCTGTAACCTCTGTCGTAACTCTTAATGGTCTGATTAGCAGCAACAGGTACGGCTGCTGTGGTGAATGCTTCAACGTATACGTTGACCCCGACTGTAGCTAATGGCCAGGTTCAGTGGGCGAGTGGTGGCACCTGTGTTGCTGCTGGTGTTTGTTAATTATAAGGCTCCACATAAAAAAGGCTCCTTCGGGAGCCTTTTTTATGGGTATTATTCAGATCAATCGCATCGATAAATCAACAGCCCGAATATGCTTAGTTAAACTCCCAGATGAAATATAGTTAACCGCCGAACCAAGATATTGCTGCAGACTATCCCCGTCGATATTTCCAGACACCTCAATCTTGGTATCACCAAAATTAATCTCCCTCAAGCCCGCAATATCCTCTGGCGAAAAATTATCCAACATAACCACATCAGCTTTGGCATCCAGAGCCTGCTGTAGCTCAGCCAGGCTGTCTCCACTTCGACCTCCACCAACTTATCCGCAGCAAGATGCCGAGCCTGTTCTACCGCCTGAGTAATACCACCACAGGCAGCTATATGATTCTCTTTAATTAGAAAGGCATCATAGAGACCAAGTCCGATGGTTGTAGCAGCCGCCCACCGTGACCGCATATTTCTGGGCCAGGCGCAGTCCCGGAATAGTTTTTCTGGTATCCAAAATTCTTACTTCTGAGTCTTCCACCAGATTTGCATATTGTCTCGCCAAGGTGGCAGTCGCCGAGAGGGTTTGCAAAAAGTTTAGTGCCGCGCGCTCGCCGGTCAGTAAAGTTCTGGCATTGCCAGTAATGGAAAATAGCTGTTCATTGGGGCTGACCTGTTGACCCTCTTTAATATGCCATTCAATCTTGCAGTTGGGGTCCAGCTGTCTAAACACCTCATCAACCCAGGGTTGGCCGCAGATAACCGCACTGTCTCTGCAAATCACAATGCCTGTTGCCTGTTTATTGGCGGGAATCAAGCGCGCGGTAATATCGCCATCGCCAATATCTTCAGCCAGGGCTCGGGCGACAGACTGCGGAATATCTTCGGCAGTTTCCTGGGGTAGGTGAACCTGGGTCATTGCTCTCTCTTTATGATTATCTGGTGGTCTGCGGCGACTAAAATAATGCGCCGTTTTTGTTAGCGGGCAGAATTATAACAGCAATAATAGGATTGGATTTTGCCAGTTGATCTGTTTCAATGACCACAGGAGTTTTTTAGCTTAATTGCACAGTTTGCGAACTGGATTAAGTTTAGTTGGCCAAAGAGTTGGCAGGGCAAATGAGAACGGAATCGAAGTATAGTAAAAAAGAACTTATCAGTTCGCTGCGGCAGTCCTGCCAGCGGCATCTTGAGTCTGTCTTTGTGAGGTTCTTTGAGCAGGCATCCCAGACACTTTTAGAGATGGCTTCTAAAGCCGAAACCAATCGTTTGCAAACCATTTATCTGGATGCACAGCGGCTGCTGCGCTCGCGCCGGGCAGAGGTTGAAACCGGGGTGACAGAGCAGGTGTTGATGAGTTTTTCCACACTTACCGTGGCTGTTGCTCCCAAGGTGGCGGAGACCAATGGCCACAACACGCCCTACAATCATTTAGAACTGCTGGGCAACGAAGATCTGGAAGTAATGATTGCTCTGGATAATGGCTCTACAAAAGCATTAGAAACCTTTAAAGGGCCGCTCTATTTATTACAGCGACGGTTTGAAACAATGTTGGGCGGCCCTGTCGCGAGCCCTGTTCCTATGTCCCCGGACGCCCTGATGGAAGCCCTGGCGGAATCTATTGCTGATGGCATGATTGCCGTGGAGATGCAGGTAGTACTGATTAACCTGTTTAATCAGATATGCTTTGATCGCAGCTACGGCCTGCTGTTGGATAGCGTGAATGTTTTTTTGGAAGAGGGGGGAGTCTACCCGGCAGCGGAAGATGATCCCCAGCACACACCGGTCGCTGCCCGATCTGGAGAGAGGTGCAGCCCTGAGCCAATAAAAAGCCCTGAGCCAATCCAAAGCCCTGAGCCAATCCAAAGCCCTGAGCCAATCCAAAGCCCTGAGCCAATCCACAGCCCTGAGCCCATAATAAGCCCCCAACACCAGACAAAAATCTCCGCAGTCGATACTCAGCAACTCCAGTCTGTAGTCGACAAACTCAGTCCAAATAACCCATCACCAATAAAGCCAGCGGCCAGCAGAACTGTTGATCTCAAACCAGCGGATACCAGTACCAGAGTGCAGACTGAATTGCTTGGTCGTATCTCCGCCATTCTCGAGGCCAATCAGGTCCAGCCTATGGATGCCAACTCTGCCTGTCTCGGCAAGCAGCAGCTATTTGATGAAATTGACAGGCATATCGAGCGTCTACTAACAGGCTCCAGTGCAGGTACATTGGAATCTGGGCAGATGAGTCAGCAGTTAGAGCAGGCAATCAATGGTGCTCAGCCAGAGGGCAAGCGAGTATTGCACCGCAATGATGCCAGTGTCTTTCATGTGGTGGGCAGCACGTTTTCAAGATTTAGCAGAGCCAGTGCCATGGCGCCGGATGCGCAGCAGGTGATTGGCCGCTGCGAGCTGCCATTGCTTAAATTGGCGCTGGATAAACCGGAATTGCTGGAGCAGGAGAATCATCCGATCAGGCGCCTGTTTAATGAAATGGCAAACTATGCAATCAGCCTGGAGCAGGGTGACTGTGCCGACAATAAAATTTATCAACAGATGCTCGGTCTCTCTGAGCAAATGCTCAGTGAGTCTTTTAATGAACAGCGCATCCCCAGAATGCTGACAGAATTTATGACAGCGGTGGATGAAGATCGGCGAGTTTCTCGGCTGCAGGAGCAGCGTCAATTGGAGGAGATTGCCGCCACGGAAAAAATTAATTGGGCCTACACCAGAGTTGAAACCGAAATAAGCCGTCGGCTGATCGGCTCCCAAATGCCTGTAGCAATTATCAATTTCGTCGAGCAGCATTGGTGCAAGGTATTACATATTGCTCATTTGCGCGGCGGCGAAAGCAGTAATCTATGGACCGATGGGCTAAATATCCTGGATCGCCTTTTGCGCCTGTTGCAGTTAGATCTGGCGGACAGAGACACAGCCAGAGTCGAGCAGGTACTGCAAAATATTGATCATCGCCTGCAGCATATTGCCATTGATGAGGTGCAGCGCAAAGATCAGATGGATCGCCTGCAGTTTATTTTGTCACCTGTATTGCCGAACAATGTGACGGATATGGACGCGTACAAGAAAGTCTCCGCTGACCGGGATCACACTGATCAGGTCAAACATATAGTGATTTCTTCACTTGCCAGTGAAATGCCCGGCGAAAATATTACTGCGACCCTTGATAGGGTAGAGGGGCTGGATGCCAGCGCCCAGGACAGTCTGTCTGCAGTGCAAAAGGGTTGTTGGATTGAATTATCTGATGGTATAAAGACGGCAAGGCGCGGTAAATTGGCCGGTATTGTTGGGCCAACTTGGAAATATGTGTTCGTGAACAATAAAGGTAAGCTGGTGGCCGAAAAAAATCGCGCCAGTCTGGCTGAAGAGTTGCAGCAGGGGCAGGTAACTGTGTTGGATAATTCCCAACTCTTCGACAAAGCCATTAAAGCCGCCATCAATGATGTTAAAGATTTGTCCGTGGCCATTTAGCGGCGGGCAATACAGGGCAAAGTATGCAAGTTGAACAGGGTTGGCTTAATGCCGCCACTAGACTTCAATCCCCCAATTCTGATCTACGGCCCGATCCAGCCGATATTAGTTTACTGGTGGTGCACAATATCAGCCTGCCACCAGAGCAGTTTGGTGGCCCTTATATAGGCCAGTTATTTTCTAATTGTCTGGACCCAGACGAGCACCCATATTTTGCCGAGATTGCGCATCTCAAGGTGTCATCTCACCTGCTGATCGACCGGCAAGGCAATGTTATTCAGTTTGTACCCTTTAGTCAGCGAGCCTGGCATGCAGGTGTATCCCAGTTTGAGGGGCGCGATAACTGTAATGATTTTTCCATCGGCATTGAATTAGAGGGGGCAGATAATATTGCCTACACCGAGCGCCAATATGAGGTGCTGGCTGAGGTCACCAAAGTGCTGTGCAAACAGTATCCATTGATTGCTGCCGACCGTATTCTGGGTCACAGTGATATTGCTCCCGGGCGCAAAACCGATCCGGGTCCGGCCTTTGATTGGGGCCATTACCGCAGCGCTCTGGTCTAGCGCGAGGATTATTATGAATTTTTTGATTGCTCTGCTGGCCATTATTACGCTCGAAGCTTATGGCGAACTTGGTGCTGTGCAGAGAGATGGTTGGGTTCGCCGCTGGCATAAAGGGCTGGCGACGATAACATTTTTGGCGCAACCATCGATCCTCAGGCTGGCGCTGTTTGTGGCGGTTCCGGTTATTGTGTTGCATCTTGTTCTCGCGGTGCTGAGCCATCAATGGGGTTTTTTGGTGTTTGTACTTGAGTTGCTGGTGCTGCTCTATGCCATGGGTCGCGGTAATCTCGATACTCAGATTGCGCTGTTTACCTCAGACCTGGAAAGAGAGGATCTACAGACTGCCTTTGATGATGCCGCGGTATTTAACCTTTCTCATCGGGAGGCAGTTGCCGATAGAAGTGAGGACCTGCGGGAGGAGATATTTGCATCTCTGCCTTACCGTATTTTTGAGCGAACCTTTGTGGTGATTTTCTGGTTTTATCTATTTGGTGCTCCGGCGGCACTGGCCTATCGCTTGTTAGCACTGCATGGGGATATGGATATTGATGAGGCGGATGCAGAGTCATCCCGACCAGAGCTTAAATGGCTGTGGCTGCTGGAATGGCTGCCGGTCAGGCTGCTGGGTTTGACCGTTGGTCTGGTGGGCAATTTTTCCTATGCTGCTGGTGCGGTCAGGGAATTGTTGTTTTGCCGCAGCACAGGCACTGCTGAGTTTTTACGTCGTGCGGTAAAAGGTGCGTTGGGAGACATTCAAGCCGACAAGACCTTGAACCATCATGCTGTATCCGAAGTGACCTTGCTCTTTGGGCGCGCCATGACCAGCTGGCTGGTGGTGATCGCTATTCTGGTTATTCTCAGTTAGCGTCGTCGCCATCTGGACTGTTCCAAGGAGCTACTTTTAACAGTAGCAACATGCCCGGAATGGCCAATGCCGTGCACAGATAAAAGAAATTTTCCCAACCTATGCCCTCAACAATAATCCCAGTAGTGGAGCTTGCCACTGTGCGAGGTACAGCAGTTAGAGCGGTAAACAGGGCAAACTGAGTCGCGGCAAAAGCAGGCTGGGTGGTGCGGGCTATAAATGCTACAAAGGCGGCGGTACCCAGACCTACGCCGAGATACTCAAAGCCAATAACCAGTCCCAGCAGCCACAGTCCTTCGCCAACTCGAGCCAGCACAGCAAAGCCGAGAATAGAGAGTATCTGTACCAAGCCAAACAACCACAGTGCGCGGTTGATGCCTATTTTAAGCATCAAAATACCACCCAGAATACCGCCGATAATCATTGGCCAGAGTGCAGCATTTTTGGCCACTAGCCCAATCTCAGTTTTGCTGTAACCCATATCTAGATAGAAGGGCGTGGCCAGCGCTGTGGCCATGCTGTCCCCCAGTTTGTAGAACAGCATAAAGGCCAGAATCAGACAGGCTTGTTGCACGCCCTGACGATTAAAAAACTCTCTAAATGGTTCAACGATAGCGGACTCAAGGTTAGCGGGATGCTGATCTGGTTTCGATGGTTCAGCGATGCTCAGGGTCAGCACAATGCCAGACAGCATAAAACCACCGGTGATCATAAATACTGTTTCCCAGGGCAGGTTGTCTGCCAGTATCATAGCTAAAGAACCGGGCACCAGCCCAGCGATTCTGTAGGCGTTAATATGGATTGAGTTGCCCAGCCCCAATTCTGCATCCGGCAGTATCTGGCGCCTGTAGGCATCTAGAACAATGTCCTGTGTAGCACTGAGAAAGGCGATAAAAATACAGATATAAGCAACAGTCCATATTTGCGTTGTGGGATCAAAGAATCCCAGCGCGGCGATAGTTGCTAGCAGCGCTATTTGGGTGATTAGCATCCAGGAGCGGCGCAGGCCGGGGCTGTAATTGAGCAGAGATAGTTGAAAGCGATCGAGTAGTGGTGACCAGAGAAACTTCCAGGTATAGGGCAGACCAATGAGGGCAAAAACGCCAATTTCCTTAAGCCCTACACCCTCGGTACGCAGCCAGGCGGGCACTAGTGAGATCAATATATACAGGGGGAGGCCTGAGGCGAAGCCGGTAAATATGCAGATCAACATTCGGCGATTAAGCAGGGCTTGTTTAATACTGGGTGAACTCATTTTTTCTCTTGCTCTTTGTTTAGAAGAAGCTCAGGGCTTCTTATTAGCGAAAGCTCAGGGCTGCTTCATCATGTAGGACAGTTCAAGGCTGCCACTGATATTGGCTGAGGCTGATACGGTTGCCATTCACCAGTAATCCCTCTTCCTGCAAGCGGGCCTTTTGCCGTTCAAAGCTATCGCTGTCTGGCGGCAGGCTAATTTTGCCCGCGGCGTTGATCACGCGATGCCATGGCAGGCTGCTATCTTTTGGCAAATTGCGCAGGGTGCGGCCCACTAGTCGGCCGCCTCTGGGTAATCCTGCCAGTTTACCAACCTGACCGTAGGTCACCACCCGACCGCAGGGTATGGCCGCCAGTGCGGCGTAAATCCTCTGTTCTGCTGGCACTTCATTCATTGACTAAGCCTACGCTATTCAGACTGATGTTGAAATAGTGCAAACTACCCCAATAATATAAGCTAGAGCCGAGGAGATACTCTATGCGTTTTCTGTTTTTACTATTTATCGTGATGCCCATCGTCGAGATGTGGCTGCTGATTGCTGTGGGAGCAGAAATAGGTGCCCTGTATACCATTGGTCTTGTGTTACTCACCGCTGTGATTGGGGCTCGGTTGTTGAGAGAGCAGGGCCTGGCCACATTGTGGCGCGGTCGACGCAAACTAGAGGAAGGTCAACTGCCAGCGCAGGAGATTGCTGAGGGCATTATTTTGGCTGTGTCCGGGGCGCTGTTGTTGACACCAGGCTTTATCACCGATGTCATAGGCTTTGCGGGACTGTTCCCGCCGGCCAGAGCGCTGGTGAGTCAGCAGATTATAAGCAAGATGGTACTGACTGATGTGCATGGCAATCAATATCGAGGGCGCCCCGGGGCCAATACTGCTGAGTCCGGTGATATTATTGAAGGCGAGTCTTGGGATAACGACAAAGGTATTGATCGCTAAAAATTATTATTTGCTACAAATAATCTCCTCAGCCCTTGAAAAAGGATTTGCCCGTCACCATCTATGGGTAAGCATTGCGAAGAGCACCTCGCAACTACTGTCGAATATAGCAGATTGATTAATTGGAGATAAAAACTATGAAAATTCGCCCCTTACATGATCGAGTGATTGTGCGTCGCGAGGAAGAGGAACAAACAACTGCAGGTGGGATATTATTACCCGGTTCTGCGCAGGAAAAACCCAATCAGGGTGAAGTAGTCGCTGTGGGTAGTGGTCGCATTTTGGATAATGGCGATGTTCGGGCCATTGACGTAAAAGTTGGCGATATTGTTGTATTTGGCCAGTACGCTGGCAATGACAAAATTGATGTCGACGGCGAAGAGCTAATTATTCTCAGCGAAAGCGATATTAAGGCCGTAGTTGAGGCGTAAGCTGAATCTTAATCGTAATTAAAATGTTAAGTGAATTTTTGTAACTGAATTCTGGAAGGAAAAGAATCATGGCAGCTAAAGAAGTTAAATTCGGCGACAGCGCTCGCCAAGGCATGTTAGAAGGTGTAAATATTCTGGCCAATGCCGTAAAAGTAACCCTGGGCCCTAAAGGCCGCAATGTAGTACTCGACAAGTCATTTGGTGCTCCAACAGTCACCAAAGACGGTGTATCTGTAGCCAAAGAGATCGAGCTGAAAGACAAGTTCGAAAACATGGGTGCACAGATGGTTAAAGAAGTGGCTTCAAAAGCCTCTGACGATGCCGGTGACGGCACCACCACTGCAACCGTGCTGGCTCAGACTATTGTTAACGAAGGCCTGAAGTCTGTTGCTGCTGGTATGAACCCAATGGATCTTAAGCGTGGTATCGACAAAGCTGTGCAAGCCGCAGTTATTGAAATCGCCGCTATCGCCAAGCCCTGTGCTGACAGTAAAGAAATTGCTCAGGTAGGCACCATCTCTGCTAACAGCGATGCACATGTGGGTGACATTATTGCCGAAGCCATGGGCAAAGTAGGTAAAGAAGGTGTTATCACTGTAGAAGAAGGCACTGGCCTGGAAAATGAACTGGATATCGTTGAAGGTATGCAGTTTGACCGTGGTTACCTGTCTCCTTACTTCATCAACAACCAAGAGAGCATGAGCACTGACCAAGAGAGCCCGCTAATTCTGTTGGCTGACAAGAAAATCTCTAATATCCGTGAACTGCTGCCATTGCTGGAAGCTGTTGCTAAAGCTGGCAAGCCGCTGCTAATTATCGCCGAAGATGTTGAAGGCGAAGCGCTGGCTACTCTGGTGGTAAACAACCTGCGCGGTATTGTTAAAGTTGCGGCCTGTAAAGCGCCTGGCTTTGGTGATCGTCGCAAGGCGATGCTGGAAGATATTGCTATCCTCACTGGCGGTACTGTAATCAGTGAAGAAGTTGGCCTGGATCTGGAAAGCGCTACTATCGAACATCTGGGTACTGCCAAGCGTGTAAGCATGACCAAAGAAGCCACTACTCTGGTTGATGGTTCCGGTGAAGCTGCTGCTATCGAAGCTCGCGTAAATCAGATTCGCGCCCAGATCGAAGATACCAGTTCAGATTACGATCGTGAAAAACTGCAAGAACGCGTCGCCAAGCTGGCTGGCGGTGTTGCAGTAATCAAGGTTGGTGCAACTACAGAAATCGAAATGAAAGAGAAAAAAGCCCGTGTTGAAGATGCTCTGCATGCAACTCGCGCTGCAGTAGAGGAAGGTGTTGTGCCCGGAGGTGGTGTTGCTCTGATCCGTGTACTGCAGACTATCGCATCTGTTGTTGGTGACAACGACGATCAGACTGTAGGTGTTGGCATTGCCCTCCGCGCGATGGAAGCACCGCTGCGCCAGATCGTTGAAAACGCTGGTGAAGAAGGTTCAGTTGTTGTCGATAAAGTGAAGCAAGGCACAGGTAACCTTGGTTACAACGCCGGTTCTGGCGAGTATGGCGATATGATCGAGATGGGTATTCTGGATCCTGCCAAAGTTACTCGTACA
Source organism: uncultured Pseudomonadales bacterium (assembly GCA_943788875.1). Taxonomy (GTDB): domain Bacteria; phylum Pseudomonadota; class Gammaproteobacteria; order Pseudomonadales; family Porticoccaceae; genus HTCC2207. The sequence continues at coordinate 87,381 of CALSSA010000007.1, read as the reverse complement.
GCACTTCAGGCAGCAGCTTCAATCGCTGGTCTGATGATCACCACAGAAGCCATGGTTTCTGATGCAGCTGATGAAGGCGGCGCTCCGGCAATGCCAGATATGGGCGGCATGGGTGGAATGGGCGGCATGGGCGGCATGATGTAAATTTCGCGTCTTAAAGCACCAAGAAGTACTAAAAAGCCCTGCAATAACAGTTGCGGGGCTTTTTTTTGCCGTTTAAAAACAAAAAATGGCTCTGTGAGGCCCATGGATGTTGCTATTTTCTGTGGTTTGCAGAACAATTGCTGAGATATAAAAATCTGCCCTCTGGGGCCAAAAAATAAAGAGAGGTTGTCATGTCTGTTGAATTTATTAATTTCCTGTTCCGCTGGGGCCATGTGCTGTTCGGAATCGTCTGGATCGGTATGCTGTACTACTTTAATTTTGTTCAGGGCGGCTACTTCAAGCAAGCTTCTGCCGAAGGTCTGGCTGATGCAAAGGCCAAATTAGCACCAAGTGCTCTGTGGTGGTTCCGCTGGGGTGCAATGTTCACCTTTATCACTGGTCTGTACCTGCTCCACAGCATCTCCAATGTGCTCAACAACTATATTATTATCGGCGCGGCTATGGGTACCCTAATGGCAGCTAATGTGTGGATGGTTATATGGCCTGCACAGCGCATTGCTCTGGGCATCGAGGAGGGTGGTGACAAAGCGGCAGCCGGAGCCAAGGCTCTGCTGGCTTCCCGTACTAATACTCTGTTCTCTGCGCCCATGCTTTTCGGCATGCTAGCTGGTCCTCACGTCGCAACCAACGGCTACGGCACGGCAATTGGCGGCACCGGTTTGACTGTGATGCTGGTGATTATTTTGGCCCTTCAAGTCAATGCACTCAAGGGTAAGCAGGGCCCAATGACAACGGTAAAGGGCGTGATTGGTTCCAGCCTGGCACTGACTGCTGTTATGGTTGCTGTGCTCAATGTGCTGTAAACCGATCCGGTTGTGAAAAAAACCAGCGCTTTGGCGCTGGTTTTTTTTTGCACTATTTTGTAGGCTTTTTTAGCACAGCCTTTTTCAACTGCAGGAATATAGGCGTATAATCTTGGCCTACTTTAAACAGCACTTCTAAATGGGTTAAAAGGGACATTATGGTGAACAAACGCGTAAATCCCATTGTCGCCGAGCGCGATGACATGATTGGCCGCTCCATTCCAGATACGCGAGCTGACAAGCCGACTTCAGGTGGTGGCTCCTCAAATGGCCGTTCTTCAAATGGTGGCTCTGGGCTAACTGGGCTGTGGAAGTTTATGATCCTGGTCGCTTTTTTGGGTTTGGTGGGCGGCGGTGGCTTTGGCTTGCTGCAGTATCAGACATTAGCTGGCAAGCACAATAGCTTGCAGGAGCGCTTTGAGAATCTGGAGTCGCGCCTTAGCAGCACAGATGAATCCGTGACTCAGTCCGGCGCAGCCATGCAGCTAAATATCAGCAAGCAGGGTGACGAACTTAAAAAGCACTGGAGTGAGATCCGCAAGCTCTGGGGGGTGACCAATGATATCAACAAGGGCAAGATTGAGCAGAATAAAAAAGATATCTCATTTATGGCGAGCAAGCGTTCTACATTGGAGGCTAAGGTCGCTAAAGACGGCAAAAGTATCAGCGCTCTCAGTGCTAACTATCTGGGCGTCAGTGCAGATGTGGATGCAGTTAACGAAAGTCTGAATAATCAGGCTGATGGCATCAATCGTTTGAAGGCATCTGTATTACGCATTGATCGCGATCTGAAAAACAATGTTGAAGCAGTAGAATCAATGGAGGCATTTCGTCGCCAGATCAATCAAAAAATCTATGATCTGGAGCAACATCAGAGTGCTCCGGCCAACCTAACGGGATCGAGTCAATAATGACTGTTATTCGTCAACAAGATGTTATTCAAAGTGTTGCAGATGCTCTGCAATATATTTCCTACTATCACCCCGCCGATTTTATCAAAGCGGTTAAAGAAGCCTATGACCGTGAAGAATCCAAGTCGGCCAAGGACGCAATGGCGCAAATTTTGATTAACTCGCGTATGTGTGCCATGGGCCATCGACCAATCTGTCAGGATACCGGCATTGTCACGGTTTTTGTCAAAGTGGGTATGCAGGTGCAGTGGGATGCAGAGATGAGCCTTACCGACATGGTCAATGAAGGCGTGCGCAAGGCCTACACCCATCCGGATAATATTCTGCGCGCCTCGATTCTGGCAGACCCAGATGGTGCGCGCACCAACACCGGCGACAATACCCCAGCAGTTATTCATTATGAAATTGTGCCCGGCGACAAGGTCGAGATTGATGTAGCAGCCAAAGGTGGGGGCTCAGAAGCTAAGTCCAAATTTGCTATGCTCAACCCCTCCGACTCTGTGGTCGACTGGGTGTTAAATGTGGTTCCCACTATGGGCGCCGGCTGGTGCCCGCCGGGTATTCTAGGTATTGGCTTGGGCGGCACTGCCGAAAAAGCCATGCTGATGGCCAAAGAGGCATTGCTAGAGCATATAGATATTCAAGAACTGCAGACCAAAGGTGCGGAAAACCGCAACGAAGAATTGCGTCTGGAGCTGTTTGATAAGGTTAACGCGCTGGGTATAGGCGCTCAGGGTTTGGGTGGTCTGACTACAGTGTTGGATATCAAAATCAAAGATTACCCCTCCCATGCCGCGAACAAGGCAGTGGCGATTATTCCCAACTGTGCTGCCACCCGCCATGCCCACTTTGTTCTCGATGGCTCTGGACCGGCGCAGCTGGATCCACCAAACCTGGACGACTGGCCGGATATTACCTGGGAGACTGATGAATCAGTGCGACGGGTAAATCTGGATACTGTCACTCAGCAGGATATTGAGCAGTGGAAACCAGGTGACACCTTATTGCTATCGGGCAAGATGCTTACCGGCCGTGATGCGGCACATAAGAAAATGACCGATATTCTGGCCCGTGGTGAAGAGCTGCCGGTGGACTTAACTGGACGGTTTATCTATTACGTTGGCCCGGTCGACCCCATTGGCGAAGAAGCGGTGGGCCCAGCCGGGCCCACCACAGCCACCCGTATGGACAAGTTTACTCGCACCATGCTCGAAGAGACTGGGTTGATGGGTATGATTGGTAAAGCTGAACGGGGTCAGACTGGCATTGAGGCGATTAAGGATAATCAGGCGGTCTATCTGATCGCTGTGGGCGGTGCCGCCTATCTGGTTTCCAAAGCTATTACCCATGCCGAGGTTATTGCCTTCCCGGAACTGGGTATGGAAGCGATCTATGAATTTGAAGTTAACGATATGCCGGTCACTGTGGCCGTGGATACCGCTGGCGAATCCGTGCATCGCATTGGCCCGGAAATTTGGCAGGCAAAAATTGAAGAGAAAGCATTAAAGCTATCTTGATAGTTTTTACCGTATAATCTCAGAATATGTATAGAGCTTGGTCTAGACTCAAACCAGGTTCTAATGGCAGAGTAATCTGAATATAAATGTTGAGCTAACCTGGCCCCAAAGGCCTTATATTTTTTAAAGGACAATATTATGAAAGCGTTTCACTCGGTGCTCGGAGCACTGGTTATTTTAGCCTCAGGCACTGCATTGGCATCTGACAGCTGGTATGTGGGAGCCACAGTTTCCAATTACAATTTAGATAACGAGAGAGCTGTTGTTGATGGTATCGACGGCAATCAGATAGGCCTACAAATCGGTAAGTACCTCGACGAAAGCCTGTCGGTTGAACTCGGCTATGGGGCTAACACAGGTGGGGATGATTTTGATGTGCTGTCCTTAAACGGTGTTCTCTGGTTGAATGATCAGGCCGCAAAATGGCGCCCTTATGTTCTGCTGGGCATCAATCAATATGATTTCAACGACGCAAGCAATCTGGTAGCCGGTCATGACGATAGAAGCAAACAACTGCTGCTTGGCGTGGGTGTAGGCACCATGATCAATGATCATTATCAGTTCCGTGCTGATGTTCGCGGCATGAGTAGTTTAGATGAAGACGGTGAAGATGTTGGTATCCAGCTGTCTATCAATCGCGCCTTCGGCGGCACTGCTGCACCAGCCGCTGCTCCCGAGCCTGTTGCGGCTCCGGTTGTAGCTCAAGAGCCAGAGATCAGAACTATCACCATTCGTCTGAATGTAGAATTTGAATTTAATAAAGATACAGTGCTGGCAGTTTATGGCGACCAGCTGGAAGCCATTGCCGCGGCAATGAGCGCCCATGAAGATATTGAGCTGGTGCTTGAAGGTCACACTGACAGCCGTGGTTCAGACGACTACAACGCTGACCTGTCAGCTCGTCGCGCTGCAGCTGTTAAGCAGAAGCTTTCAGCTGACTATGACATTGCCGCAGACCGAATCAGTTCTGTTGGCTATGGCGAGAGCCGTCCAATTGCTAGCAATGAAACCGATCAAGGGCGTGCACGCAATCGCCGCGTTGTTGGTGAGATGTCTTTCTCTGAGGTTGTTGTAGATTAACAGCAGAGCGCATTGTTAGATGATTCACAGAACGGCGCCTCTCAGGCGCCGTTTTTGTCTCGGTAAAAGAAAAAGGACTGAGGATGAGCAACACATTTTATTGGCATGATTACGAAACCTTCGGCGTCGATCCCTCCGTGGATCGTCCCTCACAGTTCGCTGGTCTGCGCACAGATGAAAACCTCAATCCTATTGGCGAGCCGCTGGTGATTTATTGCCAGCCGCAAAAAGATATTCTGCCTGCTCCCATGGCCTGCCTGATCACAGGCATCACGCCCCAACATGCACTGGAAAATGGCTTGCCAGAGCCAGAGTTTATCGCTCAGATTCACCAGCAGCTAGCAATGCCCGGAACCTGCGGCGTAGGCTATAACTCGGTGCGCTTTGATGACGAAGTGAGCCGCTATACGCTGTATCGCAATTTTTATGACCCCTATCAGCGCGAGTGGAAGAACGGTAATTCGCGCTGGGATATTATTGATATGCTGCGCCTGTGCCGAGCGCTGCGCCCCGAGGGTATTGAGTGGCCAGACCATGAATCTGGCCGCCCAAGCTTTAAACTGGAAGACCTGACCAGAGCCAATGGTATTGCCCATGAAGCAGCCCACGATGCCCTCAGCGATGTGACAGCGACCATTGCCATGGCTAAGCTGGTCAAGGAGAAGCAGCCGCGCTTATTTGATTATGTGGTCAACAACCGCAGTAAAAAAGTCCTGGCTGAAATGCTTGATGTGCAGCAGCGCAAACCGTTTTTTCATATCTCCGGCATGCTCTCAAAAGAGCATATGTACGGTGCCCTTATGATGCCCCTGGCCATGCACCCCAGCAATAGCAACGGGGTGATCTGCATGGATCTGTCGGCAGATCCCGAAGCCTTAATCAGTCTGGATATTGAAGAGATTCAGGACCGGGTGTTTACCAGCAAAGACGACCTGCCTGAAGATGTTGAGCGCATTCCTTTAAAGCTAGTACATCTGAACAAAGTACCTGTGGTGACCAGTCCTAAGCTGGTCGATGAAGCCACTGCCAAGCGTTTAAATATTGATCTGCAACGCTGCGAGGGCAATTGGCAGCGGCTGATGCAAGTGGACTTGCAGGCCAAGCTACAAGAGGTCTTTGCCGGACAGTCTTTTCCTCCAAAAGCCGAGGCCGAGCAGCAGCTCTATGATGGTTTTCTGCCCAATCAAGACAAGCCGATTCTTGATGAGGTGCGCCGCGCCAGTGCTGAGGACTTTGCCCAGCACAGCTTCTATTTCTCGGATGATCGCTACAACCACTTATTATTCAGCTATCGCGCACGTTACTTTGCCGACTCATTGACTTCCGAAGAGCAAAAAACCTGGCAGGAGAGCTGTAAATGGCGACTCAGTGACGAAGATTCAGGTTATTTGACCCTGCAGCAGCAGCGTTATGAAATCAGCCAATTATTGGCTGATACCGGTCTCAGTGCAGAGAAACGGGCGGTTTTAGAGCAACTTCAGGTCTGGGCAAGCAATATTGCCAGTGAATTTGGTCTGACAAGCTAGAGTGAAACGCCTAAACAGGCTAAAATCCGCCAAATCAATTTGCCCTGAGGTTATCGCTTGAATTTCACCGGCGCGCATATACTCTCAATCAATCAATTCCAACGGCAGGATGTCGAGCGGGTGTTCGCTGTGGCTGACAATATGCTGCCCTATGCCATGCGCAAAAGAGTCACTCGCGTACTGGAAGGGGCTATTCTCGGCAATATGTTTTTTGAAGCCAGCACCAGAACCAGAGTCAGCTTTGGCTCGGCGTTCAATCTGCTGGGTGGTGAAGTGCGCGAGACCGCTGGCTTTGAAAGCTCGGCACTGGTCAAAGGTGAATCCTTGCAAGATACCGCCAGAGTACTGTCCGGGTTTAGCGATGTGATTTGCATGCGCCATCCCCAAGAGGGTTCGGTCGCTGACTTTGCCTCTGCCAGCCGGGTGCCAGTGATGAATGGCGGTGACGGCGCCAATGAACATCCAACCCAGGCACTGCTTGATCTCTACACCATTCGCAAAGAAGTGGCCGACAGAGGCCGCGATATTGATGGCCTTAAAGTTGCCATGATCGGTGATCTGCGCCATGGCCGCACAGTGCATTCATTGAGCAAGCTGCTATCGCTGTTCCGGGATATTGAAGTGGTACTGGTGTCGCCAAAAGAGCTGACATTACCTGAAGATATTATTGAGCATATGCGCAGTGCCGGAGTGAAGGTTACAGTGTCCCACGAGCTTACCGGCGGCATTAGCGATGTGGATATTGTCTACTCAACCAGAATCCAGGAGGAGCGTTTTGCCAGCAAGGAAGAGGCCGACCTGTACCGCGGCAAGTTCCGCCTTAATCAGGCCATTTACACCGAGTTCTGCCAGCCCAACACAGTGATCATGCATCCATTGCCCAGAGATTCCAGGGCCGATGCCAATGAACTGGATGTGGATCTGGACAGCAACCCCAACCTCGCGATATTTCGCCAGACCGACAATGGCGTGCTGGTGCGCATGGCACTGTTTGCCCTGGTGCTGGATGTGGCTCATCTGGTAGACCAGTACTCTCAGGATGTGCGCTGGTACAACTCCCGTCAGAATTAACAGCCGACAATAATAAAAATGGCGAAGCTATGAGTGAATTTGACGATATCCGTCCCTACAATGATTCTGAGGTTCCTGAAGTACTGGAACGGCTGATTGCCGACAGTGAATTTCTCGACCTGCTGCTGGCTCGCAAGGCACCTAGGCTATGCAAATTTATTCCCTGGATATTTAAACCCTTAGCCAGACCATTTATACAGCACAGCCTGCGTGGGCTCACCGCCAAGGTACATACAGTCGCTGATTTTCAGTCCCATATGACAGAGGCATTGAAGGACATGCTGGATCGCACCACCCAGGGTTATGGCTTTGGCGGGCTGGATAATATTGACCCGAGTAAAGCTTACCTTTTTATGAGCAACCACCGGGATATTGCTCTGGACCCAGCGATGGTCAATCTGGGGTTGATTATGACTGATTTGAAAACCGTGCGCATTGCCATTGGCGATAACCTGCTGCGCAAGCCCTACGCCTCAGATTTAATGCGCGTCAACCGCAGCTTTATTGTTAAGCGCTCAGTGACCAGCCGTCGTGACAAACTCGAAGCACTGAAAACATTGTCCCGCTATATTCGTCACAGTATCAACAGCGAGCAGACCTCCTGCTGGATCGCTCAGGCAGAAGGGCGTGCTAAAAATGGCCGAGACCGCACCGAGACCGCACTGCTCAAAATGCTCGCGCTGTCTAAAGACAAAGAGCAAAATTTTGCCGAGGCTATTAAAGAAGTTAATCTGCTACCGGTTTCGATCTCCTATGAATATGATCCCTGCGCCGCCGACAAAGCCAGAGCCCTCTATGCCGCCGAGCAGGGCATCGACTATGTCAAAGAAGAATTTGAAGACCTCGACACCATAGTCAAAGGGCTAGTGGGTCAAAAAGGCCGCATCCAAGTTAACTTCGGTGACCGTATTGTCGGCGGCTTTGAAAACGCAGACGAGCTAGCTGCAGAAATCGACCGCCAGATTATTGGTCAGTACCAGCTGTTTCCAAGCAATATTATCGCCTGGGAAATGCAGGGCAATAGAGACAGCGAAACAGTGGCCAGCCTGCGTGCGCAATGGCCAGATGAAAACTGGTTAGACGCACAGATACAGTTTGATTCACATATAGCCAAAATCCCCGGCACTCACCGGCAGATAGCCATTGATAGCTATGCTGCATCAGTAGACAATCAGCTGGCACTACTCGTCAATTCAATCCAGCCTAAAACTCAGGGAAGCTAATACTTGTTAGACGCAGACGTCAGGGACATTATTCAGCAAGGCTACCGGCAATTCCTCAGCGCTAGAGAGCTCAGCCCAAGGCTCGGGCAAAAGCAGATGATTGGCGCGATAGCCAACGCCTTGAGTGACGATGATGCCGACAAGCGACTGGCCGTCATTGAAGCCGGCACAGGCACAGGTAAAACCGTCGGCTATCTGATGGCCGCACTGCCCATCGCCAGAGCCCTAAAAAAGACCGTGGTGGTGGCCACTGGCACCATTGCACTGCAAGAACAGCTGATTCATAAAGACCTTCCCGAACTAATGGAAACCTGTGACTGGGACTTCAGCTGTGCCCTGGTCAAAGGCCGTGGCCGCTATGCCTGCAACCTGCGCATGGAACAGATAATCGACTCGGTTAAATCCAAAGATGCCGGTCTGTTTTTGTTTGAAGATGAACAACAGTTCAACCCCAATGCCGAGACCGAAGAACTCTATCGTGAGATGGCGCTGGCCCTGGAAGATGGTACCTGGGACGGAGAGAGAGACTCCTGGGAAACCCGCATTAAAGATATCGAATGGCGCGCGCTCACTGTAGATCGCCGACAATGCACTGGCCGCCGCTGTCGCTTTGTTAATCAATGCCCATTTTTCAATGCGCGCAATAATCTCGATGAAAGCGAAGTTATTGTAGCCAACCATGATTTAGTGATGGCCGATCTGGCACTGGGCGGTGGCGCCATCCTGCCCGCACCTGAAGACTGCATCTATATCTTCGACGAAGGCCATCGCTTAGGCGACACAGCCGTTCGTCACTTCGGTGCCGAATGCCGTATCAACAGCACATTGAGTTGGCTGGAGAGACTGCCTAAGCAGATTAAAGGTCAGACCCCCATTTTTGCTGCGGATACCGCACTGTCAGATCAGTTACCGCGGATCGAAAAAGAAGCCGGAAAAATTACCGAACTGCTGTCCATGGCCTATCCATTGCTCAAGCAATACGTGGATAAATCTGATCATATCGAAAGCCGTCATCGGTTTGCCCATGGTGATGTGGGAGAAGCGATTCGCGATCTGGCTGCACAGATCACCAAAAGCACCAGTGGCTGGATGGGACGTCTTGAGGTGCTGGAAGACACCTTAAGCGAAGCCCTGAGTGATAAAAACTACCAAGTGGCACTGCCAGATATTGAGTTGTTTTATCAGCAGGCAGGCAATTGGCTCGGCCGTGCAGAAAAGCTATTAGCCCTGTGGGATAGACTGCATAAAGAATTGCAGCAAAATGAAATGCCCATGGCCTGCTGGTTGAGACTGGATGAAAGCGGCGGTGGCAATATAGATATCAGCATCAATGCCAGCCCGATTCAGGCCGCAGAGATACTTCGTGAGCGGCTATGGGGCAGCTGTTATGCCGCCGTCGTGACGTCGGCCACATTGCGCTCCCTAGGTAACTTCAACAGCTTGCAGCGTGAGACCGGCATGCCCAACACTGCCAGCTATCTCGCCGTAGCCGGTGCCTTTAACTATGCCGAAGCCGCCACATTGCGCGTGCCCAGCGATGCAGTTGAAGGCAATAACGTAGAAGAGCACAGCCGCTACATTGTCGATAATTTTGAATCCATGGTTGAAGACAGGGCAGGTACATTGCTGCTGTTTTCCTCCAAGCGCCAGATGGAACAGGTGTACGACGAACTGTCTCGGGATATGCATAAGCTGATCCTGATTCAGGGCCAGTATTCCAATCGTGAAATGGTGCGCCTGCACAAAGAGCGCATTGACCAGGGCCGCACCAGCATCCTGATGGGGCTGGCCAGCTTCGCCGAAGGTGTAGATTTGCCCGGGGATTACTGCAAGCATGTGGTTATCGCCAAACTACCATTTGCCGTGCCCGATGACCCATTGCAGGAAGCACTAGCAGAATGGATTGAAGATAATGGCGGCAATTCCTTTTTTGATATATCCCTGCCCATAGCCTCACTGCGTCTGATACAGGCCTGTGGCCGACTGCTGCGTACAGAGAAAGATACAGGCACCGTGTCTATTCTGGATAAGCGCCTGATTACCAAACGCTACGGCGGTCAGCTATTAAATGCACTGCCGCCATTTCGGCGCGAGGTCGGTTGATGGCTGTTGAAGTCTATCAGCAGCTAGCCAGCCTGCTCGAGGATGTGGATCATCAGTTGCTAGCAATGGACCTGTGGCAACAGCAAAGCCCGCCAGCACAGGCGCTGGCCAGCACAGAACCCTTTGCCGTGGATCAGCTGTCGTTTAGCCAATGGTTACAGTTTGTGTTTTTGCCGCGCATGCAGCAGATGGTTGAGGCGCAATCTCCACTGCCCGATAACTGCAGTATTGCACCTATGGCAGAGGAGTTTTTTAAGCAGCAGGCTGCGGATAAGAAGCAAAGCGCGGCTATGATTAAATATCTAGCCGCGATTGATCAGTTGATTAGCAAAAACTAACTTTTTGCTTTTTTAGGCTTCTTGGTATAAGTCTTCTTCTTTTTTACTGGTCCGCTGCCATCAACAGGTTTTTTATCCCCAAAGGACTTCTTGCCCTTAAAAGATCGGCCTTCGCCAGAGTCCTTGGCAAACTTGCCACCCGCAGGCTTTTTCTTACCAAAATCTCTTTTCTTGGCTGGCTTCTGCGTGTCAGCGGTGCGCTTTTGGTCGACATCACGGCTGATGGTTTTGCCAACCCTCGGCTGGCGTGGTTCCTTCTCAGCAGAATTGCCAGCAGGTGCAGCATTAGGGTTATACACACTAATACGCATTGGCTTGGCGCAAACGCGCACTTTCTTTAGGTGATTGAGGAGCTCATCAGGCATACCTTCCGGCAGATCAACGGTGCTGTAATCATCATGCAGTTTAATAGAGCCTATGTAGCGGCTGCTGATATCAGCTTCATTGGCAATGGCGCCAACAATATTGGACGGGGTAATGCCATCATTGTTGCCCACTTCCATACGGTAAGTGACCATGGCGACATCATCACTACCTTCTTCGCGAACTCGAGGCTCACGCTTGGGACGATCTTCATGGCGGCTATCTTTGCGGTCACGGCTATCTTTGCGGTCACGCCTGTCGCCTCTATCACGGTCACGGTTGCGATCACGACCACTGTCACGGTTGTTTTCACGGGGAGCAACAATGTTGTCTAACTTAGGAAACAGCGGACGCTCTTTTTGGTTCTCGTAGGTCAGAGCCGCAGCAATATCTGCCATATCCAGCTCATTCTCAGCCGCAAACTTAGTAATCAAATCGCGGAATTTATCCAGCCGAGGCGTCTCAAGCGTTTTAACCAGCTGATTAGTAAACTGCATAATACGCTGGTCACTTACTTGCTCATTGCTGGGCATGGTCAATGGCGCAATAGTCTGGCGAGTCGACTTTTCAATCGAACGCAGCAGGCGAGTTTCCTTAGGCGTAATAAACAAAATAGCCTTGCCATCACGACCAGCGCGACCGGTTCGACCAATACGGTGAACATAGGACTCATTGTCGTAAGGGATATCAAAATTGATGACATGACTGATGCGCTCAACATCCAGACCGCGAGCAGCAACATCCGTTGCCACAACCACATCAACCTGGCCCTTCTTAAGGCGGTTGATCGTGCGCTCACGCAATGCCTGACTTAAATCGCCATTCAGTGCCGCAGCAGAAAATCCGCGCGCTTCCAAACGCTCGGCAATATCTACCGTAGAAGACTTGGTGCGCACAAAAATAATCATGCCATCAAAATCTTCAACTTCAAGTACACGGGTCAGAGCATCCATCTTCTGGTGGCTCTTAACCGTTACATACTGCTGTTCAATGCGCTCAACAGTTTTAGTCTTGGCTTCAATATTAACCCGCTCAGCATCGCCCAGATATTTCTCAGCAACACGACGAATAGTCGGCGGCATAGTGGCCGAAAACAGGGCGCGCTGACATTCCGGCGGCGTCTGCGCCAGAATAGTTTCAACATCATCAATAAAGCCCATGCGCAGCATTTCATCTGCTTCATCCAGAATTAGCCCTTTAATCTGGCTTAAATCCAAACTGCGACGACGCAAATGGTCAAGCATACGACCAGGCGTACCAACCACAACCTGAACACCACGCTTCAAACTGCGCAGCTGGCCACCAATATCAGCACCACCATAAATGGGCAGCACATTAAAGCCTTTCATATGCTTGGCATAGCTTTGGAAAGCCTCAGCCACCTGAATGGCCAGCTCACGGGTAGGTGTCAGCACCAGAATCTGCGGCGAACGTTGTTTTTCGTCTATCTTGCTCAAAAACGGCAATGCAAAGGCAGCCGTTTTACCCGTACCGGTCTGGGCAGTACCCAGCAGGTTTTTGCCCTCCAGCAGAATAGGAATACTCTGCGCTTGAACAGGCGAGGGTTGCTCGTAGCCGAGTTGCTTAACAGCTTTGAGAACGGGGGCAGAAAGACTTAACGATTCGAAGTCAGGGGATGACATTAATATACCTGTGGCTTGGGGTGATTAGACCCCGGATTGAGAGGCCGCGGAGTATACGCGTAAGTGGTTAATTTTTATAGGGGTTTTGGGGTTATTTTTAATGCGGGGCTATAAGGCCCAGCGGCCGTATACGCTCTATAATACTGGGCGGGCAGCCACCCTTCGATCAGTAATTCTCTATGACCCCAATCTCTAGATCGGGTAGTGGGCTTGGCGTTGACGACATGCTGGCAGTTGTATATTTCTAGCAAGAGCAAAATATATCAGCACTGATATATGGAGTGCCTGAATGACTTCTATTAAATTTGATAACACGTTTGATGCAATCACTAGTAATCCCGATGAAGCTAGCGAGCTGCAAACGCGAGCAGATTTAATGAGTGTGATTCGCGATATTGTTGAGGATAACTATTGGAAGCAGGCCGAGGCAGCCAAGAAAGTGGGCCTGACTCAACCAAGGGTCAGTAATTTATTGAATGGCAAGATTGATAAATTCTCAATCGATCTGCTTATGACCTGCTTGTTTCGCCTACGTTATCGATTTAAGCCCTGTTACAAAGACAAGCAATTAACGATTGAGGTTTCTGCCGCATAAATGGGTGAACTGCATCTCTACGGATTCACTGATAGGTGCCGGAAACAATCTCCGTAACGATTTCAGTTTTGACGGAATTAGCAATAAAGCACTGCTCATGAGATTGATGATGGATCTTTTCGAGCTGCTCAAAGCTCGGTCGGTCGCCAGAAAATATAACTTTAGGTCGCAGTGTCACCTTGGTCATGGATACCTTTCCATCAGCCCCTTTCTCCATAATACCAATCGGGCTATCGATATATTGATCAACCACAAATCTTTTCTTCCCAGCAATCGCCAGAAAAAACAGCATATGGCAGCTAGACAGTGACGCCACAAAGGCTTCTTCGGGGTCTACATTTTGTTCAACAGAGTAGGGGAGAGGCACAATATGGGGAGATGAGGACGCCGGCACCACTGTTCCGCCATCAAATTCCCAGCGGTGGCCACGGCTGTATTGGTTGTCAGTAAATTTTTCGTCTTTTGAGCGACTCCAAACGATTTTGGCGTGATATTCAGACATTGTTTAAGTCTCAAAAGGTTGGTTTGGTAAGTATAGAACCTATGCCGCAGAAAGTGGGGTTACCTTAAGCTCGTGACGATGTTGTTCCGCTTGCCAAAGATCATACTGAGCTTGTTGGTTTACCCAGCTTTCTGATGAGGTGTCAAAGGCAATTGAGAGCCGCACGGCCATCTCGGGGCTAATTCCCGCTTTGCCATTAATAATGCACGACAGGGTTTTTCTGCTGACGCCAAGGGCCGCAGCAGCGTCGGTTACCGACAGCTTTAAAGGGTCAAGACAGAGTTCTTTGATGATAAGCCCAGGGTGGGGCGGGTTGTGCATCAGCATAATAATTCCTCAACGATATTTACTAGTTAGACCTGCTGATTATGAAATCAGTAAGCACGTCCTGATCAGGATATATCGAATTTTGTTGCATCCATACAGCAACATTACCTCGATGATAGGTCCCATGGTTGGCTACGTGGAGTAAAACCTCTTTTCGAAGCATAGAAGCATCTTCACCACTGGTAAATTGAAACTCTAGGCGTTGGGCCAAATCATCGTTAGATAACTCATCAGCATAATCTATGTACCAGTGGTCAATTTCAGCTACAAATTCATAAAGCTCAGTTAAGCTCGGAAGAGGAGAGGCATTAACTCCTTTGAAGGAGTGAGACTTGCTTTCAAGATGGGCTTTGAAAATACAATCTACAACGTATGCATGGTTAAGCGTGCCTATAATGACTTGGATATCTTTCATGCTCTCAATATCTGGTATTGAAGTTAATTTATCGAAAAGCCTTTTGTTGGCCCATGCCTTGTGGCCGATCAATATTTCTACCGTGTCATCAGCTGCCATATCGCCATTCCTTGAAGGTTTAATGGGTATAGGTGGTCACCGTTCTCTAAATGCTCCTTTAAAAATAGCACCTGTGGAGTCATTTGCATGGCAAATCAAGAGCTCTTACGATTAAGCTGACAAATAACCCTTATAAGCCTCAATCACTATCCATCACTACTAAGATGGGTTTAAATAGACAGCATAAAAACTGGCAGATTAGATGCCAAAAAATCAATCTTTAGGATACTCCCATGAGTGAACTCTACCTAGTCCGCCACGCCCAGGCTTCATTTGGCGCGGCCAACTACGATCAACTGTCAGACCTTGGTCATCAGCAATCGCGTTGGTTGGGTGATCATCTGAATATGCGTGGTGCTAAGTTTGATCAGCTGGTGGTGGGGGATATGGTGCGTCACCATGAAACCATGAATGGTATCTGTGCGGGCATGGCCGTCGATGGTACAGAGCGGTTGGTGATACCTGGGCTTAATGAATATAACTTTGTTGCCATGACCGAATCCTATACTCAGGCCAATGGCGATGACCCATTGATTAAAGAAATCGCCGACAACCCCAACGACAAGCGGCATCATTTCCGGCTACTGCGCAAAGTGCTGACGCTATGGACTCAGGACAGGGTAGAGAATGTGCCAGAGACCTGGGCAGAGTTTAAAGGCAGGGTGCAGGATGCCCAGCAGCAAATTATGGCGATGTCTAACAGTGGCAACCGTATTTTGGCGATTGGCTCTGGTGGGTCGATAAGTACCTTTGTGGGGTTGGTGCTGGGAATTCCCGATGAGAATATTTTTGATTTAAACCTGCAGTATAAGAATACGGCGATTAGCCATTTTTTCTTTAATCAGCAAAAGATGAATTTGACCGGGTTTAATGGCATACCGCATTTGGATACGAATGAGATGGAGCAGTATGTGACTTATGGCTAGTTGCCCCAACCATTAACATAATTCAATACGCAGAGTTTTGCCCACGGCACGGGCGGCATTATCAAGGGTATGCAATGTCACTGAGGTATTAGCCGGATCAAGTACGCGATCTAACGCCGAGCGGCTGGTGCCCATCAGTTTGGCCATTTTGGTTTTAGAAATATGTTCAGCTTCCATTTTCTGTTTAATTTCCCATGCGATCACATGTTTGATAGCAGCGGCATTCACCTCTGCCAATTCACCGGTTTCCTCTAGCAAACTGTCCAGCGACGAGCCTATATGTTGGTTTGTTTTAGCCATGTGTTGCCTCTCTTTTGCGTTTATTTGCAATATTTAAATCCGGCTTAGGGGTTTTCTGAGATTTCTTAACCAAGCCATGCAGCAAAACCATTTGCTTATTGTAAATACAGAATAAAACCCGGGCTATGCGCCTATCTTGAAGATGGGTTCTTACTTCATATAGGCCAGCCCCCATGGGCCTGCAAACAGGCATGCCGATGGGCCACCCAAATTCCACTTTTTTAATATCTCTACCCAATGGGAGTGCTGATTACTTGGCTTTCATGCGAGATAACAATCTCGAACCGTCCATGAGTCGCCGGGGCAACTGCCATGACAACGCCGTTGCGGAAAGCTTCTTTGCTACGTTTAAAAAGCGGGTCACCCAGCGAAAGATCTACACAACGCGAGAGGAAGCCAAGGGTGCGATATTCAATTTTATTGAAATGTTCTACAATCCGATAAAGCGACACAGCCACACCGGAGGCGTGTCGCCGGTGAAATTTGAACAAGACTATTTTTCGAGGCTAGAAAGTGTCTAGTAAAGCCTGGGAAGTCCAGTTCTTTCCATGTGCTTTCCTTTGGTAAACCTTATCAAGTGTCGGCGATCTAAGCTTTCTTCCGATTTGATTTAAAGGTAGACCAAGTTGAATCTTTTTGCAGATTGGGCGAAGCGGGTTCTTATTACGGGAAATGCAACCTATCTCATTTCTCTTACAGTCTGAGCCCTAATGTTAAGAACCCAACAGTCCCATTCCCCCTAGTTGCCCAGCCCCCCACGCGTTAAACTACCGCCCAGTAAATAAAACCAATAACAACGAATAACCAATAATTAAGGAATCGAACAGTGACTACAGAATTTGATATGAGCGGCAAAGTCGCCATGGTAACCGGCGCATCTAGCGGCTTTGGCGTGCATTTTGCAAAAATCCTCTCGGCCCGTGGCGCTAAGGTGGTTGTGGCGGCGCGCCGTGTTGACCGTCTTGAGTCTTTGGTGGCTGAGATTAAGGCTTCTGGTGGCGAAGCTATGGCTGTGCCTATGGATGTCACCAGTGCGGCGTCTATTGTTGAGGCCTTTGATCTGGCTGAAGCGGGCATGGGTACGGTGACTGTGGTGGCTAATAATGCTGGTATTGCGGATATGAAAACGGCGCTTAAGATTGATGAAGCCAGCTGGGATCAGATGATTGATACCAATGTAAAGGGTGTGTTTATTGTGGCTCAGGAAGCGGCTAAGCGCATGATTGCGGCGGGTGTTGGTGGTGCTATTGTTAACACGGCGTCTATTTTGGGTTTGCGTGTGTCTTTTGGTCAGTCTAGTTATTCTGCGTCTAAGGCGGCGGTGATTCAGTTGACTAAGTCGCTGGCGCTGGAATGGGCGGGTAAGGGTATTCGTGTTAATGCGCTGTGCCCTGGCTACTTTTTAACCGAGATGACGGAGGATGCGTTTAACTCACCTGACGCTCAGGCTTACCTTAAGTCGTCGCCTGCTCGTCGGCCTGGCGGTATGGATGAGATGACTGGGCCGTTTTTGTTGCTGGCCAGTGATGCGGGGTCTTATTTGCACGGTGTTGCTCTGCCGGTAGACGGCGGCCAATGTATTGGTACTATGTAAGTCTGTTTTACGATCACGGATGGAAAGACTATGAGCCTACAAGATAATCGTCGCGAATATGACTACGGGAAGCTTTCTCGTGAGTCTTTGCTGGATAACCCATTTGCACAGTTTAAGCGGTGGATGGAACAGGCGATTGAGGCTGATATTCAGGATCCTACTGCTATGAGTGTTGCTACGGTAAATGCCGAGGGCAAGCCTTGGCAGCGCATGGTGTTGCTTAAAGACTTCGATGAGCGTGGCTTTGTGTTCTATACCAATCTCGGTAGTCGCAAGGCTACTGAGATTGAGGGCAATGCTCAGGTGAGCTTGCACTTTCCCTGGTTGCAGCTAGATCGGCAAGTGATTGTGGGTGGCCGTGCTGAGCGGCTGTCGACGACGGATGTAATGAAGTACTTTTTGAGTCGCCCTAAGGGTAGCCAGTTGGCTGCTTGGGCGTCTAAGCAGAGCAGTCGGGTTAATTCTCGCCAGGCGCTGGAAACGCAGTTTGAGCAGGTTAAAGCAAAGTTCTCGAAGGGTGAGATTCCTCTGCCAGATTTTTGGGGTGGTTATCGCGTGGTGCCGGAGGAGATTGAATTTTGGCAGGGTGGTGAAAACCGCCTGCATGATCGCTTTTGTTTTAAGCGCGACAATAATCAATGGACTATCGCTCGGCTGTCACCCTAATTTAGTTGAGGCAACTGTTTTCTGACACAGACTTAATAAGTTGCAGGCTATGGAGCACCTAGTCTTTTCTCTGTGATCAGGTACTTTTCTCTCTACTGATGAGAGGCCTTCGCTGTAATATTATAGATTCACAATCTGCGCCCGCTTGGAGGCGACTGCAATCATAATATCTTTAACGTGCTCGTTCTCGACGCCCGCGTTTAGCAGCACTCTTCTTAAAAGTTCTGCGACTTGCAAAAAATGAGTTTCGCTGATGTT
Source organism: uncultured Pseudomonadales bacterium (assembly GCA_943788875.1). GTDB lineage: Bacteria > Pseudomonadota > Gammaproteobacteria > Pseudomonadales > Porticoccaceae > HTCC2207. The sequence goes on along the minus strand of CALSSA010000007.1, from coordinate 68,956 downwards.
TTTATTCCTATGACCGCTCTCTAACCATTCGTCTTTATACTCTACAGCAGGTTTTCCCATGGCGTATGCAAAGAACTTACATTGATGCTGGATTAGTTCATTAAGGTCGGTATCTTTAAAATAGGATTTTAATTGAGGGTGCGCATACACTTGAACGTAGAACTCTTTGATGAGCTCTCGCATTACCTCTACACCACCGTATTTATCAAACAAATTTTCCATGCTATCTCCCTGTGATTGCGTATAACTCTTTTTGGTTTTTTAAGTTGTGACGATTTTGAGAACAGCGCACTTCTAATTATTATGCAATATCACATAATAAGAATGCAAGTTTTTGTCTTTGTGGTGCTTGGGGCTATTTTTCTGTTTGGGTTCTGCAACCCCGTACCCAGTTCGGATAGGGATTTGGATAATCTGTCATTACTGACAGTTGATATGGTTAAGTATTTTTTAGTCGCTTTGTAGATGCTAGTAGTTAATGGCTGTCACTATAAAACATCGGTCTCCGGCTGGTGTTTTGACATTGGCGTCGTCATCGATGGATTTGCCAATCAATGCCTGGGCCATCGGTGAGTCGATGCTGATCCAGTTTTGCGCTGGGTCTATTTCATCGGAGCCGACTAGCCGGAAGGTTTGTTCGTCGCCGGTCTCTTGATCTTCCACGGTTACCCAGGCGGCAAAAAATACTTTGCTGGGGTCTCTGGGTTTGTCTTCGACAATGGTCGCGTCTTCCAGGCGTTTGGTCAGGTAGCGCACGCGGCTATCTATTTCTCGCAGACGCCGTTTGCCGTAGATATAGTCGCCGTTTTCTGAGCGGTCACCATTTTTGGCGGCTTCATGCACCACTTGGGTCACTTGGGGTCGCTCGACTTTCCATAGTTCACGCAACTCGGCGCGCATGTTGGCGGCGCCTTCGGCGGTTATATAGGGGGAGCTTTTGGGCCTTGGCGGGCGATAGCGACCCATGGTTAAGCCTTGCCCGCCAGACTAAATACATCGCGATAGAAGGCCAGTTCAGCTTCCATGGCGCGGATAATATTGTTGGCTTTTCTAAAGCCATGGCCTTCGTCGGAGAAGGCCACATACTCCACTTGAATGCCTTTGTCTTGAAGTAGCTTGACCATCATCTCGGCTTGATTGGGGGGTACTACTTTATCTTCTAGACCCTGCAAAAAGATCACTGGGCAGTTCAATCCCTCGGCATGATGTATTGGCGAGCGCTCTAAGTAGATATCTCTGCGTTCGGGGTAGGGGCCAATGAGGCTGTCAAGATAGCGTGATTCAAATTTATGGGTGTCGGTGGCTAAGGTTTCTAGGTCACCAATGCCATAGAGGCTGGCTCCGGCTTTAAAGGTATTGGTAAAGGTCAGAGCCGATAATACGGTGTAGCCACCGGCACTGCCGCCGCGAATCAGGCAGCGCTGTGGGTCAATTTTCTGTTGCTCGGCCAAGTAGTTGATGGCGTGCTGGGTGTCTTCTACGTCGGCGATACCCCAGGCATTAACCAGTCCTTGCCGATAGCGGCGGCCAAAGCCGGTGCTGCCGCGATAGTTAATGTCGACAATGGCAAAGCCGCGGTTAGTCCAGTACTGAATTTTCAGGTTTAGGCCGCTGTCGGTGGCGCCGGTCGGGCCACCATGGCAGAGGGCTATGATTGGTGGTAATTCAGTGTCGGCGCCCTGATACTGCGCATTTGTGGGCGGGTAGAAAAAGGCATGTACCTGTACGCCATTGCTACTGGGGAAAAATATTGACTCTGGTTGGGCTATATCTGCACTGTCTAAGTCCAAGGTCGATGGCGCATATATGGATGTGACTTTTCCATTGGCGCTATCTTGTTCAATGCCAACAATTTGATTGGCCAGTGCTGCGGCGCCAGCCACCATATAGAGTTTGCCCTGATGGCAGGAGGCGGCTACAAGGCTGCTGTACTGGTTTTCTGCTGGACTAAGCTGGCCTGAAGCAATATTGATAAAGCCGCTGTGCCATAGCCCCTGTTCGGTCCACAGACAGCCGATGGTGTTGGCGTCGATAAAGTCATAGGTGCTCATGCCAAATTGCCACAGTGGCGTAGCAAATTCTGCTTCTTTGCTCAGCACGGGTTCGCCATTGGCGCGGCAGATATTCCACCAGTTGTTTTTGTCGGTCACATAGTAGAGCTGGTTATCTGGTGACCAGCTGGGCTGAAAAATAGCTTGGTTGTTGTCGCCACCAGCGATCACAGTAAAGTCGCTTAACCCATTTGCAGTTAGCCGGGCACAGCAAAGCTGAGTGCTATCCCAGGGCATATTGGGGTGGCGCCATTCTATCCAGCAAAGTTGTTGTCCATCTGGGCTTATGCGTGGGTAGGCATAGAAGTCTGCGCCGCTGACAAGAGTGTTGACTTCTCCTGAGGCTATTTTAATTGCGACAATAAAATTTTCTGGTTCGCGGTCGTCTTGGTGTTTTTCAGCGACGGCGATTAGTTGCTGTTGAGCTGTATCAATGACCAAGTCGGCAAAGCGCAATCCAGGGCTAGTGATAGCTTTGGGTTTATCGCTGGAGTTTAGGTTTAGCTGGTAAATACATTGATCAGCGGCATTCACAAAATATAGGTGGGTCTGATCTGCGGCATAGGCCATGCCGCCATATTCATGGACTTTGCTGTGATGGCTAAAGGGGCTAGGGAGCAGGTCTTTAATGATGCCTGCGCTATCACGGCACATAATCACACTGCGGCCAGCATCCCAGGGACGGCCTTCAACCCAGTAGAGGTTGTCGCCCTGTGACTGAATGAAATTAAGGCTGGGGGCGGCTTTGGTAATAAGCTCTGCACTAATGGGCGAGGGCCAAGTGCCGAAGGCTTGCTGTGTTTTGGGCATCTTATCCTCCCGCCAGTTTGACGGTATGGCCGAGTTTTTCTAACTCAGCTTTAAGCTTATCGCGATGGTCGCCCTGTATTTCTATCACGCCATCTTTCACCGTGCCGCCAGTAGAGCATTTCTGTTTAAGCTGCTTGGCCAGTGTTTTTAGCGCTACAGCATCCAGATCAAAGCCGGTAATGGTGGTTACACCTTTACCTTTGCGACCACTGGTTTCGCGGCGAATACGCAAAATACCGTCGCCATCATAGTTGCGGGTCTGGGTTTCGGTCTCTTTAATGCGGCCGGTCTCGGTGGAGTACACCAACCTGGAGTCTTTTTTATTCATCATATCTCTGGGTTAATTCTGTAAAATAATTTTGCCAATATGCTGATTGGTTTCCATCAGGGCATGGCCCTTGCTGGCCTCTGCCAAAGGGAAGCTGCTATGGATTATGGGCCTAAACTGCCCGCTGGCGATTAGTGGCCATACCTGATCTTTTACTCCGGCGGCAATTCGTGCTTTGTTCTCCAGCGGCTGGGCTCGCAATGTGGATCCGGTCAGCACCAGCTGTTTTAACATTAGAGGCATAAGGTCCACTTCAGTTTTGGAACCGCGTAAAAAAGCGATATTCACAATTCTGGCTTTGGGCGCGCAGGCGGCAAAGTTCTTTTGCACATAGTCGCCGCCCACCATATCCAGTACTACATTGACGCCAGAGCTGGTCATTTCCTGACAGACTTCAACAAAGTCCTGTTGATTATAGTTAATCGCTTTTGCTGCGCCCAACTCTTCGCAGACAGCGCATTTTTCATCGGAGCCGGCAGTGGCGATCACATTCACGCCCATTGCTCTGGCTATCTGGATAGTGGTGGTGCCTATACCACTGGAGCCACCGTGCACCAATAACCATTCGCCAGGCTTGAGGTCGGCGCGCTCAAATAGATTGTGCCATACGGTGAAGCAGGTTTCCGGCAGGGCGGCGGCATGTTCTAAGGGGAGGTTGTCTGGTGCGGGCAAGCACAGGGATTCCTCGGCAACCGCGTATTCGGCGTAGCCACCACCGGCCAATAGTGCGCAGACCTTGTCGCCAAGTGACAAGCTGGTTACTCCGGTACCAATGGCCACGATAGTGCCACTGACTTCCAGTCCGGGGATGTCGGTGACGCCTGGGGGTGGAGGGTAGAAACCCATGCGCTGAAATACATCGGGACGGTTAATGCCTGCGGCTGCGACCTGTATTAGTACTTCGGTTGCTGCTGGTTGTGGCGTTGCTCTGGTTGCGGCTTGCAACACTTCCGGGGCGCCGGGTTCGGTTATTTCAATGCCGGTTTGGCTTGTCGGTAAGCTCATTATTGTTTTACCTTGGTGATGGAGATTTGACTGTCTTAATGATTGCTGCCAGAAATTATCGTCTAAGTTTAGCCCAAAGTCGCCCATCAATTATCGCGAGCCCCAAACCAATAAAGGCCATGCCAATAAAGTGTTTTCCTTGAAGCTGCTCATCAAGAATTAACCAGCTTAAAAAGCTTGCAGTCACTGGCGCAAGGTAGGTCACCAGCACAACATTGGTGGCCCCGGATGAGGACAGGATGCGGAAGAACAATATATAGGCCAGTGCGGTGGAGAACAGAGCCAGTGCCAGAACGGCTAGCCATACTGGAGTGCTGGGGTTGGCCAGCTGATAAGGGCTTTCAATAAACCATACTACAGGCAATAAAATAATGGTTGATGTGGTCACCTGGCCGACAGCTGTATTAAAGGGGCTGATGCCCATGGTTTTAAATCGGCGACCAAATACGGTGGCGCAACCGTAGGAGATGGCGGCGCCAATAACGGCCAGCTGGGCTAATGTGTTGGTGCCCAGTTCTAATAGGGATGATGGGCCTATAAGAATAGTGGCTCCCAATAAGCCGGCAATCACACCGAGTATCTTTTTGGCGGTTATATGTTCGTCAGATAAAAATGCCCCTGCGATGAGGATGGTGAATAGAGGTGTTGTGGTATTAATAATGGATGCCAGCCCCGCACCTATATGGGTCTGCCCCCAAGCAATAAGAGAGAAGGGCAGGGCATTGCTGAGCAAGCCCATGACTAGGAATGCGCGCCATACTTTGATGGACTTGGGGATCTCGTAGCCGGCGATCAGTAGCACTGCCCAGAGGGCTATTGCAGCCAGTCCCACCCGCAGTGTAACTATGGTAAGAGGTGGCAGCTCTGTGACTGCTACGCCAATAAAGAAAAATGATCCGCCCCAGAGAAACGACAGCACAACTAACATGGCCCAGTCTTTGGGGCCCATACTTTGGTTTATCATTTGGCCATTCCTATTATTATAATTATTTTAAGCTGGAGTTTAGTTTGTTCTGCTGGCTAACACCTTGATGCCTAGCAGTAGCATGGCGCCGCCGGCAACTCGATCTATCCAATGCCCCATTGATTGAAGCTTGCTGGTGACTAGTGGTCTGGATAGCAGCATGGTCAAAAAAGAGAACCAGGCAAACTGCAGCACCATCATCCAGATACCGTAGATCAATAGATACTGGGCTGGGGTGTTCTGGGAAAGCACGACGGTAAACAGCGATATAAAGTAGATCGGTGCTTTGGGATTCAGGGCATTGCACAGAAACCCGAGGCCTATGGTTTTAACAGCTGATTGATCTGCCACGCCACTGGCAGTCAAGGTTTGGCTATCGCTATCGCGGGTTCTGGCTCTAAGTCCACTGATGCCAAGATAGATCAGGTAGCTGCCGCCCAATAGCTTAATCGCCCAGAGCGCTGAGGAGGAATTGGCAATCACTGCGGCCAGACCAAAGGCGGAGTAGAGAATGTGCACGGACAAGCCAAGCGCTATACCTATGCTGCACAGCAGGCCTGCGCGCTTGCCATTGGACAATGTTTGCTGTGAGACCAACACAAAATCCGGCCCCGGCGAGGCGGCGGCCAGCAGGTGGACTGAGGTGATTATTATCAAGCCCTGGGCAAGATCCATATTGTTGTCTCTTGTTATCTGTTTGGTAAGTTCTGAGATGCATCATAGTCAACTGATCTATTACTGCATACAATAACCTTATCGGATCAGCTAACAGGCAAAGATGATGGTTGAGGTATCCTTACGAGAAAAAATCTATCGGGTGATTTTTGGCACTGATACGCCAGCTGGGCAGTATTTTGATATTGCGTTGATTTATCTGATCTTGCTCAGTGTGCTGGCGATTATTCTCGACTCTATTGAAGTGGTGAACAGCCATTATGGGTTTTGGCTGTTTCGTCTGGAGTGGTTCTTTACGCTGCTGTTTTCAGTGGAATATCTGGCACGAATCTACTCGTCGCCAAAACCATTGCGCTATATTTTCAGTTTCTATGGTCTGGTGGATTTGCTCTCAGTTTTACCGAGCTATCTGGCCCTGTTCTTCCCGGGTGCTAATTACTGGCTGGTGATTCGTTTGCTGCGAGTGTTGCGCATTTTCCGGGTGCTTAAGCTGGTGCGCTATCTGTCGGAAGCCAATGTTTTGTTGCGTTCTATGTATGCGTCGCGGCGCAAAATCTTTGTGTTTTTCACCGCGGTGCTGGTGCTTTGTGTGATCTTTGGCAGCCTGATGTTTTTTGTTGAGGGGCCGGAGAATGGCTTTACCAGTATTCCCCGCAGTATCTATTGGACCATTGTGACTATTACTACGGTTGGCTATGGGGATATTACGCCGCAGACGGCGATGGGGCAGGTGATTGCTACTCTGGCGATGCTGACGGGTTATTCGATTATTGCCATTCCTACGGGCATATTTACGGCTGAGATTGCGCGGGAAATACATACGGAAACCAGCAATCGCCGCTGTAATGTTTGCGAGCGTACTGGTCATCATCCTGAGGCTGAGTACTGCTATCACTGTGGGGTGACGTTGCCGGACAGTGCTATTTAGGGTTGGGCTGCACTGTTGATCTAAAGCTCAGTGCCTCTTGGTATTGGTCTAATTCAGGTGTCTCCAGCCCGCTCAAATCTGCAATAGTGCGAGCTACTTTTAGCACTCGATAAAAACCTCTGGCCGATAGGGCGAAGCGATTTACGGCCTGATCCATCAGTTGCCGCTGTGCTTTGTCCATTGGGCAATATTGTTTTAATTGCTGGCTGGTCAGTTGGCTGTTGATGGTCGCCTGTCGTTCTAATTGAATCTCTCTGGCATTGCAGATGCGCTGCTGAATTGTGTGGTTACTCTCGCCCTCGGACTGTTGTTGATTTAATAGTTGATGGTTTTCCATGGCACTGACCTGCACCTGCAGGTCTATCCGATCTAATAATGGTCCTGAGATTTTGCTGCGGTAGCGGGCTATCTGTGCGCTGGTGCAGATGCAGCGCTGGCTGCCGAGATAGCCACAGGGACAGGGGTTCATGGCTGCAACCAGCTGAAACCTGGCGGGGTAGCAGGTTTGGGCAGCGGCTCTGGATATATTTATTTCGCCGGATTCGAGGGGCTCGCGCAATACCTCCAGTACATTCCGCTGAAATTCTGGCAGCTCATCAAGAAACAATACGCCCAGATGGGCCAATGAAATTTCTCCTGGTCTGGGGGTGCTGCCTCCGCCGACCATGGCTACTGCGGAAGCGCTGTGATGTGGTGTTCTGAAGGGCCTCTCTCTGCTGTATTGCCGCTGTCCTTTTCGTGCCACTGAATGGATGGCGGCGACGTCGAGTGCTTCTAGGTTGCTGAGTGGTGGCAGCAATCCGGGGAGGTGGCTGGCTAACAATGTTTTGCCTGTACCCGGTGGGCCATAGAACAATAAATGATGACCTCCAGCTGCGGCGATCTCGAGGGCCCGTTTGGCATGTTGTTGGCCTATAACATCACGCAGTTGAGCTGGATTTTGCTGTGGCTCAATGGCGACTCTTTTCCAAGGGTGAATGGCTTGTCGCTGGTGCAGGTGGGCGGAGACTTCCAACAGGTGCTTGGCGGGCAGTACGGTTAATGATTCAACCAATGCGGCTTCGTCGGCATTGCCTTGACCAACAATAAGTTGTTTGCCGCTAGCGGCGCAGCCCAGTGCGGAGGGCAGTACTGCCTCTACGGGGCGCAGTTCTGCTGACAGGGCTAGCTCGCCGATAAATTCATAATGGCCTAGCAGTTCGGTAGGTATCTGATTGGAGGCGGCGAGTATACCTATGGCTATTGCTAGGTCGAAGCGGCTGCCTTCTTTGGGTAATTCTGCTGGTGCCAGGTTGACGGTGATGCGGCGTGCGGGAAATTCGAAGTGTGAGTTGATTATGGCACTGCGCACGCGGTCTTTGCTTTCTTTAACGGCGGTTTCTGGCAGGCCGACTATGTGGAAGGCGGGCAGGCCGTTGGAGAGGTGGACTTCAACGGTCACTGCTGGGGCTTCTATGCCCAGCTTGGCTCTGGTATGCACTGTGGCCAATGACATGGCGCTCTTTTCCTTGAGGGTAAGTGCGATTGATCCTTGTCACGAAATGACGATGACTCGTGCAGACAGCTGATATTGTCGCTGTGGGTTATTTGTCTGCGAGAGCTGCCTCTAGCTCCGTTAGCTGTCGCTCTAATGTTTCTATTTTTTCTCTTGAGCGCATTAATACCGCGCGCTGGGCATCAAACTCTTCTCGGGTGACGAGGTCGAGCCGACCAAAGGTGCTCATCATGGCGCTGCGCAGATGGCCCTGCACTTCGTCGCTAATGGCTTGCGCGCCGGCAAAGGTCTGGCTGAGTTGTTGCCATACTTGCTTGTGTAAATCTTCTGGGTTCATGGTTGGGCTCCGTCTGTGACCTTGCTTCAGCTGGCTACTTTAACAAATCTTTTCGCAGCAATCACAGGTTGGATCACATTAGTCCAAGTTGGTGCGCACCGATCTGGGCATTGTTCAATTAATGCACCAATCTGGTTCAAGTTATCGGTTTTGCGGCTGAAATAGCCTTTGTTTGCGGAGGTTTTATAGTTGGCACGCTAAATGCATTTATCTAATCGAAACATTACAAAAAGCCCCGTGCTTTTAAATTAACTTTTTATTTTTAACTTTACGTCTTGGGAGATGTACCTATGAAAGCTTTAAAAACTGCAATTTTTGCTGCAACTATGATGTCTGGCGCTACTGCAATGGCCGCTGAAGTATCTGGCAACGTGACTGTAGCATCTGACTACTTTTTCCGCGGTATCGATCAAAGCACTGGCGAAGCATTGTCTGGTGGATTAGATGTTGCTTTTGACAGCGGCCTGTATATCGGAACCTGGGGTTCGACTATCGCCTCTTGGGGTGAGGGAATCGAGCTTGATTACTACATCGGCTATGCAGCAGGGTCTTTCGATATTGGTTACCTGTACTATGGCTACCCCAACGAGACATCTGGCGATCTGGATTTTGAAGAGGTTTATGGTAGCTACTCATTTGGAGACGCTTCTATTGGTTTTGCCTACTCAGATGATTACTTCGGCGGTTCTGGCGAAATGACTATGATTGCTTTTGATTATGGCTTTGCTCTTAGCGAAGATTACAGCCTGAGCTTCCATATTGCTGATAACTCAATCGAAGACAACGCAACGTTTGGCACTGAAGACTACATCGACTGGTCTCTTTCTTTGGGTACTGAAGCTGCTGGTTTAGAGTTTGGTCTGACTTACACAGATACCGATCTGGATACAGCTGACTGCTTTGGCGGTGACGATAGCTCTTGCAGCTCAAATGTTACCTTCAGCATTACCAAGTCTATGTAATTGACCCCATTATCTTGCAATTAAATCTGGGTGGCTGCGGCCACCCTCTGGAGACATGTTATGAAATTAATAACTGCAATTGTTAAACCTTTCAAGCTCGATGAAGTGAGAGAGGCTCTCGGTGACCTGGGTGTCGCGGGAGTAACGGTTACTGAAGTTAAAGGCTTTGGCCGCCAGAAGGGCCACACTGAGCTATATCGCGGTGCTGAGTATGTGGTGGATTTTCTGCCCAAGGTTAAGCTGGAAATTGCGCTGGCTGACGAGATGGTAGATAGCGCTGTTGAAGCGATTACCAATGCCGCTCAAACGGGGAAAATCGGTGATGGCAAGATTTTCATTTCCACTCTTGAAGATGTTATTCGCATTCGCACCGGTGAAACCGGCGCTGAAGCGGTATAGGACGAGGATTAAACGATGACTGATGTTTTCCAATTACAATATGCTTTAGACACATTTTACTTTTTGATGTGTGGCGCTCTGGTTATGTGGATGGCAGCTGGTTTTGCCATGCTCGAAGCCGGTTTAGTTCGCGCTAAAAACACCACTGAAATTCTGACTAAGAATATTGCGCTGTTTGCCGTTGCCTGCACCATGTATATGGTCTGTGGTTACGCGGTGATGTACGGCGGCGACATTTTCTTGAGCAGCATTACTGGTGATGGCGCTACTGGTGTTGAAGAGCCTGCTACCTATGCTCCAGCTGCTGACTTCTACTTCCAGGTTGTGTTCGTTGCTACTGCAATGTCTATTGTTTCTGGTGCTGTTGCTGAGCGCATGAAGTTGTGGGCTTTCCTCGCCTTTGCGGTTGTTATGACTGGCTTTATCTATCCAATGGAAGGCGCCTGGACTTGGGGCGGAGCTTCTGTATTCGGTATGTATACTCTGGGTGACCTCGGTTTCTCTGACTTTGCTGGGTCCGGTATTGTTCACATGGCTGGTGCTTCTGCTGCGCTTGCTGGTGTGCTGCTGCTTGGCGCTCGAAAAGGCAAGTATGGCGCCAACGGTGAAGTGAATGCGATCCCTGGTGCGAACCTGCCTATGGCTACTCTGGGTACCTTTATCCTGTGGTTGGGATGGTTCGGCTTTAACGGTGGTTCTGTACTGGCTACAGCTTCCGTTGAAAGTGCTAACGCTGTAGCTGTTGTGTTTATGAACACAAATGCTGCTGCCGCCGGTGGTCTGATCGCTGCTCTGCTGGTTGCTAAGCTTCTGTTCGGCAAGGCTGATCTGACTATGACGCTGAACGGTGCTCTGGCTGGTCTGGTTGCTATTACTGCTGAGCCTTCTACTCCGACCGCACTAGAGGCAACTCTGTTTGGTGCTGCTGGTGGTGTTTTGGTGGTATTCAGCATTCTGGCTCTGGACAAAATGAAGATTGATGATCCCGTTGGTGCTATATCTGTACACGGTGTTGTTGGTCTGCTGGGCCTGCTGTTGGTGCCTCTGACTAATGAAGGTTCTTCTTTCTCTGGCCAGTTGATCGGTGCTGCAACCATCTTTGTATGGGTGTTTGGCGCTAGCTTGGTTGCCTGGGGTATCTTGAAAGCCATTATGGGTCTTCGAGTCTCTGAAGAGGAAGAGTTCAGCGGCGTTGATATCGCAGAATGTGGTATGGAAGCCTACCCTGAGTTTGTTAGCTCTAAGGCGTAGTCCCTCTTAGGCAATGTAAAAACTTTTCGCAGTAAGTATAGCGGGGCCCTCAGGGGCCCCGTTTTTTTTGCATTTAAAACTCTCTGCTGGATGATTGTTTGCTGGGACAGATGCAATTTTAGATAGAAACAGGTATCTTTATAGGCAATACTTTAACTACATAGCCACAAGAAGACTGAGAATTATGAAACTGATTACTGCTGTTATTAAACCGTTCAAACTTGATGATGTTCGCGAAGCTCTGGCCGATATCGGCGTTCAGGGTATTACTGTAACTGAGGTTAAAGGCTTTGGTCGTCAAAAGGGCCATACTGAGCTGTATCGCGGCGCAGAATATGTTGTGGATTTTTTACCTAAAATTAAGCTTGAGATCGCTGTGGGCCAAGATATGGTTGATAGCGTGGTCGAGGCCGTTACTAAATCTGCTGCAACCGGCAAGATAGGGGATGGCAAAATCTTTATTACTTCTCTGGATGAAGTTATTCGTATCCGCACCGGCGAGACTGGCGAAGAAGCAGTCTAGTAATACTCTGGCACAGAGCAGTCGACAGGCTGCTCTAATGCTGTCGCCGTTTTAGCGGCATTGGAACCACCTTCAATCTAAATACTCCAATTCTTTAATTAATTTTCTCAGGACTTTTATTGTGTTGATAAAAAAAGCTATCGTTAATGTTGTTGCTCTGGGCGTTGTTTTCTCAATGGCTCTATCGGCGGTTGCCGCGGTGCCTGCTGCAGTTAATGATTTAATTGTCTCTCAACTAAAGTCGGCCCGGGCTGATCTGCAATACAACGTGTTGGCCGAGAGCCCGGTTGAGGGGTTTTACGAGGTGCAGGTGGAGGGCGGGCCGCTGCTCTATGTGTCTGCCGATGGCAAGCATTTTTTTGATGGCAGTCTTTATATGATCCAGCCAGGGCAGTTTGTCAGTGTTCGCGATATGCGACTCAATGGTGAGCGCAAGGCGCTTTTTGCCAGCAGAACAACTGAGGATATGATTATCTTTAAGCCTCAGGGTGCGACCAAAGCGATTATGAATGTATTTACCGATGTGGACTGTGGCTATTGTCGCAAGTTACATCAAGAGGTTCCCCAGTTGAATGCTATGGGAATTGAAGTTCGTTATTTGGCGTATCCCAGAGCCGGTATTCCCTCGGACTCCTATGACAAAATAGCGACTGCCTGGTGTGCCAAAGATCAGCAGAAAACCCTGACCAAAATCAAAAACCGCGAAGCTGTTGCCAATAAGGTCTGTGATGATAATCCTGTCGCGGATCATTTTGCTCTGGGCCAGCGTATTGGTGTATCGGGCACTCCAGCCATTATCCTAATGGATGGCACTTTACTACCTGGATATCAGCCCGCCGCCTCCTTTGCTCAAATACTGGGACTGACTGAATCTGGCAACTAATCAATAGAGTTAAAAATAACCCTGAATATTTCCTGCAATAGTATAAAATTGCCGGATTGACAGGGCCTGTGCAGTGAATACACTGTGGCTCTTCATCATTGGCCGGTGCCTGAGTGCACCGCCTCAATCTTTAATCAGCTCGAGGACATTAGGTGCGATCGGTAAATATCGGCATCTGCGGATTAGGCACAGTCGGTGCCGGCGTGTACAACGTCATAAACCGCAATTCAAAACAGATTAATTCACGCGCCAATTGCGACATTGTGATATCGCAGGTTGGTGCCCGCCGCGACAACCCAAATTGTGATACCGCTACGACAGATGTCAGGCGGGATATTTTTGATGTGGCAAGAAACCCTGATATCGACATTATTGTCGAGCTTATCGGTGGCACTGATGTGGCCTTTGAACTGGTAATGCTAGCGCTGGAAAATGGCAAGCATGTGGTAACGGCTAACAAAGCATTGATTGCCATGCACGGTATGGAAATTTTTGCGGCTGCGGAGTCTCGCGGCCTAATGGTTGCCTATGAGGCCGCTGTGGCAGGTGGCATTCCAATTATCAAGGCGCTGCGTGAAGGTCTGGCTGCGAACCGCATCAACTGGCTGGCCGGTATTATCAATGGTACGACCAACTTTATTCTTTCGGAGATGGACAGCAAAGGTCGTGAATTTTCCGATGTGCTTACCGAAGCTCAGGAAAAAGGCTATGCCGAAGCTGATCCTACATTTGATGTGGAAGGCATCGATGCCGCTCATAAGTTGGTAATTATGGCTTCTCTGGCGTTCGCTATGCCTCTGAGTCTGGACGGTATTTTTACTGATGGTATTACCAAGCTGGAGCCTCAGGATGTGGGTTATGCCCGCGAACTGGGTTACGCCATCAAGCATCTGGGTATTACCAGACAAACTGAAAACGGCGTTGAATTGCGAGTACATCCCACACTGGTGCCGGAGAGTTGCCTTATTGCTGGGGTTAATGATGTGTCCAATGCGGTGATGGTAAATGCTGATGCTGTGGGTACTACGCTTTATTATGGTCCCGGAGCCGGCGCCGAGCCTACGGCATCCTCTGTGATTGCAGACATTGTCGATGTGGCCAGAACCATGAACTCAGACGCTGGCAGCTGGGTGCCTGCACTGGGTTGTAGCAGTGAATCGCTGCAACAGCAGAAGATTATGGCGATTGAAGATATTGAAACCAGTTTTTACATTCGCTTCGCGGCACTGGATAAACCTGGGGTGCTGTCTGATATCACTAAGATAATGGCCGATGCTGGTATTAGTATTGAGGCGATTATTCAGCGAGAGCAGCCTGCAGGTGAGGATTATGTCAATGTGATTATCCTAACTAATGTCACCAGAGAAAAACTGCTGGATGCTGCTGTTGAGCATATTGAACAACTTGAAACTGTGCGCGGTACTGTGAGCTTTATCCGTGTCGAACATTTGGACCAGTAAATGAGATTTGTGAGCACCCGCGGCGGAGTAGAGCCGAAAAGTTTTGAAGACGTTATTCTCACTGGGCTGGCGCCTGATGGTGGGCTGTTTGTTCCTGAGCATATACCGCAGTTTAGTCAGCAGGAGATCGCCTCTTGGGCTGGTCTGTCCTATCAAGATCTGGCCTTGAAGGTGATGACACCATTTGTCGCTGATGCCATGCCTGAGCAAGACCTTAAAACACTAATTGATGATTCCTACTCTACATTTCGCCACAACGGCATTGCTCCTCTGGTGCAGACCGGTCACAACGAGTGGATTATGGAGCTGTTCCATGGCCCAACATTGGCCTTTAAGGATTTTGCTCTGCAGTTTTTGGGTAACCTGCTGGATTACACACTGGAAAAGCGCAACCAGAAAGTGGTGATTATGGGTGCGACATCTGGTGATACCGGTTCTGCGGCTATTGAAGGCTGCCGCCGTTGCAGCAATATCGATATTTTTATTCTGCATCCCCACAATCGGGTATCCGATGTTCAGCGTCGGCAGATGACGACGGTGATGGCGGGCAACATTCATAATATCGCCTTGCACGGCAATTTTGATGATTGTCAGAATATGGTTAAGTCGAGCTTTGCCGATCAGTCGTTTTTGCCTGATGGCCGCCAACTGGTGGCAGTTAACTCGATCAACTGGGCGCGGATTATGGCTCAGATTGTGTATTATTTTTGGGCGGCCCTGTCTCTGGGTGGCCCGGCGCGCAAGGTTTCTTTTTCTGTGCCCACCGGTAATTTTGGTGATATTTTTGCCGGTTATCTGGCACATAAGATGGGCCTACCTATTGAGCAGTTGGTGATAGCCACCAATCAGAATGATATTTTGCATCGCTGCATTAGCGACAATGACCACAGTACTCGCCCTCTGGAACAGAGTCTGGCGCCGAGTATGGACATTATGATCTCAAGCAATTTTGAGCGCTTGCTGTTTGATCTCTATGATCGCGATGGTTCAGCTATTGCTGGTTTAATGGCTGACGCCAAGGCCGGGCATATGGATCTGAGTGACAGTGCTTTGACGCAGGCGAGGGAGCTGTTCTCCAGCTATCGCTGCGATGATGAGGGTATGGTCGGGATTATTCGTGATACCTATGCTGAATGTGATTATCTTCTCGACCCACACACGGCGATTGGTCTGGAGGCTGCACGTCAGTGCCGCAGCAGTGCAGAGACGCCTATGATCACCTTGGCGACCGCCCATCCGGCTAAATTTCCAGATGCGGTTAAGCAGGCTGGTTATCCTCAGGATCCAGAGTTGCCGCCTCATATGGCTGATCTGTTTGAGCGTGAAGAGCGGTTTACTGTATTGGATAATGATCAGGATGCTGTACAGCAGTTTATTGCAGGGCATATTACTGTCTGATTGCCAAGGCTTGTTGTGCTTCCAAATGTCATATTGAGCGACGCGAAATATTCCCGGTAGCAACTATTGAGATAGATATCTTTCGCTGCGCGCAGGACGACCCGGCTGTGAAAGTCTACTGTTTTTATCAGGCATAAAAAAACCGGCAAAAGCCGGTTTTTTCGCGTCCACCCTGTTACTGAGACAATTCTTACGAAAAGGTCTTAGGCAGCTAGGGCTTTAACTTTAATATTTAAACGACTCTTATGACGAGCAGCTTTATTCTTGTGAATAATGCCTTTATCCGCCATGCGGTCGATTACTGGAACAGCTGCATCATAAGCTGCTTGAGATGCGGCGTGATCGCCTGACTCAAGTGCTGCATCCACTTTCTTTAGGTATGTGCGAACCATAGAGCGCAGGCTGGCATTATGCTGACGGCGTTTCTCGTTTTGGCGTGCGCGTTTCTTTGCTTGTACTGTATTGGCCACCTGAAATTTCTCCTCTCAAAGGGTCCCACTGAAGGCGCGGAAATATACAGGGTTATTTGAGGATATTCAACCCAATTTTAGCCCTAATTAGCAGTCATTTGTGCGGGCTGAGTCAGCTGATCATGCATTGCTCTGGGCCCTGTGATCTATAGTTTCCCTGTTTAGCTTGGCCAAGTTGCCAGCGATGGTTAAACTACAGCATTGTAACCTCTAATTAAGGCCCTATTGTTGACTCAGGATTCTGCGGCAAACCAGCAAAAGACTAAAGATAGTGGACTGCTGCGCTCTAGTGGTGTGGTGAGCTTCTTTACTATGCTGTCGCGCTTTATGGGCTTGGCTCGGGATATTATCTTTGCCCGGGTGATTGGCGCAGAGGCTCTGGCTGATGTGTTCTTTGTCGCCTTCAAGATTCCTAATTTCTTTCGTCGGCTATTTGCTGAGGGGGCGTTTGCTCAGGCCTTTGTGCCGATTCTTGGGGAGTATCGAGAAAAGGGCAGTCAGGCTGCAGTAAAGGCGCTGATCGATCGCGTAGCTGGCACATTGGGGATTAGCCTGTTGGCGCTAACCATTATTATCGTGCTAGCGTCGCCGGTGATGGCGGCAATCTTTGCGCCTAAATGGTTTTTTGATGATCCGGCCAAGTTTGCGGCGACCGCAGATATGCTGCGCATTACCTTTCCCTATCTGCTGTTTATTTCAATGACTGGTGTGGCTGGCGGTATTCTTAATAGCTATGACCGTTTTGCAGTACCTGCTTTTACCCCGTTATTACTCAATGTCACATTGATTGCTGCGGCATTGATTGCTGCGCCTCTGTTTGATGAGCCAGCCTATGCTCTGGCGTGGGGAGTATTTATGGCTGGTGTGGTGCAGTTGATTTTCCAGCTGCCATTTTTGCATCGCATTCATATGCTGCCAAAGCCGACAGTGGACTGGCAGGACAAGGGTGTGCGCAAGATTCTGGCACTTATGGGCCCGGCGATTTTTGGGGTCTCGGTCAGTCAGATCAATCTGTTACTGGATACTATGCTGGCGACCTTCCTGCCCACGGGCAGCGTGTCATGGTTGTATTATTCAGATCGGTTGTCGGAATTGCCCTTGGGGGTGTTTGCTGTGGCTATTGCGACTGTCATTTTGCCCAACCTGTCCCGTCACCATGCGGCCGATTCCAAGCAGGCCTATTCTGAGACTCTGGATTGGGCACTAAAGATGGTCTTGATTATTGCCGTGCCTGCCGCCGCTGCACTGGTGCTGCTGGCAGAGCCAATATTGGTGACGCTGTTTTATTATGGCGATGTGATGACGGCGCGGGATATGTCTATGGCGACGCTGAGCCTGCGCGCCTATGCCGTAGGTTTAGTGGCCTTTATGCTGATTAAGGTGTTGGCGCCGGGCTTTTTTGCCCGTCAGGATATGCGCACGCCGGTGCGTATTGGCGTTATCGCGATGGTTTCAAATATGGGGCTTAATCTGCTGTTTGTGCTGCCGTTGCATCATTATTGGCAAATTGGCCATCTTGGACTGGCGGCGGCCACCTCAGTGTCGGCCTTTCTCAATGCGCTATTGCTGTTTATCTATTTGCGCAAGAAGGGTATCTATTCCCCCTCTGCTCATTGGTGGCGCTTCTTTGTGGGTTTGCTGTTGTCTGTTACTGCAATGGTTGTGGTGCTGCTGTTGGTGGCGGATCAACTGAATGTGCTCGATTCTGCGCTGTGGCAGCAGCTGGCTTGGTGGCAGCGCAGTGGCAAGATCGCAGCGCTCTGCGCGGCTGGATTTATGGCTTATGTTGGCTGTTTATTTGTCACTGGATTTCGCCTGGCAGACCTGCGCGGGCCAGCAAAAGCTACTTCATCTGAGAACTAGATTCAGGCGCCCATAAAAGCAACTGAATTTGTCACGTCCAATCTGCTTCTATCCCTTACCTTTGGCCGCTTTGCTAGGTATACTCAGGGCCTTGGGCGGAGACTGATGACGTTGGCTTTAGAACCTAGCAAAATGACCTTTATTCGCGACTTGCAGAGCTTGCAGTCGTTCGATAAGCGATCGGTGGTCACTATTGGTTCATTCGACGGCGTGCATCTGGGTCATCAGGCCATCCTCAAACAGGTTAAGGACCGGGCAGCTGAACTTGGCTTGCCTGCCGTTGCTATGACCTTTGAGCCGCAGCCTCAGGAGTTTTTCTCTGGGGAGAAGGCGCCAGCTAGGTTAATGCGACTGCGGGATAAGGTCGAGGCGCTGTTAGAATTTGGTTTGGACCATGTGCTGTGCCTGCATTTTAATACTGCTCTGAGCAAGTTAACCGCCAATGAGTTTGTCAAGTTGGTGTTAGTTGATGGGCTTGGCACTGAGCATCTTATTGTTGGCGATGATTTCCGTTTTGGCTGTGATCGCAGTGGCGACTTCAAGATGCTGTCAGAGATGGGCGCAGTCTTTGGTTTTGCTGTGCAGGACACTGAGACATTGGAAGTTGAGGGCGAGCGAGTTAGTAGTACATTGTTGCGACAGGTATTACGGCAGGCAGATTTTGATCGGGCCAGCCAATTATTAGGCAGGCCTTTTTCAATTAAAGGACGTGTGGTTTATGGTCAGCAGCTGGGTCGAGAGCTTGGCTTTCCCACAGCGAATGTGCAACTCAATCGTTACAGTGCGCCATTGTCTGGAGTCTATGCGGTGCTGGTAGAAATTGATGGTCGCACTTATCAGGGTGCCGCCAATGTGGGTGTAAGGCCGACGGTGGGTGATTTGGTTAAGCCAGTTTTGGAGGTTCATCTGCTGGACTTTACTGGTGACCTTTACGGTACGCGGATCGATGTTGTGTTTGTTACCAAGATTCGCGATGAAGAAAAATTTACCACGCTGGATAAACTTGTCGAGAGTATCCAGCGAGATGTTCAACAGATCAGAGCCTGGTTTGCAGGTTCGCAAGAGAGTATAAGTTAAGGCTGATATGAGCGACCCAATTGATTACAAGGCAACATTAAATTTGCCCAAAACCGATTTCCCGATGCGTGCCAATCTGGCTCAGCGGGAACCGGGAATTCTCAAAAAATGGCAGGAGAATAATCTCTATCAGCAGATCAGAGAGGCCCGCGCCGGCTGTGAAAAATATATTCTTCACGATGGTCCTCCCTATGCCAATGGTGATATTCATCTGGGTCATGCGGTCAATAAAACATTAAAAGATATTGTGATTAAGTCGCGCACAATTAGTGGTTTTGATGCGCCCTATATTCCTGGCTGGGACTGTCATGGTCTGCCGATTGAACACAATGTCGAAAAGAAAGTGGGCAAGGCAGGGGTCAAGGTTGATTATTCAACTTTTCGCCAGAAGTGCCGTGACTATGCGATGCGACAAGTGGAAGGGCAGCGTAAAGATTTTGTTCGCATCGGTATTCTGGGTGACTGGGAACGGCCTTACCTGACCATGAACTTTGGTGTTGAGGCGGATATTATTCGCGCCCTGGGTAAGATCGCTGAGAATGGCCATCTGGTCAAAGGCTACAAGCCGGTTTACTGGAGTGTGGTTGGTGGATCTGCGCTGGCGGAAGCCGAAGTGGAATATCAGGATAAGACCTCGTTCTCTATTGATGTGGCCTATCCGGTAACTGAAGCTGCTCAACTCGATAAAGTGACAGCCGCATTTGCAGGTCTGCCAGGTGAGGGGGCAGTCAATGTCCTTATCTGGACCACAACACCTTGGACCATTCCCAGCAGTCAGGCGATCTCCATGGGCGCCGACTTGGCATACAGTCTGGTGCAATGTGCGACTGAGGCAGGGCCTGTGCGTTTGATCTTTGCCCAGGCATTGGTCGAATCGGTGATGCAACGGCTGGAGATCGAAGATTATCAGGTGCTGGCCAGCTGTCAGGGTGCAGCGCTGGAAAATCTGGTTGCTGAGCATCCCTTTTACAAGCGTGATATTCCTGTGTTACTGGGGGATCATGTCACCACTGATGCTGGTACTGGCTGTGTACATACAGCACCAGATCATGGCGCGGACGATTTTACCGTGGCCAAAGGCTACGGCATTGGCACTCTCAACTATGTGATGGATAACGGCCTGTTCCGCGATGATGTGGAGCTGTTTGCCGGTGAGCATGTGTACAAGGTTGAAGATCATATTATTGAGGTGCTGCGGGAGCACGGCAGACTGATGGCCTGCGGCAAAATTACTCATAGCTATGCCCATTGCTGGCGTACTAAGACACCATTGATTTATCGAGCCACACCCCAGTGGTTTATCTCGATGGATAAAAATGGTCTGCTGGATAAGGCCAAGGCGGCGATCAAAGATGTTGCCTGGCACCCGGAGTGGGGAGAGGCGCGCATTGAAGGTATGCTGGATGGCAGCCCGGACTGGTGTGTTTCTCGCCAGCGTACCTGGGGTGTGCCTATTGCATTGTTTGTCCATCGCCAGACCGGGGAGATTCACCCGGATACGCCTGCGCTTATCGAAAAGGTTGCACTGCTGGTCGAAGATGCTGGCATTGATGCCTGGTACGATGTTGACGCCGCTGAGTTGCTGGGCGAGGATGCCGGTGACTATCAAAAAGTCACTGACACATTGGATGTGTGGTTTGACTCCGGTGTGACCCATGCCTCTGTAATTGGTGCTCGTGAAGAGCTGCAATATCCAGCTGATCTGTATCTTGAGGGTTCTGATCAGCATCGTGGCTGGTTCCAGTCATCCCTGAAGACCGCGATTGCTATCAATGGCACTGCGCCCTACAAGGCGGTACTGACCCATGGATTTACTGTGGATGAGAATGGCCGCAAGATGTCCAAGTCGATTGGCAATGTGATTCCTCCGCAGAAGGTGATCAATGAACTGGGTGCTGATGTATTGCGCCTATGGATTGCCAGTGCAGATTTTAGTGCTGAGATGACTGTATCTGATGAGATTCTTAAGCGCGCTGGTGAGTCCTATCGCCGGATTCGCAATACCGCCCGTTACTTCCTTTCCAATATCGATGGTTTTGACCCCGAGCAGCATGCGGTTGATCACGGCCAGTTGCTGGCTCTGGACCGCTGGGCAATTGACTGTGCGGCGCAGCTTCAGGACGATATTATCGAGGATTACAACAATTTCCAATTCCACCAGATTTACCAGAAGTTACACAATTTCTGTGTGCGTGATATGGGTGGCTTTTACCTGGATATTATTAAGGACCGTATCTATACCTGTGCTGAAGACAGCCTGCCAAGGCGTTCGGCTCAGACTGCACTGCATCAGATTGCTGAGGCCTTTGTGCGTTGGATTGCTCCTATCCTAAGTTTTACCGCTGATGAGATATGGGGCTTTATGCCCGGCGATCGCAGCAGTTCGGTATTTGTCGCGCAATGGTACCCCCTGAAGCGTCTGACTGATGATGAAGCTATCAGCAAGCAGGACTGGGCGATCATTCTGCAGGCCAAAGAAGCAATCAATAAAGTGATTGAAGATCAGCGTAACCAAGGCAATGTAAAAGGCTCTCTGGAAGCTGATATTCAGGTCTATGCGGATGATAGTCTGCGTGAATCTCTGGCCAAGCTGGGTGATGAGTTGCGCTTTGTCACTATTACCTCTAAGGCAATGCTGGGTAGCCTCAACCAGGCCGATGGCGCTGAAGACTCATTGATGGAAGGGCTAAAGGTCTCTCTGCAGCGCTCCAGTGCAGAAAAATGTGTGCGCTGCTGGCACTTTATTGATGATGTTGGCGGCGACGAACAGCACCCGCAGGTCTGTGGCCGCTGTGTGAGCAATATCAGCGGTGCTGATGAGGCTCGCCACTATGCCTAAGCTGCATAGAATAACTCTGCTCTGGTTTGCTATTGCGGCGGCAGTCCTGCTACTGGATCAATGGTCCAAACTGTGGATCGTTGAGCGCTACGCCTATGGTGATACTGAGTTTTTTAGTGGCTTCTTTAATCTGGTGCGTGCCCACAACTATGGTGCGGCCTTTAGTTTTTTGAGTGACGCCGGTGGCTGGCAGCGCTGGGGCTTTAGCCTACTGGCTACTGTGATCAGTGGCGTGATTATTGTGTGGATCGCGCGCTTGCCGCTGCAGCGCAAGCTGGAAGGGCTAGCACTGGCACTTATTCTGGGCGGGGCGCTTGGTAATCTCTATGACCGCTTGACCCTCGGCTATGTGGTAGATTTTTTAGATTTTCACTGGTCTGGCAAACATTTCCCTGCGTTTAATGTTGCCGATGCCGGTATTTCAGTGGGTGCTGCCATACTGATATTCGATACCCTGGTTAATGGCCCCGACACGGACAGCAAAGAGCAACTCTGATTATGCCTCTCTCAATTGATACTGGAACTAGCGTGACATTGCATTTTTCACTGGCCCTTGAAGATGGTCATGTGGTGGATTCCAATTTTGATACTCAACCAGCGACCTTTGTTGTTGGCGATGGCAATCTGTTGCCCGGCTTTGAAGTGCCACTGATGGGGTTGATCGATGGTGATGAGCGCGAGTTTTCTATTGCACCGGAAAATGCCTTCGGTCAGCACAACCCTCAGAATGTGCAGGGGGTTGAGCGCGGTAACTTTGAACAGGACGAGCTTGAGTTGGGCGCTATGTACTCCTTTCAAAATGGTGATGGCGAGCTGCCTGGAGTGATTATTGAGGTGGGTGATGACGAGGTGATGATTGATTTTAATCATCCTCTTGCCGGCCAGGTGATTACTTTTCGGGTGAAAATTATTAGCGTTTCACCCCAGCGAGTTCACTGATGGATATTAAACTGGCTAACCCGCGAGGATTTTGTGCCGGTGTAGATCGGGCTATTGATATTGTCGACCGTGCGCTGGATGTCTTTGGTGCGCCTGTCTATGTGCGTCATGAGGTGGTACACAACAAATTTGTGGTGGATGGTCTGCGCAAACGCGGTGCGGTGTTTGTCGATGAGTTGGATGAAATTCCCGATGATGTGATTGTGATCTTTAGCGCCCACGGTGTGTCTCAGGCTGTTCAGCAAGAGGCGGCGCGGCGCAAGCTCAAAGTATTTGATGCGACCTGCCCACTGGTGACCAAAGTCCATATCGAAGTGACTAAGTACGCGCTGGAGGGTATGGAATGCGTGCTGATCGGCCATCAGGGGCATCCTGAAGTTGAGGGCACCATGGGTCAATATGATCGCTCGACCGGCGGGGTGATTTATCTGGTCGAGAATGAGCAAGATGTTTTAGCCCTGGAGGTCAATGATCCCTCCAAATTGGCTTTTGTCACTCAGACGACTCTGTCGATGGATGATACTGCTCTGGTTATTGATGCTTTGCGACAGCGGTTTCCCCTGATTAAGGGGCCGCGCAAAGATGATATTTGCTATGCCACCCAAAACCGTCAGGATGCTGTAAAGCAGTTGGCGATTGAGACAGATCTGGTGCTGGTGGTAGGCTCTGTGGCGAGTTCAAATTCCAATCGCCTGCGTGAGCTAGCTGAGCGTTGTGGCTGTCAGGCTTATCTGATTGATGGGCCGCAGGATATTCAGTCAGACTGGTTGCTCAGTGCTGGTGCCATTGGCGTCACCGCTGGCGCTTCTGCGCCAGAGGTATTGGTGAAAGATGTGATTAGCCGGCTGGTTGAGCTGGGTGCCACCGCCCCTCAGGAACTGGATGGTGTGGTAGAAAATATCAGCTTCTCCCTGCCCAAGGAATTACGCCTTTAGTTACTCTTGGCTATATGACTAAATAGCGCCTTAGTTGAAGGGTCGAACTCGGCGGTTTCTGCATTGTCTCCCAATAGCTCATTGGCCATTTTTTTGCCCAGCTCCACGCCCCATTGATCGAATGAATTAATATTCCAGATACTGCCCTGTACAAATACCTTGTGCTCGTAAAGAGCAATCAATGCACCGAAGTTTTTCGGCGATAGCCGATTGAGTATTAAGGTATTGGAGGGTTTGTTACCGGGATAATATCTATACTGTTGCCCCTCTGGTGCTGTCTGTCCAGTCATGAGAGCAGAGGACTGGGCCAGCATATTGCCCAGCAACACTCGATGGTGATTGTCGTTGCTAAGGTCGTCTTTAGCGGCCGCAATAAAGTCGATGGGCACTGTTCTGGTGCCCTGATGCAGTAGTTGGAAAAAGGCATGCTGACCGTTGGTGCCGGTCTGTCCCCAGAGAATGGCACCAGTGTCATAATCCACCGGCTCGCCGTTTAATGTTGTGGCTTTGCCGTTACTCTCCATATCCAGCTGTTGCAGATAAGAAGGTAGCAGCAGCAGGCGCTCGCAGTAGGGAATCACTGCTGTGGATTCGGCCTTGAGGAAGTTGCTGTACCAGATTCCCAGCAGAGCCATGATCACTGGCATATTGCTGTCAAGCGGAGCATTTTGAAAGTGCAGGTCCATTTCTCGAGCACCTGCCAGCATTTTTTCAAACTGCTCGAAGCCAATGCTGATAGCAATAGATAGCCCGATGCTTGACCAGAGCGAATAGCGACCACCGACCCATTCGGCAAACTCTAGAATTTGATTTTCAGGTATGCCATAGGCAATAGCGTTGGCCGGATTTGCGGTCAGGCCAACAAAGTGGCTGCTGCTCTGAGCATTTTTCAGGCCGATAGTTTTCTCAAACCAGTCAATGGCGGTTTGAGCATTTAATAAGGTTTCCTGAGTGGTAAAGGTCTTGCTTGCCAATGCTACCAATGTGGTTTCTGGGTCGAGTTTTTTCAGCAGAGTTAAGATTTCTGCACCATCGACATTAGAGATAAAGTGAACATTGATCTCCGGGTGGGCAAATTCTTCCAGTGCCGCACAGGCTAGCTTGGGGCCCAGGTCTGAGCCGCCAATACCTATATTAACCAGATCTGTTATTACTTTGCCGGTGCTGCCGAGCCAGTCGCCACGGCGAATTTTATCGCTAGTGTTTTTGACCGCCTGCAGCTGGGTTTTAACCTTGGCGATTCGCGCCTGCTCTGCATTACCGCTGGCATCCTGCGGCTCAGCGCGCAGAGCTGCATGTAATACGGCACGATTCTCTGTGCTGTTGATGTTGTCGCCGGCAAACATGGCGGCGCGGTGAGAGCGCAGCTGTGACTGCTCTGCCAGAGCCAGCAGGTCTGTCCAAATACTATCGCTCAGCAGATTTTTGGAGAAATCCAGATACAACTCACCAACAGTTGTTGAATACTGCTCTGCCCGCTGTGGATTGGTGGTAAATAGTTCAGCAATATTAATGTCTGCGGCACTGCTGGCAGCGTCCTGCAGGTTCGACCAGGCCGGGGTGGAGGTTGGTGAGTAGGGTTTATCGTTCATCTGTAGCTTATTTCCTGTTTGAGACTGATGGGTTAAGGCGTAAACTTGAGTGTATTGCTTAACGCCTTTTATTAAAACTAAATGTAATTAAATTACAGTATTTGATCATAAGTTGGATTATTTATGGTCAATTTATGTAATTTTGTTACAATTGCACAACTATTGTTTTGGAGCCATTATGGGCAAGATAAATCCCCAAGTCGCCGCGGTGACGCAGCGCATTATAGAGCGCAGCGCTACATTGCGTGACGATTATTTACGACAGATCGCTGAGGACCACAATAATCGCCCTGAACGTGGCAAGTTAAGCTGTGGCAACCTTGCTCATGGCTTTGCGGCCTGTGGCGAAGAGGATAAAAATAGTCTGCGCATGATGGAAGCGGGCAATATGGCCATTATCACGGCCTACAACGATATGCTCTCGGCTCATCAGCCCTATGCCACCTACCCGGACAAACTCAAGCAGGCTATGCGCGATATTGGCTGCACTGCTCAGGTTGCCGGTGGTGTTCCCGCGATGTGTGACGGCGTGACTCAGGGTCAGGACGGTATGGAGTTGAGCCTTTTAAGCCGCGATTTGATCGCTCAGTGCACGGCGCTATCTCTTTCTCACCAGATGTTTGATGGTGTGTTGGCGCTGGGTATCTGCGACAAGATTGTTCCTGGTCTGGTGATGGGGGTATTGAGCTTTGGTTATCTGCCGGCACTGTTTGTGCCTGCTGGACCCATGGAGACTGGTCTGCCGAACAAAGAGAAGCAGCGTATTCGTCAGCTCTATGCTCAGGGCCAGATTGGCCGCGATGAATTGTTGCAGGCAGAGTCGGATTCTTATCACAGTGCTGGTACCTGTACTTTTTATGGCACCGCTAATAGTAATCAAATGGTTCTCGAAGCCATGGGCCTGCAAATGCCCGGCAGTTCGTTTGTAAACCCTGAAAACCCACTGCGCGATAAATTGACTGCGGAAGCCGGTTATCAGTTGGCGCGTATTACTGCGCTGGGTAATGATTATCGCCCAGTGGGTGAGATTGTTGATGCCCGAGCTGTGGTTAACGGCACGGTGGCTTTGTTAGCGTCCGGTGGTTCTACCAACCATACGATGCATCTGGTCGCTATGGCGCGCTCTGCGGGCATTCTCCTCAACTGGAATGATATCTCCGAGTTGAGTGGAGCGGTTCCGCTACTGGCCCGGGTCTATCCCAATGGTCAGGCAGATGTAAATCATTTCCATGCGGCTGGTGGTACCAGCTGTATGTTCCGTCAGTTGCTGGACGCTGGCTTTATGCACGGCGATGCTAAAACCTCTTGGGGCACGGACTTCTCTGACTTTACTCAGGAGCCAAAACTGGATGCTGCCAATAAAATTGTGTGGAGTGAGTCTCCCCAGATGCCTCTGGACACTGAGGTTTTAACCACTGTTGATAAGCCTTTTTCTGCCGAGGGCGGTCTCCGTCTGATGAACGGTAATCTGGGTCGTGGCGTGATGAAAATCTCTGCGGTGGCACTGGAAAATCAAGTGGTTGAAGCGCCGGCTGTGGTGATTGATGCTCAGGACGATCTGGAGCCATTATTTAAGTCTGGTTCGCTGGATAGAGACTGTGTTGTGGTTGTGCGCTATCAGGGCCCTAAAGCTCTGGGTATGCCAGAGCTACATAAGTTGATGCCATTTTTGGGTACATTGCAGGATAAGGGTTTCAAGATTGCGCTGGTCACTGATGGCCGTATGTCTGGCGCATCGGGTAAGGTTCCCGCTGCTATCCATGTGGTGCCGGAAGCTGCCTGTGGCGGTCTGCTGGCGAAATTGCACGACGGCGATATGCTGCGTGTCGATGGTATGACCGGTGAGTTAATGTATATGGGTGATGCAGATCAGTTTGCAGCCCGCGATGATGCGCCTCAGCCCAATACCGGCCAGCGCGGCTGTGGTCGAGAATTATTTACTATGAACCGCGCTAATATAAGCAGTGCAGAGCAGGGTGCTTCCTACCTGTTCGGTGGAGAATAAGTTATGGCTGCTAAGTGGAATCTTGTTGCTGATATTGGTGGTACAAATGCTCGATTTTCTGCGCTTTTGGATAATGGCAGTCTGGAAAGTGAATTTGAGTTTCATCATTCCGTGGAAGAGTATCCGCAGTTCGCTGACCTGATTGATGGTTTGCTGGCGGAGATTGCTACAACCACGGGCTGGGATGCTGCTCCGGCGAATGTTTGTTTCGCTGTGGCCTGTCCGGCCGACAATGAGGAAATTACGTTTACTAACAGCCATTGGCAGTTCACTAAGACCCATCTCAAG
Source organism: uncultured Pseudomonadales bacterium (assembly GCA_943788875.1). GTDB lineage: Bacteria > Pseudomonadota > Gammaproteobacteria > Pseudomonadales > Porticoccaceae > HTCC2207. The sequence continues at coordinate 41,479 of CALSSA010000007.1, read as the reverse complement.
CAGTTACTGGGTTGTGAAAACCTCTCGGTGATCAATGATTTTGAAGCTGTGGCCCATGGTATTACCGAGCTGGATGACAGTGATCTGGTCAAGGTCGGCGGTGCTGATGCTGTTAGCACCAAGCCAATTGGGATTCTGGGTGCTGGGACTGGCCTGGGCGTAGCCGGTCTGGTTCAGCGGGCCAATAGCTATGATGTGATTGACACCGAGGGTGGCCATGCCGACTACCCTCCTATTGATGATGTGCAGAGCAAGGTGGTGAATTGGCTGCGCGAGCGTTATGGCCGGGTATCTCTAGAGCGCCTGTTGTCAGGCAAAGGTATCCTTAATATTTATACTGCTCTGTGCTCCATCGAAGCTGTGGAGGTTGAGTTTGAAACCCCGGCTGAAGTGGTGACGGCTGCGTTAGATCAGTCTGATAGGAAGGCTTTGCAGACACTCAATATGTTTTGTGAAGGCATGGGCTCTGCGGCTGGAAATTTGGCGCTTACCTTTGGTGCCAAGGGTGGTATCTATATTGCGGGGGGCGTTATCCCTCGCTTTCAGGAGTTTTTTATCAATAGTGGTTTCCGCAGCAAGTTTGAAGACAAAGGTCGCTTTGTAAGCTACTTGCAACCAATACCAGTTTATATAGTTGTGCGCAGCAATCTAGGCCTTTTAGGTGCGGCGAAAAAGCTACAGCAAATCTAAGGAGTTGTACGTGAGAAATATTTTAGCTGGTCATTCTGTGATTCCAGTCATTACATTAGATAGAGTGGAAGATGCAGTTCCACTGGCAGAGGCATTGGTTGCTGGAGGTCTTAAGGTATTAGAAGTGACCCTGAGAACCGAGGCCGCAGTTGAGGGCATTCGTGAAATTGTAAAACACGTACCTGATGCGATTGTAGGTACTGGCACTGTATGCAATGAACAACAGATAAAATTATCGGAAGATCTGGGCTGTCAGTTTATGATTTCGCCTGGGGCAACAGATACACTATTAGAGGCAGGTGCGCGATCTTCAGTGCCATTTTTGCCAGGTATTGCATCGGTCAGTGAGTTGATGCGCGGCATGGAATACGGCCATCGGGATTTTAAATTTTTCCCAGCAGAGGCCGCTGGTGGTACCTCTGTTTTAAAAGCATTTGCGGGACCTTTTGGTGATATAAGATTCTGTCCAACCGGGGGTATTGGCTTGCATAACGTCGTGGAATATTTGGCCTTACCAAATGTATTATGTGTCGGTGGATCATGGATTGCGCAAACAAAATTGATTCGCCAGCACGCCTGGTCTGAAATTGAGACTCTGGCGCGAGAAGCAGTTGAGCTTGCAGGCTAGTCTGAAATCCAAAGTCTGAACCTAGAATAAAAAGTCTTAACGTAGTACAAAACTACTGAGGTTTATAATGAGCAGCAATATTGATCTGGTTATTTTCGGCGCCCGCGGCGACCTGTCCAAGCGTAAGTTATTTCCCGCGCTCTATCATTTAGATAAGGCTGGCCTGCTGGCTGACAGTGTGCGTATTGCCGGTGTGGCACGGGAGGATATTGATAGTATTATCTTTATCGAGCAAACCCGCACGATATTAGAAAATGCTGTTGGCGAATCCGAGTGGGATGAAACAGTATGGAAACGGTTTAGCCATCGACTGCAATATATTCGCATTGATTTTTCACAGAAAAAACAATTTAGCGCGCTCAAAGAATGGTCTATTGAGAAGCGTACCATAGTCTATTATATGGCCACGCCGCCGAGTATTTTTGGCTCAATCTGCAAGCATCTCGACGAGGCAGGCTGTGTAGCCAAGACGTCGCGGATTGTACTTGAGAAACCGATTGGCCACGATCTGGAAAGTTCTCAGGAAGTGAATGATACGGTTGGTCGTTATTTCCCGGAACGTAATATTTATCGCATTGACCATTATCTGGGTAAAGAGACAGTACAGAACCTGTTGGCCCTGCGCTTTGCTAATCGCATGATTAACTCGCAATGGGACAATAGCTGCATTGATCATGTGCAGATTACTGCCGCTGAAACTGTGGGCATTGAAGGTCGCTGGTCTTATTACGATAAAGTTGGGCAGTTGCGGGATATGGTTCAGAACCACTTACTGCAATTGCTGTGCATGGTTGCTATGGAGCCGCCAAACTCTCTCGAGGCCGATGAAATTCGCGCTGAAAAAGTCAAATTACTCCGAGCTCTTAGCCCGATTGATCGCGACAATGTGGTCAGTCAGGCTGTGCGTGGTCAGTACGCAGCTGGCTGGGTCGCTGGTGAGCCTGTTGTGGGTTACATGGAAGAAGAGGGTTGCACTGGTGACAGCAGTAACAACGAAACCTATGTGGCGCTCAAGGTCTATGTCGATAACTGGCGCTGGACTGGTGTGCCATTCTATCTGCGCACAGGCAAGCGCATGAAAGACAAGGTGACTCAGGTGGTGATTACTTACAAAGATAATCCTCATTCCCTGTTCCCTGAGACTGATGATGAAGCCAATAATCGACTGATTATCAATCTGCAGCCCAATGAAGGTATTCAGCTTGAGATGGTGTCTAAAAAGCAGAGCCTTAAGCAGCGTATGGGTGTCGAAAAGCGCACCCTGAATCTGGATTTCTTTGATTCTGCCGGTGACTCAAGAATCCCTGATGCCTATGAGCGACTGCTACTCGAAGTGATTAAAGGTGATCAGTGGCTGTTTGTGAGTCGGGATGAGATTGAGGCTTCCTGGCGTTGGTGTGACACTTTGCTGGATGCCTGGGTCGATAAAAAAGTAGGTACTAAATCTTATAGTGCTGGATCCTGGGGTCCGTCAAAGGCCGAGATCCTGATTGAGAATGACAATCGCAGTTGGCACGAGGACTAAGTATGGAACTGCTCGAATTTGAAAATACGTCGGCACTGGATATTGCCCTAGCGGAGAAAGTGGTTGCTATGCTGGCAGCTGATATTGAGTCTTCAGGCACAGGGTCTCTGGTAGTTTCTGGTGGACGGACGCCAATGGGATTGTTTCATTTATTGTCTCAGCAGCAGCTGGATTGGAGTGCGGTCACGATTACTCTTGCCGATGAGCGCTGGGTCGATAATCAGCACAAAGACAGCAATGAGAAGCTAGTGCGTGAAAACCTGTTGATCAATGAGGCTCATCGAGCCAACTTTATTGCATTAAAAAATGCAGCGCTAGATGCGGTCGATGGCGAGACTGATCTTGAGCAATCGCTGGCTGCTGTTGGACAGTTTACAGTGGTGATTCTAGGTATGGGCGATGATGGCCATACGGCATCGTTATTTCCTGATACCGAGGCTTTGCCGCTGGGTTTGGATATGAATTCTGGACGCACTGGTATTGCAGTGATGCCGACTGAAGCGGCTCACCAGCGTATCAGCATGACATTGCCACGCCTGCTCGATACTCAGCAGCTAATCATTCATATTAGTGGTGCCGGTAAGCAGACTGTTTTGCAGGCTGCCCAGGCGGGTGAGGATATTACTCAATTGCCGATTCGAGCTATCTTGAATCAACAGGTTGCGCCACTGTCAATTTATTGGGCTAAGTAAGTCAGTACTGATTTATTTCTAAGTCGGCCATCCATGGCCTGGGAAGAGACGGTTTTCCAAGCTAGCGAATAACATCGCCCACTCGAACAATTTTCAATGTATTGGTGCCGCCGTGCACATTGACGAAGTCTCCCTTGGTGATCAGTACCAGATCACCGTGGGTTACTGCGCCATATTCAAGTAATGTCTCTACAGCGAGATGATTTACTTCTGATGGGTCAAGCTGCGATGTGTCGAACGGAACTGGCACCACACCTTTATAAAGTGCTGTAATTTCACAGGTACCGAGTTTTTCAGCCATTGCATAAATGGGCAGGGAAGACGTGATCCGTGACATCAGTAGTGGTGTAAACCCAGTCTCAGTCATGCAGATAACCGCTTTTACGCCATGTAGGTGGTTGGCCACATACATGGCGGACAGTGCTAGAGATTCGTCTATGCGCTGGAAGGTTTCATCGAGTCTATGCTTGGAGCGCTGAGCCAGCGGATGTTTTTCTGCACCCTCAATGACCCGTGCCATGGCTTTTACCGTTTCTACCGGATATTTTCCCACAGCAGTTTCTGCAGAAAGCATTACCGCATCTGTGCCATCAAGTACTGCGTTGGCCACATCGAATACTTCGGCGCGAGTTGGTGTGGGTGCACTGATCATTGACTCCATCATCTGAGTCGCGGTGATAACAACTTTGTTGGCTGCACTGGCAGCTTCGATCAATTGCTTTTGCACTGCCACCAGATTGGCATCGCCAATTTCAACACCCAAATCACCGCGGGCCACCATAACACCGTCGGCACTGCCAATAATGCCTGGTAAAAACTCTGGAGTAATAGCCTCTGCGCGTTCGACTTTAGCGATAATATGGGCGCTGCTGCCAGCTTCGGAGAGAAGCTGTCTAGTTTCTTCGACATCTTCTTTGGACTGCACAAAAGAAATGGCCAGATAGTCTGTGTTAAGTGCAGCTGCAGTTTTAATATCAGCTTTGTCTTTTTCCGTCAGGGCTTTGGCTGATAGACCACCACCAAACTTATTCACCCCTTTCTTACTTGACAGAATACCTCCCTGAATAACGATACAGTCAACAGCGTGGGCGGTTTTCTTCGTCACTTGCAGAGTCAGGCGTCCATCATCAAGCAGCAATTTATCGTTTTGCTCAATATCTTCGAGCAGCTCTGCGGCGATAAAGGCGGCATTATCATCACCCATCTCTGGATCCATCTGACTGTCCAGTGTAAATATACCGCCTTCGACAAGATCGATTTTTTTATCATTGATAAAACTACCAATGCGAATCTTGGGTCCCTGCATGTCGCACAGAATACCCACGGGAGTTTTGAGCGCCTGACTAATGCTGCGAATGGTCTGTGCGCGCTGACTGTGTTCTTCGGCACTGCCATGGGAAAAGTTAAGTCGAAAAACATTAACGCCGGCGACTATAAGCTCTCGTATGCTGTGATCATTGCTGCTGCTCGGCCCTAAGGTCGCAAGAATTTTGGTTCTTCTTGGCATACTACTAAGACCCCGCTGACAACAGAGCGATACTGTTGTCGAGCATGCGGTTGGAGAAGCCCCACTCGTTGTCGTACCAGGCCATGACCTTGACCAGTGAGCCATTAACTCTTGTCTGCAGCGAGTCAAAGTTGCTGGAGTAAGGGATATGGTTGTAGTCTGCGGAAACCAATGGCTGGTCGCAGTAGCTCAATACTTCACTGAGGTCAGTCTCTGCAGCCTGCTTGAGAATTTGGTTAACTTCTTCAACTGTGGTTTCGCGGCCTGCATTAAAGGTAAGATCAACCAGAGATACGTTAATAGTAGGTACTCGAACGGCCAGACCATCAAGCTTGCCTGCCAGTTCTGGCAGCACGTCAGCAATGGCTGCGGCGGCGCCGGTTTTGGTCGGGATCATTGACTGGGTTGCCGAGCGTGCGCGATAGACATCGGAATGATATACGTCGCTGAGCTGTTGGTCGTTGGTGTAGGCGTGAACTGTGGTCATATAACCGGACAGTATGCCCATGGCTTCGTGCAGAGGTTTAACCAGCGGCGCAAGGCAGTTGGTGGTGCAGGAGGCATTTGAAACAATCTGGTGATCCTGAGTCAGGATGTTGTCGTTGATCCCGTAAACCACAGTGGCATCGACATTTGAGCCAGGTGCGGAGATCAATACTTTTTTGGCGCCTCCAGCAATGTGCAATGCTGCTTTGTCGCGGCTGGTAAATACACCTGTACATTCACAAACCAGATCTACACCCAGCTCACCCCAGGGGATATTGGCTGGATCGCGCTCGCAAAACCATTGGATCTTGTCGCCATTAATAGTCAGTGAGTTATCACCAATTTCTACTTGCTGATTGAAGCGGCCGTGCACTGTGTCAAACTGCAGTAGGTGGGCGCTGATATTTACATCACCCAGATCGTTGATGGCAACGATCTGGATTTTATCTTGCAGCTCAGGACGCTCATAAAGCGCCCTGACTATATTGCGCCCGATGCGGCCAAAGCCATTTATTGCTATCTTGTACATAACCTGTCGCCCTAATATTGTAGTAAACTTACGCAAATTATAGATTTAAAGCAGGGTTTAAGCAAAGATAACAGAGATTTATTACGTAAAATTACATAAATTCTCTTTATTCTGGCTCTTTGTGACAGGATGGTGAAATATTTTTACAAAATAGACATTTTTTGGTGTTTTTTTGCCCGGAAAACCACAGTATGATCTACACTTTGTTGATAATTACGTAAGTTAGCTTCATCTAGAGGGTAAGTAGTCGATGCACAGCCAAAACCTGATCAATGTGATTACCGATGCGTTGCCGAGCTTAAATAAGTCTGAGACTAAAGTGGCTCGAGTGATTCTGTCGGATCCTGATGCTGCAACTCAATCCAGTATTGCGACACTGGCGAAAAAAGCCCAGGTCAGTGAGCCTAGTGTTAATCGATTCTGTAAGCGCTTTAATGCGGCAGGATTTCCCGATTTCAAGCTTAAGCTGGCTAAGTCTCTGGCCAGTGGCATTCGTTTTGTAAATCGCAATGTGGATCCTGACGATGATGTGACTAGCTACACTCCAAAGATTATTGACAGCACCATTAATACTCTTGCAATGGTACGAGATAAAATCAGTCATGCGCGGGTTAATCTTGTTGTCGACAAGCTCATACAGGCTAAGAGAATTTACTTTTTTGGTCTCGGTGCCTCGGGTTCTGTGGCCCGCGATGCAGAGAACAAGTTCTTCCGCTTTAACTTGCCAGTGTCCAGTCATGATGATGTGTTGATGCAGCGTATGCTTGCATCTACTGGTGGCACGGGAGATGTGTTTTTTGTCATCTCTCATACGGGTCGTACTAAAGAAGTAGTTGAGGTCGCTGAGATCGCCCGTGGTAACGGCTCGACTGTAATTGGCTTGACCGCTGCAGACTCGCCTTTAGCCGATATGTGTACAGTGACTCTGGACGTTGATGTGCCCGAGAATACTGATGAATATATGCCGATGGCCTCGCGAATTGTGCATTTGGTCATTCTTGATGTGCTGGCGACTGGTGTGACATTACGCCGAGGTCCAGACTTTCTTCCTCATCTTGAGAAAATCAAAAATAGCCTCAAGCCAACCCGTTATAGGGCTGAAAGTTGATGGCTCTGCAGTCATTCTATAGCAGAATATTGGCTTGAATCTGGTGCTGTAAATCCGCTAAGATCGTTGACCTCCGAAAGAGCGTAATATACAAAATATTTAGCATAATAAGGTCTCCGCTATGTCAGAATCGTCGTTATTCTCAGTTCCTGAGCATTGGCAGCAAACTGCCTGGATCAACGAAGAAAAATATCAAGATATGTACCGCCAGTCGATTGATCAGCCCGATCAGTTTTGGGCTCAACAGGCCAGCGAGTTTTTGAGCTGGGATAGCCCTTGGCAGACCGTATCTAGCTATGATTTTTGCGCTGGCGAGGCGAGCTGGTTTGCTGGGGGCAAGCTCAATGTTGCAGTTAACTGCATTGATCGCCATTTAGAGCGTCGTGCCGACCAGACAGCACTGATCTGGGAGGGCGATGAGCCCACAGATGATAAGTCCATCACCTATGCTGAGCTGCACGATAATGTTTCGCGCTTGGGCAACTTGCTGCGTGGCCGCGGTGTTGTGAAGGGCGATAGGGTGTGTATCTATATGCCTATGATTCCAGAAGCTGCATACGCAATGCTGGCTTGTGCGCGCATTGGCGCAGTGCATTCGGTAGTGTTTGGTGGCTTCTCTCCCGATGCGCTTAAAGACCGTATTCTTGATTCCGATTGTCAGGTGGTTATTACTGCTGATGAGGGCGTTCGCGGCGGTAAGGCTATTCCGCTAAAAGCGAATGTTGATCAAGCGCTGGAGGGCTGCCCCAATGTGCATAGCTGTCTGGTGGTTGAGCGTACCTCGGGACAAATCGACTGGGTTGAAGGGCGAGACATCTGGTATCAGCAAGCTATTGAGTCTGTGTCGCCAGACTGTACTGCTGAGATGATGGACAGTGAAGACCCGTTATTTATTCTCTATACCTCAGGCTCTACAGGCAAGCCCAAAGGAGTGATGCACACAACCGGTGGTTACCTGTTGATGGCTGCCATGACTCACAAATATACCTTCGATTATAAAGAGGGCGATATTTTCTGGTGCACCGCTGATGTGGGTTGGATTACAGGCCATAGCTATATCCTTTATGGACCTCTGTGCAATGGTGGTATTTCACTGATGTTTGAGGGTGTACCCACTTATCCTGATGCATCGCGTTTCTGGCAGGTCATTGATAAACATCAGGTTACCCAGTTCTACACTGCACCTACTGCAATTCGTGCACTGATGGCTGTAGGCAATGATGCCGTTGAAAAAACCTCGCGCAGCTCATTAAAGTTGCTGGGTACCGTGGGTGAACCAATTAATCCCGAGGCCTGGGATTGGTACTACAACGTGGTGGGTGATGCTCGCTGTCCAATAGTAGATACCTGGTGGCAGACGGAAACAGGTGCTCATATGCTGACACCTTTGCCTGGAGCTACGGCTACCAAGCCTGGGTCAGCGACTCAACCATTCTTTGGTATTGAGCCGGTGTTGTTAGACCCTGAGGGTGTGGAAATTAACGGGGCAGGTGAAGGGCTGCTGATGATCAAGTCTTCATGGCCAAGCCAGATTCGCACTGTCTATGGTGATCACCAACGCTGCATTGATACCTATTTTAGTGCATTTCCTGGCTATTATTTCACGGGTGACGGCGCTCGTCGGGATGAAGATGGTTATTACTGGATTACAGGTCGTGTTGACGATGTGCTCAATGTTTCCGGCCACCGTATGGGTACAGCTGAAGTAGAGAGTGCGCTGGTGTTACATCAGAGTGTTGCCGAAGCCGCGGTAGTTGGTTATCCCCATGATATTAAGGGGCAGGGTATCTATTGCTATGTGACACCTATGGCTAATGTTGAGATGACTGAGGCTTTGCGTGCTGAATTGGTAGCCATCTGTGTTAAGGAGATTGGGCCTATTGCGAAACCAGATCTAATTCAATGGGCTCCAGGATTGCCGAAAACTCGCTCAGGCAAAATTATGCGACGAATTTTGCGCAAGATTGCGGCCAATGAACTCGATAGCCTTGGAGATACTTCCACATTGGCGGACCCCACTGTGGTCGAAGAACTTATAGACAATCGACATAATCGCTAGTCGCTGTTACCAGAGTAGGAGGCTGCGCCGATGATTTTTGTAAGAATAATTGTGGTAGCAGTTTTTTCGCTGTGGCTGGGATATATGTATCTGATGACATTGCCCGAGGTCAAGCGCGAGGCTTCACTGCCGTTCTATCCGTCAGATTCCTTTAATGTTATTGCCCATGGCAATGGGCGCGCGCTGTTACCTGGTAATACCCTTGAAGCTGGGATTAATGCGCTGGCAGTTGGAGCGGATATTCTAGAACTGGACATCCATTCGACTGCTGATAACCATCTGGTGGTGCGCCATGATGATATTATCGACACTACAACCAATGGCTCTGGTGCTATCGCAGAGATGACCTTGGCGGAGATCCAGCAATATGATGTGGGGTTTCATAAGATTGACTATCCAGGGTTGGTGGCACCCAAAGGGATATTGGTCCCTACGCTGGAATCCTTGTTTCAAAAAATGCCTTCGAGTTATTACATTATTGAACTGAAACCTGAAGAGACTGATTCAGCAGATCAGCTGTGTGTTTTGATTACCCAGTATGGTCTTCAGAATCAGGTGTTGGTCGGTTCATTCCATAGTTCAATACTTAAGTATTTTAGAGTTTCCTGCCCTGAAGTTCCGACTTCTCTGGGGCAGTCTGAAGTGATTGTTATGATTGCAATGTCTACTATGGGCCTGGGTCACCTATACTCACCTCCCGGTATATCAGTGCAGCTGCCTATGTATTATTTCGGCATTAAAGTTTTCACACCAGAAATCCTTGCCGCAGCTCATGACATGAATCTGCGTGTTGATATATGGACAGTCAATGATAAGGAAATAATGAACGATTTGATCGATATGGGGGTCGATGGAGTGATTACTGATAGACCTGATGTGTTGAGAAAGCTGGTGCCTGTATCAAGATAACCTATGTTACTAAAAATAATTGTCGCTTTTTGAACATAATTGGTCTAAAAATAATACAGAGATGGATAGCAATGACGAGCATAATGTTGAAACTATGAAAGATCTTGATATTAGCAAACAGCTGGCAAAACTGATGAGAAGCCAAAACCTTTCTCAGAGCGCTCTATCGCGTGCAACAAATGTACCTCAGCCAACAATTAATCGCATTTTAAGTGGTGTCACCAGAGAGCCCCGTCGGGATTCAGTCATTCGGCTCGCAACGTTCTTCGGCATCACACCTGAAAGTTTGTACGATGCACCTACCAAGAAATCCTCAAAAAATGTGATTGAAGATCTATTTAGTCGAATCGAGAACCTCAGTGAAGCAGATAGAAATGCTCTTTTTGAAAAGGTATCCAAAAACCTCAATTAACGCTCTGCTGTAACATCTCCAATAAATTTTGACGCTGAACCGCCGGCAGTCCCTCAATATAGGTAGTGAATTCAGAAAGACCGTTTTCAAACGCGTCTTCTAACTTATTTATTGAAGAACAGCTCTTAATGCTGTGAGATTCTTGATCGATATCTAAATAATTTCCCATTATCAATATTCCTTACTAGAAAAAATTCCATCCCGAGTCGACGAAGATAAAACACCAGTAAAGGTATACATTCCAAGCCTCCCGAAACTAAATACGAAACGTAATCCCTTGGTGATTTATGGTTTTATATAGGGATGCAGGTATTTTAATGATTGTAGGTAAAGATAAAATACTTCTTGTGGGCTAATACTTTAGTATTAGTGCTTTTAGCTGCATGAAGTCAAGTTAAAGGCCAGCCTCTCCCTACGTATTTGAGGTCGGGGGGCTTTTGAGCTATTCAATAACCAGTCAAAATTAACTTGTGTTATCTGCTCAGGCCTGTATAAAAGGGCCATGGAAATGATCTTGAATATCAATTCTTCTTCGGTCTATTGGGGCTCTGTTATTCTTGCCTGTTTGATGGGTGCTATGTCTCCAGGTCCAAGTCTGGCCATTATCGTCAATTACTCGCTATCTCAGGGGCGATTGGCAGGTGTCTGTGCCGCTCTAGCCCATGGTTTTGGTATTAGCATATTTGCTTTTGTCACTGCATTTGGCCTGGTCGTTGCAGTAGATAAAACCCCTTTGTTGTTCGACGCTATTCAGATTTTTGGTATTCTTTTTCTTTTGGCTATGGCGTTTAAATTGCTATTCGCGCCACTAGAGAAACCAACCGATATTGTTATAGCGGCCAAATTATCTATTGTTGCTGCAGTGCGAGATGGCTTTTTAATTGCTCTCGTAAACCCCAAAATATTGGTTTTTTTTACCGCGCTATTTAGTCAGTTTGTACGCGTCGATAGTCAGCCTTGGGAAAAGCTGGGGCTGACCATTATTGCAGGTGGTATTGATGCGCTGTGGTATGTTTTAGTGGCGACGGTTATCTCTCAGACGAGAGCTCTAAGTAGGTTTCAGCGCAACAGTTGGTGGTTGGATAAAATCTTTAGCATATTCCTGTTTGCAATTGCTGTGCATTTTATCCGGGAGATTTCCCAGACTCATGACTTTACCCAATTAACCTTTTGGCCATTTTAGTTTCTTCTATCCAATCGCTATAGTGCATTGTAGATAAAATTTAAAAGGAACACTTTTACATTGACTTCATTCGAAGTACTTTACAATTTAGCCGCCGTTAATCGGGGGGGGACGGATGAGCTTGAAGCTAATCTGCCAAAACCGAAAACACCAAAACAACTCGCCGCGCAAACAGATGATCGTTATTTGTCCATGATGGCAAGATGCGTTTTCCGCGCTGGTTTTGTGTGGCGTGTTATCGACAATAAATGGCCAGGATTTGAGGAGGCCTTTGCCCAATTTAATCCTATGGCAGTGGCTTACTTTAGTGACGAGAAACTTGAGGAGCTGGCTCAGGACACGAGGATTGTGCGCAACTTTACCAAGATTGTATCAGTGCGTAACAATGCGGCCTATATGCTTGATAGGCAGCGAACCCATGGCAGCTTTGGCCAGTTCATAGCGCAGTGGCCGGAAGATAATATCACTGGTCTGTGGCTTGAGCTAAAGAAGCAGGGCAGCAGATTGGGGGGTAACTCTGGACCTATGATGCTGCGCAGCATGGGTAAAGATACTTACCTTCTGACTACCGATGTCTGCGATGCGCTGGTTCATCATGGCTTGATGAAAAAATTCAGCGCCAATTCCCAGCGCGATCTAAAACTGGTCGAGCAGGTATTTGCCAACCTGCGGGAAGAGTCAGGGCGACCTCTGTGTCAAATTAGCCGTATTCTTGCCTGCACGGTCTAAATCGTTGTAATTTGCTCCCCACCTGTTGCGCCTGCAAACAGACGGGTGATACCATAGCTGCGTTTCCTAAGGGGCGGTCTAGTTGACCTGAGAAGTACCCTTCGAACCTGATCCGGATTATGCCGGCGTAGGGATAGGACTACTTGCTTTTTGCCCTTCACTCCGTCTTTTGCCTCCGGGTCTCCTTAACTAACTGTTACTGAGGCTCATGCTATGAACATCTCTCTCAAAAAATATTTTATACCTGCTCCAATGTTATATTTAAGCCTTATCTTTACTCTGCCTGTCGTGGCTGAGGATATCCTTGACGAGGTGATTGTTAGCGCGGATTTCCGTGGGACATCTGCCCAGACTACTGCTGCAAGTCTCAGCATTGTGTCCGAGGCGCAGTTAATTGACCGCACGGCAAAGCATCTCGAAGACGTATTAAATATCGCTCCAAATGTAAATTCAGCCGCCGGCGCTTCCAGAGGTCGTTTTTTCCAGATTAGAGGAATAGGAGAGCGCAGCCAGTTTAAAGAGCCGCTCGATTCTTCTGTTGGTTTAATCATTGACGGTATTGATTTTAGCAACCTTGGCTTAGCTGGTGGTGTCTATGATGTTGAGCAAGTAGAGATTTTACGTGGCTCTCAAGGCACAGCCTTTGGCTCAAGTGCTCTGGCGGGTCTGATTAATATCAGATCGGCTGCACCTACCGAAGATTTCGAGGGGCGGGTCGATCTGGGTACTGGGAATTATGGATCTCAATCTATCGGCATGATCCTCAGTGGGCCCATTTCTAAAAGGTTGCTAGGTCGTATCGCGGTTAATAAGAATTCTGGCGATGGTTATATAAAAAATGATTTTAGTAATCGTGACGATACTAACAATATTGATGAATTACTGGTGAGAGCCAAACTAAATTGGTCTCTGACAGATACGCTAGATATAGATTTGACGGCAGTTCATATTAATGCTGACAATGGCTATGACGCTTTTTCTCTTGAAAATACAAGACATACAGACTCTGACGAGCCTGGACATGACCGCCAAGAATCGACCGCTATTGCACTGAAATCTACTTGGGATGGGTCGACTGCCTATCTTTTCGAGGCCCAGATTACAGTTGAAGATTCTAATTTGGAATACGGGTTTGATTGGGATTGGTCGGATTTTGATACTTTAGGGGTTCGAGGTTTTGAAAATAATGCTCGTGATCGAGAATCCAAGAGCATAGATCTACGTTTTTTGTCCAAACCCGGTAATGAGATTTTATCTGGTGCAAGTTGGGTTGCAGGATTTTATGCCTATGATCGCCAAGTTGATCTTAGTTACACAGAGGATGCTGATTACTGGGGAGCATGGACCGGAAGCCTAACCAGTCGTTTTGAATCCAGTCGCTTCGCTGCTTATGGTCAGTTAGATTGGCCTATCAATGATAAATGGTTGCTTTCGCTGGGCTCTCGGGTTGAGCATTTTGACAATCAATATACCGATAGTTACGGCGTTGCCGGCGAAATAGCTGACGACCTTATTGGCGGTAAATTAAGCCTCCAATATACGATCGATGATAGTGCTATGGCTTATGCCAGTCTGACTCGTGGCTATAAAACAGGTGGTATTAACTCGGATGCAATGGGCAAGGCATTAGTCAATGACCAAGCTGACGACATTGCATTTCTTCAAGATAACTTAAGCTATGACGGCGAAGTGGCGCTTAACTATGAGGTGGGTTTTAAAAGCCTATACCTTGACGATAGCCTTGTGGTTAACGTATCCGCTTTTTATATTGATCGTCAGGATATGCAGGCCAGTGTCGCATTCGAAATAAGCACGTCTAACTGGACAGCTTACCGTGAGAATATTCAGGGCAGCAATAATTATGGTTTGGAATTAGAACTTGATTGGCAGGCTAATGAGCAACTGCGATTATTTGCTGCGGTTGGCGTATTGGACACTGAACTAGGCGATCTTCAGATTCTCGATGTTAATGATGAAGTTTTAGAGCAATCCGGTCGAGAGCAGGCTCATGCGCCTGGCTATCAATTCAATGTTGGTTTGGAATATGACTTTATGGGGAATTATTCGGCGTCAATACAGGTGGATGGTAAGGACAGGTTCTATTTCTCAAATAGCCATAATGAGCAATCAGATTCATATGAACTTCTCCATGCGAACCTCAGTTATAGCCAGGGTCCGGTAACGTTATCATTGTGGGGTCGTAATCTGACTGATGAAGACTATCAGGTTCGCGGTTTTTACTTTGGTAACAACCCTGCCACCGACTGGGTTCCAGAGTCCTATAACCAGTTTGGTGAGCCAAGAGTATTCGGTTTAAGCGGTAAATATGATTTTTAATCGTCGATTGCTGACAAGGAGAATATAATGCAAGTAACAATAGATATCAGCATGTACCCAAACCGGAATGATTTTATTCCTCCCATTGATGGCTTTATTGAGAAGATTAATAAATTTGATAATCTCAAGGTCACCACATTTCCTACCAGTACAGTGGTGCAGGGTGATTATGTCTGTGCGATGAAAGCAATTCAGGATACGATTGCAGCCTGCTATGCGGAATTTGATATGGCGGTTTATGTAGCCAAAATTATTCCCGGATACGAGGCACTATAAATCGTGTTTAGTTTCTTTGATTTGGAATCCCTGGCTGTAGTTTTGGCTATCGCTTATCTCCTTTTAGCGATGAAGGAGAGTAGCCTGTGTTGGTACTGTGCTTTTATTAGTACTGCCATCTATGTGTATATATTTGGTGACGTCAGTCTGTATATGGAGTCTGCACTAAATATATATTACATGGCGATGGCAGTTTACGGCTGGTACCAATGGCGGCTTGGTGGTGATAACAGCACTGGTCGTGCTATCTGCCGCTGGGGCGTTGAACAGCACGCTATTGCTCTGTTGCTGATTCTGGCTGGGACTCTGCTGTCCGGCTATCTTCTTGCTGCTAATACAGATGCTAAATTGCCCTATTTGGACTCATTTACAACCTGGGCCAGTATCTTGACTACCCTAATGGTGGCGCGCAAAGTCCTTGAAAACTGGCTGTATTGGATGGTGATTAACTCCGTTTCTATATTTATGTTTATCGATCGAGAGCTCTATCAAACTGCAGCAATGCTTGGGTTATACTTAGTGCTTTCAATCATTGGTTACCTTGCCTGGAGAAAGTCCTATTTCAATCACAACCCAGAGGCTACTGCAGCAGACCCTGTGTAACTGGCAGCAGTGGCAGACTAAGTCAGCTCTAGACTGTCAGCCTGAGGTCGTCAGGGAATTAGTTGGTGGTCGCACCAACAAAACCTTTTTGGTCGCGGCAGGTGTTTTTCAAGCAGTTGTCAGAATCAACTCTCCGGATAGCTTAAAGCTGGGAATTGATCGCCAGCGTGAGGCCAGAGTTCTCGGGCTTTTACAGTCAACTGGCCTGGTTCCTCAGGTCTATTTTATTGATGATGAGGTACTGGTTAGCGAATTTATTGAGGGTGACAGTCTCAATACCAAGAGTTTAAAAAATACCCATATTATGGAGTCTCTCTCTGAGGCGCTGGGGTTGGTACAGTCAGTGAAAATGCCGGATTCTAACCCACGCAACTATCTCGAATACTGTCAGAACTACCTTGATCAACTCAGTGGTGATATTGTCTCAGCATCAGTTAAGCAGCAGATAGAGCAAGCTGCGCTAGAGGTAGATGCTGAGAGTTGGGAACCTGTGATTTGCCATCATGATATGGTGCCAGAAAACATTATCGTCAATGAGCGCGGTTTGTTTATTATTGATTGGGAATATGCCGCTCTAGGTCATCCAAGACTGGATTTTATCCGTCTGTACGATGGCGACTATGGTTTAACTGGCCAGCAGGAAGGGGCGATGCGCTCATTATTTAAAGTCAAACAGGCGATGGATAAGCTCTGGTTGGCGGTACAACTATAGGATTGATCAGTATGGCAGATAGCTATAACGAACTAACCGCGCAAGAAAAATATGTTATTCAGCAGAAGGGGACTGAGGCGCCTTTTGTTGGTGAGTACACAGATAACAAATCTCAAGGGCTGTATCAGTGCAAACAATGTGATGCTCCCCTGTACCGCTCGGAACATAAATTTCCCTCTCATTGCGGATGGCCCAGCTTCGACGATGAGATTGACAATGCAGTGCGCCGCGAGCCTGATGCTGATGGCCGACGGATTGAAATTGTCTGTGCCAACTGCGATGGCCATCTCGGCCATGTGTTTGAGGGTGAAGGCTTTACTGACAAAAATATCCGTCACTGTGTGAACAGTATTTCTATGGTCTTTGTTGCTGCCTAATGGTTAGTCACGGAAGTTTTTAAACTGAAAGGGCTGCCCCAGATCGGCTTCACGAACCATGGCCATCACCGCCTGTAGATCATCGCGCTTCTTGCCAGTCACTCGCACCTGATCGCCTTGAATTGCGGCCTGGACCTTGAGCTTCTTGTCTTTGATGAGTTTAACGATCTTTTTACAGATTTCGGAGCTTATACCTTGTTTAAAGCTAACATCCAAAGAAAATGCTTTGCCGCGGTGCACTGATTCATCGTCACATTCAATGACTCTGGGGTCAATCTTGCGCTTGATCAATTGGGCACGAAAAATATCCAATAACTGCTGACATTGGAAGTCTGCTTCCGTTTTAATGGTCACGATGTCATTGGCTAGGCTGATACTGGCGTCGACGCCACGAAAGTCGAATCTTGTCGACAATTCTCGATCAGCATTATCTGTGGCGTTGAGTATCTCAGCGGTGTCAACTTCAGAAACAATATCTACGCTTGGCATGGTCTCACTCTCAACTGGATATGAGTTATGATTTTAAACCAGTCGGTGCACCACAGACCAGCCTAAATAGTATTATAAATGGGGTAATTCAAAAATGAAAAAAGATTGTGTTTGTGGCAGTCGGAAGTGCTTTACAGAATGTTGCGAGCCGCTGCTGAATGAGTCTCAGTCTGCGGGAACACCGGAGCAGCTAATGCGCTCTAGATACAGTGCCTATTGCATGGGTGGCTATGGCACTTATTTGCTTAAAACCTGGTTTGCGCCAATGGCTAAAGACCTGTCAATCGAAGATCTTTCGAGCTCGGATACTGAATGGCTCGGATTACAGATTATGGATTCTGGCGTTAGTGGCAACAGTGGTTGGGTGGAATTTAAAGCTGTCTATAAAGATAACAACCGGCCTGTTGAGATGCATGAGAAATCGGTGTTCACTCTGCAGGGCGCGCGCTGGTTCTATGTTGGCGGAGAAGTATCGCATAACAAACTTTAGTTAAAGTGCACCGTATCATTAAACTGATTAGCTGAGGGTAGAGAGATCGAGGCGCTACACAGTCAGTTATTTAAAGCTGCTGGTTAGTCTGCAGGCTTGACTAGCCGGCCAAATAAAATGCCAATTTCAAAAAGCAGCCACATAGGTATGGCCAGCAAAGTTTGAGAAATAATATCTGGTGGTGTTAACAGCATGCCCAATATAAAGCACAGCACAAAGACATAGGGACGTTTTTTAGCCAGGTTGTCTGGATCTACCGCGCCCATCCAAGACAGAATCACCACTGCTATTGGTATTTCAAAGCTAAGTCCAAAAGCGAAGAACAACTTTAATACAAAATCCAGATAGCTGCGGATATCAGGCATAACGCTAATGCCTTCCGGGGCAATGCTAGTAAAGAACATAAACACTAGCGGAAACACAATGTAATAGGCGAAGGCCATGCCGGCATAAAACAAAAAGACACTAGAGAAAAATAATGGCACGACAATCTTTTTCTCTCGTTTATACAGACCAGGTGCGACAAAGGCCCAGACTTGATAAAGGATATAGGGCATAGCCGCAAACATCGACAGCACCAGAGTCAGCTTAAAAGGTGTCAGAAAAGGTGATGCAACCTCTGTAGCGATCATGCTGGAATTAGCGGGCAAGTATTCGCGGATAGGTTCAGAGACGTAGAGATAGAGTTCTTGGCTAAAGGAAAATAGGCAGGCAAAAATAATCAGGATGGCGATAAAGGCACGCAGTACTCTGTCGCGAAACTCGATAAGATGAGACATAAAGGGCTGGGTGGTTAAGTCTTCTTTTTGCTCGTTCATACCTTGCCTTCATCAGACTCATCGACGGCCTTGTTGATATCAGCTGCAGTCTTTTTAAGCTTAGACTTGCCCTGAATCATGGTGTCTTCGACCTCAGTCTTAGTTTCTTGCAGTTGGCGCATTATTTTTTCATTGTGCAGTTGGCGATGGATCTCGTCCATGCCCACTTCAGTTTCAAGATCCTGGCGAGCATTGGCAAACATCTGTTTCAGGCGGCCCACCCACAGACCAATGCTGCGCACGGTTTCAGGAAGTCGCTCGGGGCCCATAACAATCAACGCTATGATTGCAATAACCAGTAGTTCTGAAAAACCTATATCAAACATGGTTTAGTCTGCGGAGTCTTTTTTCTCTGATTCTTCTGTAGTCTCGCCTGCTTCTACTTTGGCGTCTGAATCCGAATCTGCATCCGAGGTGACGTTATCTTTGAAGCCTTTCACTGCGCCACCCAGATCTGAGCCAATATTACGCAATTTTTTAGTACCAAAGACCATAGCTACGATGACCAATATAATTAATAATTCCTGCCAACCAAAACCCATTTTAGTTCTCCTTATCAGTTGTACGTTGTGCCTTTTCTTCAAGGCCGGATAGATCAAATCTTGTTTCAAGTTCGGCAAGTACGGCATCTGCGTTCTCGCCTAAATGAGATAGCATCACCAGACTGTGAAACCATAGGTCAGCTGTCTCATAGATTACCTTTTCATTGTTGCCGCTCAGCTCAGCATCCCGAGCTGCGAGAATCGTTTCAACAGATTCCTCACCGACTTTCTCAAGTATTTTATTGAGCCCCTTGGCATGCAGACTGGCGACATAGGAATCATCAGCCGTGGCCTGTTTGCGCGCTTCCAGTACTCTGGTTAGCTGCGTTAAGACGTCGCTCATTGATATATGTCCTTGGGGTCTTTAATCACTGAGTCTACAGCCTGCCACTCACCATCGTGCAGTACAGAGTAAAAGCATGAGACTCGGCCTGTGTGACAGGCAATCCCACCCAGCTGCTCGACTTGCATCAAAATAACATCGTTATCGCAGTCCAGGCGCAGTTCTTTTAGCAGTTGCACATTGCCGGACTCTTCCCCTTTGCGCCACAGTTTTTGCCTTGACCGAGACCAGTACACGGCACGGTTTTCAGAGACGGTAAGTTCAAGGGCTTCGCGGTTCATCCAGGCCATCATTAATATCCGACCGGATTGGGCATCTTGAGCAATGGCTGGGACCAGTCCATCACTATTCCAGGCTACTTGATCGGGGAAGTTACTCATACCCAAAGTATAACTGAATTGCGGCTAGCGCAATAGCAGTAACAGTAATCCGAGACTAACCAACGTGAGGCTGCCACCTGGTATCTGGTTAATGGTATCTGCCAACTGCGGGGATGTGAGGCCGATACCTATGCCTGCTAGTGCGGCGCCAATTCTGCTATACACCCTGTTCGGTGTTTTACCTCTGCGAGCAGGGGCTGCGGGCGCAGTCGGCACTGGTTGCTGTATGGATTGCAGAGCCTGAAAGATAAGCGGCGGTATCTGGGGTAGATGTTCCAGCCAGTCCGGTACATGACGTTTAAATTGCTTGAAGATACTTTTTGGCGAGTAGCGATCTTTTAGCCATTTTTCTAAAAATGGCTGTGCCGTGGTCCAGAGATCAAGCTGCGGATACATTTGGCGACCTAGCCCCTCAATATTGAGTAGTGTTTTTTGTAGCAGCACCAATGAAGGTTGCACTTCCATATTAAAACGTCGCGCGGTGTTAAACAGGCTGATCAACATGTGACCAAGGGAAATCTCATTCAGTGGGCGTTCAAAGATAGGCTCGCAGACTGAACGAATGGCACCGGTAAACTCATTGACCGGAGTATCTGTTGGTACCCAGCCGGAGCGAATATGCAGCTCGGCTACCTGTCTGTAGTCGCGCTTAAAGATAGCCAGTAGATTGCGCGCCAGATAAAACTGATCATCGCTGGAGAGGGAGCCCATAATGGCGCAGTCAATAGCCAAGTAGCTAGGCGATTTGCTATTACTGGCATCGACAAAGATATTGCCTGGGTGCATATCCGCGTGGAAGAAATTGTGTTCAAACACCTGGGTAAAGAATATTTCCACACCACGCTCTGCGAGCAGTTTCATGTCCACACCAGCGGCTTCCAGATCAGCCATATTGGTCACAGGAATGCCGTAAATACGCTCCATAACCAGTACATTCTCATTGGAAAAGGGCCAGTGAATCTCTGGTACATAGAGCAGTGGTGACTGATCAAAGTTGTGGCGTAGCAATGAGGCATTGGCGCCTTCGGACTGCAGGTTTAGCTCCTCAAGGATAACCATCTCATAGTCTGCTACCACTTCAAGTGGTTTCAGCCTGCGGCCATCCTCAGAGTATTTGGCTAACAAACGCGCCAGGGTATAGAGCAGCGCTATATCTTTGCGTATGGTTTTTTCGATGCCTGGGCGCACTGCTTTGACCACCACTTCCCGGCCATCAGCAAGCACTGCGGCATGGACCTGAGCCACCGATGCCGAAGCCAGAGGCTCGGTTTCAAAGCTATAAAATAGATCATCTACAGTACCGTTGAGGGCAGTCTCTATATTGTTTTTAAATACTGTTGAATCGAAGGGAGGCACATTATCTTGCAGTCGGGTCAGTTGTGAACAGATATCTGTTGGCACCAGGTCTGGTCTGGTGGAAAGCAGTTGGCCAAACTTGATAAAGATAGGGCCTAATTCTTCCAGTGCCTTTCTCAGGCGCTCGCCGCGCTCAGCTTTAGCGCGGCCAAATAATACTGCAGGCGCTAATAAGGCACGGGCAGCAAAGGGTAGGCGGTCTTTGTGGAGCATCTCGTCAAGACGGTATTTGCCTACAATATAGGCTATTTTAGCGAGGCGGCGAAGGCGAATCACAGAATGGCTTTCCCATCTTGAATCATAAGGCGAAGCCTGTTGGCACGAGCCGCAAGGCGGTCAACATCTGTGGCTAAGTGGCGCACAGATTGAACAAATTCATCATATTCATTTTTGCTTGGCGTTAGCCGTAGTTCCTCTTGGGACACTTCGACTAGCGCAGATTTGGTCCGATCCATTGCATTGGCGCGGAAGCTGGCACTATTGCGAATGCTATCGGCCAGAATATGAGCTGGTATGTCGCCGACTAATTGCGCCAGAGCGGCCTCCCAGTCAATATCCAGTCCCGCCATAATCTTATTGAGTTGGCGCAGCATTTCGAGATTACCGGTCACATTGACGCCAGTTCCGGAAAACGAAACCATATCGCCAGAATTGATGGCCATGCCAGCAATAGAGACCAATGAGCCACTGATAGTGATATCTGCATCATCCTGCCAATTGTGGTGCAGCATAATACCGTCGGCGGTGGGTTCCACAGCAACACACATTGCAGGCATTGAGCTGTCAATCAGCATTATTTTACCAGCCATGGATGCCAGCCCCTTGGCCGATGCAGGGTCATGGGTCAGGGCAACATTGATAATGTTTTCTACCCCTTCCAGAGCAGCTGCTTGCAGGGCGCCAAAAATCACTAGGGCTTAACTCCCCGATGCAGGGCCACAACACCACCGGTCATATTATGAAAGTCAGTATTGGCAAAGCCAGCACTGTCCATCATGCCCTGCAATGTCTCTTGGTCTGGATGCATACGGATAGACTCAGCCAGATATTGATAGCTGTCGGCATCACTGGCAAACAGTTTGCCCAGTTTGGGCAGAATGCTAAACGAATAGGTGTCATAAACTTTTGACAGCAGGGGGTTGCCGGGTTTGGAAAACTCTAATACCAGCAGTCGACCGCCTGGCTTAAGTACACGCAGCATAGAGCGAAGGGCTAAATCTTTATCGGTGACATTGCGCAGGCCAAAGGCAATGGTGATGACATCAAAGGTATTGTCTGGAAAGGGTAGATACTGGGCATCGGCCTGGGAAAACTTAATATTATTGACGATACCGCGATCCATCAGGCGGTCGCGGCCAACCTTGAGCATTGAGTCATTGATATCAGCCAGCACCACTGTGCCTTCGGGACCCACAATGCGGGAGAATTTGGCGGTTAAATCGCCGGTGCCACCAGCAATATCGAGAACCGAGTTGCCGCGGCGCACACCAGACATTTCAATGGTCATGCGTTTCCACAGGCGGTGCACACCGGCTGACATCAGGTCATTCATCAAATCATATTTGCCAGCGACAGAATGAAAGACTTCGGCGACTTTGCCGGCCTTTTCTTCAACATTGACAGTTTTGTAACCGAAGTGGGTGGTTTTATCAGACATTGGCGGTGTTATCTCAGATATCTCAAAAATCAGGGCATCTATTGTAGCCCTAGTTGCGGGCATTTAGGTAATTTAGACCGCTAGATAAATCACGACAGTTTAACCACCTGGGTGTCTGGGTCGCGGGATTGATTGGCTTGATACAGGCGCTCAGTATAGTTGGCCCAGTTATCAGTTTGCTTCGAACCTAGTTCAAATAGATAGTCCCAGGTAAAAATCCCTGAATCATGGCCGTCATCGAAGGTAATTTGAATCGCGTAATTGCCAGACTGCTGGATAGACTCAATGCGCACCTGGCGCTTGCCTATCTGCAGTACTTCCTGTCCCTTGCCATGGCCGCGAACCTCCGCACTAGGGGAAAAAACGCGCAGGTACTCAGCGGGCAGGTTAAACCGCACATCGCCCTGATATTCCATACTAAGGGCATCTTTCTGTTCGCTGACAACAATGCGGCTGGGTACCGGCATTAGAGAATAAACCGGGTGAGATCTTCATTGCTGGCCAGTTCACCGAGATTTTTCTCGACAAAGGCGGCATCAATACTAAATGTCTCACCTTTACTGCCAAGGTCTGAGGCATCAAAGGAAATCTCTTCCAGCAAGCGCTCGAGGATAGTGTGTAAACGGCGGGCACCAATATTTTCTGTACCCTCATTTACTTCAAAGGCTATTTCAGCCATACGTCGCACACCATCAACTGTAAACTCAATAGTTAGACCCTCGGTAGCCATTAATTCGCAGTATTGCTTGGTTAATGAGGCCTTGGGCTCAGTTAGAATTCTTTCTAAATCATTGATTTCTAATGAGTTTAGCTCAACACGAATAGGCAGTCGGCCCTGTAGTTCAGGTATCAGATCTGAGGGTTTGGCGAGATGAAAAGCACCGGAGGCGATAAATAGAATATGGTCAGTTTTAATCATGCCGTACTTGGTGGAGACAGTGCTGCCTTCAATCAGCGGCAGCAAATCTCGCTGCACACCTTCCCGTGAAACGTCGGCGCCACCACTGCCTTCACCGCGGCGACAGACCTTATCGATCTCGTCGAGAAAGACAATGCCGTTCTGTTCTGCAGCTTCCACCGCGCTGGATTTAATCTTTTCTTCATTGACCAGTTTGCCGGCCTCTTCATCTTTTAGCTGTTTCAGGGCCTCGGCCACTGTCACTTTGCGGCTGGTTTTTTTATCTGCGCCCATGCTGCTGAACATACCCTGCAGTTGGTTGGTCATTTCCTCCATTCCCGGAGGCGCCATAATCTCCACACCGGCGGGCATCTGCCTTAATTCTATTTCTATCTCTTTGTCATTCAGAACACCTTCGCGCAGTTTTTTGCGGAAGATCTGGCGTGTGGAGCTATCTCGGTCTGTCTCTGCATCTGCGCTTCGCGCCGGAGGAAGCAGGGCATCCAGTACTCTTTCTTCAGCAGCATCCATAGCACGCTGGGCCACTTTTTCCATTTCCTGTTCGCGGCGCTGTTTGACTGAGGTTTCGACCAGATCGCGGATAATTGATTCGACATCTTTGCCGACATAGCCGACTTCAGTAAATTTAGTCGCCTCTACTTTGACAAAAGGTGCATTGGCCAGTCGCGCCAAACGGCGGGCAATCTCTGTTTTACCCACACCGGTGGGGCCAATCATCAGGATATTTTTCGGAGTGACCTCATTGCGCATCTCGGCATCCAGTTGCGAGCGACGCCAGCGATTGCGCAGAGCAATAGCAACAGCGCGCTTGGCATCATCCTGACCAATAATATGGCGGTTGAGTTCGTGAACAATCTCTCGAGGAGTCATTTGTGACATAGGAATTCCTTACTACTCTTTGCTGAGCGGACGCTTAAGCGTTTGAGTCCAGCTCTTCAATAGTTCTGTTGTGGTTGGTGTAGATACAGATATCGCCAGCGATTTTAAGTCCCTGCTCAACAATCTCTCTGGCACCCATTTCAGTATTATCCAGCAGTGCGCGAGCCGCAGACTGAGCAAAGGGGCCGCCGGAACCGATAGCAATAAGGTCGTCTTCAGGCTGAATAACATCACCATTGCCGGTAATGATCAGTGAGGCTTCCGCATCGGCGACAGCGAGCAGGGCTTCGAGTTTGCGCAGAATACGGTCTGTGCGCCAGTCTTTGGCCAGTTCAACCGCCGCTTTGGTGAGATTGCCCTGATGCTGTTCCAGCTTGGCTTCAAAGCGTTCGAAAAGGGTAAATGCATCGGCAGTGCCGCCAGCAAAACCAGCAATCACCTGATCTTTGTAAAGGCGACGAACCTTGCGGGCATTGCCTTTCATAATGGTGTTGCCGAGACTGACCTGACCATCGCCGCCAATGACCACTTTGCCATTGCGTCGCACGGACAGAATGGTTGTACCACGATATTGTTCCATCTGACTGTCTACCTTAATATGGTTTCCTAGGGTAGAGATGGGGTCTGGTGATTAAATATCAATACCTGCACAGCAATTAATTAGTTACAGGTGGCCGTGCTGTCTCAGGTCATCCACGCAGGCAAGAATGCTTTCGCGCAATGTGGTAACAATAAAATCGACCTGCTCTCGATCAACAATCAATGGGGGTGACATCACATTGAGATTTATAATCGGGCGCACAATCAAGCCTTTGCTATCCGCCTGATTAGAAATCCATTTTCCAATGTCCAACTCCTCTGGAAACAGCGCTTTGCTGGTTTTGTCTTTGACAAATTCAACACAGGCCATCAGACCCACACCGCGCACATCACCCACAATAGGCAGGTCGCTCAGGGTTTGCAGCTGCTGCTGAAAATAGGGGCCAATATACTGTACATGGGGCAGCAGTTTTTCGCGCTCCATAATCTCTATATTTTTCAGTGCCGCGGCACAGGCAACCGGATGTCCGGAATAGGTAAAACCATGGGTAAAGCAGCGGCCCTGGCCCAGCTCACTGATGACTTGATGA
Organism: uncultured Pseudomonadales bacterium; assembly: GCA_943788875.1. Lineage (GTDB taxonomy): Bacteria > Pseudomonadota > Gammaproteobacteria > Pseudomonadales > Porticoccaceae > HTCC2207. The sequence goes on along the minus strand of CALSSA010000007.1, from coordinate 15,714 downwards.
ATATCGCTGGAGTAGATGGTTGCCCCCAGAGGCTGATAACCGGAGGTCAGACCTTTGGCCGAGCAGATAATGTCCGGCTGAAAATCAAATACCTCTTTTGAAGCAAACCAGTGGCCAAGCCGGCCAAAGGCAGTGACTACCTCGTCAGAGACATACAGCACATCATATTTCTGGCAGATCTCCCAGGTCCCCCGATGGTAGCCCTGAGGGGGCACAATAACGCCACCGGCGCCAAATACAGGCTCGGCAAAAAAGGCCGCAACCTTGTCTGGCCCCACCTGTAAAATTTTATCTTCCAGCTCCTGCAATGTCGCCGCAAGAAAATCGGCTTCGCTAACCCCGGCCTCTGCGCGGTAATAGTTAGGGCAGGAGATATGGTGAATCGTATCCTGAATGTAATCGAACTCTGGGGGGTGATCCCCGGGCTTGCCGCCGATCGACATAGAGGCATAGGTAGAGCCATGGTAGGAGTTAACTCTGGATATCACATGTTTTTTATCATGCTTGCCACGACAGTTCTGATAAAAATGAATCAGCCGATAGGCAGTATCTATGGCCGTAGAGCCGCCGCAGGATAGAGCCACATGATTAAGGTTTCCCGGGGCCAGCCCAGCCAGTTTGGCGGCCAGAGTCGCGGCGGGAATATTGGTCATATCGACAAATGGACTGGCATAAGCCATCTGGCGCACTTGATCGGCAATCGCATCAGCCATTTCATCTCGACCCATACCAATATTGGTACACCAGAGCCCGCCCACGGCATCCAGATAGCGCTTGCCATCACTGTCATAAATATAGGCACCTTCGGCGGCGGCAATGGGCAATGCTCCTTCCTCGGCAATAGCATCGAAGACCTGCCAGGGATGCAGAAAATGGTCCCTGTCACTGTTGCTAATGGCTTGAGTATCGTATTGGGTGAAATCGATATTATCTGCTGCGCTCATACTGCACCTGAGTCGTAAATTAAAGCTGATAGATTACTGATGGGTCGGCATAAACCCTTATACCCTCAACTGGGTAATTGCTCTCTAATGGGTGAATAACCGTTTTTGCGCACGGTGCGCTCAACCTGACCGGGGAGAAACATAACTAATGGATGAACATCTAATCCGGCGCGGCTAAGGCCATGTGAGGTCCAGTTATTGCAGGTATTGAGTGCCAGATAAGTGCCGCGGGATTTAAAGAACTGAGTGCCGCAGGTGCGGTCACGCACTTTGGTTAGTTGATCAAATTTGTCCAGCTTGAAGTGGCGGCTGATAAATAGAGCCACAGAATCCAACAGCTCTTCGCTGAGACTGATGCTATAGAGATTGCCGTTATCACTGACTGTTTTAAGTAGATCGTCTGTCCCCAGCAGACCTACAACCGCTGAAGTGGGCAAAATCAGCGCACGCAGTCCCAGCCATAATGGTTGGTGCTCGGCACCATAGTAGCGGTTGTCGCCCCATCCCACTCGGATCCATTGGCAGTCGTGAAAATAGTCGTTTAGCTGAGGCACCAGAGCAAGTAATTTTGCTGCAGGCAGGGCGAGATGGGTATGAATACCATCACGAATAAAATGTAATTCAGAATCAGCCATTCTATATGCCCTCGTTTCACCAGATTACAGTCTTTTTGTTATGCCTGACAATCGTTATCTGCCGCTATCAACCTAGTATGCAGCGATATACCTATACATGGGTATTGTCTCTGTCATACAGGTGCATCACTATTCTGGAAAATTAGGCTATGTTATTGTTCCAGTAAACCAAAGATAGCTTAATCGCACAGTTAATGGACAATTCGATGACTTTATTACTGAATGATCCCAGCCTTATTAAATCTCAGGCCTACATAGACGGCCAATGGGTAGATGCAGACTCGGGTGAGACGCTGGCAGTCACCAATCCCGCCACAGGCGACGTTGTGGCACAGGTAGCCAAATGTGGCACTGCTGAAACTCGCCGCATGATTGAAGCAGCTGAAGTGGCGCAAAAAGCCTGGGCCAAAACCACAGCCAAAGAGCGCGCCTCGGTATTGCGCAACTGGTTTAATCTGATGATGGAAAACCAGGAAGATTTAGCCCAGTTGCTGACTGCAGAGCAGGGCAAACCACTGGCCGAAGCCCGTGGTGAAATCGCCTATGGCGCTAACTATGCCGAGTGGTTTAGTGAGGAGTCCAAGCGCGTCTATGGGGATATTGTGCCTCAGCCCTCCAATGACAAACGCATAATGGTGATCAAACAGCCAGTGGGGGTAGTGGCCTGTATTACTCCCTGGAATTTCCCCAATGCTATGTTGACTCGAAAAATAGCCCCGGCCATTGCTGCTGGCTGTGCCGTGGTGTGCAAGCCCGCCAATGCGACTCCATTGTCAGCACTGGCACTGATGGAACTGGCCGAACGAGCCGGGTTCCCTAAAGGCTTGGTCAATATGGTCACAGGCCGCACTGGAGAAATTGGTGCCGAACTCACCAGCAACCCGATTGTGCGCAAAGTCACCTTTACCGGATCAACTCCGGTCGGCAAGCAGTTGATGGCTGAATGCGCTGCAACGGTAAAGCGGACTTCCATGGAACTGGGCGGCAATGCACCATTCATTGTTTTTGATGATGCCGACATAGATGCAGCGGTGCAGGGCGCTATGGTTTCCAAATATCGCAATGCAGGGCAGACCTGTGTCTGTTCCAACCGCATTATTGTGCAGGCTGGTATCTACGATGAATTCGCCGCCAAACTCAAGCAGGCAGCCGCAAATCTGGTACTGGGTAGCGGTGCAGATGAAGGCGTGACTGTAGGCCCTCTTATCGATGAGAAAGCGGCCATCGGAGTCTGTGAGTTTATTGATGATGCTGTGGCTAAAGGGGCATCAATCACTCTTGGGGGTGGTCGCAGTGAGCTGGGCGGGTCCTTTGTTAAGCCAACTATTTTGACTGGGGTGACTAAGGATATGCGCGTATTCTCGGAAGAGATTTTTGGCCCTGTTGCACCATTGTTTACATTTGAGACAGAAGACGAAGTGGTGCAAATGGCCAATGATACCGAGTTCGGTTTAGCCGCCTATTTCTATTCCAGAGATATTGGCCGGGTATACCGTGTTGCCGAACAGCTTGAATACGGAATTGTTGGTGTTAATGAAGGCGTTATCTCCAATGAGATGGCGCCCTTTGGTGGTGTTAAAGAATCTGGTGGTGGTCGCGAGGGATCGAAATATGGTCTCGACGACTATCTGGAAATTAAATATATCTGCCTGGGTGGAATAGATGGCTAACCAATAGATAGCCCGTAAAATTTCGAGCTAACCAGAGTTTCCAATAATAAGAAGAAATAAACGAGTAGTGCTATGACCCATTTAATTTATCCAACAACCAATTTTAAAGCCATAGAGCAGATCACCATTGAGCGAGGTGAGGGCTGCTATGTGTGGGACAAAGAGGGCAATAAATATCTCGAGGGTCTGGCGGGTCTGTGGTGCACTGCTCTGGGGTATGGCAATCAGGAGCTGATTGATACCACCACCGAGCAGATGAGCAAGCTGACTTTTAGTCATATGTTTGGTGGCAAAACCCATCAGGTCGCCATTGATCTGGCGGACAAGCTGGCCGAGATGATTCCAATGGATGATGCGGTACTGTCTTTCGGCAATTCCGGCAGCGACGCCAATGATACCCATATCAAGTTACTGCGCTACTACCATGAGGCCATAGGCAAGCCTGAGCGCCGCAAAATTATTGCCCGGGAGCGTTCCTACCATGGTGTAACCGTGGCCGCGGCCTCATTAACTGGTCTGCCGGTCACTCAAAATCATTTTGATTTGCCGGTTGATGCGCTGGGTATTTTGCGCACCGACCATCCCCATTATTACCGTGGCAAGCAGGGCCAAGAATCCGAGACAGAATTTGTTGACCGCATTGTCGGTAATCTGGAATCCATGATTTTGCGCGAGGGGCCGGATACCATAGCCGCCTTTATTGCTGAACCAATTACCGGTGCTAGTGGCGTTATTGTGCCGCCGCAAGGTTACTATCAAAAAGTTCAAACAGTGCTAAATAAGTACGGCATTATGTTCTGGGCTGACGAAGTAATTACTGGTTTTGGTCGCACAGGCAGTGACTTTGGCTGCACCACAATGGGTATTGAATCTCCGGATATGATGACCTTTGCCAAGCAGCTGTCCTCGGCCTATATGCCCATCAGTGCATCTGCAATCCGTCGTGATATCTACGACGCCATGATTGAGCAGACCGCTAATGCCGGTGCCTTTGGTCATGGTTATACCTACTCAGGTCATCCCGTGGCCTGTGCAGTTGCACTAAAAACCCAAGAGATATTTCAGCGTGATCAGATCTTTGAGCAAGCCGCAATAACCGGCGAGTATCTGCAAAAGCGTCTGGCTGAATTTGCCGGCCATCCTTTAGTTGGCGAAGTTCGGGGCCGCGGCTTGCTTGGTGCTATTGAGTTGGTCGCCAACAAACAAACCGGAGAGCCATTTGTGGGTGGAGCTGTGGGTGGCTATGCGCAGAAGATGGCCCAGGATAATGGGCTATTGATCCGTGCCGTGGCAGGTTCCAGTCTGGGCTTTTGCCCGCCATTGATTATTACCAATGCTCAGATTGATGAGATGATGGCCATAGTTGCACTGGCACTGGATGGCACATTGCAATATTGTCATAAAGAGAACCTTTTAGTCTGACTATCAAGTTTATTTCCCGACCATCTCGAACTGAAGGCTGAGCTTGCTCACAGTTTGGTTCGAGATGCTGTTAATAATTAAGCAACGCAAAATCACATTTTCCTCAGCACAATGACTACAGCATCCCACCTTGACTGTGCATCACCACTGATCCCTGTTCTATAGCCTCAAAACTGCGCGCCCGTTCCTGTTTTTATTGCCGACAGCTCACTAACCTTGCCGGGCTTCGAGAGGAATGAAGCAACACATTTCACAAATAAAAAACAGAGGACGTCAACATGGCACTTGCCAACGCAATTAAAAAAAACGCAGTATCACTAGCGGTTAAACAAAACTCCTATAAGCAGAATGTAGTTGCAGTAAACACTTTGATTACCAGTGTTCTTTCTTCAAGCTTGCCCACCCTGAATCAAAACCCACCGGACTGGAAAGAATTTCAGTCTGCTTATGAGAAAGCAGATGCCGGGGCATTAACCTGGGTCAATAACGTTATGGCCCGCTTGCTCAATGTGCCCGATGATGTAAAAAGTTATAACTCAACCATCACTCAGCTACTGGCTAACGCCAAGACTCAGGCTCAGACCTTGCAGGCTGATCCTAGTAATAAAACTGCCCTAGATACATTGAATACAGATCTTAGCAACGTAAATAGTACCTTTAGTTTGGTGGTGACATTTATCACTGGTGCACTTAATGCGATTAAAAGTTTTAAGGATGAGTTGCCAGCTATAGCAACCAACTTGCAAACCATTGCCGATGATTCAACCAAAGCGGCCAGTGCTGATCAGGCCCAGATCGACAAGCTGAATCAGGATATTGATACTCTGCATGCAGAGATTAAAAGCCTGACCGCATCAATTGTTGCACTGGGTATTGCCGATGGTATTGCACTCACTTTGGGCACCGTAGCGACCATTGCAGCCTTTCCTGAAGGTGCCCTGGTATGGTTTGTACTTGGTCCTGTGGTGGCGGTAGCCACTACCTATATCGTTATCGATGGGTTGAAAATAAAAACTGACAATGCGGCGATTAAAGCGGATGAAGCGCAGATCACCGGGCTGACTGCAGATGTATCCACATTACATGTACTGTCGAAAAACTTTGCAGCAATGTCAGCCCAGACTGTCGAGATCGAGAGTAACCTGCAGGCTATTTTAAATGAATGGCAAATTCTGCAAACTGATGTCAATACTGCGGTTAACGATATCAAGACAGCAGTAGCTGATGCCGGCTCCGCTAACTTTGCAGCAGTTGGAGTTGAACTTGATGGTGCTATTGCAGAATGGAATGCGGCTTACAAGCAGGCGGGGGATTTGCATCTTGATCTCAATGTTAATGATGCGCAGCTTAAGGTGGGTATGTCATCTGCTGAAGTTCAGGCCGCTACAGCCAAGGGCCAAACTGTGGATATTATTAGCTACTACAATAATTTGCAGACTCAAAAGAGTAAAACAGCAGCTTAGAGAAAGATTCCCAAAAACAATAAACTCTACGCTGCAATCTATTGGCAGGGCTAAGCAATTGGCTCTGCCATTTTTATGGGCAGCCAGAAATCATGCTGGATAACCAGTGATCGAGCGAATGGCTTCATAGGTTGGCTTGAGATGTCGGTACATTTTCTTATACACATCGCTGTACAGAGCCTGATAAATAGCCTGATTTTCAGATTGTGGTTCAAAGCGATCTGCAACATGGCTCATCTGCGCCACTGCAGTTGGAAAATCTTTATATACCCCAGTGCCCACAGCTGCCGCTATAGCAGCACCAAGCCCAGAGGTCTCATAGGTATGCGGGCGCTCCACGGTCATGCCAAAGATATCTGCGGTGATCTGCATCACCTGATCACTCTGTGAACCACCGCCAGAGACAACCAGCCGCTTGAGTGGTACGCCGCTGCGTTTTTCCACTAGCTCTTTTCCTTCACGCAGCGCATAGGTTAGACCTTCTATCATGGCCCGATACAGATGAGCTCTGGTGTGGGCATCAGTAAAACCGACAATGGCGCCTTTGGCCTCTGGACCCGCATGATTGGTACCCCCGCCCCAATAGGGCTGTAAGGTGAGGCCCATTGAGCCTGCGGGCACGGCCTCTAATAGTTCATCAAACAAAGTCTCTGGCGCAATCCCAGTTTTATCGGCGATGGTTTGTTCGTGCAGGCCAAACTCCTGCTTAAACCAATTGACCATCCAGTAGCCGCGCTCAACCATCATCTCGACATTGTAAGAATCTGGCATAACGCCGGGGTAGGCCGGGTGATAGGGAATGGCTTCGAGATATTTATCACTGGTGATATTTAACGTGGCCATGGTGCCATAGCTGAGGCTGCCAGTTTCTGCATCCAGACAACCGGTGCCCAGCACTTCACAGGCTTTGTCCGAGCCGCTGGCAATCAAGGGTAATCCGGCGGGGATACCTGTGTCATCCGAGGCGGCCGGGCTGATCTTCCCCAGACTGTCCCCCGCGGGTTTTAGCTCGGGCATCATCTCTTCAGTTGCGCACACAGCGCGCCATTTCCAGTCCTTTTTACTGGCCCATCCGAGAGTTTTGAAATCAAAAGGAATATAGCCCACCTGACTGGCGACAGCATCATTGTACTGCCCTGTAAGTCTGTAGGTCTGATAGCCGGACAGCAGTAAGAATTTATCCACTTGCTGCCAGAGTTGCGGTTCTTCCTGGGCTATCCAGTTTGCTTCAGCCTGTTGATGCACCATATCGACAAAGCTTTTGGCTTTAACTAAAGTCATCAACGCTGATTCAAAGGCGCCCAAGGTAGGTTTGCTTTCAACTGCCCGCTGGTCGAGCCAGCTAATGGCTGGGCGTACCGGTTTATGATCTGCTGCCATGGCCACGGCAGTTGCACGCTGAGTGGTGATAGAGACTGCTTTAATATCTTCCCGGGGGAAATCCAGCATAGGCCAGAGTAGGTTGCAGGCCTCACATAAGACTGACCAGAAATACTCAGCCTCCTGCTCAGCCCAGCCTGGCTGCGGGGCGGAATAAGCTTTTATGTCCACTTTGCTTTTGGCCACCAGGGTACCCTGGTGATCAAAGATCATGGCGCGAATGCTCTGGGTGCCATTATCTATCGCTAAAAAGTATGTGGGTTTAGTCATTGCCGCCACCATTGTTATTATTATATTTTCTGGTTATTAATCTACTTGGGGACATAATAAAAACGCTGCCAAATATCCTGGTAGCGTTTTAGTTCACCCTGCCATCGCCGCGTATCCCAAGCCAGTTCAGCTCGGCAAATATCTTCTAGTTGGGCAAATATCTGTTCACCACCATCGGCCAGACACATACCCAGCCTAGTGCGTCGCAGCAGCAAATCATCTAAGTGCTGAACGGATTCATGGCGCGCGGCCCAGCGGCATTCAGCCAGACAGAATTCTGTATGACCTATTAGCTGGCGCTCGCTTGCGCTGGCGTCGGCCAAGATAGCCTGTGCTGCATTGCCATAGCGACCCAGCAGGCGCTGACCCCATTGAGGGTTATGCGGACTTAAAGACTCAGCTGTGATGACTGGTGCTGCAAATACCCGGTCATCGGTAAATAGCTTAGCTGCAGGCAGTTTGCTCTGTGCTGCATCCAGTGCATCAAGGGCGATCAGTCTAAAGGTTGTCAGCTTGCCGCCACTCACAGTAATCAGGCCATTGTCGGACCAGGTGGCATGGTCGCGGCGTTCCTTGGAGGGATCTTTAGCATTCTCAGAGCCGATAACAGGGCGCACGCCGGCCCAGGTAGAAATAATATCTTTGCTAGAGATCTGTGCTCGGGGAAACATTGCATTGTAAGCATCTAACAGATACTGGGTTTCCTGCTCGGAGATGCTGGCTTCAATATCCAGATCCTCCTGATGATCCAGATCTGTGGTGCCTATAACTGTAGTACCTTCCCATGGATAGACATAGACGCCGCGTTTATCCTGTGGGTGCAATGTGGTTAGAACATCGCTTACCGGGCACAGGTGTTTGGCAATAATAAGATGGCTGCCGCGCAAGGGGCGCACGCGCTTCTCCGGGTTTAACTGATTGCGCAGCCGGTCTGCCCAGGCACCGGTAGCATTAATTACCACTGGAGCGCGCAATTCGATTGCATCATTATCGCCGCTATCCAAGGTCACCCCAGCGACTTTATTATCTTCAATTATTAGCTTGCTGACCTTGCAGTAATTAAGCGCCTGACCACCTTCGGCAATGCTTTCCTGAAGTACCCGCAGTACCAGCCTGGAATCATCAACCATGGCATCGGTGTAATAGCAGGCACCTTTTAGGTTGCTGGTATCTACGCCTGGGAAACGGATTTCCAGTGCACTGTTATTACAGTAGCGATGATCGCGAATGCGGGCCAGGAAGTCATAGATCGTGAGAATCACCGTCAGAGCAAAACGGCCGGGAAAGTTGCCTTTACCCAGAGCAAAATAAAAGGCAATGCGATCTACTAACCCCGGCGCTTCTTGCAACAGCCGCTCGCGTTCTTGCAGAGAATGTTTGGTCAGTTTGATGTCGCCGGCAGCCAGGTAGCGCAGGCCGCCATGGACCATTTTTGATGAGCGGCTGGAGGTGCCCCAGGAAAAGTCCTGCTGCTCTAATAACAGAGCCCGATAGCCGCGGCGCACGGCCTCGCGCAATACCCCGGCACCGGTAATGCCGCCGCCAACAACAATAATGTCCCATTCAAGGGATTTCCCTTCGCGCATTTCTGCCAGTAAGGTGTCGCGAGGAGTAGTCTTATCCATTGGTTTACTCTGTATCAGGTAAAAGTTTGCCAGGGTTCATCTGTCTCCTGGGGTCAAACAATTCGCACAGACTATTGATCGCAGCAATGCCCAGTTCGCCTTTCTCTGCTGGCAGGTAGTGGCGATGATCAGCACCCACACCATGCTGGTGACTGATGGTACCGCCACAGGCAACGATCTGTTCCGCGCCAGCTGCCTTGAGTTTGTGCCAGCGCTCGAGTGCCTGTTTGTAGCTGTCGCCAAAACGATAGACATAGGTGGTATAGATACTCGAACCCTGACCATAGACATGGCTGAGATGGGTATAGGCATGCACCTGCTCATTTTCATCCGCCAGACCTGTGCGAATAGCCTGCTCAATGCTCTCCATTGATTCAGTCACACGGGACCAGTCAACAGCAGTCTCCATGGTATCCACTGCATAACCCGCGGAGCCCAATGGATCGCGAACATAGGGCGCGCGGAAGCGGCCATGTGCCCAGTTATCACCAAGACCGGACTGATCTGCCACGGCGCCATGACTAGCGCAGATCTCCAGCGCGGTCGCACTGTTGAAATCACATTGTTTTTGGCTGCCAGTCACGGCAAAGGTCATCATTACTTTGCCCGACCCTATGCCTTTTTCTGCCAGTGAAGCCTCCAGTGCAGCCACAGCCGCAGTATTTTCACCGGCACCCATATGCAGCAAGCTAATGGTTTCTAGTGGATTGCTCAGGCGCACCATAGACAGTGCGACACGTTGTTGTACAAGTTCTCTGGCGGCAGTTAAACCTGTATCCCATGAAGGGAAAAACGCCACCTGAAATTGCTCAGCCTGAGGTACTGGGGTTACGCGTACTACCACCTCAGTGATAATACCCATGCGACCCTCGGAGCCGAGAACCATTTCACGGATATCTGGGCCAGCAGAGGATGCTGGAATAGTGGGGATATCCATAGTGCCCTTAAGGGTTTCCATACTGCCACCGGCAAATAATGCTTCGATGCGGCCATAGTGCAACGACTGCTGACCACTGGATCTGCTGGCAACCCAGCCACCCACAGTCGATAGTTCCCAGGACTGGGGAAAATGCCCCAGAGTAAAGCCTTCAGCTTTGAGTTGGGCTTCGATTTCTGGGCCAGGGGTTCCAGCACCAAATCTGGCCAGCTGACTCTCTCGATCCAGAGATAGAAGTTTATTCATTTTTGCCATGCTGATGGTCAGCACAGGACGGTCGCTGGCATTGGGATTAATATGACCCACCACAGAAGTGCCGCCGCCATAGGGAATCACATCAATGTTATTGTCTGCGGCAAACTGCAATAACTCACGCACCTGTGCAGAGGTATCAGGCAGGGCCACGCCATCAGGGAAGGTATCTACATTGCCGCTGTGCATCGCTAGCCAATCGGGTAAGCTCTGGCCGCGGGCATGGCGCACGCGGGTTTCTGCATCCAGGCTGATGAGTGGGTGTGCTGTCAATCGCGAGGCAGGTACTTTGGCCACAACCTCAGCGAGAGTTGCTTCAGGCAGTGAGATAGAAGGCCCGACCAGCGCCCCCAGAAGCATTTTTAAACCGCTGTTAAGGTCCATGCTCAGATCACTATTTTCATTCCCCCAGCCATTCCAAAGCCGCATATGATTCACCTATTTCATTGTTTTAATTATTTACTGTCGCAGCTGTAAGTTCTGCTATCCTGCGACTTGAATCTAGACCGTAAATGTAAGCGTAACACGATAAATAGTATAATAAAGGCACAGAGAAACTGGTCACTGTCGGACTGCGACAGTCGTGTCACTATTTCGGCCAGCCATAGGAAAATCTAGTTAATGACGATAGATTTATGATGACAAATAGCAACGATAATAATCTGGCCTCGGTTCCAGCGATTAACCCCTATCTAAAATCAGCACAGGCCTGTGCGATAGACTATCTGCCATTGCTCCGCAACGCCGGCATTGATCCCGAGTTACTGGACGACAATAACCAGCGAATCTCTGTCGCCGCCATGGAAAAACTTCTGTTACTGCTGATTGAAGCCAGTGGTGATCAATGTTTTGGTCTGCATTCAGCAAAATTTATCGAACCGGCATCCTATTCTGTGCTGGGGTATATCTCGATGAACTGCTCGTCGTTGCGTGATATTCAGGCCAAGATTCCAATCTACGAAAAAATTGTCGGCGATATGGGTGTAACCAGTGTTGAGATCGCCAATGGCTTTGCTCTGCAGCGGTGGGAGTGCAAATTTACTGACCCTGAGGCATTGCGCAACGAGGTGGAGCATGTGTTGGGCTCCTGGGTTACCTATGCGCGAAACTTCCTCAACTTTCAGCTCCATGATGCAGTCTGGTTTCAGCATTCTGCGCCTCGTGACCCAGCACTATTAGCCAGCTATAGCGAAATATTTGCCTCTGAGGTGCTGTTTGATCAAGCGGCCAATGGCCTGCGTATCCGTGAGGAAAAGTTGGATATGCCTTTGCCCCAGGCCAACGAAAAACTACTGGATATGCTGCTTGGACATGCCACTCAGTTACTGGCCGAGATCACTCACCATCAGCGGGTCACCGATCAGGTTAAAAATTTACTGCGCCTGATGCTTAGAACCCAGACACCTTCCAGTGCAATGATCGCTGAAAAGCTCGGTATCAGCAGCCGTACATTGCAGCGCAAACTGGGGGATGAGGGCACCCATTACAAAGATGTCCTCAATGAATTACGTCTTGAGCTAGCGCTGTACTTCTTGAAAAACACAAATCTCAGTCTCGACAGCATTGCCCATGAATTAGGTTACAGCGAAGCGCGCTCATTCTATCGTAGCTTTAAACATTGGACCGGTCGCACCGCTGGATCCTACCGTACTGATGGATCTACTTAATCAGTCCCTGGGCCTGAGCCCATTGTTTAGAGCGTTGTATACCATCCTCAAATGTAACCTCCGGCTTCCAGCCCAATAGCCGCTCGGCCTTGGCGATGCTGAACCAGCTTTTGGTACATAGTTGAGCCACGGTCGCGGTAGAGGCTTCATTAACGCCGCCGGTCATCTGTGCCAGTTTGGTCGCTGCTGAAGCGGCAAACATGGCCAGCCCGGTGGACACTTTGAGTGGGCCGCGCTTGTTCATCCATTGGTAGTGATGACTAAAAAATTCTGCAGTGGTCATATAACCCTCGCAGGATAGATTAAAAATCTCACCTGCAGCTTCTTTGGTGGACACTGCCAGAGCGATGCCGCAGATTAGATCATCTATAAAGATAGGGCGAAAAAACCCCTCACCTTTAGCAGGCAACATAAACTGTCCTTTATTAATAGCCTCGATAGGTAGGATCACCCAGGGTCGGCTACCGGGGCCATAGACATCGCCGGGACGGATAATCACCAGTTCCATGGCGCTGTTTGCCGTGGCTGCCAGCACTGAATGTTCAGAAGCCAGTTTGGTCAGCACATAGCTGCCACCATCTGCATGCACGGGTTGCTCTTCGTCTAGTTCGCCCTCGGCGCTATTGCCGTAGGCGACAATGGAGGAGATTTGCACAAAGCGCCGCACTTTGTATTTCTCTGCCGCGGCAACCAGATTGCGAGTCGCCAACACATTGACTCGCCACATATCGGCGTCGGCAATAGAGTTGGAAACCAGTGCTGCTGTATGCACTACCACATCGCAGTCCTGCAATAGTTGGCTGATGGTTACGGGCTGGCCAATATCGCCCTGAGAAATATCAAGGCCATTACCACTCAGGTCCACACCAACCACCGGGATTCCCTGAGCCCGATAATGAGCCATTAACATATTGCCAATAAATCCATTGGCACCGGTAATCAATACTTTCTTGGGTTTGCGCTGGGCCATATCAACCTCTTATTTTTGTTGGCTGTGTTGCTGCATATTTTTACGGTAAAAACTGCCTGCGATTCGTGCCAATGTCATTTTTGAAAACAGGCGAGTTGTCCAGGCAGTCATTCGATTTGAGAAACCGGGAATTAATGTTGGTTTGCCCGCGAGGCAGGCATCAATACCCTGTCTGGCAACATCCTCAGCAGACTGCATCAGGCCAGCTGGAATCATTAACTTGCCCCCTTGATCAGGGTTGTCCATCATCTTGGTCGCCGTATAACCTGGGCACAGAGCAGTGACAACAACGCCTGTACCAGCTGCCTGTAACTCATTGTGCAGTGCCTGAGTAAAGGACAGCACATAGGCTTTGGTCGCGGCATAGACATTTTGGCTGGGGATAGGTGTCCAGGCAGCTAATGAGGCTACATTGAGAATACGGCCGCCACCTCTGCTCGCCATATCGTTGGCAAACAGGTGGGTGAGAGAGGTCAGAGCCAGGATATTGACGGTAATCATATTTTCCTGGGCAACCAAATCCAGCTCAGTGAAAAGACCATTGTGCAGTAAGCCTGCATTGTTAATTAACAGATCCACCTGCAGGCTTTTCTTTTGCGTTGCCTGAAATAATTTCTGCGCAGCGTGGGGTTTTGAGAGATCAGCACTGATAACGGTGCATTTAATATCTTTTTCTGCACTCAGACTCTTGCCAATTTCATTGAGTTTATCTTTGCGTCTTGCGACCAGAATTAGGTCATAGCCGCGGTCGGCGAGAATGCGACAAAATTCTAGGCCTATGCCGTCGGAAGCGCCGGTTACTAAAGCTGTACTCATGATGTTCCCCTGTTTTATTTTTTATAGTCTACAAAAATTGGTGACGACCAGGCCCTTTGACTGTGGGGCTGCTGGCAGTCGTCATCAATGCTGGTGCGGTAGTCGCCGTAACACATATCAGTGGTTTCGGCCTGACCATTTTCATCGAAGCTGGTGCGCAGATTGCCGCCGTTAACTGTGGCGATGGGTTCTTCAAGGGCTCTGACATAATAGAGCGCATCGCGACCCTCAGCGACAAAGTCCGGGTCTTCAAATTCCACGATGCAGCCCTCTGGCGAAGGCTCACAGTTAAACTGTTTCCAGGTATCTTCGATTAATGGTGCTATAGCTTCACCGGCTACAGCCTGAGGTCTAATTTTGATTACCTCTATGCTGGCTATCTCATAGCGCTCCTCAGAGGGGTTGTAGCATTCGCCCTGAGCCATTTTTTGTAGATGATTTTTTTCCAATGCGGCAACCACATAGTTGGGACAGCCGGGCAGCTGTTTAAATGAGCCCAGTACTTTGGCACGGAAGCGCGGTGTAGTATCCATAGCGACTGCGCTACCCATGGGAGACGAACCTTCAGCTTGCAGCAGATCAAACCACAGCAACATTCTATGTCCGCTGGTACCGTAAACTTCGCGACGTTTCATGGCATTCCAGATAGCATCTCGATCACGCCCGGCAGAATGCACTGCGGCAAGACCGCCGACACTGAGGAATGAGGTTGTGCGCTCAAATTCTGAGGCGAACAGCTTGGCGGCAACTGGATCGATCTGGTCGGCGCGCAATGATGTAGATGCATATTCGCTGACCACAGCACCAGTGGAGAAAACCGATTCCCAGAAGCTGTCCCGCACACCGGTAGAGTCTGAGGTGTTTAAACGCTGCTGCTGTTTAAACCCATGTCCGGCACGGGCGGAATGGGTGTCTGTAGAGCCAATAAAGCCCCAGCGATTGCGCAGTGGATTATCCTCGTCCGCCAAATTCTGCAGAGCCAAACCATATTGCACAGACTTTTGTGGACGGTAATTAAAGGCGGGCAAAAATATATCCCGTGCCTGGCCGGCATCCAGCCATTCTTCCGCCTTGCTGCCGGGCACAGTCATAAAGCCCTGAATGCCGTCTACCTGAACAAAATTGTGCCGCGCCTCTGCAGCACGCTGATTGCAGTCTTCTTCAGAATTGTTTTCTGCCAGACAGCGATCGCGGATAATCTCGCCAGCCTGCCAGCAGCTTGGTAGATAGTTGGGCTGCGGTTCTGGGCATACCCATTCGTCAGCTTCATTGCGCACTCGCACGGCAAAATCCTGAAACTGCTCTGAGTTACCATGGCCAGAGTAAACTTCAATCAAGCGTGTCTTGCTTGGGTCAGTATTGTCGGCCGTTAACTGATGAGCCCAGCTGGAGTTTGGCGGGCTGTAAAACCCCCAACTGGTGCCATGGGGAACCACCATATTATCAAAGCCCCATTCGTCGAGTTTGCCAAATAGCTCGCCAGGAGTGGCGGCAGTTTCATAACATTCCAATGGTAGATCCGGGCTTGCTGTATCCGGGTCACAGGCTGGGACAGCCGCCATTTGCATGACCCAGTCATTGTAGGAGGCATAGTAATTTTTGTGGCGGGGATCCAGCAGGCCAAGGAGTGCAGACTGCTTTGCTGACCCGGAGCGCGCCGCGA
>CALSSA010000006.1 GCA_943788875.1 uncultured Pseudomonadales bacterium | reverse complement strand
GAGTATCAGGGTGATGCGTGTATTGATGGTGTGCCCGGCAGCGCCGCACCCATTGCCTGTAACTATCTTAATATTGCCGGATCGGCATGCGGCAGTTTGCTGCCCACAGGCAGCCGTATCGATATTGTCGATGGCATAGAGATAAGCTGCATTGATAATGGTATGCCAGTAGTGGTGCTGCGCGCTGAGGATATGGGGATAAGTGGCTATGAGTCGCCTGCCGAGTTAAATGCCAATGAAGCCTTAAAGAGCAAGCTCCAATCTATACGCCTGCAGATAGGCCCAAAAATGAATCTGGGTGATGTGGAGGGTGCGGCAGTCCCCAAGATGTGCATGATTTCCCCGCCCCTAAAAGACGGTATCTGTCATACGCGCACCTTTATTCCCTATAAATGTCATTCCGCGATTGGGGTGTTGGGCGCGGTGTCGGCCGCAACCGCTGCGATTATTCCCGGTACTGTCGCAGAGGGAATTGCCACTGTGCCAGCTGGTGCCAGCAAGACTCTCTCAGTAGAGCATCCTTCCGGTGAGTTTTCGATCAACCTGCATGTTGATGAGCAGGCTGATCCGCCTCAAGTTTTAAAGGCTGGATTACTGCGCACCGCCCGTCTGTTAAGTCGCGGTGAACTCTATGTGCCGGAACATATTTTTATCACTGAATAAATGAGAAACCAACCCGATTAAGGTTGATAAAGGAGCACAGAAGATGAAAACCGTAGCAGTGCGCAATATTGCGCGCGCAGACCAAACAATAGTTGAAGGCCTGGGTGAGATGGGTGTGGCCACAGTTCACGAATCTCAGGGTCGCATTGGCTTATTAAAGCCTTATATGAGGCCCATCTATGCTGGTGCCCGTGTTGCAGGGTCTGCGGTGACTGTTTTGGCGCAGCCCGGTGATAACTGGATGCTGCATGTGGCGATCGAGCTTTGTCAGGAGGGTGACGTGCTGGTGGTTGCCTGTACCACCGATAATACCGATGGCATGTTTGGGGATTTGTTGGCGACATCGGCTCAGGCACGCGGTGTAAAAGGGCTGATTATTGATGCTGGGGTACGGGACATTAGGGACCTTAAAGAAATGAATTTCCCGGTTTGGTCGCGGGCTATAAATGCCAAAGGCACAGTGAAAAATACTCTGGGTTGCGTGAATGTGCCCGTTGTTTGCGCCGGTCAGCTAATTAATCCAGGCGATATTGTCGTTGCCGACGACGATGGCGTTGCCTTAGTGTCGCGAAAAGATGCAGAGGTAGTTTTAGAAGAATCTCGTCAGCGCGAAGCCAGAGAAGTTGCCAAGCGCGAGCAATTGGCAAGCGGTGTACTGGGATTGGATATCTACAATATGCGACCCAGATTAGAAGAGAGTGGTTTGGTGTATCTGGACTCTATGGACGACTAAACGGTTGAGCAAATAAACAAAGGAGTAAGATAATGATTATTGATTGTCATGGCCACTATACAACCGCACCTGATCCACATCAGGACTACCGGGCGGCTCAGATGGCAAGGTTGCAAGACCCGTCGCTGCCAGAACCCCAGAGCGCGATTATCAGCGATGACCAGATACGCGAAAGCATTGAGCTAAACCAGTTAAAACTGCTGAGAGAGCGCGGGGCGGATATGACTATATTCTCGCCACGGGCCTCAACCATGGCCCATCATGTGGGTGATGAACAGGTTTCGCAGACTTGGACGGCGGCCTGTAATAATTTGATTGCGAGGGTGGTTGAGTTATTTCCTGAGCAGTTTATTGGCGTGTGCCAGTTACCCCAGTCTCCAGGTGTGCCGATTGAAAATTCTATTGCAGAGTTGGAACGGTGCGTTTCAGAGTTGGGTTTTGTAGGTTGTAACCTTAATCCGGATCCATCGGGCGGTCACTGGACCGCGCCACCACTCACGGACCGACATTGGTATCCGTTTTTTGAGAAAATGGTGGAGCTTGATGTACCAGCGATGATCCATGTTTCTGGTTCATGTAATCCCAATTTTCATGCAACTGGTGCCCATTATATCAATGCCGATACCACCGCCTTTATGCAGTTTTTGCAGGGTGATCTGTTCGCCGATTTTCCGGATCTGCGTTTTATTATTCCCCATGGCGGTGGCGCGGTACCCTATCACTGGGGGCGTTATCGCGGTCTGGCCGATATGCTTAAGAAACCACTGCTTACTGAGCATGTGATGAAAAATGTATTCTTTGACACCTGTGTTTATCATCAGCCTGGGATTGACCTTTTATTTGAAGTGATTGATATCGACAATATCCTGTTTGGTTCAGAAATGGTTGGTGCGGTGCGTGGCATTGATCCGCAAACGGGCCAGTATTTTGATGATACCAAGCGTTATATTGATGCCCTTGATATCCCTGCCGAGGACAAGCATAAGGTGTTTGAATTAAATGCCCGGCGGCTGTACCCACGGTTAGATGCATCCCTGAAAGCGCGCGGCAAGTAGAGGCTGATAAAGCAATGAGCAAGTTTCAAAAAGATACAAACTGGTTGGATTTTCACCCCAACCCATCCAAGCCGGTCTTTACACCGCCCCCGGGCGCCGTGGATGCCCACTGCCATGTTTTCGGCCCCGGCGATGATTTTCCCTATTCGCCAACCCGAAAATATACCCCCTGTGACGGGCCAAAAGAAAGGTTATTTGAACTGCGCGACCATCTGGGTTTTGAGCGCAATGTAATCGTTCAGGCTAGCTGTCATGGCACCGATAACAGCGCTCTGATTAATGCCCTGATTCACTCAGATGGCAAGGCCCGTGGTGTTGCCGTGGTGTCACCGGATATCTCTGATGCTGAACTGGCAGAAATGCATAGTGCCGGTGTGCGTGGAGTTCGCTTTAACTTTGTTAAACGCCTGGTTAACCCGGTTCCTCCGGAGGTGCTTAAGTCGGTTGCCGAGCGCATCGCCAAGCTGGGTTGGCATATTATTATTTACTTTGAAGCTCCGGACCTGCCTGAATATTACGATTTCTTCGCCTCTCTCAATACCGTCGTTGTGGTCGACCATATGGGCCGCCCTGATTGCAGTAAACAGATTGATGGTGAGGAATTTGAGCTGTTTTTAAAACTACTGCGGGAAAATGATAATTGCTGGACCAAGGTGACCTGCCCTGAACGACTCAGTTTACAGGGACCGCCAAGTTACGATGATTTTGTTCCCTTTGCTGCACGGGTAGTAGAACTTTTCCCCGACCGGGTGCTCTGGGGCACTGACTGGCCTCACCCCAATATGAAATCCCATATGCCAGATGACGGCCATCTGGTGGATATGATCCCGCGCATAGCACCCACTGCTGAATTGCAGCGCAAGCTGCTGGTCGATAATCCGATGCGGCTCTGCTGGCCAGAGGAAAATTGAGCAGCCCAATTTATTGGGGTGCTGCCAAATTGGCAACTCGGATGACGGCCGCACCTAATCAAGCGAGATAATTTAACGGAGACGTTTGCATGACAACAGAGGTTCACTTTACGGACTTAATATTATTCGTCCTGCAAGTAATAAATAGTGTCATTTTTTTGCCCTTGCTATCCAGCGCGGTGAAATTTCAAGAAGACAGAGCGAGAGGTCCAGTTCAATGAAACGCATATACATACTCCTTATGATATCCACGCTCACAGTAGTTTCTGCATGCGGTGGTGGCTCGTCAGCGGGCTTAGACACAGATCTGGAGCCCACGCCTGAGCCTGGTATCCCTGCTACCGTCGAGATAGAAAGCCCTGTTGAAGGCCGGGTCACTACCACCTCTGGTGCAATCGAATGCCCAGCCGGACAAATTTGCTCCATAGACATCAGCGATGTGGCGTTTGACGAAACCTTTGTTGCCGAGCCTGCAGCAGGGTTCGTATTCAAGGGCTGGACGCAAAAGGATCGCGCATTGTGCGGCGATACCAGTGGACCTTGCCGCCTCGAGACCGCTGATTTCGAAGGCTCCACCGGCCTTCTACCACCCGCTCAAGATACAGGTGAGACGTACTACCTGACACCCCAGTTTGCCGTAGAGCGGCGCACCGATGCCATTACGCTGGCCGGCGAACAAACCCTGTTCAGCGTCGGCTACACCTCTGATTTAGATTTCTATCGCAACAATGCCTACAGCTGCGGCCTCAGCGGCAATTACACCTTTATGGTCGTCAATCCAGTGAGCGGTGACGAAACCTACGAAGCACCCCTGTGGGTCTACCTGCATGGCGGTGGCGCCGGTTTTTACGACGAGAATGGGGATTACCAAGCCGTCGGCAATCAAACCGAAGACACCTGGAACCGCGAGGAAACCTTCGATGACCTCCTGACAATACAACTTCAAGGACGCACCGTTGAGAACGGACAGCCGAAAGATATCACTCTCACAAGGCGCATCCAGGAGGGTTATCGCGTGGTCATAGTATCGATGTGCGACCACGACCAGTACTCTGGTCTTGGCACGCCATACCCCAACAATCCCAACCCCGGTGCCGAGGTGAACGGTATGCAGGCCACTATGGCGGCGGTTGAATATACCGTAGCGAATTACCCGACTACCGAGGTATTTGCCCACGGTACCAGTGCCGGTTCGGTGGGTGTTTACAACCTGGCGATGAGCTTCGCAGCGCAAAATATATATCTCACCGGTGTGGTGGGGGATTCTATTTTGAGCCCAAGAGCTTTCGACTTATTCGAAGTTTACCCGGGACAGGCTCCGCGTCAACCGGGCTGGACCTACGAAGGCGTTGGAGAAAAACAAGGTTTTTACGGTGATATCAGCCGCAGTGATGTTATCGCCCCCAAGGGCCGGATCGATGCTGGCTTTGTTGAGGTGCCCCTGCTATTCGTTGGCGGCACACAAGACCCCTTCTGTTTTTGGGATCTCCCACCCATACCAGAAGCTGCCGCCGCGGATCAGAACAATTGCGAATGGGTGGCCCAAGGACTCATCGACTCAATAGATGCCCAGCCAAACAGCCCGCACCAGGTCGCCAACTTGCCCGGTCTTGGCCACGTGCCAACCAACAACGTGACAGTCGCAAACGATATTGTTGACACCTTTATCGGTGATATTTTGGCAAACAACCCACCTGCGCCCTTCGGGGAATTCCCGGCGACAAGATGATGCTGATTGACCACAGAATCCATTACTTGTGCCTGACTTTATGATCATAAATCCGTTGGAGTAGGGCGTTGAAGAACAGGCTATCCGCAGTGCAAAAAGAGAATAAAAAGGAGGTTTCTATGAGTGAAGAATTTAGAAACCTGAAGAAGTAAAAAACCATTAACGGCATGAAAATGGCCTATATCGAAGAGGGGGAAGGAGACCCCATTGTCTTTTTGCATGGCAATCCAACGTCGTCCTATTTGTGGCGCAAGGTGATGCCCGCGTTAAAAGGCAAAGGCAGGCGAGCAAATGATTCTTGAGCAGAACCTGTTTATGGTAGGGGCAAACAAACGTTAACTGAGGTGGGAATACAAATATGAATACTAAATGTGATTCGGAGACAGGCGGCCTGCTAAAGTACTTTAAAGGCATAACACTCCTTAATGGGGTCGGTTTTTTGCTTTTAGTGATAGGTTGTGGCGGAGGTGGCGCAGCCAATACGACATCACCGCCACCGGCGTTGCCAGTTTTGTCTTTGTCATCCTCACAGGACCAGGTTCGGGTTAACACGGAATTGGTTCTGACTTGGTCATCCTCGAATGCTACCTCTTGCTCCGCATCGGGGGACTGGAGCGGTGATAAGGCGCTCTCTGGCAGTGAAACGGTTACAGAGGCCGTCGCAGGAGACAAAACCTATTCGCTCAGCTGTAGTGGTGCCGGCGGTGAACAATCGGTGAGCATTGAAGTGGAAATCACCCCTGCTCCGGATTTAACTGTCAGCCGAACTAAACTTCAGATCACACTTGTCGAATCCAGAACGCTCACTATTGGTTCTGATACCTGGGTACTCAACTTCTATCGCAATGAGGCCTACACCTGCGGTTTGTCTGGGAACTACACCTTCTTTGTCATGGAACCCGCTAATAATCCCGGTGCCGAGGCACCGCTGTGGGCTTATTTGCACGGCGGCGGCTATGGCTGGTTTGATGAGGATCAGGTTTACCAGGCAGTAAAGACCCAGACCCAGGACACCTTCAATCATGAAGAAACATTCGACGATCTTATAGACAACCATCTGCTTTACAATACGATGAGCAATGATGAGGTGATGGATTCGACACTCACACGGCGGACTGCAGGAAGGATACCGGGTGCTGCTGGTCTCCATGTGTGACCACGACAATTACTGCCGGCAGGGGTGCGCCCTACCCGAACAACCCGAACCCGAATGGTGGAGAGAGGCAGGTTAACGGCTTGCAGGCCACTATGGCGGCCATGGACTACACTGTGGCCAATTATCCTTCTACTCACGTTTTCGCTCACGGTACCAGCGCGGGCTCGATTGGCGTGTTTGCCATGTCACAGGCCTACGCGGAAGAAGGCACTTACCTGACGGCGATCGTGGCCGACTCGTGGGCATTCACTCCCCCCAGGATATTCGACATGTTTGATGCCTTGGTCGGCGAGGAGGGGTACGTATTTAACGCCGGGAGCGACCTTCGCACCGATGGTATGGATAAGTTAGGTTATGACTACCTGGGCCTCGGCATCTACCCTGAGGCAGTAATCGAGGGTGGCTTCGTCGAGGTACCGAGCATGTACATTGTCGGCGAGAAAGATCCTGGTTGCGGGGGCTACCGCGGGGGCATATTATCGACAATCCCCCAGGCCGCAGCCGCCGGCTTGAGTAACTGCGGCTGGATGTATGATGACTTGCGTGACGCAATCGATAATCAACCCAACAGTCCTCATGTATTTGATCTCTCTCCCACCGGTGATCACGTTGAAACCAATAGAGAAAATCCGGTTAACAACAGGGTAGATAACTTCGTCAGCGGTGTGTTGGCGACAATTCCGCCCCATGTATTTCCGTAAGTTTAGATACTAGCGGGGATCCCCCCGCTAGCAAGCGGAGCATCGTCAAAGTCAATTTCATTAGTTGATTTTAGGGCTTAACCGAAGAGACGGCCGCGATTAATTGGGGTACTGCCAAATTGGCAATTCGGATGACGGCCGCACCTAATCAAGCGAGATAATTTAATTTAACGGAGATGTTTTTATGACAACGGAATTTGACTACGACCTATTTGTTATTGGTGCGGGCTCAGGGGGGGTGCGAGCGGCTCGGATGGCGGCATCTAAGGGTAAAAAGGTGGCTGTGGCAGAGGAGCGTTACCTCGGTGGTACCTGCGTTAATGTGGGTTGCGTGCCGAAAAAACTATTTGTTTATGCCTCTCAGTTCCCGGAGTTATTTCATGCCAGCGCGGGATTTGGCTGGACTGTGCCCCAGCAGCCGACGCTTGACTGGGCAACTTTAAGAGATAACAAAACCGCTGAGATTGAGCGCCTTAATGGTATCTACAATAATCTAATTGATAACAGTGGCGCTGATCTCTTTGATGGCCGAGCAACCGTGGCTGGGGCGAACCTTGTCAGCGTTAATGGCAAGACCTACAAAGCTCGCACTATTTTGGTCGCGACGGGCGGCTGGCCCTATATTCCAGAGTTTCCCGGTAGCGAACATGCGCTTAGTTCTAATGAAATGTTTTTCCTCGATAAGCTACCCAATAAGGCTGTGGTGGTTGGTGGCGGCTATATAGCAGTAGAGTTTGCCGGCATCTTAAACGGTCTGGGGGTAGAGACCCACTTGGTCTATCGTGGCCCTAAACTGCTTAAGTCCTTTGATGTAGAAATGGGTGACAAAATTATGCAGGGTATGGTCGACAAAGGCGTCAATATCCATTTAAACACTGAGGTTAATCAGATCACCAAGACTGATGAACAGCTGTCTGTAATCTTAAATAATGGCTCAGATCTTGAGGCAGGCTTGGTACTTTACGCCACGGGGCGTCAGGCCAATACGGCCGGACTGGGATTGGAAACAACCAATGTGGTGATGCGGGACAATGGCTCCATTCAGGTTGATAAGTATTTTGCCACTGCTGAACCCAGTATTTATGCCTTGGGAGATGTGATTGACCGAGTACAGTTAACCCCGGTGGCGATTCAAGAGGCCATGGTGTTGGTTGATCACCTGTTTGGTGATAGCAGCGCAACTATTGATTATCGGGATATTCCCACGGCCGTATTCTGCCAGCCAGAATTCGGCACTGTAGGTCTCAGCGAGGAACAGGCGAGGGAAGAATATAAAGATATTGCGATCTATCTATCGGACTTTAAGCCTATGTTGCAGACGCTGGGTGGCGGCACTGAGCGCATCACTATGAAGCTGGTGGTCGATGAAGAGTCAGATATTGTGCTGGGCTGTCATATGGTAGGTGAACATGCGGCTGAGATTATTCAGGGTATGGGTATTGCCTTAAAAGCAGGTGCTACAAAGGCCCATTTTGACGCAACTGTGGGTATTCATCCCTCTGCTGCAGAAGAGTTTGTAACCATGAGAGAAAAAACTAGATAAGGCTGGGCAATAGATCCCCAGTTATTGGTAGTCATTTCAAATGATAACGAAGAGAACGCTACTCGCTTTGCTAAGTAGGCTGAGCGCATTTAAATAAAAAGGCCATTAATTTAAAAGTGAAGATAATAAATCTTCCGTTCTAATATCCCGAAAGTAACCAACAAGTTTTGTGTGCTTCATAACTTTTGTATTTTGGAGATTTAATCTTGAGTAATCGAGAGCTGTACCTTGAGTGGTGTAACAATTGGCATAGTCTCGAGGACTTCTCGGCATATTTTTCGCTGCATATAAACTTTGCTCGACAACTTATTATCAGTGAAGGGCTCCAGAGATCATCAATATTGAATAGAGATAACTTACCTCAAAGAGTGTTGGTCAGCGCGCAGCCTATGCCGGAGTTTGTAAGAGAGCCGCTAAAAAAAGACATAGCCTTTTTAGCAGAGAAAGCTGCTTCAGAAGAAGCATTACCAGTTGAGGAGACTTAGTCGCCTGTATCTTTACTCTAAATTAAATATTTTTCTGATCGAGGCCGCTAGCCCAAACGCCGAGATAAACAGCCTCCAGCGACGATAGAGTTGGAGTAGTCTAGTTTGTATAACCCATTTATTTATGAAGGTTTACGATTTACAAGCTTATTACAAATCACCTCAAAAACAGGGGGTTTTTTAAAGAAAGTTATAAAGGGTTATGCATTTTGCTGAGGTCTGTGCGGTTTCGATTAATAGGCGATCCTATCTATATTGAGAGGCCATCTGTAGCTGGAATATTGTGTTTTTTAAGCAACACAAGAAGTAACACAGAAGGATATGCTATATAAACATATCATTACTAATCAGTAACTTATAGTGTAAGTGCAGTTCCCGCCGCCTCCACCAATAACAAAACCTCAGCCCGCAAGGGTTGGGGTTTTTTATTGACCATCCTAACTAGCACCCTTTTCAGCATGCTGGTACAGACGATCAATAAACTCACTAAATTGGTCTCTCTCAGTATCGCTAAAGCAGGTTAACAGTGCCTGCTCGTAATCATAAGACATGGGTACAAGCTCATCATAGACCGCGACCCCTGTATTAGTCAGGCGCAACATTGAACGGCGCTTATCGGCGGGATCAAATGTCCGCTCCAGTAGCTTGCGCTGCAGCAACTTACTAATAGCCCGGCTAAGAATAGATTTCTCAATCTGAGTCTTCAGAGAAACCTCATCTGCTGAGATCCCCGGATACTCCCCCAACACTGCCATAATTCGCCACTCGGTAATGCTCAGAGCAAACTTAGCACTGTAGGTTTCAGAAATAAGCGTACTGATACGGTTCGACAGAATCGATAACCGGTACGGAAAATAGCGCTCTAGCTGAAGTATTTTGCGGGCTGACTGATGGTTTTTACTCATTTGCTGATAATGCTTGACATTAGTTGTAATTGCAACCAATAATAGTTGCAAATACAACCAATATTTAGTCATCCAGAACTTAGGCATACAGTATGAACGCTAACACTAAAGTCAAAGACAGAGATATAAAGCAAAACCCAATGGGCCTCGACGGCTTTGAATTCGTCGAGTTTGCCGCGCCAGAACGCGGTATTTTAGAGCCGGTTTTTACCATGATGGGCTTTGTGCATATCGCCAATCACCGTTCCAAAGACGTGGTGTTATTTCGTCAGGGCGATATCAACTTTATTATCAACTACGAACCCAGCAGCTACGCCCATTATTTTGCCAAAGAACATGGTCCCTCTGCCTGCGGCATGGCCTTTCGGGTAAAAAATGCTCAGGCGGCCTATAGCAGAGCGATTGAAATGGGCGCTCAGCCGGTCGATATACCCACCGGGCCAATGCAGCTGCGGCTGCCGGCCATCAAAGGTATAGGCGGCGCCCCCCTGTATCTTATTGACCGCTATGGTGACGGTGACTCTATCTACGATATCGATTTTGAGTTTATCGACAACGCCGATCTCCACCCCAGTGGCTGTGGCCTCAATGTGATTGACCATCTCACCCACAATGTCTATCGCGGACGCATGGATCACTGGGCCAGCTTCTACGAAGATATTTTTAACTTTCGCGAAATTCGCTATTTTGATATTACTGGCGAGTACACCGGCCTTAAATCAAAAGCCATGTCGGCGCCAGACGGCAAGATCCGTATTCCTCTCAATGAAGAGGCCACGGCCGGCGGTCAAATTGAAGAGTTCTTAATGGCTTACAACGGCGAAGGTATTCAGCATATTGCTTTTTCCTGTGATGATATTCTGGCCACCTGGGACCAGCTTAAGGCTCAGGGTTTGGCTTTTATGAAAGCACCACCAGAAACCTATTATGAAATGCTCGAACAGCGCCTGCCCAACCATGGCGAGCCAACCGCTGAATTGCAGGCCAGAGGGATTTTGCTCGATGGTTCTACCCAGCAAGGCGACCCTCGGCTGTTATTACAGATATTTTCCGAGGCACTCATAGGCCCAGTATTCTTTGAATTTATTCAGCGTAAAAAAGATGAAGGCTTTGGCGAGGGCAACTTTAAAGCGCTGTTTGAATCCATAGAGCGGGATCAACTCAATCGCGGCGTTATTGAAACTGCATAACCATTGCACGGAGATTATATGAATATTCAGGGTATTCACCACGCGGCCTATCGATGTAAAAATGCCAAGCAAACGGTGGAGTTTTATCAGCAGGTATTGGCCATGGATTTTCAGCTGGCCATCGCCGAAGATCGAGTTCCCTCAACCGGAGAGCCCGACCCCTACATGCATGTGTTTATGGATGCAGGCAATGGCAATGTGCTGGCCTTCTTCGAAATACCCCATTCGCCAGATATGGGGGTTGACCCCAACACACCCAAGTGGGTGCAGCATATCGCCTTTAAGGTTGCTGATATGGATGCATTACTTGAGGCCAAGGCACGTTTGGAAGCGGCAGGTGTGGAGGTATTAGGGCCTATTGACCATACCATTTTCAAATCCATTTATTTCTTTGATCCCAGCGGCCATCGTCTGGAGCTGGCGGCAAATACAGCGCAGCCGGGAATGCTTGAAGAGCTGCACCGAGTGGCCCCAGCCATGCTGGATGAATGGGACAAAACCAAGCGCGCTCCTCAGCACGCCTCTTGGCTACACGATGGGACGCACCCCTTTAACAATGCATCAGCACAGGGAACAGAGCAATGAAACTCGCCTCAATTAATTTGGGCCGCGATGGCCAGTTAGTGGTCGTTGACAGTCTTATTCTACGCTATGAGACAGCGACAGCAATTGCCCCGACCCTGCAAGCTGCAATGGATAACTGGGATAGCTGTGCGGCACCACTGCAGGAACTATTTGGGCAACTGGAAAGCGGTGAGATAAAGGGCCAGCCATTTGTTGCAAGCACCTGTGCCTCACCCCTGCCGCGGGCCTTTCACTGGGCCGATGGCAGTGCTTATGTCAATCATGTAGAACTGGTACGCAAAGCGCGCAATGCCGAAATGCCAGCGTCATTTTGGACTGATCCACTGATCTATCAAGGCGGGTCAGATACCTTTCTGGGCCCCTGTGAAGATATCGCTATGGCTGATCCAAGCTGGGGTATTGATTTTGAAGCCGAGGTCGCAGTGATCGTTGATGATGTGCCTATGGGCGTATCTGCTGATAACGCACGGGACCATATCAAGCTGGTTATGCTGGTCAATGATGTTTCGCTGCGCAATCTAATTCCGGGAGAGCTGGGCAAAGGCTTTGGCTTTTATCAGGCTAAACCTAGCAGTGCTTTCTCTCCTGTCGCGATAACTCCTGACGCTCTTGGAGATGCCTGGGATGGGGCCAAATTACACCTGCCCCTAAGGGCGATTCTCAATGATAAACTTATTGGCCAACCCAATGCCGGTGTCGATATGACTTTTGACTTTGGGCAGCTGATTGCCCATGCCGCTAAGACGCGCCCTCTGTGTGCTGGTACAATTATTGGCTCGGGCACAGTGTCTAATCTTGATCGCTCCAATGGGTCCTGCTGTTTGGCCGAGGTGCGTATGCTGGAAATAATAGCCAATGGCAGTGCCAGCACCGACTTTATGCAGTTTGGTGACCGTATCCAAATTGATATGCACGACCACAGTGGCCAAAGTATCTTTGGTGAAATCAACCAGCAGGTAATCCCGTATGTCGGCTGATACAGATCTGCAGCTTTACAGCTACTACCGCTCGTCGGCGGCGTATCGGGTACGGATTGCCCTTGAAATAAAACAGCTCAGTTACCATCAGTTGCCGGTTAATTTGCTTAGCGGTGAGCACAGGCAATCTCAGTACCTGCAGACCAACCCCGGCGGGCTGGTTCCAACCATAACCACCGCTGAGGGCACATTAACCCAGTCTCTGGCGATTATCGAATATCTAGAAGAGCGTTATCCTAAACCCAGCTTACTGCCGCAGAGTGCTATGGATCGCGCTCAGGTGCGTTCGATTGCCTATCAGGTTGCCATGGATATTCACCCATTAAATAATCCCCGAGTGACCCAGTTTATCGAGTCCACAACAGGCTTAAATAAGGAGCAGAAACTGCACTGGTATCACCACTGGATTGCCCAGGGTTTTGGTGCCTTGGAAAATAACCTTGAAGCGCTTAATAGCAATGGACAGTATTGCATTGGCGATACGGTAACCATGGCGGATATCTGTTTGATACCCCAGGTCTATAATGCCCTGCGTTTTAATTGTCCTATGCAGGGCTATCCTCTGATTAATGCCATTTACAAACACTGCAGCGGGTTGACTGACTTTATTGCCGCCAGCCCAGAATCTCAACCAGACTGTCCGCCTAAGTGAAGTGCCCTCATTAATTGCTATGCGGTGATTTGATCCAGCTTAGCCCCACAGATAAAGTCATTGTTCGATAGCCCGTCAATCTCGTGGGTGGTAAAGGTCACGGAGCAGTAGCCCCAGCCAAAAGCAATATCCGGATGGTGGCCCTGACGATCGCCCAACCAGGCAATCAAATTGGCCATCTGCACCGCTCTGGCAAACCCTTTAAATTTAAATTGCCGCGAGATCAGCTTGTTATCCCCGGATAATTGCCAGTCAGGGTGCAACTCAGCTAACAGGGTTTTGGCCTCGGCAGCATCCAGAGCAGCCATGCCGCCCTGGCAGGGTTCGCAGGCTTGGTTACTAAGATCACATACTTGAGTCGTCATTATTGGTTATCCTGTTAGTTGGCATTCATAGCTTGGTTCAAAGAGTCCCAGTGACTGAGCCTGACGAATATCAGCCAGCAAATCCCGGTCAGCCGCTTGAAACAGATCGTCGATATTTTCAAGTACAAAATAAATCGGTTGATGAATATCGATTCTGTAAGGGGTGCGCAAAATATCAATCACATTAAATTCACGACGCTCGGGCACTGGGCTATCGATACTGTAAATCAACTCGGTTGGCGATGATGTAAGCCCAGATCCCAGCGCCTTGTAATGGCCATTTTCGACCGTTAAGCCAAATTCAATGGTGAACCAATACAGTCTAATCAGCCAGCTATAATCAGCGGGCTCAACCTGTTGGCCAATGTTGCCAATGGTATTAGAAAAATGGGCGAAACCAGGATCCGTTAGTAGCGGCGTATGACCAAAGATTTCATGGAAAATATCTGGCTCTTCAATATAGTCATAATCTGCTCTGGAGCGAATAAACGAGGCTGCGGGGAATGTCTTCTCTGCCAACATATTAAAGAAGCGGCCAAAGCCAATTAGCGCGGGTACCGGCGCTACAGACCAGCCCGTTAAGGGCATTAAGTGCTCGGTAAGCTCCAGGCACTGGGGGATTCGATTAGCGGACATATCCAGCAAATCAAGCCCCTTTAGATAGGCATCGGCGGCATATTTTTGAGTGCTGGGAATCTGCTGGGCATAGAGGTCGCGCCAGACAGCATGCTCCTCGGCAGAGTAGTCAATTAGGCCTTGGTCATCTGGTATCTTAGCAGTGTAATTGGTATTTTTAGGCATGGTTTAGCGCTTAATCATTCTTAATAACAGACTAGTAATTATTATTCGGATTAAGAGGAATTAACTTGCTTTAAGGGTGATAATTGCAAGATATAAGGGTATATTTACCCAATATGCGTTGTTTACAGGAATTTATTTTCAATGGCAGAGATTGATCATCATGACCGCAATATTCTTCGTGTTCTTCAAGCCGACGGCAAAATAGGCAACCAGGAACTGGCAGAAAAAGTAAACCTATCTAACTCCCCCTGCTGGCGTCGGGTGAGGAAGTTAGAGGACGCCAAGGTTATCAATGGTTATGTAGCCATGCTTAACCCAAAGCAGCTAGACCTAACCGCTATGGCCTATGTGCATATAGCGCTGCTTGATCACACCGAGCAAACAATTGAAATGCTGGATAACTTTGTCGCTCTTCAGGAACAGATCGTGGAATGCTCTTCGATCACGGGTCCCAATGATTATGTGCTAAAAATTATTGAAAAAGACACCGAGAGCCTAGAGCGATTTATTATGCAAAAGCTACTGCGACTAGGCATTGTTCGCGCATCAACGACAAATCTTATTTTGCGCCAGAAAAAATACACCACGGCACTGCCGCTCTAAACCATCTAGGCCATCCATCTGGAACACACTAAAACATGGGGTTGCTCGCTTTTTAAGGTAACAAAAGCAGATCTTTAAACGCATTAAAGCTATTTTAATCAATGGGTTGCCGTCTAAGTGCAGTTCCCGCCGCCTCCACCAAAAATAGGCCTCAACCCAAACGGGTTGGGGTTTTTTATTTGTTACCGATTTTGCTAAGAACCCCCAACACAGGTCTAGCCAAATGGGCTTGTGCAGGCATTGAGGGAATAATCGTGCTTTTTTTGCATCGAATCGGCCAGGCTTTAGTTGTTGTAATAGGGTTATAAAATTGGGTAACATGTAAAGAGAAGCATGTCAGATGACATGTCCAGATGCATTGTACAGATCAGCGTATTTGATTTGCGCTTGCTATAAAACTTATATGTTTCGATTATGAGGGAAAAGCTATGAAAAAAAATAAAATGGTTTTGATGGGGATGTTTGCCGCCCTATTAGCTGTAGATGTTTCAGCAAAAGAAGAAGCGGGACAAAAAATTCTCAACAATACACTGGAAGAAATCATTGTCACAGCAAGGAAACGCTCTCAGATTTTACAAAAAGTACCGATTAGTATCACTGCAGTATCCGGGGAAGATCTAGAGCATGCGGGAATTAAGAATGTCTCGGATCTTGCTCTCGGCGTGCCGGGTCTTGCAGTAACAAGCACTGGACCCGGACAGACGGAAGTGATTGTCCGAGGCATGCCAGGAAGGTCTGGTAATTCGCCCACCATCGGCTACTACCTCGATGAAGTGCCAATATCCGCCACTACTCGCAATCTCGATGTAATGATGTTCGATCTGGAGCGGGTTGAGGTTTTGCGAGGGCCACAAGGCACGCTCTATGGCGCCGGTTCAATGGGTGGTACTGTTAAGTATGTTGGGAAAAGGCCGAATTTGTCCCAATTTGAGGGCCGCGCAGAGACTACCCTGTCGCATATCGATGGTAGTAGTGGATTGAGCCGAAAAGCTAATGTCGTTCTCAATATCCCCCTACAGGACGAAAAGCTTGGTTTACGTTTGCTTGGATCCCATCAATCTGACAAAGGTTTCATCGACCGGTACGCAATTCATCCATCAGATTTGGCAGGAATTGATCCTACAGTTCCTGTAAAACCTGGTGCGAACTCGATGACACAGAACGGATTCCGAGCGATTCTCGAGTATGTTCCCAATGAAAACCTGACGATTACGCCATCGCTAATGCATCAGAAGCTTGAGGTCGACGCACCGTACCTGATTGATGTGCCGCCAGCATCTTTAGAAGATGAGAAATATATTCAGACACGCTTAACTCGCGAGGACCGCGAGGACGAGGTGACTATTGCAAATCTGACAGTGAACTGGGAGGGTGATCTATTGGGGGTGACGTCGTCTACCTCCTACTTCAAACGCGAGACCCCCGGAATTGAAGATTATACTAAAATCGCTACGGCGCTGCTTGAACTACCCACCAACGTGCCATGGGAGCAGCTTGATGACAACAAAACCGAAACGTTTATTCAGGAATTACGTTTGGTGGGTTCGAAGGATTCACTGGACTACCTAGTCGGTATTTACTACAGCGATCAAAAGAGCCATCTCCCAGATGTCAATCCGTTCAGTGCTGAAGCCCTTGAGGCCTTTGGGGAAGAAGGGCAGATATACGGTTTTGATACCTCATATGAATCAGACCCGCGTTACAAACTTACGGAAAAGGCTATTTTTGCAGAAGCTACATATAACGTGACCAATGCCCTTGCGGTTACTGTTGGCCTGCGTGCCTTTGAATTCGAGTCAAGTTTTACAGATACCGAGGAGGGGCTATTCACTGACTCCTACGAACCCGTATACCAAGAGGGCGAATATAAGGACGATGATATTACACCCAAGCTTAATGTTTCGTATCAAATGAACGATGACACAATGCTGTTCGCAACGGTGGCGGAGGGATTCAGAAGTGGTGCGGCAATCTCACCAGTCCCTGAGGCGGCTTGTGCGGATGATTTGGCAGCACTGGGTCTGTCTGAAACTCCTAAGGGCGTGGGATCCGATTCAGTTTCGAGTTACGAACTGGGTGCCAAAATGCGGATGATGGATCAACGGATGAGATTAAACGGTGCGGTTTATCTTCTAGACTGGACGGACATTCAGCAGAGCGTCTCGCTATTTTGCGGTTGGCCTTTCTCTGTTAATAACGGTGACGCAGAGGTCAAAGGAGCTGAACTCGAGTGGAACTTTGCAGCTACCGAGGCGCTTTCTTTATCAGCGATGGTTAGTTACACGGATGCAAAGTTGACCTCGCTCGCCCCGGGGGCACAAGGGTATGTGGGCGCTCCTCTGCTCAACGTACCTGAGTGGGCATATTCGGTAACTGCAGATTATTTACTAACGCTAACGTCCGATTGGGATGGATTTGTGCGAGTTAGCTACAATTTTGTGGATGACGTCACGCGCCTCTACGATCCGACAAGCCCTTTTAATAGTGTTTCTCCGAATAAGCGGCTTGATTTGCGGGTTGGAGCTTTCCAGGAGGATCTTTGGGAGATTACATTATTCGCACACAATGTTCTTAATGACGTCTCCGAGTCTGGGTTGTTCGGCTCAAATACATCGGTAAATCTGCTCGATACTAGGGCTGTGGCGATAAATCAACCACGAACTGTCGGATTGACTTTTAACTATAACTTCAACTAGGCCGGTAGCAATCTACAGGCCATGTCGATGGGACCGACGTGGCCTGTAGATCCTCATCGTGACTTAACGTTTAGGGAGCTCAACGCGCTGAGTGATGAATACTTAGTAGCCATCTCGTGAGCGAGATAAACATATCCATAAAGCACAACTCTACCCAATAAGGACAGTGCCAAAGTTAGAAAACGACTGGTATGACACTGCTTTACTTACCCGGTAGCCCTGCTGCTTTACTGTGGCCCCAAGAATGGGGAATTAGTATATCGTGGATTATTCTTGGGGGGCTTCTGTATGGCATTGCTCGGAAATCACTTGGTCGAAAATACGCCGATTCTAGATTTATCGTAGGCCGGTTCGTATAGGCAACACCGTAAAAGCATAGAATTCGGTTAGTGGATGTTCATCTACACTAATCAGCGGTCTATGCTGCTAGTACAGTTCCCGCCGCCTCCACCAAACAATAGCCCCGCAAGGGGTTTCAAAGTACCATAAAGTATTGATTTAAATAGGTTTGATCGGGTTTTCTGGGCGCAGAAATTTTCATCAGATATTGTAAAGAAAGCATGATCCTTAACGGACAGTCTCAATGATGCATTGCCCTAGTCAATTTACTTTATACAGCGGGCTCATGCTCCGTTGTTCTTATATATGACCGTTCCCAATCATTTTTCTCCGTCTATTTTGAACCCCATTTTTCCCGCACGCCGCTTCCAAACTCTGCGCGCTTCCTTTTGCATATCGACCACATTGTCTTTCTCATCAACGATCTCGAGACCTAATAAGGTTTCGAGAACATCTTCCAATGTAATAATACCTTCAACACCGCCGTATTCATTCACGACCAGCATTATGTGCACACGCAACCTCAACAATTCATTGAACACCTGCGACAGTGACATAGAGCCAGGGACCGCAGTAATGTCGCGCCGATAGTTGCTCAAAATACTATCGCCGTTACCTCGGGCCTTGGCCAGCAACAAGTCACTTCTGAAAACAAAGCCGGAAATATTTTCCTGTTCATCGCCATAAATAGGGATACGAGAAAATGACACATGATCGTATTTGTGGAAAAACTCTTCAACGGTGATACTCTGCGACAATGAAAAGATTACCGTGCGCGGTGTCATCGCATCCAAAACACGGGTTTCTCTCAGTAGTAACAGGTTCTTTAATATCTGAGACTCCTGCTCGGCAATTTGCCCTTCTTTTGAGCTCAGGTCGGCCATTATCGAAAACTCCTTGCGACTAAAACCGCTGAGGGTCGGCCCATGCAAACCACCCGTCAACCAATCCGATAATTTAACAAAGGGGTAGAGTAAGATAATCAGGTATTTAAGCACGTAGGCTGTAACAGGCGCCAATGGTCGCCAGTAATGAGCTCCTAACGTTTTGGGAATAATCTCAGAGAATATCAGGATCAACAGCGTTAACACCGCGGAAGCGATGCCAACATAGGCGCTGCCAAACAGGGTGCTGGCCTGTGCCCCGGCACCGGCTGCGCCAATAGTATGGGCAATGGTATTTAAGGTTAGAATGGCTGCCAACGGTTTGTTGACATCATCCTTTAACCTTCGCAACAAATGGCCTGCAGGTTTTTGCTCTTTTTCCATTAGGGCAATATGAGTGTTGGTGACACTTAACAATACCGCCTCGGCAATAGAGCACAAAAACGAAAAACCAAGAGCAATCAATACATACGTAATCAGTAAAAACATAGGCACCTAGGGAATATAGGTTTAATAAAATGTATGTTTCGCAAGTAAAGTATAAGAGAAATAAATGCCTTTTTGGGCATTTTCTCCTGCACTGATGCACATTTGTATTTTAGCTTTTACGTATTCGATCAACATGCAGGCAACGCCATGTGGGGTTTATTAGGTAACTAGATGGGGTAAAAATAAGACCATAAATTGGCTCAACGCTTTTTCATACGAGGCCTCGTGGCTAGCTCGATTGCAACGGTTCAGTTCGGAATGGAGTTGAATTCGAGTTCTGGCTGACCCTGGGACAGGTCCCGATCTAGGTTGGTTGCCTCGGCGGTATTTCGCGCTATAACCTGGTTCGCTGGGATCTACTGGCCTGCGACGGAACAGGCGCCGACGAGGCCCGCGCCTCTATTGATCATAGCCGCGGCCGCAAACACAGAGCTCCTCGTATATAGCACTGTGGTTGCATTTCTCGAGATATGACTGGTTAGGCCTTATTTTTCTGACGCCAACCATGTCGGTTTTGTTACCCGCTATGTTTTTCTCTTTGAGGCCTGCAGCACATCGCTATTGTTCAAATTTTGGCAATTTGGCGAACAAAGCCGCCGATACGACCATAAAGGCTGCCGCTGTAAATAAAGAGGCGGTATAGTTGCCAGTCGCGTCACGCACCGCACCTAGAATCACTGGGCTAAGGCCGGTTGCAATTAAGAATGTTGCGTATTGTCTGCCGTAAATCTGGCCATAGGCATGTATGCCAAAATATCTAGCCACCAGATAGCCAATCAGATCAACTTCAGCGCCCACTGAAAACCCTATAACAAATGCAGCCGGTACTGCGACCGCAGAACCAAATAGTGCCAAAGCCAAAACGCCAGAAATACAGGCGCATAGAATGGCGATTGCTACCCGTGGCGCAAAGATACGATCAACCGCAAAACCCACTAAGAGACGGCCCAGTACAACGGCGATACCAATAACACCAGCAATCTTGACCGCGGCATCTGTGGTGAAACCCACATCGAGCAGAATGGGTACAAAATGAATCATCAATCCGCCAAGCCCGAGAGACAGGCAGAATATCGCAGCCATGATGGTCCAGTAGGTGCGACTTGCCTTGGCGATTTTGAAGTCCCTACTCGCGGCTTCTGTGTCGATAGTCGCCGATGTTGTGGCACCCTTAAGACGGGATAAAACGATCACAATGACAGCACCGACTATCAGGGTAAACAGGGCCATTGCAAAGTAAGCGCCCCGCCAGCCAAACGCGTCGATAGCGTTACTGATCAAAGTCGGCCCAAACGTGGCAGCCACGCCTGCACCCGAGAGTGCAACGCCAAGCGCCAGCCCTCGCTGTTTGTTAAACACGGTATTGATGGCACGCGTATAAGCCAACGGTGAGGATGCACTGCCCAGTATGGCCTGCAGCATTGCCAGTATGACAAAGGTAGCGATGGACTGAACAAACATACCCAGCAATACATAGGCGACTGACAGGCCCAGTAAAGAAATCATAACTGGGGTTACCAGGCCATACCGATCAACTATCGAGCCTATAAATGGCAACACTGCAGCCAGTGCCAGAGTCGAACCCAAAATGCCAAGAGACGCCTGAGCCCTTGTCCAACCAAAGTCGGCGATCCAGGCTTCAATAAATAGTCCCTGGGTGTAAAAGGGTAGAGAGGACACGCCCACGCCGATACCTACTGCACAGACCAATACTAATAGCCAATGACGAGAAAACTCGCTGCCGGTGTTTTGATCATTAATGTTTTGGCTTTGTTGATTGCTCATTGATACTACCCCTTTATCACTTTGTTTGAGATGACACCGATTTTTTCAATTTCCAGCTCGACAATATCGCCATCGTTTAAAAACCGCAGATGCTCCAAGCCACAGCCAAGACCGACCGTGCCTGAGCCAATTACCTCACCGGGGTAAAGGGTTTCGCTCTTGCTGATATGGGCGATCATGTCTGAGAACTTCCAGTGAATTGTGTTGCTATTGCTATCGCACCAAGTCTCTCCATTGATGCGAGCCTGCATACGCAGGTTATAAGGATCATCGAGCTCATCTGCGGTGACGATAACTGG
Source organism: uncultured Pseudomonadales bacterium (assembly GCA_943788875.1). GTDB lineage: Bacteria > Pseudomonadota > Gammaproteobacteria > Pseudomonadales > Porticoccaceae > HTCC2207. The sequence continues at coordinate 416,751 of CALSSA010000006.1, read as the reverse complement.
GCCAAGAATAATTGAATCGTCAAAGTCTTTGCCTTTGGCTGGCCCCAACATGCCTTGAGACTCGACCATTTGAGCGTCTCGTGCTGAGAAGTCGTTATAAATTGTGTAGCCAAAAATATGGTCTTCAGCCTTGTCTGTACTGATGTCTTTGCCTTTTTTACCTATAACGCAGGCCATTTCTAACTCAAAATCCATTACCTCGGAATACGCTGGCCAGACAATGTCTTTGCCACTGGGTGCGACAGAAAAACGGTTGCCTTTGTAATAGAGGGGCTGTTGATACCAGACTTCGGGGGCTGCAAATCGACCACTAGCACGAAATTCTTGTTCAGCTTTCACCGGGTCATCCGCAGCCATAGCGCTCAGTTTAATGGCGCTTTCAAACGCATTTTTTAGATGCTCTTCGAAACCCAGGCAGTCACGTATCTGAGCTGGTATCGGCAGTGGTGCTAACCAGTCCACCTGGTCAGACGGCGTGCAGACTGGGCCAGAAGCTAGCAGAGCATAGGCGCGATCAAGGGCCGGCTGACCGGCCTCTATAAACTGTTGCATGGAGGAAAAAGCACGATCCTCCGGCGCAGCAGCACTCAGGTTGACGACGCCGGAATCAGTCAAAGCGCCCAGGTATTCTTCGCCTTGCAGTTTGAACGTGAGTAACTTCATTTATCTATCTCGCTATGCTTTGAGGCTGCGCCTGATAAGTCCGAGCTGCCTTTTATTGGTTTTATTTTTAGGTGCGTGATCTTAAATGACCGGCGGTCAGTATATAAATGAACGGTGGTCATTGCAATGTTAAATGAGTTAAAACAGCAACAGCTCAGAATTTGAACACCTGACTATTTTTTGCTCGCAATCGCCACGCACAACTATCTCAGCTCAAGAAAGGGATTGAAATGACCGTCGGTCAGCTATATAGTGATTTGGTGATCAACTAATGGCTGAGAGCTGCCAATCAATCTTAGCCAGGCATCCAAACAGAAAATATTATGGAGATACTCATGAGTTCAGTCGTTGCCATTAATCAGAGAGCGAGAAGCGCAGACCAAAAGGCGCTGCGGCGACACGCAGTACTAGAGGCTGCTGAAACGTACTTCCTTGAGGTTGGGTATGAGGCATTCTCTATGTCTAAACTCGCCAAGAAAATTGGCTTAGCCAAAGGTACATTTTATCTCTACTTCCAAACTCGGGAAGAGCTTTTTCTGACCCTCTATGAGCAAAGCCTGATTCGATGGAGTCAGGTTTTCATCGATGGCTTATCTGATTCCATGACGAGTGAGGCGTATGCCCAGAAACTATTTAGCAGTGCCTCGGCAGATGGCACCTTCTTGCCTTTACTTATCAGGCTTGAACATATGATCGAACACAATGTTGCCATCCCTCGGCTCATCAGTTCTAAGCAAGTGTTTATCAAACAGGTGAAGGCGATTGCTGAGGCCACGTCCATCTCGCTCAGTTTGAGTGAAGCGCAAGCGATAGAGGTAGTAAAAACAATGGGTGTCCTCCTGATTGGTGCAACCCAAGGAGACCAGGGTCCATCACTGGATCACGAAGAGTTGCCTGAAGATGTTCAAAATCTTATCGCTAGTTTTTCGTCCGAGCCTCTCTTTATTAAGAATGCTGTTCGCATCATAGAGGGCATTCGCATGGAAGCTGTAGCCAATATTTAAGCGAATCAAGCTTCCAGCCAATAACAACATAGAACGCATGCATATTAACCAGAGAAAGAAATTATGAGCACAGCTAAAAACAAAAAAGTCACTCAATTAGGCACTCAATTAGGCACCCAATTAGACACTCAAAATCTGGAAGCGCTAGTCGAGCTGCAGAGAAGCCAGTTTCGTGCTGAGGGCGACGTCACCTATGCGACAAGGATTGACCGCCTAAAGAGGCTCAAGGCACTGATTGTTGAAAATAAAAAAGAGTTTGCGGAAACGACCAAGCGCGAATTTGGTGGTGCACGGTCCTATGAGTTCAGTTTGTTCTCAGAGTTTGCGGGAAAGGTCGAGGGTATCGACTATTCAATGAAACATTTGAAAGAGTGGATGAAGCCTGAAAAACGAAAAACGAACAAACCGATGAATTTTTTGGGCGGTAAGAGCCAGGTTAGGCATTTCCCCAAGGGCGTTGTTGGCATTATTTCTCCTTGGAACCTGCCCTTTGGTTTGACAGTTGCGCCTCTGACAAGTGCGCTTGCTGCAGGTAACCGAGCGTTATTAAAGCCCTCAGAGTTCGTTCCTGAAACAGCGGCACTGTTCGCCGAAGTTGTGCCCAAATATTTCTCAGAAGATGAAGTCGCGGTCGTAACCGGCGGCGCAGAAATCAGTCAACGTTTTGCGGAATTACCTTTTGACCATCTTCTGTTTACTGGGTCTACGAATATCGGCGCCAAAGTAATGCAGTCAGCGGCAAAAAATCTGGTTCCCGTCACGCTAGAACTTGGCGGCAAGTCACCTGTCATTATTGGTCGCAGCGCAAAGCTTGATCTGGCCGGAACACGCCTGACATTCGGTAAGCTTTTGAATGGTGGTCAATTATGCTTGTCGCCAGACTACGTTGTCGTGCCGGAGGAGCTAGAAGAGCCGCTTATAGCGCGAGTGATTCACGAGGCACAGTCAATGTATCCCAACATCACTGAAAATGAGGATTACGCGGGTGTGATCAACGAAAGACACTTCGCCAGGTTGCAGAACTACATTGATGACGCAGTAGCTAAGGGGGCCAAACTCACAATTGTCGGTGCTGACAAGACCCGTGCGTCTAAAGACAATCGTCGTATGCCCTTACATATTTTGCAAAACGTTAATGAAGATATGCTGGTAATGCACGAGGAAATATTTGGTCCTATTCTTCCCGTGATGACCTATTCCGATGTGGCTGAAGTGCCAGATATGGTTGAACCCCGCCGAAATCCGCTTGCCATGTATTACTTCGGTAAAGATAAACCTGAGCAGGAATACTTACTAAGCCATGTGCAAAGTGGGGGTGTTTGTATCAATGATATAACGCTTCACTACGTGCAAGAGGATCTTCCATTTGGTGGTGTTGGGGCGTCGGGTATGGGCGCTTATCACGGCCCGGAAGGGTTTAGAACCCTGAGCCACGCCCGTGCGATTTACAGTCAAACCATGATCGATGTCTTACCTATCATTGGTGCGCGTCCGCCCTTTGGTAATAAATTTCGCAAGAATATAATCAAAATTCTTGGCTCAATCTAACCGTAATAGGGGAGTTATCGTGACTATAAATCGACAGTGGCTATTTGCCGAGAGACCTAATGGAATGGTTGGCCCACATAATTTCAAGTACGCCGAAACCCCGATTCCTGAGCCGAAAACTGGTGAGGTTCTGGTAAAGAATCTTTACTTATCATTTGATCCGGCACAGCGAAACTGGATGGTTGACCGCAAGGGTTATCTACCGCCAGTGGCCATCGGAGAGCCCATGCGGGCAGGTTCTGTTGGTGAAGTAATAGAGTCGCATCATGAAGATTATCAAGTGGGCGATCTAGTGCAAACCACCGGCTGTTGGCAAGACTATGTGGTTGCAGCTCCCGGTGAAGGCCCAATGGGTTTGGTTAAATTGCCAGCCGGAGTATCGCCTGAAATGATGTTGTCTGTGCTCGGTATAACCGGGCTCACAGCCTATTTTGGCTTGCTGGAGATTGGTCAGCCTAAGGCCGGTGAAACCGTTCTTGTCTCTGGAGCTGCAGGTTCTACGGGCTCGTTTGTTGGGCAGATCGCAAAAATTATGGGTTGCCGTGTCGTAGGTATTGCTGGTGGTCCAGATAAGTGTCGGTGGTTAAAAGAGACTGCCGGCTTCGACGCTGTGATCGACTATAAGAATGAAGACGTTAATGCGCAAATTGCTCATCACTGCCCCGACAAGTGGGACGTATTTTTCGATAACGTGGGCGGCCCCATCCTCGAGGCAGCTCTAGATCACATTAATCTACGTTCTCGGGTTGTTTTATGTGGCAGCATTTCTGGTTATAACGCGACTGGACCTATACCTGGGCCCTCAAATTTGGCGAACCTAACCATTAACCGAGCGCGCATGGAAGGATTCGTTATTTTGGATTACATGCCGCGAGCGATGGAGGCTGTCCAAGAACTAATGGGGTGGGTTTCATCAGGCCAATTAATTTATCAGGTCGACTTACAGGAAGGTTTTGAAAATATCCCTGTCACTTTACAGCGGCTTTATGCCGGGCAAAATCTTGGTAAGCAGCTACTCAAAATAAGCTCCTAAAAATAAGCTCCTAAAAATAGCCTACATAAAAATAACTAGTAGGATAGCAATGACACATATAACACCCAAACAGCGCAAGGACATACCTGAGTTAGAACCGATGTTACAAATGGTGGAGGCATCGATGGGCTTTCTGCCAACATCCATGATGACCATGGCACATTGGCCAGAACTGACTCAAGCTTTTGGAGGTCTTGGCGCAACCGTTCTAAACAGCGGTGAACTAGACCCTGGGCTAAAGCAAATGATTGCGTTCGCGGTGAGTAATGCAGCGGGTTGTCGTTATTGCCAAGCGCATACGGCTAACTCAGCACAAAAAAATAATGTCAGCGCAGAAAAAATAAAAGCGATATTTGAGTTTGAGACAAGTGACTTATTTTCTGAGCAGGAGAAAGCAGCGCTGCGAGTTGCAGTGCATGCGGGCATGGTACCCAATGCGGTAGACGCTGAGCACATGAGTGAATTGTCGCGACACTTTAGTGAGAAGCAGGCTGTAGAGGTTGTGGCCGTCATTTCACTATTTGGTTTTCTGAATCGCTGGAACGACACAATGGCAACCACCTTAGAAAGCGCGCCTAAGAGCTTTGCAACGGACCAGCTCGCCTCGCAGGGTTGGGTTGCGGGCAAGCACGAATAACCACCGATCGATTGCCTATACAAAAGCAACTGAGCTTTAACTAATTTGTTGGAAAAATAATATGAAAAAACTTAATTTGTACGATCAACTCAACGCTGCTTCACTTCTGTTGGTGTCACCCGAGTGGGGAAAAGTAAAAGCGGCTCGTAAGTCGGCGGTATCGTTTGAAACGCCGGATGTCAGCATCCCTACTGAATTCCGTACCATTGCGCGCCGCAATATTCGCCTTGCTGAAGCTGGGCCAGCCGATGCACCGCTGGTGGTATTACTCAGCCCGTTCCCAGAAAGTATTTTGAGTTTTACCGGTTCCTGGGAAGCTCTGACAGAGAAATGTCGGGTAATTGCCATTGACCTACCGGGGTTTGGTGCTTCTGAAGGTGACCGCAACGATATGTCACCTACCGCTCAGGGTGCTCATCTGGCTGCGATCTTTGATGAGCTTGACCTGCATGATATTCATCTTGTCGCGCCGGATGTGGGAATGGGAGCATCGCTCGCCTATGTACTCAACCATAAACATCGTGTGAAAAGTTTAGTGGCTGGGCATGGTGTCGGTGCACCTGGCCCGTTCAAACTGGCGTTTATGATCAACATGCTGGCCAAATTTGGTTTTATGCGTTTTATGACGGGTTTGTTAGGTGCTGGGCCACTCATCGCTTTCTCGGCAAAACTTGGGTCCATCCGTCATCGGGCCAACCCTAAGCAAATAGACGATTATAAACGGTCTTACTCGGGCCGCGCCCCTGAAGTGGTTTACTGGTTTAAAGACTTTCGTTCCAAAGCTACAGAGCTGGCAGGTCGAGTGAAAGAAATCGATATACCCACGTTGGTTTTCTGGGGTGAGCTCGATGTGCTGTTCGACCCCAGTAATGCTGAATATCTCGATGCAGCCTTGCCGCAAAGCAAGTTACACATTTTACCTGAAGCAGGCCATCTTGCTTGGGCTGATCAACCAGAATTATTCGCCGAAATGATTATTGATTGGGTAGAGACTACAGATAAATAAGCTTGGTTTTATCTGTATAAAGCCGTGACTAGAATAGAGATCCATAGATAGCTGGCCAAAACACCAATAGGAGTTAAACAGAATGTCCGTTTATATCATTGCTAGATTTAACATACATGATCGAAGTGAATACGATCAATACTCAGCTGGTTTCCAAGAGGTATTCAAAAAGTTCGATGGCAAGATGTTGAGTATTGATGAGGATCCGTTGGTATTGGCGGGCACCTGGGATGATACAAGGTCGGTAATTATTGAGTTCCCATCACAACAATCTGCTTTAGCTTGGATGAACTCCGACGACTATCAAGCCATCGCCAAACACCGTAATGCCGGTAGCACAGTCAACTCTATATTGGTGAAGGGATTAGGCCTTTAGAGGTCGTTAAAGACTAATCACAGCGCTCGCCGCCTAGAACATTGTTCATAGCATATCCAGCTTTTGATTAACGATATGCTGAAGTAGTGGGCTCTGGGCGGCTCTTTCAAAGGCGGCATCAATCGCCTCGAATCTTTGTTGCACAACAGCGCGATAATTGGGATGGGTAAAAATATACAACTCGCCTTCGTTAAGCGCCTCAACCACGCGCTTGCCCACAATGGAGACATCAATGCCATTTTCTACCATCCCCTTGGTTTTGTTTGGGGCCTTGGGTTTATCCGTTACATTGGCATTGTCGGTTTGATACTGCGCTGGACGATTTCTGTCCGAATCATAAATGCGAGTCTTCACAAAGGCGGGGCATAGCACAGCCACCTTAATACCCTTTGAGTGCAGTTCACCGGCCCAACTTTCTGACAATGCTACCACTGCTGTTTTCGTCGCAGTATAGGCGCCATTGAAGGGAACGCCGCCCATGCCAGCCATTGAGGCGACATTGACTATCCATCCGCCTTCGCCGTGCTGTTTAATTAATGGCACCATCACTTTAGCGCCATACATAACACCCATTAGGTTTACGTCCAGCGCCCAATGCCAGCTTTTTGTCTGCTCATTTTCGATCGATCCAGAAGCGCCACCAACGCCGGCGTTATTGACAACCATATGAATTTTGCCAAATCGCGCTACTGCATGCTCTGCCACGCTTTGCCACTGAGTTTCATCGGCTACATCAAGGGCAACCGCCAATACTGAGATCCCTGCGCCTTTAAGTTCTAAGCTGGCTTTTTGAAGGTTTTCTTGGTCAATATCTGCGAGCACAATATTCATTTTTTGCTCGCCTAAGGCTTTGGCAATGGACAGGCCTATGCCTTCTGCACCGCCACTAATGACTGCAGTTTTTCCTGAGAATTGAGACATAGGAATTTTTCCTTGAACAGGTTTATTTCTAAATAGTTGTCAACAAGACTAAAAGTCGGGGTCTACGTCAATTTAACCGAATAGACAAAGTTCTCGGAGCTGCAATAAGCTGTGCTTATTTCAACCACTCGACCATCAATATTTACGCTGCTTCGCTCGATCATTAAAACGGGTGAGCCCTCGGGTAACTCCAGATGTTTGGCATAGGCTTTGGGTATTTCTACCGCCCGTACCTGGTCATTGACGGACATGATGGTAATGCCATATTTCTCTTGATAGAGAATATAGAGCGCATTGGGCAGGTCGATGTTCTTATCTATATCGGGAAAGACCGAGAGTGGTTGTATAACTTTTTCTATAATCGCGGGCTTGTTATGAATAGATCTTACTCGGATTAATTCAACAACGAGAGTATTGGCATCCAAGTTCAATTTCTTTATTTCATCCCCAGATGCTCCACGGCGGGTTGAGCTTAGCACCAGGGTTTCTGGAATCAGCATCTCGCCTTGGGGTTCGCGCAGCCGGAAAAATCTAAATAGGTCACTCTCCTGAGTATGTTCGGCGACAAAGGTGCCTTTTCCCTGCTGCCGCTGCAGCATTTTTTCAGCGACCATCTGGTTAAGTGCTTTGCGGACAGTACCTTGACTGACTCCAAGCTCTTCTGCCAGCAACATTTCGCTGGGTAGCAACTGAGATGGTTTCCAATAGCCGTCAACGAGTCGGGCCGTCAGCAGATCATAGACCTGTTTGTAAAGTGGTTGAAAACCTGCGCTTAGAGACATATCTTCCTCTGGATAATCCGTACCGGGCGAATCATATCATCGCTCTGGCTATTTTACCTTTCCTGATAGACCATCAGAGTACTGACTTTGGGGTTGATAAACAATTTGCCATTATTGAACTTTTTATTCGCATATCAAGGCGGATATTCTGGGCGATTGGCTTTTATAAGGAAAAAAAAGGGGCGATATTCGCCCCTTTTCTATACTTCTTTAAGGTTTAAAATGACGCTCTAAAAGCAGCGCCAAAGTAGCGGCTGGCATCGCGAGGTACCTGGTAACGGAAGCCATCGCCACTATAGGTGGTTGTGTAGCTTTCATCGCCAAGGTTCTTGCCGATTAGAGAGATCCGGTAGCGATCTTCATCAAACGAGAAACCGATGCTGGCATTGACCATATCGTACTCTGGCAACAGTCCACGTGGATCTTGCGAGCCGTCATTGCCCGGCAATCCTGAAACCTGTTCATCAGTGTGCACGAATGAACCATTGATGATGATATCCATATTGTCACGTGGAATTACATATTGTGCCATCAGTGAGTACTTGAGTTCCGGTGCAAAAGGTACCGGTAAACCAGATCGAGCTGAACAGTCTGTTGCTGTCGGATCAGGACAGCTGAACTTGTCGATTTCCGCGTCGATTGCAGCAATGCCGCCAAACAGTGTCAGGTTTTCAATTGGGGCCCAAGTGAAATCAAGCTCAATACCTGAGGTTTCTACATCACCTGCGTTGGTTAAACGCGTGATACAGGCACCATCGGAACAGTCGGCATTGTTAGCTTGGAAGTCCTCAATATCGGTTTGGAAAATAGCAGCGTTCAGCATCAAGGTATCAGAGGTATATTTGTAACCCAGTTCCATAGAGGTCGATGTCTCTTCTGAAAGAGGTGCAGCATCGTCTCCATTGGCCTTGAAGTTATAGTAAATATTAAAGCCTGGACCTTTGTAGCCCTGCGAGGCTGTAGCGTAAAACATAGAGTTATCGCTAAAGTCTGTTTGAATGCCTAACTTACCAGATACATTCGACTCAGTAGTGCTACCGCTGGCATCAGTATTTTCCGTTGCTGGACGAACACCAACACCGCGACGACCGTACTGGTCATTGCTTGCGCGTTTGTGGCTGTAGCTTACTTCATCATCGGTGTAGCGCAGGCCAAACAACAGTCTTGTGCTATCGGTAAGATTGTATTTACCTTCACCAAATACTGCCCAGTTATTAAACTCAGTGCTCATGTAGGCAGTGGCAGAGACAATATCATTGGCATTGCAGGTAACGCCTTCAGATGCTGCATAGGCGTCTAGGTCAGCCAGAGCAGCTGTTAAGTCGCCACCGGACAGGGTCTCATTAGCATACCAAGTCATGGCCTGATCAAGCTGGCCAGCATTGTTTTGACAGCTGGCATCTCGAGTAAAGTTACGCTCCGAGTCGATATCCATATAGAAAGCACCGATCTGATACTCTAGAGCTTCACCCGCTGGTGATGCCAGTCTCAGCTCTTGCGAGAACTGACGCCACTCTTGAGGGCCAAGATCATGGAGCTGGAAAGGTACGCCAAATACCGGCTGATTGCTGTCGCCAGCAATTGAGGTGAAATCACCTTCACGGATTTCAGTATTGTCCCACGAGCGGTAAGCAGTAATAGACGTCAGTTCATGGTCGCCCAAACTGGTATTAAACTGAACAGACAGTGCCGTGTGTTTATCTAGAGTGACGGTTGTAAGATCATGGTCGATTTTACGCTGATCCAAATCAAGATCGGCGACGCCATCTACTACGCCCAGGCTAGTAGGGGAAGATGCCGACGCTGGATTTCTGCCGCTGGGCAGTAGTTCCAGATCAGTACAGCACTCATCTTTTGCATCGTATTTCTCGGCAATAACCAACATTGACGTATCGTCACTGATATCAAACTCAAGCATGCCGCGCATTCCAGAGCGATCGTAACCATTGGTCTGCTGGTTGTTGAAGACATTGCTTACATAGCCGTCAAACTGCTTGTCCAATATGGTAAGGCTGCCGCGAGCTCTGTCACTCAGTGGCCCAGAAACAGAGGCTTTAAGGCTATATTCATTGTCTTGGAATAATTGTGCTTCTACTGAACCCTCGAACTCAGTACTAGGGCGTTTGGTGGTCATATTAACCACACCAGCAGAGGCATTTTTACCAAATAAAGTACCCTGCGGGCCTCTCAGCACTTCAATACGCTCAAGATCGTAAAGATCGCCAAAAGCCTGACCAGATCGGCCTAAAACCACGCCATCGACTACGGTAGACACGCTGGGTTCTGCGGCGATACTAAAGGAAATAGTACCTATACCACGAACAGTTAGAGCAGAGTTTCGCGTAGTATTACCTTTGCGATAGCTCACTGATGGAACCATAGACTGCAAGTCCTCAATATTATTAGCAAATGCAGAATTGATTTGCTCTGAGGTCAGAGCTGTCACAGCAACTGGAACATCACTTAGCTTTTCCTCACGTTTCTGAGCTGTTACAACAACTTCTTCAAGTTGCCATCCGGCACTTTCTTGCGCGGTCGCTGCGGTTGCTGCAGCTAGGCCAGCAAAAACTGCGGCCGTGCAGGCAACTGCGTTATGGATTGAGTTTTTTTTGAACATCATTAATTCTCCCGATTTTTTTATACTTAGGTTTATACCCCTCGTCGATGCAATTATCGTCTGCACCCTTTTCAAACCCCTATGAGATAGCTAAATATAGATTGACAGAAAACTGCTCTGATAGGAGTTTCCACTATAAATGATCTTATATATTATACAAGACTAAATTATGCGATATATTATTGCTGGCTTTAGATGGTTTTACAGGAGGGTTTGATAGTGATGCCTAGGGCCTGCTCAGGGCGCCTAGGCAATGTAGCTGCGTCAAGGTATTGACTTAGTAGTTGCCCAAAGACTGGGCATATTTGTTGTACCAATACTTAACACTGAGCCAACACAGCAGTGCATTTACTACCAGCACGGCAGCGATAGCAGGCCAAAATAACGAACTCAATCCATTGACCAGCCCTATGGGCGAAAACAGCAGGTAAATGATGACCACGCAGCTGACCATAGTGATGGCAACCGGAAGCCCGTAGCGCCAAGGTGTCATATCGACCTTGCTTTGATTGATAAACTTCCAGGGTTTGTCCATCGGCATCAAGTAACCAATCCCCAACATGATCCCCAGCTCGATAAAAAACAGAATCGCGTAGATATGGATAAAGTTAATATCCACATCAATCACAAATTTAAGAATGCCATAGGCAATCACATGGAAGATAATCGCGACTTTGGCGGCAAAGCCAGGTACACGTTTGGTAAACAGACCAACCAATACCACCGTGATCACAGGAATATTGTAAAACCCGGTGAAGATACGAATAACTTGGAATAAACCCTCTGGCGCATATTGCAGAAGAGGAGACACAACAAAAGAGAACAGCGCTATAACCACACTTGCAATCTTGGCTATCTTGATCAGCTGCTGGTCACTCATGGTGGTCTTTTTATAGGGCTGATAAATATCCAGCACAAACAGCGTGGCGGCACTGTTAAGCAACGAGTTAAATGATGAAAATACTGCGCCGAGCAATACGGCTAAAAAGAAACCGGACATATATACAGGCAGGACATTTTTCACCAGATGAGGGTAGGCTAAATCAATAGACTGCAGTTCGCCGCCATAGAGATGAAAAGCAATCACTCCTGGCACCATCATAAAAAACGGTACCAGCAGCTTGAAGTATCCCGAGTAGAGCACGCCTTTTTGGCCTTCAGCCAGACTGACAGCGCCCAGCGTACGTTGGATTACATATTGGTTAGTGCCCCAATAGAAAAGATTGGCAAAAATCATTCCTGTAAATAAGGTGCTAAAGGGGGTTGGATCGGTAGGTCCACCAATGGCATTAAGTTTTTCGGTGTGGGTGGTTAAAACCTCGTTGACACCTGCACCCAGGCTGCCATCACCCAGGGCCATAAAGCCAAACACCGGCACAGTGATACCAATAATCAAAAGGCCAACACCATTGAGTGTATCTGACACTGCAACCGCTTTAAGCCCGCCAAAGACTGCATAGATAGCACCAATAACGCCGACACAGACAATTGTTAGAGTAAGACCGGAGCTATAACTGATATTGAGCAGGTTGGGTATATCAAACAATTGGAGTACGGCAATAGAGCCGGAATATAAGACTGAGGGAATGGTAATCAGTCCGTAGCCGACCATGAACAGCACCACGGTCATGCGCCTTACGTCGTCACCAAAACGATTACTGAGAAACTGCGGTAGAGTAGTAAAGGCACCGGATAAATATCGCGGTAAGAAAACCAACGCCATGACAATAGTTGCAATAGTAGCGGTGACCTCCCAGGCCATACTGCTCATGTTGTGCCCGTAGGCAGAGCCATTCAGCCCAATAAGGTGCTCTGCTGATAGATTAGTAAGTACCATGGAGCCGGCAATAAACACGCCGGTCAAACCTCGGCCGGCAAGAAAATAGCCATCTTTGGTGTCGGCAATACCTTTGGTTTTTTGGTACGAAATCCAGGCAACAATGCCCATAAAAAACACACAGGACACCAGTGTGGAAGTGATGAAGTTCAATTCCAAAATCTATTCCTCTCGTTTACTTATTTAGGCCAATGGAAAGCCAGGGGTAAATCTTTTTTGGTATTATCAATAAACTCCACATCTGGCCCCAGCGGAATTGAATCTCCCTCGGGAACAAAGGCGGCTATCTCATCCAGTGATAATGTGAGCTTGTGGCTGCGGCCTCCGGTAAAAGTCTTCCCACCGGGGAATCTTTTCCAGCGCATATTTATACTAGCAGGCAAGTATATCTCCACCTCTCCTCCGGGCTGCAAGCAGGGTGCGACCAGCATGCTGTCACCGAGCATAAATTGATCCTCAAAACCCCAGGCTGCTTTTTCATCTGGACAGGCTAGCACCATTGCGCGCTGCGCAGGTAGCCCCGATTGGCTTGCGGCTTCCATGACCTGATAAAGGTAAGGCAAAAGTTGATAACGCAGTTTTAAAGCAACGGTCACTGCATGTTCCGCCTCTGGACTGTAAGACCAGGGTTCTCGTGCACCTATGCCATGTAATCTGATATGGGCAGAGAAGATTGCTGCCTGAGTCCAGCGTGCATAGAGTTCATCATCGCGCTGATCGCCATAGAAGCCGCCGATATCTGTGGCATAAAAGGGCCCGCCTGAAAGGCCCCAGGAAATCCCGCCGCGCAGGCTCGCTGCCAGTCCACCCCAGTCAGCTTGAGGATCACCGCCCCATTGGGCAGGATATCGCTGGCAGCCGGTCCATGAGGCGCGGCTAAATAGAAACGGCCCGGTATTGCTATAGAGCTCAGCCGCTTCATAGACGCAGCGGTTGTACAAAAGACTATAGGCATTGTGCAATGTGTCGCCGCTGTCGCCATTAAAGGCCAGCATATCTACTTCAATCTGCTCTCCAAAATCAGCCTTGATCATATCCACACCCAGATCAAAAAGAGGTTTGTGGCTATCGCGCCAAAATTCATAGGCGTCAGGATTGGTAAAGTCAACGATGCCTGATTCAGGGAGCGGGGTAAGAACTTCGCCAAAGCAACTGGTGTCCCATTGATAGCGATAGGTCTCACCGGTCACGCGATGTTTCAGTAGCCACCCTTTGGCAGACATTTCATCGAACAGAGCATTGTCTACAGACACCAGGGGATATTCCCAGATACAGATCTTAAAATTAAGGGCTTTTAGTTCATCAATAACAACCGCTGGATTGGGATAGCGGCTCGGATCCCATTCGAATGCGAAACGTGTTTGCGTATCCTGCCAGGCCCGCCCATCCAATGTAATAACATCACAGGGCATCTGTTGCTCGCGCACCTTTCTGGCAGTGGTTAATAATTCATCAGCGTCTTTATAGTAGGCCTTGGATAAAATAACCCCAAGGGACCATTGCGGAGGTACAGGGGCTCGTCCGGTCAATGCGGTATAGCGACCAATCATCTCGGCTGGGGTATCTGCAGCGAGGATAAATATGTCCGCATAGCTATCTTCGACCAGCAGGCCATAGGCGCGCTGAGACCAGGATGGGTGCCCCACTGAATGGGTCACAGGAGCTGGGGTATGAACAAACACACCCCATCCATTGGGACTCCAGGCAAAAGGAGTATTCTTGTATGAGATCTCGGCATTGACGCCTAGCGCATCGTGGTTATAGGAGCGTAATAGTTGCCCGCGCTTATCCAGGCGGCCCCATTTTTCACCTAGCCCGTAGACCGGTTCACTGGCATCGAGATCAAGTCCGACAAACCAGCCCTGATCCACTTTCGCCACAGGTGGCAATCGAAACTTGCGCACAAAATGTCCATCGGTTGGTGACCGCTGTATGCGCGAGTCGCCGTTAAACAAGTCAAATGAGAAGGGACTGTGGTGTATTTCCAGCCTATAGCCAGCACCTGTTATTACGGTCGCCTCAGCAGTAGATTCAACATTGATAGGCATAGCCTCAGGTTCCTCTACCAGCATGCCGTAGTCGCCAAACTGGCATTCACCCAGGCGTAGGCGTGCTCCAAAAGAGTGCAGAGAAACTTGTAGGGGCCCGGCATCTGTCTGTACCAAAAGGGATTTTTGGTTATCAGCCAGATCACCAACAGCGGTTATCATGAGTGCAGGAATCTTGTCCCAGGCCGGAGCCCTCCCTTCAAAACTGATCATTTTGTGTAAACCTTTTTATTAATAATTATGCTATTTTTATTTTTTCTCTGAGCGAATATATTCGCTTAATTTGTCATCGGCCTTATCGGCAAACAGAATGCGGCAGGCTTCTTTGAGGCCAGGTGCCCGAATTATCTCATCTCGACTAATAACCTGCTCAATCTTAGAGCGTCTGCGCAGAAAGTCATCCAGTTTAGTGACCATTTCTCCCTGAGCAACCAGTTCAATCTCGCCACGAATATACTCGGCATTTTCAATCAGGATGTTGGCATTGTCGGGATTAGATGCAATCATTTTCAAAATATTAAATGCCCGTTGACCGTAGCGGCGCCAGAGCCTCTCGGAGAGTGGCTCTGAGGAGGATGAGTCAGTAATACTATCCAGGCCCATGGCGCTGGCCTGACTGAAATAGGCTTCTCTAGCAGCCTTATCAGGTTCGCCATACCAGACATTTTTCGGGTAGGGGACTGTTATGCCCAAACCAGAAATAATATCGGCAATCTCATTACCTACATTAATACAGTCTGTCAGTTTGCCACCAAATATACTGATATGCTGGTCCTTATTATTGACGTCAATGGCGTGCTGGCGAGACAGTTTAAGCCAGTCAGCCTCATTGTTGTCGCCCTTGACTGCCAACGGACGCACACCGCAGCGCTCGGCGACAATATCATCTCGGGTAAACGGGCGCTCAAGCTCAAGCAGGCGATTGACATTATCGAGTACAAACTCGCGATCTTCGTCGGTGATGCTTACCTCAGGGTCCTCAACCTGCGTATCTGTTGTACCAATACAGGTTTTTGGCCCCATTGGAATAACAAAAAACAATCTGCCATCAGAGGCAAAAAACGCCAGTACTTTTGGGCTGGTAGCAATTCGGTCTACAACAAGATGAATACCTTTGGAAAATAAATGTCTGTGTGCTGTGGTTTGGCCAGTGGCCAAATTGTGCTTATCAACAAAGGGCCCACAGGCATTGATCAACGCCTTTGAGCGAATTTCAAATTGCTCGCCGGTGGTATGGTCTTTAACTGTGGTCACCCACTGGCCGTTTATTCGCTCGGAGCCAATCGATTCTAGGTAGTTTGATACAACGCAGCCATTATCCATGCTGGAGCGGATAAAGTTAAAAACAAATCTGGAGTCATTGTCATACAGATAGCCATCGGAATACTCAAAGCCGCCGGCAACATTGTCTGTTCTGATGGCCGGTTCCATTATCTTCAGGTTCTTTGGCGACAAATAGCGGGGCGGTTTGGTAAAAAATCGCCCGATGCCCCAGTAGAGAATAGTGCCCAGAAAAACAAAAAATGGCGGCAGCCTGAATCCCTTTTGGATGGTGGTTAAAAATCGTATCTCTTTCACAACCGAGGGGTAGCTTTGCATCAAAAGATTTCTACTTTTACACAGTTTATTGACCAGTAAAAATTCGTAATTTTCTAGATACTTTATGCCACCCCAGACTAGGTTCGAAGAGCTAGAGCTGGTTGAGCCAGCGAAATCACCTCGGTCAATCAGAGCTACCTGTGTACCTTTGGCTGCCAGTGAGGCTGCAGCAACGGCGCCATTGATACCGCCACCTAAAATAAGTGCATCGAAGGTTGTGCTGCGCAATTTCTGCAGATTAGTCTGGCGTAATTTCATAGGGGCTTGTTCAATCCAATGATGCTGTCGGCAGATTTGGGGTTGGTTTGCAGCGCCTGAGTTGCATGCAAGTTGATGCCCTTATCAATGAAAATAATCGCGTCATTAATAGTAGAGAACATGGTTTTTTCAGTCATGTAATCCCTCAGTGTTGAGATCTTGATCGTATCTCTCACCGGGCCTATAGCATTTGTAATATAAAATTGAATGTCTTGTTTTTGTAAGTTCTCGATCACCTGCTGCAACATAATCAAGGCAGTACTATCCACAGTATTAATGGATTCTGCGTCCAGCACGACAAATTTAAGCGCCTGCATATCTCGCTGCTTTAGCCACCGGTACAGGGCTGCTACAAAGTAGTCTTTGTTGGCAAAGTAAAGTGGTGCATCAAATCTGAAAATCAGCACATCATCGCGAACATGGGCCTCATTAAAGCGATTTATATTGCGATACAACTTACCATTTTGGATTGAACCCAATTCAGTCATATGAGGGGATGTGGTGTTATAGATCATCATAAGAATGGATAGGCTCACGCCCATCAGCAATCCGGTTTGTACGCCTAACATTAAGGTTGCCAAAAAAGTAGTAAAGAGAATGTAAAATTCTCTTTTGTTATGGCCGTAGAGAAGCTTCATCTGCCCGAGCTTAAATAGACTTGATACCGACACAATAATAATTGCCGCCAGCAATACTTTAGGTAGAGGGTAAAAAGTAAACAGTGGAGCTACCACCAGTATTGCCGCCCCAATAAACAGCGAGGAGAGCAGTGCGGAAACTTGGGTTTTTGCGCCGGCTTCTCTAAAGGCCGCACTTCTGGAAAAGCTAGCTGATACGGGAAAGGCTCTGCATAGAGCACCTATCAAATTTGCAGCGCCCACCGCTATTAACTCCTGATTAGGTTGAGCGTGCATTTTGTCAGTTGGATTTTCTAATGATTTGCAGATCGACATACTGCCTACATAACCCATCAATGCCACGGTCATAGCGACAGGCAGCAGAGCCTCAAGGTCGGCCATCGCAATATCAGGGATAGAAAAGCTGGGTAAGCCTTGGGGTATTGATGACACAACATCTATGCCCATGCCCTGTATATCCCAGATGCCAGAAGCGATCATTCCAAAAACCAGCAGAAAGAGGGGCAGGGGCAAGGACGGGAAGCGCTGTTTGGGCACTGTCATAATCAACATGCCTGAAACACCAATACCCAGGGTGGCCCAGGACCAGTCAGGTAATGCCAGATACAGCTGATGCAGCAGTGCAAAGATATTGCCGCCGGCAACATCTACCCCGAGCATGGTTTCAAGCTGAGTGCCGATAATGATCAGTGCTGCTGCCGAGGTGTAACCGACAATAACCGGATAGGATAAAAAGTTGGCGATAAAACCAAACTTTAGTAACCCCAAGCCAAATTGCAGCAGGCCAACCATCAGTGTAAGCAGTATCGCAAGCTCTAAATAACGATCTGAACCGGGTTCAGCCAAAATGCTCAAGCCAGTTATGATCAGGATTGAGTCCAGAGCCACTGGGCCCATTGATATTTTATTCGAGGTGCCTAAAAGTGCATAAATGGCCGGTGGAAAAATACAGGCATAGAGCCCATACTCTGGTGGCAAACCAGCGACAAGCGCGTAACCCATGCCCTGGGGAATCAGCATAAATGCAATGACCAGTCCGGAGACTAGGTCACTCTCAAAGGTACTGCGACGATAATCCTGCAGCCATACGAGGCCAGGGAATAGCTTAGTCAGCATGACTCTTGTCACCTCTTATAATTTGCTTCAGCACCCTGATAAACGACTGATATAGGTGTTGTTGTGCTAGCTGTAAGATTATTTGTCATTTATTAGTCTTTGAGATGCCGGTGCAATTAGCCAAAAGATAAAATAATTTATTGACTATTCTTATGTCTTATATAATATATATTTAAAATGATTACGCAACAAATGAGAATCAAAAATGTTAAAAAAAGATGACGTAAGCATCGGCCTTGGCCTTTGGAAAATACCTAAGGATCAGTGCGCCGACACTGTTTATCGCGCAATCGAGGCAGGTTATCGGCATCTGGACAGCGCCTGCGACTATGGCAATGAAATAGAGGTAGGGCAGGGAATCACTAGAGCGCTGGCGGATGGCCTCTGTGCTCGCGAGGAATTAACGGTAACCTCCAAACTGTGGAACACCTACCATAGTCCAGAGCATGTAAAACCAGCGCTGGAAAAGATACTCAGCGACCTTAATTTAGATTATCTGGATTCTTTTCTTATCCATTTCCCGATCGCTCAGGCGTTTGTGCCCTTTGAGGAGCGTTACCCGCCAGAATGGTTATATGACCCGGACGCTGTTAACCCGGCTATGAAATTGGCCCAGGTGCCCCTGTCAGATACTTGGGGAGCGATGGAAGAGTTGGTGCGCCAAGGGTTAGTAAAGCGCATAGGTGTGTGTAACTACAACTCAGGATTGCTCCATGATTTGATGTCTTATGCCATTATAAAACCAGCAGAGCTGCAGATAGAGTCGCATCCTTACCTCAGTCAGGAGTCTCTTATTCGGTTGGCGAAAAACTATGGTATGGCAGTCACCGCCTTTTCGCCCTTTGGTGCGCTTTCCTATGTTGAATTAGAGATGGCTGGTGCTGACGAATCGGTATTAACACAGAGTATTATTACCGAGAGTGCTGACAAATATAACAAGACGCCAGCTCAGATAGTGTTGCGCTGGGGCATTCAGAGAGGGTGTTCGGTGATCACCAAGACCACCAAGCCAGAGCGTTTGCAGGAAAATCTAGACGTGTTTGATTTTGCCCTTACAGATAGTGAAATGGCGGCTGTATCTGCACTTAATACAAACCGTCGATTCAATGATCCGGGCAAATTTTGTGAAGCTGCCTTTAATACTTTTTATCCAATCTACGACTAGGAGATTGCTCAGTGACTTATAGCAGTAATATGCTTGCAGATCTTGAATTTAGTCAGGATAACTTCCCCTCTGTTATCGTTAACGACGGCTCGATAGAGACGTTGGAGCAAGCTCAATCCTGGATTAGCAAAAATCAGGTAATTCTGAAAAAAGAACTTGCCTGCACTGGGGCCATTTTGTTTAGAGGTTTCCCTGTGAGCGATGCAGTCAGCTATGACAATTTCTTTTCGGCATTCGGTTATAACAACTTCACTTACAAAGAATCATTGTCAAATGCGGTCCGGATCAATTACACAGACCTGGTCTTTAGTGCCAATGAAGCGCCAAAAGAGGTCGAGATATATCTCCACAACGAAATGGCCCAGACGCCTATCTTCCCTAACATTATCTCCTTATTTTGTGAAAAAAGTGCAGATACTGGTGGTGCAACCATTCTCTGCCGCTCAGATATTGTCTACCAAAAGATCGCAGCAGCTGAACCCCAGCTAACTGAAAAGCTGGTCGAGTTTGGTATCAAATATACTAATATAATTCCAGCAGCTGATAATCCGGACTCGGCTCAGGGGCGTGGCTGGCAGAGTACGTTGAGTGTTGAGACTAGAGATCAAGCGGAGCAGAAGCTGCTTAGTCTGGGATATAAATGGCAGTGGCATTCAGATGGATCCCTATCGGCACAAACCAAGGCTCTTCCCGCTATCAAGACTATCGACAGCGGCAGACAGGTTTTCTTTAATCAGATTATTGCTGCCTATAAAGGCTGGCAAGGTGTCAAGGAAGATCCTTCGATAGGGCTCTGCTTTGGCGATGATTCAGCAATTCCCAAGCACTTTTTGGATAGCATCTGTGCCATAGGCTCTGCCAATGCCTATGATCTTATGTGGCAAGATGGTGATGTTGCCATAGTCGATAACCACCTCTCCATGCATGGCCGCAGACCCTATGGCGGCGATAGTGTGCGCAGGGTACTGGTAACATTGGGTGTTTGATTAACCTGCTGCTGTACTTTGTGTAAGGCTATTCCACAACAATAGTAATTTTTCAGATACAACAGGGCGTCTGTGTGGCACATGGGCATAGACGCCAAGCAGAAGTCGTGAGCCGTGGCTTCCAGGGCTCAGCTCAATGCTGGTTTCAGCCTGACCCTTACCAATGTGAATCATCGGCTTAGAGGCTGGCTGTGGGTAGGTCGGTGCTCCAGATTATTAGTTTTGCCGTCGAACGGGAGTTAAACCCAAAAAATGCCTCCTATGAATTTTGTATTACTGGCAGTACTGCCGCCACGCAAATACCTTTGAGGCACCGTGATCATGCAGTGACCTTCATTACCCATCAGCTGGTCGACCAGATAATGGCTGATTACCTAGCTATTGCTCAGGCCTGATCTGGTTGCTGATATTCAGTGTTACCCCACTAACAGTAAATCTTTTTGTGATCCAGATTGACATCAAATCCGGGCAAGAGTAGATTGCCTGCTGTTGCTTCGGCAATAGGTTCTCAAGTGCAGCTAATCAGTTTTTGGCTGGATAAGAGTGAAACGGGAAATCGGTGCGCTTGACCATAGATTGGTCCCAAAGCAATTCCGATACTGCCCCCGCAACGGTAAATAAGGTTGTTTGGCTGTATGACCACTGTGCTAAAACGCATGGGAAGGTAGTCAAACAAAGTGGCTTGTTCGCAAGTCGCTCACTTATGAGTCCGGAGACCGGCCTATCGCTACGCAGACAAACCGCGGGGTGCGGTCTTGTGCTGATTGACAGTCTCTGTCGCTCTGCCTGTACGCCCCTGTATATTTTATAAACCAATCACTCGGGTGTGAGACTGATTATGACAATGAACAACCTAAACAAGACTGCCATTGCAATGCTGGCAGCATCTACAGCTTTTTCTTTTCCTTCTGTTGCTAATGAACGTGACATCCTTGAAATATTTGTTAGTGGTACTCGCTCTGAGCAGCCAACAGTAGTGATACCCGCCAGTATCCAGGTTTTAGATGCGGCACAAATAAAGCTGAGCGGTGCATCAACTTTACTGCAGGTACTGAATGCCCAGGCTGGCATCCAAATTAATGATAATGCCGGTGCAGGTAGCCGCGGCACATCTGTATCCATGCGTGGTTTCGGCGAAAATAACGTCAATAATGTTTTAGTGCTGGTCGACGGCCGAAAGCTGAATAATCCATCCTTGGCTGCTCCAGATTTTTCGACGATTGCGTTAAAGGATGTTGAGCGTGTCGAAATTACTCAGGGAAGCGCGGGTACGCTTTATGGAGATCAAGCCACAGGCGGTGTCATTAACGTTATTACCAAGCGGTCAGAAGGCATGAGAGGCAACCTTGAAGTTGGTAGAGGAACTGACGATTTCGAACTTTACCGTGGCTCTATTAGTCAGGACTTGGGTAATGGTGTCTTCTATAGAATCTCCGGTGAGAAAAAACTAGGCGATAACTACCGTGTCAATAATGAAGCTAATTACTCAAATATGCTCGCTTATTTAGGATATGAGAAAGATAGCTACACAGTGTTTGCAGAGGTTTTGCGTGTTGAAGATGACCTGAACTTAGCTAACAGCCTCAATCGCGCCAGCATTAATGCCAATCGCAGACAGTCTGATGCCGATGGTGATTTTACTAACCTAACTACTGATGCTTACCGAATTGGCGGAGACTTTGCCCTGTCCGATGACTGGACTCTCAAGGCTGAATATACCGATCGGGCAACAGATTCTAACGGCTATGCAGGTTTTTCTGGGGTTTGGTCAGGCTCAACTACTGTTGAAACACTCAGCCCTAGACTTGTTGGTAACATTGGAATTGCAGGCGGTGATATTCTAGTGACTAGCGGCATTGATCTGCAGGAAAGTGATTATCAATCTGAATATACCGGTGCTGATAGCGAGCAAAAGCTCACAGATTTTTATGCTCAAGCCATCGTTCCAGTAGCGGAAAAAATGAATATGACGATTGGTGGCCGCTACAGTGAGCTTAAAGAAACGGATAATCTTACAGCTACAGTTAACGAAGACGACATCAGTGTTTTTCAGTTAGGTTTTACCTACCAAATTAGTGCGGCCAGTCGTTTCTTCCTGCGCCTTGACGAGGGTTTTCGGTGGGCTAATGTCGATGAGAATGGTTTTAGCGATAAACCTGCAGGAGAGATTCTTGATCCACAGGAGAGTAGCTCTATGGAAGTTGGTATAGAGACTCGCATCAACAATATTGCGCTGTCAGCTTTGCTTTATGATATGACCATCGACAATGAGATTTTCTACGACTCAACCGCAGGCTACGGGGCCAATAGTAATCTTGAACAATCTGATCGCAGTGGCGTTGTGCTAGACAGTAGTTGGGCGATTGCTGAGCGAGTGAACGTGCAGTTGAATTATAGCTATGTTGACGCTGAAGTAAGTGCTGGAGACTTTAAGGGAAATACTGTTCCCTTTGTTGCCAAGCAGACAGCCAATTTCGTGGCCACCTTTGAAGCTACTGATACCTGGTCGGTCTATGTCGATGCGCAGCATACTGGCAGTCGATTTGGTGCCAATGACGACGCTAATAGCGGTGGTAAGTTAGGAGGCTACACCGTTTTTAATGCCAATATAAACGGGGATTTTGAGCAGTTGTCCTTTAACTTTCGGGCGAATAATTTAACCGGCAAAAAGTATGATGGCTTTGCCAGCATAGTATATAACTATGCTTACCCTGCCAAAGGGCGAACTTACGAAATGACAGTAAGTTATAATTTCTAAACTGCTCTCAAGTAGGATTGATAAAAGTTTTATATTTAAGGTTAAAGGCTAGTGATGATTGATCACTTTTTTAAAACAGCAGACCGAGGCCCTTAAAGGGGCCTCTTTTAAGGGCTAGTTCTATGAGTGAAGAAACTGAGGACAATGCAGCGCGCCACAAGCGCAAGATGCAAAAGCAGAAAGAAAAGGTCGATGCCAATATTGCAGCGGCCGATGAAGAGCGTGGTGTGATGATCCTGCTTACCGGTGATGGCAAAGGCAAAAGCAGTTCTGCCTTTGGTATGGTGCTGCGTGCGCTGGGCTATGGCTACAAAGTGGGTGTTGTGCAGTTTATTAAAGGCGCAGAACTCTCTGGCGAAGAGATGTATGTTAAGGAAAAATGTCCAGAGGTAGAGTTTTACCAGATGGGGACAGGCTTTACCTGGAATACACAGGACCGCGATGGTGACATAGCGGCAGCAGAGAGAACCTGGGCTGTGGTTGAACCCATGCTTAAAGATGAGAGTATTCATCTGGTGGTGCTGGATGAGATTACCTATATGCTCAGCTATAAGTATTTGGATGAAGAAAAGGTGCTCAATGCCTTAGCTAACCGTCCAAAAAATCAGAGTGTGGTCGTCACTGGTCGCGGTGGCGGTTCAGCGATTCGCGAACTGGCTGATACCGTCTCTGAGATCAAAGATATCAAACATGCCTACCGTGCTGGCGTTAAGGCGCGCAAAGGCGTCGATTACTAGAGATGAAACCCTCGGCCCGCACGTTAATGGTACAGGGCACCACATCAGATGCTGGTAAAGAGCGTTCTGGTGGCCGGTCTGTGCCGAGTGTTGGCCAATCGAGGTATCAGGGTTGCGCCGTTTAAGCCGCAGAATATGGCCTTAAACAGCGCAGTTACTGAGAATGGCGGCGAGATTGGCCGCGCCCAGGCACTGCAAGCTCAGGCCTGTTTCTTAAATCCCCACACCGATATGAATCCGATCCTGCTTAAGCCCTCCAGTGACACTGGGGCTCAGGTGATTGTGCATGGTCAAGCGATTACGCCATATGGATGCGGTCAAATACCACGATTATAAAAAGGTCGCGATGGATGCGGTGATGGAGTCCCACGGAGCGGCTCACCGAGCAGTATCAGGTGGTTGTGGTTGAAGGCGCCGGCAGTCCTGCCGAGATTAATCTGCGCGCCAATGATATTGCCAATATGGGCTTTGCCGAAAAGGCTGATTGCCCTGTGATTATTATTGCCGACATTGATAAGGGTGGGGTTTTCGCTCATTTGGTTGGCACTTTGGATTTACTCTCAGAGACAGAGCAGCAGAGGGTTAGCGGCTTTGTTATTAATAAATTTCGCGGTGATATTTCTCTGTTGCAACCGGGTTTAGACTGGTTAGAGAAGCGCACTGGCAAGCCAGTAATCGGTGTCATCCCCTATCTTCCCGGCCTGCATCTGGATGCTGAAGATGCTATTGCCGCCGAGCAGATACTGGATGCTGAGTTACCCCAGCTTAAAGTGGTGGTGCCGGTGTTTCCGCGCATCAGCAATCACACAGATTTTGATGCACTGCGCCTGAATCCTCAGGTCGATCTGCACTATGTTGGGCCCGATGGAGACAAGCCTGACGCTGACTTGATTATTCTGCCCGGCAGTAAAAATGTCCGCCGCGACCTGCAGTGGTTGCGGGACAATGGTTGGGATAAGGCTATTAGTCGTCATCTGCGTTATGGCGGCAAGGTCATTGGTATCTGTGGTGGCTACCAGATGCTAGGTTGCCAAATTTCTGACCTGCAAGCTGTCGAGGATATTGCCGGAGTCTCCGTTGGTCTCAGCCTATTGGAGATGACCACTGACCTTGAGCCGCACAAGCAGTTGCGTCAGGTGCAAGGTACTCTGAGTTTCACTGGCGGCAATATTGAAGGTTATGAGATTCACTGTGGCGTCTCTACCGGTCAGGCTCTAGAAAAGCCAGTGGCGCTACTTGACGATGGACGCAGCGACGGTGCTATCTCGGCGGATAATCAGGTGCTGGGCACCTATCTCCATGGGCTTTTTGATCATCCAGATTCCTCAGCTGCACTGTTGGCTTGGGCTGGGTTAGAAACCACACAGGTGGTTGATCAACAGGCCATTCGCGATACGCAACTCAATCGTTTGGCGACTGAGTTAGAGCAGCATTTAAACTGTGCGCTGTTATTTCCAGAGTACTTTGATATTGAGGAAGCTGTCTGTGGATAATATTAATACCGGGAAATTCAAGCTACTGCTGGCGCTCAGTCTCGCAGCGTTGATGTTGGTAACCCGCAGTAATTACTTTGACTGGGCGAGCATTCTGCCCGGTGCTTCCTTAGCTATTTTCTTTTTAGCTGGCTTTTATCTGCCTAGCTATCTGTCCTTTATTGCCTTTTCTGCGCTGGCCTATGGCTGTGATTATTGGGTGTTAATTGTTGGGGGTGAGGGTTGCTTTACCTCTGCTTATGGCTTTATTTTTGTTGGCTATTTCTTAGTTTGGCGCGCGGCAAAGTGGGCTGGCGAAAACTGTGAACTGGCTCGATTGTTGGATGCAGGTAAAATTTTCGCTGCCGCAGTGTTGTCGATCAGTGGCGCATTTTTGATTTCCAATGGCAGCTTTTATGCCTTCTCCGGTAACTTCACCGACCTCAGTCTGGCGGACTACAGTCTGCGTGTCGTGCGATATTATTTTGCCTATCTGACTGATCCTTTAATGTACCTGCTTGCTGCTGCAACGATCCATAGACTGGCTCTGCGATGGCAAGCGGCTAATCTGGAGGTCAGCAGATGACATCTTCTTATATGGCTGAGGTTAAATTACCTGAGCGGATTGTCTGCATGACTGAAGAGACCACCGAATGGCTCTACCTGCTGGGTGAAGATTGGCGCATTGTTGGTATCTCTGGTTTTACTGTTCGTCCACCCCGGGCACGCAGAGAAAAGCCTAAAGTTTCTGCCTTTACTTCGGCCAAGATTCATAAAATTCTCGAGCTGGAACCTGATCTGGTTATTGGCTTTTCTGATATGCAGGCCGAGATTGCGGCGGAACTGGTGCGCGAAGGCGTCACCGTTCATATCTGTAACCAGCGCTCGGTTGCAGAGATATTTTCTACTCTGCTAATGATAGCTTGTCTGGTCGGGGCTGAGCAAAAGGGCCGTGATTTATTAAACCAATACGAGGCTAGACTGGATGCCATTAGGCAGGCCGCCGCGACATTGCCTCGTCGACCCAAAGTCTATTTTGAAGAATGGGGCGACCCGTTAATCAGCGGCATTCGCTGGGTCTCTGAATTAATAGAGATTGCCGGTGGCGACGATAGCTTTGCCGAGCTTGCTGTGCATGCAGATGCAAAAAGTCGCATTATTGGTGATCAGGATAGAGTCGTTGCCAAAGGACCGGATATTATTATCGGTTCTTGGTGTGGACGTAAGTTTGCTACTGACCAAGTGGTGGCAAGGTCAGGCTGGGATAAAATTCCTGCAGTCATTCATCAGCAGCTACACGAAGTAAAATCCGTTGATATTTTGCAACCCGGGCCCGCTGCACTGACAGATGGTATCGACCATCTGCAGCGTATTATTTTGGCCTGGGGAGCTTTGCAGGCAGATCAGCAGCGCGAGCAGCAAGCCTGATGAATGCCAGCGCTCAGAGTAACTACCGCGATGATATTATCTCGCGTATGTTATTTGATGGCGTTGTTCTCAACAAAACCTCTGACTATGTGCATGTGGAATTTTCTCATCCCCGTCGCGCTCTCAGCTCTGCGGTGTTTAATGGTGGCCTGTGTTGGGCCAGCCACTGGCTCAATTACAAGGTGCCATTGAACTGTCCACTAGAGGTTGAAGAGCCGATGGTGACATTGCAAAACTATGCCCGTAACAAAGGCTGGCAGGGTGATACTGTGGGCATGATGACAGCGGCATCGATGAACTCATTGCGGGTTCACAGCACAGAGATTGAAGGCGAAACTATTGCTGTTCTGTCTACCACCGGCATTGCCAACGCGTTGCGTGCCGGAGATAGCGCCGACTATGGTTTGCAGCAAGAGGTGGTCAGGGAAGTGGGTACCATTAACACCGCTATTATTACCAGTGCAACGCTCTCAGATGCAGCTATGGTAGAAACCCATATGATAGCCACTGAAGCCAAGGCGGCAGTATTTCAGCAGCTGGGTATCAAGAGCACCGTTTCCGATGGCATAGCCACGGGTACCGGTACTGATGCCAGTCTGGTAGTCAGCGGTCAGAGTGCAACCGCCATTCGCTTTGCCGGAAAACATACTGTATTTGCCCAGCAAGTGGCGCGCTTGACCATGGCATCTATCGCCGACTCATTAAAGTCTGTCGAGTGTGCAGCATGACAATTTTAACCAGCAGGTTGCTAACGCCGAAACTGTGCGCTGTACTTTTATTGCTAGCATTACCTGTGGTGTCAGTCTTAGGGTTGATGACTGGACCTGTATCTATTTCCCTGGCTGATATTCTGTCGATAACATTGGGTGGCGAAGGAGCAAACAGTCAGGAAAAATTAATTATTGAAATTATTCGACTGCCACGGGTTGTATTGTCATTGATTGTTGGCGCGTTACTGGCAACCTGTGGTGCATTGCTCCAAGGCTTATTTCGCAATCCACTGGCAGATCCCGCGTTAATCGGTGTCTCTGCTGGTGCCTCTGTGGGAGCCAGCACTGTGATTGTATTTGGCGCCTTGTTTGCGGCTAATGGCATGCTGCTGGGATTGGCGGCTATCTCTCTGGGCGCCTTTATTGGGGCAATTATTGCCTCGGTAATAATCTTTCGTCTGGCGACTGGCCCTCAGGGTACCTCAGTTGCCACCATGTTATTGGCGGGTATTGCGATTAGTGCGCTGGCTGGTGCTGCCACTAACACCCTAAGTTATATGGCTGACAATGATATGTTGCGACGTATTAGTCTCTGGCAAATGGGCAACCTTCAGGGCGCCTCTTGGGAGTCTGTTGGGCTCTGTGCTTTGACAGCAGGATTGTTGGCTGTGCTGATTCCCCGCGACACTGGTGCGTTAAATGCTATGTTGCTGGGTGAGTCTGAAGCCCGTCACTTGGGTGTCAATGTTGAGTGGCTCAAACGGCGCTTGATAATCTACTCGGCTCTAGGCGTGGCTATCTCTGTGGCTGTGGCTGGTGTGATTGCCTTTGTGGGCCTAATGGTCCCTCATCTTATTCGTCTTTTAGTAGGCCCGGATCATCGCAACTTATTACCTCTGTCGGCGCTGGCTGGCTCTATTTTACTGGTTGCCGCAGATGCTTTGTCACGGGTAGTGATAGCCCCTGCTGAGCTACCGGTAGGGGTGGTGACAGCATTATTGGGCGCACCATTTTTCCTCTGGTTGTTGGTCGTACAGCGGGGGCGATCCTGATGTTAAAGATTGATTCAGTCGGACTGACTATATCGGCGGTGCCGCTGCTAAATAATATTACTATCGACTGCCCGCGGGGCTCGGTGACAGCGCTTATGGGTCCCAATGGTGCAGGCAAAACCAGCCTGCTAAAAGTGATCTCTGGTGATCACAAGGCGTCTCAGGGTGTTGTAGAGATTAATGGTCAGCCACGAGAAAACTGGAAACAGTCGGATATTGCTCAGTTTATGGCGGTCTTGCCCCAGAGTTCGACATTGACATTTGCGTTTACTGCCCATGAAGTCGTAGCGCTGGGTAGAACGCCGTACGCCACTGGCCTGCGGCGCGATGGAGACATTATCGATGCGGCTCTGGCTAAGGTAGATGCAAGCTATCTGGCCCAGCGCTCCTTTGTGCAGCTGTCAGGCGGTGAAAAACAGCGCGTGCAACTGGCCCGTGTGCTGGCGCAGATATGGGAGCATTGTGAAGCTGTTGCCGAGACTGATGGCATACTGTTACTCGACGAACCCTCGGCTGCGTTTGATATGGCTCACCAATTGATGCTAATCGATATAGTGCAACAGATTGCGGCGCAGGGCGTGACAATAGTGATGGTCATGCACGATTTAAATCTGGCCGCCAAGTGCGCCGATCAAATGGTATTTATGAACTGCGGTGAATGCACTGCTGTGGGCACAGTGACTGAGTTATTGACTCCTGAGATGATCAAAAAAGTATTTTCGGTGGATGCTGAAGTTATAGCGCACCCGGTGCAAGGCACACCGATGGTTGTGGTTTAAAACGCGATCTAACAATAGGGTAAACAAATATGGCCAATAAACTGCAACTGATTCTGGGTGGAGCGCGCTCTGGCAAAAGCCGCACGGCAGAACAGCGTGTTGCAGATTCGGGCCTCGACAAAATCTATCTAGCTACCGCAACTGCCGGTGATGGCGAGATGGCCGCACGTATCAAAAAGCATCAGGCGGATCGCGATGGTCAGTGGCGGCTGCTTGAGGAGCCCTTAGAGCTGGCTCAAGCCCTGCGTCAGTATTCCCGTATTGATAACTGTATTCTCGTGGATTGTCTGACATTGTGGCTAAGTAACTGCTTACATCACAACTGTTGGACAGAACAACAACAGGCACTTTTGGATGTTATAGAGGAGCTGCCCGGCGCGGTTATTTTTGTCAGTAATGAGGTGGGTCAGGGCATTGTGCCTATGGGTGAATTAACCCGACAGTTTGTCGATGAGGCGGGGTTTGTACACCAGCGTTTGGCTGCTGTCTGTGATCGCGTGACTATGGTGGTAGCTGGGCTGCCACAAGAACTAAAAAATGCCACTGATGAGTTGCAGGGGTCAACAGAAGGGCCAGCCAAATGAATTCTAGCACTGACACGATTGCCGGTAGCTGGCTGCGAAATCCCGTAGCGACACCCTGTAAGCAGAGCCGCGAGTTGGCCCTTGCGCGCCAGCAGCAGTTGACTAAGCCGCCGGGGTCTCTGGGTCGTCTGGAGCAGCTGGCGATCGACTTTGCTGGCTTTCAGAAAACCCCTGTGCCGCAACTCAAACATCCGGTTATACGGGTGTTTGCAGCTGATCATGGGGTGGTTGCCGAAGGCGTGTCCGCATTCCCACAGGCGGTAACAGCACAGATGGTGCACAATTTTGTTGCTGGAAGTGCAGCGATCACGGTGCTGGCTCAGCAGCAGGGCGCTGATTTTGCTGTGATCAATCTTGGCACTGCTGAACCCATGGGCGAGATTCCCGGTCTGGTTAATGTCCAAATTGCCGCGGGCACCGAAAACTTTTGTCACATGGCAGCGATGACGCAACAGCAGATGGATATTGCCTTGGCAGTGGGGCGAGATAGCTGTGTCGATCAACCTATGGATTGTTTTGTTGGTGGTGAGATGGGAATAGGCAACACCACCTCGGCAGCGGCTATTTTTTGCGCGCTGTTAGGCACAGAGGCGGACGATATTGTTGGTCGCGGTACCGGTGTTGATGATGCTGGCCTACAGCGCAAACGTCTGGCTGTGCAGCAGGGTCTAGACCTACATTGCAAAGCCGATACTGACCCGGAGGAGATCCTTCGCTGTTTGGGTGGGTTTGAAATTGCGGCTCTGGTAGGCGCCTATATAGGTCATGCCCAGCGCGGCGTACCCAGCTTGGTCGATGGTTATATCAGCACAGCGGCAGCACTATTGGCCTGCAAGATATCCCCTAGCCTGGCCGACTGGTTATTGTTTTCCCACTGTTCTGCGGAAGCGGCCCATGGCTTGGTTTTAAATACCATGCAGGTAAAGCCACTGCTTAATTTAGACATGCGCCTGGGTGAGGGCAGTGGCGCCGGCATTGCACTGTCACTGATTCGGTCATCTCTACTGCTGCATACACAGATGGCCACATTTGCCGAAGCCGGCGTCAGCGAAAGTTGAGTAGCCTATGACTAACAATCTCTCCACAGCGGAATATACCTGTATCGACTTTTTGCGTCATGGCGAATGTGAGGGGGGCGAGATTTTCCGCGGCAGCGGCAGCGATGTGGCGCTAACGGATAAAGGCTGGCAGCAAATGCGCGATTCGGTGCAAGATATGGCGTGCTGGGACTCTATTATCACTTCACCGCTGCAGCGCTGCCGGCGCTTTGCTATTGAGCAGTCTGAACATCTGTCGATTCCATTAATGGCAAACAATGCCTGGCGTGAGATTCACTTTGGCGATTGGGAGGGGCGGCTTAGGGCCGATGTCTGGCAGCAGTCTCCGGATCTGGTGGCCAACTATTTCAAAGATCCTTACCAGTCGACGCCCCATAATGGCGAGCCTTTTGCTGAGGTTGCCGAGCGTCTGCGTACAGCATGGGATGATCTGTTAATCGAACATCGCAATCAGCATGTACTGGTGGTTCAGCACGGTGGCACATTACGTATTTTGCTGGCCTTAATTCTCGGCATGCCAGCTACTGCAATGAATCAGTTTGAAGTGCCCTTTGCCTGCCTGAGTCGGATTAAGGTTTTCCATCACAGCGACTATGCGGATTTCCCCATACTCGTGTCACATAACACCGGGAGCGCTAATCAGTGAATTTTATTCGCCGCGAGTGGCGCGCTCTGGCCTGCGCTATGCAGTTCTTAACTCGCCTGCCGGTAGCGACGCGCACATTGTTTGATAACAGAGACTATGCTAATTCACTGGCTTGGTACCCTGTGGTTGCTATGGTGTTGGGTGGTTTGCTGTGGCTCTTTGGTTTGATGCTGGCTGAGCCATTATCCGCAGGTCATCTATCATCTGCTTTAGTTGCTGCAATACTGTTGGCGGTCTGGGTGTTACTGACCGGTGCTCTGCATCTGGATGGCGTCGCTGACTGCGCCGATGCCTGGGTTGGTGGTTTTGGTGACCGCGAGAAAACCTTTCAAATTCTTAAAGATCCGCGCTCCGGACCCATAGCTGTAGTGGTACTAGTGCTGTTACTGCTAGTTAAATGGGCGGCGCTCGACCTGCTACTGAGCAGCCAGCAATGGTCGACTATCTGGTTGATTCCGGTGCTGGCTCGCGGCGCTATGCCCTATATCTTCTGGCGCCTCGACTATGTCAGCGCCAGCGGTCTGGGTTCATCGCTGGTGGCGGGGCTCTCCTCTCGGCGCATACTGCTCAGTCTGTTATTTGTCGCAGTCACCACGGTGGTTGCTCTGGCTGCACAACCGCAGCTTCTGATGCTGTTTGCTGCTGTGGCGATACTTGTTTATCTGTGGTGGAAGCGTGCCTGCTACCAAAAGCTGGGCGGTTTTAATGGCGACTGTGCCGGTGCTCTAGTGGAGTTTGTTGAGTTGGGCCTGTTGCTGAGTTGGGCTATTTACTCTGGCTATGGCCTGTGAGTGCTGTGGCCCTATTGCTGGGATTACTGGTTGATCATATTGCTGGCGAGCCGAGACGCTGGCATCCGCTAGTGGGTTTTGGCAATGCCGCTTCGGCACTGGAACAGCAATTTAATGCCAACCCTGAAACCCAGGGCAAATTACGCGGATTAATTTGCTGGGTAGTACTGGTGCTGGCCCCAGTTATTGGGGTTGCATGGTTTGTCGCAGAGCTCTCAGGATGGCTGTTACTTGTGGTTAATTGTTGGGTTGTTTATTTTGTAGTGGGTTTAAACAGTCTGGCTGTGCATGGTCGCAATGTTGCTCAGCCATTACTGGCCGGTGATTTAGCCGATGCCAGACAGCAGTTAGCGATGATGGTGAGTCGTGACACTGATAGTTTGACCGAGCAACAGGTTGCTTCTGCGACCTGTGAGTCGGTGCTGGAAAATGGCACTGATGCGGTTTTTGCAGCACTATTGTGGTTCTTGGTGCTTGGCGCCCCTGGCGCCATACTGTATCGCATGGCCAACACTCTGGATGCCATGTGGGGCTATAAGACCGATCGCTATCATGAGTTTGGTTGGTCGGCAGCGCGAATCGATGATGTTTTAAATTGGCTGCCAGCGCGCCTGACAGTATTGAGTTATGGGCTGATGGGTAAATTCTCCAGCAGCATACAATGTGCCCGCCAGCAGGGTGGCTTAACCGAGAGTCCCAATGCCGGTTATGTGATGGCTGCTGGAGCAGGTGCTCTGGGGGTGAGTATGGGCGGGGCTGCCACCTATCATGGCGAGGAGCATCAGCGCCCGAAGTTTGGGCGGGGCCCGGCGGCCGAGGCAATAGATATTGAACGCGCTATAACTCTGGTGCAGCGCAGTGCAGTGCTGTGGATATCTGTGGCAGTGATGATTGGGCTTCTGGCCTCGTTTAATTCAGTGGCAGAGCAATGATATTACCCGGCTCGGAGTCTAATCGTTATTCGTCCCCAGCGCCGCACCATGGCGGAGCTCTGCAGCGCGCCAGCAAAGAATTTTCTATAGCCCCGGAGCATTGGATTGATCTATCCACTGGTATTGCCCCAGAGGCCTGGCCGGTGCCAACACCGCCGACTGATGTGTGGCGCTCTCTGCCGGATGCCGAGGACGGCCTGATTGCCGAGGCGGCTGATTATTACAGCTGTAGTCCCAGTGAAATCCTACCTATATCAGGATCTCAATTTGCCATCGAACAGATTCCTCAGCTATTGCCTGCTGGTCCTGTGGCCGTACCTGTCTGGGGTTATGCGGAGCATAGTTATCGCTGGCAGGCAGCTGGACATCAGCTGTATTGGTACCGTAGCTATCAGGAGTTGGCTCAGCTAATAGAGAGTCATAGCGTTAATAATGCAGTGGTCATTAATCCAAATAATCCAACTACCGAGTTATTTAGCTTGCTGGAACTACAGCATCTCTTGGCTATTCTGGGGGCTAGTAACGGCAAGCTTGTGGTTGATGAAGCTTTTATGGATAGCGTATATGAGCAGTCGCTGTGTAGTCTTCTGGCTGGGCAACCTTGCCCGTCGCAGCTAGTTATTCTGCGTTCGGTGGGTAAGTTTTTTGGCCTTGCGGGTATCCGGTTGGGTTTTGTGATTGCCAGCGAAGCATTTATTCAGCAACTTGAACCTTTACTCTCGCCCTGGGCGGTCAATCATATTGCCCGCTGGGTAGGCCAGCAGGCACTGGCCGATCGGGACTGGCAGCAGCAGCAACGTCAGCGGCTGGAACGCAGCTCTAGAGCTTGGCAGCAACAGCTTAAAACATTGTTTCCGGCATTTAATTGGCAGCGTTCAAATTGTTTTATCACGGCTTTTGGCGAGCAACAGCTGTGCGAGACTCTCTATCAACAGATGGGTCATTGTGGGCTGTTAGTCAGGTTATTATGCAGTGCTCGGCAAGGTTTAATGGGTAGTCATGACGCTAAGGATGGCGCGGCAATACGTTTTGGACTGCCCGCCCCTAACCAACAACAGGTTGTTTTACAAAGAATTGAGAGCAGTAACTGGAGGCCCCTATGAGCCGATTGAAATTGATTATCTTGCTGATTCCTGCTTTTCTCAGTCTGGAGTTGCGCGCTGGCATGGCAGTTTATGACGATTTGGGTCATTTGGTTGAGCTGGAGCAACCGGCCAGCAGGATAGTCAGTTTGGCCCCTCACCTAACCGAAATGGCGTTTGCAGCAGGTGCTGGTGATAAGCTCGTCGGTGTGGTGAGCTATAGCGATTATCCGCCCGCGGCCCTGGAAATCCCAATCATCGGCTCGTACAACAATATTAATGATGAATCTCTGGTGGCTTTGCAGCCTGACCTTGTGCTGGTGTGGAACTCAGGCAATGGCCCTGATTTGGCCCAGCGTTTGAGAGGTTTGCAATTAACTGTCTTTGTTAATGAACCCAAGCGACTGCCTGACATTGCACGTTCGATAAAAAATATAGGCATGCTGGCTGACACTTTGCCATTGGCTGAAAAGGCCTCGGCAGAATTTTTAGATCGCTATCAGGTGCTGGTGGAAAGCAACAGTGGCAAAGCACCGGTCAGTGCCTTTATAGAGTTGTGGCATGAGCCAATGATGACGGTTAATGGTACTCATATTATCTCTGACAGTATTGAACTCTGTGGCGGCATTAATATTTTTGCCGATGCACTGCCTCTGGTGCCGCGCATCAATGTCGAGTCGGTAGTGCGCCGTGATCCAGATGTTATTATTGCTACAGGCATGGCCGATGAGCGCCCGGAGTGGCTGGATGAGTGGCTGATTTGGGAGGATGTTAGTGCGGTTAAATCAAACAGCCTGCACTCCATAAATCCCGATTTAATCAGCCGTCATTCGCCGCGGATATTGCAGGGTGTGGAGCGGCTTTGTGGGTTCTTTGACCGAGCTCGGGAGTCCTCTGTGTCGAATCCGATAAAATAAACTGACAGCTATTACGGGAACAGCTTTGAATACCATAATTACCCAGCAAGAGCGTGACGATTTTTATAAGGTCCTGTATGGGCGACGTGATGTGCGCAGTGAGTTTTTGCCGGATCCGATCGCCGATGAGTCTTTGCAGCGCATTTTGCTGGCAGCGCATCACGCTCCCTCCGTAGGGTTTTCCCAACCGTGGAATTTTATTGTGGTACGCGATCAGCAGATTAAACAATCAGTCCAGGATCTGCATCAGCAAGCTAATGCTGAGGCTGCTGAGATGTTTGCGGATAAACGTCAGCAGAATTACCGCAAGCTTAAATTGGCTGGCATTGTTGATGCACCGATTAATATCTGTATTACCTGCGATCGTGAGCGCGGTGGATCTGTAGTGCTGGGACGAACCCACCAGCCGGAAATGGATATCTACAGCACTGTCTGTGCGGTACAAAATCTACAGTTGGCGGCACGGGCGGAAAATATTGGTGTTGGCTGGGTCTCGATTATGGATAAGCAACAGTTAAAGAGTCTGCTTAATATCCCGAAAAGTATCGAAATAGTGGCCTACCTCTGTATCGGTCATGTGTCACATTTCTATGATGAACCTGAATTGCAGGTTAAGGGCTGGGAGAGCAGGGCGGATTTGGCTGACTTGGTGGCGACGGATAAGTGGGATTTTTAGCCGGCAGCCCGACCTGATTTCTTAGACACACCTTATTGGCTATGTAACCAGATATAAAAAAGCCGCTGATAATCATCAGCGGCTTTAAGTGTCCCTTTTTTTCACTCCGTCACATCTATGTACAACAGTAGCGTTCGGACGATTTTAGTTTATTCCCCTAATCTTCTTATTATAGGTCATACCCCCTCTCATCATGCTCAGTGAGATCTAGACCTCTGGTCTCGTCGTCTTCGTCGACACGTAATACTAACAGCTTATCGACAAGTTTCAACAGTATAAATGTCACTATACCTGTATAGACGAACGTTGAGGCAATACCCACAATTTGAACATAGGTCTGAGAGGCCATGGTCATACCTTCGTTGTAACCATGCCCGCTGAATACGCCCAGTGCATCGGAGGCAAAGATACCTGCATAGAATGTACCCAACATGCCGCCAACACCGTGCACAGGGAATACATCCAGGGAATCATCAATTTTAAAGCGCTGCTTGATCGCCTGAGTGGCGTAATAGCAGATAACACCGGCAGCTGAAAGCCAATAACCAGTGCGCCGCCGGGGCCGACAAAGCCAGAGGCCGGGGTAATAGTGCCCAGAGCCAGCAACCATACCAGTCACAATGCCCAGTACAGAAGGCTTACCATGCTTTGAACCATTCCATCATCATCCAGGCCATGGAGCCGGCGGCAGCTGAGATATGAGGTAGCCAGCATCGCCATACCAGCGTCACCGTTAGCCGCCAGTGCTGAGCCGGCATTAAAGCCAAACCAACCAACCCAGAGCATACCTGCGCCAGTGATGGTCATGGTCATATTGTGGGGAGGCATTGCCTGTTTGGCGAAACCTTTACGGTTGCCCAGAACCAGTGCCGCAACCAGAGCGCCAACACCAGCAGTAATATGTACAACGGTACCACCGGCAAAATCTAGCAGACCCATGGTGCCAAGCCAGCCACCACCCCATACCCAGTGGGTAATAGGTGCGTAGACAACAATCAGCCACAGGGCACTGAACAGCAGCATGGCGCTAAAGCGCATACGCTCGGCAAAGGCACCGACAATAAGAGCTGGAGTAATCACAGCAAATGTCATCTGGAACATGGCGAAGACAGACTCGGGGATGTCTCCCACCATTGAGCCTTTGCTGATATTGCCCATCAGCAGGTTATCAAGGTTGCCGATCCAGGCATTCATAGAGCCACCGTCGCCAAAGGCTAGGCTGTAACCAAAGGCAAACCAGATCAATGAAGCCATACAGGTAATGGCAAAGCACTGCATCAATACTGATAGAACATTCTTAGAGCGAACCAGGCCGCCATAAAAAAGTGACAAACCGGGAATGGTCATAAACAGCACCAGAGCGGTCGATGTCAAAATCCATGCGGTGTTAGCGCCATTTAACTCATCGGCAAATGCCTGAGTCGATAGGGCGGTCAAAAGAATCGCAAGCACACCGCGATTGAGGTATTTGTTATTGGATAGCATTATGTTCCCCTGGTAAAAAGCACTAAAAAAGTGCGTAAAAAATATTCGGCCATTTAAAGCGCACCATAATCGAACATAAATCCCGCTAAAAAGCTCGAAACGCTGCCTTATATCTATTGGGGAGCAATTTTTGTGCCATTAAAAATAGTTATTGCACTAATTTACTTCACCCTGACTTGTTTGGGCACCATAGAAGTGCCGCAATAGTATAAAACCCGCTTGCATTGCACTGTCTATACTTAGGCTATGCACCAAGGAGGAGCTCATGGTTGATAACAGAGAATTAACTGCCGCACTGGAATTGCTGCGCGACAGATTACAAAAAGCCACACAAATCAGCAGCGCGGAAAAAGACCTACTGAGTAGCCTGATCACTGATATGACTCAGGGTGCCGAGAGTGATGCTGTGTCGGAGGGCTCATCAAAGCAAAGCTTTCGTGAGTTAATGCAGTCAAAGGCTTCTAGTTATGAGGTTGATCATCCAGAATTGGCTTATCTGATGCGTCAAGTACTGGACATACTGACTAAAATGGGGATTTAATAACCTATTATTTATAACTGAAATCATAATAACTAGTAGGCGGTTTTTTCCTTGAATAGAATCCTTTTCACCACAGCAGTCCTGCTGGGCACTTTAAGTGGCTGCTCATCCACTGTTGTCCCAGCTAAAGTGGAGCCCAATGGCGAATATATTGGCTGGCACTGCTCGGGGGATATTGCCTCTGAGGGAAATTGG
Source organism: uncultured Pseudomonadales bacterium (assembly GCA_943788875.1). GTDB lineage: Bacteria > Pseudomonadota > Gammaproteobacteria > Pseudomonadales > Porticoccaceae > HTCC2207. Next base: position 378,674 of record CALSSA010000006.1, on the reverse strand, counting down.
CGCTGTGAGGAGAAAACATTAAAAAATGGCAAGGTTGTCAGCACTGCTGTGCCGCCTCCAGCGGCTGATCCAGCAGCGCTTTCTTTACAAGAACCTATTCAAGAGCCTGCGCCGAGCTTGGTCATAGAGGCCGCCCCTGCAGATATTCAGTCGTATTTTCCAACCACAGGCTACAGCCTGCAGCTAGGTGCCTATGCCAGTCGTGAGCAGGCACAGGACGCAGCGGCAAATATGCTATTTAGCAGCACGCTTGAAGTCAGAGATATTATTTCCCAGGGTAGGGCATTTTCGGTTATTTTGATGGGCCATTACCCCACACGCACTGAAGCAGAAGCTGCGGCCCAGAATTTAACCATCAGCTATTGGATTCGCTCTATGAGGTCTCTCGCTGATGCCGCGGTCAATTGAAGATAGTACAGAAGCCAGATTGGATGCTTTTGTCAGCAATACCGGGCATGACGGCAATCTCAACTATGGGCTGCTCAATCAGCAACTCCAGGGGCTGATAGATAATGAGACTGATGCTATTGCCAATCTGGCTAATGCTTCGGCGCTGCTGTGGCAGGAACTGCCGAAGATTAATTGGGTGGGGTTTTATCTACTCAAACAAGAGCAGTTGGTGCTGGGACCGTTTCAGGGCAAACCAGCCTGCTCTCGCATAACATTGGGAGAGGGAGTATGTGGCACTGCAGCAGTGATGGGTAGAACCATCGTGGTTGCAGATGTGCATCAATTTCCCGGGCATATTGCCTGTGATCTGGCCAGCAAATCCGAAATCGTCGTGCCTCTGTGGCGCAATGGCCAGTTGCTGGGCCTGTTGGATATCGATAGCCCTGTCATCGATCGCTTTGACTACCTCGACCAACAGGGATTGGAAGGGTTGATGCAAATCTTACTGGCGCGGCTTGATTAGCCAATATAAAAATTACTTTACGGCATTGGGGAGTGAGTTATCTTGAGAATAGGCAGTTTTATTAGTCCGCAGGCTATTTTTCGTGCTTTTAAATACGCTGTTTACCTTCTGTTGACGACTAATATATTTCTATTCTTTCAGGAGGAGTCCCTGGCCACAGCCCAGACTTTTGCCCAGGGCATTAATCTGGTTGATATTGTTCAGGGGTTTGCAGCGACGATAGATACAGCGGCTTGGGTGCTACTGCTGTTACTGTTTGAATTTGAAACCTCGATTCTGGATGATGAAACTCTGCGCCAACCCAGAGTACAGGCCTTTTTTATTGCTCTGCGTACCTTTTGCTACGGGTTTATCCTCTACGCCTCTTATGGCTACATTTCAAAGATGCTGCTGTTACACAATATTTCTCCGATCGTCATAGCCGATCTCTGTAATCAGCTGGGCCAGGGATTCAGCAGCATTGAAACCATTGATGAGTACCCGCCACTGGATGCCCAAAATTGCGCTGCTCTGGCTAACCAAGAGCTTTATCGGCTCGATGGGCAGCAGGTGCTGGGCAGCGCCTCTGACTGGACCGCGATTCAGTGGCTGGCCTGGGTAGATGTGGCTAATTCTCTGGCCTGGATTGCAGTTGTGGTTATTTTGGAAGCAGATGTCTGGCTGCAGTTGCGCGGTCGTCTTGAAGGGCGCTTTGTCAGCATTAGCCAACTAATCAAGATGGTTCTCTACGCAATATTATTTTGTGCGGCAGTGTACTGGGGACTGTTGGGCGACTTCCTTGATTTCTGGGATGCCTTCTTGTGGCTGGTGGCCTTTGTGTTTATTGAGATGAACATCTTTCAATGGCAGGCAGAAACCAGCACTGAAACCAGCACTGGCACGGAGGCTGCCTAAGCCGGAATAATCGCCAGAATAAGCTTTGCCAGGCAGGTTAGTTTGCCTTCATCGTTCTCCAGGCGTATCTCCCAGACATGGGAACGGCGGCCCAGATGTATAGGTCGCGCTGTACCTGTTACTAGGCCAGATGAAACCGGTCGCAAATGAGTGGCACTGACTTCTTGGCCCAGGCATTTGAACTTACTCATATCAATAACATGGGCCCCGGCGATGCTGCCCAGGCTCTCTGCCAGCACCACATTGGCTCCTCCATGAACCACTCGATAGGGCTGAAAAGTGCGATGGTCAGCCGGCATGGTGCCGGTAATAAAGTCGTCCCCTACCTCAGTGATCGCAATACCCAGGTGCTCAACAATGGTGTCATTGTTCATCTGCCCGTTACAAAGCTCTATATCTGGTCTGCGGTGCCAAATGTTGTCCATAATCTATCCTTTATTATTGTGTTTTAAGACGTTTATGTTTCACTCTGGTGGGTTGAGCATCTTCGCCTTTGCGGGCGATAAAGTCCTCGTGATACTCGCTGTAGTTACCCTCAAAAAACACCACTTCGCTATTGTCTTCGTAGGCCAGAATATGGGTAGCAATACGATCCAGGAACCAGCGGTCGTGGGATATAACCAGTACGCAGCCGGGGAAAGAAAGGACCGCTTCTTCCAGTGCGCGCAGGGTTTCAATATCCAGGTCATTGGAGGGCTCATCCAGCAACAGCACATTGGCGCCCTGTTTTAAGGTGTTGGCCAGATGCAGGCGACCGCGCTCACCACCGGACAGCTCGCCAACACGTTTCTGTTGATCATTGCCCTTAAAGTTAAAGCGCCCGGCATAGGCTCTTGAAGAGACCTCGTAGTTGCCGATTTTGAGAATATCATGGCCACCGGAGATGGCTTCCCAAACACTGTGGTTATCATTCAGCGCGTCTCTGCTCTGTTCCACATAGGCTACTTTAACGGTTTCACCAAGGGTGATGTTGCCGCTATCTGGCTGCTCTGTACCTGCAATCATACGGAACAATGTTGATTTACCAGCACCGTTGCCGCCGATAATACCCACCACTGAAGCCTTGGGTATGGACAGTGAGAGGTCTTCAATCAACAACTCATTGCCAAAGCCTTTACTGACTTTGTCCAGCACAATAACCTTGTCCCCAAGGCGCTCGCCTGGGGGAATATAAATTTCATTGGTTTCATTGCGCGACTGAAACTCTTGGGAATTGAGTTCATCAAAGCGTGCCAGACGGGCTTTGTTCTTTGCTTGCCGGCCTTTGGGGTTTTGACGCACCCATTCCAGCTCTTGTTTAAGGGCGCGCTGACGAGATTCTTCCTGTTTAGATTCAGTCGACAGACGTCTGGTTTTAGTTTCCAGCCAAGTCGAATAGTTACCTTCATAAGGAATGCCATGGCCGCGATCCAGTTCCAGAATCCAACCAGCAACATTGTCGAGAAAGTATCTATCGTGAGTTACAGCAACCACGGTTCCCGAGAACTCCTCAAGAAACTTCTCCAGCCAAAATACTGACTCTGCATCCAGGTGGTTAGTAGGTTCGTCGAGCAACAACATATCCGGCCGCGACAGTAACAGTCGACACAGTGCCACGCGGCGTTTCTCGCCACCAGACAGCGAAGTTACATCGGCATCCCAGGGCGGCAAACGCAGCGCATCTGCAGCAACATCTAGAGCATGGTCTAAGTTGTGCGCATCCCAGGCTTCAATAATGGCCTCTAGATTGCCCTGCTTTTTGGCCAGCGCATCGAAATCAGCATCTGGGTCAGCATAGTCAACATAGACTTGCTCTAGCTCTTTGAGAGCATCGACCGCCTCACGCATACCATCTTCAACATTGCCGCGCACATCTTTGTCTGGATCGAGCATTGGCTCCTGCGCCAGATAACCAATTTTGATGCCGGGCATTGCGCGCGCTTCACCCTGAATATCGGCATCGAAGCCGGCCATTATTTTTAATAGGGTAGACTTACCGGAACCGTTGAGACCCAATACACCGATCTTTGCGCCGGGGAAAAAAGACAGCGAGACGTCTTTTAGAATTTGTCGTTTGGGGGGGACAATTTTGCTCACCCGATTCATTGTGTATACGTACTGTGCCATTGGATTATTCGTCTGCTGTGAAAGGGCCAGCGCGCATTTTAGCTGAAACTGCTGTGATAAAGAATCAACCGTGGCTAAAACAGCAATGGATAGTAGAGGATATGTACTGTTAGTACCGGAAAATCAGGGATTTCACAGGTTTAATTCACCGGGCCAACATGTTAGTGTTAAAACGTGTTAATAAATAACACTCAATATTAATAAAAATTAACAATAAAAAAGGGGTTTTATTATGGGTGCATTAAAAATCTTACGTTTGTTAGGTATGGCCATCGCAGTGGTTGCAGCTTTTGTAGCAGTGCCTGAAGCAGTGTTGATTATGACTGTTCTGGGTTTAATTGTGGGCGTTATGGGCGATATGGAAGACAGCAGCAATAGAGTTTACTGGCTAGTTTTAGCGGTGGCTCTGGCATCTGTTTCCGGTGCCGCTGGACCGTTGCCAGTTATCGGTGGCCCAATTAGCGATATTATGGGTAATATGAGTACTATTCTGAACGCAGTGGCTCTTGGTCTGATCTTGAATGCCACGAAAGAGCGTGTGATGAACGGCTAAATACAATTTAGCAGTCATCAATTAAAAGCCCAGGCCTGATCGGTTTGGGCTTTTTTTGTGCCTGAAATATTATTGAATCCCTGTCCAATCCTGCCTATGTTTAAACCACAACAAACAAGCCAAGGAGATAATGATGTTTAAGCAAACTTTGTTAGCAACGGTTATTGTGTTTATTGCTTGGTCGGCTATGGACTTTCTGGTTCACGGCATGCTCTTGCAGTCAGTTTATCAAGAGACCGCCTTTCTATGGCGACCTGAAGATCAGATGCATGCACTGCTAATGTCCGCAGTGACATTGCTGTTTAGTTTCTGTGTGGTCAGCGTCTATAGCTATTTTATTGTGCCCAAGTCGGTGGCCACTGGTTTGAAGTATGGTCTGACTCTAGGAGTTGGCGTGGGCGCGGTGACCGGGATCGGCTCATTTTGCTATATGCCTATCCCATTGTATCTGGCAGGCGCCTGGTTTGGGGTTAACCTGGTTGAGATAACCCTGGCGGGCATCATAGTTGGCTATATGGTTAAAGAACCTACAACCCAGATTGGTGAGAGCTCTTTCTAAGTAAAGCGGCACAGAGGGGAGCCCTCTGTGCCTGATCTCAGCTGCAGGACTAGTCCGGCCGATTAAATGACATCCCAGCATGTTGATTGAGCCGCTCGATCAACAAGTCTCCCATTGCCGTAGCCGGCGTCCAAAAGCCGCCGGCTTTGTCTTCCTTGGCTAAATCAAAGGCCAGGCAAAGCCCTGACTGAGCCAGCATCTTAGCTGTGCAGCCATAACCGGGATCTCGATCGCCAGTTACTTGCACGGCCATTTTCTCGCCTTTGCTATTAGAGCCCTGTAGGTGAATATCAAAGTAGCCATTAAGCTGATCCTGCAAACTTGGGCCCTCGCCTGGTTTAGGTAATACAAACTTGTTCATCAGATTGCGCAGCGGGTCAAAGATCATGCTGCCGGCAAATGCGCCCAGACCTGCAGTCAGGGCTAACGCTTTTACTCGACCTTTGGCGCCGTCGCCAGTCAACATAGCTTCGCCATAGCAAAAGTCTTTGCCGTAGGCCATTTTGCGCAGCGCATTGGAGCGCAGAACAACCCGGGAGTTAATCGCCTCCATAATAAAAGGACCAGTCCAGCTGTTGAAGTCATTGTCGTAGGTTGGCCCCTTGATAATTTGCTGCTTGATACTGTAGCTATGTTTCTCCGAGCATAGAATATAGGGGTTGCCCATATCCTTGCGCACTTGAGGGTCTGCCTTGGCCGCAATAATCATTTCGCCCATGCTGGCGATAGTGCCGCCCGAGGCGCCGCCTTTCATTGCCTTAACCCGCAGTTTTACCGAATTAAAGTACTTGCCATACTTTTTCTTGCCCTGCTGCTGCAGGAAATGGGTACCCAGATCAGAGGGTATCGAGTCAAAACCGCAGCAATTAACAATACGGGCACCGGACTTTTTGGCGGCCTTTTCATATTTGACGAGCATTTGCTTGATCCAGTAAGCCTCACCGGTCAGATCACAGTAATCATTGCCATTTTCGACGCAGGCGGCAATCAGCTCTTCACCGTAGAGTATGTAGGGGCCTACGGTAGAGACGATTACTCGAGATTTTTTACACATGCTGTCAAGTGCAGGTCGGTCATGGGAGTCGGCAACCATGATTGGCAGCTTGGCTGCGCCTTCACCCAGACTGTCGCGCAGCTCGTTGAGTTTAGCCTCTGAGCGGCCAGCGATGGCCCATTTTATTTTGCGGCTCAGGCCAATATGCTCATACAGGTATTCAGTGAGAATCTGGCCTACAAAACTGGTAGCGCCAAATATAACAAGATCAAATTTTTTAATAGCCATTACTAGTGTTTTTCCCCGGAGTGCTGATTTATAGTTATCGTCATCTGTATTTGCGAGCTGCGCCTCAATGCGACCTATTCTCTATTCCTTTCGCCGTTGCCCCTATGCCATGCGGGCTAGAATGACGCTTTGCCAAGCGAGTATAACGGTTGAGTTGCGAGAAGTCTTTCTCGGTGACAAGCCGCAGGCAATGCTTCAGCTGTCATCCAAAGGTACTGTACCCGTCCTGTTGGCCGATAAACTAATGCTGGATGAAAGTCTGGATATTATGCATTGGGCAATGGGGCAGGCAGATCCCGAGCAATGGCTGGATGCCGATTTGCAGGATCAGACCGAGAGTTTAATCAATGAGAATGATGGCAGTTTTAAGACCCATCTCGACCAGTATAAATACTGGGATAGATTTCCCGCCCAGAGCCAGCAATATTATCGCCAGCAGGGCGAGACGTTCCTGCTTAAATTAGAGCAGCAGCTGCAGGCCAATAAATATCTGTTGGCGGACCGACCTACTCTGGCGGATATTGCTATCTTTCCCTTTGTAAGGCAGTTCGCCTTTGTTGATAAGCACTGGTTCGATCATTCCGAATACAGGCAGTTGCAGCGCTGGCTGCGGAAGTTTCTCGAGTCGTCGCTATTTATCCAGTCCATGGATAAGCTGCCGGTCTGGCAACCTGACGATCAACCGCAGCTGTTTCCCGGTTAAGGGATAGGCTACGCTTGGTGGCTTCAGGCATGATTAGTAAGCCCAATCAATCAAAATCTTGGCTCTGGCCTTTGCGGGTGCATTGGCTCCGGGTTCCAGTAATCTGAAATTCAGCCCCGTCTCAGGAATATCGGCTCCGCCAAATGGCAGCTTTGGATTCTGGTATCTGTTGGGCCTACGATCAGTGAATGAGCTAACTGGCGGAAAACTTTCAGTGGACTGCCTGACTAACTCACCATTTTCAGTACCATAGATCTCGATGCCATTGGCAAAGGGCTGCAGAGCAAAAGGCGCATCCGCAGAATGTCTGTTGCGAAGCACCCGATCATAGAGCCTGAATTGAGTCTCGCCATTGCGAATGCGCAGGTCGAACAAACTAGTGACACCTTTGTACCTAAGGCGCTCTTCACCGGGCAGCAGTTCATTGATCAATGTGTAGCCATACAATAGCTGACGCTTATTCCAACTTATGGCTTCCACTGGCGGTTTATTATCCACCAGTGACTTAGCGCAGCGTTGACGATCCTCGGCACTGACATCGCTGGAGTAAAAGTCCATGCGCCGCTGATGACACATCACATCGACATAGGATTTCTGCAGCCAGGGCTGGGCACTCTTATCAAACATGTAGAAGCGCCATCCATCGACAGTTTTCTGATACTGGCTGGGCACGCCGGGCAGATCAAATTCTTGGGGGTTGGCATCGACCAGCAGCAGGAATCCGCGACCAGGACCAAATTGGGCTGGCTCATTCTGGCTCCACAGATATTCGCCATTGTAGTACCAGGCCAAAACGCCAGGCCGATAATTGGCATTAAAGGCCTTGAGTTCGTTCTGTTGGTCAGAGAAGAACATAAAGCCGGGTTTGGCCAGATTGGCATCATAGTTTTTGACTTTGCGGAACTCGGCATAGGGATCTCGGTATTCCAGCAAATAATAATGCGGTACGGCCAGACGATGGTTGCCCTCCGAGAGAGTAAATCCATCGCTTAGCCAGCCAGCCATGGAGCCGTCTTCAAAGTCTTCTATATAGCCGATGGCATCAAGACGGATATTATCAATCAGTGCGCCGTCTTCAACCGCAGCGCCATCGGCAAAATAATGCAGACGCAGACTGACTTGCTGGCCTCGATAGGCCGCCAGATCAAATTGTGCATTGACCCAGAGCGCGGTTTCACAGGGGTCAGCAATATTCTGGCCGACGCGATCTTCCGCCAGAGCCTTATCAAGCATTGGGTCGCAGCCTTCAGCAGTTTCCACTTTGCCATCGCCATCCATATCACCGGAGCGCCCGGTCAGGCCGGGAATAGAGCCCGCACCCTCATGGCCCTTTTGCGAGGGCATAACAGAGCTGCGGTCAGCAGCATTATCTTTATCTATGGGCATCAGGCGCTGATACTCAGTACCCTCAGCTTTGGCCTCTATATATAAATAGTCCCAGTCGGCTTCAATCTTAAACCAGCTATCAAAGCTCAGGAGTAATGGTTGCTCCTCTGCTACCTCAGTGAGATCAAAGGATCGGGTAAGATAGCGATTCATATCATTGCCCTGACCCGTATAGATGGCCTGCTTGCCCTGAGCCTGCCCCAACGGCCCCAGATTCAGCTGGCGAAACTTCGGTGGCAGTACCACCATGGCGGCATTACAGAGACCGAGTGTTAGTTCCTCATCGGCTTTGTTAGACCATTGATTCATGGTTTTTAAATACAATGACTGACGCTTATTGCCACCAAATTCCTGAGGCCGCACGACACAGGGTTTGAGCCAGCCGAGCATCATTCTTGACCAGGCACTCATTTCTTGGGGTTCTGGACTGGTGGTCGAGGACATGACCTCCCAGGATGCGGTGGAATTATTGGTCGAGCGGGCATAGATATCCGGCAGGCCAAGGCTGTGGCCAAACTCATGGATAAAGGTGGACACCTCGGTGTATTCCGACTGCATATTGTAGTCATATACCCACAGACCATCACCAATCTCAATGCCACCGCGGCCATGGATCAGCCCCTCAACCTCTGGGCCCTTGCCAATATCATTGGTCAGCGAACTGCGGTGGGGCCAGATACGATCTGCACATTGCTGCTCGGCCACGGGCAGTGAGTCAAAGACTTCGGCGCTGGCATTGACAGTAAATTTCTCGCTCAGTTTATACAGGCCCTGACAGGAGGACTGACCTTTGCCTGCATACACAACCACCAAATGATCCAGATAGCCGTCCGCCTCATCGCGGTTGCCATCGCCGTCGTAGTCCATGGGATCCCAGCGATCATAATCCCGCCAGGGGAAATCTGGATTCTCTCTGTAGGCCACTGTTAATGCATCGGACACCAGCTTCTCGGCGTTGCTGTCATTGCGCCAGCTGCCATCGCTATTTTGTATTGGACGGCCATAGTTGGCCAGGGGCTTATCGACCCGTACCACAGGCAGCACCGTGCCCGTCACATGGTACTGACCCTTGGACTGGTGGCGATAATAATGGGACAGCGTGTTAAATTTCGGTTTATTAATTGAACCAGCAAACAGGAGGTTCTGCAGGTAGTCGCGGTTTTTCTTGTTCTGGCGTTTATCCCCGGCAAACCGGTCATAGCCTAGGTCCGGAAACTCTACACTGACCACCAGCAGCTGATGTGGGCGCTTGGGCCCGGCTAACACTGGGGTAATAGAGTCGGTCTTTATCTGCGGATTACCCAGCTTATCGAACTTAAACTGAGTCAGATTTTCAATCAGCTGCTGACCCTTTTGGTCGGTTGCAACGCTAACAGAGCTGAATATTAATATGCCAAAGGCAATCGCCAGTTTATTGACGCAGTTAAAGTGCATTTGATTCTCCTGACCGGGCGTTGAAATTGTTATGATTGTCGCCATAACTACAGATAGGATTATGACCTGTGATATTCGTTCCGCGCAATGCCCTGTCTCCTTGCCTATAACCACCGCCACCACAAAGACTGATTATGATTTCACTGACAGATATTGAATTGCGCCGCGGCACCAAGGTGCTGCTCAACGAAGCACAGCTGGTTATTCACCCGGGCCAGCATATTGGCATTATTGGCGCCAACGGCTGTGGTAAGTCTAGCCTGTTTAAATTGCTGTTAGGGCAGATAGCTCCGGATGCGGGCAATTTATTTATCCCCAATAACTGGCGCATTGCCCATATGGCACAGGAACAGGCCAGTTCAGACAGCAGTGCTGTGGATTTTGTTATGGACGGAGACCCCCAGCTGCGTCAGATAGAGGCCGCCATTGAGCAGGCCCTGTTGGTAGAAGACAATGATCGACTGGCCAAAGAGTACGAGAAAATGGATGCCATTAGTGGCTTCGATGCGCGCTACCGGGCCGAACAGCTGCTCCATGGTCTGGGATTTCATCAGTCGGAGATAGCTCGACCAGTGAGCAGTTTCTCCGGTGGCTGGAGAATCAGGCTTAATCTGGCCCAGTCATTAATGAGTGCCTCAGATCTCTTGCTGCTCGATGAGCCCACCAACCATTTGGATTTGGATGCCACATTGTGGCTCGAGCAATGGCTAAAAGCTTATCCTGGCACATTGCTGATTATTTCCCATGACCGAGATTTTATCGACAATGTGGTCGAGCGCATTGTGCATATCGAGCGCCAGCAGGCGGTGGCCTACAAAGGTAATTATTCCTCTTTTGAAAGAGTGCGCGCCGAGCGACTGGCACTGCAGCAGGCCAGTTTTGAGAAGCAGCAAAAACGACGCAAAGATGTAGAGGCCTTCGTCGCGCGCTTCCGTTATAAGGCATCAAAAGCCAAGCAGGCACAGAGCAGAATTAAAGAGTTGGAGCGTATGGAAAATATAGCGCCAGCGCATATTGATTCACCATTTTATTTTAGTTTTCCCGAGCCGAAAAAAGTCCATAGTGCCCTAGCTAATATTAGTCAGGCAGATCTAGGTTATGGTGAAAAAACTATTCTCTCGGAGGTTAATTTTGATTTGCAGCCAGGCTCCAGAGTTGGATTATTGGGGCCCAATGGCGCTGGAAAATCGACATTGATTAGCAGCCTGACTGGCGATACTAAATTATTATCCGGCGTTAAAGTCTATGGTGAAAATGTCAAACTGGGTTATTTTGCCCAGCATCAATTAGAAGTTTTAGACTTGCAGGCTAGCCCCTTTTTACATTTGCAGCGCATCACTCCAAAATCCACAGATCAGGAAATAAGAAATTTCTTGGGCGGCTTTGATTTTCATAATGACAAGGCTCTTGATCCGATAAAAGATTTTTCCGGCGGTGAAAAAGCGCGCTTGGCGCTGGCTATTATTGTCTGGCAAAAACCCAACCTGCTACTTTTAGATGAGCCCACCAACCACCTGGATCTAGAGATGCGTCATGCGCTAACCATGGCCCTGCAGAGCTACGAGGGCGCATTGGTAGTTATCTCTCACGATCGTCATCTGCTGCGCAATACTGTGGATCAGTTTTTTTTGGTGGCGCAGGGTCGGGTGCAGGAATTTGACGGCGATTTAAAAGATTACCAAAACTGGTTAAAGAATTTCTCTCGTGATGTTGCAGCGCCAGAGGAAATTGTTGCTGAGTCAGCAGTGGATAAAAAATTGGCTCGACAGCAGTCTGCAGAGAGCCGCAAGAAAATTGCACCATTAAAAAAAGAAATAAAAACCATTGAATCAAAAATTGAAAAACAGCAGAGCCAGCTAGCAGACCTAGAGGCAAAATTGGCGGATGCCAGTATTTATGATGAAGAAAACAAGCAAAAACTAAAAACTGCATTGGCTGATCAGGCCGAGATCAAAAAGCTTCTGTCTGGTCTGGAAGAGAACTGGTTAGAGAAACAAGAATTAATCGAGAACTTCTCCGAATAGAAAAGCCATAAAATACAAAACCGTATAATTAATTATGTTAAATAGTAAAGCATTGCTATGGAAAGTAGTAAACATACTATAATTTAACCTGGTTATTTATATGTTTGATAAAGATAAGATCAAGGAAAAATATAAGTCCGCTATCGCGAAATCTCGCACCCCTGATACTCAAGTATCCAGAGTAAAACCGAATGTATTACAAGGAGGTACCACTATGATTGGTCCCAGTGTAAAAATTGAAGGCAAGATCACTAGTGACGAAAGTCTGTTGATAGAAGGGCAGGTGGATGGCAGTATTGTGGCCAACTCCAGCGAAGTAGTGGTGGGAAAGTCTGGTGTCTTAACGGCCAATATTTCGGCTAAGATAGTTAAGATTGAAGGCAAGGTCAAAGGTGATATCGCCGGTGGTGAAAATGTGGTTATTGCCAAAACAGGCAATGTATTGGGCAATATCGAATCACCCAGGGTGACACTGGAAGACGGCGCCAAGTTTAAAGGCAGTATTGAGATGGACCCCGGTGACAAGGCAATTAAAGAGCTGCCGTTGTCGACCCCATCCAATTTAAAAGCTCACCGACCGGCAACAGAATCAGACGCCAAGGCATCCTGACTCCTATCCACTCATAGACCCCCGCTGATGCGGGGGTCAGATTAATCTTGAGCGCCCGCCCAGATGAGAAGAGCTGCAGTTCCCCTGAATGAGTCCCCTCAGCATGATATTTTGCACAGCAACTTATTGGCCGAACTATTTAGGTCGCAAAGGCCCGACCAGCGTTTGATGGTGCTGGATTTTGGTTACGCCTCTCCAGCTACAGTAGCCTTTTTCAATCAGTTTAAATGTCGCCTGGACTTTATTGATATCTACAGCCAGGAGTTTATTGTTGACGCAGATAATGAAGACAGCCATGAAGAATTGGTCAAAAAGTTTACGCAGGCGATCAATCTAGACACCGGCTGTAAGCTGGATATCTGTCTGTTTTGGGACTTCTTTAATTATCTTGATGGGCCTGCATTGAAAGCACTAATGGCTGCTCTGGAGCCCAATATTGACGAGTATTCCCGGGGCCATAGTCTGGGCCTGCTCAATGCCAGAAATCAGTTACCCTACAATAGTTATGGTATACACAGCTCAGCCAGACTGATTCAGTCCCAGCGTGAGGGCGAGCAACCATTGATCTATGCCCATTCCCAGCGCGAGCTCAACAGCTTGCTCGATTATTGGGAGATTGATAAAAGTCGCCTGATGCCCGATGGTCGAGTGGAATATATTTTGCTTGAAAACAGAAACCCCCAGCCAACTGCAGGTCGATTTTTGTAATCTGCTAGGGCTTCCCAAATAACCAGTCAATTCGATAATCGGGCTTCTCAGTCAGGGGCTAGATAGATAAACTGTGGGATATAAAAATAACGCTAAGGGAACAACAATGAAACAAGCAATTATAATAGGTGCCAGCTCGGGCATCGGCTGGGAGTTGGCGGTGCAGCTGGCGGCAAAAGGTTATCAACTGGGCCTGATGGCGCGGCGCAGCGGTTGCCTTGAAAAGCTGGCCGGCAAACTGCCCGGTGAGCATTTTATTCAGATCACTGATGTGTCCAAGGCTGAACAGTCCCAGGCAGAGCTAACTGCCTTGATTGAGAAAATGGGCGATGTTGATCTTATTGTGGTTAATTCTGGGGTTGGCAACAAAGAGCGCAAACTTGATTGGGTGGTTGAGCGGGAAATGATTGATGTTAATGTGCGCGGCTTTGCGGCCATGTCACTGACCTCGATGAATTACTTTACCGAACGCGGTGCCGGACATCTGGTTGGGGTTTCTTCCTGTGCTGCCCACTTTTCTGCAGGCATAACACCGACCTACAATGCCACTAAGGCATTTGCCTCCAATTATCTGAATGGTCTGCGATCCCGCGCGGCCAGATCTAAACTGCCTATTACCATCACTACAATCGAGCCTGGTTTTGTAGAAACGCCAATGGTTGAAGGTAAGCCCATGTGGCTGGCGCCACTTGAGAAAAGTGTGTCACAGATGGTGACTGGTATTGAAAAGAGACGAGACCATATCTTTATTACCAAGCGCTGGAGATTAGTCGCTCTGTTGCTGGACATTATGCCCAATGTACTGATTCGCAAATTTATGTAATAGCATCTGGCTCGATTATCTACACTCATGTTTCAGCTAACAATTATCGGATAATAACCCATGGCAATAATATCTCGAGGTCTTGCCGCAGCTAGCAGAAAAGGAGCAGCAGATATGCTGCCCCTAAGCTTGGCTGTGTTGCCCTGGGGTATATTATTTGGTTCCCTCGCGGTGCAGCGTGGCTTTAGCTGGCTAGAGGCGCAGCTTTTTTCTGGAATCATTTTCGGCGGTGCAGTGCAGATCGTCACGGTAGAATTAATTGCCGATAATGCCTCAATGCTAACAGTGTTATTCAGCGCCTTTATAATTAGCTCAAGACATTTTCTCTATGGCCTCACCCTGCGTGAAAGACTGAGTCCACAGCCATTGCGCTGGCGTCTGGGGTTAGGCTTTTTACTCACCGACGAACTCTTTGCCCTGTCCGGTGATCGGCGCGCCTACCAATCCAGATTCCGACTCTACTATGCTCTGGGCGCTGGGGGCAGTTTTTACCTCGCCTGGAACCTGTGGACCTTTATCGGCATTGTTGCCGGTGCCTCATTGCCTGACCTTACCCAGTTGGGTCTGGACTTCGCCATTGCCGCGACCTTTATTGCTTTAGTGGTACCTGAGATTAAAACACTGGCGACTCTGGTGTCAGTGCTGGTGGCCGCCATTGGCGGCATTCTATTTAGTCTCTGGCAATGGGAGTTGGGCTTGGTCTGTGCGGCAATGCTGGCCATGTTTTCCGGGTATCTGTGCGCCAAAATTCAGAGGTCCTCATGACGCTACTGACTATCCTGCTGCTGGCCTGTATTACCTTTGGCACCCGCTACTTATTTCTTGAAGGGCGGCTGCCTGTTCGCCTCGGCCCAAACTTAAAACATCTGCTAAGTTTTAGTGGTCCTGCGGTGTTAACTGCCATCGCCGCGCCTATTATTTTTGTTCATCAACAGCAGTTGGATATTGCTCTTGATAACCCCTATTTGTGGGGTGCGCTGGCTGCTGTGGTGGCAGCTTACAAAACCGGTTCCGTTTACTGGACAATAGGTTTGGGCCTGCTGATATTTGTGCTGGCAGGGTTTTAAACAGGCATGTTTTGCGGGTACTCACAGGTCATCGAATTAGTACTGCTGCCCTTCAGGGAGGCTGCACTGTTCTAACATCATTGATACCATGAACGCCTAAATTAAAGAAACAAAAAGAGAAGCGAATTATGATTCCAAGAACGTTATATGACTCCGACCATGAAATGTTCCGCGACAGCCTGCGCAAGTTTATTGAAACTGAAGCCATGCCCCATCACGAACAGTGGGAAAAAGACGGCATGGTCAGCGACGAGATATGGCTAAAGGCCGGTGAGCAGGGCTTTTTGTGCCCAATGATCCCGGAAGAGTACGGTGGCTTGGCGACAGATTTCCGCTACAACTGCATTGTTAATGAAGAGATTGGCCGCTCCGGTTGCACCGGCCTCGGTTGGACCTTGCACAATGATATTACCGTGCCCTATATCGTCCGCTACGGCTCTGAAGAGCAGAAGAAAAAGTATCTGCCGCGCTTTATTACCGGTGAGCTGATTACAGCTATTGCCATGACCGAGCCCGGCGCTGGGTCAGATTTGCAGGGCACCAAAACCACCGCAGTGCTGGACGGCGACCATTATATTCTCAATGGCGCCAAAACCTTTATTACCAACGGCCAAAAAGCCGGTCTGGTGATTGTGGTGGCCAAAACTGATACCACAGCCGGCTCCAAAGGCATCAGTCTGTTTTTGGTGGAAGCCGACCTGCCCGGATTCAGCAAAGGCCAAAACCTCAATAAGCTGGGCCTAAAAGCCCAGGACACCTCAGAACTGTTTTTTCAGGATGTACGAGTCCCCAAAGAAAACCTGCTGGGCGAAGAGGGCCGAGGGTTTATTTATCTGATGCAAGATCTGCCTCAGGAGCGTCTGTCGATTGCCGTGGGTGCAGTGGCCAATGCCAAAGCTGTTTTGGAAGCCACCATCGATTACACTAAAGAGCGCAAAGCCTTTGGCACCACCGTGGCGTCATTCCAGAACACCCAGTTTAAACTGGCCGAGCTTTCTGCAGAGATAGACATGGCCGAGGTCTATACCGATCGCTGCACGGAGCTGTTATTGGAGGGTAAGCTGGATACGGTAACCGCATCCAAAGCCAAGCTGTTGACCACCGATCTGCAATGTAAGGTGGCCGACGAATGCCTGCAGCTATTTGGCGGCTGGGGCTATATGTGGGAATACCCAGTGTGCCGCGCCTTTGCAGATTCAAGAATCCAGCGTATCTATGGCGGCACCAATGAGATTATGAAGCTGATTATCTCGCGGGAATTGATGAAGTAAGTAGCTTTCATTGCGTACCCAAAACGCTCCGCGGGGCATGTTGAGCGCAGCGAAGGATCTCTTCCCAAGAATATAGAGATCCTTCAGTCGCTGCGCTCTTTCAGAATGACGGAGTTAGGAGTCGAGGCGATTTAGTACCAGCCTAAGTTGAGTGGCACTGGGCCTTGTTTTGTAATCTTCGCCAATATAAAACCACTGCACTATTCCCTGGTCATCCAGCAGTATCATCGCTGGGTGGGGCAGTTCTTCATCTTTGCGGATGCCGTAAAGGTCTGTCAATTTTAGGCCTGCATCGGACAGGAACTGGTATGGCCGGTCCATGCGGTCGGCCATTTTTTGCATATCGGTGGCGTCGTCTGGGCTGATGGCGAGCACCTGATAGCCGCGCTTCTCAAGCTCAGGCAGCATGGTTTGAATATCCTGCAAATGACCGACACAGAATGGGCACCAGTGGCCGCGGTAGAAAATCATTAGCACTTTGGTGCCACGCAGTTCTGACAGTTTTACCCAGTCGCCATTCAGTGATTGCAGGTTAAAATCTGGTGCGGCTTTGCCTGCTTCTAGTTTGACACCGGCTACATCGGTGTAGCCGCTGTCTGTGACGATGGCTTGCTCTGGCACTGGGGCGTTGTCGCAAGCGGCTAACAGTGCCATGGTGCAGGCGATCAGGGCGTAGTGTTTTATCTTCATTATGTTCATCTTTGTTTGGGTTAATTAATTTTTGATTAACGCTTAGCCCTTGTAAGAAGGGTCTACCTTTTCTATCAGACGAGTAAACGCATTAAACTCAAGTTCACCGGCTGGGCCACCCATGGCTTGCATGGCCATTAGTTGCTCAGACCTAGCCAAGACCTCATCCTTAACGGGAATATTGGGTCGGCCAGTGGAATCTGTGGCTACCTGCACTTCACAGGCGCGCTCCATGGCCCATAGGTTCATAAAGGCTTCTGGAATACTGCGGCCGCCGGCCAGCAGGCCATGGTTGCGCAGAATCATCAGGCTTTTGTCGCCCAAGTTAGCAATTAGCCGAGGCTTTTCGCCATCCATTACGGTGATGCCTTCGAAGTCATGATAGGCGATGCGGTTATGCAATAGTGCGGAATAAAAGTTATCGGTGCGCAGCCCTTCTTGGGTGCAGGCCACGGCCATGCCGGCATTGGTGTGGGTGTGGGCGATACATTGGATATCTGGGCGCGCGGCATGGATGGCGGTATGAATAACAATACCTGCCGGATTTACAGCGTAGTCGGTATCTTCAGCGATATTGCCATCGATATCGACCTTGACCAGATTAGAGGCTTTGACTTCGCTGTAGTGCAGGCCATAGGGGTTGATCAAAAAATGATGTTCGGGCCCTGGCACCTTGGCGGTAATATGGTTAAAAATCATTTCGCTCCAACCTATATGGTCGAAGATTCTGTAACAGGCTGCCAGCTGTACTCGCAGTTCTTGTTCTGTCTGTGCCATTAGTTTGCCCTCTTTACAAATTTTGTCAGTATCACAATCTGTGTGCCGTTTACTCGGCCTTCTATATGTTCTTCGTTACTTGCCACCAATGAAATATTACGCACTGCGGTGCCGCGCTTGGCGGTGAAGCTGGTGCCCTTTACATCTAAATCTTTGATCAATGTTACTGTATCACCGGCGTTGAGAACGGCACCATTACTGTCTTTATGGACAACGCTGTCTTCGTCATCTGTACTGTCAGACATAGCCCAAGCCAAGGTCTGTTCATCTAGATAGAGCATATCCAGCAAGTCTTGGGGCCAGCCTTCAGCGCTTAAGCGGGTCAGCATACGCCAAGCCATAACCTGCACGGCCGGCACCTGCGACCACATGCTGTCGTTCAGGCAGCGCCAGTGATTCAGGTCGATCTTTTCAGGATTATTGATCTGATCATTGCAGATGTCACAGATTAACAATGACTGCTCAGTGCTGCCATTATTATTGGGTGGAATGGCATAGGCAGATAGATTGTCAGTGCTGGCGCAGAGTTCGCAGTTGGAGCCGCTGCGAGTATGGAGGTCGGTCATTGGTTGGGCTGCTTATGCATCTGGTAAGCAGTCATTATAGCGATGTTTTAGCCGCTGGCATCCATTAGCATTTTGGCTGCCGCCCAGCCTGACTGCACAGCGCCTTCAAAGCGGGGGCCGGCAAAGGCATCACCGGCAACCGCTAGGGGTGGCAGGTCAGTGGCATCACTTAACAGCAGGCAGGGGTCGGGATCCACAATCGAGGGCTTGCTGTAGCGCCAGCCATGCACCTGATATTCGGTGACTTGGGCATCGCCAAGATAGGGACCGGCAGCATCAATAAGTTGCTGGCCAATCTCCATGCGGTCATGGTCAAGGTTGTCGGCACTAAACTCACCGCTGCCGTGAATGGTTACCGCGGGTATTTTGGACACGCCTTTTTGCAGGTTGTCACTAATCCAGGCTATGGGGCCGTCTTCGAGCGCAATAGCGCCCGGCGCCTCAATGGCGGTGGGGCCATCGAGAATTGCCATCACGGCAATACAGCTTTCATATTCAATATGCTCAAGGCGCGCCTGTTTGTCGGCTGGAATTTCAATTCCCTCAAGTAACGTCAGAGTCTGGGGCACTGGGGAGGTAATCAGGAGTCTTTGCGCACTGACTGTATCGCCATTATCCAGTGCGGCCAGCCAGCCATTGTGCTGTTGTGCGATTGTTGCCACTCTGGTCGAGCGCATAATGTTTAGCCCAATAGCCAAATGCTTGGCCACGGCAGTCATGGTGGGTACACCGCGATATCTAGGGTGCCCATTGGGCTGGCCCGGATAGCTGCTATACCATTCTTCCGCTACACCAGCGGCAATCCAGTCTGCCACGGCGGCTTTAAAGCGCGGCTCCCGAGCAGTCATAAACTGAGCCCCATGATCAAAGGTAGCTTCGCCAATACGCCGTCCCGCGAGTCTGCCACCCAGGCCTCTTCCTTTGTCGATCACCAGAACCTGGTGGCCTGCTTGCTGAAGGTCATTAGCGGCACTGAGGCCGGCAAGGCCGGCACCAATAATTAAGATATCGGTCGTGATGGTGGACATGGTATTTGGTCTTTGTTGGGTTATCGTTTGCGAGCGTCGGTCTTACAGCGCACCGAACAATAGCGCACCTCATCCCAGACCTTCTCCCATTTCTTGCGCCAGGTAAAGGGGCGCTGACAAACAGGGCATATCTTGCTAGGCAGGTCTGACTTTTTACGCATTGCGGGCATGGCTAGATTATGACAGGTTTTAGGCCTCAGCTGTCAGGCTGCGGCCAATGCGCCGCCTGCCAATGTGATGCGATGCATCAATCTCATCTGGCCCTGATAATCATTGTCGGCCATATGCCAGGTGCAGCGGTTGTCCCAAAAGGTCACAGAGCCCGGCTGCCAGTTAAAGTTGCTGGTGAACTGCGGCTGGTTAACATGGGCATAGAGTTCGTCCAACAGTTCGCGGCTCTCGGCAAACTCCCAGCCCTCGAACTGAATGGTGTGGCCGGGGTTTACATAAAGCACTTTGCGGCCACTCTGTGGATGACGAATCACCACCGGGTGAGTGGCGTCGCCCACACGATCCATGCCACCTAGCTGCTCGGCTAAGTCGGTCATGCGATAGAGGCCGTTTTCGCCATAGAGGTGAGTGTTGGAGTGCACGGCACGCAGGTTTTCAATGCGCTTTTGTAGGCTGTCTGGCAGCGCATCGTAGGCGGCTGCCAGATCGGCAAAATGGGTATTACCGCCGGTTTCTGGCAATGTGCGCGCCACCAGAATACTGCCCAGTGCCGGTTCATCATCGTAGGAGTGGTCTGTGTGCCAGCCACCACCAATATTGGTTTGCTGGGTTTTTTCTTTGCGCACCTCGGCAATCTCTGGGTACTCTGCGGTGGTTTTAAAAAACTTGTTCACCACAATAGTGCCAAAGCGGCGGGCAAAGCGCAGATGCTCTTCCGGGGGCAGCTCCTGATCGCGGAAAAACAGCAGGCCATGCTCGCTGAATGCGTTGCGCAGTTCGTTTAACTCGGCGTCGGTCATGGTGGCTAACTGCAGGCCACTTACCACAGCGCCGCAGTTTTCGAAGGGGGATACTTGCATGGCTATCTCTTGTTGTTTTGATATGGGGTTATTGGAGCACTTTATGGGGCGGCTGTCATCTTGAGCCGCTCACCCTATGAACTTTGTCTAGCTCAACCGTCTGCTTGGCCTGCCACAGGTCATAGGCATTTTGCATAACCAGCCAGCTTTCGGGGCTGCGACCAAGAGCTTTGGATAGACGCAATGCCATTTCAGGGCTAATGCCGCTCTGGGCTTTTAATATTCGGTTCAACGTTGATGGCGCGACGTTGAGCTGTTCCGCCAGAAATCGGCAGCTCAAGCCTCTCGGCTGCATATAAGTAACACGAATAAATTCGGCTGGATGAGGTGGGTTGTGCATAGTCATTAGTGGTAATCCTCATAATTTAGGACATAAGCATTACCATCGATAAACTTGAAAGTAAGCCGCCAATTTCCGCTGATGCTAATAGACCAGCAGCCTTTTCTTGCCCCTTTTAATGGATGCAGCCGGTACCCCGAAATATCCATATCATCGATAGTTTGTGCAGTGTCTAGGGCTGCCAATTGCATGCGCAATCTGGCGCTATGTTTGTGTTGAATGCCTTTGGTAATACCAAACTCAAAGAAGATCTGTAAGCCTTTATGTTTAAACGATTTGATCATAACAAACATTGTGCGCGTTGCGCAACGGTGTTATTTAATAGAGCTCTGGAGCCGTCCATACATTAAACCCTGCTGTCGTAATAGGGCTTGATAGTAATCAGCTTTGGTTTTGCATAGCGTGCGACACTACTAATTTATAGTCATCAGAGTCGGTTTAGTTCTGTTTGGTAAAAGGGCGTTCTTTCTGTCGGCCCTATGGCACAGTGGCTAACTGCAGACCACTTACCACAGAGCCGCAGTTTTCGAAGGGGGATACTTGCATGGCTATCTCTTATTGTTTTGATATGGGGTTATCGGAGCACTTTATGGGGCGGCTGCCATCTTGAGTATGGGTGATTGTCTTTCTAACATGCAGTGAAAATTAAGGTTACTCTGTGTTTTTTATGCAGTAGGCAATCTCTTCTCGGACAACTTTACGCAGAGTTGCCTCGTCCATTGCCTGGGGATGCATATAGGAACGCAACGCCTGATTAATTAATGTTTGATAGCCCAATCCCTCTAGTTTTGCCTGTTGGCGAAAGCTCTCAAGTACCTCGTTATCAAGCATAATGGTGATTCTGGTTTTGCCCTTAGCCTCGGCTTGCAATGTGGCGAGATGGGGCACATTGTTAGCTCTTTTGGCTTTTGAAAAATCGTATTCTTTATCCATATTGAGCACCTTCATGTCGGGTTGCTTTGCGTGCGGAAATCAGGCGTATGCGGTTGCTGTCGCGCAATGTATAAATGATGGTGATGAGCCTGACTCTATTGCTCATTCCTATAGCGATTCATCGACTTTCGTAAATGGCTGTGGGGTCTTCCATTACTAGTGAATCTGAATCCAAAAGTACCGAGGAGGCTTCACTGAAACTAACCCCGTGCTTTTTAAGATTGGATTCTGCTTTATTCCAGTCAAACTCAATGTCCACCTAAAGGCCTCTAATATACATATAATATATGCATATTAAAAGTGATGTTTAAATCTTCCCGCGTAGAACCGATATCCACAACCACCTCAGCTAAATAATTGTGGTTATCGTACGGATATTAGGTGTGATGAAATGTGAGTTAAGTTTAAGTCTATGTAATCCAGGAAGTTAATGCCATGGGCGTTGCGCAACATCCTTTAATGTCTGTCGGCCCTATGGCACAAGCGACAGCAAGACGATAATGATCAGGCAAAGTATCGGGGGAATAGCCAGCAAGGCTGACACAAATATCATGACATGACGATCCAGTTTTACCATGGGCTTAATAACCTCCTGTTGATGTAAGCGCAGGTAAAGACTAAAGCGGCTGGCGGTCTGTTTCCTTGATTTAAATCTACTAACGGTTAATAGAAGAAAATTCTACATCCCCAAAACTGTGTTGATGTGCCTCTGTAGCTCTGGAATAGTCTCTGCTTCAAACCAAGGGTTTTTGCGCAGCCACAGATTATTTCTTGGGCTGGGATGGGGCAGGGGGATTTTGCCTGGCCAGTGCTGGCGCCAGTTGCTTACCCGTTCGGTGACAGTTTGCTTGTTATTGCCAAAGTGGTAGTCATGGGCATATTGACCAATCACTAAGGTGGTTTGAATAGTAGGTAGCTGGGCCAATAACTTGGCGCGCCATGTAATCGCGCACTCAGGTCGCGGTGGCAGATCACCTGATTTTCCGGTGCCGGGATAGCAAAATCCCATAGGCACAATGGCAAATAGATTTGGGTCGTAAAACTGCTCGGGCGTGACACCCAGCCAGCTTCTTAAGCGGTCACCACTGGGGTCATCAAATGGAATACCTGAAGCATGCACCCGTCGCCCCGGTGCCTGACCAGCGATAAGTATTTTGGCCTGCTGATTAACCTGCAATACGGGCCGTGCCCCATGGGGCAGCTCAGGCTCGCAGAGTTGGCAGCGCCTAATGTCGTCAGCTAACAGACGCAGTTGCGTCATCAGGTATTACGCGAGATTATGTGGCGTCCTTGCCGATACACCATCTACTTATCAAGACTCCAGATGCCGGGTCCGCGCGCAGCAATAAATAAAAATGCAAAGCAGAAAAATGCCGCCAGCTCACCGCCATTGAGTATAGGGTGAATATTATTTAAGCCATGGACCATCCAGTAAGCCACCGCCATGGTGCCGCTGCAAATAAAGGCCGCCGGTCTGGTAAATAAACCAATCATTACCAACACACCGCCAACCAGTTCAATGGTGCCAGCTGAATACATCAGTGGGTTTAACGGATAGGGAAAATCTTTCGGGAAGTTAAACAGCTTTTGCGCACCGTGCCAGATAAATAAAAATCCGGTGACAATTCTGAGTAGTGCATAGGTCTGCTCTTCGCGCCCTTCTAATAGGTTGTCTAGAAACTTCATTTTGTACCCCTTGTTTTAGTTTTATTGATATTGCCGATTAATTTATAACAGCATTTGGCGGCCTATGTCATTAACTAATAAATTTTGCCCATACGCCCAGTGGCTGCCAGATTTTTGCCAGATCCAGTTTGGCGGTGGCGGTGCTCTCCTTGAGGGTATCCCTGCGATAGCGAAACAGAAAAGCAGAAACGCGCATATTGGCTGCACAGTGAAGCCAGATTTTCTTGTTTTTTGACTCTGTCATCGCATCAACAAAAAGTGCAAATTTGCGTTCTGAGGGTTTAAAAAAATTAACGGGTATATGGATATAGTCCATGGCTAATCCATTCACGGTGGCGGCCTCATCTTGCAGGGAATTCTCGGCATCATGTGGAGCCAGATTAATCACGACATCGAATCCAGCGGCTTTGATGCTGGCGAACTGCTGTTCGGTGGGCTGACCAGAGGTGGACAGCTGGCCGTTGATGGGTAGATAGTTAAAGATGCTGGATAGAGACTTGCGGGTAAAGCGACGGGGGCTGTACTTGTCTGCCAGGGTAAATAGATACCCCAGAATCGTTTTTACTGTTTTGCTCTTGGCGCTCAGGTCTGGGCTCCAGCAGCTTTTAGGGCATTGACGTAGTCGCCACCATGGCCGTGCTGGCTAGCGATTTGCACTAATGTCTGGCCTTCAGGATTAACCGCATTCAGGTTGTGCCCGGCGTCGGTAAAAAATGTCAAAAAGGTAGCAAAGTTATCAATATTCATGCCGCGATAGGCTTTTTCTAGCAGATGAAAGTCAGTGCTTACGCCTGCTGGTGCTTCGTAATCTAAAAAGCTTTTTAC
Organism: uncultured Pseudomonadales bacterium; assembly: GCA_943788875.1. GTDB lineage: Bacteria > Pseudomonadota > Gammaproteobacteria > Pseudomonadales > Porticoccaceae > HTCC2207. The sequence continues at coordinate 354,465 of CALSSA010000006.1, read as the reverse complement.
TCGCGCGTCGTCAAATACTTCACCCAGCACTTTTTGTTTGTCTTTCTTTAGCATGGTCTTCCTTAATTTTTTACAGTAGTTCGTTAAGTTTTTTGGCCAGTATCTGATTGACCTGCTGAGGGTTGGCCTGGCCTTTTGAGGCTTTCATTATCTGGCCCATAAAGCCGCCGAGCTTTTTCTTGCGTTTGGCTTCGTCGGTGTTGATATAGTCTTCTACCATGGCCTGATTTGCGGCCAGTACGTCGGCAACCATCTGTTCCAGAGCACCGCTGTCTGAAACCTGCTTTAGACCGCGGGCGTCAATAATCTCATCGGCACTGCCTTCTCCTGCCCATATTCCTTCAAATACCTGTTTAGCCATTTTGCCGCTGATGCTGTTATCGGCGATCCTGACAATTAGGCCTGCCAGCTGTTCTGCGCTGACTGGGCTATTGGCGATGCTGAGGTCTTCATTGTTTAATCTTGCGGCGAGTTCGCCCATGGTCCAGTTGGCGGCCAGTTTGGCATTGCCGGATTTTTCTGCGGCGGTTTCAAAATAGTTGGCCATGGCTGCGTCGCTGCTTAATATGCCGGCATCATAGTCTGAGAGGCTGTACTGCTCGACAAAGCGCGCCTGGCGGGCGTCGGGGAGTTCGGGCAGGTTGCGGCGCAGTTCTTCGATGGTTTCGTCGCTCACTATTACCGGTAGCAGGTCGGGGCAGGGGAAGTAGCGGTAGTCATTGGCTTCTTCTTTGCTGCGCATGGAGCGGGCGACTTTGGTGTCGCCATTGTAGAGTCGCGTTTCTTGCAACACGGTGCCGCCGTCTTCGATTAGGTCGATTTGGCGTTCAACTTCTTTGGCGATGCACTCTTCCATAAACTTAAATGAGTTTAGGTTTTTGGTTTCGGTTCTGGTGCCCAACGTGTCGCTGCCCGATGGTTTTACCGAGACGTTGACGTCAAAGCGCATGCTGCCCTGGGACATTTCGCCGTCGCAGATACCTATGCTGGTGACTATGCTGTGGAGTTTTTTGGCGAAGGCGATGGCTTCTTCGGCGTTGTTCATGTCGGGTTCGGAGACAATTTCGATCAGCGGGGTGCCGGCGCGATTTAAGTCGATGCCGGATACGCCATGACGGAAGTCACCTTCGTGTAATGATTTGCCGGCATCTTCTTCGAGATGGGCGTGGTGAATACGAATAGTCTTTTTACGGCCATCCGCCAGTTCAATTTCAACATTGCCGCGACCGACGATGGGCTTTTCTAGCTGGGTGGTCTGGTAGCCTTTGGGTAGGTCTGGGTAGAAATAGTTTTTGCGTTCGAAGGCGGATTCTTTGCCAATTTCGGCATCAATCGCTAGGCCAAACATGACGGCGTAGTGTACGGCCTGTTTGTTGAGCACGGGCAAGGTGCCGGGCATGGCCAGGTCGATGGCGCAGGCTTGGGTGTTGGGCTCGGCACCGAAGGCGGTGCTGGCGCCGGAGAAGATTTTGGTTTTGGTGGCTAGCTGCACATGCACTTCTAGGCCAATGACGGTATCCCAGTTACTCATAGAATGCCCTCCGGTGCGGCACTGTGCCAGTCGGTGACCTGCTGATACTGGTGGGCCACATTGAGCATGCGTGCTTCATCGAAGTAGTTGCCAATAATCTGTAGGCCAACCGGTTTGTTATCGACCATGCCGCAGGGTACTGACATGCCCGGTAGGCCGGCCAGGTTGGTGGCAATGGTGTAGATATCTTCCAGGTACATGGCCACGGGGTCATCGCCCTTGGAGCCAAACTTAAACGCGGGTGAGGGGCAGGTGGGGCCCATGATCACATCGACGCTTGCAAAGGCTTTTTCAAAATCCTGCTGAATAAGCTGGCGCACTTGCTGGGCTTTGCCGTAGTAGGCGTCGTAATAGCCAGCGGATAGGCAGTAGGTGCCGATGAGGATGCGGCGCTGTACTTCTTCGCCAAAGCCTTCGGCTCTGGTTCTGGTATACAGGTCTTGTAAATCTTTGGGGTCTTCGCAGCGGTAGCCATATTTAACGCCATCAAAGCGCGATAGGTTGGCGGAGGCTTCGGCTGGGGCGATCACGTAATAGGCGGGCACTGATAGGCCGGTGTTGGGCAGGCTGATTTCGACTAGCTCTGCGCCCTGTGCTTCTAGTTCGGCGAGGGCGGCGCGAACGGCTTTTTCGGTGCCTGGGTCTAAGCCTTCGGAAAAGTATTCGCTGGGTACGCCTATGCGCAGGCCTTTGATGTCTTGGCCTAGGGTGGCGCTGTAGTCTGGTACTTCGCGGTCTATGCAGGTGGAATCTTTGTCGTCAAAGCTGGCCATGCAGCTGAGCATGATGGCGCAGTCTTCGGCGGTGCGGGCCATGGGGCCACCCTGATCTAGGCTGGAGGCAAAGGCGATCATGCCCCAGCGTGACACGCGGCCATAGGTGGGCTTTAGACCGGTAATGCCACAGAGTGCGGCGGGCTGACGAATCGAGCCGCCGGTATCGGTGGCGGTGGCGCCCGGTGCTAGTCTTGCTGCCACTGCGGCTGCTGAGCCGCCCGAGGATCCGCCGGGCACGCAGTCGGTGTCCCAGGGGTTTTGCACTGGGCCGTAAAAGCTGGTTTCGTTGGAGGAGCCCATGGCGAACTCGTCCATATTGGTTTTACCCAGCACTACGGCGCCGGCGGCCTCGAAGTTTTCAACCACGGTGGCGTTGTAGGGGGGGATAAAGTTATCCAGCATTTTGGAGCCACAGCTGGTGCGCACGCCGTTGGTGCAGAATATATCTTTGTGCAGCATGGGTACGCCACAGAGGGCCGGGGCATTGCCGGCAGCTAGACGCTGGTCGGCTGCGGCTGCGGCTTTTAGGGCCTGCTCTGCGGTTACTGTGATCACGGCGTTGTAGGCGGGGTTTAGGCTGCCTATGCGGTCTAAAAAGTGCTGGGTTAATTCAACACTGGTGAATTCTTTGCTTTGCAGCCCACGGATAAGCTCGGCAATGGTGAGGTTATGCATATTGTTGGGTCGCTTTTATTCGATGACTTTTGGCACTAGAAACAGGCCATCTTCTGTATCGGGGGATGTGGCTTGCAGTGCTTCCCGCTGATTGAGCTCGGTGACTTCATCTTCGCGCAGGCGCTGGGTTGCTTGCATGGGATGCGACATGGCATCTATGCCGCTGGTGTCGGCGGCTTGCAGTTGGTCGACCAGCTCTAATACGCTGCCGAGGCGCTCGCTCACTTCATTGATAGTGCTGTCGTCGATGGCAATGCGTGCCAGGGTCGCCAGCTTTTCAATTTCATGCCGTTCTATGCTCATTTTTTTGTCTCTGGGTTGGCTGAAATCCGGAACTATCCGGCGGATCGAATATTACAACAATTAGACGGCTTAGGTCAGGGGTTTAAAGCGCTAAAATACGCTATTTTCGGTGTTTTGGGCTGTTTTTAGATTGTTTTGCGCCTCTTTTAAAAGAGTAGTAGGAAGTTTTGTCCAAGATCGGCTAGAATTCGCCCCGACGTTGCTAAAGCATTGCCTTGACCGGCCGATTAACTGATTGGTGACGAATATTTTCTAAAGCTAATTTTAAGCTGTTTGTGCAGGTATGCCACGGGCAGTTGTTGAGGGTTTTAAATCGATGTTATTTAAGAAATTGCGTGGCTTTTTTTCCAGCGATCTTTCAATTGATCTAGGCACTGCCAACACTCTGATCTATGTTCGCGAAAAAGGCATTGTTTTGAATGAACCTTCGGTGGTTGCTATTCGCCAGCATCTGGGTCAAAAAATTGTTGAAGCTGTGGGTGTGGACGCCAAGCGCATGCTGGGTCGTACTCCGGGCAATATCACTGCCATTCGACCTTTGAAAGACGGTGTGATCGCTGACTTTCAGGTGACTGAGAAAATGCTTCAGCACTTTATTAAGAAAGTGCATGCCAAAAGTCTTGTTCCTCCCAGCCCCCGCGTTCTGATCTGTGTGCCTTGCATGGCCACTGAGGTGGAGAAGCGTGCGATTAAAGAATCGGCCTACAGTGCTGGTGCCCGGGAAGTGTTTTTGATTGAAGAGCCTATGGCTGCGGCTATTGGTGCCGGGCTGCCGGTTGAAGAGGCGGTGGGTTCTATGGTGGTTGATATTGGTGGTGGTACTACTGAAATCGCTATTTTGTCGCTCAATGGTGTGGTGTTCAGTGATTCTGTGCGCATTGGCGGCGACCGCTTTGATGAGGCTATCGTTAACTTTGTGCGTCGCAAGTACGGCAGTGTGATCGGTGATACCACTGCGGAGCGCATTAAGATGGAAATTGGTGCTGCCTATCTGGCCAAAGAGGTGCGCGAGATCGATGTTCGCGGTCGCAACCTGGCTGAAGGTGTTCCTAAAAGCTTTACCCTGACCAGTGATGAGATTCTGGAAGCGCTGCAGGAGCCGCTGGCTGGTATTGTGCAGGCGGTTAAGCGTGTGCTTGAGCAGTCTCCCCCGGAGCTGGCGTCTGATATTGCTGAGACCGGTGTGGTTTTGACTGGCGGCGGTGCGCTGCTGCGAGATCTGGATCGTCTGCTGACCCACGAAACTGGTCTGCCGGTGATTCTTGCTGAAGAGCCTCTGACCTGTGTGGCCCGCGGTGGCGGTGAAGCGCTTGAGATGATGGACAATAGAGGGCTGGATACACTGACCCACTAGCATTAGGGCAGTTTCAGCTTGAATAGTTAGCTTTCTGGATTGGGCTTATGAAAAATGTGTTTGCCAAGTCGTCCTCTCCTCTGCGCAAGATTTTTCTTGTTAGCCTTTTTGCCTTCGGATTAATGGCCCTGCAGAACAACACTTCCTGGTTGTCGCCCATTTACCATGTCGCCGACAATGTGGTTAGACCCCTCTACTGGATTACCAATATTCCCGCCCGTGTTCAGGAGTGGGGCGAGATCAATGTTACATCTCGCACTGTTATTGAGCAGGAAAATGTGCGCCTCAAACAAGAGAGCCTTATTCATCTGGGTCAGCTGCAGCGTATGTCTGAGCTGGCTGCGGAAAACTTGCGTCTGCGCCAGTTGCTGAATGCTACTGAGTTATTGATGGATAGTGTGTTGGTGACTGAAGTGATTGGTGTGTCGCCAAGTCCCCAGAGCCATACGGTGACTGTGGACCGGGGTAGTGACGATGGTGTCTATGTGGGGCAGCCTATTCTTGATGCTGAGGGCCTGATGGGGCAGATTATTTCTGTCTATGGCGGCCACAGTGTGGCGCTGCTGATCACTGACAGTACCCATGCTCTGCCTGTGCAGGTGCTGCGCAATGGGGTGCGCTCAATTGCTGAGGGTACCTCTGATTACAATCGCATGACTCTTCGTTTTGTTTCGCCAACCTCAGATATCGTTGAGGGTGATCAGTTGGTGAGCTCTGGCTTGGGTCGACGTTTTCCTTCTGGCTACCCTGTCGGTACTGTGGTTAGTATTAGCCAGAAGCCCGGTGACACTTTTGTGGATGTTGAAGTGGATCCATCGGCGCAGCTCGACCGCAGTCGCCACCTGTTACTGGTGTTTACCTCCAAAGATGGCTCTATTGACAGGAATGGCCGTTGAACCCGGTCAGTTTGACAGGCCCAGTGGCTCTGTCGCTGATTATCGCGGTTATTTTGCAGCTTGTACCCGTGTCTGGTGACTGGATTCTGTGGCGTCCTAATTTTCTTATGCTGATGATGATTGCTTGGATTCTCTATCAACCGAATCGCTTTGGTATTGGTTTTGCCGCGCTGGTGGGCCTTTTGGCCGATACACTGTTTCGTACGGCCCTTGGGCATTATGTTTTGGTGTTTGCGCTCTGTGGTGGTATCGCCTATCTGTTGAGTCGCTGGCTCACGTATTTTTCAAATTTCCATCGGGCTGTTTTGATTTTTATGTTGGTGGTTTTTTCTGAGTTGATTCAAGCATTTTTGTTCTCAATCTGGGATGTGACTATGGGTTTTCAGCACGTGCCTATTTTGGGATTTATCAGTGCGGTTGTCTGGTTGTTCGTGGACAAGCTGGTTGCTAGCCTAAACTTTATCTACCGTTAGCGATTAATCAGCCTGCAAAGGAATTATTTTGTCAGACCAGAATCTTATTCTTGCTTCAGCTTCTCCCCGTCGCGCTGAGTTATTGACGCAGATTGGGGTTACATTTGTGGTAGCGCCAGCGGATATTGATGAGAGTCAACGAGAAGCAGAGTCGGCCGTTGACTATGTTACCCGTATGGCCGTTGAAAAAGCAGCTGCTGGTCAGCAGGCGGGATTACCTGTTTTAGGGGCTGACACTGTGGTGGTTTGTGATGGGCAGGTTTTTGGTAAACCAGCCGACCGCGCTGATGCTCAAACTATGTTGTTGGCGTTAGCTGGCAAAACCCATACGGTAATGTCGGCGGTGGCGATAGATAACGGCACTTACAGGCAGGTTCTGTTGTCAAAAACCAAAGTGACATTTCGTGCTATCTCTGCGGATGAATGCGACCGTTATTGGCAGACGAGTGAACCATTGGGAAAAGCTGGTGGTTATGCCATTCAGGGCTTGGGGGCAGTTTTTGTAACTCATCTTGAAGGCAGTTATACGGGGGTGGTGGGATTGCCCATCGCCGAGACTGAAACATTGTTACAACAGTTTGCTATTCCAATGTGGCAGGGCCTGAGTGGCTGAGTGCCATACTTATTAGTGATGAGTTATTTGTGTTTTTTTTGCGGGAAATAATATGAGCCGAGAAATTCTTATCAATATTACGCCGATGGAAACCCGCGTAGCTTTGGTGGAAAATGGTGTGCCGCAAGAAATTTCTATTGAGCGCAATCAAAAGCGCGGTCTGGTTGGCAATATCTACAAGGCTATGGTGGTGCGTGTGCTGCCCGGCATGCAAGCGGCTTTTTTGGATATAGGTGAGGAGCGCACGGCATTTTTGCATGTGGACGACCTGCATCAGCCGGATTCTGAATCTGGCCAAAGGGCAGATATTCAGCAGCTGCTGCGTGCGGGTCAGGAGATTTTGGTGCAGGTAATCAAGGATCCTATCAGCAGCAAAGGCGCGCGCCTGACGGCGCAACTTTCTCTGGCTTCCCGCTATCTGGTGTATATGAATGGCAATGACCATATTGGTCTGTCCCAGCGTATTGAGGATGAGCAGGAGCGCGAGCGGCTAACCGATATTATTGAGACAACGGCGGCCGAAAGTGTCCTGGGTCAGGGCGGTGGTTTTATTGTGCGCACTGCTGCAGATGGTGTCACGGCCGATGCACTGCAATCGGATATGCGCTACCTACACAGGTTATGGCTGCATATCGAGTCATCTAAATCTGAGGCTAAAGCGCCTTGCTGTATCCATGAAGAGTTGCCGCTGTACAAGCGATCTCTGCGTGATATGGCTAGCGATGAGGTGGAAAAGATACTGGTGGATTCCCGTGAGGTATTGGACAAGCTGACTTCTTTTGCCAATAAATTCAGCCCCGAAATTGCCAATCTGATTGAGCATTATCCCGGTGAGCGACCGCTGTTTTATCTGCATGGTATTGAGGATGAAATTGCCAAGGCATTGCACCGGTCTGTGCCATTAAAGTCTGGCGGCCATCTGGTGATCGATCAGACTGAGGCTATGACTACTGTGGATGTTAATACCGGTGCTTTTGTCGGTCATCGCAATCTTGAAGAAACCATCTATAAGACTAATCTGGAAGCTGCAGTGGCGGTGGCGAGACAGCTGCGTATGCGCAATCTGGGTGGCATTATTATTGTCGATTTTATCGATATGCAGAGTACTGAACATCGACGGCAGATGTTGCGCAGTTTTGAAAAGGCACTGGATCGCGACCGTGCTAAGACGACCATTTCCGGTGTCACTGAGCTTGGCCTGGTACAGGTTACTCGCAAGCGCACCAGTGAAAGTCTGGGTCAGATACTCTGTGAGGGCTGCCCAACCTGTGATAGCCGTGGCTCGATCAAGTCGGCGGAGACCGTTGGTTATGAGGTGCTGCGGGAGATTCTGCGCGTGGCCCGTGCCTATGAATGTGATCAGTTGCGGGTGCTGGCATGTCATGCGGTGATTGAGCGTTTGCTGGATGAGGATTCTGCACAGGTGGCGGACCTAGAGGCCTTTATTGGCTGTATTATTCAGTTTCGTGCGGAGAACCTTTTTGCCCGCGATCAGTTTGATATTATTCCGGTTTAAGCGATGAATGCTTCCCTTATCAAAATAACAAAGCGTGCGAGCCTGTGGTTCTGGCGACTCGCTGCGCTGTTGATTATTGGCACTGTTATTTTGCTGGTTATTGGGCGGCAGACCATTGGTAGTATTGACCAGCTGCGTCCGACTTTGCAGAGCATTATCACTGACAGTTCTGGTTTGCAGATTAATCTGGGCAAGCTGCAGGGGGAATGGCCGAGGCTGGTGCCTATTTTGGATGTGGAGGCGGTTGAGGTTATTGCTGACAATGGTGAGGTGGCTATCTCTCTGGACCATGGTCGCGCTAATCTGGATGTTTTAAATAGCCTTAAATACGGGTCGCCGATCTGGCGCGAGTTGGCCGTTGATCAGCTGGTGTTGAATGTGCGCGAAGATAGTCAGGGCCGCTGGAATATCAATGGCCTCGATGGCGAGTCCAAGACTGACTTAAAGTTTATTCTCGATCCGCTGTTTTACAGTCGCTTGATTCGTATGAAACTGGTGATTGTGAATCTGGAGTTCTTTTCCGGTAAGCAGATACAGATTCGCAGTGATGAGGTGCGGTTGGAAAATGACTCGGACTTTCACCGCGCTGAATTATCTCTGCGCCTGTCCGATCAGGAAACTCCCGCGTATTTGCTGCTGGAGGGTGTCGGTGACCCCTCTGATCTTGAGTCTTTCCATGCCGATGGTTATTTGCAGCTCAATGGTTTCAATGTATCGCAGCCGGTGGTGGAGCTGGCCAAGTCATTGCTGCCGCAGCTGTTTGCCAATTTAAATAAGTTTGAGGCTAAGACCAGCGGTGAGCTGTGGTTTGATATTCATCCCGGTGGCACCCTGGATTTTGAGGGTGAATTGGCGGTTTCTGAGGTGCCTCTGGACTGGCTGGCTGATGTGCCGCCGGTGGAGGATATTTACAGTGGCATAACTGGTTGGTTTACTCCGGGTTCAGATTGGGGACTGAGGTTACAGGGTTTCGATTTTTCTTGGTCTGACAGTGAGGTTAAGCCTCTGGATATGGTGTTTACTCAGCGCCTGGGTTCTCGCTGGAGAGATTTTGATGTGTCAGTGAATCGTCTTGATCTCAGTATTTTGACTGATCTGCTGCGCCAGACCAGACTGCCTGCTGAAAGGCTGCTTACCATTATTGATCAGGTGCGCCCTGAGGGCAGTCTTAGAGCCCTGACTCTAGGGCAGAATGAAAATGGCTATTATGCCTCGGCCAATCTGCAGGCTATTACTATGCAGAATTACAAGGGCGCCCCGGCGCTCAATGGTGTTGATGGTTATCTGGAAGTCCATGAACAGGGCGGCCTGTTTCATATTGCTGATAGCGATGGCTTTGATGTTTGGTTTAGCAAAGTCTATCGGGACTATCTGCATGTAGACAGTGCTGAGGGCACGATTTATCTGGATTGGCAGGCTGAACACAAAACCCTCGTGGTAGAGAGTGAGCCGGTGAAAACTGTGGTCGATGCTGGTACCAGCCACATTATGTTTTCGGTGGAGCAGCAGTTCCACAGCAAAGGTCTGGCCCCTGAGGTTAATCTGGTGATTGGTGGCCATGATATTGATGCTAGTTTCAGCAAACAGTATCTACCTTACAAGATGCCCGAGACCCTGACGAGTTGGCTTAAAACCGCAATTGTCGGCGGCAATGTCAAAGACTTCGCTTTTGCCTACAGGGCCGGGGCACCTAGAAATGATGTTCGCTCGAGAACCAGTCAGATGCTGTTCCGGGCTGAAGACACAGCAATAGACTACCATCCAGATTGGTTGGGCCTGCGCGATCTGGATGCCCTGGTGCTGGTTGACGATGGTTATGTGGAGTCCAGTGTTAGTGCCGGTCTGGCCGGGGAGAATACGATTGTTGCGGCAACTGCTGAGTATGACAGTGCCAAGCCTCCGGCGCAGCGCATATTAATTGTTGACGGCACTGTGACCGGTTCTCTCGCCCATGGCGTTGATTTTCTGGCCCAGTCGCCGGTTAAGAAAAGCCTTGGGCCTCTGGTCAGTTGGGATCTTGCAGGTAATGCGGAATCTCAGCTGCAGCTACAGATTCCACTGGGTATAAAGTCTAAAGATAATCTCGCCAAGGCGGAGTATAAGGTCAGTACACAGCTGACTGATGCGCAACTGGCCATACCTGACTCGCCTATTGCGATGACTGAGATAAATGGCGATATTAAATTTTCTGCTGCGGATGGACTGCAGTCTGACAATATTACCGCGACACTTTGGCAGGAGCCTTTAACCGCGAGGTTGTATAAAACTGGGGCCGAGCAAAAAATCGCTATACAGACTGAGGTTAAACCGGAGAGTCTTGTGCAATTGGTTAAATTCCCCTGGCCTGAGGTGCTGGTGGGTAATGTTGCTATTGATGGGCTGCTGAGTATTCCGCCTGCCTCAGCTGAGGGCGGGGTTAATCTGGCGCTGACCAGTCAGTTGCAGGGCACTGAGATACGCTTGCCTGCGCCTCTTGCACTTTCCGCCGCGGATCAGCGATCAATGAATATGACAATATTCTTTAGCCCTGAACTGGCGCGCATTGAAACTGAATTGGGTGAAGAATTAACGGCAGAGATGTATTTCTCTGAGGGTTCTCTATCGCAGGGGCTGGTGCTCTACGATCGCGCAGATATTACTGTGCAGTCAGGAGAGCTGTTGGTTGCGGCCTATATGCCAACGACAGATCTGCAGATATGGATGCCTGTTGTAGAGTTGTTTTCGCGTCAGCCCGCTGGCCCTAAGCTGTCCAGCTGGAAACCTGTATTTGATTTAAATTTTGATCGTCTGGAGCTGGCAACCTTTGAGTTCAATCAGATTAAGGCACGAATCCGTTCCAGCAATCAAATTACCCAAATTGACTTTACCAGCGATCTTGCTGATGGTCTGCTGGAGTTGGCCGCAGACGGACAGGGGGTTCCCCGACTCAATCTTTCTCGCCTGAATGTGCCCAGTGCTTTGCTGGAAGAAAAAATTGGCCAGCAGGCTGTGGATCCACGCACATTTTTAGCGGTGGATCTGTCGGTTGATCAGCTTGGGGTTGGCGATAAAACTTGGGGTTCTATCGCACTGCAGTTACGACCTGAGGTGTCTGGTGCAGCATTCAACAATATAAGCGGCAGTCTGTTGGGTCTTCGCCCTGGCTTATCCGATGCTGAGCCACCCACAGAGTTCTTCTGGAGCTTTGACGGTGAAGTTCACGGCAGTCGGCTTATAGGCCCTGTTGCGGTGGATAATATTGGCGATATGTTTACCAGTTTTGATATTGATAAGGTGGTTGATAGCAAGTCCGGTAAATTGACCTTTGACCTTGCTTGGCAGGAGAAACCCTGGGGTGTCAGTAGAGAAAATATCAGCGGTGATTTTGATATTAAATTAAGCGATGGCAGCTTTTACAAATCTGCCGGCGGTGCTGGCGGTGCCCTGAAACTGGTCAGTCTGTTTAACTTTGCTAACTGGCTGCGCCGTTTGCAGCTGGATTTTTCCGATGTGGTGGGACAGAATCTGGCTTACAACAAACTTAAGGGCAAGCTGCATTTTGAAAATGGTGTGGCCAGCCTGCGCGACCCGCTAAAAATGGATATGCCCTCCGGTCGTATGAGTATGGCGGGTGATTTTGATCTGGTTAAGGAAACTGTGGATACCCGCCTGGTGGCAACATTGCCGGTGGCGACCAATTTGCCCTGGGTAGTGGCCATGATGGGAGGCCTGCCCGCTGCCGCTGGTGTCTATGTCACCAGTAAGCTGGTTGAGAAGCAGGTTGATCGACTATCCAGTATTAGCTACGAAGTGACTGGGCCCTGGGATGATGTAAAGGTCTCGGTGGATAAGATTTTTGCCGCGGAACTGAAAGGGACATCTGCGCCCGAGCAGTCCACAGCAGACAAGGCGGTTATCGAACCAACTTCAGATCAGTAGAAATAAGGACATTTTATGAGCATTACTGTTGCTGCTATTCAGTTTAAACCTCAGGCATCTGTGGATGCCAATCTGCACTGTGCTGAGACTTTTCTTCAGCAGGCGGCGGAGGCTGGCTGCCAGTTAGCGGTGCTGCCGGAAAACTTTGCCTATTATGGTCAGGCTGATTTATTGGAGGCTGGCCGTGCTGAATCTGATGATCAGGGGCCTGTGCGCCAGTTTCTGGCTGAGCAGGCTGCCAGACATGGTCTGTGGTTGGTGGCGGGGACTATTCCCGTGGCCGGGCCCAGTCCTAGGCCCAGTGCCCGTTGTTTTTTGTTGAGCCCTGAGGGTGAGGTTGTTGATCATTACGATAAGATTCATCTGTTTGATGTTGATGTGACCACTGACGGCAAGAACCGACGTTACCGTGAATCTGATGATTACAGTGCGGGCAAACGGGTAGCGGCAGTGCGCACCGATCTGGCGGTACTGGGTCTGTCGGTCTGCTATGACCTTAGATTCGCTGAGCTGTATCGCCAGCTAGCCGATGCCGAGGCGCAGATTATCACTGTGCCAGCAGCTTTTACCGCGGCCACGGGCAAAGATCATTGGCAGGTGCTGTTGCGTGCCCGGGCGATTGAGAATCAGTGCTTTGTGATTGGTGCCAATCTTGTGGATCGAGAGCACAAGAGCCGCGGCCTGTGGGGCGGCAGTTGCATTATTGATCCCTGGGGCAATGTGCTGGCATCCATGGACGATGAGGTTGGTGCGTTGATAGCTGAGATTGATCTGAGCAAGATTGAACAGCTTAGGGCCGAGATGCCTGTTGCTGAGCACCGCCGGCTTTAATCAAGGGCCTGAAGTGCGGACTATGTCTACTCAGTGATCTCGCGCAGGTAGGCAAACAGTTTTCGCGCTGCCGCGGGCGGTTTTTTTAATTCCCTTTCTCGATTGGCCTGCCTCTGCAGATTGCGCAGCTGCTGTCGATCGGCGCTTGGATGTTGCTCAATAAACTCCTCTATCACCGGAGTGCCCTGGTCAATTACACGGTCTCGCCAGTTTTCAAGCTGGGCAAAATGCTGGCGATAGGTCTGGGACTGATGATCCATCTTTTCTAAGGTGTGAGTAATAAAGTCGGTATCGGCGATGCGCATTAGCTTGCCAATATATTGCAGGTGACGACGTTTTGCTTCTCGGCTCTTTAGTCTGCGCGCTTCGTAGATAGCTTCTTTGAGGTTTTCTGGCAGATTAAATTTTTGCAGTTTACCTTCGGGCATATCCACTAGCTGAGCGCCCATATCTTGCAGTGCCTGGCTGTCGCGTTTAAGTTGGGATTTGCTTGGGCCATCCCATTCTGGTGGATCGATTTCTGTATCTATCATGATAAAAACACTGTTGCTAGACCGAGGAAGGAAACAAAACCAACAATATCAGTGACTGTGGTCAGAATCACTGTGCCAGCCAGTGCTGGGTCAATATTGATTGAGCGCAATAGCACTGGCAGTAATGTGCCTGTAATAGCGGCGGCCGTCAGGTTGATGGCCATGGCTGCGCCTATAATAAGCGCCATGGTCGAATCCTGAAACCATAGAGAGACCACGGCGCCAGCGATCAGCGCGTAGAGCATGCCATTGAGGGCGCCGACGGTAAATTCTTTGCTCAACAGCCATGACAGGTTGCTGCGTTCAACCTGGCCCAGAGCCATGCCGCGAATAACCACGGTCAATGTCTGGCTGCCGGCGACGCCTCCCATGCTGGCAACGATGGGCATCAGAATGGCCAGTGCCACCACTTTATCCAGGGTGCCTTCGAACAGGCTGATGGCGGTGGAGGCGATTATTGCTGTGATCAGGTTAACCCCAAGCCAAACTGCCCGTCGCGGAGCGGTGCGGCTGATGGGCGAGAAGGTGTCCTCGGTGTCACTCAGACCGGCCATGGCTAATAATGAATGGTCGGCATCTTCAACAATAACGTCGACCACGTCATCAATGGTGATGCGCCCGAGAAGTCGGTTGTTGTCATCGACTACTGGTGCAGAAACCAGATCCTGACGCTGGAACAGTTGGGCTACGTCGGAGTCGGTAAGGTTGACATGTATGGCCTGGACTTCGGTGTTCATCACTTCCCGTACTGTGGTGGTGGGGCTGGAGGTGAGCAGCTTGCCCAGTGCCAGATTGCCGAGAAATAAATCATTGCGGCTAACCACAAACAGGTTATCTGTCAGGTCTGGGATTTCATCAAAGCGGCGCAGGTAGCGCAGCACGACATCCACTGTGATATCTGGTCGCACGGTGATGATTTCGGTGTCCATTAGACCACCGGCGGTTTCTTCATCGTAAGTAAGTACTGACTCTACGCGCTGCCGATCCTGCACGGACATGGCCTGCAGAACTTCGGGGATCATCTGATCAGGCAGTTGCTGGAGAATGTCGACTATATCATCGACATCCAGTCCTTCGGTCAGAGATGCGACTTCTGCGCCGTCCATTTCATTGAGAAATTCGAGCTGAATTTCATCGGACAGTTCTTGCAGTACTTCACCGCTAATTTCTGGATCAACCAGCTCCCAGAGAATATGGCGGAATTTTGGCGGTGCGGTTTCAAGCTGGTGGGCGACGTCTGGGGGTGACAGATTATTGAGAATATGACGAACCTGATTCAATGTGACTGAATCGATGGCAGTGCCCAGCTTTGCCAGTAGATTGTTGTCTTTGGTTTCGGTCATGGTCTGTTCCCTAGCTAAACCCGCATTGCGCGGTCAGGGAATCATTTTAGCGGGCTATGGTGCCTACGGATAGGCTTAACTGAAACTTAGCCGGTTAAGGTCGAATTTATTCCCCTTCCCCAAAATAATTATCTAGCAGCTGGGTGATTTCATCGCAGGCGGCCTGTTCGTCGGCACCATCAAATTCAAAGAGTAGTTCTGTACCCTGACTGGCAGCCAGTAACATCAGCGACATAATACTTTTGGCGTCCACCAATGGCTCTTGTTTGCCGATTCGAATGGCACAGGCGTAGTGGCCTGCAGCTGCGGCCAGTTTGGTGGCGGCGCGGGCATGCAGCCCCAGTTTGTTGATCACTGGTAGTTGGCAGCGAATCATGGCTGTTTATGAGTCGGCATCAAGAATTCAACTCTTTATGTACCACTTTGACAAACGGCTGCTGTTGAGAAAAATGCTCATGGAGCCTGTTGGCCAGATACACAGAGCGGTGCTGGCCACCGGTACAGCCGATGGAGACAGTCATGTAACTGCGGTTGTTGGTTTGGAATTTGGGGATCCAGCGTGTCAGGAAGCCGATGATGTCGGCAAGCATGGAGGCGACGTCGACCTGGGATTCAAGGAATTCAATCACTTCGGGATCATTGCCCGTCTGGGTGCGCAATTCCAGTTTCCAGTAAGGATTGGGCAGGCAGCGAACGTCGAATACAAAGTCTGAATCGCTGGGTACGCCGCGCTTAAAACCAAAGCTTTCAAACAGGATCGACATGCTTTCGCGATTATCTGGCACCACTGTGTTCTTGATTAGATCTCGGAGCTGGTGCAGGGAGAGCCCGGAGGTATCTATAGTGAGGTCAGAAATGTCTGATATGGGTGTCAACATTTCTTTTTCCAGCTCAATAGCTTCTTTAAGGCTGGTCGATTCGTTGCTCAATGGATGCTTGCGCCTGGTTTCACTGTAGCGGCGCAGCAGATCATTGCGCCTTGCCTGCAGAAAAATAACATCTACAGCGACTCCGCTGTCTGCAATAAGACTGAGCATGCCGGGTATTTTGCTAAGGTCGCCGACTAGATTGCGGGCATCTATACCTACCGCGAGCATGAGTTCCGTTTCTCTCGGCTCATCTTTCAGCTGATTCACGAGCTCTGAAAGCAGGCTGGCTGGCAGATTGTCAATGCAGGTAAAGCCGACATCCTCAAGAATATTCAGTGCTGAGGTTTTGCCTGATCCGGAGCGACCGCTGATGATAACTAAGCGCATGGTTAGTCAGAGCGCTCAAGTTTGGTTGCTGTAGCGTAGAGTTCTTCATTATTGCTGCACTGACGCAGAGATTGGCGAGAGTCGTCATCCTGCATCAGCGCGGCAATTCTGGCCAGAGTGGCTAGGTGTTCGTCATTTTTTTCCTCTGGAACAACCAGAGCAAAAATTAAATCCACGGGCTTATCGTCCTGGGCATCAAAGTCGATGGGCTTTTCCAGTTTGATCAGGCAGCCGTGAATACGCCTGAAGCCGGAAGCGCGGCAATGGGGTATAGCTACCCCTTCACCTATGCCTGTGCTGCCCAGACGCTCTCGGGCGACCAGACTGTGGAATAGTTGATCGGTCTGTTCTGTATCACCCCCGAGTTGCTGGGTGATAAAAGCCGATAAATTTTCCAATACTCGTTTTTTGCTGGCGCCGGGCAAGTTGCACAGCGTCATGTCCGGAGTAAGCACATCAGTTATTTTCATGGACTGGTTTAATGGCCTCGGTGTTTTTCTTTATGTTTGATGAGCTGGCGATCCAGTTTGTCAGTCAAGGCATCAATGGCTGCATACAGATCCTCATGCTGTGCATTGGCGAAAAGCTCCCCGCCCGCAACATGTACGGTGGCTTCGGCCTTTTGTACCAGTTTGTCGACAGTGAGAATAACAGCGGTGCTAGTTATCTGTTCGTAATGCCGCTCAAGTTTGGATAGTTTGGTGGTGACATAGCTGCGTATGGGGTCGGTGATATCTAAATGGTGTCCACTAATGGTCATTTGCATGCAATTCTCCTTTTACTTGGCATTTTCGAATCGTTTCCTTTGGCTCGACGAGGGGATTCCCATGCTTTCGCGATATTTGGCGACAGTTCGTCGGGCAACTTGAATTCCCTGCTCCTCAAGAAGAGAGGTGAGCTTGTTATCACTTAAAGGTTTGGCGGGTTGTTCTGCACTAATCATTGTTTTTAGGATAGCGCAAACTGCAGTGGATGAACACTCTCCACCACCAGATGTGCCGACATGGCTGGAAAAGAAATATTTCAGCTCAAAGATACCCTGGGGTGTAGCCAGATATTTGCTGGTGGTCACGCGGGAAATGGTCGACTCATGGAGGTCTAGTTTGGTGGCAATATCCGATAGCACCATGGGTTTCATGGCGATGGGGCCATGATCCAAAAAGCCCTGTTGCAGGTCAATAATGGTGATGGCAACGCGCATCAATGTCTCGTTGCGGCTTTCCAAACTGCGCAAAAACCAGCGGGCCTCTGCAAGGTTGTTCTTTAAAAACTGATTTTCATCGCTGTTATCTGAGCGATTGATCATATTGCTGTAGGTGTCGTTGATACGCAATTTGGGCATGTTGCTGTCGTTGAGTTGCACTCGCCAGCGCCCAGCGATCTTTTCCACATACACATCTGGAGCAATATACTCGGCTTCGTTAACTGCCAGAGCTTCGCCGGGGCGAGGGTTAAGGCTGCGAATCAGTAGCAGAGCTTCTTGCAATTCATCACAGCTGTAGCCGGTTTTTTTGCTCAGGCGATTGATATCAATTGAGGCGATATCTTCGAGAAATTCATCCACCAGTCGCATGGCCTGGACCAGATGGGCTGTTTCATCGCTCAGCTGGTTGAGCTGGATAAGCAGGCACTCCTTGATATTGCGACCAAATATTCCCGGTGGATCAAACTGTTGCAGGCGGTGCAGTACGGCTTCGAGTTCGTCATCTTCCAGGCGGTCGTCCGGCTCCTGATACTTGATATGGGCGGTGATCTCACGCAGGTTTTCACTGATCAGGCCGCTGTTGTTGATAGAGTCGATAAAGGCTTCGGCAACCTCGCGATCACGATCTGAAAATGGTGTTAAGTTGAGCTGCCAGTGCAGATGGTCTTGCAGAGATTCTGTGACCTGAAAAACCTGCTCTAAATTAACTTCGGCACCTGTGCTGCTGGTTGTGCTGGAAGAACTGTGCACGTCGTCCCAGTTAGCATCTACCGGGAGATCCTGATGGCCATCTTCCTCCCAGGAACGGTCTGCCTCAGTTTCGGTAACGGTCTGCTCAGTGGCATCGGCAGCGGCTTGATGGAGGCTTGGATCATCGTTGTTGAAGTCGACATCGCCGTCGCCGTCGTTACTGTCTGTGGTCGGTGTCTCTTCTTTGCTGCTATTGGTGCGGCCGTCGTCTTCGTCCATTTCCAACAATGGGTTGTTGTAGAGTTGTTCAATGACTTCTTGGCGCAATTCCAGAGTCGACAGCTGCAGCAGGCGAATGGCCTGCTGCAATTGCGGTGTCATGGTCAGCTGTTGGCTGATCTTGAGTTGAAGACCTGGACGCATAGGTTGTGACTACTACAAAAGGTACCAGATGCAATTTTAGTGCCGAATAATGGCAGCTGGCAATGCTGGATTTGCGAATTACGCCATTATTACAGGGTAAAATGCTCTCCAAGGTAGGTTTTGCGCACTTTTGCGTCGCTGAGGATATGTTCTGTGGTGCCTTCGGCAATAACATGTCCTTCACCAATAATGTAGGCATGCTCACAGATATCCAATGTTTCACGCACATTGTGGTCGGTTATCAGCACACCTATGCCTTTGTCGCGCAGGTGGCGGATAATGCCTTTGATGTCATTTACAGAGATGGGGTCAACACCAGCAAAGGGTTCATCCAACAAAATAAATTGAGGGTCGGCAGCCAGTGCGCGGGCAATTTCGACTCGCCGCCGTTCGCCACCAGAGAGGCTCATACCGATATTTTTCGCCAGATGAGAAATATGGAATTCATGCATCAACTCTTCGAGGCGCTGGTTGCGCTGCTGACGGCTGAGTTGTTTGCGGGTTTCCAAAATAGCCAGTATGTTGTTCTCGACACTCAGTTTTCTGAAGATTGAGGGCTCTTGGGGCAGATAACCCAGACCGCGCTGGGCGCGGCCATGCATAGGCAGCGAGGTGATATCCTTATCATCAATGGTGACTGTGCCGCCATCCTGGCCCACAAGACCAACAATCATATAGAAGCAGGTGGTTTTACCTGCGCCGTTGGGGCCTAGCAGGCCTACAATTTCGCCCTGCTTAACCGACAGTGATACATCTTTGACCACTGGGCGCTTGGCATAGGATTTGGCCAGATTCTGTGCTTCTAAAATTGCCATTACTCTGGACTCTCCTGCTGCTCAGTTGCTGAATTGTCCAAATTTGAAGGTGGTATCACTAATTGGATACGCTTCTGATTGCTGCGATTATTGCCATTGGCTTTCCATGTCCCTTTGTTGATGTCGTAGACAATTATATCTCCGGTGACCAATGTGCCATTGCGCGCCAGTGAGGCATTTTTTTGCAGGTTGATTTTGTCCTCGCCCAGAAGGTACTCAATAATTTCACCATGGGCGACAACAATACTCTCGTCGATATTTGGCTGATGTCTGTACGTTGCAGGTTCGCCTAGAGACAGTATGCGATTGACCTTGCTCTCTACATAGAAGATGGTCACTTTTTCAGCCTCGATGGAGACTGACCCCTGACGCATAATCACATTGCCGCTGTACTCTGTTTGTCCAGTAGCCTGATTGCTTTCAGCGAAGTCGGATTCAATAGTAATTGGCTGGTTGCCATCATCTGGCAGTCCGTAGCCAGTGCTGACGATACCGAGAAGAGCTAGGGCGAGTAATAACTTAAATTGGTTCATGAATAGCCCGGACCTTTGATTTGATAATAAATACCTCGTTAGTGAAGTTGGCATTTAGCCCGGTCCCGGAAAGTTTAACCTGTGGTGATTTTAGTTTAAAGGGGCCTTTGTTGGTGGCGCTGTTGCTGTTGGGTAGATAGGTCATGTCGTCGCTGGTTAAGACGGTCTGCCCCTCTGCTCCTTTGCTGGTTGCCACTACATTGTTCTGCAGGAAAATCTTGTTACCGTTATTTGAGAGGGTGCCGCGATCGGCATTGATACTTAACTGATCACTGTTGGATGGATTTTCAATGGTGACCATATTCGGCTGATTAAGAGTCAGGCGTGATTTTTTATTAAAGAATTCAGCCCTAGACGAGATGAGTAAAAATTGCTGTTCACCAGTGGCCGAAAACTTGAGGCTGCTGACATCGGTCATATAGCTGTCGGCGACAGGGATTTCTTCCACCTGGCCAGTCTGTTTGCGCATAAAGGCTTCCGGCGGACTATCCCAGATCAATAAAAAGCCACCGACGAAAAATAATAGTGCTGAGATAAGGAGTGCTTGCCTGATCATTGATAGCGAGCCAGTATTGTTTGTAGCTTGCCCTGGGCTTCAAGAATTGTTTCGGCCACTTCGCGAACAGCGCCATGGCCGCCACTTTTGGCTGTCTGCCAATGGGCTTGGCTGGCGTTGGTACTACTGCCATTAGCCGGGGTGATACCCAGTCCAACACGGCGGATAACAGCCAGATCCGGGAGATCATCGCCCATAAAAGCGATTTCATCCATGTTGATATCCATGGTTTCCAGCAGCTCATTGAGCGCGGTTAATTTATCTTCACGACCCTGAACAACCGGGTCTATTCCAAGCTCGTCGGCACGACGCTGGAGCAGTGCGGATACGCGACCTGTGATAATGCCGACCCGCACGCCTCCCTGCTGCAATAGTTTGATGCCTAGTCCATCCTGAATATTGAAGGCTTTCATCTCTTCGCCGCTATTGCCGTAGTAGAGGCGACCATCGGTCAGTACGCCGTCCACATCCAGCAGTAGCAGTTTGATTTTTTTTGCCGCTGCAATCACAGAGGCGGGTACGCTGTTAGTCATTAAACAACTCCTGCACGCAAAATATCATGCATATGCAGAACGCCAGTGGGGTGTTGATTCTGATCTTCGACAATCAGTGCGGTAATGCTGGCACTCTCCATAATCGTCAATGCTTCGACAGCGAGGATGGCATCGCTGATGGTTTTTGGGTTTGCAGACATGACCTGTGCCATCGTTGCTGTGCCAATATCAATATTTTGGTCAATAACACGGCGCAGATCACCGTCAGTAAATACGCCCATGAGCTTATTGTCGCTGTCGATCACTGTGGTCATACCAAAGCCTTTCTCGGTCATTTCCAGCAGTGCGTCCTGTAATAGCTGATCGGCGTGCACTCTGGGGACTTCTGTTTCACCATGCATAATATCTCCGACTCGCAATAGCAGTTTGCGGCCAAGGGCACCGCCCGGGTGGGAGAAGGCAAAATCTTCGGCGCTGAAGCCGCGAGACTCCAGTAGCGCGATGGCCAGAGCATCACCCATTACCAATGTCACTGTGGTGCTGGTGGTGGGAGCTAAATTTAACGGGCAAGCTTCGCTGGTGACGCTAACATCAAGATTGGCGCAGGCGGACTGAGAGAGTATGGACTGCGGGTCGCCGGTCATGCTGATCAGGGGAATACCCAGGCGTTTGATCAGTGGCAATATGGTCACTACTTCTGCGGTACTGCCAGAATTTGAAATGGCGATCACTACATCATTTTTAGTGATCATACCTAGATCGCCGTGACTGGCTTCGCCGGGGTGAACAAAAAAGGCTGGTGTACCAGTGCTGGCTAATGTTGCGGCAATTTTATTGCCTATGTGCCCGGATTTGCCCATACCAGTGACAACCACACGACCTTCGCAGGCCAGTATAGTCTCGCAGGCACGCTCGAAATCGTTATTGATGCACTGTGCCAACTGACTTACAGCCAGAGATTCCATCTCAACGGTGCGCAGGCCAGATTTAATAAAGTCGCTTGTTGCCATGTTATGGGTTCATCTATGGTTTGGTTTAGCTCTGTATTATAGAGCAAAAGCGGTCTGGCGTATTCAGGCCTGGCCTGCGGAAATTGCGGGCCATAGCAGTACATAATAAAAACCATAGCCGGCCAGCAGTATCATGCCCATGGTTTTGGATATACGCCCTGAACTGCTGCGCAGTGCGAGTGCTGCCATAACAACCATAAGCACTGTCATTGCTGCCATGGCGCCGTAGTCGCGGGTAAATACTTCCGGGCTCAATGCTACAGGAGCTATGGCGCCAGCCGAGGTCATGACCAGCATTAGGTTAAACAGGTTAGAACCCAGAATATTACCCAGCGCTATATCATGATGTCCGCGGATGGCGCTCATCACCGAGGCGGCCAGCTCGGGTAGGCTGGTACCAATAGCGACTACTGTGAGCCCGATGACCAATTCGCTGATACCAGCATAGGCGGCAATGGATTTTGCACCCCACACCGTAATCTCGGCACTGACCAGTAGCACGGCCAGACCCACAGTAAACCACAGTATCGCACTGCCAATGGGAAGCTCTGGAAGCTCTTCGGCCTCTCCTATGGTTTCTGGATTGGGATGATTCTTTTTGTATTTGACGACTAAAATGAGCAGCGGAACAATTAACAGCCCCAGACCGATACTTTCGCCGCGACCGAGAAATCCGTCGTAGAGGCATAATCCAGCCAGCGCTGTGATGAGCAAAAGAATCGGGCTCTCCTCTCGCAGCAGATGTTTTTGCACGGGGATGGGAGCTACTAGCGCTGTGATGCCTAGGACCAGACCTATATTGGCCAGATTTGACCCTAGGGCATTGCCGATAGCCAGTTGCGCGGCATCTCTCATGGCGGCATTGATGGACACGATGACCTCAGGTGCGGAGGTGCCTACAGAGACGACTGTGAGGCCGATAATCATGGGTGAAATGCCAAAGTTGCGCGCTGCACTTGCACTGCCAGCAACAAATCTGTCGGCTCCCCAAAGCAGGCCTAAAACGCCAGTAAATAAGGCTAGCATGGGTAGATAGATAGCGGACATATAGTCTCCGGCTGTGTTTATTCAATAGTGCGGGAATGGTATAGTGCGCAGCCACTATTGTCAGTACTGATGAACTAGATTTTTGAATCAGCTGTCAAAGCAAGAGATTTTAAAAGAGAAATATAATATGCAAGTATTGAGAACAGGTTTGCTCGGCGCTTTGGTCGTTTTGCTGGTGTCAGTTTCAGCGGCAGTTTTTGCTGAAAATGCCACGGTCACTGAAAAAGGTCCTTTCGAGAAAATTGAGCAGGTTACCGATGAATTGTTAGTAGTGATTGCTGACCATGCTGAGGCTTTCCCAGAGAATGAGTCGGAATATTTTCAGGCGCTCAATGTGCTGCTGGAACAGCATATTGACTTCAATTATATCGCTAAATCAGTCATGGGTCGCTCGGCAAAAAGTGCTACTGGTGAGCAGCGAACTGAGTTTGCCGCCATATTTCGCAATGGCCTGATTGAGACCTATGGTCGCGGGCTTATTAGTTATGGCGATGAGAAGATTGTGTTGCTCGAAAGCGTACCGTTAAAGCCGGGCCAGAGAATGGTCTCGGTGAAACAGGAAATTCAAGCTGATGGTGTTGTGTATCCGATGGAATACTCAATGGCTCTAAGCAAGAAAACCGGACAGTGGAAGGCCATTAATGTGGTGATCAATGGCATTAATATGCGCAATATTTTCCGTAGTCAGTTTGCCAATGCGGTGCAAAAATCTGGTGGCGATATCGATACTGTGATTGCTGACTGGTCCGCTGAGTAACATACAACCTGAGAAAAGAGTTAACCTATAAATGAATCCAGATGATGTAAAAACGCTGCTCGAGAAGGCTCTGCCCGACTGTCAATTTCAGGTGGAAACTGATGGTGGCCATTTCAATATTGTTGCTATCGGTGATCTGTTCGAGGGCAAGCGCCCGGTGCAGCGTCAGCAGCAAATATATGCTGCTCTTAATGAACAGATCTCTTCTGGCGCGATTCACGCTGTCAATATGAAAACTTTCACTCATCAGGAGTGGACTGATCGCAGCTAATTCCTCTGCGGCTCTACTAATAAATTCTGAGGTTATCCGATGGATAAACTGATTATTCAAGGGGGTACAGTTCTCCGAGGAGAGGTCTGGATTTCTGGTTCCAAGAATGCGGCTCTGCCGATACTGTCTGCTGCGCTGCTATCTGAGGGTAATGTAACCATCGCCAATCTGCCTCACCTGCAGGATGTCACTACTACCATCGAGTTGTTGGGCGCTCTGGGGGTGACTGTCAGCATTGATGAAAAAATGCGCCTCGAAGTGGATACCTCGACTCTAAATAGTCTGACGGCGCCCTATGAACTGGTGAAAACCATGCGCGCTTCTATCTTGGTGTTGGGCCCTATGCTGGCGCGCTATGGTGAGGCCAATGTATCGTTTCCCGGCGGCTGCGCTATTGGCAGCCGTCCTGTGGATTTACATCTGCGTGGCCTAGAAGCCATGGGTGCCACTATTGAGATTGACGAGGGCTATATCCGTGCTCGGTCCGATGGTCGCCTTAAAGGTGCCCATATTTTGATGGATATGGTGTCGGTGGGTGCCACGGAAAATTTGATGATGGCTGCGGTGTTGGCTGAGGGCACTACGGTAATCGACAACGCTGCCCGGGAGCCAGAAATTGTTGATCTAGCGGCCTGCATGAATGCCTGGGGCGCTGATGTGCAGGGTGCAGGCTCCAATACTCTAACCATTAATGGTGTGGAAAAACTGATCGGTGGCTTTTACAAAGTTATGCCGGATCGTATCGAGACAGGTACCTATCTGGCCGCTGCAGCTGCCACTGGTGGCAAAGTGAAAACCACTCAGACTGATCCCTCCACTCTGGAGGCTGTGCTGCTTAAGCTTGAGGAAACCGGCGCATTGATTACTCAGGGCGAAGACTGGGTTGAGTTGGATATGCAGGGCAAACGGCCTAAGGCTATTAGCCTTAAGACTGCTCCTTACCCAGCCTTTCCGACGGATATGCAGGCCCAGCTAACCGCGGTCAATGCAGTGGCGGAAGGGATAGGCATGATTACTGAGACTATCTTTGAGAATCGCCTGATGCAGGTTCAGGAACTCAATCGCATGGGTGCGAGCATTATTGTCGAGGGCAATACTGCCATAGTGACCGGAGTTGAAAGACTTAAAAGCGCGCCAGTAATGGCCTCTGATTTGCGCGCCTCAGCGGCGTTAGTGATTGCCGCTATGGTTGCTGAGGGTGAAACCGTTGTCGATCGCATCTATCATATTGATCGAGGCTATGAATGTATTGAGGAAAAATTGCAGCAACTGGGCTGCAAAATTAAGCGAGTGCCAGGTTGAACCGGCGAACTAAAGCTCAGTCTGAGAGACCACATAATTGTTATGACACAGATTACCCTAGCCCTGACCAAGGGTCGCATATTAAAAGAAACGCTACCGCTGCTTGAAGCTGCGGGAATCGTGCCTGCGGAAGATATAGCCACCAGCCGCAAACTGGTTTTTGCGACTAACCAGGAAGGTTTGCGCCTGCTTATTTTGCGCGGCTCTGATGTGCCCACTTATGTGCAGTTTGGTGCTGCGGATATAGGTGTCGCTGGTAAGGATGGTCTGCTGGAGCATCAGGGTGATGGCTACTACGAACCTCTGGATTTGGGAATTGCTCGCTGCAAGCTGATGACTGCTGTGCCTGTTGGCACAAAGCCTCAGACTGGCCGCCTGCGCGTGGCGACAAAATACGTCAACGTGGCACGCCAGTTCTATGCTGAGCAGGGTCGTCAGGCAGATCTGATTAAACTCTATGGCGCCATGGAAATTGCGCCGATTCTTGGTCTGGCCCACGAAATAGTCGATATTGTTGATACCGGCAATACGTTGAAAGCTAACGGTCTCGAAGCGCGAGAAGAGATTGCTGATATTAGTTCGAGGCTGATTGTGAACAAGGCGGCGATGAAAACTAAATACAATGAGATACAAGCCATTGTGGATGCGCTGGCGAGCGCAGTAGCAAACAAAGCGTGAGTAAGCTAACCATCAATCGTTTGTCCGCTGCCGCTGCAGATTTTCTGCCATCTCTGGATCAGTTGATCGCCTGGGATATGGTGTCAAATAACGATGTTGAATCAGCAGTTGTTGATATTTTGACTCAGGTTCGCGCTCGCGGTGATGCGGCATTAATTGAATACAGTAATCGCTTTGACCGTCGCGATTGTGAGTCTATTGATCAATTCTGTCTGAATTCTGAACAGCTTCAGGGGGCCCTCGAGTCTATAGATTCGGTTAGCCGCGAAGCGCTAGAAAAAGCGGCAGATAGAATTCGTGATTATCACAGTCACCAGTTGCAGGAGTCCTGGCAGTATCAGGAGGCCGATGGCACTGTGCTCGGTCAGCAGGTGACTCCTCTTGAGCGAGTGGGTATCTATGTGCCAGGTGGTAAAGCCAGTTATCCCTCGTCAGTGTTAATGAACTGCATTCCTGCTCGCGTCGCTGGTGTTAGCGAAGTCATTATGATGGTGCCAGCCCCGGACAATGAGCTCAGCCCAATTGTTTTGGCGGCAGCGGCCATTGCCGGTGTTGATCAGGTATTTACCATTGGTGGTGCTCAGGCCATTGCGGCGTTGGCCTATGGTACTGAGACTGTGCCCAAAGTAGATAAGATTGTTGGCCCAGGCAATATCTATGTGGCCACAGCCAAGCGTAAAGTATTTGGTTCTGTGGGACTGGATATGGTCGCGGGCCCCAGTGAAATTTTAGTGGTTTGCGATGGGCAGACTGATCCTGACTGGATTGCCATGGATCTATTTTCTCAGGCGGAGCACGATGAAGATGCCCAGTCTATTTTAATTGCCTGGGATGCAGAATATCTGGATGCAGTGCAGCAGAGTATTGAGAAGCTACTGCCGGAGATGGAGCGGCGGGATATTATTGCTCAGTCTCTGGCTAATCGCGGTGCTCTGATTCAGGTAGCGGATGCCGATGAGGCAGTCACCATTTGCAATCGTATTGCCCCTGAGCATTTAGAGCTGTCTGTGGCAGACCCGGAGTCCTGGTTGCCCAAGATTAAGCATGCGGGTGCTATCTTTATGGGCCGTCACACAGCGGAAGCTCTGGGTGATTACTGTGCCGGGCCTAACCATGTGTTGCCCACTTCAGCGACCTCGAGATTTTCATCGCCTCTGGGGGTGTATGATTTCCAGAAGCGCAGTTCGCTGATCTTTTGCTCGGAACAGGGTGCGTCAGATCTGGGCCGTATCGCCTCAGTGCTGGGGCGCGGTGAATCTCTGACGGCCCATGCGCGATCGGCGGAATACCGGATTAAAAAGTAATATTACTGAGTAAGTATTGATATGAGCAGGTACTGGAGTGATTTTGTTAAGCAGCTGCAACCCTATACTCCAGGGGAACAGCCAAAAATTAATAATCTCACCAAGTTAAACACCAATGAAAACCCCTATGGCCCATCGCCAGTTGTGCTGCAAGCAATGCAGCAGCTGCTCAATGATGAGCTGCGCTTGTATCCGCCGCCCAATGCGGATGATCTCAAGGCGACTATTGCCGGATATTATCAGATAGAAGCGCAGCAGGTTTTTGTCGGTAATGGCTCAGATGAAGTGCTGGCGCATATCTTTAATGCCCTGCTCAAGCAGGACAGACCGATATTTTTCCCCGATATCAGCTACAGTTTTTATCCGGTATTTTGTCAGCTTTATGAGATTGAATATGAGCGAATTCCTTTAGCAGAGGATTACTCGATTGATCTGCAGGCCTATCAGCGTCCCAATGGCGGCATTATCTTCCCTAATCCCAACGCACCAACGGGCAGGCTGCTGAATCTGGATGTTATCGAGCAGCTGCTGCAAGCCAATCCCGATTCTGTGGTTGTGGTTGACGAGGCCTATATTGATTTTGGTGGTCGGAGTGCGGTGGTGCTTGTCGATAAATACGACAACCTGATCGTAGTCCACACACTGTCAAAGTCTCGCTCATTGGCGGGCATGCGCATTGGCTATGCTATTGCCAGCGCTGAGCTGGTTGAGGGTCTGGACAGGGTTAAGAACAGCTTTAATTCTTACCCTCTTGGGCATCTGCAAATTGCTGCAGCTATCGCCTCATTTAAGGATGAGACGTATTTTCAGCAAACCTGTACCCGGGTTATAGAGAGCCGTGAGAAGTTGGTCGAGCAGCTGCACCAGTTGGGTTTCGAAGTATTGCCATCGGCGGCTAATTTTGTTTTTGCCCGACACAGGGAAAAATCTGCCAGTGCTATGGCGGAAGAATTGCGTGAGCAGGGTTTGATTGTGCGGCACTTTAACCAGCCACGAATTGACCAGTTTTTACGTATTACTGTGGGTACCCCGAAGGATAATCAGCTGCTGGTGGATAACCTCTCAGCTATTGTTGGCAGTTAGCACTGCTTGCTATTTATTGAGGGAACCTTGGGCGAGTGCCAGCCACTGCGGTGAGACGCAATGTATCTATCCCTCTGAGTATTTCAAGTTCGATGGACTGGCCTGGCATTACATCAGCAATCTGACTGGCGCTGCTGTGGCGATCTGTCACCGCGGTGCCATTAATGCCAATGACTATATCACCTTGCCTGATGCCTGCCTTTTGAGCTGGACCTGTGTTAAAAACACCATTGACCAGCAGGCCCCTCGCGGTACTGGTATTGAAGTGTCGCGCTAAGTCTGGGTTCAGCGGTGTCGCGTCCATTCCCAGCCAGCCGCGAATAACACGACCGTATTGAATAATATCGTTTAGCACTTTTTGCGCTGCATTGACTGGAATGGCAAAGCTCATGCCTGTGGCGCCAGTGCGATCAAGTTTTGCCGTATTGATACCGAGCAGATTGCCGTAGACGTCGACCAGCGCCCCGCCTGAGTTACCTGGGTTGATATCAGCATCGGTCTGGATAAAGTTTTCAAAGGTATTGAGGCCCAGGCCATTGCGTCCGGTGGCGCTAATAATGCCTTGGGTAACTGCTTGGCCCAGACCGTAGGGGTTGCCAATAGCCAATACCACATCACCTATCTTTGCATCCATGGCGTCACCAATGGAGATAGGCTGCAGTTGATTTACCTCTATTTTTAGGATGGCCAGATCGGTATCTGGATCAGTGCCTACAATCTTTGCCGGGACTTCTCGACCGTCGTATAGCAGTACGAGAATCTCATCGAAGTTAGCGACCACATGGTTGTTGGTCATAATAAAACCGTCATCGCGCACGATGATGCCCGAGCCCAATGAGCTTTGCAGGCGCTGCTGCTGGTAGTTGAAGAAGCGCCGCAGGAATGGATCCTTGGATAGGGGGTGTGCTTGCTCATGCCGCACTTTGCGGGTGTATATGTTGACGACGGAGGGCGCGGCACGGCGCACTGCTGCGGCGTAGGATACTGGCCCCAGCCAGTCTGATGAGGCGACATTTTCCGATTGGGTAACATTACTGAAGTCAGTGCTGTGGCCTCGGAACTGCGGGAACAGCAGCATTAACAGGCCGGCAACAAACAGGCCTGTTAGCACAGGCTTGCCAATAAAATTAAACATCCAGTCTATTTTTTGTTTATCCAACACGGCAACTTTCCTCACAGTAGCGCAGATTATGGCACATTGGGGAGGTTATTGCGTTTTCCACGGGTCGTTTACTTGCGCAATAAATTGGATAGTTTGGGATTGGGGGACTTGGCTGCGCGATAGATAAGCAGTATGTGGCCGATTGACTGTACCAGTTCGGCTTTAAACTTTTGGCAGATTTCATCGCTAACCGCTTGTTTGGCATCCCGATCGCCGACGGCCAGTTTGATCTTGATAAGCTCATGGTCGCTGAGCGCACGCTCAAGTTCGGCAGACACATTATCAGTCAAACCTTTTGCCGCAATGGTCACGACTGGCTTGAGATTGTGTCCCAATCGACGTAAATGTTTTTTATCTTCATTGGAACTTGTCATAATGGTCGGCCTAATTGTAAAGTCGGCCATTCTAGCGAAAACCTCAGCATGACGAAATCTAAAAATCGCAGTTGGATAAAACAACATGTCAAAGATCCCTATGTGATGCAGTCGCAGAGGGATGGCTATCGATCTCGTGCCAGCTACAAGCTACTTGAAATAGTCGAAAAGCAGCGTCTGATCCGCTCCGGGATGACGGTCGTAGATTTAGGTTCTGCACCAGGAGGTTGGTCCCAAGTGGCGGCAAATCTTGTTGGCCATGAGGGCAGGGTTCATGCACTGGACATTCTGCCCATGGATCCAGTGGCTGGGGTGGATTTTATTCAGGGAGATTTTACTGAGGACGAGACTTTTGATGAGCTGTTGGCAGTTATCGGAAATAGGCCGGTAGACCTTGTAATTTCTGATATGGCCCCCAACTTAACAGGAGCGAAAGCCGTTGATCAGCCTGCTATGATGTATTTAGCTGAGCTGGCAATTGATTTAACCTGCAGAGTAATGAAGGCGGAAGGTGTTTTTATCGCCAAATTATTTCAGGGTGAGGGCTTCGATCAGTTTGTGCGACATGTCAGAACTGTGTTTAATACCGTAAGTTTGAAGAAACCAGATGCATCCAGAGCCAAGTCCCGCGAGGTCTATCTGGTAGCCAAAGGCCTAAAGGGCCAATAGAGAGGAATAACTTTTGAACGATTTGGTCAAAAATTTAATTGTATGGGTGATCTTAGCCGCTATCTTAATGTCGGTGTTTAACAGCTTCACTCCACAGCCTGTAGATAACAGCCTAGGTTATTCTGAGTTTGTCATGGAAGTGCAGAATGATCGAGTCTCTAAGGTCTCGATTGATGGCTTGATCATTGAAGGCGAGCGCCGTGATGGCAGCACATTCCGTACAGTGCGGCCCAATGTTCAGGACCCGGGTTTGATGGGCGATCTAATCGATCACAATGTCAATGTTCTGGGCAAAGAGCCTGAAACCCCGAGTCTGATTTCCCAGCTGCTGGTAGCGGCATTCCCAATTCTGCTTATCCTAGCTATTTTCGTGTTCTTTATGCGCCAGATGCAGGGTGGTGGTGGTGGCAAAGGCGGGCCTATGAGCTTTGGCAAAAGCCAAGCCAAGCTACTGACCGGTGACCAGATCAACACGACGTTTTCCGATGTGGCTGGTGTGGATGAGGCCAAAGAAGACGTGGGTGAGTTGGTTGAATTCCTCAGCGAACCAACTAAATTCCAGCGTTTGGGCGGTCGTATCCCCAAGGGCGTATTGATGGTAGGTCCTCCCGGAACCGGTAAAACACTATTGGCCAAGGCTATTGCCGGCGAAGCCAAGGTACCATTCTTCTCTATTTCTGGTTCTGACTTTGTTGAGATGTTTGTCGGTGTTGGTGCCTCTCGTGTGCGCGATATGTTTGAGCAGGCCAAGAAACAGGCTCCGTGCATTATCTTTATCGATGAAATTGATGCTGTGGGCCGTCACCGTGGTGGTGGCTATGGCGGCGGCAATGATGAGCGCGAACAGACATTAAACCAGCTGCTGGTTGAAATGGATGGTTTTGAGGGCACCGAGGGTGTGATTGTGATAGCTGCAACCAATAGACCAGATGTGCTGGATAAAGCATTACTGCGTCCGGGCCGCTTTGACCGTCAGGTCTATGTGGGACTGCCGGATATTCGCGGTCGTGAACAGATTCTTAAAGTGCATGCGCGCAAGGTGCCCTTAGACGAATCTGTAGAGTTGGGTATTCTGGCTCGAGGGACGCCTGGATTCTCAGGTGCCGACTTGGCCAACCTGGTCAATGAAGCGGCACTATTCTCTGCGCGAGGCAATCGCCGCGTGGTAACTATGGAAGAGTTCGAGAAGGCGCGAGATAAGATCATGATGGGTGCTGAAAGGCGCTCTATGGTGATGTCGGAAAAAGAAAAAACCAATACTGCCTACCATGAAGCCGGTCATGCCATCATTGGTCGACTGGTGCCGGAGCATGATCCGGTGCATAAGGTCACTATTATTCCTCGCGGTCGAGCTTTGGGTGTGACCCAGTATTTGCCAGAGGAAGATCGCTACAGCATGAATCGCCGCCAGCTTAACAGCCAGCTTTGCAGTCTGTTTGGCGGTCGTATTGCCGAGGAACTGGTGGGAGGCATTGATGGCGTTACCACAGGCGCCTCTAACGATATTGAGCGGGCCACACAGATGGCACGCAATATGGTGACTAAATGGGGACTCAATGAAAAAATGGGTCCTATTTTGTACGGTGAAGATGAGTCTCAGGCGCCTGGTGGCGGCAATACTCATTACTCGGAAGATACCTCGCGAGAAATTGATCAGGAAGTGCGTAATATCCTCAATGATGCCTACAGCACAGCCTCAAAATTGCTTGAGGACAATCGCGATATTCTTGAAGCAATGAAAGATGCGCTGATGGAGTTTGAGACTATTGATGCTGATCAGGTCGATGATCTGATGCATCGACGCAAGGTTCGCCCACCCCAGCAATGGGATGACCATGACTCCGACAATACCTCTGGTGGTGGCAACAGTGCGGCGAAAGATTCTGCTGAGGAGGGGCCAATTGGTGGTCCTGTCGAGGATGTCTGATTTTAAATCATAACTTTTATAGCAGACCTCGAAGTTCATAAGGCTTCGAGGTCTTTTTGTATCTATGAGCAAATTAAACTGCGGCAGTAAAACTCTCGATCTGACCCGACCTGCGGTGATGGGTATTGTCAATATTACTCCGGATTCATTTTCCGATGGTGGTGCTCTGTATTCCTCCGGCAGCCTAGATCTGAGCAAGACAATGGCTGCGGTAGAAGCAATGCTGGCAGCAGGCGCAGATATTATTGATATAGGTGGCGAGTCGACAAGGCCCGGGGCTGTGCCGGTTACAGCAGCTCAGGAGCTTGAGCGGGTAATGCCGGTTGTGGAGGCGGTGAGCAGTCGGTTTGACTGTATTATCTCGGTGGATACCAGTACAGCTCAGGTTATCAGTGAAGCCGCCGCCGGCGGTGCTCATATTATTAATGATGTGCGGGCACTGCAGCGGGAAGGTGCGTTAGCGGCCGCCGCCGCCAGCGGCCTGCCGGTCTGCCTAATGCATATGCAGAACCAGCCGGACAGCATGCAGCACAATCCCCAGTATGACGACGTGGTTGCCGAGGTGTTAAGTTTTTTAGATCAGCGCAAACAGCAATGTATCGAGGCTGGGATTGCGGCAGATCAAATTATGCTGGATCCAGGTTTTGGCTTCGGCAAGACTCTGGACCATAATCTGGCACTGTTTAATGGCCTGGGCGTGCTCGCCCAAGCAGGTCATCCGGTGCTGGTGGGTGTCTCGCGCAAATCAATGATTGGTCAGTTGCTCGATTCGGAGGTAGATGAAAGACTAATGGGAAGTGTTACCATGGCTCTTTTGGCCGCGCAGAAAATTGCGGCAACCCAAGGTTCGTTAATATTGCGCGTCCATGATGTTCAAGAGACAGTGCAGGCGCTGCAAATCTGGCAACAGACAGAGAGTTTTGAGGACACCGAGTAAATTATGACACGAAAATATTTTGGTACAGACGGCATCCGCGGCAAAGTGGGTGAATATCCGGTTACCGCAGATTTTATGCTCAAATTAGGTTGGGCGGCCGGGACTGTGCTTACTCGTCACTCGGAGGGTAAAAATCGTGTGCTTATAGGCAAAGACACCAGAGTGTCTGGCTATATGTTTGAATCTGCCCTCGAAGCTGGATTGATCGCCGCCGGGGTAGATGTAGATATGCTCGGCCCCATGCCTACTCCAGCTATTGCCTATCTAACGCGTACCTTCCGTGCTGCCGCCGGTATTGTTATCAGTGCTTCTCACAACCCAGTTGAAGATAACGGCATCAAATTTTTTGCAGCCGATGGCTATAAGTTACCAGATGAGGTGGAGTTAGAGATTGAGGCTCTGATGGATAAGCCACTGGTCACAAATGGCTCCTACAGTCTGGGTAAGGCTCGCCGACTCAGTGATGCCACTGGTCGTTATATCGAGTTCTGTAAAGGCACTCTGCCCTCGGGCTACGATCTTAACGGTCTCAATATCGTTGTCGATTGCGCCCATGGCGCAACCTATCATGCTGGCCCCAGAGTGTTTAAGGAATTGGGCGCCACTGTCATTACTATGGGCAATACGCCCAACGGCTTTAATATCAATGATCAGTGCGGCTCCACCCATATGGATGGTTTGCAGCAGGCGGTGATCGAGGCCAAAGCAGATCTTGGTATTGCCTTTGATGGTGATGGTGACCGCGTGCTGTTTGTGGATTCCAAAGGTGAGATAGTTGACGGCGATGAGCTGATTTATGTTATCGCCCAGTATCGCCGGGCAGCAGGTAACTGCGCTGGTGTCGCCGGCACTTTAATGAGCAATCTTGGGCTTGAATTGGCCTTGAAGGAGCTGGGCATACCATTTGAGCGCACCAAGGTGGGTGACCGCTATGTGGTTGAAGCGCTTAAAGCCAACGGCTGGGATCTCGGTGGTGAGGCTTCTGGTCATGTGCTGTGCAGTGATCTCAATAGCACTGGCGATGGCATAGTAGCAGCACTGCAGGTGATTCTGGCGCTATCGGAGAGCGGTCATCCGTTGCACCAGCTTAAGCAGGGCATGACTAAGTTTCCCCAGACCATGATTAATGTTCGTCTGGCGCAAAAGGTCGATATTAGTGATAACGAAGCGATTAATAGTGCTGTTGCACAGGCCGAGCAGGAGTTGGATGGCCGTGGAAGAGTGCTATTGCGACCCTCAGGCACCGAGCCATTAATCAGAGTAATGGTTGAAGGTGAAGATCAGGTCCTGGTCGATAGATTGGTAGCAGATATCGCCAAAATCGTCGAACAGCAGGTTGGCTAGTGGTAAATTGCCTTTAAAGGCCGGTTCCCAGTTGTATATTAACATTGAGTCGGGTAGCATTTGCGCCCGCTTGAGAAGCCCCCCACAAAGGAGGAGTTCGCATGGCTAAATCGCTGATTGCGGGCAATTGGAAAATGCATGGTAATGCTGCGTCGGCAGCTTCCCTAGCCACGGAGTTGGCAGAGCATTGGACTGATCAAAACTCGGTTGAGATGATTGTGTTCCCGCCATTTGTCCATCTGACTCAAGTGTCAGTGGCTGTCGGGCATTCCGGTGTTGCTGTGGGTGGGCAGAACCTGTGTCAATTTGAGTCGGGTGCCTACACAGGCGAAATTTCCGCAGTTATGTTGGCTGATCTGGGGTGCCAGTATGTGTTGGTTGGACATTCGGAACGGCGAGCATTGTTTGGTGAAACTGACCAAGCAGTGGCAGAAAAATTTAAAGCCGCACAGCAGGCTGGTTTAGTACCTGTTCTCTGTGTTGGCGAATCGTTGCAGCAGCGACAGCAGCAGCAAACGCTAGAAATAGTAGCGCGGCAAATCAGCGCGGTGATAGAGAGCGTTGCATTGGAAGGTCTGTGTCGGGCAGTGATTGCTTATGAGCCAGTATGGGCCATAGGCACAGGTGAGACAGCAAGTCCTGAGCAGGCTCAGGAAGTGCATGGGGCTATTAGAGCCCAGCTTGGAGACTTAGGGCGCGAGACAACGCTGCTCTATGGTGGCAGTGTAAATCCAGGCAACGCAGCAGCATTATTTGCCCAGCCAGATATTAATGGTGGTCTGGTGGGTGGGGCCTCATTGGAGGCAGATGATTTTTTAAATATTGCACAACAACTGATCGAGCAAGAGTAATGGAACAATTTATTTTAGTATTTCACTTTGTGGTTGCAGTGGCCCTGATTGGGTTGATTTTACTGCAACAGGGTAAAGGCGCAGAAGCGGGAGCCTCTTTTGGTTCCGGTGCTTCACAGACCGTATTTGGCAGTGGTGGCGGCTGGAATTTCTTCAGCAAGATGACTGCTATCTTGGCCACAATATTCTTTGTTACCAGTGTTAGTTTGGCTCTGGTTGCTAAAAATACCAATGTAATTGATGAAGCTATGCTTCCCGAGTTGGAGTCAATCTCCAGGCAATTACAGGAAACTGATTTGCCTGTGTTAGAAACAACTGATGAGCTACCTTCTGGGTCGGATTCTGAGCTGCCAGAGTAAGTTTGGTTATTAGATAAAGCCCAAGTGTCGCGTAAGGCAGGACGCCGTTAGCGACCACGCGCAGCGTGTCGGGGCTGTACTGCTGGCTTTGAAGTAAGTAATGAAGGTAAATGTTTTGAGAAATGCCCAAGTGGTGGAATTGGTAGACGCCGGGCAGGAGCCCAAGTGTCGCGTAAGGCAGGACGCCGTTAGCGACCACGCGCAGCGTGTCGGGGCTGTACTGCTGGCTTTGAAGTAAGTAATGAAGGTAAATGTTTTGAGAAATGCCCAAGTGGTGGAATTGGTAGACGCCGGGCAGGAGCCCAAGTGTCGCGTAAGGCAGGACGCCGTTAGCGACCACGCGCAGCGTGTCGGGGCTGTACTGCTGGCTTTGAAGTAAGTAATGAAGGTAAATGTTTTGAGAAATGCCCAAGTGGTGGAATTGGTAGACACGCTATCTTGAGGGGGTAGTGGCGAAAGCCGTGCCGGTTCAAGTCCGGCCTTGGGCACCATATAAAAGACCAGCAGCATTTGCTGGCGATCCAGAAGCCCCGGTAATCGGGGCTTTTTTGTGGTTGAACAAAAATATACGCGTTAGGTCATGATTAGAATAATTAACAAAAGTATTCCAGGGGTGCAGACTGGAGGGATTTGAATTTTACTACTCTTTCACCATGGCTATTCAGACGCTCTGATTAGCCCGTTTATAGGCGGTAAATGACGGAATAGTGGAAACTACTACGGTCGCGCTCACCACTAGTAGAAGTAAGAGAATGTTATTGTAAGACAAAATATTTAATCCAATATGCAAGCCAAAGTCAGTGGCCAGCAGGTCACGAGTCATGATCAAACATAGATACAGTGATGTGGTGCCAATAAGCATACTCATAAAACTTATTAACAATGCTTCTAGCTGTATTAGCAGAAATAAAAAAAATGCTGGTGCGCCTATCACTCTGAGCAAGTGTATTTCACGCTCGCGCTCTTTGATGGATGCAAGCATCATGGCGCTTAGCCCCAAAAGTGCCGAGATTAGTATAAGGCCGGAAATAAGGCGCAGGGTATTCTCTAACAGGCCAACCATCTGCCACAGCTCTGCTAAGGCCACACCGGGTAAAATGGCTGTGAGAGGGTCTTGGCGGTAATTGTTAATATCTCTCTGTACTCCAAATGTTGCCATTCGAGAGGTCAAGCCAAGCATAAAGGCTGTGATGGTTTTTGGGTGGAGTTCTGACAATTGCTCACTGGTTAATGCGCGGCCATAAGTTTCTATATGCTTTTTAAGGTCTGTATGAACCGCCTTTATTCCTTGTAAGCTAACATGAACGGTCTGGTCGACCGGTGTTCCCGTTGCGGACAATATACCGGCGACTTCAAAGGGGCTGTTGTTATGCAGGCTGAAACTTGTTTTTCCGATACCGTGAGCTAAAACAATCTTATCACCCAATTGATATCCTAGTGTCTTTGCTACTTGTGAACCCAGCACAACATCGAAGACTTTTGCAAAAGGCTTTCCATGAGTAAAAGTAAGCTGGCGTTTTTTACCATAGCTAAAATATTTAAAATAATCAGTCGTTGTGCCCATCACTCGAAAGCCTTTATGGGAATCACCCAACGAGATAGGGATCGACCATGCCACCTTCGGATTGGCACTGACATATTGATAGGTTTTCCAATCGATATTATTGGTAGGTGAGCCTAAGCGAAATACTGAATAGAGCAGTAAATTCAAACTGCCGGTTCTCGCCCCAACAATCAAATCTGCGCCGGATATGGTGCTATTGAAGCTTTCCTTGCTCTGACTGCGAATATGCTCGACACCCAGAAGTACAAAGATGCTAACGCTCATCGCCATAATGGTAAGCAATGCAGAACCTTTACGATTTAACAAGCTTTTAGAGGCGAGCCGAATAAACATCAGTTGTCCTTTCCTGCTGCATTAATGTCAGATAATGCGTCAATCCGTCCAAAGTGGTTGGCTAGAGATATATCATGGCTGACAAAGAGCAATGTTATGTCGTGCTCGGAAACCAGTGTCATCAGTGCAGACATAAAATTATCTCGATTGTTTTGATCCAGAGACGAGGTTGGTTCGTCGGCAATTAGCACCTGTGGCTTATTGATAAGCGCCCTGGCAATCGCAATCCGTTGCTGTTGCCCAAAGCTGAGCTTGGCTACGGGCTTATACCAATCAGCTTGAGGGATATGAAACGCTGATAGTAATGATTTGACCTCATCGGACAAGACGTATTGCCTGACGTTGCTCGCAAATTGATGTGCGAGGCGAATATTGTCAATTGCATCAATATAGGGGATTAGATTGAATTGCTGAAAAATATACCCGATATGCTTAGCTCTAAAGCGATCACGCTGCTGTCCACCCATTGTGTCCAGACGTTCACCCAGCACGCTTACCTGACCAGCATTTGCAGTCAACATACCACTTAAAAGATTTAACAATGTGGACTTTCCGCCACCGGAAGGACCATGGATAAAGACATGTTCCCGAGTAGCAACTGACCAGCTTTTAATATTCAAGACAGGGTGGTGAGGTGCCTCTGGGTAGGCGAACCGCACATCATTGAGCTGAATGGCCATAGTCATTTTCTAATTAGTTTGTCATGTTTGGGGTGACAGGAAATGTTGATACACTGTATCATCAACCGAACTTTTTTTAAATGTCGGTGGTGCTTAAATTGCTATTGTTAAGAAAATTTGGGCTTCAGGTTATTGTTTTGTCAACTTTGATGCCTTTACTCATTGCTCAGGCTTTTGCCCAGAGTGGCGAAGATAAAAAAGTTGAGACTCAGAGTGCTCAGTCAGGTCAGTATGTGACAATTGCATGGTCTGATCTTCTACCCCAGGACGAGATTGATATCCTTTCCAATCCACCCAGTTATATAACTGACGTTGAAGATGGTTCGGCTGAGGATCAGCTAAACAGCTCAATGAACAATAGTATTGTTGTTGAGATGGAAGACCGCTATCAGCAGGCTCTGGTGTCAACAAGAGTAAAGTCTGAGATGGATGGCCGCGCAATACGTATTCCCGGGTTTATTGTGCCTATAGAATTTAATGGCGATCAAACCATCACTGAATTTTTCTTGGTACCTTATTTTGGTGCTTGCCTGCATATGCCGCCGCCAGCACCCAACCAAATTATTTATGTGAAGTCCGCGACGGGGCTCAAGCTTGAAGCCCTGTATTACCCGTTTTGGATATCAGGTGATCTGCAAGCATCGCTGGTGGAAAATGATATGGCTACGGCTGCCTACAGTATGGAGATGGTCAATTATGAGGCCTATCAACAGGAATAACTTAACCTGTAGCAGTTGCGATGCAGGCTAATAGCTGCTCTTCCCATTCATCACAGGTTTCATTGGTAATAATATCAATACGGCTTTCAAAGCAATCATCCAGCTCTATTTCAGTTAACGCATCAGGGGTAATGTTGTAACCAAAAACACCCTCATCAGTAATAAAAACTGCTTTTACCCTTTCAGCAAGAACGCTAGTTAAAAATAAAAACAGTGCCTGTCGATTAAAAACTTTGTTTGAATCAAAACGCCATCCTACAGTATGAAACCCTTGGCCTTGGTTAACAGCCTTAAGGTAACCAACATCAGGTAAGGGCGAAATAGCCAAGTTATTTTGTTGGTTGCTATTGGCATGATGGTGGGGGTTGGAGCGGACGGAGGCTTTAGTAGGTCCCTCTAAATCCCCTAGGGATAATTGGCCCTGCTCGGAAAATATTACCTCCACCTCAGACTGACATTTAATCTTCGCGTAGTGCTCAAGTTGAGTTCTATCCTTTGGTTGATAAAGATCCTGCTTGTTGCCGACAATAACATCGGCAATGGCAATCTGCTGATTAAACGTGGCATGCTCAGTGTAGCGCGCATCAGCTAAGTTTCTCGCATCAACCAGGGTAATAATCTTTTCGATTGACAGGGCCTTGTAATAATATTCGTCCGTCAATACTTCGAGCACTTCAACCGGATGCCCCAGTCCCGTTGGTTCAATTAATAAGCGGTCCGGTTTTGCACGCGCAAGCAATTGATTCAG
Organism: uncultured Pseudomonadales bacterium; assembly: GCA_943788875.1. Classification (GTDB taxonomy): domain Bacteria; phylum Pseudomonadota; class Gammaproteobacteria; order Pseudomonadales; family Porticoccaceae; genus HTCC2207. Next base: position 314,613 of record CALSSA010000006.1, on the reverse strand, counting down.
CGCGATTTGCATGGGCAAGCCTGCAGCACAGCACATGCATCCTCCGGGAACCTCTCGTATAAAAATATTGCCCTCTTCAGAATGCTGGCTTTTGAACAGGCTGCCATCGACCCCAATTTCACCAAATTCATTGACCAAAACTGCCCAGCGTTCCTGGTCTGGTTTTGATTTCAATAGATGCAAAATGGCAGATGTTTTACCAACCCCTAAAAACCCAGTGATAATGTTGGTGGGAACAGCTGTAACTATGTCAGCGTTTTCTCTCATCCCGGGGACCGCGGCACCAAACCCGATTTATTCATCCAGGCCAGCATCAAGATATTTGTACAGGTTGCGTCTTCAGTATTAGCGGGAGTAAGACCATTGTGCGGGAAGCTGCTAGTTACGTCGTGCATTGACAATTTGAGCCTCTGCATAAGCGTTGATTTATCAGATGGCCCACTGCAATGATAATCGCCCCCACAGTTGTCATTACCGTTTCACCTGTTTTACCAAGAAGATCATGACCCAGAAATGCTGTGGCCAAAAGAATAGTCAGTCCGACTATCCCAAGTCCTATGACATTGTAATTTTTATGTTTTCTGCAACCCATAGTGAGGGCGAATAGACTGGTTGGAATTACTGCAACCAGCATCCACAGGTGAACGGCTTCATCTTGTAAATTGAATGTTGTCAGTGCAGGTAGCATCATAATGATCAGGGGGAGTGCCAGACAGTGAAGGACACAAAGAAACGATAGGCTGATAGCGGCCCTGTCAGGAATTGCTTGTATGTTTTTCATTTTTCAATCATCTGTATAGGAGTCAAGCGGCTTTATCTTTGCAGCTATGGCAGAGGCAGTTAATTTCTAATTGGCTGTTGACCAATTGAAAGCCAGCGTCTTCTACGTTGATTTTCAATGCGTTTATTGTTGACTTGTTAACCGATATTTCCCTTACGGTTTGGCAATTATTACAGATTAGAAATTGTGTAACCCCATGCTCGTGCTCACATGTTATATGTGAGCAGGCGATATATTTGTTTGCCAACTTAAGTTTATGCACCAAGTGTTCATCTTGTAAAAAATCGAGAATACGATAGACCGACATGGGCGGTAGTGTTTCACCGAATTTATCCTTGCAGTAGTCAACTAACTCGTAGGCGGACTTAGCCTTGTCAGATTGTAATAAGCCAGACAGAACTTGCTTGCGCTTAATAGTTAATTTTGCACCACGCGCTTTGCAGCTATTCTCAGCATGGTTGATCGTATTCTGTACACTGTTCATAGAGATTACCTTATCCGGATAAGGTTGGATTTTGGAGTTAGCTCAACAGTACCCTGTTTGGTATCGGTCAGCCAGATAACTTTGATTTTCTCTATTCCCGGGAAGTATTCGATCAACTCAACCCTAATAATATCGAGCTCAACCCCTTGCTGGCAGTTGTATTTGTAGCCCGCTGTAATTTCGCTGTGATCTGCCTCCTGTGCTTCATGATGATCGCCTAGCTTATGGCTTTCAGTCGTCTGTAGTATTGCTGAAAAATCTATATTTGACTGGCTCAGCGAGCAATTTCCATCTGAGAACGAAAAGATCTCTGTGGGTGATTCAAGAATTGATTTAGCGTACTCCGCAGTCTGTATCTGTTGGGCTGAGGTAGCTCTATGCTCAAAACCAACAATGTTAACTGAGGGAGACTCCAGATAAAGTTCAAGGCTGGTGTTTTCAAGAGCCAGCCTCAGCTCTACATGGCCATGTAAATGTGTATCTTGAGGTAATGGCCCATGATCATGGTGTGAAACTTCCCCATTGAGATCAGATGAAAGTAAGCAAGCTATTCCAATAGTGGCCAGGTTGAGAAATAGAGTCATCAGGTCATACTTTGCCGTCGAGGAACGCAAATGATACATAATATCATTTGCTAGGTAAAGTCTATTGACTATAGCAAAGATCCCAGCTATGTCAGCGCTGGTATGAGTCTCTGGCGGTATAGATATGCTTGATATTTTGCGCTCCCCATAGGCGGCTGTGGCTGTTACCCAAGAAGCTATTGCCATTGACGCTGATGTGGTTTGGATGCAGCTTAAAATTGTGATGGATCGCTGTCCAAAGTTAGAATTGAAAAAACCCTATTGGATTGCTGCTGAGAGGTAATTGTTAACGGGCATATAAACCAGGCCAGCAGAATAGTATTAGAATATTTAGACTAGAGAGGCACTGCAAATGGTAGATCAGGCAAACAGTAATATTCTACAAATGGAAATACATGAAGGTGTTCTGCGACTTACGCTAAATGATCAAAAGCGCCGCAATACATTATCTGAAACCATGCTAATAAAGCTGTCTGAGGTGCTTGCCGATGCTGCTCTGGACTCGCCAGCAAGTCGACTATGACAGTGGCTATGGGTAAGCGGGCATTTTATGAGCAGGCGGAAATGCTTCTTGCTGATGCCTACTCTTATAGCTCTCAGGTGATGGTCGGCAATATGTTAAAACATGATGCGAGAGAGGGTATTGGTGCGTTTATTGCAAAGCGCGCCCCCGATTGGCAGGATAAATAGCCCAACCCATGTCTGGTATCTATGATCTCGACCAGAACCAGCCCAATCACCAGCCTCTGACACCGCTGGCCCTGCGTTTGTTGCCATGGCCCATAAAAAAGGGGTAAGAGGCCTTGCGCCTTTGTCGAATTGGTAGACAATGCTGAGGTATCAGTCGAGGATATTATCGACTGGTGCCGGTAGCATATGGCTGGCTTCAAGGTGCCTCGGCATATTGTCTTTGATACTATTGTGCAGGCCTCTTCAGGTAAGGTGCAGAAATTTATATCACGTCAGCAGGCAGAAAAGCTGGCCAGGGAGTAAGAAGCTTGAACACAGGAAAAATTATTGGCGGTCTAATCGGATATTTTGTTGGTAACGTTTTCACTGCTCTGTTGGGGGTCTTTGTCGGCCACCAGTTTGATCGGGGTCTGGGTGGTTTTTTAAACCCCATGTCGAGACAAGAGCAGGAGCGTATTCGCGAGAGCTATTTTGAGACATTATTCAGTTTGCTTGGTCATTTGGCCAAATCCGATGGCCGTATCTCTAAGGTGGAGATCGCCCAGGCCGAAGGGCTGATGGGCAATATGGGCCTAGATGCCAGTCATCGCCGCGCCGCTATTGATCTGTTTAAACAAGGCAGCAAATCCGATTTTTCCGTTGACCGCACCATGGCAGCCTTTATTGCTGTTTGTGGCCGGCATAATAATCTCAAGCGATCACTACTCAATTATTTGATTGCGCTGGCTCTGGCCGACGGCGAGCTGCATGGCGCTGAGCAGTCGGTGTTGCAAGCTGTAGCAAAACATCTTGGTTTCTCGGCGGCGCTGTTTGAAAAACTGATTGAGATGATCAAGGCTCAGTCGCAGTTTAGGGGCTCTGGCAATCAGTCTCAGGGGCGGAATGCTCAGGGACAGTTGAAAGCCGCCTATACCGCTCTTGGTGTAAAGGCATCAAATACTGATGCTGAGATTAAAAAAGCCTATCGCAAATTGATCAGTGAAAATCATCCGGATAAGTTAATTGGTCAGGGTATGCCCGAGGATATGGTCAAATTAGCCACTGAGCGCACTCAAGAGATTCAAACCGCTTACGAGTTTATTGTCGCCGAGCGGAAATAAAACTGTTTTGTTTGTCTCTCTGTTGTTGACCTTGAAGGGCCCTCTACCTATAATGCGCGTCCTCTCAAAGAGGGCGGTTTAGAAGACTAAATCGTTGTGTCGGTGCGGGATGGAGCAGTCTGGTAGCTCGTCGGGCTCATAACCCGAAGGTCGTTGGTTCAAATCCAGCTCCCGCTACCAATTTTTATAGGACCTTTCACAGGGTCATGTTTATAGAAATGACGGACACAAGAAGTAATGTACAGTCAGTAAATATTGTCTATGCTTGCATTACTCAGTAGAAAAGGGAGCCCCCTGGTAGATGTAGTTTGATTCAGGTTTTCTGCTATGAAAATTCGCGTCGGGTCCGGCGCAAATCGAGGAGCCCCATTTTGGGGCTTTTCTTTAGATGTTGATAAATGGGCCTTTGGCCCATTTTTTGTTTGTAGGAGATACCCATGGCTGTGGCCAATAGCGAATTAAAGCAATTGCTTGGGCCTGTGGTTGAAGCTCTGGGATGCGAGTTGTGGGGTCTTGAACTCCAGACTGGCGGCAAGACCAAGCTGCTGCGCATGTATATAGACCGCGCAGAAGAGGGTATTGGTGTCGATGACTGCGAGCGAGTCAGTCGTCAGGCCAGTGCGGTGCTGGATGTAGAGGAAGCCATTAACGGTGAGTATATTTTGGAAGTGTCTTCGCCGGGCATGGACAGACCTCTGTATGAGTTGAGTCAGTATGAGCAGTTTATAGGTGAGGATATTTCACTGCGGTTGCGCTTTCCCTATGAGGGTCGCCGCAACTTTAAGGGTCGTCTAACAGGTATTGATGACGACGAGATTGTTTTGGTGGTAACAGATAATGAGTTTCTGTTTCCGGTTGAAGGTATAGAGAAGGCTAACGTGGTTCCTCGATTCTGAGGCATGTGGAGTTTGAACGATGAGTAAAGAAATTTTAATGGTTGCTGAAGCTGTGTCCAACGAGAAAGGCGTGGACCAGGGTATTATTTTTGAAGCAATTGAGCAGGCACTGGCTATGGCCACCAAAAAGCGCTACGAAGAAGGCGCTAATATTCGTGTGGTTATCGATCGCGAAACTGGTGACTATCAGTCCTTCCGCTTTTGGGACGTAGTGGCCGATGATGTGCTGGCGGAACTGGGAACTCAGTTCACCACCGAAGAAGCCATAGAAAAGGACCCAACCTTAAAAGTTGGTGATACCTTCGAAGAGACTGTTGAAAATATCGCCTTTGGCCGTATCGCAGCACAGACCGCCAAGCAGGTGATTGTGCAGCGAGTGAAAGATGCCGAGCGCGAATTAATTATCAATCGTTTCCGCCACCGTGTTGGCGAACTGCTGAGCGGTACCGTTAAAAAAGTTACCCGCGATCATATCGTGGTCGATTTTGGTGAAAATGCTGAAGGCATGTTGCCCCGTGAAGAATTGGTAGGTCGTGAAATTTTCCGTATCAATGACCGCACCAGAGTTATTCTGGTGGCTATTCGCGACGATACTCGCGGGCCGCAGTTGCTGGTATCCAGAGCTGCTCCAGAAATGCTTATCCAGCTATTCCAGATCGAAGTACCGGAAATTGCCGAAGGCATTATCGAAATCAAAGGTGCGGCTCGTGATCCGGGCCAGCGTGCTAAAATCGCTGTAAAGAGCAAAGATGCTCGTATTGATCCTGTCGGCGCCTGTGTCGGCATGCGCGGCGCTCGTGTTCAGGCTGTCTCCAATGATCTGGATGATGAACGTGTAGATATTGTGCTGTGGGACGACAACCCCGCTCAGCTAGTGATTAATGCTATGGCTCCTGCAGAAGTTGAATCGATTGTTGTTGATGAAGATGCCAACTCCATGGACGTTGCAGTGAACGAAGAAAACCTGGCCCAGGCCATCGGTAAAGGCGGGCAAAATGTTCGTCTTGCCTCTGAGCTAACCGGCTGGAAAATCAATGTAATGACCATTGAAGATGCTCAGCAGAAACAGGAAGCTGAGTCATCAAACTTTGTTGAGAGCCTGATGAATGCTCTCGATGTCGATGAAGATGTTGCTGTTGTTCTGGTTGAAGAGGGTTTCACTAGCCTCGAAGAAGTTGCCTATGTTCCCCTCGAGGAAATGAGTGCAATTGAAGGCTTTGACGAAGATATTGCCGAAGAGCTGCGTGCTCGTGCCAAAGATGCCCTGTTGACTATGGCATTGACCAGCGAAGAAGAATTAACCAAAACAGAACCAGCTGAAGACCTGCTGACAATGGAGGGTATGGACTCTGCATTGGCGTACAAGTTAACTGCAAAAGGTATTGTCACCATGGAAGATCTGGCCGAACAGGCTGTTGATGATCTGATGGATGTCGATGATATGGATGAAGAGAAAGCAGCAGCGTTGATTATGACTGCTCGTGCACCCTGGTTTGCTGAAGAGCAGGGTGAATAATTAATCGAGCGGTAATAGAGGAAAAATAATGGCTGAAGTTACAGTAAGTGAACTAGCAAAAACCGTAGGCGCATCTGTCGATCGTTTGCTCATGCAAATGAAAGAAGCAGGTTTGAATCACAGTGCTGCCGATGCGACGGTCTCTGATGATGAGAAGCAAACTCTGCTGGCCTACTTAAAAGGCCTACATGGTGAGAGCTCCGGCGAACCGAAGAAAATCACTCTGCGACGTAAAACTGTCAGCACATTGAAATCCGGCAACCGTAAAACTGTCAATATCGAGGTGCGTAAGAAACGCACCTATATTAAGCGCAGCGATGAAGAGTTGGAAACCCAGGCTGCTGCTGAAGCAGAAGAGAAAGCGCGCCTAGAATTAGAGGCCGCTGCCGCTGCAGAGGCCGCAGCTGCCGAAGCTCAGGCCCAATCGCCGGAAGCGGAACCGGCGTCAGAGGAAGAAATTGTTGCAGAGCGCCCCTTGGTCAAAAGCTCCGGTATTGATGATATTGAGGAAAGGCGTCTAAACGCTATCCAGAATCGTCGTAAAGCCGAGGGCGAAGCCAAGGCGGCAGCTGAAGAAGCAGCCAAGCTCAAACTTGAGGAAGAAGCGCGCAAAGCGACTGAAGCTGCTTCAGCACTGGAACGCGACGAGGCCAAGAAAGCCGCCAAGCCGACCAAAGCTGCGCCTGCCTCTGAGCCTGTCCATGACAAAGGCCGTCGACATGGCAAGTCTGCGACTGCAGATGATGAAGATAAGCTGGGCAAGAAAACGGTTAAGAAACCCATAGGCAAAGGTGGCAAGAAGAAAGGTCGCTTAAAGCTTGATGACCTCGATGAGCGCGGCAGAAAAGGTCGTTTGCGCTCCAGTTCTGTGGCTCTGAAAGTTGATAATAAGCACACTTTCCAGCGCCCGGTTGAGAAAAAGATATTAGAAGTCGCAGTCCCTGAAGAACTCACCGTCGGTGATTTAGCTCAGAGCATGGCGATTAAATCTGGTGCGGTAATCAAAGAACTGATGAAGCTTGGCGTGATGGCCAATATCAATCAGGTCATTGATCAGGAAACCGCATTCTTGGTCATTGAAGAATTAGGTCATACCCCTGTAGCGGCTAAAGATGAAACCGTTGAAGATGAGTTGACCAAACAGTTTGAGACCATGGAAGCTGAAGGTGGAGATTCACCTAGAGCGCCCATAGTGACGGTGATGGGCCATGTTGACCATGGTAAAACATCATTGCTGGATTATATTAGAGAGTCCCGCGTCGCCTCTGGCGAAGCCGGTGGTATTACCCAGCATATTGGTGCCTACCATGTAGACACACCCAAAGGCATGGTGACATTCCTGGATACTCCTGGACACGCCGCCTTTACCGCCATGCGTGCCCGTGGTGCCCAGAGTACAGACGTGGTCATTTTGGTTGTGGCCGCCGATGATGGCGTAATGCCGCAGACAGAAGAAGCTATTCAGCATGCTCGTGCAGCTGGTGTACCCATCGTTATTGCTATCAATAAGATGGATAAAGAGGGTGCAGATCCTGAGCGTGTGACCACTGAACTGGCGGGCAAAGATGTTATTCCTGAAGAATGGGGTGGTGATACTCAGTTTATTAAAGTATCTGCTCATACGGGTGAAGGCATTGACGACCTTCTTGAGGCAGTGCTGCTGCAATCCGAGCTGTTGGAATTAACCGCTCCGGTTGATGTTCCTGCTCGCGGCGTGATTGTTGAGTCTCGTATTGATAAGGGTCGTGGTGTTGTTGCCACTGCACTGGTTCAGCTGGGTACCTTGCGCAAAGGCGACTTTATGCTGGCCGGTGAGAGCGTGGGCAAGATTCGCGCCATGACCGATGAAGCTAAAAAGCCAACGACTGAAGCAGGTCCATCGATTCCTGTAGAGATACTGGGTCTGGATGAAGCGCCTAACGCAGGCGATGAATTTTTTGTGGTTGCCGATGAGCGCAAGGCTAAAGAAATTGCCGAACTGCGTACCACCAAATCCCGTCATGAGCGTATGTCGCGACAGCAGGCAGCCAAGCTGGAAAATATGTTTACCGATATGGGTGCCGAGCAGGTTAACAAGCTTAACCTTATTATTAAAACTGATGTGCGCGGCTCTCTGGAAGCTATTAATAGTGCGCTGCATGATTTTGCTACCGATGAAGTTGCTGTAGATATTGTGGCCTCTGGTGTAGGTGGTATTACTGAATCCGATATCAATCTGGCGCTGACAACTGGTGCAATTGTACTGGGCTTTAATGTCCGTGCTGGCGGCTCTGCCCGGGCACTGGCAGAGAAAGAAGAGGTTGAAGTGCGCTACTACAGCGTTATCTACAACCTTCTCGACGAAGTGAAGCAGGCTCTGTCCGGTATGTTGGCACCAGAGACCAGAGAAGAGATTGTGGGTATTGCCGAAGTGCGCGATGTGTTCCGTTCACCGAAATTTGGTGCGATTGCCGGCTGTATGGTGACCGAGGGTACTGTGTATCGCAACAAGCCAATCCGTGTATTGCGCGACGATGTGGTTATCTATCAGGGCGAATTGGAATCTCTGCGTCGCTTTAAAGATGAAGCTGCAGATGTTCGCAACGGTATGGAATGTGGTATCGGTGTTAAGGACTATAACGATGTTAAGGCAGGCGATCTGATTGAAGTCTATGACGTCACTCAGGTCCAGCGCTCGCTTTAACAGCGGTCAGGAACTAGATGCCAAGAGAATTTACCAGAGCTGAGCGCGTATCAGATGCTGTGCAGCAAGAGCTGGCAGTACTGATTCGCGACAATGTTCGCGATCCCAGAGTCGGTATGCTCAGCGTCACTGATGTCGATATCAGCCGAGATTTGGCCTACGCCAAAATCCATATCAGCTTTGTTGGCGATCGCAGCCAAGACGAAATTGATCAGGGTATTGCCGCGCTCAATGGCGCGTCTGGTTTTCTGCGCAAGTTACTGGCCTCCAGTATCAAGCTGCGCATCACACCTAAATTAAACTTCTTTTATGACGAGAGTGGCCGTCGTGGTCAACATCTTAGCGCCCTGATTGATCTGGCGGTCTCTAAAGAGACTCCTGCGGCAGCCGAGTCGGATGGCGAGGAAAGCTAGGCTTGGCTCGTAGACGCAATCGCGGTCGTTCGGTTAATGGTATTTTCCTGCTAAACAAGCCTCTGGAGCGGTCTTCGAACCAGGCGTTGCAGCGGGTTAAAAATCTGTTTGATGCCAATAAAGCGGGTCATACCGGTGCCTTGGATCCACTAGCCACTGGAGTATTGCCGATCTGTTTGGGAGAGGCGACCAAGTTTAGCCAGTTCTTGCTGGACTCAGATAAACATTATCGCAGCACTTTTACGCTAGGGGTCGCCACTGAAACTGGCGACTGTGACGGCGATGTGGTGTCACAAGCAGATGCCTCTGCTCTGTCTCAGGATCAGGTTGAGTCAGCCATAGAGGCATTTCGCGGTGAGATTCAACAGATCCCTTCAATGTATTCGGCCCTTAAGCACAATGGCCAGCCCCTGTATAAGTTAGCTCGACAGGGAATAGAGGTTGAGCGCGAAGCCCGCACTATTAATATTTATAAATATGAAATCCTTGATTTTCGTCCCGGCCCTCGCGCCGAGCTGGATGTTGAGGTTCATGTCAGCAAGGGCACCTATGTCCGCACTCTCGCGGAGGATCTGGGTGCGGCGCTGGGCTGTGGCGCTCATGTCAGCGCATTACACCGACATATTGCCGGTCCCTTTACTGAGCAAGAGACGATGACATTGCCGGAGCTGGAAAAACTCCGTGAGAGCTGTGAAGCCCCAGAGCTGGATTATCTCCTAAAACCTATGGATATAGCAGTTGCTGACCGTATGGCCGTGGAGTTAAGCGAAATTGTGGCTGGATATTTCCAACTAGGGCAGGAAGTAATGTCGACACAGGCCTTTCGCAATGGGCAAGAAGGCGATATAGTGCGCGTCTTTCGCGAGGGCGGCACGTTTTTAGGTGTCGGAACAGTTACCGAAGACGGTAAAGTAGCCCCGAAAAGACTGGTAGTTGAGAGCTAATTACCTGAAAAATTCATGTTAGGTTGTCTGTAAATATGCGCGGGCAACCCGAATTTAACTAATCCGCATATTGGAGAAAACATCATGGCACTGAGTGCAGAAGAAAAAGCAGCAATCGTTACTGAACACGCAACTTGTGAAAACGACACAGGTTCACCCGAAGTACAGGTTGCACTGCTAACCGTAAACATTAATAAGCTACAGGGTCACTTTGGTGATCACAAGAAAGATCATCACTCACGTCGTGGTCTGATTCGCATGGTTAACCAGCGTCGCAAGTTGCTCGATTATTTAAAAGGCAAAGATGCTGTACGTTACTCTGCGTTAATTAAGAAGCTTGGTTTACGTCGATAAGTGTTCTCGGTGCGGCTCCTCTCAAAAGTGGGGCCGCATTCATTTCTAAGAGCACATAATTTATTCGCCCTTATGCTATGCCCCTATCTTTGCTGATCGAGTTACTTATGGCTGTCATCGCTGGCAGCCATAAGTAACCCGAGCAGCGCACAGGGCATGCAGACAAGGCGCTAATTGGTAAAAAACAAAGGTAAAAATATGACTCCTTTAATTAAGAAGTTTCAATACGGTAACCATACCGTCACGTTAGAAACTGGCCGTATTGCCCGTCAGGCAACTGGTGCAGTTTTATGTTCAATCGATAACACCTCGGTACTCTGTACTGTGGTTGGCGCTCGTGAAGCCAAGCCGGGAATGGATTTCTTCCCGCTGGGCGTTCACTACATTGAGAAAGCCTATGCAGCAGGTAAGATTCCTGGCGGCTTTTTCAAGCGTGAAGGTCGTCCCAATGAAAAAGAGACACTGACGTCACGTCTAATTGACCGTCCAATCCGTCCTCTTTTCCCCAACGGCTTTAAAAACGAAGTACAGGTAGTTTGTACTGTTATGTCAGCCGAGAAAAACATTGATCCAGATATCGCCGCAATGATCGGTACCTCTGCAGCACTGTCAATCTCAGGCATCCCATTTAATGGCCCAGTCGGCGGCGCTCGTGTAGGTTATACCGAAGAGCAAGGCTACCTGCTGAACCCAACCTACAGCGAACTCGCCGAGTCATCACTGGATATGGTTGTTGCCGGTACTAAAGACGCAGTACTGATGGTTGAATCAGAAGCCAGCGAACTGTCAGAAGATACCATGCTGGGCGGCGTACTGTTCGCTCACCAAGAAATGCAAACTGTGATCAGCGTCATCGAAGAGCTAGCTGCTGAAGCTGGCAAGCCACGTTGGGACTGGGAAGCAGAAGTAGAAAACGCAGAGCTTAAATCAGCATTAGCTGACTTAGTAGGTACTGACTTAGACGCTGCTTACCAGGTTCACGATAAGCAGGCGCGTGTTGTTAGTATCAATGCACTTCGCGACCGTGCTAACGCATCATTGGTTACTGATGACGGCTTCTCTGCTGAAGATATTAAAGATTCTTTCAAGAAGCTTGAAAAGAGCATTGTTCGTGGCCGCATCATCCGTGGCGAGCCGCGTATTGATGGTCGTGATACTAAGAAAGTTCGCGCCATTAACGTAGAAGTAGGCATCCTCGACAAGGTTCACGGTTCATCATTATTTACTCGCGGTGAAACTCAGGCCATCGTCGCTGCAACTCTGGGTTCAACCCGTGATGCACAGATGATCGATGCACTGGAAGGTCGTCGCGATGACCCATTCATGTTGCACTACAACTTCCCTCCCTACTCAGTAGGCGAATGTGGGCGTATTGGTTTCACTAGCCGTCGTGAAGTAGGTCATGGTCGTTTAGCCCGTCGTGGTATTAACGCTGTACTGCCTTCTCAGGAAGAGTTCCCATACGCCATGCGCGTAGTATCAGAGATCACCGAATCTAACGGTTCAAGCTCAATGGCCTCAGTTTGTGGTTCAAGCCTGGCACTGATGGACGCCGGCGTACCTCTTAAAGCACCAGTTGCTGGTATCGCCATGGGTCTGGTTAAAGAAGCCGAAGGCTACGCAGTACTGACCGACATCCTCGGTGACGAAGATCACCTGGGTGATATGGACTTTAAAGTCGCTGGTACAGCTGCAGGTATCACTGCCTTGCAGATGGATATCAAAATCGAAGGCATTACCGAAGAGATCATGGAAATTGCCCTTGAGCAAGCCATGGAAGCTCGCCTGCACATCCTCGATGAAATGAACAAGGTTATCGCCGCAGGCCGTGACGAAGTAGCTGAATCAGCACCACGTATGGGCATGATGCAAATTGACCCAGACAAGATTCGCGATGTTATCGGTAAAGGTGGCGCGACAATTCGTTCCCTTTGTGATGAGCATAACTCAACCATCGACATCACTGATGATGGCGCAGTTAAGATCTATTCAGAAGACACCGACGGCCTGAACTCTGCCATGGAAGCAATCAGCGCGATTGTTGCCGATCCAGAGCCAGGCACTATCTACGAGGGTAAAGTTGTGCGCATCGTAGACTTCGGCGCCTTTGTAAACTTTATGCCCGGTACTGACGGACTGGTACATATCAGCCAGATCGCCCAGGAGCGCGTTGCCAAGGTAACCGATTATCTGAAAGAAGGTCAGGATGTTCGCGTTAAGGTACTGGAAATTGACAACCGCGGCCGCGTTAAGCTGTCTATCAAAGAAGCTCAGCTGGAAGAGGGCACAGTCCCAGAAGCTCCAGCTGCAGCCGCTGAAGAAGAGACTCCAGAAGCCTAAGCTTCAAAGAGTTACAAAAATCCCCGCCTGCGAAAGCAGCCGGGGATTTTTTTTGTCTCAAAAACCATAAACAGCGCACAGGACGGCTATATATCAGGCGAACTATTGGCAGATGTAATATTTGCCAACTATGATTTATAGGTCGAATTTCATTGATGCACTGTTATCCAACGGATGGATAAATTTCAACGAGACAGAGCCGGTTACTTGATATCTCGTTGTTGCCAGTGGCTAAAAATTGTGGAGTTAGACCAATCTTAAGGCGCGAGATTGTGATGACTAGGCGTACCTTAACCCTATGCAAGTATCTGTTAGCTATTTCAATATTTTCCGCAACAGCGGTTGTAAGTAATTGCTAAGGGGTCAGACTGCCTTAAAGAACGGCCTTGCTCCTGTTATCTGTCCAAATATTGTCACCAGGCAAGGCCTTATAGGTTTCGAGAACCCCAGCACGCAGTACTTTATTAACAAGGGCTGTTGATCCACCAAAGTAGGATGATGGCCTGTTGTAGGGGCTGGCCAGGAACCAATCACAGGTTGTTGGCCATATCGCATTGGGAACTAGGCCCGCTACTTCAATACCATGACGATTAACTGCCTGTTCATAGGCTGCCAGCCAGCAGTCTCTAAGCCTAGATAATGTAGAGCTGAAGAGTAAATAGCTTAGTTGTCCGGTGTAGGTTTCAAACTTTGCTCTTGCCTCGCGGTATATGGGAAGATTGAACCCTTCCCAGATGCCACACAAGACTTCCTGATTAGGGCCACCTATTTCAGCAAGGATCGCAAACAGGCTCTCCATCATATCTACGGTTAATTCACCCTCTAAGGGCCCATCGATGCCCGCCGTACCAGGTTCTTGGGTAATGAATGGAAAGGTTTGAAGAAATTGCATCAGCCGGTGGGGGCGTCGGTTGTTGGCGATTTCGACGTCATCCCATCGAACAGGCGTTAACTTTTCCTCATCGACCCACCCAGCGCGAAGCGCCGCCCAGCCTTTGTCATCATTTGGGTCTAAGGCGTCAAAAGACCAGCCAGGATGGCAAATGCGCGCGTAGCTCGCAAATCCCGATGGCACAATTGTATGAAGTGTATGCTTGGGGCCAATACACCGCTCAACTACCCAGGCTGCTCGTTTTGCGTCGGGCTCTACATCGTAAAATTCTAAAAAATTATCCAAAGGTAATGACTTCCATGCCACTGATCTGAGTTGGTAACTATAACTACCCTAGCACGAGGTTCGGAAGGCTTAGAGGGGCGTTAAAGGCAGCGTAAGCTTAGTTAGATGCCAAAGAAAGCAACTCAGAAGCATGGGAAAGCGTCTGCTCCGTCACCTGGGCGCCACCTAGCATACGGGCCAGTTCATCCACCCGCTGCTGCCGATCAAGCGCAACCATCAACGATTCCGCACTATTTCCCTCAATCACCTTACTGGCACGGTAATGATGATGAGCATGAGCAGCCACCTGAGGCTGATGAGTCACACTGATTACCTGACCGCGGTCACCCAGCTGTTTAAGAAGCTGACCCACAATATCCGCCGTACTGCCGCCAATACCAACATCCACCTCATCGAACACCAGCGTGGGAATCTTAGAATGAGCGGCAGCTACCACCTGAATAGCCAAGCTCACCCGAGAGAGTTCACCCCCTGATGCAATCTTAGCCAGCGGTTTATGAGGTTGCCCAGGATTAGTGGCAATCACAAACTCCACCTCCTCAAAGCCACTGACACGGAACTCAGCCTCGGCTAGCGGACTGAGCTTTACCAACAACTCCGCACCCTCCATAGAGAGTTTCTGTAACTGCTGATTAATCTCTGCCGCCATGGTCTGCGCGGCCTGCCGACGGATAGCGCTTAACTTTTGCGCCGACGCCTCATAAATTGAAGCCAATTCAGTTAACTGCTGTTGCAGAGCATCAATGCTCTCACCGCCATCCTGCAGGCTCTGCAGCTCGCCCTCAAGCACTGTCAGAGTCTCAGCAAGCTGATCCGCATTGACCCGATGTTTGCGCGCCAGCTGGAAAATCACCGCCAATTGCTCCTCCACCTGCTGCAAACGCTGAGGGTCCGCCTCAAAACGATCCACGTGGCTCTCAATCTCCCGAGTCGCCTCTTCAATCTGAATCAGACCACTCTGCAGCAGTTCCTCAGCATTACTGAGAGCTTCAGGCTTATGTTTTAGGCCAGCCAGAGTGGAAAGGGCACGATTGAGGCCATCGCGCACATTGAAACCTTCTGTCTGGTCGCAGATAGCCAGTACTGCCTGACTCTCCTGCAAAATTTGTTCGGCATTAGCCAAAGTCTGTTGCTCAATCTCGAGCTTATTGAGCGACTCTGGCTCAAGATCCAGCTGCTGCAGCTCATTGACCTGAAAGCTCAGTAAGTCTTTGCGTGCGATTAGCTCATCCGAGCGCTCCATTAGGCTGGTCAGCTTCTTGTTGGCCTTGTGCCATTGACGATAATCCGCACCGACCTGCAGCGCTAAATCGATGGCATTGGCATAGTCGTCCAGCAGTTTGCGATGAGTCTCGCGGCGCAGCAACGACTGGTGCTCGTGCTGGCTATGGATATCGGTCAGCATCTCGCCCAGCTGTTGCAGCTGCTGCATAGTGCAACTCTGGCCATTGATATAGCCTCGGGAACGCCCCTCTGTAGTGTAGATGCGGCGCAAAATGCATTGCTCATCGGTGCTAAAATCATGCTCTTCCAGCCAGCTATTAGCCTCCTGAAGGCCCTGGATATCGAAGGTTGCAGTGATTTCAGCGCGATCTTTACCGTGGCGAATAGTGCCAGTGTCAGCGCGATCACCCAGTGCCATACCCAGAGCATCGAGCACCAGAGATTTACCAGCGCCAGTTTCACCGGTAATGGCCGTAGTGCCACCAGAAAATTCGATTTCCAGCGTTTCTACCAGGGTGTAATTATTAATATTGATCGATAGAAGCAATGTTTTAGTTACCAGTGATTTAACTTAGGTTTATACAGAACAGATTGCTGTTACGCAATCGCTTGAAACTTATAAGTTTGGCCCCATATCTAGAGACAGAGTAAATATAACGGCCCAATGGGTCAATCCAATGGTTAAACAGTGAGGAGTTGGCGTGTCTGACGAAACCAACAAAGAAAGCAGTGCAGCAAATGATCCAGCAGACAATGCTGAGATTGAAAACCAAGAAACTACCGCAGAGCAAAGCAAAGAAGACCTCAATGCCGAGATTGAGGCTGAGCTTCTCGATGAGTTAGATACTGAGGTAGAGCAACAACCGGTGTCTGAGCAGCTGCTTGAACAAGTGGCCAAAGCCAATGATCAGGTTTTGCGTGTGCAGGCAGAGATGCAAAATGTGCGCCGCCGTGCTGAGCGAGATGTAGAAAGTGCACATAAATTTGCGCTGGATAAGTTCGCCGCCGACTTACTGCCTGTTGTCGATAATCTGGAGCGTGCACTAGCCTCTATTGATAGCGCAGATGAAGGGCAGAAACCTGTCGCCGAAGGTTTGGAACTAACCATAAAATCATTTATGGACGTGTTGGCGCGCTACAAGATTGAAGCCATAGATCCAGCGGGGCAGCCCTTTGATGCAGAGCTGCATCAGGCAGTGAGCATGGTGCCAAATCCTGATCTGGAGCCAAACACAGTGATGGATGTATTCCAAAAAGGTTACACCTTAAATGGCCGACTGGTGCGTCCAGCCATGGTAGTGGTCTCGCAGGGATAAAAACACTGAATTAATGGGTGCGACCCTTGAAATATTAGAAAGCGCACCCACATATTAAGCAAGCAACTAATTATCTAAAGTTAAGTAACGGAGAAGCAAATAATGGGAAAGATTATCGGAATAGATTTGGGTACCACCAACTCATGTGTGGCCGTACTCGAAGGCGATAAGCCCAAAGTCATTGAAAATTCAGAGGGTGCCAGAACGACGCCATCTGTGGTCGCTTTCACTGAAGAAGGTGAAATTCTGGTTGGTCAGTCAGCCAAACGTCAGGCTGTAACCAACCCGCACAACACAGTGTATGCGGTTAAGCGCCTGATCGGTCGTCGCTTTGAAGATGATGTAGTGCAGAAAGACATCAAAATGGTGCCCTACAAAATCGTGAAAGCGGACAATGGCGATGCCTGGGTAGAGATCAAAGGGGACAGCAAAGCTGCGCCACAGATTTCTGCTGAAGTTCTCAAGAAAATGAAAAAGACTGCCGAAGACTATCTTGGTGAAACAGTCACAGAAGCGGTTATTACCGTTCCTGCTTACTTCAATGATTCCCAGCGTCAGGCCACTAAAGATGCAGGCCGCATTGCTGGCCTAGATGTTAAGCGTATTATCAATGAGCCAACTGCTGCGGCACTGGCCTATGGTATTGATAAAACGGCTGGCGACAGCGTTGTTGCTGTTTACGATCTCGGTGGCGGTACTTTCGATATCTCGATTATTGAAATTGCCGATGTGGACGGCGAAAAGCAGTTTGAAGTACTGGCTACCAATGGTGATACATTCCTCGGTGGTGAAGACTTCGATATGCGCTTGATCGAATATTTGTCAGCAGAATTTAAAACCGACAGCGGTATTGATATTCATGGTGATCCATTGGCCATGCAGCGTCTCAAGGAAGCGGCAGAAAAAGCCAAGATTGAACTGTCTTCAAGCTCACAGACCGAAGTGAACCTGCCCTACATTACGGCAGATGCCACTGGCCCCAAGCACTTGGTCGTTAAGTTGACTCGCGCTAAGTTGGAGTCATTGGTTGAAGATCTGGTCGAGCGTTCGCTGACACCATTGCAAGTGGCCCTGAAAGATGCCGGCAAGTCTACTTCCGAGATCGATGAGATTATTCTGGTGGGCGGACAGACTCGTATGCCAATGGTGCAGGAAAAAGTCACTGCATTCTTCGGCAAAGAGCCGCGCAAAGATGTGAACCCCGATGAAGCCGTTGCTGTTGGTGCAGGTCTGCAGGGTGCTGTTCTAGCTGGTGATGTAACAGACGTGCTGCTGCTTGACGTAACGCCGCTGAGTCTGGGTATTGAAACTATGGGTGGCGTAGCTACCCCAGTGATCGAGAAAAACACTACGATTCCTACCAAGAAATCGCAGATTTTCTCCACCGCTGACGATAACCAAACTGCGGTGACCATTCACGTGGTGCAGGGCGAGCGCAAGCAGGCCACAGGTAATAAATCACTGGGCCGTTTTGATCTGGCCGATATTCCACCAGCACCCCGCGGTATGCCACAGATTGAAGTGACTTTTGATATTGATGCCAATGGTATTCTGCATGTGGGCGCTAAAGATAAGGCCACAGGTAAAGAGCAGTCAATTATCATCAAAGCCTCTTCTGGTCTTTCGGATGACGAGATCGACGCAATGGTCAAGGATGCCGAAGCCAATGCCGCTGAAGACCAGAAGTTTGAAGAACTGGTGCAGGCGCGCAATACAGCTGATGGCCTGGCGCACGCCGCCAAAAAGACTCTTGATGAGGCGGGTGACAAAGCGACAGATGATGAGAAAACTGCCATCGAAGCAGCTATTGCCAAGGTTGAAGAAGTAGTCCAGGGCGATGATAAAGAAGCTATTGATGAAGCGGCCAAAGTATTGTCGGAAGCCTCATCTGGTCTGGCTCAGAAGATGTATGCAGAGCAGGCGGAAGCTGGTCAGGCTGAAGGCGGCGAACAGGCTGCTGGTGATGACGCCATGGATGCTGAGTTTGAAGAAGTAAAAGACGAGGAAGAGAGTAAAGAAGACAGCAAGTAAGTCTTTAGCGGTTTACTCTCACATTAGGCGCGGGCATGTTCCGCGCCTAATACTATCAGCGATATTTAGGATAAAAGAAACAGCATATGGCCAAGCGCGACTACTACGAAATACTGGGTGTTGAAAAAGGCGCCTCTGATGCAGAGATTAAAAAGGCCTTTCGTCGCATTGCGATGAAATATCACCCGGACCGCAATCCAGACGACGCGAATGCTGAAGAGAAGTTTAAAGAAGCTCAGGAAGCCTATGAGATTCTTGGCGATGAAGAGAAGAAGTCTGCCTATGACCGCTTTGGACATGCTGGTGTCGATGGTAATGCTGGCGGCGGTGGCGGAGCAGGCTTTAGTGATGTCTTCGGCGATGTGTTTGGCGATATTTTTGGTGGCGGCGGTGGCCGCGGTCGCGGCGGGCCTCAGCGAGGCTCGGATCTGCGCTATGACCTGCAGTTAGATCTAGAAGATGCGGTAAAGGGCAAGACAGTACAGATCGATGTGCCAACCATGAGCCCCTGTGATCCCTGTGATGGGTCTGGTGCGCGCAAAGGATCCTCTCCAGTAACCTGCGACACCTGCGGCGGAGCCGGCCAGGTACGAATGTCCCAAGGCTTTTTCTCCG
The DNA here is from genome assembly GCA_943788875.1 of uncultured Pseudomonadales bacterium. Lineage (GTDB taxonomy): Bacteria > Pseudomonadota > Gammaproteobacteria > Pseudomonadales > Porticoccaceae > HTCC2207. Next base: position 295,465 of record CALSSA010000006.1, on the reverse strand, counting down.
TGCAGCAGGCCTGTCCAAAATGTCGTGGTCGCGGCCAGATGATTTCTGACCCCTGCGGTGACTGCCATGGTCAGGGTGTGAAAGAAGAGCGCAAAACATTGTCCGTGAAGATTCCGGCCGGCGTCGATACAGGCGATCGTATCCGTCTGGCAGGCAAGGGCGAAGCTGGTCCACAGGGTGGCGCAGCTGGGGATCTGTATGTACAGATGCATGTGCGTGATCATGCTATCTTTGTACGCGATGATGCCAATCTGCACTGCGAAGTACCTATTAGCTTTGCTCAGGCGGCGCTGGGTGGTGAGTTGGAGGTGCCGACTCTGTCAGGCAAGGTAAAACTCAAAGTCCCAGTTGAAACCCAGAGCGGTAAGCTGTTCCGTCTGCGAGGCAAAGGTGTAGCGCCGGTCCGCGGTGGTGCAACCGGCGACCTACTGTGCCGTGTGGTACTGGAAACTCCGGTTAATCTTAGTCCAGAGCAGAAAGAATTTTTACAAAAATTTGATGACAGCCTGGCGGGCAAGAGCAAGCATTCTCCGCGCAGCAACAACTGGTTTGATGGGGTAAAGAAATTCTTCGATAATCTGACCGGTTAGGGTTACTCTGAGGGATAACGAAAGTCATAGAGGACAAAACCATGAGTAATATTGCAGTAATCGGTGCCGCAGGCCGCATGGGCAAAGCTCTGATTGAGACTATTGCCGCGACAGATGACGCTCGACTCAGCGCCGCACTGGAGCATCCAGATAGCTCCTTGATTGGTGCAGATGCTGGCGAGTTGGCCGGTATTGGGCGCAATAATATTCGGGTTGCCGCATCACTGGCTGAAATTGCCGATGATTTTGATGTACTGATTGATTTTAGTATTCCAGCTGTAACTGCAGCCAATGCAGCCTTCTGCGCTGAGCATGGCAAAAAAATGGTCATTGGCACCACTGGCTTAAATGATGATCAGTTGCAGCAGGTGATGGCTGCCAGCCACAGCAATGCTGTGTGCATGGCTTCAAATTACGCTACTGGCGTTAATCTGTGCTTTAAATTAGCTGAACTTGCAGCCTCAGTGCTGGGCGATGATGTGGATATTGAGATCAGTGAAGCCCATCACCGTCATAAAATTGATGCACCTTCAGGTACTGCGTTGTCTCTCGGTGAATCTGTTGCAGGTGCACTGGGCCGTAACCTTAGGGACGTGGCCGTCTATGGCCGCGAGGGTCAGACCGGCGCTCGAGATCCCCAGACCATTGGCTTTGCCACTGTGCGCGCCGGAGATATAGTCGGTGATCATACGGTTATGTTTGCCGCCGATGGTGAGCGTGTAGAAATTACTCACAAGGCTTCAAGCCGCATGGCCTTTGCCCGAGGCGCTGTGCGAGCGGCTAAATGGCTATCGACTCAGGATGCAGGTTTGTTTGATATGCAGGATGTCCTGGGGCTGAAATAAAAAAATCAGCTTCAAGCGACATTTGTGGCAGTGAAATTAACACCGACAGTGATAGACAAAATCAGCCTCCTTCAATACAATACTGTGCTAACACCGCGACATTAAAAGCGGTCTCGTTCCGAGAGGTTAGGGCACAGAATATTATTTAATTAAACGAGATGAGACGCATAGTTTCATCTCGTTTTTTTGCACATGTCTGATGCGCATTTCGGAGTTATCTTATTCTAGGTCCATGTGACTAATTAGGAGGTTGTGTGAATTCCCATACTCACCGGGAAGCCGTACTTGCGCTTGCAGACGGAACAATTTTCAGAGGCACTGCCATTGGTGCAGACGGATCCTCTGTTGGTGAAGTAGTCTTTAACACAGCCCTCACAGGGTATCAGGAGATTCTTACTGATCCCTCATACGCCCGCCAGATCGTTACTCTTACCTACTCCCATATTGGCAATACAGGCGTTAACCGGGAAGATGAAGAATCCGATCAGATCTGGGCCGCTGGGTTGGTTATCCGAGATTTGCCATTGCTGGCATCAAACTTCCGCAGTGAACAGAATCTCGACGACTACTTAAAAGAAAAAAACATTCTCGCTATCGCTGATATAGATACCCGTAAGCTAACACGTATTTTGCGTGAATCTGGTGCCCAGAGTGGCTGCATTATGGCTGGCGATATCGACGATCAGACAGCGCTGGCTGCTGCCCGGGCCTTTGCTGGGCTAAAAGGCATGGATCTGGCCAAAGAGGTGACTGTCTCTGAGGGCTATCAGTGGACTGAGCATAGCTGGGAGTTAGGTAAAGGTCACAGAAAATCAGAGGGCGGTAAGTTTAAAGTTGTCGCCTATGATTTCGGTGTAAAGCGCAATATTTTGCGCATGCTGGTTGATCGTGACTGCGAATTGACAGTGGTTCCAGCTCAGACACCTGCCAGCGAAGTCCTGGCGATGAATCCAGATGGCATATTTCTGAGCAATGGCCCTGGTGATCCCGAGCCCTGTGACTATGCTATTAAAGCCATCACGGAAATTCTGCAGACCAACATTCCTGTGTTTGGTATCTGCCTGGGGCACCAGTTACTGGCTCTGGCCTCTGGCGCCACCACAGTGAAGATGAAATTTGGTCATCATGGCGCCAACCATCCGGTGCAGGATATAGATAACAATGTGGTGATGATCACCAGCCAGAACCACGGCTTTGCGGTTGACGAGGGAAGTCTGCCAGACTGCCTGCGCGCTACTCACCGCTCGCTGTTTGATGGTTCATTACAGGGGATTCATCGCACAGACAGGCCTGCGTTTAGCTTCCAGGGTCATCCTGAAGCCAGCCCGGGGCCCCATGATGCAGCCCCCTTGTTTGATCACTTTATTGAATTAATGGAAGAGCGCGGTTAAGACCTGCGCGGTTGAGAGAATATGCCAAAAAGAACAGATTTAAAAAGCATCCTTATCCTTGGCGCTGGCCCCATTATAATTGGCCAGGCCTGTGAATTTGACTATTCAGGTGCTCAGGCCTGTAAAGCGCTTCGCGAAGAAGGTTTTAGAGTAATCCTGGTTAACTCCAACCCAGCTACCATTATGACCGACCCGGCCATGGCCGATGCCACCTATATCGAACCGGTGGAATGGCACACGGTTGCCAAGATTATTGCCGACGAGCGCCCGGATGCGCTGCTGCCCACTATGGGTGGTCAGACCGCATTAAACTGCGCTCTGGATCTGGCTAAGCATGGAGTGCTGGATGAGTTTGGTGTCGAGATGATTGGCGCCAATGCTGATGCTATCGACAAAGCCGAAGATCGCGAGCGCTTTGACCGAGCCATGAAATCCATTGATCTAGATACACCAAACTCCGGTATTGCTCACAGTCTTGAAGAGGCCTATCAGGTTGCTGACCGGTTTGGGTTCCCATGCATTATCCGTCCTTCATTCACCATGGGCGGCTCTGGCGGTGGTATTGCTTACAACCGCGAAGAGTTTGAAGAGATCTGTCGCCGCGGCCTGGATCTGTCGCCTACCAATGAGTTATTGATCGACGAGTCATTGATTGGCTGGAAAGAATTTGAAATGGAAGTGGTGCGAGATCGCAACGACAACTGCATTATTGTCTGCTCGATTGAAAACCTCGACCCTATGGGCATCCACACCGGCGATTCCATTACTGTGGCGCCTGCTCAGACATTAACTGATAAAGAATATCAAATCATGCGCAACGCCTCAATCAAGGTACTGCGTGAGATCGGTGTTGAAACCGGTGGTTCCAATGTGCAGTTTGCGGTCAACCCGGAAGATGGTCGACTGATTGTTATTGAGATGAATCCGCGTGTATCCCGCTCATCGGCTCTGGCGTCCAAAGCAACTGGTTTCCCTATTGCCAGAGTGGCCGCAAAGCTGGCTGTGGGTTACACCCTTGATGAATTGCAGAATGAAATCACTGGCGGTGCAACACCAGCTTCCTTTGAGCCCAGCATTGATTATGTGGTGACCAAAATCCCACGCTTTGCCTTCGAGAAATTTAATCAGGCAGATTCAAAACTGACCACACAGATGAAATCTGTGGGTGAAGTGATGGCTATTGGCCGCACTTTCCAAGAGTCTATGCAGAAAGCACTGCGCGGTCTGGAAGTGGGTGTGGCGGGCTTTGATCCGCAGCTAAACCTCAGTGATGAGAGCTCAAGTGCCATATTGCGCAATGAACTGGCTGAAGCTGGCCCAGATCGCATCTGGTATCTGGCAGATGGCTTCCGCAGTGGCATGAGCATCGAAGAGATGTTTGCCGTGACCAAGATTGATCCTTGGTTCCTGGTGCAGATTGAAGACTTAATTAAAGAAGAGCAGCGTCTGCAGGGCACTCAATTATCTGACCTTGATAAGCATGGTCTATACAGGCTCAAGCGCAAAGGTTTTGCCGACCGTCGCCTTGCCGATGTTCTAGGCTGTGTCGAAGCCGATGTGCGTGGAATGCGTTATAAGCATGAACTGCACCCAGTATATAAGCGCGTCGATACCTGTGCCGCCGAGTTCAGCACCGAAACTGCCTATATGTACTCGACCTATGAAGAGGAATGTGAGGCGCGCCCCAGCGACAAGGATAAGATCCTGGTTCTGGGTGGCGGACCCAACAGAATTGGTCAGGGCATTGAGTTTGATTACTGCTGTGTACATGCAGCACTGGCGATGCGCGAAGATGGCTACGAGACCATTATGGTCAACTGTAACCCGGAGACTGTATCCACAGATTACGACACCTCAGATCGACTGTTCTTTGAACCTGTCACATTGGAAGATGTGTTGGAAATTGTGCGCGTAGAAAAGCCCAAAGGCGTGATTGTACAATTTGGTGGCCAGACACCATTGAAACTGGCTCGTGCCCTGGAAGCTCATGGTGTGCCCATTATTGGTACCACCCCTGATGCCATTGACCGTGCTGAAGATCGCGAGCGCTTCCAGCAGATGATTGAAAAACTGGATCTGTTGCAGCCGTCGAATTCTACTGCGCGCAGTACTGAAGATGCAGTGGTATTGGCTAAGCAGATTGGTTACCCACTGGTGGTAAGACCCTCCTATGTTCTGGGTGGTCGAGCCATGGAGATCGTCTACAAAGAAGACGAGCTGCGTCATTATATGCAGACTGCTGTAGAGGTCTCTGAAGATTCTCCAGTACTGCTGGACTTCTTTCTGCCCAACGCCATTGAGATGGATGTGGATGCAGTAAGCGATGGTGAGCAGGTGGTAATTGGTGCGATTATGCAGCATATCGAACAGGCTGGTATTCACTCCGGTGACTCTGCCTGTTCACTGCCGCCCTACAGCCTGAGCGAAGAAATTCAAGACCAGATGCGTGAAGTCTGTAAAAAGATGGCGCGGGAACTTGGCGTTCGTGGCTTGATGAATGTTCAGTTGGCACTCCAGGATGGTAAAATCTATGTGATTGAGGTTAACCCGCGCGCCTCGCGCACCGTGCCTTTTGTCTCCAAGTGCATTGGTATCAGCCTAGCCAAGGTGGCGGCGCGCTGTATGGTGGGTCAGACTCTGGAGTCCCAGGGCTTTACCAAAGAAATTATTCCACCTTACTTCAGTGTTAAAGAAGCGGTGTTCCCGTTCAATAAATTTCCCGGCATTGACCCTATTCTGGGACCAGAGATGAAGTCCACCGGTGAAGTGATGGGTGTCGGCGAGACCTTTGCCGAGGCCTATGGCAAAGCCGAGTTGGGTGCCAGTGACGAGATTCCTTCCAAGGGCACAGCCTTTATCAGTGTCCGTGAGCGAGACAAAGGTCAGGTGTCTGATCTGGCAGCCAAACTGAGCACTCTGGGCTTTAAGTTAGTAGCGACCAAAGGCACTGCCGATATTCTCAAGACCTCCGGCATTGATGTAGAGCTAGTCAATAAGGTGCAAGAGGGCAGACCCCATATCGTTGACATGATTAAGAGTGATAAGATAAATCTGATCATTAATACAACCGAGGGGCGTCAGGCGATTTCTGATTCTTCCACCATTAGATCTAGTGCCGAACAGCACAGAGTCTATTACACAACTACCATGGCAGGTGGCAGTGCTGTTTGTGAAGCACTTCAATTTGGCGGTGACATCAAAGTGCGCAATCTACAGACGTTGCACAAAGGTATTAGCTAATGCAAAAGAATGTGATGACAGTGGAGGGCGAAGCTGCTCTCAGAGTCGAACTCGATAGTTTAAAGAAAAATGATCGTCCCAAGGTGATTGCGGCGATTGCTGAAGCTCGTGAACATGGTGATCTAAAAGAGAACGCAGAGTATCACGCTGCCCGCGAACAGCAGGGCTTTATCGAAGGTCGCATTCAGGATATTGAAGCCAAGCTGTCTAATTCTCAGATTATTGATATTTCCAAAATACCCCAGGGTGATAGGGTTATTTTTGGTTCTACGGTCACGATCCTCAATGTTGAAACCGATGAGCAGGTGAGTTACCGACTGGTCGGTGACGACGAAGCCAGTGTCAAAGAGGGTAAGATCTCTTACCAGTCACCTATTGCCCGTGCGCTGATCAGTAAAGAGATTGGTGATGTGGTGGTCGTTAAGACGCCCGGTGGTGATGTGGAATACGAAATTGACGATGTGGTTTATTCTGCAACCTAAAAAAGCCAGCTAGCTGCTGGCTTGTAATAGAAATACCATCAAGGCTTTTTGTGCATGCAGGCGATTCTCAGCCTCATCCCAAACCACAGAAATAGACTCATCTTCCAATAGCTCTGCAGAGACTTCTTCGTCTCTGTGGGCAGGCAGGCAGTGCATAAAGATGGCTTTGTCTGCGGCATGAGCCATCAGCTTATGGTTTACTTGAAAGCCAGCGAACTTCTCTAATCTCTCTTGCTGTTCATCTTCCTGACCCATAGAAGCAAATACATCCGTGGTCACAAGGTTGGCACCAGTGGCCGCGACTAACGGATCGCTGGTAACCATAACATGATCTCCGGCTTCGGCGACAAGCTCGGCGTCTGGTTCATAGCCCTCGGGGCAGGCAACCTGTAGTTTGAAATCAAACTGTATGGCAGCGTTGATCCAGGAATGGCACATATTGTTGCCATCGCCAATCCAGGCCACTGTTTTGCCTTTGATTGAACCGCGGTGTTCTACATATGTCTGCACATCCGCCAACAATTGGCAGGGATGATACTGATCAGTTAATGCATTGATCACTGGCACCTTGGAATACTTGGCAAAGTGCTCGACTATGTTATGGCCAAAGGTTCTGATCATGACAATATCGACCATACGTGAAATCACTCGCGCTGAATCTTCGATCGGTTCGCCACGGCCTAGCTGAGTGTCATTGGGCGAGAGAAATAATGCATCTCCCCCAAGCTGGGCCATGCCGGCTTCAAATGACACACGAGTTCTGGTGGATGATTTTTCAAAAATCATGCCCAGCACTTTGCCGGCAAAAATTGGCTCTTGGCGGTTTTCCCGCTTCGCCGCTTTCATTTCAATAGCCAGATCGATCACCTGATTGAGCTCGTCGCTACTGAGGTCGCGCAGGGTTAGAAAATGTCTAATCGCCATAATGCTTTAATCCGTTTTAAAATCTTTAATCAATGGAGCCAAAATAGCTACCAGCTGATCGGCCTCAAGGTCTGTCATAATCAGAGGCGGCAATAGTCTAATTACCGAATCTGCGGTGACGTTGATAATTAAGCCCTTGGCCATCGCTGCCATAAATAATGATTTGCAGGGTTTATCCAGCTCAATACCAATCATGCAGCCCATGCCACGAATCTCTTTTACATGGGCAACGTCTGCCAGCTCCGTTTTGAAGCCAGCCATAATTCTATCGCCCAACTCTGCAGCTCGATGGTCGAGACCACCATCGACAATTGCAGTAACAGCAGCTAATGCCGCCGCGCAGGATAGTGGGTTGCCACCAAAAGTTGAGCCGTGATTGCCGGGCTGCATTAGTTCAGCGGCTTCACCAGAAGCCAGACAGGCGCCAATGGGCACACCGTTGCCTAAGCCTTTAGAGGTGGTCACTACATCGGGGAGAATATCACTGTGCTGATAACAGAAATATTTACCGGTACGACCATTGCCAGTCTGTACTTCATCCAGCATTAACAGCCAGCCGCGCTGATCACAGATTGCTCGAAGCTTCTGTAAATAGTCTTTGTCGCCCATGCAGATACCGCCCTCGCCCTGAATCGGCTCAACCAGCACGGCGCAAATGTTAGCATTGTTGTCGCCAATGACTTTGAGTGCCTCAATATCATTGTACGGACTGCGTGCAAAGCCGCGCACTAATGGCTCGAAGCCGGCCTGAACTTTACGGCTGCCAGAGGCCGTCAATGTTGCCAGAGTACGGCCATGGAAAGCGTTATCCATAACCACAATTGTCGGCAGCTTAATGCCTTTTTTGTGACCGAAGAGACGGGCCATCTTAATAGCGGCCTCGTTGGCTTCAGCGCCGGAGTTGCCGAAAAATACATTGCTCATACCGGAGATATCACGAAGTTTATCCGCCAGTTTTTGCTGGTTGGGAATAGCGAAGAAATTTGAGCAATGGGTCAATGTGCCAGCCTGCTCCGCAACTGCAGCAGCAATACCTGGATGTGAATGCCCCAGACCACAGACCGCAATACCTGAAAGCGCATCCAGATACTGGTTACCGTCGGCATCCCATAATCGTGCGCCTTCACCTTTAACCAAGGTGGCCGCTCTAGTGCCGTAAGTATTCATCAATGCATCTGTTGTCATAACATATCCTATATCGCCAAAGTCATTTTGGCTGCAATAAAAAAAAGGCAGCTGTGCTGCCTTTTGTTTTTTATTTATTAGACTAATAATATAGTGGTTTTTTTAAACTGGCAACATGATCAAAGGGGCTATTGTTTGCGCAGCCGCTGATGATTGACCCATGCCCAGAGGCCGGTAATTGCCAGAATGCACATGAGCAGGCCAACAATATCCACAAACAGTACACCGGCATTGCCAAAGAAACGGCCACTGTGCAGATCAAGGACTAGGGTTTCCAGAGAGATGCTGGCGCCGCTGCCAGCCTCGGATACCCCCTTGAATTGATTGTCAGGCAATGGCTGCGGTGCAATAGAAGCGCCACTGGCCTGTTTAACAGCACTGATGTTCAGACTGTTAGCATCAAATATAACTGCGTTAGCTGGGCTGGTCAGAAAAATATTTTCTCCGTCCACAAGTACCTGTTCGACATTGGCCGGTAAGCCCTGAAGCTGACTAAAGCTCTCAATAAGCTGTCCGTCCTGACTCAGCAGTAACAGGCTGTCACTGCACAGTGCCAGTATCATTTGCGCGGTGGTGGCCACTGACCGCAAGGGGGGCAAACAGCTGCCTGCAATAGTGTGATTGTAATAGAGGTGCTTGTCACCGGCCTGATAGAGCCAGTTTTCATTCAGCTTATAGCCTGTGATGGGTTCCTGCTCTAGACCATACCATGACAGCAACCAGTCATTGGTCAGGTCGACCTTGCTGAGTTTAAGGCCTGGAGAATGATTGAGGGCAAAGCCGGTAACGGAAAGAAAGATGACCATAAAAAACAGCGACAGGCCGATACGGCGATGCCAGCGCAGGTTAAAAATGATGGATTTTTTGACGTCCACGGAAGGCCTTATCTATCAGCTGTAGGTTGCTCTGTCAGGCTATGATAATACAAAGCGAGAGCCGCTACCTTATTTACTGCCCACACTGACAGGGTAGCACCTGTGATGCCGTCGATCGATTGATCAAGTTTGTAGTTGTCCTTCAGAGCGGCGCCGAGATATTGTCTAGTGTAGGCTGGATAGCGCACTTCACCGCCGCGACTCTCTCTGTAGGCAAGGATTTTTACCTGAGCAATCTTGTTGGCTTCGACTACCACACCAATGGTGATTGGCATCTCTTTGCCGATCTCTTCTAATATCCAGGCGGTTTTGCTGCCATGCTGGTGATAGCGAATGCGCAAGCCGCTCACCGGGCGTCCAAGAATATATTTTGCCTGTTGGCGAATATCATTAGTCAACCAGAGTACCTTGGCGCTGGCCTGTTGCTCAAAGACCTCAGCAATAAAATCTGGACCAGACTGATAAACCCCTTTACCCATCACCATAGGTGAGGATAAAGAGGTTAGTAGTGCAGTGCCCACTAGCAATAGGGCATTTAACATTGATTTAAACATTCATCATCGCAAAGTTAGTCGTTCTATACTTTTTGAGGCTTGTCTATTAGTTAAAAAGAGTAGCCTACACCGACATTGATACCATCGTAGCCTTTACCGCCAGCCACATCCTGATTTTGGTAATCAAATTTGAACACGATATTGGGGTGCAACCAGTAGTTGACTCCTAAATCAATTTGTTCAATTGCAGTGTCAGCGGAATTGCCCGCAAGATTATCATATTCGCTATATCGGGCAAACACACCGATCTTGTCGGTTATACGGTAGCTAGGCTCGATATAGAAGCCAGTCTGTTCATCGGCACCGGTAACAGTATTCCCATCTGATGCAGGGGTTGAAAGAGTGAATTCGGTACCCGCTACATAATCCGTTGCCGCTGTGCTGGCATAGGCATTAATGGCATTATCAAAGTCCCACTGGGCATAAAGTGCTCTCAGCTGGAAGTTATCAGCCTGCCAAGCAACATGGGCTTCGAAGAGGGTTCCGCCCACTGACTGTGCGCCTTCGCCCTGAGTGATATCTACCTGATGCTGCACTGTGGCAGCTAATTCCAGTCCAGGGATACCAGTATATTTCAAACGACCAGTGAAGGCTCCGTTATCAGCTTTGGCCTTACCGACCTTCTGTCGACCGTCGCGGGGCTTATATTTACCCGCTGGGATATACAACCCGGAATGTGCAGCGAGGTCGTAGCTAAACCCTTGGCTAATCTCTCCGTTGATGGCAGCACCAGCTTCCCACCAGGTTGCCGGGATAATATTTTTCTCAACAGCATTGCGCTCAGTGCCGTAAAAAGTGTTTGGTTCGTGAGTCTCATTAATCATACCTACGGGTATCAAAAACAGACCAGCTTTGGCGGAAAGATTTTCTGTCGCATCCCATTCAATATAGGCTTGCTCCAGTTCTACTTCACCCACTTTGCCTTCGCCAGCAATACTGTGTTCTACCTCTAACTCAGAGAAGAATCGAATATTGTCGGTAAACTGATGGCCGGTGAACATAACAAAACGATGGAAATCGACGGCGTCTTTATCGCCAGAGCCATTATCTTTTTCCAGATTGTTGTAATGGACTTCGCCGTAGCCACCGAAGGTAGTCTTGCCCGCAGAGGTCGGCAGGGCTGAGAATTGCTCCACCGCACTGATAGTGGCTTCAGTTTTGATATCAGTTTCTTGTAACTGTCCTTTTAGTGCAGCGATTTCAGCTTGTTGCTGCTGAATAATTTGCCACATTTTTTCAAGATCCGGCGTTTCAGCCTGTGCAGTTACTGTGAGATTCAAGCCGATCATAAGGGCGAGAAGTTTTTTGTTCATTTCTGTGTCTCCAAAAAAATACATTAAATAAGTAAAACGTCAGTGGGAGGCACTATAGTGATTTTTAAACGCAAATGCAAATAGTTCTCATTTGCATTCAATAAATAATTTGCAATGTCCATTACCGGATTTCGCCGGGTTAATTAAAATAAATAATCCGTAGTCCTGTAAGCGGCGTACTGAAACGGGTAGAATCGCGCTATCTTCAGCAACCAATTTTTAGAGGTCTGTCTCTATGGACATTATGGAAACAATCCGCGAGCAAGTGGAAAGCAACTCAGTGTTACTCTATATGAAAGGGTCACCTAATCAGCCTCAATGCGGCTTCTCCTCGCGAACTGTTCAGGCGCTTATGGGCTGTGGCCAGCGCTTTGCCTATGTGGACATTCTGTCTAACCCAGAGATTCGCGCCAATCTCCCCGCGTTTGGCAACTGGCCAACATTTCCGCAGCTGTGGGTTAATGGCGAGCTGGTTGGCGGCTGCGATATTGTCACTGATATGCATGACAAAGGTGAGTTGAAGCCTTTGATCGATGAAGCTATGGGTGAAGACGGGCCAGCAGCAGACGCCTAACCAGGATATTTCACATCAAAGAGCAGCGAATATTTTCGCTGCTCTTTTTTTGTGTCAACAATTTAGTTCTGCAGTCAGTTCTATCGGCACAATAGGGATTATTAATTGGCCGGTTTACGCTTTGCATGTAACTATTCCTTAGCAATCTAATCTTTTTAAAAACCTTACTTACTTTATATAGGAGTGCTTTATGGGTGTATTAGTTGGACGGTCAGCACCTGACTTTACCGCAGCAGCAGTAACCGGAAGCGGCGACATTGTAGATAGTTTTAATCTGAGCGAAGCCATTGCAGGAAAGAAAGCTGTCATTTTCTTTTATCCTCTGGACTTTACTTTTGTATGCCCTTCAGAGCTGATCGCCTTCGATCATCGCTACGAAGAATTCCAAAGCCGCGGCGTGGAAGTAATTGGTGTATCAATCGATTCCCAGTTCTCGCACAACGCCTGGCGCAACACCGCAATCAACGATGGTGGCATTGGCCCAGTGCGCTATACCTTGGTTGCTGATGTTAAGCATGAAATCTGTCAGGCCTATGATGTTGAGCATCCAGCCGATGGGGTTGCTTTCCGTGGATCATTCCTGATTGATGAGCAGGGTATGGTTCGCCATCAGGTGGTTAATGACCTGCCGCTGGGTCGCAATGTCGATGAGATGCTGCGCATGGTAGACGCCCTGAGCTTCCACGAAGAGCATGGTGAAGTTTGTCCTGCGGGCTGGAATCGTGGTGACAAAGGCATGAAAGATACCACTGCCGGTGTTGCTGAGTACCTATCGGAAAATGCTGCTGCTCTTTAAGCTGTAGCCGCTTTCGTACTATCAACCCCGCGGCTTAAACCGCGGGGTTTTTTTATGCCGCAAATAAATAAACTGATAACCAGCTACTGCAAGTTGGGGGAAGCAAGTCACATTTTAATATCTACTGTTTAGTTATTATGCCTGCAGCAAATTTCTAATCAGGGACGAACTATGAAAACTCTCCGCATCTTTGTGGCATTGGCTATATTCTTAACGCCAATCACTGTATTTGCAGACCTTATCGGCCTTTCCATTGGCGGTGGCTCTTGGCAGGCTGAGCCACAGGGGAATATTGGACGCACTGATATTGACCTGAGTTCAACACTTCGTCTACAAGAGGAAGCCAACCAGTTCGCCTATATAGCCCTTGAGCACCCACTGCCTCTTTTGCCCAATATCCGCCTTCAGCGCAGTGACCTTAACTGGTCTGGCAATGAGTTGATCAGTGCTGGTAGCGATCTTAATGGCACCCCGTTTGTGGTTACAGAACAGGCAGATATTAGCCTCGATCTGAGTCATACAGATGCCACTTTTTACTATGAGGTGCTGGACAATATTGTTGATCTGGACCTTGGTATTACCGCAAGACTGTTTGATGGTGAAGCCAGCCTGATCGGCGCAACTCAACAGCAGAACATGGATCTTGATGCCACGGTGCCATTGCTTTATGGCAAGTTAGGGCTGGCATTGCCCACCACAGGATGGCACGCAGATATAGCAGCAAACTGGATCAATGTTGACGAGTTTAGATTGGTGGACTGGTCGGCAGAACTAAGTTATAGCTTTGATATTTTGCCAGCCATGGATGCAGGTATTGTACTGGGTTACAGATCCATGGCGATTGAGCTGGATGACCTTGATGAGTTGCAGTCTGACGCCACCTTTGATGGCTACTACATTGCCTTACGCCTGTATTTCTAAGTTTAGGGACTGCGACGACTGCGCCATGGGCGTTGTATTTTTTCATGCTTTACGATGAAATCGCCTGTTATCCGATCTTTGAGGAAATGGTCTAGCGCCAGTTCGACGACAGGAAAAGCCAGCTCTGCCCAGGGAATATCCTGCTCATCAAATAGCTCCACTTCAGAGGATTCCGAGCTCGGGCCAAACACAGGCTCCATTAATTCTGCGCGGTAAAACACATAGACCTGATTGATTTGGGGAATGTCGAATAAGGCATAGAGCTCGGGGTTAACTACCGTCGCATTGGCCTCCTCTTCACATTCCCGCAGAGCACCTTCGAGTGAGGACTCGCCATTCTCGAGAAAGCCTGCAGGTAGAGTCCAAAAACCATGGCGGGGCTCTATTGAGCGCTTGCACAGCAGTATTTGATCGCCATAAACGGGCAATACTCCGGCAATCACCTTTGGGTTTTGGTAATGGATTAGTTCACAGCTACCGCAAACATGTCGTTCACGGTTGTCCCCCAGTGGTATTTTTTTTATAACGGCATTGCCGCAGTTAGAACAAAAATTCATGAAAAGCTCAGAAAACTGTCAGAGCTGAGTATAATGCACAAATGCTCGAAAACATTATAAATGAACTAAAAAAATTTCCTCTCACCAGAGTATCGCCCAAACCCCTAGATCACAGTTTAACCGCAGCTGTTTTAGTAGTGTTGCATGGTGATATTGCAGACCCTCAGGTGGTGCTGACTCAGCGTGCCAATCATCTAAAGAATCATGCTGGCGAGGTGGCTTTTCCCGGAGGCATGTGGGATGCGGTCGATAATAATCTGTTGGATACCGCCCTTAGAGAGGCCCATGAAGAGGTGGGCTTGGCACCGCAGCTGGTGACTCCGGTTGCAACATTGCCTGTGGCTTCGCCTAAGCGGCGCAATTTGATGGTAACTCCCTATGTGGGTGTGGTTGAAAGCCCATTGCAGCTGGTAGCAGACCCCAATGAAATCGCTGCTATATTTGATCTACCGATAAGACTGTTGCTGGATGTAAGTCAGTATCAGTATTTTGACATTAAAAATGAGCATGGTGCGCTCAGGTTCCCATTTCTTGCGTATAACGACTTCAAGATTTGGGGTTTCACTCTAAAAGTGTTGGTTGATATGGTTAATAACACGCTGGATGCAGGCGTTGACCTTGAGTACCCCAGCGATATGCGTATTGATGAATTAAGACAGCGAGGACAGTGATGATTTACCGAATTGGAGAAGATAGCCCAGAGATACATAAAACGGCATTTGTCGCTGAGAGTGCTGATGTGATGGGTAAAGTGGTGCTTAAAGAGGGCTCTAGTGTTTGGTTCAATGTGGTTATTCGCGGTGATTGCGATCTGATCGAAGTGGGCGAACGCAGCAATATTCAAGATGGCGCAGTACTGCACTGCGATCCGGGCCAGCCATTGATTATAGGTAATGATGTAACCGTAGGTCACAATGCCATGATCCATTGTTTGGAGGTGGGTGATCGCACATTGGTGGGTATCAATGCGGTTATTCTCGATGGCGCTAAAGTGGGTGCAGACTGCATTATCGGCGCCAATACATTGGTCAAGGCTGGTGCGGTTATTCCAGATGGCTCGTTGGTAGTAGGTTCTCCGGGAAAAGTGGTACGCGAAAATGACGAGCAGACCAGACAGTTCTTGCTCGGCTCTGCGGCTCATTATGTGCAGAAAGGACAAAAGATGATGACTGAACTGGTTGAGGTAGAGCGTTAATGTTAGAACAGGCAGTAACCTCACCCTGTACATCAATTTGCACACTCAATGATGAGGATGTCTGTGTGGGTTGCTATCGAACCGCAAAAGAGATCCAGGAATGGCGCTATCTGAGCAATGATCAGCGCCTTGATGTGTTAGTGCTGTGTGGAGAACGCACTAGCAAGGTCAACCCTTAGGCTAAAGCGGGTTATTCTGCCTGTACTTTTTTCTTCTTCATGAGCATAACAGCACATTGTTTGATCATCGTCTCATTGATTTCTTGAGTCTCAAATCGATAATCATTAATCATAAAGCTGACATTGGCATCTGGAATGCTCTCTAGCTGCTCCAGTGCCAGGCCATTAAGGGTTTTCGGGCCGTCTTTGGGGAGCTCCCAGCCCGTTGCTTTGTTTATCTCACGAATCGTAGCTGCGCCATGAATCAGATAGCTGCCATCATCCTTGCGGATAACTTCTTCAATCTCGTCGGCAGTATTGGTGGTAAAGTCTCCCACTATCTCCTCGAGAATATCCTCCAAAGTGACTAGCCCCTGCACTTCTCCGTACTCATCCACTACCACAGCAAAACGGCGGCGAGCCTTTTTAAAGTTCAGCAGCTGATTGGTTAATGTCGTACTTTCAGGGATAAAGTAGGGGGTCTCAGAAAAGCGCTTGATCCCATTGTGGGTCACTTTTTCTGAGCGCAGCAAGTGATTGGCCTTGCGCGCATGGAAGATACCAACAATATTATTGACGTCACCTTCATATAGAGGCTGGCGAGTATATTCAGAAGAGACAATGCTATTCATCAGCTCTTCAATACTGGCTTCCATATTGAGTCCATTGATCTCATTGCGCGGAATCATAATATCTTCCACAGTCACTGATTCCAGGTCGAGAATGGCCTTGAGCATTCCCTGATTGCTGTCGGAAATTTTGTGCGCAGAGATATCTACCAGAGACTTTAGTTCTTCAGTATCCAGACCATCGTCACGATCTTTATTGGGATCGAAGCCCAGAAGTGAGATCACGGCATTGGTTAATTTGTTGACCATCCACACCAATGGCGAGAGTAGTTGCAGCAATGGTTTAAGGATATGACTGGCTTTAAAGGCAAACCATTCTGGATTCTGAGCGGCGATGGTCTTGGGGGTCACCTCAGAAAAAACCAATACGGTGATAGTCAGCGACGCTGTGGCCACCCAGGGTGCTGCGGCTTCACCAACATAGAGTACGGCAAGCATATTGGCGATAATCGCGGCGAGAATGTTGACCGCGTTATTGCCAATCAAAATAAGCCCGATCAACCGATCAGGCATGGCCAGCAATTTGGCTGCCCGGCGTGCTCCCGCGCTCTTCTTGCGTTGATGGCGCAGGCGATAGCGATTGAGGGACATCATGCCGGTTTCTGAACCAGAGAAGAAAGCAGATAGAATAAGCAGAACAACTAATGCTGACCACAGCATTAAGGGTTGAGAATCGTCCAAGTAATGTGGACCTCTGAAGTTAAGGGCGATTATGTTGGATCAATTTATTCTTTTTAGCAACTGACTTTTGATCATGAAAGCACAAATTCAAGCACGAATTTGCTGCCTATAAAACCCAGCAATATGGCGCTAAAACCTGCCCAGGTCCAACGGATAGCTTTGATACCCCGCCAGCCACGAGCATGTCGGCCCCAGAGTAATGTGCTGTAGACAATCCAGGCAAGCAAACTGAAAACGACTTTATGGACCAGCTTCTGGGCAAAAAAGTCCTCGTAAAACAGGAATCCGCTGATTAGTGACAATGTCAGCAGAATTTGCCCGGCCCAGATCAGCTCAAACAACAGTACTTCCATGGTCTGCAATGGAGGCAGAGCGCGCATTAGCTGGTTTTGATGCTTATGTTTGAGCTGCCAATCCTGATAGCCCACCAGCAGGGCCTGCAGCGCTGCTATGGCCAGCAGGCTATAGGCGAGAATCGATATTAAGATATGCGCCTGAATATTGAACGATGCCAGAAACACAGGTGTGCTGTTCAGGCTCATTACCGCCGCGGCAATGCTGATGGCGGAAATAGGGAATAAAAACAGATAGAGGCTCTGTAGTGGCTTTTTCATGCCGCTGATCCATACCAGGCTATTGATAACCAGAGCCAAAAGAGCGAAAACTTTCAGCAGGCTGAGATCCAGTCCGCCATCAATAAACAGCAGGCCAATAAGGGTTGCACCATGCAGGCCAATAGCGGCGGCAGCCGCAGCCTGGAGAGACCAGTGGTTAAACTGCGCACCCCTGCGTACCTGCGTCAGGTGGTAAACCCAGACCACCAGATAGGCAGCCGTTGCCGCAAATCCAAGTATTGACCCTGCCATCTTATTGAAATCACCTTTTGTTTGAACGGAGTGTGTCATATTCAGCACACAGGGTGAAGAGGGAGGCAAAATTATTGTTATACTGTGCGCCTAAATTTTACTGCTGGATGTTAATGCATGGCTATGTTTGAAAGTTTGACTGATCGTCTGTCCCAGAGTCTGAAAAAAATCTCGGGAAAGGCGAGTCTCAGTGAAAAAAACATACAGGAAACTCTCCGTGAAGTCCGTATGGCCCTGCTCGAGGCTGATGTTGCCTTACCTGTTGTCAAAGATTTTGTCGAGCAGGTCAAGGTCCGCGCCGTTGGCTCTGAGGTCAGCAGCAGTCTGAATCCTGGTCAGCAGTTCCTGAAGATTGTTCAGGCCGAACTGGAAAGCGTAATGGGGGAGAAGAATGAGTCCCTCAATCTGGCCGCTCAGCCCCCCGCAGTGATTCTAATGGCTGGCTTGCAAGGTGCAGGTAAGACTACCTCGGCAGCCAAACTGGCAAAATATCTTAAAGAGCGAGAAAAGAAAAAGGTCATGCTGGTTTCTGCGGATGTCTACCGTCCTGCAGCGATTCAGCAGCTAAAAACTCTGGCAGGCGAAGTCAGTGCCGAATTTTTTCCCAGTGATGCCAGCCAGAAGCCTGTAGATATTGTTAACAGCGCCCTCAGTGAGGCCAAGAAGCAGTTTGCTGATGTACTGATTGTGGATACTGCTGGTCGTCTGGCCGTCGACGAACAGATGATGGACGAGATAAAGCAGGTGCATGGCACGGCTAAGCCGGTTGAAACTTTGTTTGTTATCGACGCGATGATTGGTCAGGATGCGGTGAATACCGCCAAAGCCTTTAATGAAGCGCTGCCTCTCACTGGCGTTATTTTAACCAAGGTTGATGGTGATGCCCGCGGCGGTGCGGCTCTTTCGGTACGCCATATTACGGGTAAGCCGATTAAATTCCTTGGTGTGGGTGAAAAAACCGATGCTCTTGAGCCCTTCCATCCTGAGCGTATTGCCTCACGCATACTAGGTATGGGTGATGTCCTCAGCCTGATCGAAGAGGTTGAGCGCAAGGTCGATAAGCAAAAAGCTGAGCGATTGGCGAAAAAGGTTATTAAAGGTAAGGGTTTTGACCTAGAAGATCTGCGCGAACAGCTGCAGCAGATGAAAAATATGGGTGGCATGGCCGGTTTGATGGATAAGTTGCCAGGAATGGGCAATATGGCGCAAATGGCCCAGCAGAATGATGTCACCAGCCAATTTGGTCGAATGGAGTGCATTATTGATTCTATGACCCCTAAAGAGCGCGCCAATCCGGATATTCTCAATGGTTCGCGCAAAAGGCGCATTACCAGCGGCTCTGGCACCAGTATTCAGGATCTTAATCGCCTGCTCAAACAGCATAAGCAGATGGGCAAAATGATGAAGAAAATGAAGGGCAAGGGCATGCAAAATATGATGCGCGGCATGGGCGGAATGGCGCCTCCAGGCGGTGGATTGCCGCCGGGTGGCTTTCCCAAGCTCTAGCCAGAGTTGGCATTGGCTTTGAGATGGAATATAGCGGCTCTGAAGCGCAGTTAAATAGCTGCAAAAGTAGTTTCCTTTCAATTCCTTTTGACGTAATATACCGCGCCTTTCGTGGGGGTCCCGCTATGCTTGCGTGGCACCCGGTAAAGAGAAGACTGACAAAGCAGTTAACTAGCATCAGGTTCGGCAATTTTGCCACCTGAACACAGGATTTTAGTAAATGGTAACAATTAGATTGGCTCGTGGTGGCGCTAAGAAACGCCCCTTTTACCACATCACAGTGTCCGATTCGCGCAATGCACGCGATGCTCGCTATATCGAGCGTATTGGCTTTTTTAACCCAGTTGCCCGCGGTGCCGAAGAGCGTCTGCGCGTAGATCTTGAGCGTGCCACTTACTGGCAGGGTCAAGGCGCACAGGTTAGCGATCGTGTATCAGCACTGCTTAAAGAGGCTGCGAAAGTAGCAGCTTAATAGGTTCTGCAGCCCGGGAGTCGTTCTTTGGACACACTTGTAGTAGGGCGGATTACAGCAGTATTTGGTGTGCGCGGATGGGTAAAAGTATTCTCCTACACCGAACAGGTAGAGGCAGTATTTGACTACCAGCCCTGGTGGATTGATACAGCGCAGGGTCGGCAACAACTGGTTGTCGATGACTGGAAGCGTCATGGCGACGGTCTGGTTGTGCATATCAAAGGTGTCGATGATCGAGACCTTGCTAGAGCTTGGTGTCAGCAGGATATTTTGGTTGCAAAGACAGAATTGCCCGGGCTGGGCAGTGGTGATTTTTACTGGCATCAGCTTGTAGGAATGGCAGTAACCAGTCACTTCGAGGGACAGTCAATTCGTCTGGGTTTCGTAAAGTCGCTACTGGAAACCGGTGCCAATGATGTACTGGTGATAGCGGGTGATGCCGAAAGTATCGATCGCGAAGAGCGGTTGATTCCCTACGTAGAGCAGTTTGTGACCAACATAGACTTGCAGGCGCAAACCATTGATGTGATTTGGGACCCAGAGTTTTAGGCGGGCATTGCGGAGCAGAGAGGTAAGATGAATGAAAATAGCATTGATCAGCCTGTTCCCAGAAATGTTCGCCGCAGTAACCGACTATGGCATTAGTGGCCGAGCGGTTAAGCAAGGGTTGCTGGAGCTAGCCAGTTTTAACCCGAGAGATTACACCGAAGATCGTCATCAGACGGTCGATGACCGACCCTACGGGGGCGGGCCAGGTATGGTAATGATGATAGAGCCCCTGCGCAGGGCCATCGCCGATGCCAGGCAGTGGACAGATAAAGATCCTGTGGTGGTGTATTTATCCCCTCAGGGCAAGGTGTTGAACCAGGCATCGGTCAATGATTTCGCCACTCAGCAGTCAATTATTTTGATTGCCGGGCGCTATGAAGGAATTGACGAACGGTTGATTCAGGCTGAAGTCGACGAGGAATGGTCCATTGGGGATTATGTCCTCAGCGGTGGCGAGCTTCCAGCCATGGTGCTGGTGGACGCGCTGATTCGTCAGCTTCCAGGAGCATTGGGGCACAGTGATTCTGCAGATCAGGACTCATTTGCCGAAGGCCTGTTGGACTGCCCGCATTATACGCGGCCAGAAAATTATCAGGGCCAAGAAGTGCCAGAAGTACTGTTATCTGGCAACCATGAAAAAATCAGACGTTGGCGTTTGCAGCAGTCATTAGTGCGAACCCAACAGAGAAGACCGGAATTGCTGGACCGCCTGAAGCTCAATAAAGAGCAGCAGGCCCTACTCAAGGAAGTGAGTAATGCGCTGGCAGATGATGACAAAGGATAATGTTCATCCTCTCTGTACAGAGCTCTAAATCAGGTGGCACGCCACCAACCAATGAAAATTGAGGAGCATGAAATGAGCAACAAAACATCGATTATTGCTGCGATTGAAAAAGAGCAGATGAGCAAAGAAATCCCGGATTTTAGCCCAGGTGATACAGTTGTAGTTCAGGTTAAAGTAAAAGAGGGCACTCGCGAGCGTCTTCAGGCTTTTGAAGGTGTGGTTATCGCTAAGCGCAACCGCCAGCTGAACTCAGCGTTTACCGTGCGTAAAATCTCCAATGGTATCGGCGTAGAGCGTACCTTCCAGACCTATAGCCCGCTGGTTGATAGCGTTGAAGTGAAACGTCGCGGTGCTGTTCGTCGCGCCAAGCTGTACTACTTGCGCGAGCGTTCAGGCCGATCTGCACGTATCAAGGAAAAGCTAGGTTAAGCTCTGGCTGTTTCCAGTTAACGAAAAGGCGACCCATAGGGTCGCCTTTTTTATTGGGGGATTTCTTGACTGCTCTTGAACATGGTCTATTCTTAAATTTGCCCAGTGCATAAATGTGACGCAGGTCACAGATTTGTAAATGCTGGGAGAAGTTGCTCAGGAAACTGCATGACCTGAGGCTGACACGGAGAGTAAGTTGAGGGATCGATTATGAAAAAGGTATTAGTTGTAGCTGTTATTTTATTGTGGCCACTGGCCCTATCTCCTGTGTATGCAGATACCATAAATCTTCTCAGTATCTGGGAAGCCGATAAAAACAAGAATGATCTTGGTGGTGTTGATGAAGATGGCAATGGCACCATTGACCAAGGCTATGGTGCCTGTGTTGCTCCCAGCTGTCAGGTTAATACTGGCGATTTAAGCCAGATTACATCAGCCGAGTTCTGGCAGGGTGGCGTTGCCAATGACCACCGAACCCCCGATATGGAAAATATGTTGGCATTTGAGGGTGTTAGTCTCGGCGGTCTTGATAAAACTTTTGAAGCCTCACCGGCGAGTACTAAAACGTTACTTTCAAGCATTGGTTTTTCGGGCTATATCACGGTAAAAGCCTCCACATCTGTATGGCTTTATTATGTTGAAGATATGTACAACGACGGTGTCTCGATCACCATCGGCAATGCTCTGGATGGCAAACTACACGATATTTCCCACTACGCAGAATGGGGTGTTACCCAGGTGCCACTTCCAGGGGCAGCCTGGTTTTTTATTACCGGTTTAGTTGGTATTTTTGGCCTTCGCAGGCAAAAAAGCAGGCTAATACGACAATAAAACGATAACTGTTTCTCATTTCTGCTGATAAGAGATTCGCACAATAATCATTTATAGCTACACTTTTCGCTGAGGATTCAAAACTCGGCAGTTGTTCTAATATATGAAAGATCTATCAAGGATGGTGCGTCCCAAAGACGCAAAGATAAACGCACTCTCACGTCTTATTGATGCGGGGATTATCGGCTGTACCCTGGTCGCGCTGGTCTCGGTAATGCAACTTGATTGGCTGCCCGTCTACAGCTGGCTGTTGCTAATCGCGATTGTGCTGTTTAGCTTTTTCACTGAATCCAGTCGCACCTACAAATCCTGGCGAGATATAAGCATTAGTGGAGAAGTTTTTGCCGTTGGCAGCAACTGGGCCGCCATTGTCGTTATTTTTCTGGCCATTCAATATTTTTTGCAGCCGGTGGATCTGTACAACCGGGAAGTGGTTATGTACTGGTTTGTACTGACGCCTATTGAACTTATTTCCTGGCATTCGATTATGCGCATGGTGCTGAGGATATTCAGGGATACAGGCCTGAGTGCCCAAAAAGTGGCTATCTATGGTGCCACTGAACTTGGTGTTGGGTTAGAAAAACGTATTCAGTCTATGTCATGGGCAGGCTATAACTTTGTTGGTTTTTTTGACGATCGCCGCACCAATGGCAATCGTCGCTTTATCTCTGATCAAAACCTTATTAAAGGCGGCTCTGAGGATCTGATTAAACAGGCCAGAGATGGCGGTATAGATGTGATCTTTATCACTCTGCCCTTAGCCGCTGAAGCACGTATCAAAAGTCTGCTCAATGATTTGTCTGACACTACGGTGTCCGCTTATATGATGCTCGATCTGTTTAGTTTTGATTTACTCAATGCCAGCTGGCTGGATATTCAGGGCATGCCAGCGGTGAGTATCTTTGAGTCTCCGCACACCGGGCTGGATAATGTAACCAAGCGAGCTTTGGATATTAGCTGCAGTTTGGTAATCCTGGCACTGATTGCCCTACCCATGCTATTTATCGCCATGGGTATCAAACTCAGCTCTAAAGGGCCCATTATCTTTCGTCAGAAACGTTATGGCATAGGTGGTGAGTCTATTGATGTGTGGAAATTCCGCACCATGACAGTGATGGATGCCGGCAACTCCGAAGTGATCCAGGCGAGCAAAGGTGACAGCAGAATCACGCCATTTGGCAAGTTTTTGCGTCGCACCTCTCTCGATGAACTGCCGCAATTCTTTAATGTGATAGTTGGAACCATGTCAATTGTTGGTCCCAGGCCTCATGCAGTGACCCACAATGAATTTTATCGCACCGCCATTCACGGTTATATGCTCAGACATAAAGTGAAGCCTGGGATTACCGGCCTTGCTCAGGTCAAAGGCTATAGGGGCGAAACCGAGGTGCTGGAAAAAATGGAAGGCCGGATCAAATATGATCTTGAATATATTCGTAGCTGGTCTTTATGGTTGGATATTAAACTGATTGTCATCACCATTTTTGTTGGCTTTAACAATAAGAACGCCTATTGAGAAACAGAGTTGGGCGTCATTTTGCTCAATTCAGGTCTACAATTAACTGAAATAGAATTAACTGATACCAAAGGAAAGGTCATCATGAATAAGAGGCAGGGACACCAGAGTCATTTTTTAACCTTCGTACTACTAATCACAGCTGCAGTAGCTAGTGCTACTCAGGCAGGTGATGTGTATCTTTTAAACCCGGGAGATCAGCTAGAGGTCTCGGTGTGGAATGAAGAGACATTGCAAAAAACTATCACTGTGCTGCCGGATGGCATGATTTCATTTCCATTGGTTGGACATATCAAAGCCTCGGGAAATAGCGCCGCAAAGCTGGAAACCACCATTGCCGCCAAACTGGATGCCTTTATTGCCGATCCTGAGGTGAATGTTACAGTCACCAGCACCAGGGGCAATGCTAGTTTTGTGGTTGGCAAAGTATTAAAACCCGGTCCCATAGTCATGGTTCAGAGTACCAATGTGATGCAGGCGTTAGCCATTGCCGGCGGTATCAATGAATTCGCCTCAGGCAACTCTATCAAAGTGATTCGCAGTGAAGGAGAGCAGGAACTGATCCTTTCCGTGCGCTACTCGGATCTTGAAAAAGGCAGTGACCTGTCAACTAACCATAAACTTCAGGCCGGTGACGTTATAGTCGTACCCTAGGCCAAGGAGGGCATTATGAAAAAATCTTTAAAATATACTGCTGTCATCGTCGGTTTAATGTTATTGCCCGGGATGGCCTGTTATGCAGGCACCTGGGTGCCGAAATGGGGCCTTAATTCCCTTGCTACTTATGACGACAATTTCTTTATGGATGAGACGGGCCAGGACACTTGGCGTTATTCGATCAAACCAGAGCTGTCATTGCACTATCTGACGCCATCCATCGAATCCTCTGTAGAGGCCGAGCTAGCAGTCCGACGGTATTCTGAGTTTGACGAGTTTGACTCAGAAGACCCAGCACTTAGATGGGATAGCAGCATTAGAGCAGAGCGCACCACCTGGACATTAGGTGTCGGTTATCAAGAAAACTCCCAGCGTGATTTTGCCGATCTCGATACAGGGCAATTTAATTCCAATGCCATTGTTGAAACCATCAGTATTGAGCCAGGCATTTCCTATCAACTGACTGAAAAAGACGTTATTAGCCTGTCCTTTGGTCATATTGAGCGAGACTACGACAGCCTGGACTTTGCTGACAATGAAAATGACAGTGTCAATCTTGGCTGGCAGCACCAGTTAAATCAGCGCTGGACTACCACCATCAACGGCGCCGTTTCCGAATATGCTGCAGAGCGACCCGGCCGCGACCTTACCGAAACCGAGTACGAAAATGTCACCGCAGGGATTATCTACCAATATGCTGAGGGGATGACGATCGATTTAAGTCTTGGTTACTTTAACAGCGACCAACACCGAGTTGTGGTGGTAGGGCCATTGCTGGTAATTACTGATGAAGATAATTCCGGCACCTTGGCGACTCTAGGCTTTGCCAGCGATCAACCGATAAATGACTGGTCTGTAAATTTGCAGCGGGGCCTCTATCCTTCAAGTCAGGGCCAAGTAGAAGAGCGGGATTCTGTTAATGTTTCCTATGAACGCAAACTCAGTGAGCGCAGTGCGGCCGGTATACGAGGCTCTTGGCACGATACTGATTCACAACTCAATGCCCGAGAGAGCACTGAAATCTCACCCTACTACAACTACCGTTTGACCCCCAGATTACGACTGGAGACCTCTTACAGTTATCGCTCTTTCGATAGACAGGCTGGCAGTGTCGACTCCAACAGAATCAAAGCAGGATTACGATATAGCTTTTAACGTTATAAAAAATAGGCCAGAGAATTAATCAAAGGATTGGGTTGTACAATATGACAGTTATGGATGACGGCGAAAAATCGCTGCTGGATTATCTAGAAATCCTGCGCAGGCGAAAGTTCTACATCATAATCACCTTTCCCCTTTTGCTTGCTCTTAGCGCAATCATCACCTTTATGCTGCCACCTATTTATCAGTCGGAGGGGGTTATTCTGATTGAGAGTCAGGAGATACCTAGAGACCTGGTAAGATCTACAGTGACCAGCTACGCAGAGCAGCAAATACAGGTCATCAAGCAGCGCATTCTCACCACCTCAAGAATTCTCGAAACGGTAGACAAATTTGATGTCTATGAGGAGCAACGGGAGTCCAGCACCATCTCATTGCTGGTGGAAAAATTCCGCAGTAATGTCCAGGTTGACATGATTAATGCCAATGTGATTGACCCCACCAGAGGCCGAGCACAGCGCGCCAGCATTGCATTCAAAGTGTCATTTATGGATGAAAACCCCTTTATTGCACAGAAGGTTGCCAATGAACTGGTGACCATGTTTCTTGATGAAAATGTGAAGACCCGTACCAATAAAGCTGCCGAGACAGTGTCCTTCCTGACCGATGAAGCCAATAAGATCCAAAAGACAGTGCAGGATCTGGAGCAGCAAATAGCGGGCTTTAAATTGGAATATGGAGATAGTCTGCCAGAACTACTGCAATTTAATCTGTCCATGATTGAGAGCCTGGAAGAAAAAATCCGCGGTCACCAAACTGAATCTGTGAGACTCAGTGATCAAATTCACTTTCTCAGTCTTGAACTTGCCAGCATGGATCCCTATGTAGCGAGCAACGACGGCGTCAATACCTTAAGCGCCCCGGTGCGCCTGGCCCAGCTTAAAAATGAACTGAGCAGCATGCGCAATAAATATTCAGCTTCCCACCCGGACATCAAGCGCATAAACCGGGAAATTGAGGGCCTCGAAAAAGAAGTGGCAGCAGATGCATTATTTCAGCCTGAACAGAATCTGGATGAAATCTCTAACCCCCTATACCGGCAAATAAAAATCAAAATTGACCTGTCAGAAAAAGAATTGTCCCGTTTGGTGAAAGAGCGACAATCGATGCAGATCGAAGTGGCTGAATACAATGCTCGGGTATTGCGCACTCATGAGGTAAAACGCAGCTACGATGATCTGACTAGAGATTATGAAAACACAAAAAAGAAATATCAGGAACTAAGAGCGAAGCAGCTTGAAGCTGATGTGGCGCAAAACCTAGAGTCTGAGAATAAAGCTGAGAGCTTTACCCTGATCGAGCCGCCATTAAAGCCCACCGAAGCGGTCAAGCCCAACCGCCCGAAGCTAATGATGATGGGGCTATTCCTGTCAGTGGCTGCAAGTTTTGGCCTCGCGATGCTGGTTGAGATGCTCGATCCATCAGTACGAAGTATCAAAGATATCACTCGTATAACCGGTCTCGAACCGTTGGCCATAGTACCCTTAATGCTCACCGAGGCTGATTACAAAAAACGGGACAGGACACGTAAGAGCATGCTCGTCGTGTGCGCCTTCCTTTCTATTATCGCAGTTCTAATTGTTCATTATTTCTTTATGAGCCTGGATATTGTCTGGTTCAAACTGCTTACTAAAATAAATATGTTGTAGGTCACCCTCATGTCTAGAATTCACAAAGCACTGCAGAAAGCCCGAGTCAAAAGACAGGAGCAGCATATTGTTAATGGCAATAGTTCGCCACTAGAGAAAATCGTTTATTCAATTAGTAAGGTCATGCCGATTAAAAATGAGGTGCTGGAGCGCAATCATATCGTCTCCAGGTCCACTAGTGACCCAAGATCGCAGATATTTAGAACCTTGCGCACCGATGTAGTAAAAAAAATGCGAGCCAACAACTGGCGTAGTATTGGGATTATCTCGCCTGCCCATGGTGAGGGTAAGTCATTGGTAGCCAGCAATTTGGCAGCAGCCATTGCTATGGAAGTTAATCACACCGCACTGCTCGTGGACATGGATCTACGTACCCCCTGTATCGCAGATTTCTTTTCTATTAAACCGACTAAGGGACTGTTGGATTACCTTAAAGGTGAGGCGGAGATCGCGGACCTGCTGGTTAATCCAGGTATGGACAGGCTGCTTTTGTTACCTGGAGTAGGTACCGCAGACAACTCCGCAGAATGGATATCTACTCCGAAGATGGTCAATCTATTTCATGAGGTTACCCAGCGATATAAGTCGCGGATTGTGGTTTATGACATGCCACCAATATTGCCACGGGATGATGTGGTCACCTGTGTGAACCATATCGATTGTTTCTTGATGGTCATAGAGGAGGGTAAAAACTCCGAGGCTGAAATTATAAAAGCCATGCAATCTATGGATAACTGTAATCTTGTTGGAACTCTGGTTAATAAATCTCAGGCCGAACACTTCACACTAAAATCGCCTGTTCCGGTTTAATCCCTGTGGTGGCGAGTAAGACAAATAAGAGACTAAAATAATATGTATAAAGAGTTCTTCAAGCTTAAGGAAAAGCCATTTAGTCTTAATCCGGATCCGGCATTTTTATATCTGAGCAAAAACCATATTCGCGCTCAGACCATGCTCGAATATGGCTTTCACAGTCAGGCAGGATTCACCGTGATCACTGGCGACATAGGTGCGGGCAAGACGACATTGGTTAATTACTTGCTCAGCCAGGAAGGCGATGAAGTAGTGATAGGGGTGATCAATAACACTCACAGCTCCTTTGGTAATCTCATGACCTGGGTGCTAGACGCCTTTGATCTTGAAGAACCGAGCCCGGAGAATGCTAAAAAGCTGCGCAAGTTTTCCGAATTTGTGATGGACCAGTATGCCGACGGGAAGCGTGTACTACTAGTGATTGATGAAGCCCAAAATCTGTCTGAAGAAACATTAGAAGAACTGCGCTTGATCTCCAATATCAATATCACCACCGATATCTTTTTACAGCTGATACTGGTGGGTCAACCGGAGTTGATTGAAAAACTCAATGACCCAAAGCTGACTCAATTTGCCCAGCGCATTGGCGTGGATTTTAATCTACGGCCAATGGATTATGTTGATACAGGAAAATATATTCTTTACCGCCTTAAAACCGCCGGCTCCAGCAAATCGATTTTTACCACAGATGCCATAGCGGCGATCTTTTGTTTCTCTGAGGGGGTGCCCAGGCGCATTAACACTCTCTGTGATATGGCTCTGGTCTACGCCTTTGCCGATGAGCGCAAGAGCATTAATGCGAACTTGATCATTGATCTGGTTAAGGATCGCAGTACCTCGGCGGTTATAAGGCCAACTGCGACTCAAGCGAAGGAGGTGAAAGAGGTGGCCAAATGGCTGAATGATGCAAAGAATGTCAATATCCTTAAACTTTTACCGGAGTTGCCCGCCTGATGGATGAGGCCAAGCATAGCCTCAGTATCGGTCTGTTTGCTCACAATGAAGAGGGCAATATTTGTCGTACTTTAGAGAGTTTGGCCAAGCAGGATGTTTTTTCTGCTAATAACCTGAATGTCAGATTAACAATTTTGGCAAATGGCTGTTCCGATAATACAGTAGCTGTAGCCGCGGAATATCTGCACAACAGTACATTGCTTAGCGGCCATGTTTTGGAGATTGCCAAACCTGGCAAGAGCAATGCCTGGAATAGATTTATCCATGCTAAGGCGAATGGCTCTGTTGATTCATTTGTCTGTATGGACTCTGATATTACGTTTGGCTCCGGGGATGTAATCTCCCAGTTACTGACATCACTTCGCCAGTCACACCAAGCCTATCTGTCCATTGATGTAGCAAAAAAAGATACCTCATTAAAAGACAACAAAACAATATTTGAGTCGATATCGTTGTTTTTTTCAAAGCTGATGAACAAGGGCAGTACTGCAGTGGCTGGATCTCTTTATTGTGCCCGGGGAGATCAGCTGCGAAAGATAACTATGCCTGAGGGACTTCCCGTGGAAGATGGCTTTTTACGGGCCATGCTGGTCACAGAGTTGTTTACCCAGCAGGATAATAACCAAAGAATATTGGTTGTGGATCAGGTCTGCCATTATTTTACTCCGGATCCCTCAATCAAATCTTTGTTTCGCCATGAGGAAAGATTATTGATTGGTACTTTTATCAATTCGATGATCTATGGGTATCTATGGGCAGAAGTTGCAGAGACAGGTACTGATGCCGGCCAGCTGGTAGCGCGAAATAATATTCACAACCCTCTGTGGGTGGAGGAGCTTATTAACCAATACAGGCAAACCCACAGTCCCTTGATACCCAGGCATTTTTATTTTAAGTATTGGAAGCGCTGGAAAGGATTGGATTTTTGGCAGAGGTTAATTTCATTTCCTATTATTGCTCTGGCCTCCTGTGTGAAATATTTTTTGCTGAAAAAAGTTGAGCGGCGGCTGGCGACGGAATCGGGACTGGGCACATGGTGATACTGTCGTTTGGCTGGGCATTATAGATGGCAAATGATTTTGCTTATCTGGCACTGATTTTGTGGCCGTTGGTGGCTATATGGCTGTATAAGAGAAATGAGGTTATTCCAGCCACCTTTTGGACCATTGTTGGCGGCTACCTGCTTCTGCCGGTGGGGGTGGATTTCGATTTCCCCCTTATCCCTGCGCTAAACAAAACCACCATTCCCGCAGTGATGGCATTTCTTGGCTGTAAGTATCTGGCCAGGCAAAATATTGGTCTGCTGCCACCCAGCGGCTTTGAAAGAAATATGATTCTGTTATTTTTTGTCGGGTCTGTGGGCATGGTATTTACCAATGGCGATGCAATTAATGAGGTCAACCGGTTTATCCCCGGGTTAGGTTATCGGGATACAGTTTCAGTGATACTGTCTCAGGGCTTGCTGTTGCTTCCTTTTACTATCGCACTTCAGTTGATAAAGACTCATGAGGATCAGGTACAGCTTTTTAGACTATTGGTGCTTGCGGGCCTGCTTTATTCCATCTTAATTGTTTTTGAAATCAGGATGAGCCCGCAGCTGCATAAATGGGTCTATGGATTTTTCCCCCATAGCTGGGGGCAGCAGGTGAGATACGGCGGCTTTAGGCCTGTGGTGTTTTTGGGCCATGGTCTCTGGGTGGCTATCTTTTTAGTCGCCGTGCTGGGGGCAGCGCTCAACCTTGCAAAACTTAAAGTCCAGATCACCAAGCATTTCAATGGCTTGATTGTGTTGTATCTGGTGGCGTTGCTTTATCTGTCCAAGGGTTTTGGCGCAATAATCCTGGGCATGGTGTTGTTTGGTTCGATCAAATTTTTACCCATTATGATGATCAAAAGGGTTGCCTACTTTATTGCTACTGTAGCCATTACCTATCCACTACTGTGCATTATTGATGTGTTTCCACACCAGTATCTGATTGAGTTAATTGAGCCAATTAATTCAAGGCAAGCTGGGTCGCTTCAGTATAGGTTTAACCAGGAGGCTCTGCTGTTGGATCGAGCCAAGGACAAGTTTATTTTTGGCTGGGGTGGTTGGGATCGATATAAGCTGGCGGATTCTGTTACTGATGGCTATTGGATTATTCTGTTTGGCAAATATGGAGTTATCGGTTTTTTATCGATATTTGGGTTGATGTACTCTGCTATGACCAAGGCTAGTTACAATATTACTCTGCTCGGAGATCGCAAAGCTCAGGCACTGGTGGTGGGCCATAGCTTGATAGTCGCGGTTATTATGATTGATCAGATTCCCAATGACTCGATGAACTCTCTTTTTTGGATCATTATTGGATCTCTGATTGGCCGAGCCCAGTATATAAAAAAAGGGTTAGAGAGAGCTGAGAGCCATAGTATTGAGGCCGGCACAGTCGGGGCCTGTTAATGAAAATCTCTATGCTTGGGCATCAGCGATGAGTCAGCTTTTTAGTCAAGCCAAAGCTTTATTCCGTGGCTCTGAACTTAAGGCCAGGGCGCTTAGGGGTTCTACTTGGACAGTGGCTGGCTATTCGATCAGTCAAGCAACCAGACTAGGTTCAAACCTTATTCTTACTCGGATTCTATTTCCTGAAGCTTTTGGTCTGATGGCTATTATTCAGGTGTTTATTCAGGGCCTAGCAATGTTCTCGGATATGGGGGTTGGCCCTTCAATTATCCAAAACAAGAAAGGTAACGTTACTGAGTTTCTCAATACTGCCTGGACTATCCAGGTTATTCGAGGCTTTCTACTTTTTCTGGCATGTGGGGTTATGGCGTTCCCTCTGGGGGTGATCTACGACTCGCCATCCCTCGCATATCTATTGCCAGTTGCAGGAATCTCTGCAGCTATCGCCGGCTTTAATCCGACAAAGCTGGTTACCGCTAATCGCAATCTGGCATTGGGCTGGAACACCATTGTCGAAATTATTTCTCAATTACTCTCAGTAATCCTGCTGGTTGGTTTGGCCCTTTGGCTACGGTCGGTATGGGCGTTGGTGATTGGCGGTGTAATAACCAGTTGTCTTAAGTTAATTCTGATACACCAGCTAGTACCTGGGCCTCGCAATCGGTTTGCCTGGGATAATGAATCTCTGGGCGCTCTTATTAGTTTTGGTAAATGGGTGTTTCTCAGTTCAGTAGTGGGATTCTTTGTCCAGCAGGGGGATAAATTAGTATTAGCGGCCTTTATGACCAATGCACAGCTAGGTGTTTACAGTATTGCCTTTGTTTTGGCCAGTGCTGCCTGGGCATTAAATTCAAAGCTTAATCAGCTTATCTTCTTTCCGATCTATTCTGAGCTTCAGGACCTTAGTTCTGAACAGTTGAGGCCTAAAATTACCAAGGCTCGCATAGCAATGTGCTCTCTATTGTTACCACCCCTGATATTACTGATCTTATTTGGCGATAGATTGGTGATGCTGTTATATGACCAGCGCTATTGGGATGCAGGTTGGATGGTGCAGGTCTTAAGTCTGGGTTATGCGATATCTGTTGGTACCAATATTGGCCCTTTCCATCTCGGTCAGGGCAAGTCAAAACTATTTATGATTCTTATCACTACTAAGGCGATTATTTTAGCGACCAGCATGTATTTGGGTGGCTTGCTTTACGGAGTGGTCGGTGTTGTTTTAGGTGTGGCGGGGTCGAATTTTATTTTCTACTTAGTCTCCGTAGGAGTATACCAGTATTTTGGTCTCTGGCTCTGGCGATTGGATGTTGCTGTTCTTTTAATAATAGGTGCGGCTCTGGCGATGACTGTCTGAGCAACCGATATTTTAAAATATGTATATTAATGAAAATGGTTTAGCACTATGAAAATAACATTTGTTCTTCCCTATGCTGGTTTAGCTGGTGGTATAAGAGTTGTGGCCATCTACGCACAGTGGCTGAGCGAGCAGGGCCATCAGGTGAATGTTATTTCGACCAGCCGCAGACCTATAGGTTTAAAGCGGGCGCTGCGCCATCTGAGTACGGAGAGGAGGTTTATCTATGGGCCACAGCCGCAGACTGACAGCCATCTTGATGGTGGTACCTTTGATTGGATAGTGGTGGCTCATAATGGCCCTGTGGTTGATCAGGATGTCCCCGATGCTGATGTGGTAATAGCAACCTGGTGGAAGACAGCGCACTGGGTGAATAAGCTTGCGCCCAGCAAAGGCAGGAAAATCTATTTTTGTCAGCATTATGAAACCCATGATTACTTCCCCAGAGATCAGGTTGAGGCCAGTTATTTTTATCCGATGTTGCAGATATGTGTATCAGACTGGATCCGTCAGAAAATCAGCTCACTGACCGGTCGCTGTGATCAGAAGGTAGTAATGAATGGTGTAGATACAGGTCAATTTCAGGCACCAGATCGACAGAAGAATCGGTCTGCGAGGCTGGGATTTGTCTATAGCCCTCTGGCTTGGAAGGGCATCGATACCATTGTTGATGCCCTTGTCATCACAAAGCGTCAGCACCCGCAGATAACAGCCCTGTGCTTTGGCGCCAAGCCTCCGGTTGAGAGCATGCCTTTGCCAGACTGGATTGAATTTTATGAGAACCCTGATCAGACAAGGCTGGCTGAAATTTATGCCCAATGTGATGGTTGGTTGTTTGCCAGTCGGTTGGAGGGATTTGGTTTGCCCCTTCTTGAGGCGATGGCATGTCGTACACCAGTAATAGCGACACCTGCTGGGGCCGCCCCGGATTTGATTTCAGAACAGAATGGCTTTCTGGTAGATAGCTATAGTGCAGAAGCACTGACAGCAAAAATTCATGATCTGGTGACGATGGATAATCAGGATTGGCATTCAATGTCCCGCCATGCCTTTGAGACTGCCCGTGGTTATGACTGGTCTATTGCTGCATCCGAGCTTGAAGCCTTATTGGTCAATGTGGTGAGGGAACAGTAATGATAAAAGAGTCACCGTCGGATAATAATGATCTAGTTATATTTGGTTCTTTCGGCTTCGGCAATATTGGCGACGAAGCTGTGTCCTATGCTATGCAGGACCTGCTGGAAGATATAAATTATCAGGCTCAGACTCATATATTGTCACGGTTTAATACTCCAACGATGCCGGACGTTATTGGTTTAGGGAGTGATTATGCTCCGGAGTTATCTGGCTTGAAAGGAGCGCCGGGTTTACTGGTTGGTGGTGGCATTATTGAACCGCGCAACATGTGCTGTGCACTGAGATATGCCGATTATATTAAACGCAATCAGCCATTAGGTTCATCGATATTTATGGGCTCTTTTGAATTTGGTGTCAAATATGGCTGGTCGGTGAAGAGGCGGTTCAATCAGTTATTTGAGCGACTAGATCATATCTATACCAGAGACTATTTGTCAGAAATGTATCTGCGCGAGAACTTCCCGCAGGTTAACACATCCACCGTAGCTGATGTAGTTTTGGCAATGAGGCCGACCACTGATCGTCCGCTGCAGAATGAATTGCAGAATGATGAGTATATTGCAGTTTCACTGTGTGGCGCCTGGAAGGTAGATAGGCAATGGTATCGCTGGATTATTAAGGAGCTGATGTGCCTGTCGGAGAGTCTCGGTAAACTGTTGGTGTTTGTGCCTATGTCCTGTCACGCCAGCGATGATGATCGGGTTGAACACCAAAAGATTGTCGATGGGATGATACAAGCTGGTGTCAGTCGGCAACCCCTATTATTGAATCAGTCATTGCCACCCAAAATTTTCGCTGCTTTGCTCAGGGATGCTGCTCTAGTGATCTCAATGCGACTGCATGGCTGTGTTATTGCTTATGCTCAGCAGACACCCTTCGTTGGACTGTCTTATCATCCCAAGCTTAATGGTTTTTCCCAGACTGTAGGCTGGCGAAATTTCGTACTACCTGCCAAGCAACCTGCCAAGCAGAGTAGCGGGCAATATGGTTATAAGTTTTCTGATCTGGGCTTTGAAAATAATGATCTTTTTAATACTGCCTATAATGCTATGGAGCATGGCAGTTTCAATCTATTACCATTACTGAGAGGCAGACTTGGAGCCGCATTGGGTCATATTCTAGAGGGTTGGATAAGCCGTAAAAACTGAGTACTAGGTCTCTTTTTTTATGTGCTTTGGTCGTGATATTACCGTCCTATAGCCTCCGCACTTCACGCTATATAAGGCTAAATAACATCGAGTAGTGATAAAAGGTTAGTATTCTTAAAAGTGGAAATACTCGAGGTGAAGGCGTTGGTGAATAAATTTATAAAAAAATATTTTATTGTAATTTTTCTTATAGCAATTACTGGCTGTAAGAGTGGTGCAATGATTGATGATTCCCAACAGGAAAGTGATTCTTCCCCCTCTAGCTCGTCCAGCAACGCTGACAACATAGCCAACCCCAGTGATTCGAGTTTATCTGCGAGTGCATTGGATACTACTCCTGTGGTAGCGGTAGTCAGCACCGCAGATACAGGATCTTCATCAGCAGAAGAGTCATCTGGTTACAATGTCGAGTCAGGCGAATTTAATTTATTGCCCCGAGCCGTAGATGGTTGGGATAAAACTGGCTGGTCGCTACTTACGCCCTCAGAAGACTCAAGACTTATCTATGTGGATGCGGATATTGGCAATGATGAGACTGCTGAGTTCTATGCTCCCAGAGATATATTAGATATCTATAATCCAGGGCTTATTAAGCCGTTTAGAACAGTAGAATCTGCCATAGAA
The DNA here is from genome assembly GCA_943788875.1 of uncultured Pseudomonadales bacterium. GTDB lineage: Bacteria > Pseudomonadota > Gammaproteobacteria > Pseudomonadales > Porticoccaceae > HTCC2207. The sequence goes on along the minus strand of CALSSA010000006.1, from coordinate 259,662 downwards.
AATACTCGTCAGGGCTATCCTGATTGGGTTTTGTTGCATCGAGGTCAGGAATGGGAGTTGATCCCAAGAACAGCCATCAAAGGAGGTCGATCTGTTGATGAGAGATCTGTTTTGACGTCCTATGGTGAAGTTGGTGCTCGTCCAGTACTAAGTAATTCGGGCAAAGATATATTGCGTATCTGGGCAAACAAATATTATATCGCCATTACTGGCATCTCTTTTTATTCTCAGGCCAGAGATCCGAATTCACCGTTTTTTGCTGGGTGGCGCAGTCTCAGTGAGCTGAACGGTTTGGTTATCTATGGCCCTGAAGCTACCACTATGGGCTCAATATTAATTGAGGATAATCACTTCAATTATTTAACCAAAGGTATATCGATCATAGGTAATGGTGACCATAGGGATATCGTCATTCGCCGCAATCTTATCCGCAATTCCTACAATGACCTAGGACATTCTCAGGGAATGTCTGCAGCTAAAACCTCTGCGCTTGTGGAAGAAAATGTCTTTGATCACAATGGTTGGTACATACAGCAAAAAGAAAAAGATGGCCGTGAAAATGATGAGGGGCAGGGCACAATTTATAATCACAATACTTATTTTACCAAGTCCGCAGATACTATTTTCCGGAACAATATATTTTTACGTCCCTCTAGTATCCACAATAAATGGACTGCTAACCCTTCTGAGGTTGGCACAGATCAGGTTATGTCACAGAATCTGGTGATGGAAAATAATCTCTATGTGGGGGGTGAGATAGGGATTAGTGCAGGTGGCAATGACGATTATAATACAGGGCCTCGCTGGAAAAATATTAAAATTGTCGACAATATAATGCTCGCTATTGGCCGCGATCAGCCAACCAATAGAACCTTAGGTTGGTATATAGACACGGTTGATTGGGATGGTGGTGAAGTTTGCGGTAACTATTTACTCAACAACGATAATATTTTAGTGCAGAACATTAATGCAATTAAGATCAATGGCCACAGTAACGATGTCACTGTATCGAAAAATCTGATTTATGGATTGAAGATGACTGACGCTAGTACTAAAAATGGAGGCATCACTGTGGATGATTCTCCGAAGACTAATATCAAGGTGCGCGACAATAATATTCAGCTGGTGGACAGTCAAATGTTGCCTTTGATAGTGGAAACGGTTATTCCGGGAATGTTTGAAAATAATATTTATTTTACCAGTTCAGACCTGACTAATTGGTTTAGAGCCGATGAGGAAAGTTATTCCTATGACGACTGGGTCACTCTTGCCACCGATGCAGGATCTTCCAATGAGCAGCAGATCTTCCAATCACCAGAGCGAACCTTTGAGACATACCTTAGTTCTATTGGCCTCAGCCCTGATATAGATACTTTTGTTGAATCGATAGCTAACCTTCCTGTTCGCACCTGGGATGATCGATTTTCAGCCGAAACAATAAATACTTATATTCGGGAAGGTTATGGCAATACTACTTGCGAATAAGTTGCGGATAACTCTTGGATAAATAGCCCAGCAATTTATTTCTATCTAAATCAGAATAACCCATGAAAAGTAGACTATTATTAACTGGCCGCTACCTGAAAGCGGCCTTTATTATTTTAATAAAAGAGTCAAAGGAATGGCATCTAAAAGAACTATTAAGCCCAAAATTCTAATGGTCATGAATGGGCCTCCCTGGTCTAGCTGGACTATGTCTGGGGTCAGCGCTGGAGTATGCAATGAGTTACGGCGCCAGGACTTTTTATATGGGGCCATTTCTCACCGTTGTCTGGGCACCAGAACCTTAAAATCTCCCGGCTATTTATTTGATCTCTATGAGAAAGGCTGTCGTTGGTTAAATCTTTTGCTGTCCCGGTCACAACCGCCGTGGACATCTGAGAACAGCACAGGCTTGGCTAATCTACTCAGTCATGCCCCAGCACAGTTGCCTGTAATTTATACCTATGTAAATCCCGAACACAGTGAGCACTTCAGTCTGCGACGATTTCGTTGGATTGGTATATCCATTTTGGATGCAGCTCGCAATAAGGCTTATGGGTATGAGTATATTTCTGAGGACAGCCTAAGGGAAAAGTTTGATCAGCAATACAGTAGTGTGCACAAGTGCGAAGCAATATTTACCCATTCAAGCTACGGTGCTGAATCTATTGCTCGCGACTTCAATTATCCAAGGGAAAAAATCTTCCCGATTGGTGCCGGCGCATCACTGAAATTTGATCGTCAGGAAAATACGGATATTGAGCGTTATCGGCGTGCCAATATTCTCTTTGTGGGGCGGGACTGGGAGCGCAAAGGTGGTCCATTGGTGTATCAGGCATTTCTGAGACTGAAGGAAAAGATGCCAGATGCTACGTTGACTATTGTTGGGCCTACAAACGCTCCTGTCTGCGGGGATGGGATCATATTTGAAGGCTTTCTTAGAAAGCATAAATATTTTGAAAGGCGCCGCTTAAAAAAACTATTCCAAAATGCCTCCTTATTTTGTACTCCATCTATCTGTGAAACCTGGGGTCTGGTCTATGTTGAAGCCGCTGCCTGTGGCTTGCCGATTGTTGGAACAGATGAATGGGCTATGCCGGATATCGTTATCAATGACAAGACAGGGGTGTTATGCCGTCATCGCTCACCTCAAGGTTTTGGCCGACGGGATGGAGGCGGTTCTCTCCGATCCCTCTGTAGCCAGGGCTATGGGTGAAGCCGCGATTGAGCATGTGAGAGATGTACTTGACTGGCCCCATGTGGTGGACAGGATTATTGCCGGGATCTATCCAGAGTCACTGGGAGGGCGGCAACCTCAGATGGCTGCCTGGTGATCTACATAGGACTCAGAATCAAGGGGAGCCGGTTAGCGAATGAAACTGGTTTTTATATGCGGTGCTTTGCGTTCAGGGACCTCTCTTTTGCATCTTATGCTAGATGCCCATCCCGCAATAACCAATCCCGGTGAGTTTGATTTTTTGTTTGATGGGCTGACTGAGCTGGGAGAAGAGCCCAGCGCTGAACAGTATGCTGCCTTTCTCGGTAAAAACCGGATATTCAATAGCAAGCCCATCAATATTAATCCAGCCTGTACCGATTATCATCAGTTGATTAATGATCTGGTCAGTCAGTTAGATGGTTCCGGGGTCCTGTGCCTGAATATCCATAGAAATTATGACTGGGCCCAGCACTACTTTCCCCAATGCCAAGTTTGTGCATATCCTGCGCGACCCCAGAGATGTAGCCAAGTCGACTATTCGCATGGGTTGGGCTGGAAATACCTACCATGCTGTCGATCACTGGATGAAAAGCGAAAAATCCTGGGACAGGCTGGTGGCGGGAGGCAATCCGGCCAGCTTGTTTGAATTCAGATATGAGGATCTTATTGGCGATCTGTCCGGGACCTTGACTGCGCTCTGTTATTTTTTGAATACCGAATATGACTCGCAAATGCTCAGATACCATGAGAACTCAACCTATGCACCGCCAGATATCTCCTTGACGCAACAGTGGAAAAGGCTCCAGACACCGCGGGAAATTGAGCTGGTTGAGATCAAGGCAAGTGGGCTTATTCAGGCAAGAGGCTATGAGCTTTCTGCTGGCGATCCAAGCGGCACGGCAAACTGGATTCTATGAGAGAGCTCAGCCTGATGTTGGGCAACAGAATGTACAGATACTAGGTTTTCGATTCGGCGCTACGGGCTTTTATTATCTAGTAGCGCAGAGACTAACCGCCGCATTTCCAGCATGTTGCCAGGTGCGGATTGGTGTCAGGCAGCGCGTTCATCGTATCCAGATCAGTCATCTGAAATAATGGGTAGGTACTAGTGTTAGAAGAAAAACCCCCAGCCTTGTCAGTTGTTATTGTTAACTATACAGAACACCAGGCCCTATGTATTGATTGCTTGGCCTCATTATCTGTTATAGCAGAGATACGATCTGGAGATCATCGTTGTGGACAATGCCTCAATGAGATGATTCTCGTAGCGCAAATCGAGTCAGGCCATCACTGACAATAACTGGACCAGCGTTACGTTGGTGGGGTCAGCCGGATAATGGTGGGTTTTCCTGCAGGTAATAATATTGGTATCAGTATCAGTCGTGGCGATTTGAGTTCTGCTACTAAACAGCGACACCATTGTGCAGCGCTGGCGACGATCGAGTTACTGGTGCAAACAATGCTGGATAACCCTGCGGGCCGGGATGGTCAGCCCGAGATTGGAATGGACTGATGGCAGTCCCCAAGAGAGTTGTTTCCGCTTTCATCATCCGGCCAATGAATTAATCCGCTCCGCTTGCAGCGGCCCCGTGACCAGATTGCTAAAACGCTATGAGGTGCCGAATGCCCGTGACCGGGATAAGATATCTTATCCCCAGTGGACCAGTTTTGCCTGCGTGCTGATCCGCCGAGAAGCTGTTTGATCAGTATTGGTCTATCTGGATGACGCTTTTTTTATGTACTTTGAAGACGTGGACTTCTGCCAGCGAGCTCGAAAGGCAGGCTGGACGATTATCAATAACCCTTCAGCCCATGTGGTTCACCTGCGGGGTGGCAGCTCTCCTGTGAAGAGTCAGGCGGCAAAAAAGAAACGCCTGCCGCGATATTTCTATGAATCCCGCAGTCGCTATTACTTCAAGTATTTTGGCCGAAGCGGGTTACTGACGGCCAATCTGTTTTGGCATTTGGGTAGTTGCATAGGTTTGCTGCGCAAGCTATTCAATCCTAATTATCAGACTAATATCTGTGAGCGGCAGTGGCTGGATATCTGGACAAACTTCTCCGATCCCACCGCGCCCTATATTCACCCGGACAACTATTGATGCCTGAATCCAAGTTACCCAGTTTCTTTATTATTGGTTCCATGAAGAGCGCGACTAGCACCCTGCATAATCAGCTTGCCGCGCAAAGTAATATTTTTATGTCGAGCCCTAAAGAGCCGAATTTTTTTAGTGATGACGCTATGTACGCCCAGGGTATTGATTGGTATCAGGGACTGTTTAGAAATGCTTTGGAGGGCGCCATTTGCGGCGAGTCCAGCACTCACTACACCAAGCTGCCGGATTACCCCAAAACCATTGATCGATTAAAGCTACTGATTAGCCAGCCCAGGTTTGTGTATGTGATGCGGCATCCTATTGATCGCTTAGTATCCCATTATATGCATCAGTGGTCTGAGGGGGTTATTTCCTGCGATATCAATCAGGCAATTGACCGATTCCCCGAACTGGTTAACTACAGTTGCTACGGCATGCAACTGCGGCCTTATTTGAAAATCTTTGGTCAGGATGCTGTACTGCCGATATTTTTTGATCGTTTGAAAACTGATCCCGAGGCATCTCTGAATCTGGTGGGCCAATTTATTGGTTGCACTGAACCTTTGCAGTGGCGCTATGATCTGCCATCTGACAATGTTTCCAAGCAGCGCATCAGGAAATTTCCAGGCTACCGCTATTTGATTGAATCTGGCCTGATGACCAACCTGCGCAGAGCATTAGTACCACAGGTGGTGCGAGAGTCAATCAAAGGGCGGTTGCGTATGGAGCAGAGGCCACAGATAAATGCTCAGCAGCGTGAGAAATTACTCAAAATCTTTAACCATGATCTACAGACTCTTACTGATTGGCTGGGCTTTAGACTCAGTTGTGAGAATTTTAATTCCACCGAATAAGCAGCGCTGAAAGTTCTGTTTCGCCATTGAAAATAGACTATCTTTTAATGGTACAGCTGGAAATGTGAACCGGTTGGCTTTTTGAGATTAAAGAGGGTCTCATTTTGCTTTTAATCTTCTATTATTTGAGTCCGTTGATTATGGTTATAACTAGTGGGTTTCCCAAGGTGCAGCTGAGTTTTAGTGGCAACTGAGCACGAAACTCAGCTACAAGATTAGCCAGCGATTTTACTGAGAGTATATGGACGATTCTTATCTAATTATTTCACCCTGCCGCAATGAAGCTGAATTTATACGCAGTACGCTTGATTCAGTGGTCAGCCAGTCTGTCAAGCCAACGAAGTGGATCATTGTGGATGATGGCTCTACGGATGAAACGGCGAATATTCTCCAGCAATATGCCGATCAGTTTAGTTTTATCGAGGTGATCTCCAAACCAGATCGAGGCCATCGCAGTGTTGGTCCTGGTGTTATTGAGGCTTTTAATGTGGCTCTGAAACAGATTAATCTCGATGATTATCAGTTTATTTGTAAGCTGGATCTGGATCTGGAAATCCCCGGGCGATACTTTGAAATACTGATTGAAAAAATGCGCGAAACGCCGCGTATTGGCACTTGTAGTGGCAAGCCATACTACCGCGATGGTGAATGGCTGGTGAGTGAGAAGCGCGGCGATGAACTGTCTGTGGGAATGACCAAGTTTTATCGAGTGAGCTGTTTTAAGCAGATCGGTGGCTTTGTCTCTGAGGTGATGTGGGATGCTATTGACTGCCACCGTTGCCGCCAGCTGGGTTGGATTGCCTGTAGTTGGGATCTGCCGCAGCTGCGGTTTGTGCATTTGCGCGTGATGGGGTCCAGCGACAAGGGCATCTATACAGGCAAGCTTCGGCACGGCTTTGGGCAGTACTTTATGGGTACTGGGCTGACCTATATGCTCGCGACGTCGGTTTATCGAATGATGCACCCGCCCTACATTGTGGGTGGTATAGCTATGTTCGCAGGGTTTATGCGCAGCATGCTGCGCCGGGTTCCCCGTTATGAGGATGCTCAGCTGCGAGCATTTATTCGCTCCTATCAGTGGAAGTGTCTGCTGTTGGGTAAACAACAAGCTACCAGACTACTCGACGATCAGCAGGCGTCGGTCTGGAGTGGATACAGTGACAACCTAAGGGTATAGAGCTGTTGGTTGATTGATTTTCAAAAGGAATTTGAAATGGATTTTATGGAGTTTGTAGAGGATTATTATCAGCGTTATATTCAGGTCATCAATGACTTTGATAAAGCGAGTCTTGAGCCTGTACTGGATGTATTTTTAAAAGTTGCTGCCAATAACGGCACCCTTTGGGTGGCTGGTAATGGAGGCAGCGCTGCCATTGGCGATCATACGGTCTGCGACGTGACTAAGGGCACCCACAGGCCCGGGCAGCCAACCATCAAATCAATTTCCCTATCCTCCAATACCGCGATGTTAACTGCTTTGGGTAATGATATTTCTTATGAGGCTGTGTTCAGTGAACAGCTCAAATATTATCTGGGTGAAAACGATGCGCTACTGTTGGTTAGCTCCAGTGGCAATTCCCCCAATGTGGTTGCAGCCTGTGAATATGCAAATCAGAGGTCAGTGCCCACGATTGCCTTTGTCGGTTTTAAAGGCGGGCGGCTAAAAGATATCGCTACTCATACCGTGTGGATACCGGTGGAAAACTATGGCATGGCTGAGGATGCGCACCAGAGTCTGATGCACGTGACCACTCAATATATTATGGCCTATGCGAAACGAGATGCTGAGCAGAAAGCGACATCGGAGGCAGTTTGCTAATGAGTACCGACTCGCAGCTTGGCGCTATTGTTATTGGCCGCAATGAGGGCAAGCGTTTAGAACGTTGCCTGGCTTCGTTGCAAGCTCAGCATCAGGGTCCGATTGTGTATGTAGATTCAGGTTCTACGGATGGTAGTGTTGAACACGCTGAGTCCATTGGTGTGATTGTGGTAGATCTGGATATGAGCAGGTCTTTTACCATGGCTCGGGCCAGAAATGCCGGACTGATATATTTGGCTGATCATTATCCCCAGTGCAGTCTGGTGCAATTTATTGATGGTGACTGTGAGCTTGCCAGAGATTGGATTGCCAAGGCCTGTGACTATTTGCATGAGCACCAGCAGGTGGTTGCTGTCTGTGGCAATCGCAGGGAACGCTTTCCGAATGCCAGCCTATACAACCGATTGATTAATCTGGAATGGCAGGGCACTGCAGGCGAGGTTGCCGCCTGTGGTGGTGATGCAATGTATCGTACCGATGCTCTGTTGATGGTTGATGGCTTTAACGAAACCATGATTGCCGGTGAAGAGGCGGAGCTCTGTGTACGTTTGACAGCCACCGGCCTTTCTATTGTCCGTTTGGATGTAGCAATGACAATCCATGATGCGAATATGCTAAAGCTGTCTCAGTGGTGGCTGCGCTCTGTGCGTTGCGGGCATGCCTACGCTCAGGGTTATGATATACAGCGCAAATGGGATAACGGTCGGCATTACAAAAGACGTCAGATGTTTAGCAGTCTAGCTTATGGCGCTGTATTCCCCGGGCTGTTTTTAGTATTTACGAGTATGCTTTTTAGCGTCCAGATGCCAGATCAGTGGCTGGTTCTTACCTATACCTCAATGCTATTTCTGCTGTCTCTGTATCTTCATATGATCGAAAAAACCGCTAGCTCTAGATCTACCATGGGTAATTCTGCTGCGGACATCTTTTTATATGCCTATTTTGTCGCTCTTGGAAAGTTTCCTGAGGCTCAGGGTGTGGTGAGATATTACACAAATAAGCTATTTGGCAGGACCGCTACTATTATTGAATATCGACGCGGCTAGAATTTAAATCGGCAGTAAAGGTGGCTAAAGGATTAGCATGATTCATTATATAACCAGCAATGGGGTAGGCAATGCCTGGGTAGGCAATGAGCTAATGGCGTTAACAAAACGTGGGATTCCCTTTACGCTGCATTCTTTGCATAGGCCTGAACAAACTTTCTTCAAGTCTGAGACTGTTGCTGAGATCAACCGACATACGCAGTTTATCTATCCGATCACAGTGCTGGCCATGATCAAGGGTCTTGCTTTGGCGCCTTTTAATTTTGGCGAACATTTTTGGTTTGCCATACTAAATGCTTTCTTTGGGCGCAAAGAGTCATTTACGGTGCGCCTAAAATCAATTCTACATTTTGTTGTTGCCTGCAGTTGGGCACGATCGCTACAGCAACAGCAGGTATCACATATTCATTCTCAATGGATAAATTCCTGCGGTACTGTGGCTATGTATGGCTCTTGGCTGTTAGGAAAACCATTTAGTTTTACTGGGCACGCCGCAGATCTGTTCCGTGAGCGCTGTGCTCTCAAAGATAAAATTTTGCGGGCAGACTTTATTGTTTGTATATCCAGCTTCCATCGGGACTTCTATTTAGCGGAAGGGGCAGACTCGGACAAGTTGATTATTGTTTATTGCGGTATTGATACCTCTGTCTTTAGTCCAGTTCCTCAAGCCATTGAGGATAAGCCGTTGAGACTGATTTCCGCTGCCCGCCTAGTTGAAAAGAAGGGATTAGGCTATTTAATTGAGGCCTGTCAGAAGCTGGTAGGTCAGCAGAGCTTTATCTGCACTATTGCTGGAGATGGTCCTCTATTATCAGACTTACAGCAGCAGATTGACGCCCTTGGATTATCGGCGTTGGTGAAGCTTACGGGCAAGCCTATTTTACAGGAGGATATTCCTGCTTTTATGGCATCTGGCGATATCTATTGCCTGCCTTGCGTCTGGGCGCAGGACCGCGATGTTGATGGTTTGCCACAGATGCTAATGGAAGCCATGGCCTGCGGTATTCCTGTGATATCAACCAAATTAGTAGGGATACCAGACCTGATTGAGGATGGTAGCAGTGGCCTGCTGGTAGAGCCCAATGACTCTGCTGCGCTGGCTCAGGCTATTGCACAGCTTGGCAATGATACCGGGTTGCGTTGTCGTCTGGCGCTACAGGGCAGAGAGTCAGTTGTTGAGTGCTTTGATATTACTACCTGTCTGGAGCCTCTGCTAAACAAATTTATACAGGCTAATAACCAGGGATTGGCACAATGATTATTTCACAGACCCCCTACAGGGTAAGTTTTGCTGGAGGTGGTACTGATCTACCTTCGTTTTATGAGAAAGAGATGGGTGCGGTTTTGTCTGTGGGCTTGAATCAGCATATGTATGTCACGGTGAGTCCACGCTTCAAGGCATCAACTCGCATTGCCTACACCAAAACCGAGATTGCCGATTCAGTTGATGATATTCAACATACTATCGCTCGTGAGGTGTTGCGCATGACGGACCTCGGCAAGCATCTGGAGATTACCACTATTGGCGATGTGCCCTCTGGTACTGGGTTGGGTTCGAGCAGTAGTTTGGCGGTGGGGATGCTCAATGCACTTTATGCTTACAAAGGTGAGATTAGTAGCCCGGATAAATTGGCCAAGCAAGCTTGTGAGGTTGAAATTGAGCGCCTTAACAAACCTATTGGCAAGCAGGATCAATATGCTGCGGCCTATGGTTCTCTGAACTTTATTGCTTTTAATCCGGACGGCTCTGTCAATGTCGAGCCTGTACCTTACCGGCCTGAAACATTGCAGGAGTTAGAATCTAGAACATTGCTACTGTACACAGCCCAACAGCGCAGTGCCGATGATATTTTGGTTAAACAGAGTGCTGGCACCCGTGAACGGGGTAAGTTTGAGATTCTTTGTCAGATGCGTGATCTGGCGATTGAAATGAAATCGGTTATCTCTGGTGGCGGCTCCAGTTCAGAGAGCATTGATGAGTTTGCCCGCCTGCTCCATCAGGGTTGGCTGCTAAAGAAGTCCCTGGGTTTTGGTATCTCCAATTCCGCTATTGATGACTGGTATGCAGCGGCGATTAAGGCTGGTGCTCAGGGCGGCAAGTTACTCGGAGCAGGTGGCGGAGGTTTCTTAATGCTAGTGGCGCCCCCGGAGAAGCATCAGGCAATCCGTGATGCACTGGGCAACCCTCGCGAGATTCCTTTTGAGATTGACCGCCGTGGCAGCAGAGTGATTTTTATTAGTGATAGATATAAATAGCGTTCACATGATTTGAGCGCTTAAAGCACAGGGAGAATATAGTGAGGATATTGTTAACCGGCGGAGCAGGCTATGTAGGCAGTGCCTGTCTGCGCCATTTAGTTGAGTCGGGTCATTCGGCTGTGGCCTACGATAATCTTATTGAGGGCCATCCATCAGCAGTTGGGGGCGCCAAGTTGGTGGTGGGAGATATTCGCGATACCGAGCTCTTAGAAAAGACAATGCGCGACTATGATATTGAAGCAGTAATGCATTTTGCTGCGGCTACTAATGTAGGTGAGTCGGTGACTAATCCGGGTTATCACTACGACAATAATGTCGGCGGCACATTGTCGCTACTCAATGCAATGACCTCTGCCCGGGTCAAGAAAATACTGTTCTCCAGCACCTGTGCCACCTATGGTTTGAACCCACAGAGCCCTATGGCAGAAGATGCCGCACAGGATCCCTGTAGCCCCTACGCTCGCACTAAGCTGGCTGTGGAATGGATGATCAAAGACTTTGCCCATATCCACAATATAGGTTTCACCCTGCTGCGCTATTTTAATGCTGCAGGCGCCTCCGAAGATGGACAGTTTGGTGAATACCATGACCCTGAAACTCATCTTATTCCCTTAGTATTAGAAAATATTTTGGCTACCGGTGCTGAACTAAAGGTATTTGGAGATGACTATCCAACGACAGATGGAACTTGTATACGTGATTATGTGCATATTGAAGATCTGGCGAGTGCCCATGTATTGGCAATGGAGGCGATCACTGATGCCACCAGCGAGGTGTTTAATATTGGCACCGGAGACGGCCAGTCTGTGCTGGATATTATTAAAGCCTGCGAACTGGTGTCTGGCCACAAAGTGAAGTACAAGGTTGTCGCCCGTCGTGAGGGTGATGCTCCAGAACTGATTGCCAACCCAGACAAGCTTATGACTCAGCTTGGGTGGAAGCCTAAGTATGAGAATATTGTTGATACTATTCGCACAGCATGGGCCTGGCATAAATTAAAACCTCAGGGTTATGGCGAGAGGTAGCAGGGAGCAATAATGAAAATACTGGTTACAGGAGGCGCAGGATTTATTGGTTCTCATACGGTGGATCGACTTATTGTCGAGGGGCATCAGGTCCGTATATTGGACTGTCTGCAAAAGCCTGTGCATCTTAAAGGCAAGCCAAGTTGGGTTAATCCAGAGGCCGAGTTTATGCTTGGGGATGTGCGCAATAAAGCAGATATGGAAACGGCTATGCAGGGGGTTGATGCTATTTATCATCTGGCCGCCTATCAAGATTATTTGCCTGACTTGTCGACATTTATGCATGTCAACGCAGTCAGCACCGCATTGATTTATGAAATTATTCTGCAACAGAATCTCGATATAAAAAAGCTCGTGGTGGCCAGTAGTCAGTTTGTGCAGGGGGAGGGGCTGTACAGTTGCCCTAGCTGTGGCCGCACAGCCTCGGCCCTGATGCGCAGAGAAGAGAGCCTTATCCGGCGACAATGGGAGCATTATTGTACTGACTGTGGTGGCCAGCTGGAATGGCTGTGGACCGCTGAGGGTCACAGTGCGCCACCAAATGCCTATGCTCTTTCGAAGCAGTCACAGGAACTTCAGGCGCTTACCTTTGGCCAGCGCTATGGTATTCCATCTGTGGCATTGCGGTACTCGATTGTGCAGGGATCACGGCAGTCTTTTTACAATGCCTACAGTGGCGCCTGCCGGATTTTCTGTTTGAATTATTATTTTTCCAAGGCACCAACTCTGTATGAGGACGGCGGCCAGTGCCGTGATTTTGTCAATATCCATGATGTAGTTGAGGCTAACCTGTTGGCACTTAATAGCAGTGCGATGGATGGTCAGGTTTTTAATGTTGGCGGAGGAAAAGCTTACAGCATTGCCGAGTTTGCAGAGATTGTGCGCGTCGAGGTGCAAAAGCATCACCAGCGCGAGTTACCCAAAGCACTTATTCCTGGGGCTTATCGATTTGGTGATACACGCAACGCCTGTTCAAACATTGATAAATTGAAAGCCATTGGCTGGCGGCCAGTCCATTCTGCCTCAGATTCGGTGGCTGAATATGTGGACTGGCTCTACGCACAGGATAATGTTGAGGATATTCTCAATTATGCAGAGCAGACAATGAAAACATTAAATGTAGTGAGGCAAACTGCCTGATCACATGAGATCAGCAAAGGATTGTTGAAATGAATTGGTACTTTATGCGTCATGGCCAGATTAATTCGAATCTAAACCATGTCTATTCCGGACGCAGTGATGAGGCCCTAAATGAAACGGGTTTGCAGCAGGCATATGAGGCTGCGGAAAAAATCAAAACCGTAGATATTGATCGTATTATCTGCAGCCCGCTGGTGCGAACGTCCCAGACTGCCAATATTATTGCCTCAGAAAATGGTCTTGAGTATGAGACTGATGATAGCTTTATTGAAATGGCATTTGGTCCCTGGGAAGGTAAGTCTGAGACATGGATCAGCGATCATTATCCTATTGAATGGGCTCTCTGGAAACGCGCTCCCCATCAACTGCAACTCCCCAGACGCGAGACTTTGCTAGAGCTACAAAATCGGGTTGTTCGCCGCTTACAAAAACTCGCGGCCATTGGTGAAGACGAAAACATATTAGTTGTGTCTCATGTGGCCATTATTCGTGTGGTTATGTTGCAGTCTCAGGGTAGACCATTGTCGGACTACAAATTAGTCGAGGTGGATAATTGTGAATTATTTCCTGTCACTTTACAGGCTGCGCCGTATTGGGAGCCCTGTCTGTGAAGGCTGTTCTTCTTGTGGCAGGACTGGGGACTCGCTTGCGTCCGCTGACAGATGTCACGCCAAAATGTTTATTGCCGATTAATGGTGTTCCGCTGTTAGCTATTTGGCTGAATAAGTTAGCTGAGGCTGGTGTGACTGAGGTCTTGGTCAATACTCATTGGCTGTCTGAACAAGTGATAGATTACGTCACTGAGCATAAACCTGCTGGCCTCAGGGTGGAGCTCTTCTATGAGTCGGAGCTGCTAGGTAGTGGCGGTACTATTTTGCGCAATCGACATTTCTTTGGGGACAGCCCATTTTTTATTATCTACGGCGACAACCTTTCTGATATCAATCTGAAGGATTTTTATCAGGCCCATCAGGAGCACCGTCCAGTGATGACTCTGGGGACTTTTAATGCAGAGTTTCCGCACCGGTGCGGTATTGCTGAGGTTGATGCAACAGGAATTGTGCAGTCCTTCGTCGAGAAGCCGCAGCATCCATTATCTACCTGCGCCGCGGCTGGTATCTATCTAGCTGAGCCAGCCATATTTGATTATTTCCCAACGATGGTTGAAGGTCAGACTCTGGATCTTGGTTTTGATGTGATTCCCAGACTGGTCGGTAATATGCGCAACTACTCTATTAACCAGTTGATTGATATTGGAACCCTAGAAAATTATCAAAAGGCTCAGGAGTCATCCGTGGGGAATAAAGGGAATGTTGGTGTCAAGGGCGCTCTGAGATGATTAATCGAGATCTCCATGTGGTATTGGGCCTGCCTTTTGATAATGTTAATACTGATCAGGCTGCCAGTTTGATTGAGCAATCCGTGGCGTCTCGACGGCGCTGTTTTCTATCGACACCTAATCTGAACTTTGTGGTTCAGGCCCATCGAGATAGCAATTTCTATGCGTCGGTTATTGAGAGTGATCTGGTGATTGCAGATGGCATGCCTATTATATGGATAGCTAGATTGCTTGGTATCCCGTTGCCCGAGAGGGTGGCTGGTTCTTCTTTATTTGATCTACTGCGAGAGAAACATCGCGATGAACCAATCAGGGTTTTCTTTTTTGGTGGGCTGGGTAATGTTGCAGAGACAGCTGGCGAAAAACTACAGCAGGATTCTGTGGGTATGCAGTGCTGTGGGTTTCTCAATCCCGGTATTGGGACCCTGGAGTCCATGAGTTCTGAGGAAATTATCCAGCAAATAAACACTGCTGAGCCTGATTTTCTGGTAGTGGCATTGGGAGCGGCTAAAGGACAGCGCTGGATTACGCACAATCAAGCCAGAATTAAAGCACCGGTCATTAGTCATCTGGGGGCGGTAGTTAATTTTGTCGCAGGTGAAATTTGTCGAGCGCCCCCGCGCTGGCAGAAGATGGGCGGTGAATGGCTGTGGCGTATCAGTCAGGAACCGCAGCTTGCTAGACGTTATTTATTGGATGGCCTCAGTTTTATCTATCTGTGGGTTGCCAAGGCTATACCCCTGGCAATCTATCAGCAGTGTCTGCGTCTGTACTCTGATATAAAGCCATCGATAAAGATTACTACTGAACAGATCGACAACTGTTTTGAGATTGGACTGACTGGATCGGCGGTGGGTACTAATCGACGATTGCTGAAAGATGGTTTTCAAAAGGTGTTGCATAAGCCATGTACTATAATCAAGCATGTGCGCATCAATTGCGCAGAACTTAACTATATAGATAGTGGGACTCTGGGGTTGTTGCTCAACTTTAAACGACAGTTGTCAGATCGGGGCCAGACGCTTAGCTTTTTTAATATGAGCGGAAGAATCAGGACTTTAATGGGACTGCATGGAGTGCAGAAATTTTTATTGGCTTAGCAGCATTGCTTGCTAACCGGTGTAAAGGGAGTTTCAGGGAAGATGAATTTAAAGGGCAGGGCATTATTGATCAGTTATCTGATGACCAATAAGGCCCATATTATAGCTACAGTTGCTTTCACTCTGGGCCTTTGGCTTTATTGGGATGGACTTGCAGAGGCAGTTCTGCGCTGGGAACTGCAGGCGGAATACAGTCATGGTTATTTGATTCCACTGGTTTCGTTATTTATTTTGTGGGAAAAACGATTTCAGATTTTCGCTGACTACAATGGTTATTCCTGGTGGGGCCTGCCGTTTATTGTGGTCGCACTGGCCGTCCTGATGGTCGGTGAGATTAGCGCTCTGTATATGCTGATTCACTATTCCTTTCTGGTGTTTCTATTTGGCTTCTCTCTTACCCTGCTGGGGTCGGCTGGCAAGCACACTTGGGTGCCGATAGTGCTGCTTGGGTTTGCTGTTCCTCTACCCTATTTTATTGAGGTTATTCTCACCGCGAAACTGCAGCTTATCTCATCTCAATTAGGGGTGGAGATTATCCGCCTATGCGGCATTCCGGTATTTCTCAGTGGCAATATTATTGATTTGGGCAACTATCAATTACAGGTGGTTGAAGCCTGTAGTGGGCTGCGCTATTTATTCCCATTGATGAGTTTAGGTTTTATCGGTGCCTACCTCTATCAGGCATCTTGGTGGAAGCGACTATTTTTGTTTGCCTCCACTGTACCCATCACTATTGTGATGAACAGCTTTCGTATTGCGGTAACTGGTTTGCTGGTAGATAACTGGGGTACTGAAATGGCGGAGGGGTTTCTCCATGACTTTGAAGGCTGGTTGATTTTTATGGCCTGCGGTCTGTTGATGCTGTTGGAAATTCTAATTATGGAGCGCTTTACCGGCGGGCGCAAAATCCTTCAGGCTTTTGCAGTGCCCGATACGGGGCCTGACCAGTTAAAAGCCCATAATGTAAAGCTGAAGCTGGCCAAACCTCTGCAGGTCATTATTCCTCTCTTGCTGCTGTCAATTTTTGCTCTTAATTCCATTACCGGTCGCACTGAAGTTATTCCGATTACCGCTGAGGCTCTGGTGGATTTTCCCCAGCAGTTAGATGACTGGTCTGGCTCCCATGACCGGATTGATGATGAGGTTGCTGAGAAACTGGGCTTCTCCGATTATGTGATGCTTAATTACAAAAATTCAGACTACCAGCATATCAATTTCTATCTCGCCTATTACGCCTCCCAGCGCAAAGGCTTGTCGCCACACAGCCCTAAAGTATGCATTCCCGGAGGCGGCTGGGAGATTGCTGATTTCCGGCGCACTAATGTCGGCGGGATACCAGTCAATCGCGCCATTATCCGCAAAGGCACTCAGGATCAAATTGTCTATTATTGGTTTCAAGAGCGAGGAGTTGCTGTGGCTAATGAATATTTAAAGAAGTGGATGCTGTTTGTAGATGCACTGTTGTTAAACCGTACCGATGGCGCTCTGGTTAGAGTGACCACTCCGGTGATGGGTAATGAGTCTATTGAGGAAGCTGATCTCAGGGCTCAGGATTTTATTCGCTTATCACGCAATCAATTACTGCAATTTTTACCAAGTTATGACTTGGAGGAAACCAAATGAGTGATATCAACATGAAGACTATCTTAAAGGGATTAACTATTGGTGTTTTGATGTGTGCTGTGTCTGCCTGCAGCGGATCCAAAGATGAGGCGGCAAACCGATATCTTAATAGTGGCATTGAACTGTACGAGGCTGAGAAATTATCTAAGGCTAGTGTCGAGTTGCGCAATGCTCTGCAAATTGATCCGAAACTTGCTAGTGCTTATTATTACCTGGCGCTCATTTCAGAGAAGGAAGAAAACTGGAAGTCCTTATTTAAGAACTTAACCAAGGTTGAGCAGCTGGATAAAACCCATGTTGGGGCCAAGGTAAAACTGGGTTACCTAATGTTATTGGCCAAACAGTTTGATCAGGCAATTGAGCGAGCGGATGCTGTTTTGTTGTTGGATAAAGATAACCCTGATGCCTTTCTGATCAAAGCCTCCGCTTATCTCGGCAAGGACATGTTTGATGTGGCTCTGGGTTATGCAGAAAAAGCTAAGGGATTCGGTGCCGACCGAGCAGAAGTAGCATCAACTCGGGCATCTATCTTTCACCGCCAGGGCCGTTCGGCTGAAGCTCTAGATATTCTTGCGGGGATTATCCAGCAGGTCGATGACAACCTGCATCTGTTACTTCTACGTACACAAATCAATGAGGATCTTGGTGATCTTGAGGCCATAGAGGCGGATTACCGCGCCATGATTGCGGACTACCCCAATGAACGAGCGTTCTATCTTAAACTGGTCACATTACTGCGAGATAGCGGCAGAGTTGCAGAAGCTCAGGCTGATCTGGAGAGTTATTTGCGTCGCTATCCCGATGATAGCGACATACGCATGGCGATGGTCCAGCTGGTAGCGGTCAACAATGAACGCAGGGCTATGAATCTGTTAGATGATTACATAGAAAGGGATCCCAGCAATGCACAGTTGCGGTTTTACCGCATAAGTCGTCTGATGGGAGCCAGTGAAAAAACTAGAGCCTTTGCTGAGTTAAAGTTTATCTCTCAGGGAGACTTTGATGATCAGCATGTTTTCCGTGCGCTGTCTATGCAGGCTGAGTTAAAGCTTTCAGCTGGTGAGCGAGATATTGCTCTTGGGTTGGTCAGCACTGTACTGGAGCGCGACGGTCATTTTGAGGAAGCACTGTTGGCCCGCGCTCGGTACTATTTAATCGATGAGGATATCGATGCTGCAGTAACTGATCTGAGGGTGGTGCTGCGTAACAACCCAGAGTCCGAGAGGGCGCTGGTTATGCTAGCTAACGCATATGTGAATTCAGGTTCTCAGCAGTTAGCTGACGATACCTTCAGAAAGGTGTTGGATATCAATCCCGGTAATGTTCAGGCAGCCGTGCCAGTGATAAAGAGCTTGCTGGCAAAGCAGGACTCAGATCGCTCGGAGCGGGTGATCGAAAATGCTCTTGTTCATTCTCCTGACAACGATCTATTGCTATCGATACTGGCACAGATAAAACTGTCGAATCAAGATCTTGAGGGTAGCCAAGAGGTCATATCCAAGATCGAAGCTTCGGGGCGAAATCCAGCTTTTGGCTATTATTTGTCAGGTCGGGCCCAGCAGGCCCAAGGAAAGTACAAATTAGCTATTGAAAGCTATAAAAGTGCATTGGCTATTAACCCTGAGTTGAGTCGCGCGCTTGAAAGCCTAGCGCAGACCTATCAGCGGCTGAATATGACATCTGAGTTGCTTGATTATTTACAGCAGTTCAGCATAGATAATCCCCGCAACTTAGGGGCGTTTGCGGTTATGGCGACAGTGCATCGTCAGTTAAAGGATTATCCTGCTGCCATCCACGCGATTGAGTCTGGACTGCAGAGAGATGCTGAATGGGTGTCTGGTTATAGTGCTCTGGTGACTAACCATATAAGTATGGGTAATGCAGGATTAGCTGAGCGGACTTTCCAAAGAGGATTGGATGCTGTGCCTGATAGTGGCCTGTTAAAAATGCTATTGGCGTCGTTTTATGAGAAATCTGGCAGGTTTGATCAGGCCAAGGCATTTTATGAACAGGTCTTAGAGCAAAACCCGGACCATCTGGCAGTGATTAATAATCTCGCCAGTCTGTTGACCGATCAATTTGAGTCTAGTGAGAATATTAAACGTGCAGTTGTTTTGACTGAGCGATTTGCCGATTCCGAGCAACCATTCTTTATTGATACCTATGCTTGGGCTCTGGTTAAGTCCGGCCTGCCTCAGGCAGCGGAGCCATTGTTGATAAAAGCTGTTGAGATCGCGCCAGATGTGGCTGTATTCCACTATCATCTGGGCGTCAGCTTGAAACATCTGGGTAGAATTGATGAGGCTAAAAAAGTATTGATAGTTGCTCAAACCAAAGCCTCGGATAAGAATACATTAAAAGTTAAAATAGAGTCGGAGTTAGCTGGGCTCTAACTCGATTCTGGATTGCCCCCTTAAGGCGCGAAAATTCTTTTCGCGCACTTAAAAAGTGCTAGCGCATAAATCTTTTGAGTTTGCTATGCTTCTATGCATATCTAATCTCTACCATGTTGTGTGTTGCCCTATAAAAGGGCAAACTGCCTGCTTGCAGGCTTTGATTGCCAATCGGGCTATGCACATCGGAAGTGAACTCAAGGATTGAAATTATGCACGTTCTTATTGTTGATGATCATGCGTTTGTCTGTGTCGGTCTCAAAGCGACTCTAGTCGAAGAGTTTGATGATATTGAAGTGACCACCACCAATCATGGTGATACTGCGCTAACCATTCTGGCGCAGAATGAAATAGATCTCGCAATTGTGGATCTTTTTATGCCTGGTGGTGCTGGCGGTTTCACTTTTATAGAGATGCTCTGTGAGAGTTATCCCAAGCTGCCGCTAATTGTTCTGTCTGCCTCCGAAAATCCAGCTCATATTCGAAAATGTCTCGATTTTGGCGTTGCTGGGTTTGTGACTAAATCAGCACCCAAAGATGCTCTTTTTGAGGCGATATCAAAAGCACTTGTGGGTGAGCGCTATGTGCCACAGTCGTTAATTGAATCCATGCCGGATGTAGCCAGAGTGATTGATGAAGTGGATTCTGGCGCCGACATCGAAATTATTTCAGGCCTTATTACTCATCGACAAATGGATATTTTGTTACTGATCACCCATGGTCGCTCCAACAAACAAATTGCGAGGGAGCTGGATCTATCGGAAAATACAGTCAAGGTCCATGTCAGTGCAATGCTGAGAGCATTGGATCTAAATAATCGAACCCAGGCTGGCATTCTAGGGCAGAAATTGGGGCTCAGTGAATCACAAGATATCAATAAAAAAAATCAGGAATAAAATATGTTTAGTTACCGAAAATGTTTACCTTTCATGCTATGCCTTATAGGTGCGGCCGCT
This sequence comes from uncultured Pseudomonadales bacterium, assembly GCA_943788875.1. Lineage (GTDB taxonomy): Bacteria > Pseudomonadota > Gammaproteobacteria > Pseudomonadales > Porticoccaceae > HTCC2207. Next base: position 239,311 of record CALSSA010000006.1, on the reverse strand, counting down.
GTTTCTGCTGCCTCTCCTGTTATTACGGAGGATGACCTTTTTGGGGAGTTACATCTGGTGTCTAGTGTAACTCACATGAAACAGCGGGTAGACAAAACTCCAGCTGCCGTCACTATTATTGATCGTCGCACAATTGAAGCTTCTGCAGCCGTAGATGTTATTGATTTATTTCGGTTAGTACCAGGTTTTCGTGCTTACTATATTAATGCTAACTATCCCGGTGTTACTTACCATGCTCTTGGTGACCGAAATCCGCGACGTCTAGAAGTAAAGATTGATGGACGATCCGTCTATGAGTCAATTTTTTCCTCAGTACAATGGACTACCTTTGGTGTTGAGTTAGAAGACATAGACTACATAGAAGTCGTTAGAGGGGCTAATGCTCCTGCTAATGGTAGCAATGCTTTTCTGGCATCCATCAATATAGTGACCAGAGCGCCATTGCTCAATAGTGGCTTAAGTTTGCGCGGCCAAATGGGCAACGATGGTATTCGCAATGGATCTATTGCTTATTCAGGAAAGCTGGGTGAGCTTGATCATCGAACGACTCTGCGCTTCAAGTCCAACGACGGTTTCGATGATTTTTCCGGGCTGTATAAGGGGTCACCACGCCCGGTGTCTCTTGATGACGATGCCGACGCTGTAAGCTTTGGTTTTAGAGGGCTTTGGACACCAAATGCAAAAGACACTGTGGAACTCCAATTTGGTGTCAATAACAGTGATGTTGGTATTGGCAGACAGGATTATATCCAACGGGAGATTGACTATGACTACCAGCATCTGAATTGGTCGCGTATTAATCCAAATGGCAGCAAATATGAGTTTGTTTTTTATCACAACAAATTTGATATTGCTGATGAACAGGATCCACTCACCTTTTACCAGGCATTGACTCTTTTTCCTGAAGGACCGCTACGAGATGCTCTGTCGCTATTGCCCGACAAGCTAATTATTGAACCCCAGAGCAAAGCGGTTTCAGAGCGCTGGGACGCTGAATTAAGGGGTACATTTAGCGCCTGGGATAATATTCGCGGCGTTTATGGGGCTGGTGCAAGACGGGATAGGGTCCGCAGCAATGATCTTTTCGATATGGACGATACAGCCAGTGAAAATTCCTATCGTGGCTATATAAACCTTGAATGGAATGTAGCAGACAGCCTCGCCTTTAATGGTGGTTTGATTACTGAAGTTAGAGACGATGTTAAGGATCTGAACTCCTTTCGCCTCGCAGCCAATTATCAGTTTGCCCCAAGTCAAACATTGAGGTTCGCTTTTAATCAGGGATATAGAGCGCCAACGCTGCTTGAAAGTAATCAGGCAACCTTTGTGCGTTATGACGAAAATCTGGTACTTGACGCTAGCGTACTGTCCGCCGACGACATTGATGCTGAAAGACTATTAAGTTCGGAGATTGGCTATGTGGGGTCTTTTTTGCAGGGTAGTCTAAATGTCGATGTACGCCTGTTTCGTGAGAGCATGTCGTCAGTTATTGACGAGCGGAGGGAACAGTATGCGGATTTCGATGGCCTGCTAAATGTTCGTGATAATACTGATTATGCGGACATCTATGGCTTGGAATGGCAAATGCAATACAGGCCGAATGAGAAGTTGTTTATACATGCTAATTATAGTTTCGTAGATCTAACTCAGATTACCCTTTACAGGTCGACGCCGGAAATAGTCGTAAGAGATACAAGTGGTGATAACCCTCGGCATCTTGGTGCGGTTTTGGTTAATTATGTTACCGAAAGTGATCTTAGTCTGAGCGCAATGCTCAATTACCAATCGACAATTTATCATCGTATTGATGAGGATAATGCAAGCTATGCCCGCCTGGATTTAAAGGCGGCCAAAAGTTGGCAAGTTAAGAATACTCAGGCCCAGCTATCCTTGACAGTACAGAATTTGGGGGAGCAATATCGTGAACGCTATTTTTACAATCAGTTCAAAACTAGGGTTATCCTTGGCATGCAACTGAATTTCTAGCCATGAACATCTAAACACCTAATTAATTTAGTTAACAGTAGCCTTAGATTGACATGAAGTCACTCCGAAACATAAGTGGTATCTATCACTTGATTAGAGATCAAGGGGTTGTTTTGTTGTTATTGTTTTCGATTTCTAATGAGGTTTTTGCTCGTCCAGATGCACAGACCACTCATGTGAGCTTTGTTACTACTCGTACCTCGGAATCTTACCGCAAGGTCGTTGCAGCGGTGCAGGCCGAGTTGCCCAGCAATCATTATTCTTTCAGTATGATCCATCAAAGTGCCATTGATGATACCGACAATGCCCTGGTTGCAGCTGATATTATTGTCACTGTTGGAGCTGGTGCAGCGGCAAAAGTTATGAGCCTCAATCCTGCCGCACAGCTGATTACCTCTTTAATTACTGACAGTGCTTTTTCTTCCTTGGCAGAAAAACACTATGGATCTACCAGGGCCGCATTTGCGGCAGGGGTGTCCGTGATCTGTTTAGATCAACCAGTCAAACGCAGTATCGAATTGGCTAAAGCCTTAATGCCAGAGGCCAGGAAAGCTGGGTTAATGTTAGGTCCTGCGTCCTTTCAACGCGCTGATATATTTTCTGATCAGGTCAAAAAAGCGGGCATGACCTCTGAGATTATTAAATTTACTGAAGCTGACAATCCCATTCTTGCCATTGAGCCGGTGCTCAAAAAAAGCGATATCTTTATTCCAGTACCTGATAGTCGGTTGATTAATATCGCCACAGCCAAATGGATATTACAGCTCAGTTATAGATACAAAGTCCCGGTAATTGCTTACTCAAAGGCCTATATCAATGGTGGAGCTTTGGCCGCGATCTATTCATCGCCGGAAAATGTAGGCCGCCAGACTGCTGAGCTCATTAATAATGGGGATCGAATACCAAGCGCTGGCGGAAGTCATAGGCCTGCCTACTATTCGGTTGATTTTAATCGTTCTGTAGCTGCTTATTTGGAGATCGAATTAAAGCCAAAACAATTTTATCTAGACTGGTTAAGGACTGAATAAGATGAACTTTAAACGACATCTAAATAGTATCCATACCAGACTATTAGTCACCGGTTTGATACCACTTTTGCTGCTTAGTCTGGTGCTGGGTTGGTATATGATTTCAAGTCAGCGATCGGAGTTATTGGACAACCTGCATAATACCGGCAGGATAGTGGCTAATCAGATAGCCTCCAATGCAGAGTTTGCACTCTATTCTGGTAATCAGGACATGCTTGAGGCTTTGGGCTACGCGGTGCTGGATGTGCCCTCTGTTTCTGGGGTTGGTTTTTATAATATAAAAGATAATAAGAGCATCGTGATAGGTGATACAGAGCTCTCGCCGCAGGCTATGCCGGAAACGTTGACCAGAGGTCAGCCGCTTCTAATGGATGGTAATTGGTACTTTTACTCTACGATCGCGATACAACTTAATTCAGTGAATGATTATGAGGAGTCTGCCAGGGCTGAGACTGAAACTTTGGGATGGGTAATTTTAGAGTTTAATAACGAGATATTGCTGCGGAAACAGCGGGATGCAATTTTTGCAGCGCTGCTGGTTATTTCTATGGCACTACTGATGTCGGCTTGGTTATCTATGCGTATTGGGCGAAGTATATCTAGGCCTCTCGACGATTTAACTCAGGTGGTTGAATTGATGGAAGCAGGCAATCTGGACTCGCTAAGTCCAGAAGGTGGGCCCCTAGAGTTGCGCAAGCTTGCTTATGGCATCAATCAGTTGGCTACCAGTGTGCGTCAGTCAAATGTACGTATGCAAAGCGAGATTGCGCGAGCTACAGCCCAGTTGCAGATTACATTGATTGAGCTTGAAGAGGCTATGGAGGCTCAGGATCAGTTCCTTGCCCGAATGAGTCATGAGCTGCGCACGCCCTTGACCGCTGTGATCGGTTTTTCGAGGTTATTATCCTCTGAATCTGACGACAGTAAACGCGACGAGCATCGGCGTGTAATCGAACGATCGTCGACAATGCTACTGACAATGATCGACGATATTTTGGAGTTTTCCAAAGCCCATTCCGGGGGCTTTACGCTGGAGAATATTAACTTCGATCTGCTTGAGTGGGTCGCTGACCTCATCGCAATTCACCGACCTCGTGCTGAGGAAAAGAATTTAGAGTTTTCCTATGAGATTGATGCAGACGTGCCCACTCAGCTGAGCGGTGACCCGGTGCGTCTAGCCCAAATCATGAGTAATCTTGTTAGTAATGCAATAAAATTTACCGAAAGCGGATTTGTTAGTGTAAGAATCTCCTGTCAGTCGATTGAAGCTGGGGCCATCATTTTAAAATGTTTGGTGGCAGATTCAGGCAAAGGTATTGCTCAGGATAAGATTGCCAGCTTGTTTGATCCCTTCGCTCAGGAGGATACGTCGATTAACCGGCGCTTCGGTGGTACTGGCTTGGGTCTCTCGATTAGTAAGCGTCTCGCTCAGCGAATGGGTGGTGATGTAAGTATTGATAGTTCGCAAGTCAAGGGGTCCAATATCAGCTTCACATGCTGTCTCGCAACTGCCGATGCTGCGAAGGACGCCGATGTCGAGGCAGGCCAGCTGGCCATTTCTCAGCAAGTCCTGTCCGGACTGACAATATTGCTTGCTGAAGACAACCCCTTTAATCAAAAGTTGATTGTTAGATTGCTCAAGGGCTATGGAGCTAGCTGCATGGTTGCGAATAATGGTTTAGAAGCTATTGAAATCGCCGATAAACTGCATGTGGATTTGGTGTTGATGGATCTGCATATGCCGGTGGTTGACGGTGTTACTGCCTGTGAAAGTATCATGCAGCAGTCTGGAGAAAGCCCACCAATTATTGGCCTGACCGCAGATATTACCCAGGCGGAGCAGCAGAGAATGCTGTCTGCTGGTGCTTTGACGGTGCAGTCCAAGCCGATCAATGAGGTACAGCTGGTTAATGCTATTCTGGAAGCCCTCAGTGACCAGAGAACCGTTCTCAAGGAGAGCGAAGGAGGATTGCTCTCCTCGGTGATTCCTGTGGAAGAGCTAAAGGTCGCACTTTTTGAAAATCTGGATAAGCTTGAGCGGCAGTTAAATTCTTCTGAGCGCAGCAGCCTTCGTCAGATAATCCATGATCTTATGGGGCTTTGCGGGCTTTATGGTATGTCGGAGCTGCGCGAGTTGGTGCTCGAGTTTCGAGCGACTTACGGCACCTTAGATGTGGATAAAAATCTCGAAAAAGTTGCTTATATCCGCCAACATATCAGTGATTTTTTTGATGCTTAGCTTAGCTTTGTCTAACCCTTAGGTACCTAATACTTAAGTATTAACTCGTCAGTGTAATTTCTTTCTGTTATCTAATGCCGTAACTTACATCCTAGCATTGACTCCTTGGCATGAAGCTTTAACAGGGACTTTACTGGTAAAAATACACAGACCTACACTGCTGTAAGAAAGTAACACTGATAAACAGGATGTTTGCAGAGCACAGTCGACAGGGAGTTGACTACAAAGGATGGACGCTCGGTACATCAGTTGTTAGATTTCGTTTGCTACCAGTTGTGCAGTATAGACGACTTGGAAGTCGTGCGCCACGGACGGCGCGAGTCAATCTTAGATTTAATGCAGTGACCCCAAGCAATCCTAAGCCTCGATTATTCGAGGCTTTTTTTATGGGCGATATTTATGGGATCTGGTAAAAACTCTGTCCGGCCAGCTGTGCCAGTGATAATTAGTTGTACTCGCGCCTTGTTAGGCCATAGACTGTGGCAAAGCAATAGCCTCCCTAGAAAATATGTCTAAAAAGTCCAAGTCATCAGATCCATTTGCCAGTCGCGAAGCCGCTAATTATCAGCGGCCTGTTCCCAGCCGTGAGTTTGTGCTCGATTATTTGAGTGAAAGTGTTGGGCCTGTGACCCATGAAGAGATTTGTGTGGCACTGAATCTCAATGATGATGAGCAAATCGAGGCAATGCGCCGGCGTCTTAGGGCAATGGAGCGAGATGGGCAGGTGGCTCGCAACCGGCGCGGTGGCTACGGCACTTTAGACAAGCTCAACCTGGTTAAAGGTCGAGTGATTGGCCACCCAGAGGGCTTTGGTTTTGTCTCACCTTTGCAGAGCGATGGCCAAGATATTTATCTCTCCAGCGCCCAGATGCGTCGTGTCTTTGATGGCGATATCGTGTTGGTGAGGATTGCCGGTTGGGATAGACGTGGGCGTCCCGACGGAAGTCTTGTTGATGTGGTTGAGCGTAAGACCACACAACTAGTTGGGCGTTATTTTCTCGAAAGTGGTATTAGTTTTGTACGCCCGGACAACCCCCGTATCAGTCAGGATATTTTGATTCCTGCAGATCGACTGCTGGAGGCTAAGTCTGGCCAGATTGTGGTGGTCAATATTGTTGAGCCCCCCTCTAGAAATAGTCTGCCAATGGGGCATATTGCCGAGGTACTGGGTGAGCATCTTGATCCTGGTCTAGAGATCGATATGTCGATCCGCAACTATGGCATTCCATATCAGTGGAATGATGAAGTGATGGTTGAAACGGCGGCTATTCCCGACCAGGTTCAAGACAAAGATCTGCGTGTCGATCTGAGAGATACCCCGCTAATCACCATTGATGGAGAGGATGCCCGAGACTTTGATGATGCTGTCTATTGTGAACCGAAAGCGCGCGGTGGCTGGCGATTAATAGTGGCGATTGCAGATGTTTCTCATTATGTCACTGTAGGTTCGGCTCTGGATAAAGAGGCATTCCAGCGCGGCAATTCGGTATATTTCCCCAATCATGTAGTGCCGATGCTGCCGGAAAAATTATCCAATGGGCTCTGTTCGTTGAATCCAGCTGAAGATCGGCTGTGCATGGTCTGTGAAATGCAGATTAGTCCTGAAGGGGAAATTGGACGCTACCAGTTTTACGAAGCAGTAATGCACTCTCATGCCAGAATGACCTACACCCAGGTGGCTCATATTCTTGCTGAAAAGAGTCAGCAGGAGTCTTCCGGTGTGCGCAAACAGTTTGCTGCAATACTGCCTCAGGTGGATGCACTGCACGATCTGTACAAAGTATTGCACAAACGCAGAGCCAAGCGCGGTGCTATTGACTTTGACAGTCAGGAAACCCGTATTCTGTTTGATAGTCAGCGCAAGATAAGTCAGATTATTCCAGTGGACCGCACCGAAGCTCACCGCCTGATTGAAGAATGTATGCTGTGCGCCAACGTCTGTTCGGCTGAATTTCTTGAGAAAGCTAAACTTCCTGCGCTCTATCGTGTGCATGAAGGGCCCAGTGAGGAGCGCCTCGCTTCGGTACGAGATTTTCTAGGAGAACTCGGAATTGGACTCGGTGGTGGTGATGATCCGCAGCCTGAGGACTATCAGCGCGTATTGCGCGCGGTCAAAGGTCGTGATGATGCTGCAGTGATTCAGTCAGTTATGTTGCGCTCAATGAGTCAGGCTATGTATCAGCCTGAGAATTTGGGTCATTTTGGTCTGGCCTTTGAGGCCTATAGCCACTTTACCTCACCTATTCGACGTTATGCCGATCTGCTGGTACATAGAGCGATTCGCAGTCTGATTAGAAGCAAGAAAAAGGTATCTGGTGTGCGTCGTGTCGAGGGTGCAGATGTGCTTGAGACGCAGGCAATCTATCCCTATGAGTTGGGCGGTTTGTCTGAAGTCGGTGAGCATTTATCAGTCACTGAGCGCCGCGCTGATGAGGCTACAAGAGATGTGGTCAACTGGTTAAAATGCGAATATCTGATGGATCACGTTGGCGAGCAGTATGCCGGTGTAGTCAGTGCCGTCACTGGGTTTGGACTATTTGTGATGCTTGATGAACTCTATGTCGAGGGATTGATTCACGTCACCGGGCTACCCAAAGATTATTATTATCACGAAGCGTCTCATCACCGAATGGTGGGGGAGCGCACTGGGCGAATATTCCGTTTGGGTCAGAAACTTCAAGTCAAAGTGGTGCGGGTTAATTTAGAAGAGCGCAAAATTGATTTTGAGTTAGCGGATAACTCTCCAAGTAAAGTTATCGATACAGGTACTAAACCTGGCAGGAAGGTTAAAGTCTCAGCCAAAGCATCAGAAATGGCCTCTGAGCATGAGAAAAAACGTAAGAGTCGCGGTAAGTCAGGGGCAAAAAAGAGAACATCCAAAGGCAAACCAGCCTCCAAACGGGGTCAGGCGGGAGGCAAAAAGAAATCGTCTGTGGCTGCTAAGAAGAAGCGTCCGTCAGGCCGTTAACTTATGTCTGCGGTTTTATTTCAGATGCGCAGGCAGAATCCGGTTCAATACTTCAGCGATGTAGCTTAAAAACAAAGTCCCCATGCTGCTTTTGTAGAAGTTAGGGTCAGCATTACCCACGGCGAGAATGCCGTAGAGATTGTTGTAGCGAAGGGGTACAGCGGCTACAGAACCAACCTGCAGGCCCTTTTCGCCAAACAGAAAGGTCATTTCTTCCTCTCGTAATACACCACAGACCGCTCGGTTTGAGCTGAGCAATGTATTAACCTGTTCATTGGCTTTTTCAACACTGGCAACCCGAGCCATCGTTTTTGGCAATTCTGTCTTATCGCCAAGCAATATCAGGCTGTAATAGCTAATGGAAAAATCTTTGCCAAGGCTGTCATAAAGGGTTTCTACCATAGCGGGCAGATTTTTGGCTTCCAGTAAATTCAGTACCAGGCGTTTGGTTTTTTCAAACAGCAGATCATTGTCATGGGCTGTTGCCAGCATATTGTCGAGGCGGCCACGCATTTCTTTATTGCGGTCGCGCATAACACCGACCTGACGTTCCACCAAGCTGATGGCACTGCCGGTATGGTGAGGCAGTTCGAGCATTTCCAGAATATCTGGATTGTCGTTCAGAAAATCTGGGTTCTCGTTAAGAAACTCCCGTACGGTCTCTTCCTTGGAATCAATCTGCTGTTCTTCGCTCATATTCGTACTCGCCCATGAAAAACACTGGCTGTTGGTCCAGTCATTAATAGAGGTTCATCTACCCCCTGCCATTGGATATTCAAGTCACCGCCAGTGAGCTGAACCGTTACTGGAGAGTCTACCAGTTCCTGCTGTATAGCTGCTACTGCTGCGGCACAGGCCCCGGAGCCGCAGGCCTGAGTTTCACCGACACCACGTTCAAACACTCGCAATTTGATAGTACTGCGATCGACAATTTGCATAAAGCCCACATTCACTCGGCTGGGGAACCTAGAATGGCATTCCAATATGGGGCCCAGCGTTTCTACTGGCGCAGTGGTCACATCGAGGACCTGCAGCACTGCATGGGGATTGCCCATCGACACGGCAGCGATGTGATGACGTTCATCGGCTACTTCAATTTCATAAAGAGCAGCTGGCTGCTCAGTTTGAAAGGGAATCTGGGCTGGATCCAGTTGCGGGATACCCATATCTACCCTGACTGACTTGTTGTCTTCCAGATGCAGTGCCATGACGCGATTTTTGGTTTTGACCAGAATCGGATTTTTGCCGGTTAACTGGCGATCATAGACATAGCGAGCCAGGCATCGAGCCCCATTGCCACATTGCTCAACTTCGCCGCCATCCTGATTAAAAATGCGATAGTTGAAATCTATATCTGTCTCTGTTGGTGCTTCGATAACCAATACTTGATCACAGCCAATGCCCAAAGTGCGGTTGGCCAGGCGTCGAACCATCGACCCGGTGACATGAACATTTTGAGTCACGGCATCAATCACAACGAAGTCGTTGCCTAAGCCATGCATTTTGGTGAATTTCATCAACATATGGTGAACCTAGTCACTTTCGGGCAAAAGCTTTTCGCCCCGAGTCAGATCGGCAATGGTCTCGCGAGCGCGAACCACATAGGCCTGATCGCCATCCACCATAATTTCTGCCGCCCTGGTACGACTATTATAGTTGGAGCTCATAACAAAGCCGTAGGCACCGGCAGAAAGCAGGCAGAGCCGGTCGCCAGCGGTAATGGCCATGGATCGGTCTTTAGCCAGAAAATCGCCGGTCTCACAGACAGGGCCCACAACATCATAGGGCTTTTCTTCTGCTGAAGAGTTAAGTTCCAGCGGCTGAATATCCATCCAAGCCTGATACAGCGCTGGGCGTAACATATCGTTCATCGCTGTATCGACAATGGCGAAATTTTTGTCGCCATTGCTTTTAATAAATTGCACCTGCATTAGCAGTACACCTGCATTAGCGGTCACTGAGCGACCTGGCTCCATGACCAGAGTCTCATGTCTGCCCTCAAGGAGAGGCAATAGTTCAGCCATATAGTCTGCAACTGATGGGGCGTTTTCGTTCTTATAGCGCACACCCAGACCGCCGCCAATATCAATATGCTTCAGCTGGACACCAGCATCATTGAGCTGATCAACCAGCAGCAGCAGACGATCCATGGCATCGATAAAAGGTTTAATATCGGTTAGCTGGGAGCCAATATGGTAATCCACACCCACCAGATTGATATTGTCCATCTGTGCGGCGCGCTTATAGATCTCTGGTGCTAGATTAATATCAATACCGAATTTATTTTCTTTTAACCCGGTTGAGATGTAGGCATGGGTCTTGGCATCAACATCTGGATTGACTCGCATGGATACTGGGGCAATCAGGTTTTGTTCACCGGCAGTAGTATTTAATAATTCAAGCTCAGCCTCTGACTCCACATTGAAGCAATGGATACCCAGTTGCAGAGCACGACGCATTTCCTCAGCGGTTTTGGCGACCCCTGAAAAAACGACTTTGCTCGGATCACCGCCAGCTATCAGTACTCTCTCCAACTCGCCAACAGAGACAATATCAAAGCCGGCACCAAGCTTGGCCAGAGTTTGCAGCACAGCAATATTAGAGTTTGATTTCACTGCGTAGCAGATTAAATGATCCCTATCCCCAAGGGCATTTTTGTAGGCCATAAAGTTCTGGCTGAGCGCGTCTTTGCTATAGACATAGCAGGGGGTACCAAATTGATCGGCTATATCATTTAGTGCCACGCCTTCCATAAAAAGGCTCTGATTGTTTCTGGTAACTGAGCTGTGCATAATTTACTGAGATTCTGTATTTGATTGTTGAGTAGCAGTGTCGTCCTGCGGGAGATACAAATCACCTGTATTGCCGCAGCCGATAAGGCCGCCGAGCAGCACTGCAGTTAAAAAGACTTGAGTAAGTTGGCGAAGCATAATGGACCACCGCAAAAGGTCTAAGTATAGCGGTACTGGCAGATCACGACCAAACAATTATACTGCACCCATTATATTTGGAAGCCAGACGATGAATGAAGCAGAGTTTACCCAGATCGTTGATGACTTGATGTTCTCAATAGAAGACAGCATTGACGATAGTAGTGCAGATTTAGATTACGAAAACAGCGCCGGAATGCTGACGATTACCTGTGAGGCCAATGGCTCACAAATAATACTGTCACGCCAGCCCGCCATGGGTGAAATATGGTTGGCCGCCCGTTCCGGAGGCTTTCACTTTCGCTTGCAGGCGGAGGATGGCTCGGCAACGGGAGATCTGGCCTGGCGCAATACAGTAACTACCGAGCTACTATCCAGCATGCTTGCCGAGGCCTGTACTGTGCAATCCGGCGAGCTGGTTAGCTTCGACTTCTAACCAGCTGCAGAGCCCGGTCAGCAGCAGCTCTGACCTGATCGGGCGCAGTGCCGCCAATATGGTTGCGTGCGGCAACAGAGCCCTCCAAGGTCAGTACATCAAATACATCTTCAGTGATTTGCACAGAGAACTGCTGCAGCTCTTCAAGGCTCATCTCTGACAGGTCTTTGTTTTCAGCGACGCCATAGGCCACTGACTTGCCGACAATTTCATGGGAGTCACGGAAGGCAATACCTTTGCCCACCAGATAGTCTGCCAGATCTGTCGCCGTAGAGAATCCGCGGCGGGCAGCTTCATGCATAGAAGCTTTGTTAGACTCAATCGCAGGGATCATATCGCCAAAGGCGCGCAGGCAGTCGCTGACTGTATCAACAGTATCAAATAGCGGCTCTTTGTCTTCTTGATTGTCCTTGTTGTAGGCCAGAGGCTGAGATTTCATCAATGTTAACAGCGCAATAAGGTAGCCATTTACGCGGCCGGTCTTGCCACGCACCAGTTCTGGCACATCGGGATTTTTCTTCTGCGGCATAATGGATGAGCCGGTACAGAAGCGGTCAGGCAGATTAATAAACTGAAACTGAGCCGAGGTCCACAGCACCAGCTCTTCCGACATACGCGACATATGGGTCATCAGTATGCTGGCAAAGGCGCAGAATTCTATGGCGAAATCACGATCGCTAACTGAATCCAGAGAGTTTTCTGTAGGCTTGTTGAAGCCTAGCTCAGAGGCAGTAAATTCGCGATTGATCGGGTAGGTTGTTCCTGCCAAGGCTGCGGCACCCAATGGGCTCTGATTGAGTCTGGCGCGGCAGTCCAGCAGGCGGCCGTAATCCCTTTCCAGCATTTCGTTCCAGGCCAATAAATGATGACCAAAGGTCACAGGCTGGGCAGTCTGAAGGTGGGTAAATCCAGGCATAATAGTGTCTGCTTCCGCGGCGGCAAGCGTAATCAGGCCTTCTTGCAGTTTGGCAAACATTGGTTTGATCACGTCTATCTGGTCTCGCAACCAGAGACGGATATCTGTGGCTACCTGATCATTTCTTGATCGTCCGGTATGTAATTTTTTGCCCACAATACCAATGCGCTCTGTCAGTGCAGCCTCAATGTTCATATGCACATCTTCCAGAGCAATGGACCAATCAAAGGTTCCGGCATCAATTTCTGCAGCGATCTGCTGTAAACCCGTACTGATAAGGTCTAGCTCTTGCGGCGTTAGTATTCCGGCATTGGTAAGCATTTTTGCATGGGCCATTGAGCCCTGAATATCTTGCTGTGCCAGCCTGTGGTCAAAACCAACTGATGCAGTAAATCGAGCGACAAAGGCATCGACGGGCTCATTAAAACGGCCGCCCCAGGCTTGGTTGGTTTTGTCGGCAGGCGCTTTTTTGTCGGACTTGCTCATCTGAGGTTGCTCAGTTAGTAGTTGAGGGTGGAATTATAGCTAATACTGAAGGCGGTTGGGTAGAAGTTAACGCCTCCAGCGACCATACTAGAGGTCAGGGATGAGACCAAATAAAAGGAATAAATAAATATGATCAGGGTATTGATCGTTGATAAAGAATTGTTGGCTGGTCTTCGTGTTGAGAATCTGCTGGCAACGATGAAGAATATAGAGGTTGTGGGAGTTGCGAGTACTAGCTCAGATGCGCTTAGGGTTGCCCAGCATTCACCCCCAGATATCCTGATTATAAATCTGTCAGCTCCTCAGTTCGATGGGGGCTGGATCACTGAGCTGGTGGCAGAGCTGGAATTGGCTCCTGTGCTGATATTTTGCCCGTCCTTCGATGGTTTCAATCCTATGCCAGAAGCCATCACCAGAGAGAACTCTTTCAATTTGCGCCTGGCCAACTCGGAGGATGTTGTTGCCTCAGTTCTGGCTGCAAGTCGTCTGGTCCACAAGCAGCGCAGAGAAGCTCGCGGCGTTCCGCGCACCCATATCTATGTTTATTCTTATCTTGGTATAGACCGTATTCCGGTGGATGAAGTTTTGTTATTTCGTGCCGAGCAGAAATATGTAGTGGCCCATTTACTTGGCCGTACTGTAACAATCAATGATTCTCTCAACAGCCTGATGGTTGAGTTTGAAGGACTGTTCGTTAAGATTCATCGCAATACTCTGGTGGCAATTAAAGCTATCAATAAGTTGCAGCTTGTCGATGATCATATGACTGTGGTTATTGAAGGGCTGAGGATTCAGCCTACAGTAAGTCGACGTCGGGTATCCTATTTACGTCAATTAATCCCGCTGCTCTGACAAAGGCGCTCAAATGGTTGATAATGGCGGAAAGTGAATAGCAGCAGGTTTCTTCCGTGACTCAAATCCTTCGTATAGCGACAAGAAAAAGTGCACTAGCGCTGTGGCAGGCAGAATATGTCAAGTCGCGGTTGATTGCCTATCACCCCGAACTCGAGGTGGAGCTGGTACCCATGAGTACCAAAGGCGACATATTGCTGGATACTCCATTGTCAAAAGTTGGCGGCAAAGGTCTTTTTGTTAAAGAGCTTGAAGTTGCCATGCTTGAGGGTAGGGCAGATATTGCTGTGCACTCAATGAAAGATGTCCCTATGGAGTTTCCGGAAGGTCTAGAGCTGGCAGTGATTTGCGAGCGCGAGGATCCTTTGGATGCCTTTGTGTCCAATGATTATCAAGCTATTGAGCAACTGCCAGATGGCGCTGTCATAGGTACATCCAGCCTGCGCCGTCAGTCACAGATTCAAGCTAGTTTCCCGGCCCTGCAAATCAAAGAATTGCGCGGCAATGTCAATACAAGACTGGGCAAGCTGGATAACGGCGAGTACGACGGGATTATTCTTGCCAGTGCCGGACTGATCCGTTTGCAGATGGAAGATAGAATCAGCAGTCGTCTGGCGGCAGAACTATCTCTGCCCGCAGGAGGACAGGGGGCAGTGGGCATTGAATGTCGCTGCGATGATCAGGCTGTTCGCGACCTGTTGGCACCTTTGCACCATATTGATACAGCTCATTGCGTGATGGCAGAAAGAGCAGTCAATCGGCGCCTGCAGGGAGGCTGCCAAGTGCCTATTGCCTGTTTTGCTGAACTGGAGTCTGATGGCCAAAATTTGGGGCTTCGGGGTCTGGTGGGCAGTATCGACGGTACTAATATATTGCGCGCTGAGATTCGTGGCCACGTACAAAATGCAGAGCAGCTCGGCGTGCAACTGGCTGAGCAGTTGCTGGCAGCAGGTGCAGGAGATATTTTGGCTGAGGTATATGGCAACTAAGCCCCAGGCTCAAAAGTCGGTGCTGGTGGTTCGACCACTGCGCGAACAGGATGCTTTTCTGCAGCTTTTAGATGGAGCTGGTATCAGCTATAGCTACAATCCCATTATGCGCATTGTCCCAGTGACAGAGCCTGCGGATCAAGTTGAGCGCATCCGAGAGTTAATACTTCAGTTTGCTCAGTTTGATCGGGCTATTTTTATCAGCGCTAATGCTGCCGAACAGGCGCTTCACTGGCTAGATCAATACTGGCCCATGTTGCCGGATGTGCAGCTATTTGCCGTGGGTCAGCAGACGGGTGAAATACTTCGAGACTATGGTTGCAGCGTACTCTGCCCTGAGCATCAGCAAAATACAGAAGGGCTGCTGCAGGAGATGCCGCAGCTGCAAAATCTTGACAATCAATCGGTGATTATCTTCCGTGGCACTGGTGGCCGCACTACTTTGGCTGACACTCTGATCAGTCGGGGAGCAGTCGTCAGCTACTGCGATCTGTATCGACGAGTTATTGATCCGCTCAGTCTGGCTGAGGCGCAATCTGAACAGTATCTATGTTTGGTTGCCCACAGTGGCGAACTGCTGCAGGCCATGGGGCCAGAGACCTGTGGTGATGTCCGCCTGGTTGTGCCCAGTGAGCGGGTTGCGGAAATGGGTCGTGAATTAGGCTATAGCCATATAACAGTGGCCGAAAATGCTCTGCCTGAGTCTATGTTTAGAGCCGCGCAAATGGCTCTGGTCTGATCTGAAAAGACATTTGTCAGCAGTATAAAATAAGCTAAGCTTTTGCTATTAATGACGTCAGTAATAGAGGGTAGATGGTGACAGAGCAAACCAAACCGACAACCAAGCAAGAAATCGCGCAGCAAACCCGCAACCAGGCCGAAAAAACCAAGCCCGCCAAACGGCGATGGTCATTGGCAAAAGTATTTGGCTTGCTGGTTATTATTATTGTATTGACTGCCGGTGTTCTGGCAGCACAGTTTTACTGGCAGCATGACAGGAACAATGTTCAGGCTCAGCTAGCCGAATTGTCTGTCGCCATTCGAGCCTTGAAGGCAAACGACAATCGCAGCGATAAACATTTGGAGGCTCAGAATCAGAGTCTGGCCGAGTTGAAAAAGCATGTGGCTGTTTTAGGTAGGGTTATCAAGGCTCAAGGCAAAGAACTTCAGGAATTCAGTTCGACCACAACTGAAGATCTGATGCTTGCCGAAGCATTGCACCTGACTCGGTTAGCCAGCAGGCGTCTGCCAATCGAGCATAGCAATAAAATCCCACTGGCTCTGTTAGAAAATGTAGATGCCATTTTGCAGCGGATGGAGAATGCAGATATAGCTGAGATTCGAGATCTGTTGGCCAGAGATATGAATGCCGTGCGTCTGGCGGTGGATGTTGATGTAGAAGGTATTTTTGTTGAGCTTGTGGCGCTGGCTGAAAATATTGACCAGTTGCCAATCATCAAATTGGTTTCTAGTCCACAGCAGGTGATTGATGATTCAGAGGCTAAGGAGGGATCGACCACTGCATTACTTGACTACCTCAGTCAAAGCCTCAGCCAGTTGGTGCGGATTCGTCAGCACGACCAGCCCATTGTCCCCCTGATGCTGCCGGATGATCAGTCCATTGTGCGGCACAATATCGCGGTACTGTTTCAGCAGGCTCAGACTGCTGCGCTGCGCGGGCAGCAGAATATTTACAGTTATTGCTTAGAACAGATAAATAGCAATCTTGCTCAATACTTTCAACCAGTTGACCAGATGCAGGTTGTGCAGCGGCGGCTCGATAAACTTGAACAAACTCAGATAGTAAGGTCGTTACCTCAGATACAGGGTTCAGTCGCCGCCCTTGAGGCGCTGGTGCAACAGCGTCGCAATAGCCAGCCCAAGACTAACATCAAGGAGGCGCAGCTATGAGAAAACTGCTGCTGGCATTAGTACTGGCACTGCTGGTTGGCGCCGCATTAATGTGGCTGATGCAGCAGGGCACAGGCTACTTGCTGATTGGTTTTGCCGATACAAGTATAGAAATGAGCCTCTGGGTCGCTGGTTTACTATTTGTTCTGTTTACCTTTGCGCTGCTGTGGTTGTTGCTGTTAACTCGTTGGGTGATCTCCGCTGGCGGATTTAGCCGTTGGTGGAATTCCCGGCGCAATGCAAAGCAGCTTGGCAAAACTGCTCAGGGTCTGCTGCTGTATGCAGATCAAGACTGGTCCAAAGCCAGCGAAATGCTGGCAGGCTCGGCCCAGCTATCGTCCATGTCTCAGGTGAATCTGTTATTTGCTGCCCAAGCGGCGGCCAATAATAAGGATATTGATGGAGCCGGTGAATTATTACAGTGCCTGAAAGACAGTTATCCAGCTTCTGAGCCAGCGGCAATCAAGGCTGAGGTTGAGCTGCTGGTGAACAATCAGCAGCTCGCTCAGGCATTGCGGAAATTGCAGCCACTGCATCGAGATAGGCCTACTGATACAGGTGTTCTGCGACAGCTGATGAATATTTACTGTCTGCAGCGCGACTGGAATTCAGCGCAGAAGCTACTTCGGGATTTTAAGCATTATGGGTCACCGTCCAAGCAGGGCGCAGCCGCTTTGGAAATAAAGGTCTACTCGGGGTTATTCGCAGACTTCGTTGCCAGCCCAGATTTAAATAAAACTGGACAGTACAATCAGCTGGCTGAGCTTTGGGAACTAGTGCCTAAGGCCCTGCGCAAGACCCCAGAGTTAGTCGTACCGTTTGCTGATGCTTTGGCCCAAATCAATGCAACGGAAAGACTGCTGCCATTGCTTGGCAAAGCCCTTCATAGCCATTGGCACCCAGATCTAATTGAGCGGTTCGGCGCATTGCCTGTCTCCAATCCAGAAAAGCAGTTGGCGATGGCCGAGAAATGGCTGCCCAGCCATAGTGAAGATGCCAACCTGCTGTTGGCTCTGGGTCGCATCTGCAGGCGTCTTGAGTATATGGGCAAAGCCAGAGACTATCTTAGTACTGCTATTAAGCTGGATCCCCGTCCTCAAACCTTTCTGGAAATGGCCCAGGTACTGCATATTTTGGGTGAGACTGAAGCCAGTGCTGATATGTATCGACAGGGCCTTGAGGTTGGGCTAGTAGAGTAGGGCTGGCGGTCAAATACGTTTCTTTTTTAGATCACGAATAATAAATCGCGCCGGATGCATTGCCAGGCGTAAGTCTTGCTCGATATCTGATATTTCTCCGGCAATTTCACAGGCTAACACCTCAGCGGTTAATGGCGCGTAACTCAGTCCTCGAGAGCCCATGCCGCAATTAATATAGAGGTTGGGTAGATAACTGCCTAGCGCTGATACTGTGGCCCGAGCATCGCTGCGCAGAATGGCATAATCTTCCATCAGTTGTGGCACATCAGGCACGGCCCCGACAATTGGCAGATAATCTTTGGTGGTGCATCTATAGTTGGCGCGCCCGGTCATATTGTCCAGATCTTGTGGGCCTATAGTCTCAGCCAGGCCAATGTCTGTGGCAGACATATGATCTAGATTTACCTGATGGTCTTCGCGCCGTACCTGAGTGGTAAAGACTCCTTTATTGTAGGTTGCGCCAAAGCTGTGCTGATCATTGTGCTGCGGCGTGATATAGCCGGCCCCGCAGATAACCGTTTTCAGGGCAGCGGTTGCTGAATTCGCCTGCAGATCACTAATTTGTCCGCGCAGCTGAGTCACAGGCAAAAACTGCGTTTGCTCAAGTTGCTGGCAGCCATAAGCATTGGCAATCACCAGACTTTCGCTGGAAAAACTACATTGTCCATCAGGCGCCAATAGGTGCCAGCGATCATCTGAATGCACAATCCGATCTATATCAGCCTGAATCAGAGGTATCTGGTGCTGTGCCAATAATTGCTGGCATATCTGTGCTGGAGGCAGCCAGCCCAGTGCTGGAAAATATAAGCCGGCTTCAGCCTGCAGCTCAATGCCGGATAGTTGACACAGCTGTTGATTATTACAAAGCTGGACCAAATCCGACTGCTGGCTAAACTGCTCTCCGATTAGGTTAAAGTCATTCCGCACCTTGTTATTTTCGGGCAGCACAATAATACCGCATTGCCTGCCAATACCCTGCTGCCAGAATGGGCTGTAGTAAGTACTTGCTATCTTGATTGCGGCTAGATTGATCCGCGGCAGAAAATCATCCCGCGGCGATAATTTTGGATACACGATACCCTGATTATTGCCAGAGGCTTCGCTGCCAGCAGTCTGGTGACGATCAATAACACTGACATTAAAACCTCGTTGCGCAAGGGCGGCGGCCGCAGTACAACCAGCAATGCCAGCGCCGAGAATGGCTATCTCCCGAGTCGACCTGCTGGCAGGTGCCCTGTCGAGATGCCAGAGATTAGGCACGGTGACTGGTCATCCTAGAGTAGTCCAAATTCTTGCAGAATCTGCTGGGACCATCTTTCGATATAGTCATCGGTGAGATCCAGCTGGTTTTCATCATCAAGAGGCAGGCCGACAAAAAACTGGCCGTCTTCGGTCAGTGCTTTCGAGGCCTCAAACTGATAGCCCTTATTGGGCCATGCTCCCACGGCGCGGGCACCCAGATTGACCACTTTTGCCCATAAATAGCCCAGTGCATCCTGAAACCATTCCGGATAGCCGATCTGGTCACCAAGACCATAGACAGCGACCTGAGATTGACTGAGGTCAAGGCTGTCGATGGCGTCCCAATGGGATTCCCAGTCTTCCTGTAATTCGCCGTAGTCCCAGGTCGGGATGCCGAGGATCAAATATTGATAATCTGCCATCAGGGCTACTGGGTCAGAGGCAATATTGTGTAGTACCACCAATTCGCTGCCACCGATGCGATTGATGCTGTCGCGAATTTTTTCTGCGGCCATCTCGGTATAGCAAGTGGAGCTACCATAAAACAAACCAATTTCTATGCTCATAATGCGCTGCCATCCTGAGTTTGCAGGCAGCCCTGAAAGCCATGTTGACGCCAAGCTTCATAGGCCACAATGGAGACAGTGTTAGACAGATTCAGGCTGCGGCTGTCCTTCTGCATGGGCAGACGAAGTACCTTGTCTGGGCCGGCCTCATCGCGAATATGCTCTGGCAAGCCTCTGGTTTCCGGGCCAAATAATAAGGTGTCACCGGGCTGATACTGTACTGCGGAATAACAGCTGGTGCCTTTGGTGCTTAATGCATAAATGGCTCCGCCGCCAGCCTGATCCTTATAATCTGCCCAGCTGGCATGTACCTGCAGTGACTGAAACTCGCGGTAGTCTAGGCCGGCGCGGCGCAGCTTTTTATCATCCAGGTCAAATCCTAGGGGTTCGATCAGGTGTAATTTGAACCCAGTATTGGCACACAGGCGAATAATATTGCCGGTATTTGGGGGAATCTCTGGTTGGTAGAGGACTATATTGAGCATAATTTTTTGTTTCACCGTCTAGCCCTGTATTATCGCACTAATTAGCCGCTCTGTTATAGGCCGATCAACGAGTATCGGCGAGCCGGGTTAGGTTTCCATAACGATAAAAATAGAAGGACAAGAAAGATGAAGGTAATGAGTAAAGCCGTTTTATTGATGTCAGTTTTCTTTTTGGCCGCCACTCAGGCTGGTAGCGAGCGCAACCCGGACAATGTCGCGCGAGATCAGTACCGGCATCCAGTCGAAACTTTGGATTTTTTCACTATCAGTGAAGATATGGCAGTGGTCGAAATTAGCCCTGGCGGCGGCTGGTATACCGAAGTATTAGCCGATCGAATCAAGGGAACATTATATGCATCCCATGCTAACCCAGAGACCAAGAGCGCTTATTTCCGCCGCTCACTGTCTAATTACAAAAAAATGCTGGCAGCAAATCCTGCGCGCTACGGCAATGTTGAGGTGCACATTTTCGATGCCAAAGCCCAGTTGCTGACCACTGCGGATAATAGCGTTGATGCGGTGTTAACCTTTAGAAATGTGCATAACTGGATGGGTTCAAATAATGATGTTGCGGCATTCGGTTTATTTTTTAAAACATTAAAACCGGGCGGTGTACTGGGGGTAGTGGAGCATCGGGCAAAACCGGGAACCGACCGCGATAATATGGTCGAAAGTGGCTATGTCACTCAGGATTATGTGATTGAGATTGCCCAGCAAGCTGGATTTGTATTAGAGGCCTCTTCAGAGATTAATGCCAACCCTGCAGATACGACCAAGCACCCGAAAGGCGTGTGGACGCTACTGCCAAATTTAGCTTTGGGTGATGTTGACCGCGATCGGTACCTCGCTATTGGGGAGAGTGATCGCATGACATTGCGCTTCAGGAAACCGGCTCAGTGATTGAGATTCCGATTGACCGGCTTAGCGCTGAGATTCTAAGCGCCATTATCGAGGAATTTATTCTCCGTGAGGGCACGGATTATGGTGCTCAAGAGGCTGGTATGGACAATAAAGTTGCGCAGGTGCATCGCCAGCTGGCTAGGGGAGATGTGTTGATCACATTTGATCCCGCGACGGAAAATTGTACCTTATTAACCAAGCACCAATTTCAACGCTACAGCTCCGAGGGTACTGAGCAGGATAACCAGAACACTTCCGAGTCAGGCAGCCGTGCTTCTGCCTATGAAGATTATTCTCAGGATTTAGGCCATGACAATGACTAAGGCTGCCCTGACGAGCCACAGCCAGCAGCTGGCTGCAGTATTTTCGGCTTGGCAGCAACAGCTTAGCAGTGCCCCACAGATTTTGGTGGCACTGAGCGGTGGTCTGGATTCGACGGTACTGTTGCAGTTGTTAGTGAATACAGTATCTCCTGCGCGACTATGTGCAGTGCATATCAATCATGGTCTGTCGGCCAATGCAGATCAGTGGCAGGCTCAAGCTGAGGATTATTGCCGGTCCTTGGGGGTGCAGTTGCATTGTGAAGCGGTGGAGGTTACCCGGTCGGGTGAAGGTATTGAGGCGGCCGCGCGCCACGCTCGATACGCTGTTTTTGAGCGACTGCTGCAACAAGACGGTCTACTTTTGCTTGGTCATCATGCCGATGATCAGGTTGAAACGTTTCTGTACCAGATGCTGCGTGGTTCTGGTGCCAAGGGGCTATCCGGTATGCCGGTGCAGAGAGTTCTGGGTCAGGGTCAGCTTATCCGTCCTCTGCTGTCTACCAGTAAAGTCCAGTTAAAGGACTATGCACTTGCGCAAAAGCTTACATGGTCTGAGGATGAGAGTAATGCCGGTGATAAATTTGACCGCAACTATTTGCGCAATCAGGTAGTACCAGCCATTGCTCAGCGTTGGCCGGATTACCGTCAATCTATTAGTCGATCGGCAGAGCTCAGCTCTGAGGCGGAGCAGTTGGCTGTGGCGCTGGCTGAAGAGGATTTTGCGAGACTGGATGGGCGAGAGGAGCGTGCTGGTTGGTCTATCGGTGTCGAGCAGCTATTACAATTGGATGATTTGAGACAACGAAATATCCTGCATCAATGGCCTAACTTTAATAATTTGGCCAAACCCAACAAAACAATAATCGCAGAAATCAAAGACTCTGTTGTCAGTGCTCGAGAGGATGGCGAGCCCGAGGTGGTTTGGCAATCAACCCGTTGGAGGCGCTTTCAAAACAGATTGTATCTGTTACGTAATGGGTCTGAAGAACCCCATTCAGAGCCCTGCTCCGAGATCCATAAAGAGACCGGTTCAGACTGCATTCAAGCACTGAGTTGGCTATGGCGTGCAGAGGAGCCTCTCGAGTTAGCCGATGGCAGCAGTCTAGTTGCTGAAGATGTTCATGGCGCTGGGCTATTAATCCCTCAGGGCCAGCTCTTAACGGTGCGCTATCGTCAGGGTGGCGAACGATGCAAGCCTGTGGGCCGAGGCCATTCCAACAGCCTCAAGAAATTGCTGCTGGAATTTTCTGTGGAGCCCTGGTGGCGGGACAGAATGCCCTTGCTATATGTGGGTGAAACTCTAGTTGCGGTCGGTGATTGCTGGATTTGCGAGGGTTGGCAGGCAGCCCCTCAACAGCGGGGCAAAAAAATGTATTGGCAGGTCAACTCTTTGTAGATCGCAGTAGAATAGCAACCACCTTTCTGGTAATCTGTTCCCCCATCTTGAGTAGGATGGGCTCCGGCCAAAATTAGATCAAAATCTTGGCCAATTCCACTTCCAAAGATACATTTTTCCACTCTTTTTGCGATCGTTGCAGGGTCATTATGACGCGTTTTATTTTTGTTACTGGCGGTGTTGTTTCTTCTTTGGGTAAGGGTATTGCAGCGGCGTCGCTGGGTGCTGTGCTCGAGGCGAGAGGCCTTAGTGTCACCATCCTCAAGCTCGACCCCTATCTCAATGTTGATCCTGGCACTATGAGCCCCTACCAGCACGGTGAAGTCTATGTGACTCAGGATGGCGCAGAGACAGATTTGGATCTGGGGCACTACGAGCGCTTCCTGCGCTCCAAAATGACCCAGAACAATAACTTCACCAGTGGCCAAGTCTACGAGACCATATTGCGGCGCGAGCGTCGTGGCGATTACCTCGGCGGTACGGTGCAGGTAATTCCTCATGTGACTGATGAAATCAAGCGCCGCGTATATGCCGGTGCTGGAGATCACGACATCGCTGTGGTTGAAATTGGCGGTACAGTGGGTGATATTGAGTCACAGCCTTTTCTTGAGGCCGTGCGTCAGTTAAAAGGTGAGCTGGGGCATCAGCGCGCCCTGTTGCTGCATCTGACATTGGTTCCCTATATTGCCTCGGCCGGTGAAACTAAAACCAAGCCCACTCAGCACTCGGTAAAAGAGATGCGCTCCCTCGGCCTGCAACCAGATGTATTGTTGTGCCGCTCTGAGGTTGAGCTTGAAGAGGTGCAGCGCAAAAAGATTTCGCTGTTTACCAATGTTGAAGAGCGGGCTGTTATTCCGGTTATTGACGCTGAGACTATCTATCAAGTACCTCGCATGCTGCATCAATGGGGACTGGACCAGTATGTGGTCGAGCGCTTCAATCTTGATAGGCCAGCAGCCGATCTCCATGAATGGGACACTGTGGTTGATAATCAGCTCAATTCTCAGGGTGAGGTCGTGATTGCCATGGTTGGCAAATATATGGAGTTGCTGGACGCCTACAAGTCATTGACTGAGTCATTGATTCACGCCGGTATTCACAACAAGACCAAAGTAAAAATTCGCTATATTGATTCCGAGCGACTGGAACTAGATCATTCCCTGATTGATGATGCAGATGCAATTCTGGTCCCTGGCGGATTCGGTACTAGAGGCACCGAAGGCAAGATCTATGCGGTTAAAACTGCCCGCGAGAACAATATTCCCTATCTGGGTATCTGTCTGGGCATGCAAATTGCGGTCATCGAATATGCCCGCAATGTGTGCAACCTGGATGGCGCCAACAGCACTGAGTTTGATCCCCAGACCGCCTATCCGGTGGTTGGTTTGATTGCTGAGTGGATTGATAGCCAAGGCAATAAGGAATCACGCAATGAAGACTCTGATCTAGGCGGCACCATGCGTCTGGGTTCTCAGGTCTGTCATCTGGTACCTGGCTCTAAGGCTCATGAAATCTATGGGTCAGAGCAGATTGAAGAGCGCCACCGTCACCGCTATGAAGTGAATAACAACTTCTTGCCTCAGATTAAAGAGGCGGGTCTGGTGGTTGGTGGTCTGTCTTCTGACAAAACCTTGGTGGAAACCATTGAGCTGCCGAACCACCCTTGGTTCTTTGCCAGTCAGTTCCACCCTGAGTTTAATTCTACGCCGAGAGATGGCCATCCGCTGTTTCAGGGCTTTGTCAGCGCAGCAACAGCCTATCAGGCGCAGAAATAAGGACGATCAACTATGGAATCAGTCAGCATACAGGTCGCAGATATCGGTGTTAGCAATGACGCGCCCATGGCCCTATTTGGCGGCATGAATGTGCTGGAATCTCGGGATATGGCCATGCAGATTGCCGAGGCCTATGTCGAGGTTACCCAGAAGTTGGGTATTCCCTATGTATTCAAGGCCTCATTTGACAAGGCCAACCGCTCATCAATTCATTCTTTCCGTGGTCCTGGTATCGACGAGGGACTTAAAATCTTTCAAGAGATTAAAAGCACCTTCAATATTCCGCTGATCACAGATGTCCATGAAATTGACCAGGCAGCGCCAGTGGCGGAAGTCTGTGATGTCATTCAATTGCCCGCATTTCTCGCCCGTCAGACTGATCTGGTCAAGGCGATGGCAGAGACCGGGGCAGTGATAAATGTCAAAAAACCCCAGTTTCTAAGCCCTGGCCAAATGGGCAATATCGTCGACAAATTCCGCGAATGTGGCAATCACAGGGTTATGCTCTGCGAACGTGGTGCCTGCATGGGTTACGACAATCTGGTGGTGGATATGCTCGGCTTTAGAACCATGAAAGATGTCAGTGGTGGACTGCCACTGATTTTTGATGTTACCCATGCATTGCAGTGCCGGGACCCTCTGGGGGCAGCCTCAGGTGGCCGTCGTCATCAGGTCGCTGAACTTGGCCGTGCTGGGATAGCCGTGGGTATTGCTGGATTATTTCTCGAAGCTCATCCGAACCCTGGTCAGGCCCGCTGTGACGGGCCCAGTGCATTGCCGCTGGACAAGCTAGAGCCATTTTTGGCCCAGATGAAAGCTTTTGATGATCTGATTAAGTCTCAGGCAGACCTCAATATCGTCTAGTTAGCCGAGGCTACTGCACAAAATTTTCTTAAAATCTGTTTTCACAATTATCTTTTGAAGGAGTACCCAGTACATGAGTAACATTGCAGATATTCGAGCTTTTGAAGTTTTGGATTCACGAGGCAACCCTACGGTTCAGGCTGATGTCATTTTGGAAAATGGCATAGTGGGTACCGCCTGTGCGCCCTCTGGAGCCTCTACTGGATCAAGGGAAGCACTCGAATTGCGAGATGGTGACAAAGGTCGCTATCTGGGCAAAGGTGTACTCAAGGCAGTGGCCAATATCAACCACAGCATCAAAGCGCTGCTGGTGGGTACAGATGCTGCTGACCAGCGCGGGCTGGATAAAGTGATGATCGATGCTGATGGCACCGATAACAAAGCAGTGCTGGGTGCCAATGCGATTCTGGCTGTTTCTCTGGCTGCGGCTAAAGCCGCGGCCCAGGACAAAGGGATGCCTCTGTACGCTCATATTGCCGAAATAAATGGTACTGCCGGACAGTACAGCATGCCTGTGCCGATGATGAATATCATCAATGGTGGTGAGCACGCAGATAACAATGTCGATATTCAGGAATTTATGGTGCAGCCAGTATCTGCCAAAAGCTTTGCTGAAGCATTGCAGGTGGGGGCTGAAATTTTCCACGCACTGAAAAAAGTACTGAGTGGCAAAGGACTGAATACTGCAGTTGGAGATGAGGGTGGTTTTGCCCCAAATCTATCGTCCAATGCTGATGCTCTGGCAGTGATCAAAGAAGCGACAGAAGCTGCGGGCTACAAGCTGGGCGAAGATGTTACTCTGGCCCTAGATTGCGCTGCCTCTGAATTTTATAAAGAAGGGCAGTACAACTTGGCTGGGGAGGGCAAGATCTATAGCTCAGAAGGGTTTAGCGACTTTTTGGCAGAGCTCTGCGATCAATACCCAATTATCTCTATCGAAGATGGTCTAGATGAGTCGGATTGGGATGGCTGGAAATATCAGACTGAAAAGCTGGGTGACCGAGTACAGCTGGTTGGCGACGACCTGTTTGTGACTAACACCAGCATCCTCAGCCGCGGAATTGAGCTGGGCGTAGCCAACTCGATTCTGATTAAATTTAATCAGATCGGCACTCTCTCCGAGACTCTGGATGCTATTAATATGGCTAAGGAAGCAGGCTACACTGTGGTAATTTCCCACCGTTCCGGCGAGACAGAAGATACCACCATCGCTGACTTGGCCGTGGCAACGGCAGCTGGTCAGATTAAAACCGGTTCACTGTGCAGGTCCGACCGGGTTGCCAAATACAACAGATTGCTGCGTATTGAAGCTGAGCTGGGCAATGCCGCAGCACCCTACCGCGGACGCGAAGAATTTAACGCCTAGGGATCATTGGCACAAAACCGGCTAAAGCGAATAGAATAACAATATGCGTTGGTTGCTGATAATACTGGTTGTACTCTTGTTCGGACTGCAGACACGTCTGTGGTTCGGAGAGGGCAGTATTACTCACAAAGCCGAGTTGGATTTGCAGTTGCAGGAGCAGCAGGCAAAAAATCAGCAGTTGCTTGAGCGTAATAAGCGTATTGCCGAGGAAGTAAAAAGCTTAAAAACCAATCTCGGTTCTATCGAAGAAAAAGCGCGTAAGGATCTAGGTATGATTAAGCAGGGTGAGACCTTTTATCTGGTTATTGATGAAGATAATGGTCTGTTAAAAAATGACTGACAGCCAATCAAAATACTGGGCCATTGTGCCTGCCGCTGGTGTGGGTCAGCGCTTTGCCGCTGATATTCCCAAGCAATTTCATCATCTCAATGGCACATTGGTTGCGCAGCATACCCTGAGCCGTCTTCTGAGTTTGCCCTTGATCAATGCCATTGTTGCACCCTGTGATGTAGGTTCCGGTTACTGGTCAAAGGTTCCGGCCACGTCTGACAGGCGAGTGCGGCTGGTGCCTGGGGGTGCGCAGCGGGCCCATTCAGTACTCAATGGGCTGAACGCTCTTGAAGAGCTGGCTGCTAAGAATGACTGGGTGCTGGTCCATGATATGGCCAGGCCCTGCATCACAGCGGGAAATATCAGTAAATTGATTGCCGAGGTTGGCGACCATCCTGTGGGTGGTATTCTGGCGGCGCCGATCAATGACACCTTAAAAATTATCAATGCCGACAAAAGTATCGTCAGTACTGTGAATCGCGCCCAGTATCGGGCCGCGCAGACGCCACAGATGTTTCGTTTTGGCCTGTTAAAATCATCGATTAAGTCCATGCTCGACGAACAGAAATTCCCGACTGATGAGGCTTCGGCAATTGAATATGCTGGCCTCTCAGCGATGGTTGTCGAGGGTCGACAAGACAATATCAAAATCACGAGGCGCGAAGATCTGGCCGTTGCTGAAGCTATTATGAGAAATCAGGAGACTGAATAATGCGTATAGGTCATGGCTACGATGTACATGCTTTTGGTGAGGGTGATGGCCTGATGTTGGGTGGAGTCAATATTCCTTATCAGCGCGCATTTATCGCTCATTCAGATGGCGACGTCTTAATTCATGCATTGATTGACAGTTTGCTTGGGGCCATGGCCCTCGGTGATATTGGTCAACATTTTCCTGATACGGACCCCACCTATGCAGGCTGCAACAGCCGCGATTTACTGGTCGCTGTTGCTGGGATGATGAAGGATCAGGGTTATCAGTTGGGTAATGCGGATATCAGTATTATTGCCGAGCGGCCTAAGATGGCTCCTCATTTACAAGCCATGCGCGACAATCTTGCGGCTGACCTCAGCTGTGAGGTCGGGCAGATTAATATCAAGGCAACCACCACTGAAAAGCTTGGCTTTGCAGGCCGTGAAGAAGGCATAGCTTGCCACGCTGTGGCACTGCTGCAATCTGTCGGAGTCTAGTCTCATCAAGGGCGACCATTTCGATTTTCATCAATTGCCCCGTCTCCACGGTCAGCCATTGGGCTCGGCATTATTTCGCAGCTGCCCGGAAGATTTCCAAGTCGATGAAATTATAGATTTTCAGCCTAGTGGTGAAGGTGAGCACTTGCTGCTGCATATTCGTAAGCGCGATCAAAATAGCCAGTGGGTGGCGGGGTTGTTGGCTGAGTTGGCCGGTATCAAGCGAAATGAGGTAGGTTTTTGCGGTCTTAAAGATCGTTTTGCTGTGACCACTCAATGGTACAGCCTGCATTTGCCAGGTCAGGATCTCGACATAGCTCAGCTTAAGCACGGAGATTTTGACATTCTTCAGGCCGGTCGTCATAACCGCAAGCTCCGTCGCGGCATACATCAGGGCAACCGATTTAGCATATTACTCCGGGACGTAGAATTTAATCAGCAGGCACTTGATCAGCGGCTACAGGCCATTGCCCGGCTGGGTGTGCCCAATTATTTTGCCGAACAACGATTTGGTCATGATGGCAATAATCTCCGTGAAGCTCAGTCATTGATCGATAGAGATCAGCTAAAAGGCAACCGTCGGGGTACTGGGCTTTATTTGTCCGCAGCGCGCTCATGGCTCTTTAATCTTGTGCTGCAGCGGCGTATTGAGATCAATGGTCTTAGTGCAGCTATTGATGGTGATCAGTCTGCAGCGCTCTGGGGCCGGGGCCGGTCTAATGCCAATCGGCAGGTTGGCGAGATTGAAAGCGAGGTGTTGGCCGATTGGCAGTCTTGGTGCTACGCCCTTGAGCATGCTGGTTTAAAGCAGGAGCGTCGTGACCTGGTGCTGCGACCACAGGACCTCATTGTTGAATGGCCTGCAGAGCAGCAGTTGCGCCTGCAGTTTTCACTCAATTCAGGTTGCTATGCCACAGCTTTGCTGCGTGAAATAGCGCAATTATTCCGCCCGCAACACAGACCCCTGTGATATATTGTCGAGCAAGCAATAGAGCGGGTCACAGCCAGATTTTGGCAGTATTTTGTGCGCCTCTTTATCTTGGCGTTGCCAGAATACAGTACAGGAGCAGTAGGTGAACTCGATCGAATTAGCCGGAATAGGTATGACCTCGCAGCGCACGCGGGAGCGACTTATTCAGCGCCTTATAGATCAGGGTATCAGTAGCCAGCCGGTGCTGGATGTTATTAGAATGACTCCCAGACATATTTTTCTCGATGAGGCCCTATCTCATCGTGCCTATGAAGACACAGCTCTGCCTATTGGCTTTTCTCAGACTCTTTCACAGCCCTATATAGTCGCCCGTATGACTGAAATTCTGCTCAGCAGCGGGCCGCTGAAAAAGGTCTTGGAAATTGGCACAGGCTCAGGCTACCAAACTACAATTCTTTCTCAGTTAGTGGGGGGGGTCTGTACGGTAGAGCGCATCGAACCTCTGCTGCGCAAGGCTAGAGAGCGCTTTCGCAAACTGCGCCTCAGCAATATTACGGCGGAGCTATCCGACGGCAGCTTTGGCTGGGATAAGCATGCCCCTTATGATGGCATTATTACCACGGCCGCGCCCCAGGCTGTGCCAGAGGACCTATTGCGCCAATTGGCACCAGATGGGATTCTGGTTATTCCTATAGGCAACGGTATATCTCAGGATCTGCGAGTTTTCAGGCGTCAGGGCGACAGTGCCGAATTTGATGAAGAAATCGTAGAAAAAGTTAAGTTTGTGCCACTGTTAGGTGGACTGTCCCGCTAGACGCAGCCTTATGGGGAAGCTGGTATGAATAATCTTGGACATCATTTCTTACTGTTTTTAAAAGGACTCGCCATGGGCGCTGCAGACGTAGTGCCAGGAGTCTCTGGTGGCACGATTGCCTTTATCAGTGGAATCTACATTGAGCTGATCAACAGTATCAAATCTCTCAATCTGCAGGCTTTAAAGGTTCTTAGATATCAGGGTTTAGGTGCTGCCTGGCAGTATATCAATGGTAATTTCTTAGCCGTCTTGCTCGCGGGTATTTTTACTAGTCTATTTTCGTTGGCCCAGGTTATGCAACATCTACTGGGCCAGTACCCTCTGCCCCTGTGGTCGTTTTTTACCGGGTTGATTGTTGGTTCCGTGATCTATCTGTTGCGTCAGCACCCGCCGAGCCTGAGCGCGGATAAGGGTTTGTT
Organism: uncultured Pseudomonadales bacterium; assembly: GCA_943788875.1. GTDB lineage: Bacteria > Pseudomonadota > Gammaproteobacteria > Pseudomonadales > Porticoccaceae > HTCC2207. The sequence goes on along the minus strand of CALSSA010000006.1, from coordinate 208,768 downwards.
TGTTCTGGGCGTAGCGCTTGCCTATGGCCTGTCTGTAGCCCCGACAACTAATCTGGAAGGCGATCATATGACCATGTTTTTCGCTGGCACTATCGCTCTCTGCGCCATGATTTTGCCTGGTATATCAGGGTCGTTTATTCTGGTATTACTGGGTCTGTACCCGGTTTTTATTGGCGCTATTGCCAATGTTCAACTGGATATCCTGCTGGTGTTTGGCAGCGGTGGTATCCTTGGTTTGATGGCCTTTAGTCGCCTGTTATCCTGGCTACTGGACAACTACCAGACCATGGTTATTGCTCTGATGTGTGGTTTTCTGGTGGGCAGCCTGAATATTATCTGGCCCTGGAAGCTGGTGACAGAGTCTGCTATCAGTCATTCCGGTAAGACTATTGTGCTGGCATCGCAAAATTTACTGCCCGGCCAGTTTTCTGAGCTTGTTGGTCGTGACCCATTGACTTTCATTTGCATACTGGCCTCAATCTTTGGCTTGCTTTTGGTATTAGGTTTGGAATATGTTGGTACCAGATATCAACAAGACACTCCATAGGCAGGCTAATTTGCGTTCCGTAGCATTACCATTACTGGTACTTCTCTCTTTGGCAATTGGTGGCTGTGGAAGCTACTCCGCACCGGTTACCAGTCTAGATCAGCCCCCGAGTATTCGCATCGTTACCCATCAGGTTGCTCGCGGCGATACGCTTTATTCCGTTGCCTGGCGCTATGACCTCGATTTCAGAGAATTGGGTGCTGCCAACGGCATATATCCACCCTATGAGCTTAAAACCGGACAGGTGCTGTCTCTGGATACCTCTTCAGCTAAGCCTGTGGCGAAGGCGAGGAGATCCTCCGCGGCCACTAATAGGTCGAGTCAAAGGGCCTCTAAATCAAGTGATTCGGCTCAAACAGCGGTAAAAACAGCGATTTACAGTAAAAATCTTATATGGCAGTGGCCGGTCAAGGGCAAGGTTGTAGAGGACTACAATCCGAAAAAACTGCAAAAAGGCCTGAGCATCAAAACAGTCAGCGGCTCAGTAGTGCGCCCGGCAGCGCCCGGAATTGTGGTCTATGTCGGGGATGGATTGCGCGGATATGGTAAGCTGGTTATCATTAAGCACAGTGAAATCCTTCTTAGCGCTTATGCCCATAATGAAAAAATTATGGTAAAAGAGGGACAAAATGTAAAAAATACGGAAATAATCTCAAAATTAGGGTCTAAAGGAACGTTGTATTTTGAAATACGGGAAGATGGTTACCCGGTAAATCCAACTATATATATAGACTAAATCTAATTTAGGTCATTTTAAAAAAGAAGTTTTAACAGGGGGGCAGGTAAGTTACACATTGAAGTAGGGAAATGGGTTAGCGCCGGGATTGGCTGCTAAATACATGGAAGATCGTGCAAAAAGGATGTGAAACGTGATGGATGAAGCGTTTATATTAGATCAGCAGGCTCAGTCCGCTGACAATCAGGAAGATACCGTAGAAATAAGTTATCAAGTCATTGATGCGACTAGTCTTTACTTAAAAGAAATTGGCTACGCTCCACTGCTGACCGCAGAGGAAGAGGTTTTCTACGCCCGTAAATTACAGCGAGGAAGCGAATCTGCGCGACATAGGATGATCGAAAGCAATCTGAGATTGGTCGTTAAAATCTCTAGGCGCTATGTCAATCGTGGTCTTGAACTGCTGGATTTGATCGAGGAAGGTAATCTGGGGTTGATGAGAGCCGTGGAAAAATTTGACCCGGAACTGGGTTATAGGTTCTCGACCTATGCCACCTGGTGGATCAGGCAGACCATTGAGCGGGCTTTAATGAATCAAACCCGCACTATTCGGTTGCCGGTGCATGTGGTTAAAGAGCTCAATGTCTATCTGCGTGCTTCGCGCAAACTGGCTCAGAGGCTGGATCATGCCCCGACTCCCGAAGAAATTGCCGAGGAAGTGGGTAAGCCGGTAGCTGATGTACTCAAGATTCTTAGCCTCAGCGAGCGCATCTCGTCTATCGATGTGCCGGTCGCTGATAAAGAGAAGACATTGGTTGAGACCATAGCAGATGATAATGGCTTTAGTCCCGAGTACCAGCTAGAGGATCAAAACCTGATGTCGGTTCTCAATGAATGGCTTGAGCAATTGCCAGAGAAACAGCGTGAAGTTCTGGTCAGGCGCTTTGGGTTGCTCAATCATCAGGAGGAGACCCTGGAGCAAGTGGGCCGCGAGATTGGTCTTACCCGCGAGCGGGTTCGGCAGATACAGGTGGATGCTCTGAGACGTTTGGGTGATGTATTGCGAAAGCATGGATTGAGCAGTGATGTGTTATTTGCCGACATTCAGGAAAACTACTGAGGTTCATAATTGCCAGCTATAAAAAAACCCAGCACAGGCTGGGTTTTTTTAAAAGGACGCTGAATTACTCGGCCAGAAAGCGCTCTCTAGAGGCCATTACTTCAGCGCGAGCAGCTTCGGCATCAGCCCAGCCTTCGACTTTCACCCATTTTCCAGGCTCAAGTGCTTTGTAGTTCTCAAAGTAATGAGCGATCTGAGCAATCAACAATTCAGGCAGGTCCGAAGCTTCCTGCACATGATCATAGAGTTTGGTCAGTTTTGTGTGTGGCACGGCCAGAAGTTTGGCATCAATACCTGATTCATCACTCATATTTAAAACACCAACTACACGGCTGCGAATCACTGCGCCAGGAACAACTGGGTAGGGAGTCACTACCAGCACGTCCAATGGATCACCGTCTTCTGAGAGAGTCTGGGGAACATAGCCGTAGTTAGCTGGGTAGAACATAGGAGTAGCGACAAAACGGTCTACAAATAGCGCATCGCTGTCTTTGTCTACTTCATATTTAATTGGATCGTGATTGGCTGGGATTTCAATAATTACATTGATGTCGTTGGGCAGATCTTTACCCGCCGGTATGTCGTTGTAGCTCATGTCAAAGATTCCATTAGATTGCGTGACTGTGGAGGACGCGGATTATAGCCAGTTGATCAAAACTTGACCAGCCTGAATGCGTAAAATCCGCTGTTCTCTACTGTAGCCTGAAGGTGATGGGCAGGTTGAGCTCAAAGGAATCGGCTTTTATCTCCACGGGCAACTCAGGGAAAGGAGCCGCTTTTTTCACCGCCTTTAAGGCAGCCTGATTAAGCAGTCGATATTTTGACTCCTGAGTGGTTACCGTCTCCAGCAGCTCGCCAGAGCGACCAATGACGACAGCAATTCGTACCGTACCCTGCTGGTTCTTATCTGCCGCGCGATTGGGATAGCTGATTGATTTGTAGATCTGTGCAACCACCAATGGGGTGTAGTCGCGCTGGGCCAGGGCCTCAGCGACATTAAAGTCGATAGTTTCCTCGTTCTGCTGCTCTGCGGATGCTTCGCTCTCAACACCCTCAATTCCCTCATCCGCAATGTTTGCCACGTCAGTGGGTTGTTGCTCGGGTGTCGGCGTAATTTCTTGTACCTCGGCCAATACCGGTGCTGGAGTTGGCTCTGGAACAGGAGCAGGTTCTGGAATTGGCGCCAAGATGGGTTCCGGAATAATCCATGATGCGGCCAGAGCCACTCTCTTGGGCTGGGGCTCCACTGTATTAAGTAGCGCCTGTGCCTTGGCATCCACTATATTGCCCAGCAGTTGCTCTTTAAAGGATGTTGTTGGGGGTATAGGGCCGATCCAAGTGCGCAGTAAAATATTAAATACTTCGTTAGGGTAGTTGGAGATAAGCTCAGTGCCATTGAATATGATAGATGTCCCTTGCTGAGGATCAAATAGGTAGTGGATAACATCGCCTTTTTGCGGCGCAGATTTAGGTGCCTGCATCATATCAATGACTTCCTGAGCAGAGCCTGAAAAGCTGTCTCTGTCATTATTGATTGAGATACTCTGCATCCACAGATTCAGCCAGCGACGCTTGGAATAGTTGTTAAGTATTTTAACTTCCATACGCTTGGGGCTCTGCTGGAGTTGAATGCTGTTGGCATTGTTATTTTGGGAGTCGAGATAAAGGGCGGCAACAAACTGTTGCTTGCCGAGATCTTTATAAATGGCGCTACCATTAAGCGAAAGTTCAGCACTGGCTGTGCTGCATAGAAGCAAAAAGCCGATTAGTGCGGTGCTTAAATAGCACTTTTTCGTATCTGCCTTCCTCTGTCCTTGATATTGGCTATTCATAGGGAGTTATCCTGTCTTGGTTACTCAATATTCCGCAGATAATACTGATCGGAATAGTCCGTTCCTTGAATTGATTGACCCTATTGTCAACAGGCATACTGTTACTGCAAGCACCTTGAAGTGAAGTGCTAACTCTGTCTACTAAACAGTGTCTTAATTGTGCAATAAGTCACAGAAAAGTGGTTTAAATGTTAAGCAACTTAAGCTGTAAAGCTCATCAGATTGGCCTAATGAGTGCCAAAATGTTGGTGTGAATATTGATTATTAGTTTACATTTTGAGCAACAACAGTGAATCAAACCGAGTAAACTACCGCCACTGTTTACACGTACAAACGGGTCAAGTAACACAATAATTAGTTTGTCTTTATAGTTAAAAGGATTTCTCATTGAACAAAAATGTCCGTATCGCCCTGTGGGCTGCTCTGATTCTAGTGATTTGGTTCGGCACTGGATTACTGGAAAGTGTTGATTCCACCGAATCGGAAGTTAAAACTGTCGATAGCCTGACCAGAGTTCAGGTTGTAAATTCACAGCAGCAGCTTTTTAGCCCCACAGTGTCGCTGCGAGCCAAAACTAAGGCGAATAGAGCCGTGGATGTCCTGGCGCAGGTGTCGGGTAAGATTTCAGCGACTTTGGTTCAGGAAGGCCGTCCGGTAGCAGCAGGTCAGGGCATCTGTGAAATCAACGCAGAAGACCGTTATCTTAGGCTAGCGCAGGCTCAGGCAGCTCTAGAGAATGCTGAAATTGCTTACCGCGGGGCCCAAAAGCTAAAAGCCGTGGGCTATCAGTCTGAACTGGCTATATCTCGGACTAAAACCACATTGGCAACCGCCAGAACACAGTTAAAGCGCGCGCAATTGGATGTTGAAAATCTGCAGGTAAAAGCTCCTTTTGACGGCATAGTTGAAAACCGTCCAGTTGAGGTCGGTGACTTTATTGCGCCCGGTAGTCATTGCGCAAGAGTGGTTGAACTCAATCCGTTAAAAATCGAGGCTTTGGTGACTGGGGCAGAAGTGAGTAGCCTGAATGTTGGTGATGAGGCGATAGTTGTTGTGGCTGGCAAAGAGTATCAGGAGGTAGAAATCTCCTATCTGGCATATCAGGCCAATCCCATGACCAAAGGCTATCGAGTTGAAGCCATTATGGATAATCCTAACCAGGCTCTGCGAGCCGGTATTTCTGCGCAACTCAATATCCAGATTGCGCCAGTCCAGGGGCATTTTGTTCCCGCCAGTACTATTCTCCTTAACGACAAGGGCGGCACTGTGATACGAGTGCTGGACAGCAAACAGATTGTCGAGTCCTATCAGGTTAGCGCCATAGGTGAATCCGATGAGGGAATCTGGGTAACAGGCCTACCGGAGGAAGTGGTGCTTGTGACTGTGGGTCAGAATTATATTGTCGATGGGGAGCATGTTGAGCCCGCATTTTCTGCCAACAGTGCCACGCAATAATCCGAGCGCAATGCCCCTATGAAATTTCTTAGTTTAGTAGTTGATCATTCCCGAGCCACGCTGGCGATAATGATACTTATTGTGCTGGCTGGTGCCGGCTCGCGGCTGTCTATGCCGGTAGAACTAAATCCTAATGTCACCCTCCCGGTGGTTATGATTATGGTTCGGCACGATGGTATCTCTCCTGAGGATGGCGCCAGATTACTGGTGCGGCCTATTGAGAAAGAGCTTAAAACTCTGGATGGGCTGGAAGAAATTACAGCCACTGCCCGGGAAAGTTTAGTGGTGGTCACTGCCGAATTCGAGGTGGCCGATAATATTAAACAGATTGTTGCAGAAGTGCGCGAGGCCGTTGATCGCGCCAAGGCGGAGTTTCCTCAGGAGACTAAAGAACCCGTGGTTAACGAACTGAGTCCGAGTCCAGAGCCCTCCATCGTGGTCACTTTCTCAGGAGAGAATATCACTGAGAGAGAGCTTTATAAAGCGGCTAAGTTCTACCAGCGTGAACTGGAAATGTTACCAGATGTGCTAACTGCTGAACTATCTGGTGATCGCGATGAAGTTGTGGACGTTATCGTGGATCCAGCTCAATTGGAGCAGTACGGCCTGCGTATTGATGAGTTAGTTCGCGCGGTCACATTGAATAACCTCCTGATCCCGGCCGGTGAGATGGATGCGGCACAAGGGCGTTTTGGTATCAAGGTTCCGGCATTGATTGAAACAGCGGAAGATATTCGCCGCCTCCCGATACGCACTAACGCAGAGGGCTCTATCACTCTGGGAGACGTGGCAACGGTTAGACGCACGTTTAAAGATGCTTCTGGCTACAGCTTTATCAATGGCAAAAAAACGCTGGCTGTCGAGGTGCGTAAGCGACTCAATGCCAATCTGATCGATACAGTGGATGCCACCCGGGCCACTATCTCCAAGTTCAGATCGCAGTTCAGTGCTGATATGGATATAGGTTATGTATTTGACGCCTCCGTGATGACCAAACAGATGGTCAACGAGCTGCAGGGTAATATTATTACTGCTATGTGTCTGGTATTGATATTGGTGGTGGCAACACTGGGTATCAAGTCAGGTCTGCTGGTTGGCTTTGGTATTCCATTCTGTTTGCTGGGTGCCCTGATCATCATCAATGTACTGGGCTACAGCTTTAACTTTATGGTCATGTTTGGCCTGCTGCTTTCACTGGGTATGCTTATTGATGGCGCTATCGTTGTTGTGGAATTTGCCAATACTCAGGCCGCCGCTGGCCTGCCCACAAGGGAGGCCTATCTTGCCGCGGTAAAACGTATGGCGATTCCGGTTATAGCTTCAACGGGAACCACGTTGGCTGCATTTCTGCCACTGCTGTTCTGGCCAGGTGTTTCCGGTGACTTTATGTCCTATCTGCCGATTACTGTATTTGCGGTTCTGGCTTGGTCCCTAACCTATGCCCTTATCTTTGCGCCCACTCTGGGTATTGTTTTAGCGCGCCGCCGCGGCAAGCAAAAGAAGCTGCCAGAGGATCATCAGTCTGAAGAGTCGGCAAAAACTTTTTTCAAACCGCTGCAGGATGCCTATTTAAAGATTCTGCTGCCGGTGATCAAGGCGCCAGTTGTGACTGTTGTTGTGACTATGGTGGTGCTTGTGGCTATCTTTCAGCTCTACGGCAAGTTCAATGCCGGTCAGGAATTTTTTGCTGAAATCGAAAGCCAGTATGGTATGGCTGAGGTGCGCGCTCAGGGCAATTTGTCGATTGAGGAACAGCTCGATATTACAATGAAGGTACAGGACATTGTTGCCAATGTAGATGGCGTCAATCAGCTCTATGGCTATGGTTCAGGGGGCAGCATGATGGTGTTTGGCTCAGATGTGAGCCGCGATAAGATTAGTTCTTTTTTGATCGAGCTCGTTCCCCGCAAGGATCGAGACCGAGGTAGTCGGGAAGTGTTTGAAGAGATTCGCGAGCTCACTCAGTCGCTGCCTGGTATTTATGTTTCCGCTAATGAGATGGAGACTGGGCCGCCCACAGGTAAGGATATACAGATTCAGATTTCTTCGTCCAATCGTCAGTTGATGTATAGAACCACAGCTCAGATCAAGCAGTGGATGACGGACAATATCGAAGGTGTTCGGGACCTCCAAGACACATTGCCTCTGGCGGGTATTCAGTGGGAGATTGATGTGGATCGCTCCCGCGCTGCAATGCTCGGCGTCAATGTCGCCGATGTGGGCAATATGGTGCAGATGGTTACAGGTGGCGTGATGATTGGCGAGTTCCGTCCCGATGATGCAGATGATGAGGTTGAAATAAGGTTGCGCTTCCCTGAGCAAGATCGCCAACTCTCTACGATTGATGAACTGCGTATCAATACGCCCAATGGCCCAGTGCCCATCAGCAGCTTTATCCAGCGCGTGGCGAAGCCTAGAGTGGACGCTATCCAGCGTTTTGATATGATGGAAACTGTGTTTATTCTGGCTAATTCAGAAGAGGGTTATCTGCCGGATAACCAGACCTCAGAAATTGCAGACTGGATAGCACAGCAAAATTTTGACTCCTCGGTGAATGTCACTTTCCGCGGAGCAAATGAGGAGCAAGCCAAGGCGGCTGCCTTCCTGTCTACGGCCTTCTCGCTAGCTATGTCAGTCATGTTGATTATGCTGGTGATGCAGTTCAATAGTTTTTATCAGGCAGGACTTATTCTATTCTCCGTGGTCATGTCTACTGCTGGTGTATTGCTAGGTTTGGTAATTTCCCAAGCGACATTTAGTACCGTTCTGACGGGCGTAGGTATTGTGGCTCTGGCTGGAATTGTGGTGAACAACAATATTGTATTGATCGATACCTACAACTTTCTGCGCCGCAGCGATAGTAGTCTGTCGGCGGTAGACGCAGTTTACATTGCAGCCAAGTCTAGGTTCCGGCCGGTCATGCTAACCAGCATAACCACTATCGTCGGTCTTTTGCCTTTGGCTAATGGTTTAAGTATCGATCTGGTTAACCGCAGTTACACTATTGGCGGTATGGTGGCATCCTGGTGGCAGCCTCTGGCCAGCGCCATCGTCAACGGCCTGGTTTTATCCACTGTACTAACCCTGCTGCTGACGCCCGCCATGTTGCTGCTGCCCGAAATCCTGTCCAAGCGTTTGGGCTTTAGGGTTGCGGCTTATCAGTTTAACGATGATGGCTCGGTCTGATTGGTCTCTGGTCCCTGTGGCGGGATCCTTTATCTGGACGTAGGGAAAAGGTACGCTATTGAGAAAAATAATCCACTGCGACTGTGACTGCTTCTACGCCGCAGTGGAGATGCGCGACGATCCATCTCTGCTCCATCTGCCAATAGCCATTGGCGGTAAGTCTGATCGTCGCGGAGTGATTGCCACCTGTAATTACAAAGCCAGGCAGTTTGGTGTGCATTCAGCGATGCCCACAGGGCATGCTCTGCGACTGTGCCCAGATCTGGTGGTAATTCCAGGCACCATGGCCAAGTACCGAGAAGCTGCCCAGCAGATTCGTCAAATCTTCTATCGCTACACAGACAAAGTAGAACCCCTATCCCTCGATGAAGCTTATCTCGATGTCACCGATTGCAATGAATGCCAGGGCAGCGCCACATTGATTGCCCAGCAGATACGCCAGCAGATTGCCACAGAGGTGGGTGTGACTGCTTCTGCGGGAATAGCACCCAACAAGTTTCTTGCCAAAGTTGCCAGTGATCTCAATAAGCCGGACGGTCAGTTCGTGATCACTCCAGATGATATTGATGAGTTTGTCGAGAAGCTGGAGGTTAAGCGCATCTTTGGTGTGGGCAAGGTTACTAACGAGAAGTTGCGTCGATTGGGTATTATTACCTGTGGTGATCTACAGCAGAGAGACCTCGTTGAGCTAGTGGACAAGTTTGGTGTGTTTGGCAAGCGCCTGCATGACTTGAGTTTTGGCCGAGATGAGCGCGAGGTCAATGGCAATAGCAGGCGCAAATCACTGAGTGTTGAACACACCTATTCTGACGATCTGCAAACTGAGGACGCCTGTCTGAAAAAATTACCCGAGTTGCTGATAGAACTGCGCAGCAGGTTGCGCCGCATCGACAGTGATTATCTGGTCACTAAACAATTTATTAAAATGAAATTTAATGACTTTACTGCCACTACGGTTGAGCGACAAATGTGCTCAGGGCTACCTGTCGAGAGCTTTGAGACTCTGTGTCATGAAGCCTGGGAGCGAGGCGGCAAGCCGGTGCGCCTGATGGGCATAGGTGTGCGCTTTGTTGATACCAGTGAGCAGGGCAGAGCCATGCAATTGGAACTGTTTCCCTAAACCATGACGAGTCTATGTGAATGGCCAAACGATTTTGCTAAACTGGTGGATTGCACAAAACTCCGGAAAGCAATGTGATTAAAGCGTCCAAAAATTCGATGCGCCGTGAGCTTCGCCGTAAAACGGAGGAGTTCTTGTCCCGTGGTGGAGAGATTAAAAAGCATGTCGCTGGTGAAACCGGAGAGCCTACCGATAAACCCAGATCCAGGGCTGTTTTTGTCACCGGAGAGCCACGCCAGACCAGAACGTATGTCAATGATGCAGTATCCAATCTGGATAGCCGTAAAAAGAAAAAGACTTCAGCCCCAGCACCCAAGGCCAAAAAACGCCCGGTAAAAAAGATTATCTACGATGACTTTGGCGAACCGCTTCGCGAGGTCTGGACCCAAGAGTAGAGCTAACAGTAGGGCAGAGACTAGGTAATATCTTCGCCTTTAGCTTGCTTGTCGGCATGATAGCTAGACCGCACCAATGGCCCACAGGCTGCCTGGCTAAAGCCAATACTCTCAGCATAGGCGGTGTACTCGGCAAACTCATCAGGATGCACAAAGCGCTCTACGGGTAGATGATTGACCGACGGTTGCAGATATTGGCCAACGGTTAACATATCCACGTCATGCTCACGCAGATCATCCAGAGTGCGTAGCAATTCATCTTTGGTTTCTCCCAGACCCACCATCAGGCCGGACTTGGTCGGTACATTGGGGTTGAGGGCCTTGTATTCTTTAAGCAGCTTCAAAGACCATTCATAGTTAGCACCCGGGCGAGCTTCGCGATACAGTCTGGGAATGGTTTCCATATTATGGTTAAACACATCAGGAGCAGTAGCGGTCAAAATCTCAAGCGCTGGAGCCATACGGCCACGAAAGTCTGGTACTAGCACCTCAACTTGGAGATTGGGTGACAGAATTCGCGCTTCGCGGATACAGTCGGCGAAATGCTGAGCGCCACCATCGCGAAGATCGTCCCGGTCCACCGAGGTGATAACCACATATTTGAGCGCCATCTCTTGAATCGCCTTAGCTAGATTGAGTGGCTCTTCGGTATCCAGTGGATTGGGCTTGCCATGACCCACATCGCAGAATGGGCAGCGTCTGGTACAGATCTCACCCATAATCATAAATGTCGCTGTGCCATTGCTAAAACATTCATGCAAGTTGGGGCAGGCGGCCTCTTCGCAGACAGTGGCCATCTTATGATTGCGCAGAATATCTTTGATCTCCTGAACCTTGGGCGAGGCTGACAGGCGAATACGCATCCATTCAGGTTTACGCTGAATCGACGCAGTGGGAATTACTTTGACTGGAATACGTTCCACTTTGTCGGCACTGCGCAATTTTTCGCCTTGCTGTAGTCGACGGGTGCGCTTTGGTGGCGTAACAGACTCAGTCATAATGGTTCCTATAATCTAATTTAAAACAGCATCGCTGTTGTCGGTCTGGTATTCATTATAACCAAGGCCGGTGGCGAGATACCCGACTAATCTATCGCTTACAAGCTCTATGCCCGGAGGCAATTCGACCAGGTCTGCTAGCTGGGTCATGCGGACACCCAGTCCGCAGGGGTTGATCTGTTGCCAGGGCTGCATATCCATAGCCACATTAAAGTTTAGCCCATGATAGCTGCAGCCTTTGCGAATACGCAGGCCCAGAGAAGCAATTTTTTCGCCGTTCTCAATATAGACGCCAGGTGCTTCCCGGCGAGGACTGGCAATGATCTGCCACTGTGCCAATGTATCCACCAGAGCCTGCTCAATAATATTGACCAGATCGCGAACCCCTAACTTAAGGCGTTTTAAGTCAACCAGCACATAGGCGGTAATCTGACCCGGACCATGGTAGGTGACCTGACCGCCGCGATCACTTTTAATCACCGGTATAGCACCGGGATTGAGAATATATTCCTCTTTACCTGCCTGGCCTTGAGTGAACACTGGATGGTGTTCGAGCAGCCAAATTTCGTCAGCGCTGCCGCTGTTGCGCTGCTCATTAAAGGCTTTCATAGCATCAAAACACTGACCGTATTCCTGCAACCCTAGGTGGCGCACAATCAATGAGGATGCTGGGTTCGAAGAGGCTATGGGAGAGTTCATGGCTAGAGAACCATTTTGACTCGACTACTAGTCTTCAGGTCAGTAAAAATTGCCTCCAACTGTGATTTTCCAGTGGCCGTTATGATCAGTGTGATCGACTGCCACTTGCCCTTGCTGCTCTCGCGCACGGTTATTTTACTCTGATCAAATCCCGGGGCATGGATATTCATGACCTGTACTACATGCTCGTGTAATTCCCCATGGGCATCACCCATTACCTTGATCGGGTAGTCGCAGGGAAATTCAAGCAGTGGCACTTCTTGGTCAGTCACAGCAATGGCCTCAAGACATCAAGTTGGTAAAAAACAGGATAATCCAGTCAAATAGCCGCGACATGCTGCCGGATTCTTCAACATCCTCAGCTGCCACTAGAGGCACATCCACATAGATTTCATCATTCAGGCTTACCTGCAGTCGACCAAGCTCCTGGCCTCTGTAAATAGGCGCGTCAATCTGTTCATCGATAAGGATATTGGCAGACAGATTTTTCCTCGATCCGCGCGGGAAAGTCAGGGTAATATCATCGCTGATGGTCAGATCAAGGAAGTCCTGTTGGCCGTACCATATCTTGGTATTTTCTTTGATCAATTCGCCGGTTTTATAGATGGTCTTGGTGTCAAAATTACGGAAACCATAGGACAGCAATTTTTGCGATTCTCTGGCCCTGGAGGCGTCATTGCTGGCACCTAGTACCACTGAGATTAAACGCATATCGCGCCGCTTGGCGGACGCCACAAGACAGTAGCCGGCAGCATTGGTGTGACCGGTTTTTAAACCATCAACACTGGCATCGCGCCACAGCAATCGGTTGCGGTTAGGCTGATTAATATTATTGTGCTTAAAATATTTCTTCGCGTAAATGCTGTAATACTTGGGGTGGTCTTTAATAATAGCGCGGGCGATCAGCGACAGATCCCTTGCTGTGGTGACCATGCCCTCTGCCGGCAGTCCGGTTGCATTCATATAGGTGGTGTCAGACATACCGAGCAACTCAGCCTGCCGGTTCATGCCGTCGGCAAAGGCAATCTCACTGCCGCTGACATGTTCTGCCAGCGCAATGGCCGCATCATTGCCCGATTGAATTATAACGCCATGCATCAGATCCAGAACTGACACTTTAGTGCGGGGGCTTAAGAACATTGTAGAGCCATCTGTTTTGGCACCGCCCAGTCGCCAGGCATTGTCGCTAATCAGTACTTCTGAGCCCTCGTCAATACGGCCGGCCTCGATCTCATTGGAAACAATAAAGGTGGTCATCATTTTAGCTAGACTGGCGGGCGGCAATTGCTCATCGGCATTTTCTTCAGCCAGCACATAGCCAGTGTTGGCATCCACCAGAATCCAGGCTTTGGCTGCCAGTTCTGGCGCCGCGGGAACCAGTTTTTGCGCCTGTGCGGCAGAGATAGTCAGCGCGCAGCTAAGGATAATGATGGCAGACTTGATGCATTTTATAAGCATATTAAATAGACCTGGTCTCAGGGTTGAATTTTGCCCGATAGTTTACCATCACCAGAGCGCTTATGCGCGCTCTGGCATCAATGTCGGTGACATGAAATAGCAGCTATTGCTTGACCAAAAAACCAGAGATGTTGGCGGATTGCTGAAGCATGCGTTTAATCATCAGCAATTCCATTGTGTCCGCCACTGGCCCGATCCACACTTTGAACAGACTATCTCTCTGCTGCACCAGAATAGGCATAGAGGTATGGGTTCGGACCTGCTTTTGCAGCGTTCGAGCTGCATCTGCATTATCAAAGGCACCGACCTGCAAATAGCGGCCTTGGGTCAGACTGGGTAAATTATTTTCCTTTTCGGCAGGAGTTGTGACCTCAGCTTTTGTCGCTACAGGCTTGGCTGTGCTTTTGCCAGAGGGATCTATAGCTTCGACTAGTACCTCAGTGGTGCCCTTATCCGCAAAGCCCAGTTTTAGAGCTGCAACATAGGAAAGGTCAATAATACGTGGGCCATGAAAGGGGCCGCGATCATTGATACGCACAATAATGGAACGGTTATTGTCGGTGCTTGTCACTCGGGCATAGGTGGGAATGGGCAGAGATTTATGGGCCGCCGTCATGGCGTACATATCATATATCTCACCGTTGGATGTACGACGGCCATGAAACTTGCGGCCGTACCAGGACGCGATGCCGGTTTCACGATAGTTTTCACTGCTGGGCATGACAAAGTAGGTCTTGCCAAATACCTGATAGGGGCTTTTATTACCGGCTTTGGTAATCGGCTCTACTCTGGGTACTGGGTCGACAATGGTTCTGGTATCAACTTTTTTGCCAGCGCTATCTTTCTGCTCAATCATAGTTGGCGTGTAGCCACAGCCGGCCAGACTTAAACTGCCTAGCAGAATAAGGTGCAGTCTGTATTTGGCAAATTTAGCAGTCAGTTGTTGAGGCACAGCGGCGGCTTCGAATGATTTCACTGAGCTGGTAGACGGCCATCGCGTATTTGGTGCGCGGGTTGTAGCGACCGATAACATAGAAGTTGTAAAGTCCCAACCAGTATTCATCACCATATTTGGCCTTAAAACGCAGCGGAAATGCTGTGGCCTCGGGGTCGAATGTCTCAACTGGCTTGTAGCCCATGGTACTGAGCTCGGCAATGGTCGTGGTAGGACGCTTCATTTTATTGAGACGCTGTTCATCAATACTGCCAGTAATATGAGCTCTGGCTGCCACTGGCTGACCCGTTTTCCAGCCATGTTTGATAAAGTAGTTGGCCACACTGCCTATGGCATCTGTAGGGTTGGTCCAGATATCGGCAAAGCCGTCGCCGTCAAAGTCCACTGCATAGTCGCGGTAGCTATTGGGCATAAACTGGCCCCAGCCCATGGCACCGGCATAGGATCCTTTAAGGCTCAGAGGATCCTGCTCCTGTTCCCGCGCCAGCAGGAATAGATTTTCCAGCTGTATGGTAAAAAACTTTTTCCGCGACTCACGCTTTTCGATGCTGCTGTAGTAGTCAAACGCTAAAGTGGTCAAAGCATCAATTACCTTGTAGCTACCTGTGTTGCGGCCATAATTGGTTTCAACACCAATAATGCTGACTATGATTGCAGGGTCCACACCAAATTGTTTTTCGGCGCGCTCTAATGTCTGCTGGTTTTCTGCCCAGAATTGCAGGCCGCGTTCAGTGCGCAGGTCCGAGATAAAGTGTTTGCGATACTCATGCCAGGGTTTTACTTTTTCTGCAGGCCGACTCATGGCTTTAACAATAGACTTCTGATGTTCAGCATAGGACAGCCAAGCTAAAACCTGCTGACGATCAAACTGATGCTTGTTGACCATGGTATCGACAAAGGCAGAAGCTTCTGGATGCTCTGAGTAGTCTGCAAGAGAGATTGCTGGCAGCAGACTGATCCAGGCTGCAATAAAGAATTTAATTGTTCGTTTCAAAGCTCAATCCTAATCCGTTTGGGCTCGGTGCTAATGGCCATTAGAATACCAAATCCGAGAAAGAGAGTCACAATTGCAGTGCCTCCGTAGCTAATTAATGGCAATGGTACACCAACTACGGGCAGTATCCCCGATACCATGCTCATATTTACAAAAACATAGATAAAAAATGTCAGCGTCAGGCTGCCGGCAATCAGTCGGCCAAACTGGGATTGAGAATTGAGCGCAATAACCATGCAGCGGCCGATCAGCAGCAGGTAGGCGGTACAGAGTGTGAGCACTCCGATCAGGCCAAATTCCTCAGCCAGCACCGCGATAATAAAATCTGTATGGCTCTCCGGCAAAAAGTTGAGTTGCGACTGAGTACCCAGAGTCCAGCCCTTGCCATTTAATCCCCCGGAGCCGATGGCGGTGGTTGACTGGATAATATTCCAACCAGCGCCCAACTTGTCTTCCTCGGGTGACAGCAATGTCAGTACGCGCTGTTTCTGATAGTCGCGCATGACAAAAAACCACAGGCTGGGTATCGCCGCCAGAGCCATTAAAAAGGCACTGATGAGGTAGCGCTTGCGCAGCCCAGCTAAAAATAAAGCAAAACAACCTGAGGCAAAAATAAGAATTGCTGTGCCTAGATCTGGTTGTTTAACAATTAATAAGACCGGCATAAAGATTAGGGCAAGCGTTGCGAGTATATGACCAAACTTAGGCGGGATATAACGCTTGCCCAGATAGGCGGATACCATCATAGGAACAGCGACCTTCATCAACTCCGACGGTTGAAATCGCGTGAAGCCCAGATCCAACCAGCGTTGAGCTCCCTTGGCACCAACCCCAAAAAACAGAACAAAGATCAGAGAGATCAGCCCGATACAGTAGATCAACACCGCCCAGCGCTCCCAGAAGCGCACCGGAAACTGGGCCACTGCAATCATGGCGATAAATCCAGTGAGCATAAATAGTCCCTGACGCTTAACGTAGAACAGGCTCTGGCCACTGGCGCTGTAAAGCACGATAAGTCCGCCTATGCACAGTGCGATCAGAATCATTAGCAGGGGAATATCTATGTGCATGGATCGACCACGGCGGCGCTCGCCCCCAGGGCTTTGCATAACTCGAACAAAATCATTTGTATACATCTAACACCCCCCCCATTATTTATTCGCGATGACTTGGCTTTGTTTACTTTTTGATTTCATATATTCATCGATGACCAGACGCGCAATTGGAGCAGCAGCAGAACTGCCATGCTCACCATTTTCGACAATAAGCCCCACGGCTATCTGTGGGTCATTCACTGGTGCAAAGGCAACAAACAGGGCGTGATCCCATTGACTCTTATCAATTTTGGAACTGTCATATTCCTCTTCTGCACTGATGCTGATCACCTGAGCGGTACCAGTTTTGCCGGCGATCTCATAGTCCAGCCCTCTACTGATTCCCTTAGCCGTGCCCCTTGGTGCATGAACCACATCACGCATGGCCCTGTGCACATAGTCCCAGTATTCATCATTTATAGTAATGGGCTCTCGAGATTCAACCGCTTGGGTGGCAGTGCCATTGATAGATTTGACTAGCTGTGGCTGGAGTACTTTACCCCGTGACGCTATGCGCGCAGACATTACCGCTAATTGCAGCGGCGTGGTGAGCATAAAGCCCTGACCAATACTGACATTGATGGTGTCACCATTAAACCAGGCCTCTTGCCTCGCGCCTTGTTTCCACTCTCTCGAGGGCATAATGCCAGGACGTTCGCCGGGCATATCAATACCGGTAAGATTACCTAGACCAAACATCTCACTGTAGCTCGACAGCAGATCAATACCGGTTTTTACGCTCATCTTGTAAAAGAATACATCGCAGGACTCAATAATAGCTTTGGCCAGATCGACGCCTTTGCCATGTCCGCCACGTTTCGAGTTGTGATCGCGCCAAGGGCGCTCAATCCCCTCCATAAAGAAGTAGCCCGGATCCTCAATACTGTAATCCATGCTGATACTATTGTTGTGCAGCCCAATCAAACCAAATAATGGTTTGATTGTTGAGCCCGGTGGGTACTGGCCTCGGATGGTGCGGTCAAACAATGGCCGGTCTGGCGAATGTAGCAGCTGGTTGTAATTGGTCTGACTGATGCCGGAGACAAACAGGTTTGGGTCATAGCTGGGGGCGCTGACCATACTGAGAATGCCCCCGGTTTTAATGTCGATGGCCACCAAAGCACCGCGGTCACCTTTAAATGCTTTGTGAGCAACCCTTTGCAGGTTGCTATCCAGATGCACGGTGAGATTGGTGCCAGGTAGCGGGCTGACATTTTCCAAAATCCGCATAACCCGGCCCCGAGCATTGGTTTCCACATGCTCGGTACCCACAGTACCCAACAATTGATCTTCGTAATATTTCTCTAGGCCAATTTTGCCAATGCTGTCGGTGCCGCTGTAGGCCACTGAATCTATCTGCTGACTTTCGCGCTCGTTAATGCGGCCAACATAGCCAATAACATGGGCGAAAAGTTCTGCATTGGGATAAAACCTGGTCAAGCGAGCAGTGACTTCGGCACCGTCGAGGCGATAACCGTTAACCGCCAGAATGCCCCGTTCCTGCTCGGAGAGATTAAACCTTAGTGGCGTGGGCTCATAGGGTTTACGCCGTGTTAGGCGCTTTTCAAAGCGCTCGATATCATCGCTTGAGATATCAATCAGTGATGATATCTGCTGTAACAACTGCTCTAGATTCACCGAACGTTCGCGAATAATGCTGAGGCTGTAGGAGGGGCGGTTATCCGCCAGCAATTTGCCATTGCGGTCGTAGATAAGCCCTCTGGATGGGGCAGCTGGCCTGACATGGACGCGATTATTGTCTGAATGGGTGGCAAAGTCCTGATGCTGGGTAACCTGCAAGTCGAAGTAGCGATAGAGAACAGCGGAGGTTAATACAATCGCCAGCAGCCCGGCAATTAATAACCTGCCGGTAAAAATTCTGCGGTCTCTAGCGGGGTCTGAAAAGGCAGCGTTATCTATCATTAAGGTTATCCAGTCATCTAGTTGCGATGATAAGGGTGATTGGCATTAATCGTCCATGCTCTGTATAGCTGTTCCATAAGCACAATGCGCACCAGCGGGTGCGGCAATGTTAGATCAGACAGTGACCAGCGCATATTAGCCCGCGCCAGACATTGCTGTGACAAACCGTCGGGCCCGCCCACTAACAGACAGATATCCTGACCATTCATTTGCCAGTTGCCCAGCTGCTGTGCAAGCTTTTCAGTGCTCATCGGCTTGCCCAGTACATCTAGAGCGACGACAAAATCATGTTCACCAATGGCTTTTAAAAGGCCCTGACTCTCAGCCTCAACAGCTTTTGCTGGAGGCTGGTTCTTGCCCCTTGAGCCCAGCGGTATCTCAATTGACTGCACCCGCAGTTCCGGTGGCATACGTTTGCCATATTCATTACATCCGGTTTCGACCCAGTCAGGCATGCGCGTGCCAACAGCCAATAGCTTAAGTTTCATTGCTGTTTTACTACTGCTGGTTCTCTGGAACGCCTAGTGTTACATCATTTTCACCGGCGCCACCCTCGGGCATATCGCCTGGGCGCATGGTCCATAATCGCTCAAGATCATAAAACTGGCGGGTTGCTGGCAGCATAATATGAATAATCACATCGCCAAAATCGACCAGTATCCATTCGCAGGTATCATCACCCTCAACACCAATTAGGCTGTAGCCCGCCTCTTTGGCATCCACCACCACAGCGTTAGCAAGAGACTTAACCTGGCGATTGGAGTTGCCGCTGGCGACAATCATGGTATCCATCATGCCAGTGAGTTCGCGCACATCAATATCCATGATATCTGTGGCTTTGATCTCTTCAAGGGCGTTAATAGCTATATCTTTCAAAGGTTGCGTCATGGCAATTGGTTACTCATATAAATGATGTTGTTGAATGTAGTCGACCACTGTATCAGGAGTCATAAAGTTAATGCTTTTACCCTGTGCTATGTTTTTGCGAATGCTAGTAGAGGAAATATCCAGCATGGTCAAATCGCAAAAATGCACGTTGCCCGCGGGCCGTTGCTGCATAGTACCTAAATCATCGCACTGATGCTGTGCAATCCAGTCTGCTACAGATCCAGATACAGGCTGCTCAGTATTGGGTCTCGACGACACCACAATATGACAGTGCAGCAACAGCTCCTGCCAACGCTGCCAGGTATTAATTTTTAGCAGCGCATCCATGCCAATACATAAAAATAATGGCTGGGTGTCGCCCATCTGCTGGCGCACCAGAGTCACTGTATCAATGCTGTAACTGGGTGCGGCCCTGTGTAACTCCATATCGTCCGCAATCAGCAATGACTGACTGGCTGTGGCGGCTCGCAGCATTGCTAGTCGTTGCTCTGCACTTACCTGAGGTTCGCCACGATGGGGCGGAAAGGCACAGGGCACTAACCTTAAGGTATCGACCTTTAATAGTTCGGCCAGCTCTGTGGCAATCCTTAGATGACCAGTATGGATAGGATTAAATGTGCCGCCGAACAGAGCCACTGCCATGTTATTGCCGGATCTGCCCGTCGCCAAACACCACCCATTTCTGGCTGGTCAGACCTTCCAATCCCACTGGGCCGCGAGCATGAATCTTATCGGTAGAGATACCAATCTCGGCACCAAGACCATATTCAAAACCATCGGCAAAACGTGTCGAAGCATTAATCATTACGGAGCTGGAATCGATTTCGGCGATAAAGCGTCGGCCACGGTTAAAATCCTCAGTAACAATAGATTCAGTATGTTGCGAACTGTATTTATTGATATGGTCAATGGCCTCATCCAGTCCAGAGACAATTTTGATCGACAGTACAGGCGCCAGGTACTCTTCGCCCCAGTCCTCCTCAGTGGCCTCAACAATCGTCTCGAGAATACCTCGCGACCTGTCACAACCGCGCAGCTCAACATTTTTCTCAGCATAAATTTTTGCCAGCTCAGGCAAAAATTTGTCTGCCACCGGCTCTGCAATCAGCAGTGACTCCATGGCGTTGCAAACGCCATAGCGATGGGTCTTAGAATTGTCGGCAATGGCCAGTGCTTTCTTAAGGTCAGCACGATCGTCAACATATACATGGCAGTTGCCATCCAGATGTTTGATAACAGGCACACGGGCATCGCTGCTGACTCGCTCAATCAAGCCCTTGCCGCCGCGGGGCACAATGACATCCACATAGTCGGACATGGTAATCAGCTCACCGACTGCAGCGCGGTCAGTGGTATTGATCACCTGCACAGCGGATTCAGGCAGGCCAGCATCGGCTAAACCCTGCGCAATACAGGCCGCAATAGCCTGATTCGACAGAATTGCCTCACTGCCACCGCGTAAAATAGTCGCATTACCAGACTTAAGGCACAGGCTGGCAGCATCGATGGTCACATTGGGGCGGGATTCATAAATAATGCCAATGACGCCCAAAGGCACACGCATTTTGCCCAGCTGAATGCCACTGGGACGGAAGCCCATATCAGTAATTTCACCGATAGGATCTTGCAGTGCAGCAACCTGATTAAGGCCTTCAACCATACCGTCGATGCGTTCATCATTCAGTTCCAGACGGTCCAGCAGCGCTGCATCCAGATTATTGCTGCGGCCATTTTCCATATCCACAGCATTGGCCGCCAAAAGATTGTGGCGACCATCGTTGAGTCTGGTGGCAATGGCCAGCAGCGCATTGTTTTTGACCGCAGTACCGGCACGGGCTAGTACTCGAGAGGACTCTCGAGCCGCGATACCAAGGTCCTGCATATAGGCTTTAATATTCATAGATAAATCTTAACTATCCGCAACGCTTGATCAGTAATTATCAATTGACTAAAAAAGCGTCATTATACGGCCTGAGCGGGCATAATTCCCTATTTTCAACGGTATACAGTCAATTTCTGCAATGCATCCGTATACAGCATTACCAATAGCGAAGGAATATCCTCTGGACAGCTTTATTTCACTGCTGCAAAGCTACCCTGATTGGCTGGTATTAACCGGCGCAGGGGTCAGTGCCGAATCTGGTGTGCCCACCTACCGTGATAGTCAGGGTCAGTGGCAGCGCAAGCAACCAGTGACCCATCAGGAATTTATGGCAGACCATCATTCAAGGCAGCGGTTTTGGTCGCGGAATATGGTCGGCTGGCGCTTTATGGTCGAGGCTCAGCCCAACGGTGCCCATCAGGCGCTGATGAAATTGGAGCAACTGGGGGTGATTTCCAGTCTGGTCACACAAAATGTTGATGGTCTGCATCAGCGCGCTGGCAGCCGCAATGTTATAGACCTTCATGGCCGCGTCGATACATTATCCTGCATGGTATGTGGTATCCAGTCTCCGCGGGGGCCGCTGCAGGCCTGGTTGGAAAATAAAAACCCTGAATATGCCGTGCTAGCGGGGGCTATAGCCCCAGATGGTGATGCGGATATAGATCATTTGGACTATTCCAGCGTACAGATTCCATACTGCGAACATTGCAGCGGTATCGTTAAGCCAGATGCTGTGTTTTATGGCGACTCAATTCCCAAACAGCGAGTACTTCAAGCCGAGCAGGCCATGCAGAGCGCGGCAGGCTTGCTGGTGGTGGGTTCTTCATTGATGACGTATTCGGGCTACCGCTTTTGCCTCTGGGCACAGCAGCAAGGTAAGCCGATACTGCTGTTAAATGACGGCAAAACCAGAGCAGATAAGCTGGCCACCGCCAAGTTGGGTGGCTCATGTTCAACTGTGTTGCAAAGCTGGTTGGGTGGTTTAGCTGAAGACGGATTTGTTATCCGGGGTTAAAGATACTTGCTCACCACGCCCGCCAGCGCCTTAAGGTGGGCGGGATCATCATTCAAGCAGGGAATATAGTGAAACTCCGCGCCGCCATGCTCAATAAAGCTCTCCCGTGCTTCCATATTGATCTCTTCAATAGTCTCGAGACAGTCAGAGGAAAAGCCCGGACAAATCACCGCCACATGCTTGATGCCGTCAGTAGGCATGGCTTCCAGAGTTTTATCCGTATAGGGCTGCAGCCAGGGTTCACGGCCAAAGCGCGACTGAAAAGTGGTTATCACCTGATCTTCCTCCCAACCCAAGCGCTCGCGCACCAGCCTGGTGGTCTGGTGGCAGAAGCAATGGTAGGGATCGCCTTTTTTAAGGTATTTTTGCGGTGTGCCATGGTAGGAAAACATCAGCTTATCGGGCTGACCATGCTCAGTAATATGCTTGCGAATACTGCTGCAAAGGGCATCGATATAAAGCTTGGACTGCTGGTAGCCGCCAATAAAATGCAACTCCGGCACCCAGCGGGTTTTGGTAAAGGTCTGTGCTACCGCATCAAAAGTAGAGCCCGTAGTGGCACCGGAATACTGGGGGTATAGAGGCAGTACAGTAATATCGCGGACATTCTGCGCGGTTAACTCAGCAATAGCCGACTCCATAGACGGATTGCCGTAGCGCATACCCAGCACCACAGGCACATCGCGTTTAAACTTTTTGTCGAGAATCTTTTTTACCCCGGCGACCTGGGCTTTACTATGGACCATTAATGGTGAGCCTCCTTCAGACCAGACGCTGGCATACAGCTTGGCCGAGCGGCGCGGGCGAATGCGCAAAATAATCAGATTGAGAATCATCCACCACAGCAGGCGCGGCACTTCAACAACCCTTGGGTCACTTAGAAACTCTTTGAGATAGCGACGCAATTCGGCGGTTTTGGGTGCGTCGGGAGTGCCCAGATTGCACAGCAGTACGCCAGTTTGAGGCGAAGGGCCTTTGTGGTCGTAGTCTGTCTGGCCTTGGTACTTCATGGAACTGCTCCTGAAAAATGCTGTTGGGCGAATGTGGCCCGACGATACTGCACCGGGCCTCAATCAACAAACTTTTATTACTTAAAAAGTCCGTTCTATACGCCGTAGAGAGATACCTAGATTGTCTTCCAGTTTTAGTTGTAGCTCAGTTGGCATTGACTGCCGAGCCGATCCAGATAAAAGCTGACCGTTAACCCCGGCAAGGCTATAATGCGCGTCTTTTAACGGCAGTCAGAAAAACCATGAGTCAATCAGCCTCAGATCGGCGCACCTTTGCGATTATTTCGCACCCGGATGCGGGTAAAACCACTATTACTGAAAAGCTGTTGCTACTCGGCAACCTTATTCAGGTGGCGGGCACAGTAAAGGGCCGTAAAAGCGACCGTCATGCCACCTCTGACTGGATGGCCATGGAAAAAGAGCGGGGCATCTCGGTGACTTCATCGGTGATGCAGTTTCCCTACAACGACTGCATGGTTAATCTGCTGGATACTCCGGGTCACGAAGACTTTTCTGAGGATACCTATCGCACTCTGACTGCTGTGGATTCATCGCTCATGGTGATTGATGGTGCCAAGGGCGTGGAAGATCGAACTATTAAACTGATGGACGTTTGTCGCTTGCGGGATACCCCCATTCTGACCTTTGTTAATAAAATGGACCGGGATATTCGCGACCCCATTGATCTGCTCGACGAAATAGAAGAAGTGTTAAAAATTAGAGCCGCACCTATCAACTGGCCTATAGGCATGGGCCGTGAGTTTCGCGGTGTGTATAATTTTTATACAGATACCATCCATGTCTATACCCAGGGAAAAGGCCATACATTGGCCGACGATATTCAGGTTGCAGGCCTAGATTCGCCAGAGGCTAGAGAGGCGCTGGGCGACTATGCCGATGATGTGCTTGAAGAGCTGGAGCTGGTAAAAGGCGCCACCAATCTGTTCGCTATGGATGAGTTTCTCGCAGGCAAATTGGCGCCGGTATTTTTTGGTACGGCTCTGGGTAATTTTGGTATCCGCGAGATGCTCAATGACTTTGTGCGCTGGGCCCCGGCGCCACAGCCGCGCCAGACATTGGAGCGGGAAGTGGTGGCATCTGAAGATAAATTCAGCGGCTTTGTGTTTAAGATTCAGGCCAATATGGACCCCAAACATCGTGACCGCATAGCCTTTATGCGTATCTGCTCGGGCAAATACAGCAAAGGTATGAAAATGAAACATGTGCGCACTGGCAAAGATGTGCGCGTAGCCGATGCCTTTAGCTTTAAAGCTGGTGAACGTATTTCCGTCGAAGAGGCAGTGGCTGGGGACATTATCGGTCTACACAATCATGGCTCGATTCAGATTGGCGATACCTTTACTGAGGGGGAGGCACTGAAGTTCAGTGGCATTCCTCACTTTGCTCCTGAATTATTTAAGCGTATCCGGCTCAAAGATCCACTCAGGGCCAAGCAGCTGCAAAATGGTATTCGTCAGCTGTCGGAAGAGGGCAGTACCCAAGTGTTCTTCCCATTCCGCAATAACGATATTATTGTTGGCGCGGTGGGCCAGCTGCAGTTTGATGTGGTGGCTTACCGGTTGCGAGAAGAATACGGTGTCGAAGCTATTTATGAGCACGTCAATGTGCATACGGCGCGCTGGACTGAGAGCCAGGACCCGAAAACCCTTGAGGCTTTCCGCATTAAAGCTGAAGAGAATCTGGCGATGGATGGGGGTGGCCACCTCACCTATCTAGCGCCCACCAGAGTCAATCTCTCTCTGGCGGAAGAGCGCCATCCAGACATCAATTTTCGGGCAACCAGAGAGCACTAACCGCCACTCGGACTGTGCTTTGCGACAATAAAACAAAAAAAAGAGTAGTTGCAGCTATGAGTAGACAAGTGATTCCCGTCTCTCAGGAACAGGTTCCTGAGCATTTGCGCACCAACCGCAGCGCCTTTACCCGCTGGTTCGGGCGTACATTTTATCGTGCCATTGGCTGGAATTTAGAAGGCAAAATTACCGATGCTGAACGCGTCATGATAGTGGCTGCACCCCACACCTCCAACTGGGATTTTGTGTTTGGCATTGGCGCTATTCTGGGTATCAATGCCCGCGTGCGCTGGCTGGGTAAACATAGCGTTTTTAAGTTTGGTGTCACCTGGTTTTTCCGCTGGCTGGGGGGTATACCTGTCAACCGTGCACAGCCCGATGCAGTGATGGGTTATGTGGATGAGGCGGTAGAGAGAGACAATGGTCTGATACTGGTGGTTGCGCCGGAAGGGACGCGCAAGAAAGCGGAGAAATGGAAGAGCGGGTTTCTGCGTATTGCCAAGAAAAATAACTGTGTTATTCAGTTGGGCGCTTTGGATTTCCCCAATAAGCGCATTGTACTGGGCCCTATTTTTACGCCCACAGGTGACAATCAAGCCGATATTGCTGCCATTATTGCGTATTATCAGCAGTTCTCAGGTAAATACCCCAACCAGTTTTAAGGTTGATAGCCAGCATAAAGGGAAGTAAAGCATGAGCGATAAACCCATGGTTGTGTCCGAGCAGCAATGTCCAGCGCATCTGCGTGCTAACCGCAGTGCCTTTGCACAATGGATTGGGCGCTCTGTGCTCAAACTCTTCGGCTGGCGTGTTGAGGGGCAGATTCCCAATGTGGAGCGGGTGTTGATTATTGGCGCGCCCCACACTTCCAACTGGGATTTTGTCTATGCCATGGCCACTATCCTGGGTCTCAATATCCGCCTGCGTTGGCTGGCCAAACATACGATCTTTAAGCCTGGAGTGCGATGGTTTATGGAATGGCTGGGCGGCATCCCAATTAATCGTTCCAAGCCCCAGGACGTCGTTGCCAATGTGGCAAATCTGGTGGAGAGGGAGAAAGGCATTGTGATTGCTTTGGCTCCAGAGGGCACTCGCAAAAGAGTGGATAAATGGAAAAATGGTTTTCTGCGTATGGCCGAAGCCATTGACTGCACAATATTTATGATCGGTCTGGACTTTGCGGCTAAACGAGTTGTGTTGGGTGAGACCTTCGAACCCACAGGGGATCACGAGGCCGATCTTGCGGCCATTATGGCCCATTACAAACGCTACAATGGCAAAATTCCCGACCGAGAAACCTAGTAAAAGCAGTTAAATAAGTTAGCGCTTACTATTATGGAAATTACAACAGATACTTATTTTTTGCTGGTTTTTGTGGCTTTTATTGCCGGGCTGATCTCCTCTATTGCCGGCTCTGGTGGTATTTTAACTCTGCCGGCTCTGCTCTGGGCTGGCTTACCTCCTCTCAATGCACTGGCCACCAATAAGGTGCAGAGCTCTCTGGGTACATTATCCTCCGCCTGGAACTTCTTTCGCCGCGGCCACCTGGATATCAAACCCCTTAGATTATCGGTGGCAATGGCCATTGCCGGGTCTGTGATTGGCACATTGGTGGTGCAGAGTCTTGATACAGCATTGTTGACCCGTCTGATCCCATTTTTGTTGCTGGCTATTGCGCTGTATTTTTTATTATTACCCAAAGTCAGTGAGACAGATCATCCACAGAGAATCAGCCAGGGTTGGTTTGCCTGCACCGCGGCACTGGCCATGGGTTTTTACGGCGGATTTTTTGGTCCTGGGATGGGCTCGATTATG
The DNA here is from genome assembly GCA_943788875.1 of uncultured Pseudomonadales bacterium. GTDB lineage: Bacteria > Pseudomonadota > Gammaproteobacteria > Pseudomonadales > Porticoccaceae > HTCC2207. Next base: position 181,889 of record CALSSA010000006.1, on the reverse strand, counting down.
CCCTTTCTATTTGTCTGGCTACTGGGCCATAATCTGGTCAAAGCCACCGCAGAAACCAAGCTGATGATACTGGCAGTGAATGGTACCTCGGCACTGATTTTTGTCTTTAGCGGCTATGTTATCTGGCACCTTGCAATTGCAATGTCAGTGGCTCAGATGATTGGCGCGCGAATGGGTTCTAACCTTGTTATGCAGCGTGGCAGCGGATTTGTTCAGCCAATTATCACGCTGGTGACCATGCTGATGGCAATCAAATTATTATTCTTTCCCTAGGGTAGCAGATGGACTTTATCATCACAGTGGCTCTGACCTTTTGCATTGTTATGCTAGCTCTGTTGGTGTTTCGCTATGTGGGTCTGCCGGTGTATCGGGTAGAGGCGATTAATATTAAAATTTTACTTGAATCAGTGTTGGCTGAGACAGCCACCATTGCCGACTGGGATGTTTTTGTTGGCATGCCAATTCGCCACAACCCGGAGCTAGACAAAATTCGACAGCAATGTGCTATGTTAGCTGCAAGCGCATTGAGCGAGCGCCATGGGTTGGCAATATTTAATTCCCGGGGTCGGGAGCAGTTAATGCAGATACTGGATGGTCTAAACAGAGAGCTACAGGCATTGGAGCAGAATCATGAATGATAAAACCTCACCGATTGCCAAATTTCTGGTGATCAGCGCCGCATTTGTGGTGGTGGTCTCCGGATTAAAGATGGCCGGCCCTCTGCTGGTGCCTTTTTTGCTGGCCGTGTTTATTGCCATGATTGTGTCGCCATTGCTGACCTGGCTGAAGAACCATCGGGTGCCCGGTGGTCTGGCGATTCTCCTGGTGGTGATGCTGGTAATTCTGGTGGGGCTGGTTTTGGCGGCGGTGATTGGCTCTTCAATTGATAATTTCCGTCAGGATATCCCGGTTTATTCGGATAAATTGTCGGCTATGAGCACTGCAGTGCAACAGTGGTTGAGCCTGCGCGGGGTAGAGATTGATGCCCAGCAGTGGCAGAGCAGCTTTGACCCTGGTGCAGTGATGAAGCTGGTGGGCAGTACATTAGCCTCTTTTGGCAATGTGATGACCAATGCTGTCATGATTCTGCTGACAGTGGTGTTTATTCTTGCGGAAAATATCGGTTTTGGCGAAAAGTTGCGTCTGGCTCGGGGTGGCAATACCAGTCAGGAATGGCTCAATAAGTTTTCTGACAGTGTGCATAGCTATCTGGCCATCAAGGCAGCGATCAGCCTGGTCACAGGTCTTTTGATCTTTATTTGGTTAAGTATCCTCGGCGTCGATTATGCGGTGCTTTGGGCGCTGCTGGCCTTTTTACTCAATTTTGTTCCCACTGTGGGTTCATTTATTGCCGCTGTGCCAGCGGTAATGCTGGCGCTGGTGCAGTTGGGTTTTGTGCATGCAGGGCTGACTCTGCTCGGGTTTGTACTGGTCAATCTGGTGATGGGCAATATGATTGAGCCGCGCTGGATGGGCAGAGGGCTAAACCTGTCGCCATTGGTGGTGTTTGTGTCTTTAGTGCTCTGGGGCTGGGTGCTTGGCCCGGTGGGCATGTTACTGTCTATACCCCTGACTATCATGATTAAAATAGCCTTGGAAAATCAGCCAGATACTCGCTGGATCAGCATCATGCTGGGCGGCGGAGATTCTGAGGACTCTGCACCTCTGAGCTAACTCTTCCAGCCCAGTACCTGTCCAGTCTAGATCCATAATCTAGTCCCGTTAGTCGACTGTCTCCATCTATCCTGTGATCAAAATCACGGTTTGTGCCTTCCGCTATTGATACCATTCTGCGACTTCTAGTCTTCGGCTAGGGAACAGACTGATTAAATACATCGGATGTAAGGTTGGCGCAATGAATTCCTGTTTTAGAACTAGGGTTTGCAACGGATTCACCTTGATTGAACTGTTGATCACATTATCCATATTGGCTGTGCTGTTGGGCATAGGCATGCCTTCGCTGGTTACCTTTATCAATAATAATCAAGTGACCTCTCAGGCCAATGATCTGGTCTACAGCATTCATATGGCACGCAGTGAAGCTATAAAGCGCGGGGCGCAGGTGCGAGTCGCTGCGATCAATGGCAATTGGAATAATGGCTGGACTGTGCAGGCAGACACTAACAATGACGGCGACTATCTGGATGTTGCAGATACTCTTATGCAATGGGATCCATTAACTGGTGGCAGCACCATGGCCATGGTGGCCACCAATGCCCTCAGTAATCTGTTTGTATCCTTTAATTCCCGCGGCGCTGTCGTGCCGGGCAATGCTTCCTTTGTTGTTACCTTGACACCAGATGACTGCGATGTGATTGAGTCGCGAATAATCTCAATACAGCCCACGGGTCGATCTGATGTCAATCGCGGAGATTGCAGCTAATGAAATCTTATCGACGGCAAACTGGAGTCAGCATGATCGAGGTACTTATCGCGATCTTAGTCTCAGTGATTGGCCTGTTTAGTGCCATGAAATTGCAGCTGACCGCTGTATCTAATACCCACAGTGCCTATTTTCGCAGTCAGGCTGCGCTAATTACTAATGCACTGGTTGACCAGATGCGGGCTAATCCGACTGCCGCTGTTGCTGGCAGTTATGATATTACTCTCGCCGGCTCTGTGCCCGGAAGTGGTGGTCTTGAAGTGGCTGATCTGGGCCAATGGCGAGCTGATTTGGTGGCGACGCTACCCAGTGCTACCGGTTCAGTGGCCTGTGTTGCCGCAACCAGAATTTGCACTCTGGTAGTGCAATGGGATGACAGCCGCGGCCTCAGTGGTGCCGGCGCCCAGCAATTTACCATGAATATAAGGTTGCCCTGATCATGGTTAGCTCTGCGGTTAAATATCAATCCGGTATCAGCCTAGTAGAACTGCTGGTAGCCATGGCGATTCAATTTATTTTGCTGGCCGGCATGGTATATGTCTATGGCAGCAGTAGAACTATGTTTACGGTCAATCAGGAACTCTCCAGAGTGCAGGAAAATGGCCGTTATGCCAGTGACACATTGCTCTATGATATTCGCATGGCCGGTTTTGCTGGTTGCCGCAGTATCAATGAGGTTACTCCCAATATAGTGGCCAACACAGCGCCCACCTTCTCGGCGGTGACAGATGGTCTCAATGTATTTGAAAATGGCGTAGGCTGGACTAACCCAACCGCTATTACCAGATTAGCTGGTACCGATGTGATTACCTTGCAGTCTATTTCTGGGGCTGGTGTGCCCCTCAGCGCAGCCATGGCCAGCGCCAGTGCCGCTATTTCGGTTGCATCCAACCCGGATGCTGTTGCCACCAATGATTTGCTGCTGGTCTTTGATTGTTCACGAGCCGATTTGATACGCGCATCCTCAGTAGGTACTGGAGCACCTGTAGCCATAGGTCATAACAATACAACCAATTCATCGAATTCCCTCTCCAAAGCCTATGGTACAGATGCTTTGGTGATTGCCTTTGATGCACGAACCTATTTTATTGGCACCGACGCCAGCGGCGAGCCGGGGCTTTACCAACATTCATTTAATAACAATACCGTCAGTTTACTGACTCAGGGTGTCCAGAGCATGCAGCTTTTATTAGCTGAGGATACCGACGGCGATCAGGAGCCAGATCTGTATGCGGATGCCAGTGGTGTTATTGATTGGGAGGCCGTGATTGGCGTGCGTGTGGGCTTGTTGATGAGTTCTGCCGATGGGGCCGCCACTGACGCTAGGGCTTTTACTTTTGATGGCGCTAATGCCAATGCCGCCAGTGATCGCCGTCTGCGCAAGGCATTTTGGAGTTATGCGGCGCTACGTAACCGCATCTAATTTACAGGCCATAACAGGATTAATTTTATGAGCACAGCACAGCAGGGCGCAGTATTAGTCACAGTGCTTATCTATATGTTGGTGCTATCTATGCTAGGTATCTCATCAATGCGCGGCACTGCAATGGAGGAGCGCATGGCCTCCAATAGCTGGGAGCACTCTCGCGCCTTTCACGCCGCCGAGTCGGCTCTGTTGGATGCCGAACAGTGGTTTTTATTTCAGCCAGATTTAATTGAGTCTAGCGGTGATGGCTCTACCGGAATATGGGACACAGGCTCTGTAGCCGCCGCAGTGGTTAACTCGACTTTTGACTGGGGCAGCGATGGTCTGGTCTACGGCAGCAGCTCAGGTAATAGCACGGCCATGTTTAGTGATCTGTTTGCGATGCCCAGATATATCTTTGAAGAATCTGGCTTTGAACCCTCGGATAACGACCCGGATACATTGGCCAAAAGGACCGGGGTGTTTTACTACAATGTGTCAGCGATTGGTTATGGACGCTCCGATGGCTCCAGGTCGGTGATGCAAACCACATTGGAAAAACATAACAATTGAGGCAGGGAAGTTATGCAAACAGGACGTTTTAACAGCCATTTTGTCGCCGCACTACTGTTGAGTGCATCCAGTATTCTGGCTTCCGGCGCAGAGCATGATTTAAGCGATACGCCATTATTTACCCTAGCCGGAGTGGACCCGAATATAGTTTTAACCATGGATGACTCAGGTAGTATGGCCTGGTCATTTATGCCTACCAGTGTGGGTAATTATCCGTCCACCAAGCGTGCTAAATCCGCCGCCTATAATAAAATCTATTACAACCCAGAGGTGGTCTATGAGCCTCCAGTAGATGAGGATGGAGTCAGTCTTGGCCATTCATCCTTTACCGCAGCCTGGGACAATGGCTTTAATAAAAGTGGCAGCGGCAGCTGTTCCAGAGATCTGTCCAATGACTATCGCCCAAGCTGGGGCGGTATTAATCAGACTCACTGTGGTTCCAGTAATAACTCTGACGGATTTTATAACCGTTATGCAACCTCTTCCTCTGAGGCAGCCTATTATTATTTATTTGATAATAGCCGCAGCGGTTGCAATGGCTCCTTCACCGATGATGACTGCTATGCTAAAACTGTGGTGAGCTCCACATCTGGTCAGGGTGATACAGTGGATGAACGGCAGAATTTTGCTAATTGGTACTCCTATTACCGCAAGCGTGTCTATGTCACAAAAACAGCCGCGACATTGGCATTTGAGCGTTTTAACGCCAATATTCGGGTCGGTTATCAGCGTATTAATAGCAGTACATTTAACGGTGTGCGAACCTTTTCCGGCACCACCAGAGAGAACTTTTTTGACTGGCTGCATGCATTGCCAGCCAGTGGTGGAACACCATTGTTAACCGCGATGGATAAGGCGGGTGACTATTTTGAGAATGCCAACCCCTATCGTGATGATCCCACCGATGGCTCCTCTATCGAGCGCTCTTGCCGGCAGAATTTCCATATTATGATGACCGATGGTGAGTGGAATAGCGGCAGCCCCTCCGGTTTTGGCAATGTCGACAACAATAGCCAGACTATTCCGGCCAATGATTACGGTGTTACCGGCTATGTGCCAAGGGCTCCTTTTAAGGACGGTAACTCTACGTATTTAGCCGATATCGCTTTTAGGTATTGGCAAAAAGATTTGCGCCCTACCAAGACCAACAATGTTCCAGTTAATATCAATGACCTGTCATCGGATATTGATGGCGACGGTGATGCGGACAATAACGATATATTTTGGAACCCCAAAAATGACCCTGCCGACTGGCAGCATATGGTCAACTTCATGATTGGTCTGGGGGTGTCGGGGCAGCGGGAATTTCCCGATGATTACAATGATCTCCTCGATGGCACATTGTCCTGGCCCACCGGGGGAGGCACAGCCAAGGTCGATGATCTGTGGCATGCATCAATCAATTCAAGGGGTACGTACCTCTCAGCTCAGGACCCGGAAGAACTGGTCAGCGCCTTTACCGATGTGATTAATTCCGTTCTTGATCGCACTGGCTCCTTTGCTACAGCGGCACTGAATTCCGGCACCATCTCTTCGGATACAGCATTGTTTTTTGCCCGCTTCACTACCAATGACTGGATTGGCAATCTTATTGCCCAGCCTATTTCAGATGGCAGTAACTGTGGTCCGGTGGCTCTGGGTAATATCTGCCCCTCAGCTTGGGATGCGGCCTGCAAATTAACGGGCGGATTCTGTTCTGAAGTGGGTAAGAGAGTTTCCAAAACCAAACCTGGTGACCGGGTGATTATCAGCCGCAACTCAGATGGCAGCCCCATTGCATTTCGCTGGAACTCAAGCCTCGACAGCACTCGCAAAGCCTCATTAAAACAGCCTTATAACAGTCTTGGTAGTGCGCGATTAAACTATCTGCGCGGTGCCAGAGGTAAGGAAGTCGCCAAGGGCAATGGTGGTATTTTCCGCAATAGAAAATCAGTGTTGGGCGATATTATTTCCTCTGTGCCCACATATGTCGGGCCTCCTGAGCGTTTCTATTTCTCATCCACAGATTTTGCGGAAGGAGATAGCTATGCTGCCTTTAAAACTACTTATATAAACCGCACACCCATGGTTTATGTTGGCTCCAATGATGGTATGTTGCATGGTTTCCAAACCTCCAATGGACGTGAAAAACTCGCCTATGTGCCCGGTGCCATATTTGCTGATTTGTGGCAGCTGTCCCTGACAGACTATAGTCATCGCAACTTTGTAGACGGGCCCATTTCAGAAAATGATGTTTATTACAACAATGCTTGGCACAGCCTTTTAGTCTCTGGCCTGGGTACTGGTGGACAGGCCTATATCGCGTTGGATATCACTGATCCCACTGGCTTTGCCGAAGCTAATGCAGCAACTATTGCCCATTGGGAGTTTACTGACAGCGATGATGCAGATCTGGGTTATACCTTTTCCAAACCCTCATTAGTGCGTCTGGCGAATGGAAAATGGGGGGTGATAGTGGGCAATGGCATGAATGCCACAGAGTCCGATGGCAATGCCAGCACAACCGGTAATGGAGTTATTTTTATACTGGATGCTGAAACCGGCGCAGTAATTAAAAAGTTGGATACCAAACAGGGCACAGGAGAGGATCCCAAGGGTTTGTCTCGCTCCAATGGCATCATTGGCACCGCAGTGGTGGATGAGGATGGCGACTTTATTGTTGACCGCCTGTATGCAGGAGATCTGTTTGGCAATATCTGGTCCTTTGATCTCTCCAGTACCAACCCCTCAACCTGGGCCAGCCAATATGGGTCGTCCAGCAGTCCCCAGCCTTTATTTACCGCAGTAGCCTCCGGTATTGCTCAGCCTATTACATCGGATATCAAAGTTAAAACCCATCCGGCCTCCGGTGGTTTTTTGATCTACTTCGGCACTGGACAGTATCTGGGTAAGTCAGATTTGACTGATCTTAGCCAGCAGACCTTTTATGCCGTCTGGGATCGTGCCACCAGTGGTGCCAATGGATTTACTCGAGCCAGATTACTGGAGCAAACCATTACCACCCATTCCGCACCAGCAACTGACTTGCGCGCAAGGGTGGTCAGTGAAAATCCGATTGTCTGGGATGATGGCCTTAGCCCGGTAAACAGTAACGAGAAGCTGGGTTGGTTTATTGATCTGCCAGAGTCTGGTGAGAGGGTGCATCAGGCACCGACTCTGCGCGATGGCCGAGTTATTTTTGTCACTGTGACGCCCGCCAGCGACCCCTGTGCAGGGGAAGGTACCAGCTGGCTGATGGAGGTCGATGGCGCCTCTGGTGGTCGACTTAATCAATCAGTTTTTGATTTTAATAAAGACCGCGCCTTTGATGATGGCGACCTGATCAATGTGGGTGATATCGATGGCGACGGTGCCGACAATTATCTCCATGGCTCTGGAATCCAGCGCATCAATGCAGGCATATTGTCGCGCCCAGGTATTATCAATCATCCGGATGGCCGTACCGAATCCAAATATGTCACCACCTCAAAAGGTAAGGTCGAATCCATACTGGAAGATTCCGGGCGCAACCGCCATACCCCATGGCGGGAAATACGTTAACTGATTGTTTAACAGGGAAGATGCTATGAAAAGCAGTGGAGTAGCAAGGATATTGGGCGGGTTAGTGTTGGCGGCAATTATGGCCTCATTACAGGTGCATAGTGCCGAGCCACAAATTGACCCCGATTGGCACAGATACAGAGTCAGCCTAGATTTTGTTGATAGTGACAAGCGCCTGATAGTGGCGGCTGACCGGGAATTTGTGGTGCCCTTTAATACGCCGATTTATAATACGAGACGGCAGGCTATCGCAATCGCCAATCTGCAACAGGGCCACAAAGTATGGCTCTATGTAGATAACACCAAACCCAGTCATGGGTTGCCTGAAGCAAAACGCATAGAGCAGGTGAAATAATATGAAACACCAAAAATCTGCAGCGGGATTTAGCCTTCTTGAATTGATGATTGCGGTGGTGATCGTCGGCATTATCACCTCGATTGCCTATCCCAGCTACCAAAATAATATGACCGCCGCTCGCCGCGCCGACGCACAAGCGGTGCTGATGGAAGCAGCCCAGTTTATGGAGCGTTTCTACACCGAGAATAATCGCTACGATCAGGATACCGGTGGTACCGCAGTTGCAGTGCCCGCAGAGCTTACTGAAGCTCCGCGAGATGCAGGCGCCAAAGCCTATGATATTGCCGTTCAGGCATCCACTGCATCGACCTTTACCTTGCGCGCCACACCCAAAAATATGCAGGCCGGTGATGGCTTTGTCGAGATCACCAACACCTTTGGCAAAGCTTGGGATCGCAATAATAGCGGGACCATTACTGCAGGTGAAAATACCTGGGACTGACTTGTCCTTAGGGCAAACCTTTCGGGCAGACGGCCATTATCTCACCTATTATCAGTATAGGTAATACGGAAATTTACTGATAACAGGGATGAATATGAACCTTCAAACTGGCGGCAGGCTTGTCCTGCTTCTATCTGTGCTAATCAACATAGCAATGCTCAGCTATATTGTGGCCAACCAAAACGATACTCCTGCAGCCGTTCAAATCGCAGCCATGCCCGCGACGGACTCTGAATATTTGCAACAGCAGCAGGCAGAGTATCAACGACTTATGACCATGGGACTCAGCGATATTCAGTCAAAAGTGCTTATTGCAGAGCAGTTGCGAGACCAGTACAAACCTGCAACTAAAGCCCTTGGCTACTGGCAATCAATGGCCAATACAGGTGCCCATAATCAGAAAAAGCTTAATCAACAGCGCAGAATGCGCAATCTTCTAGTGCAAATATTTGGTCCCTCGGTACGGCAGGATATGGCTTTCCATCAGTTGTTTCAGCCCCTGGCATCGAACCTGGGATTCTTGTCCTCAGCCCAGCAGATAGTACTGCACGAATACCTGATCAAAAACCATCCCCCAGCAGCAGAGATATTGGTGGCCTCCGGCAGCAATAAGATCCGCAGCCCGCAGCCATTACTGAATATTACCCAACTGCTACCTGCCGCTGACGTCTTTGAATATAATCTGCGATATTCCGCAACCGCTGAAAAACTGCGGGCAACTGAATTTGTTTTTACCGAGCCACAATTCAGGCAAACCTTTAAACTTATCTATCCACTGAGCCAGCAAGTTCGCCACAACTCCAACAGCCCAGCAGACCAGATTGAACAGCGCCAGCAGCTGCAAAAGCTACTAGGCAGAGATGGCGCCCTAAAAGTGTTCTCAGTACTAGACAGCAGATTCACTGCACTGGTTACCGAGGGCAAGCGACAAGGACTCACCCAAGAGCAACTCTATTTTGTCTATGAAATTATTAACCAGAGTGAAATGCAGATGCTAAAGGGATTCCAACTAAGACAGCGAGACCATCAGGCCGGCATCAATCTAATCCGCAGGGCATCAGAAAACCGACTAGAGAAGCTCACCAGCTATCTCGGCGAAGATATAGCCACAAGCCTAATGAAAGTCTTCTCAAAGTCAGGACCAGTAACGGCGGCCCTAAGCCAATAGGATCCCATCCCCAGTAGATTTAAGCGATCCTTTACTGGCCTAGCTCGCTCCGCGAAGCGCAGTGCCTATATCCCCATCAGCGGCTACAATCTTGTCGAGCTCAGACTCACACAAGCCGGCCTTGAGTATTTCTGTACCAGGGTAATTCACTGGGGAGCCTGCTGAGAGCTTGTGACTATTGCTGGGTAGACACTTTATAGTTGGATTTGAGATAGCTAACTTTGAGGGTAAAAAAAACCCTGCGTTAACAGGGTTTTTTCGGGGGAGAAGTGCCGATTATGTTCTTGGGGAAAATCATGCACATTCTTTAAGACAGCTGTGTGCTGAAAAGTTCATTTCTGTCGGTCTAGATGAATCTGCTATCTTCAAAACAGCAACAATGAGTGCCCAAGCAGGCACTATATACCTCTATTTTAACCTCCCCAGCCAACCCTACTCCACTCCGCTGCATGCCATAGAGAGCACCAGACTGCCCCGACAGGTCAATGATTGCGCGCAATCCTAAAGTACTAGTTGGATTGGCACGGAATGCGCAGTCATTGGCATAAATTCATGAGACCTAGTCAAGATGCTGCACTAAGGTATAGTGCTCAATCATAATTTCTGGTATGTATCGTAGATGGCTATCAAGCGCAAAGGGCCCAAGGGCTACCCTCTTATTGGTAGCCTCCCAAAATTTATCAGTTCTGATCGCATGGACTGGTTGCAGTCGATTAGCAACACCTATGGTGACGTGGTTGAATTTAAACTTTTTAAAAAGAACTTTTACCTTATAAATCATCCGGACTTGGTCAAAGACATATTGACCCGTGACATTGACAACTATACGAAGAAATCAATTAGTTTCAAATTCATCAAGGAAGTCCTTGGAGAAAGCACATTTACCGCAATGGGTGATGACTGGCGTCGCAAAAGGCTGATAGTACAACCCTCATTCCGAAATGCTAAAATTTCTAATCTAGCTACAATCATGACCGATTGTATTGAAGAGTTTCTCACAGAATGGGAAACCCAATGTGATGGTGGAAAAAGCATAGAGTTAAACGATGCAATGATGTACCTAACTCTACGGATCGTCGTTAAAGCCTTGTTTAGCAGTACTCTTTCTGATGCAGACATGACAGATATCACCGAAGCATTTAAGCCCTTGTTAGAGGCTGCCAATACCCGCATATCGCTTCCAATCAAAATGCTATACCGTTTGCCGCTGAATAAGAACAAAAAGTACCAAGGATATATTGAAACATTAAACGGCATAATTTATAGAATCATCAAGGACCGAAGACTAGCTGATAATAAGCCTGAAGATTTGCTGCAAATGTTAATGGATGCGACCGATGAGGATACTGGGCTTCCATTGACTGACATAGAGCTAAGAGATGAAGTAATGACTATGTTTATTGCAGGCCATGAAACGACCGCCAGCGCCATGTCTTGGTTATGGGCTATTCTCTCAACGAACTCAAATATCAGAGAAAAAATTGAGCAAGAAGTCGATGAGGTGCTGGGTGAAAGAGTGCCTGATGCTAGCGACTTCGCGAAACTTCCTTATTGTCTCAAAGTGTTTAAAGAGATCATGCGCCTATATCCTCCAGTGCCAATCATACCGCGGCAAGTCGAAAAAGATACGATGCTAGGCGACTATCCTATCAAAGGCGGTTCTGGCATCTTTCTTAGCCCTCATCTACTTCATCGCCACCCTGAATTTTGGCATGTGCCTGAGGTTTTTGATCCAAACCGGTTTGATAAAGCAGAGGAGCGAAAACAGCACACCTATGCTTATCTACCTTTTGGTGGCGGAGTAAGAGTCTGCATAGGAAATAACTTTGCCCTGATGGAGGCCGTTTTTATTATTGCGATGACAACCCAAAGGTTTCGAGTAAACCTACCTTCAGATACTAACTTTGAGCCTTCAGTTGGATTAACTACAAAGCCAAAATTCGCTCTTAATGCTGTATTACAGAGGCGGCATGCAAGAGGCAATTAGTATGACTGAAGAACAGAACATATTTAACTAGCATCGCTTTAGCGCGAATCCATCGGACGTTCGATGACTTTCTTACCGACGTAAAAAAGCCCCGGGAGATACCGAGGCTTCTTAATATTATGGTGCCCGGTCCCGGACTAAACGCGCAGCGTTTTGGGCGCACTCGCCTGCGAGGGCGGGGCAAAGCCCTGAGCGCTTTAGCGCGAATCCATCGGACGTTCGATGACTTTCTTACCGACGTAAAAAAGCCCCGGGAGATACCGAGGCTTCTTAATATTATGGTGCCCGGTCCCGGACTAAACGCGCAGCGTTTTGGGCGCACTCGCCTGCGAGGGCGGGGCAAAGCCCTGAGCGCTTTAGCGCGAATCCATCGGACGTTCGATGACTTTCTTACCGACGTAAAAAAGCCCCGGGAGATACCGAGGCTTCTTAATATTATGGTGCCCGGTCCCGGACTAAACGCGCAGCGTTTTGGGCGCACTCGCCTGCGAGGGCGGGGCAAAGCCCTGAGCGCTTTAGCGCGAATCCATCGGACGTTCGATGACTTTCTTACCGACGTAAAAAAGCCCCGGGAGATACCGAGGCTTCTTAATATTATGGTGCCCGGTCCCGGACTAAACGCGCAGCGTTTTGGGCGCACTCGCCTGCGAGGGCGGGGCAAAGCCCTGAGCGCTTTAGCGCGAATCCATCGGACGTTCGATGACTTTCTTACCGACGTAAAAAAGCCCCGGGAGATACCGAGGCTTCTTAATATTATGGTGCCCGGTCCCGGAATCGAACCAGGGACACGAGGATTTTCAATCCACTGCTCTACCAACTGAGCTAACCGGGCGTCGCAAATAGATTTTCTTCATATCGCGAGAGGCGCGTATTAAAGCGTTTGAACCGCTGTTCGTCAAGGGTTATTCGCTAGGCGGGACGTATCCTTCAGCCTGATCGACCTGTTCACCGGAAAAGAACTTTTCTCGCTGCTCTGAGAGATAGGTTCGAGCGGTGAGATCCATCATATTTAGACGCATTTCATTAATTAATGTGGTCTGGTGCTGCATCCACTCGCCCCAGGCTTGCTTGGAGATATTGTTAAACACCTCTTCGCCTTTGGGGCCAGGAAAAGGAGGTAGGTCCAGTCCGGGCAATTCTTGTTTAAGCTTGCGGCAAAAGACGGTGCGCGCCATGGGGTACCTCTGTTTTATGGGTGGAGTAGTGCCAGGACAGGTGCCGGCATCCCCAATGATAGTGGATTTTCTGGGTTATACCAGACCTGATTGTCTGTGTCGGCCACTATGCGGGCGCGATCAACGGTATTGACCACAATGGGCTGATAATCGAGATGGAAATGACTAAAGGTATGGCGTCGCATCTCTTGGGGCTGTTGGTCGACAATGTCCAATCCCAGTGCCGCACAGCTAGCGGCTATATCCACCTCGGACTCAACTTGCGGCAGAACCCAGAGACCACCCCAGAGACCTGTGGGCGGGTTTTGTTGCAGTAGCAACTCGTTTTGTTGATTGTGGATTAACAGAAAGCAGGTGTTTCTGACCGGCAATATTTTGCGCGGCTTTTTACCTGGATACTGGGTCTGATTACCCTGCGCGTAGGCAGTACAATCACTGGCCAATGGGCACTGGCCACAGCTGGGCGATGATCTGGTGCAGACAGTGGCGCCTAGATCCATCATGGCCTGCGTGTAATCGGCAATGCGATGGTTGGGGGTATATTGCTCTGCTACCAGCCATAGCTTTTGCACCACATCAGATTTGCCCGGCCAGCCCTCAGTCGCTGAGAATCTGGCCAGCACGCGCTTAACATTGCCATCCAAAATAGTCGCCGGAATTTTAAAGGCAATAGAACTGATTGCCCCTGCGGTAGAACGACCTATGCCGGGCAAGTCGCACAGGCCATCAATGGTACTGGGGAATTCACCGCTGTGCTGGTCGCTGACCAACTGTGCCGTTTTATGCAGATTGCGCGCCCGGGCATAGTAGCCAAGGCCAGTCCAATGATGCAGCACATTGTCTAGCGGTGCCGCGGCCAGAGCTTGCACATTGGGGAAGCTGTCAATAAAGCGCTGAAAGTAGGGTATCACCGTGGTGACCTGAGTTTGCTGGAGCATGATCTCGGACACCCATACTCTGTAGGCGCTAATATCTTGCTGCCAAGGCAGGTTGGTGCGGCCGTGCTGATCAAACCAGTTGAGCACAGCGCGCTGGAATGCAGCTCTTTGCATCAGTTCAGCTTGCGCTTGAGAAAGTCATTGAACAGGCTCTTCAATGGATCCGTCTGGTCTTCTGAATCATTATTTTTTAACAGTTTGCTGCCAAGCTTTTCAAGGGCGGAGTTTTTCAGCAGTTCTTTTAATGCTCTCTCATCTGGCTTGCACGAAGTGGAGCCCTGATCAAAGCGGCCCTTACAGATAAACGGTATTTCACGGTCTTGTAGGCGCTTGTTAACCGAACAGCCAGTGCTGCTGGTGGTTGCTCCATCCAGTCGAGCCTTGGTTTTGACATTATATTTTTGACTGAGCATGCCTATGGTGCCGCGCCCGTTAATATTGAGGTTGCCTGTTGCTGTGCTGAAATCATTAATAACTAGGTTTCCACTGCCGAACTGGAAGTCGCCTCTGAAATCCTTAAGTGTGGTTCCAGCTGGCCATTGCTGGCTGGCATTACCGCCGCTGCCAAACAGGGCAGCCGCATCACAAAAGGTTTGCTCGATATTGATATCCCTGTAGCTGGGTGAGTCAACACGCAGCTGACCTGCGCCATTGAGCGACTTCAGGATACTGTCGATATCATTGCCTGCGCCCTGAATATTGGCATCCATAGCCATTGTGCCGCTGAGTCCTGAATAGTCGGCCATAGCAGGCAGCGCCGCTGCGAGGTCAATATTACTGATCGATGGCTGCAGGCTTAGGCTAGGATTAGCCAGGCGCATATCCAATTTGGCAATAGCATTAACCTGACCGCCAAACATATCTGCATTTAGAGAAGTGATGCGCAGTACCCGCTGATTGCCAAATATATTGCTGTAAAAATTATTCACCGCAAAGCCATCCAGCAGTATCTTGCCGATATTTATCTCCACCTGACTCTGTCCTTGCCACAGGGCAAAAGGAACCGCCAATGGTGCAAAAAGGGCGGAATTATCCGCGTCGTTACTGGATATCGACATGTAATTGGCAGCGTTGAGGCTGTCTCCGGATATCTTGGTGATCAACTTATTGCGCTGCTGGTCGATGCTGAGATTAATGTCAAAGCTCTGCCTATCTAGCACTATTACAGAACTTATATCTGATAAGGCCTGTTGATCAATGGTAAAACGGCTTTCAATACTCAACTCGCTGAGCGCTGAGGGGTTGGCGAATTCCGGTGCGCTCATTTCTGGCAACAGCTTGGAGACCAGCTGTAATTGCTGAGCAAGGTTAAAGCGACTGGTCTGCAAATTACCCTGAATAAAATTCAGCTGACTGCTGGCCTCAATATTGCCCGTCACCTTAATCTCATTGACCTCAAAACTCAGGTCCGAGAGATTGATGCGCTGGATATTGCCATTGACTACCCGAACCGACATATCAGTTTCGACGGCAAACTGCTGCCCGCCTAAGGCCTGTGCCGACGCGGTAAAGGGAAATTGCGAACCATCTAGTGATAGTTTGCGGACCTGCAGATTAATATTATCCAGTTGCACCGCAAGGCTATTATGGGCCTGATAGCGCATCTGGCCGCCTCTGACTTGCACGGAGCCGGACTTTAGCTGACTTGGGTCGCCACTAATGGCAAGCAGATCAGTCCAGGCCACGGATAGGGTAAGTTTGTCTAAGGTACCCGAAACAATATTCTGATCGGAAAAGCCAACCTGCCCAATGCTGATACCTGGCTGGGGAAGAAACGTCCAGGCAAGATCGCCCTCAATGGTCAGATCCAAACCTTGCTGACGAGCCAAGGACTCAATATCGGACCTAAAGCCATTGATATCGACAGCAAAGGTGATGTAGACGATTGCGATAGAAAATAAAGTGACCACTGTTAGAAGGCCAGTGGCGAGCCATTTCAATAATTTTTTCACAATGTCCGTCAGGTTAAGGGTTGCTCCGTGCCTATTATATTACAGCAAAGAGTACAACCCTTAAACACTGTCAAACGACTAGGTTTCTAGAAAGAGTAACTCGCTCTTATACCCAGATTTCTGCCAGACAATGGTACTTCGTCTTTAACAAATGAACTGTGATTTCTAGCAGCCTCATCCAGCAAGTTTTTACCGAACACTGATAGCACCAACTCATGTCCTGGGCTCGTCTCAATTGTCTTTGAGAGATTCAGGTTCAACATTTGAAATCCACCAGTGGCCGTTTCATTTTCTGCCACATCATTTTGAGCCGAAACATCTTTGAGAATCAGCGTAAATGTCAGTCCATCTTCCACATAGTTAACTTTATATAAGTCTCTTTCTGGAGTTATACGCGGGATGTTATGTCCGTCTGTGAACTCACCGGTAACAGAATCTCTTGCAAATGACAGGCTTAGTGCGCCACGGGCAAGGTAGAATGTCTTGCCTATTTCAAGCTCATAACCTTTAAATTCAGCATCCTGCTGAAGATAATTGGCATGGGGTAACTCATGATGAGGGTCATCGTCCGCATCCATAATGTGGTCATCGTCTTCATCCATAAGGTAGATATAGTTATTCACATCATTTTGGAAGAACGTTAGACCAGCATAAAGGCCGTCATTGCTATAGTTAAAGCTCAGATCGATATTATCTGCTCTTTCAGACTTGAGGTTGAAATTACCAACTTCAAATCTACCTGTTGCCAGATGAGGACCATTCATTAATAGCTCTACTGCTGAAGGCGCTCTTTCGACAGAGGAAAGTCCTAAACCCACCTCTAAAAACTCAGTGATATCGCGGCTTAGAGTCAGGGAATAGCTGGTAGTGTTGATATCTCGATCAAAAAACTCTAGTTCTTCTTCATGGTCTTCTTCGAGTTCTTCTGGCTCCTCATGATGGCTGATAGAACCATTTCTGGAAATTTGATCATGCCTAACTCCAAAGTCCACATGAAATAGGTCCAGCTCTTTACTCAGATAGTAACCTAGGGTGAGCTCTTTGCTTTCTGTTGGGTTGATAAAGGCCTCGTCGCCAATAACAGAAATATCCTCAACCACATAATTGACCGCGACTTTTTGCGATAGGGAATCATTACCTAAATCAAAGATCGCACCATATTCTTGGGCATCATTGGTAAAGGTTGTTGGGCCTTCTTCGTGATGCTCGTCATCAAGCTCTTCAGCCCCATGACCTTCTTCTTCGGCATGCTGCTCAGTGTGAGCATAATCGGAGTCTCTAAACTGGTAATCAATTTTTGTTAACCAGCTATTACCTACAATGTAAGATCCTTCTACATTGATAACGTTAGATTCAGTTTTGGAGAAGATTCTCTCGCCCTCATGCTCGCCTTCCTCTTCAAGCTCATCTTCATCGTGACTATCGCCGTGAAAAGGAATGCCATAAAGATTTTCGCTATCGCTAAAAGATACACCAAAATATCCCCAATCTCCGGCCTTGGAAATGCCTAATCTTTGCGTAGTAGACCCAGAGTCAGAATTGGGTAAATAACCTAGCTCTTCTTCATGCTCTTCGCCTTCGTGTTCATCATCGTGGTCTTCGCCTTCATGGTCGTCGTCATGGTGTTCTTCCTCATGATGAATAACCGCACCATCTGGAATGTCATAGTCACCAAACTGAGAGTCTTTGTAGGCAGCACTGATATTCAAACCACCGATATTGTTTTGGTACGAGAAGTCATGAGAGTCGCCATCATTGACTGTCTGAGCCTCAAGCCCCAGCCTGAACTTTGACTCTTCAAAGTCTTTTCTAGCAATGGTATTGTCAACAACATTCACTATTCCGCCGATGGTTCCGTTGGAATACAGCAGTGACGATGGCCCTCGAACTATTTCGATTTGCTGGATATTATTTAAATCCACATCATTAACATGATCAGGTCCCAAACCTGAAACATCTCTAACCACGACACCGTTATTAAGAATTTTTACTCGGCTTCCCGACATGCCTCTAATAATAGGCTGGCCAACCGCGGCGCCATAATCACTGGAAGATACCCCTACTAGGCCGTCGATACTGGCACCAATGCTCTGGCTTGCATCGTTAGCAATGGACTCGCCATTGACAACATGCAGCGGATTGGCGATTGCCTCTGATGAGGGGTCAATCAACGATGATGTAACTATAACTTCTTCCATTTCCTGAGCGAGAGCGTTGCAGGACAAGCTGACAAGGGCAGCTGCCAAGGGTAACTTAACGGTATTTAACTGTTTCATATTGTGTTCCTCTAAAAAATAATAGGTGCGCCGAGTGACCGACGCAAATTCGTCCCAATGAGGGGATATAAACTATTTAGAGGTTATAAGGTGGGGCGCGGGCGAGCTTGCAACCCCTGATGCGGTTGCTGATAGCCTTTTCGACATAAATGGTTTTAGCGGTTGTGGCGTTGGTGACGAAAACTCTGCTAGTTTCGGACCCAATCAATGCTGAAGCGTTCTGTAATACAGAAACCGAGCAGCTAGTATCCTGATGATCGCTATGACTGTGGGCAACAGCCGTGACCGAACCAAGCCCGATAATCAGGGATAGTGCGATGACGAATACTGTGTGAAGCGGTTTCATTAGATATCTGCAGCCCAGGAAATGTGATTGCTCTTAACGGGCAACGATTCTAACCTTTTTTTGCAATGTAGCAACCGGAAAATTGCAGTATAATGCCGCATTGAAAATGCCTAGCTCGGAGAATCCCATGGCTGATCGTATTGCGACAGTGACGCGCGACACCCTCGAATCACAGATAACAGTGACCGTAAATCTAGATGGCACAGGCCAGGCAAACTTTGCTACGCCGGTTCCTTTTCTAGAACATATGATGGATCAAATTGCGCGCCACGGATTAGTTGATCTGGATATTCAGGCCACAGGTGATACTCATATTGATGATCACCACACAGTCGAAGATATAGGCATAACCCTGGGTATGGCCATTGCCGAAGCCATTGGCGACAAGAAAGGCCTGACCCGTTATGGCCACGCCTATGTGCCGCTGGATGAAGCGCTGTCTCGCGTGGTGATGGATTTTTCTGGTCGCCCCGGCCTAATTATGAAAGCAGACTTTGTGCGTAGCCATGTGGGTACCTTCGACGTGGACTTAACCCGTGAGTTTTTTCAGGGCTTTGTAAACCATGCCCTGGTAAGCCTGCACATCGATAACTTGCGTGGCGCCAATGCTCACCACCAGGTTGAGACCATCTTCAAGGCCTTTGGTCGCGCCCTGCGTATGGCCGCATCTGCCGATGAACGCATGGCCGGTGTAATGCCTTCCACTAAGGGTACGCTGTAAAAAGCGTACTCCTAACATCCCGTTAGCCTGTGATACTGATTTATGAGTGATTTTCGTAGCCATATAGCCGTGATTGATTATGGAATGGGTAACCTCCATTCAGTGGCCAAAGCATTGGAGCATGTTAGTCCCGGTGCCCGAGTAACCATCACCTCAGATTCCGCTGAAGTGGAAGACGCCGACCGCGTGGTGTTTCCTGGTGTCGGCGCCATTCGTGACTGCATGTCTGAGATCCAGCGCCTGAAGGTGGGTGAGGTGGTCAGTAAAGCCATCAAAAGCAAACCAGTACTGGCCATCTGTGTAGGTATGCAGGCACTGATGGAACACAGCGAAGAAAATGGTGGCGTAGACTGTCTGGGGCTATTGCCTGGTCAGGTCAAATTCTTTGGCGATAACCTGCAAGATGCTCAGGGTGCAAAACTTAAAGTTCCCCATATGGGCTGGAACAATGTCAACCAGGCTATAGATCACCCCATGTGGCATGGTATCGACCAGAACAGCCGCTTTTATTTTGTGCATAGCTTCTATGTAGATGTTGAGAATAACCCTCATGTTGCTGGCACCTGTGACTACGGTTCTCCATTTGCCGCTGCACTCAGCCATAAGAACCTCTTCGCCGCCCAGTTCCACCCGGAAAAAAGCGCCGAAGCTGGTCTGCAACTACTGCGCAATTTCTGCCGCTGGCTGGGTTGATCCAGCAGCTGGTTATGGACTCAATCTCTACCGACTCTCAAGAGCTTATCTCTCGGCTCAATGCCGAAACCGCCAAAATCAGCTGGCATGAACTGCAAAAGCACTATGCCTCCGGCAACGTGCTGGCCGTTGCCAAAGGCGCAGACCTTATTAAAGTGGCTATAGCACTGCACCGAGACGAGGCAACTCAGGTTCAAGCCTGGCTCGCAGACGGTTCCGTGGCGCAGGTGACAGATCAGCAAGCCATGGGTTGGTATAGTGATAACAAAATGCTCTGGGCTCTGGTTATTCCACCGTTTGTACTGGTGCAGGAATCAGACTAAGACTATTTAAATGGAAGAGGTGAAGTGTGGATTTAAATAATAAGATTGCAGTAGTTACTGGAGGCGCATCCGGTTTGGGGCGCGCAGCCGCACAGGCATTGGTTAATGGCGGCGCCACTGTCGTGATTGTTGATATGAATGCAGACGCTGGTGCCACAGCAGTGCAAGAGTTAGGTGCAGTTAACGCCCACTTTATCTCATTGGATGTGTCCAATGGCCCAGATGTAGAGGCCGCCTTCGACAAAATTGTTGCTGACTTGGGCCGCGTCGATATCTGTGTAAACTGTGCTGGCATTGGTATTGCCGCTAAAACAGTCAATCGCGAAGGTGAGCCCCATAATCTTGATCACTACCGCAAGGTAATCGAAGTTAATCTGATAGGCACCTTTAACATTGCCCGCTGCGCAGCGGCCGCTATGGCGCGCAATGAAGCCAATGAAAAGTCTGAAAAAGGCCTTATTATAAATACCGCCTCTATTGCAGCCTTTGATGGTCAGATGGGCCAAGTGGCTTATTCTGCAACCAAAGGTGGCATTGTAGGTATGACCTTGCCCATGGCACGGGATCTAGCGGGCTTGGGTATTCGGGTAAATACTATTGCCCCAGGTGTGATGGCAACCCCCTTAATGTTAGGCATGCCTCAGCCGGTTCAAGATGGCATAGTGTCTAACATTCCTTTCCCAAAGCGTTTGGGTGAGCCTTCCGAATTTGGTCAGCTAGTGGTGCAGATGGTTGAAAATAGTTATCTGAATGGCGAGACAATTCGTTTGGATGGCGGCGTGAGAATGCAGCCTAGATGATTATTCGGCAAGCTTTAGCGACTGACTTTGCGGCGATCTGGCCGATTTTTAAGCAGATCGCAGCGGCCGGTGATACCTATGCTTATGACAGAGATATCTCCGCGCAAGAAGCCCAGCATATCTGGATGCAGCTTCCGGTGAAAACGTTTGTGGCTGCAGAGGGAGAGCCTGAGAATGGAAAAATTCTTGGCACCTACTACATCAAAACCAATCAAGCAGGCCCAGGTGCGCATGTGTGCAACTGTGGTTATATGGTGGCTGATACCGCCCGCGGTCGTGGTTTGGCTACGGCCATGTGTGAGCACTCTCAGAAGGTTGCGATACAGCTGGGATATCAGGCAATGCAGTTTAACTTTGTGGCTTCGACCAATGTTGGTGCGATAAGGCTATGGGAGAAACTGGGTTTTGAGATTGTGGGGCATTTGCCCGAGGCGTTTGAGCATCCGGCTGAGGGGTTTGTGAATGCGTTGGTGATGTATAAGTGGTTGGCTGATAGAGATTCTGCCTAACTCCGCTCCAACCATTCAACAACCGTCTCCCGTGATCCTCTAAAAACCACCAGATCCTTTTTCTTCTCCAGCTGATAGCTGTACATAGGGTCATAATATTCTTGAGTGAGCACAGCCAACCAATGCCGATGGCTGGCAAAATTATCTTTATGTTGAATCTCAATAGCACTATCCATAGAAGCTAAAAGCTCTTTGGTGCGCTGACCGCCAAGACGCTTCTGTACCCGCAACAAACTCTCGCGCAAATAGCGCGCAAACTCCTGCTCACCGCTGGCGCCAAAATACGCCATGGTGTTTAAATAACGCTCCACCACATATTCTTGCCACAGCCGCTCCAGCCGCTCCTCAAAATCCATATCAATCACCACAAACTGGCTCGCCGCCATGCGGTCAGCAAAATAGTGGGGAATATGCCGGGCACCAATATTGCGGCTCTCATCCTCAAGGACCACCATCGACTGGGGGTGCTGATCCGCGACCTTTAATAGATCAATGGCAATGCGATTCTCAAAATCAATCTGCGCCGGCTGCTCATCCAGAGGTCGTCCAAAGCTTGAGCCCTTGTGATTGGCCGCGCCCTCAAGATCCAACCCAGTCGGCAGCGCCTGGATAATCTCGGTTTTACCTGTGCCAGTCATACCAGACACAACAGTAAACATATTGTTGGCGCAGTAATTCATCAGATACTCGTACAGAAACCCGCGCAGAGACTTATAACCACCCTCGACCTTAGGGCAATCAATACCAGCCTGCGCCAGCCATTGCTGGCTTAACTCAGAGCGCAAGCCACCCCGAGCGCAATACAGCACGGCACTGGGGTTAGCCGATATAAATTTCTGCCAGGCCTGAACGCGCTGCTGTTTAATCTCGCCATTGACCAGCTGATGGCCCAGCTCAATAGCAGGTTGCTGACCATTATTTTTATAGCGAATGCCTACCTGGTGACGCTCATCATCGGTCATCAGTGGCAAGTTGGTCGCACAGGGCAGGGCGCCAGACACAAACTCCACCGGCGCACGCACATCAATCATGGGTGTATGGTCCAGCAGCAGCTGCCGGTAATTATTGGCCAGTGGCAAGCTCAAGGGTTGACTCTAATCTGTGGGGCGGCCTCAGTACTGATTAGCTCACCAATAGGCTGTGCATAACAGCCAGCCTCAGCCAGCAGTTGAGCCACCTCATCAGCAGCCTCAGGCCTTGCCGCCACCAGCAGGCCACCACTGGTTTGCGGGTCGCAGAGCAGCGTCTGGCTCTGGCTATCTGTGCCTTGAATATACGCACCAATACTCTCCCAGTTGCGCCCGCTGCCACCGGGCACACAGCCCTGAGCCAGATAGTCCAGTACCGCGTTATCTAGCACAGGCACCTGACTCAGATTCACCGTCGCCGATAGCTCACTGCCCTGACAGATCTCCAGCAGATGGCCCAGCAAGCCAAAGCCAGTGACATCGGTAATAGCCGTCACGCCATGCACCGCAGCCAACTGGGTGCCTACCTTGTTTAGTTTCATCATATTATCCACCGCCAGGCGGGCATGCTGCGGCTGCAACTTACCCTGCTTCTCCGCAGTAGTGAGAATGCCCACGCCCAGAGGCTTAGTTAAAAATAACTGATCGCCCTCAACCGCAGTGCTGTTTTGCTTAAGGTGTTTTAAATCCACCCGACCCGTTACCGCCAAGCCAAATATAGGTTCCGGCGAATCAATAGAATGGCCGCCCGCCAAATGAATCCCTGCCTCAGCGCAGGCATGTCGACCGCCATCAATGACCTGCTGCGCCACCTCAGCGGGCAGACTATTAATAGGCCAGCCAAGAATGGCAATCGCCATCATCGGCGTGCCGCCCATGGCATAGATATCACTGATGGCATTTGCCGCAGCCACACGCCCAAACTCAAAGGGATCATCGACAATCGGCATAAAGAAGTCGGTGGTGCTCACCACCCCAGTGCCATCGCCCAGATCATAGACCGCCGCATCATCCTTAGTGCTATTGCCCACCAGCAATCTGGCGTCAGCTGGCGCCACAAAGTCGGTTTTAAGGATAGTCTCCAGCACGCCAGGGGCAATTTTGCAGCCACAGCCAGCGCCGTGGCTGTATTGGGTCAGTCTTATTTTATTGTCGGACATGGGCTCTTTTATGGGCTAACTATTTAGACCTGTAGGGTACTTGTTTTGCTGGGGCTTTGCATAAGTATGTTGGGCTATTCAACATTGGGTAATATTTTACAGTTTCAGTATCACGCAATTGCCCTCACAACGGCCAGCCATCGTCTACACTTATCCAATAACTTTTAATAAGCAGATTAAGCGTCTTTAGGAGGCAGGCAATGGCACAGTTCAAACTCACCTATTTTGATTTTGATGGGGGCCGGGCAGAGCCCGCCCGCTTAGCACTCAAACTGGGTGGTCTTCGATTTGAGGATGTCCGTATTCCGATTGCCGATTGGGCCCAGCACAGAGACCAGTTTCGCTATCGCCAGTTACCGGAGTTTGAAGTAGACGGCAGGTGGCTCAATCAGTCCAATGCCATAGCGCGGTATATTGGGCAGCTTACCGGGTATTACCCAGAGGACCCATGGGAGGCGGCGCTCTGTGACGCCATAGTCGACACAGTCGATGACACCATGAAGCGACTGGTCGATACATTCACCATGCCCGAGGAAGAGAAAAAGGCAGTGCGGGAAGAGCTGGTTGCAACCACCTTGCCACTGTTTTTATCAGGCCTAAATCAAAGCTTGCTGGAAGAGGGCGGCACCTATTTTGCCGACGACCATCTGAGCATCGCAGACCTAAAAGTCTATGTGATGGTCAATGATCTGACCAACGGCCATTTGGATTATATTCCAACCACCATAGTCGCAGCACATGCCCCAGAGTTGCTGGCGCACCAGGCCCGAGTCCGCAGTTACCTCAGAGAAAATACCCCACGACTGGATTATGTGTGAGAGAGCAGATGGAGTTGTAGCGACTTGCACGCAGCTATGACTCTGATAGACGCGGCATAGCAGATAAGCAATCGCACCAGTGCAGCAAATTACAGTGGCATTGACGATTATGTATCGCCTCCGACGTAATTTATATGGACGGAGATGTCAGCTGCTTTGGTGATGCACTTCTTGGCAGTGTTAAATCCAGTCTAGACCTCTCGCTTGCAGTATTCCCTCGGCGTCAACCCAGTCCAATGCTTAAACGCCCGAGTAAACGATCGCGATTCTGTAAACCCGACAATCTCCGCCACCTGCTCCACCGATAGCCGTTCATTGACCAGTTTGTGAATGGCTACTTCTCTTCTAAGATTATCTTTAATCTTCTGATAACTCGTCGCACTCTCCTTGAGCCGTCGGTGCAATGTCTGGCTGCTTACTCCCAACTCTTTTGCTAGCTCGTGAATCGGTGCAAACACCAGCCGATCTGGATGGCGCTGGCCTATCATTCGTTCTATCTGTGCCTCTAAGGTGGTGTCGGCGCCGGGAATAGTCATGACATCTGCTGGTGCGTTCTGCACATAGGTGGCTAGCTCCTGATCTGAGCGGACCAATGGTTTATCCAGATACTGGGCATCAAAAATCAGCCTATTGGCGCTGCGATTAAACTGCAGTTGGCTGGGGAACATAATTTGTAGTTCGTCGCGGTGCTGGGGTGCGCCAAAGGTAAAGTGGGTCTCTTGCAGGCGTATGGGCTGGCCTATATACCAGCTGGGAAAGCGGTGCCAGATCACTAGCCAAAACTCGGCCATAAAGTGCTCGGGGTCGAGCTGGGGTTGGGTCATTTGAAAGCTGAGCACGGCACTGCCCTGAGAGCGGCTTAGTTTCATGGGGATGTCGTTGCTGACCAGGTTGTAAAAGTTAACGGCCTTGTCTAATAACTCGCCCAAGGTGCTGCAGTGACTGACCAGCTCGGCCATGGTGGCAAACAGGCCGACTTTGCAGTGGGTTTGGGTGAAGCCCATAAATTCATCATCTAGGGTTTCCTGCACGGTCTTAAATAACCGCGCCACCTGGTCGGTGTGCACGCGCTGGGTTGGGTTATTTATCACGGCGGGGTTTATGCCAGCCCGCTCTAATGCTTGCTGCTGGGGGTAGTTATTTTCTCTCAGCCCATGCATGCAGCTAATCACATGGTGGTTACAAATTGTAGCCATCGGCTGCCTCTAAAAGACATAATTTGTGAGTTTAATACGGATTTATACCATTAAATGCCTTTTAAATGGAATTAATTTGGCAATTAATGTGAGTTTGGCTGTTAGAAATAGACCTACTATTAATAACAGCAGTGCTGCATAGTGCCTTGCATAGTGAACTTATTGAAAATCACGCCGGAGTTGAGATGGCAGATAACAAAAAAATCGGTGACTGGGAACAGCTGGCAACCAAAGAGCGCAAAGGCGCTTCGCCAGATGATTTGCTGTGGCAAACCCCTGAGGGCATTGAGGTAAAACCGCTGTATACCGCGGACGATACCGCTGGGCTTGAGCATATGGATAGTCTGCCGGGGTTTGCACCCTATAAGCGCGGGCCTAAGGCAACCATGTATGCGGGCCGGCCCTGGACTGTGCGCCAGTATGCGGGGTTTTCTACGGCGGAAGAGTCGAATGCGTTTTATCGCAAGAACCTAGCTGCGGGCCAGCAGGGTCTTTCGGTTGCCTTTGATCTGCCGACTCACCGGGGCTATGACTCGGATCACCCGCGCGTGGTGGGCGATGTGGGCAAGGCTGGGGTGGCGATTGATTCTGTTGAGGATATGAAGATTCTGTTTGACCAGATTCCGCTGGATAAGGTGTCTGTGTCTATGACCATGAACGGCGCTGTGCTGCCGGTGATGGCCAGCTACATTGTGGCCGCGGAAGAGCAGGGTGTTGGCGCCGGAGCAACTGGCGGGCACATTACAAAATGATATTTTGAAAGAGTTTATGGTGCGCAATACTTATATCTACCCACCGGCGCCGTCGATGCGTGTGGTGTCGGATATTATTGGTTACACCGCCAACCATATGCCCAAATTTAACTCGATTTCTATCAGCGGCTACCATATGCAGGAAGCCGGTGCGACCAATGTGCAGGAGCTGGCTTACACCATTGCCGATGGTATTGAGTATGTGCGCACGGCGATTGCCAGTGGTATGGATGTGGATAAGTTTGCCCCGCGGCTGTCGTTCTTTTTTGCCATTGGTATGAACTTCTTTATGGAGATTGCCAAGTTGCGGGCGGCGCGAATTTTATGGGCGACGCTAATGGAAGAGAAGTTTGCGCCCAAGGATGATCGCTCTCTAGTGCTGCGCACCCACTGCCAGACCTCTGGTGTCAGCCTGACCAGTAAAGACCCGTACAACAATGTTATGCGCACCACTATCGAGGCTATGTCTGCGGTACTGGGTGGCACTCAGTCACTGCACACCAATTCGTTTGATGAAGCGCTGGCGCTGCCCACGGAATTTTCGGCGCGCATTGCGCGGAACACCCAGCTGGTGATTCAGGAGGAAACGGGCATTACTAATGTGGTGGATCCACTGGCCGGTTCTTACTATGTGGAATCACTGACTGATGAGCTGGTGCAAGCGGCTCGCGAAATAATTGATGAGGTTGAAGAGCTGGGCGGCATGACCAAGGCCGTTGAAACTGGCATGCCCAAGCTGCGCATTGAAGAGGCTGCGGCTCAGCGTCAGGCCCGCATTGATCGCGGTGAAGAGGTGATTGTTGGGGTTAATAAATACCAGCTTGAGGTAGAGCCTGATGTGGATGTGCTGGATATTGATAATAGTGCAGTGCGGGATCTCAGGTGGCGCGTCTTGAGCAGATGTGCGCAGTTCCGAGATGCCGAGGCTGTGCAGCAGGCATTGGAGGCACTGACAGCAGGTGCGGCAGTCGGTGAAGGAATCTTTGGCACTGGCGGTCAATGCGGCCCGTGCTAGAGCGACTGTGGGTGAGATATCTGATGCATTGGAAGCCGAATGGGGTCGGCATAAGGCAACGCAACGTTCGATTAGTGGTGTCTATGGCGCCGCCTACGAAGGGGATGAGGGATTTATGACTATTAAAAACAAGGTAGAAGCCTTTGCCGAAAACCATGGCCGCCGCCCGCGTATGTTGGTGGTGAAAATGGGGCAGGATGGCCATGATCGCGGTGCCAAGGTAATTGCCACTGCCTTTGCCGATCTGGGTTTGATGTGGATGTGGGGCCTATGTTCCAGACGCCGGAAGAAGCGGCGCAGCAGGCAATTGAAAATGATGTGCATATAGTGGGCGTGTCTTCGCAGGCGGCGGGGCATAAGACATTGGTGCCTCAGTTGATTGCCAGTCTTAGGGAGCAGGGTGCGGAAGAGATTATTGTGATCTGTGGTGGGGTGATTCCACCCAAAGATTATGACCAGTTACGAGCAGATGGTGTGGCGGCTATTTTTGGGCCTGGGACTAATATTCCTGAGGCTGCGGAAGAGGTGTTGGGGCTTATTGGGTAGATGCCAGCCTGCGCTGGCATGACGGTATATGGGCTGGCATGACGGTATATAGAAATAACGTCACCCCAGCCCAGGAACGTCACCCTAGCCCAGGAACGTCACCCCAGCGTAGGAACGTCACCCCAGCGTAGGCTGGGGTCCACAAAAAAGAGAGAGCAATGAAAGAAATACTGGAGCAATTAGAAGACAAACGCAGCCGCGCCCGTCTGGGTGGTGGCCAAAAACGCATTGATGCCCAGCATGCCAAAGGCAAGCTGACGGCCCGTGAGCGCCTGGATCTGCTGCTTGACGAAGGCAGCTTTGAAGAATGGGATATGTTTGTGGAGCATCGCTGCACCGACTTTGATATGGACCAGCAACATGTGCCTGGCGATGGGGTAGTCATTGGCTACGGCACCATTAATGGCCGCCTGGTGTTTGTGTTTAGTCAGGATTTTACTGTTTTTGGTGGCGCGCTATCCGAGGCCCATGCGGAGAAAATCTGCAAGCTAATGGATCAGGCCATGAAAGTGGGTGCTCCGGTGATTGGCCTCAATGATTCTGGCGGTGCCCGTATTCAGGAGGGGGTGGCTTCTCTGGGTGGCTATGCTGAGGTATTTCAGCGCAATGTGATGGCCAGCGGTGTGATTCCGCAAATTAGTATGGTCATGGGCCCCTGTGCTGGCGGGGCTGTGTATTCGCCGGCTATTACCGATTTTATTTTTATGGTGCAGGACAGCAGCTATATGTTTGTCACTGGCCCAGATGTGGTGAAAACCGTCACCCATGAAACGGTAACTGCTGAAGAGTTGGGTGGTGCTAATACTCATTCCACTAAATCTGGTGTTGCCGATCTGGCTTTTGATAATGATGTGGATGCACTGCACAAGCTGCGTCGCTTTATAAATTATTTGCCGTCGAATAATCGCGAGAAGCCGCCGGTGTGGCCCACGGAAGATTCGGCTGATCGCAAGGATATGTCTCTGGACACTCTAGTGCCCAGCGACCCCAATAAACCTTACGACATGAAAGAGTTAATTCTAAAGGTTGCTGATGAGGGTGAGTTTTTTGAGCTGCAAGTAAGCTACGCGAAAAATATAATTACCGGTTTTATTCGCATTGAAGGGTCAACTGTCGGTGTGGTGGCTAACCAGCCCATGGTAATGGCCGGTTGTTTGGATATTGATGCTTCGCGTAAGGCTGCACGATTTATCCGTTTCTGCGATGCCTTTAATATTCCCGTGCTGACCCTGGTGGATGTGCCGGGCTTTATGCCGGGTACCAGCCAGGAGTATGGCGGCATTATTAAGCATGGCGCTAAGCTACTCTATGCCTATGCCGAATGTACGGTACCCAAGGTTACGTTGATTACTCGCAAGGCTTATGGCGGCGCCTACGATGTTATGGCCTCTAAGCATCTGCGTGGTGATGTGAATTTGGCCTGGCCGACAGCTGAGATTGCGGTGATGGGTCCCAAAGGTGCCGTGGAGATTATTTTCCGTAAGGATATTGGTGATCAGGACAAGATTGACGCGCGCACTGAGGAGTATCGCAAGAAATTTGCCAACCCGTTTATCGCTGGCAAGCGTGGCTATATCGATGACGTAATTATGCCTCACAGCACGCGCAAGCGTGTGGCCCGGTCGCTGGCTATGCTGAAAAACAAAAGCATAGAAAACCCCTGGCGCAAGCATGGGAATATTCCGCTGTAGGTATGCATTTTGTCACCCTAAAGCTCTTCTACGGTCATCCTGAGAAGTAGCGCGACGAAGGATATCTGGAGTGGTTGCAGCGGCTTGAATTACTGGCTAACCGCTGTGACACGCCGCGAGTACGTCCCTGTAGGCTCTGCGACAGCATCCCTGCTGTCGAAGGTCACAGCGGTTAGCCAGCAACTCAAGTATTTAGGGTTGGGCACATTTTCTTAGGCTTGTAAAAAAGAAACTGTGTGATGGTTGGATGATTGTTATTTGGAAATAAGCAAAAACTGATGCGAATAAAGTTTTAAGGGTAAAAGACTTATGTTGAAGAAAATATTAGTGGCCAACCGCGGTGAAATTGCCTGTCGTGTTTTTGCCACCGCTAAGAAAATGGGTATTGCCACTGTGGCGGTTTATTCCGACGCTGACGCTGATGCACTGCATGTTCAAATGGCCGATGAAGCGGTCAATATTGGACCTGCTGCGTCGTCTGAAAGTTATCTGGTGATCGATAAGATTATTCAGGCCTGTGTGGATACTGGCGCCGATGCAGTGCATCCGGGTTATGGCTTTCTCTCGGAGAACAGTAAATTTCGTGATGCTTTAGATGCCGCCAAAATTGCCTTTATTGGCCCGGGCAAAAAAGCCATTGAGTCCATGGGTGATAAAATCACCTCGAAATTAATCGCTGAAAAAGCCGGTGTTAACTGTATTCCCGGTTACACCGATGTGGTGCGTGACGCAGATCATGCGGTGGAGATCAGCGCTGGTGTGGGTTACCCGGTCATGCTCAAAGCGTCTGCTGGTGGCGGTGGTAAGGGTATGCGTGTGGCCTGGGATGAGGCCGACTGTCGTGATGGGTTTGAGCGAGCCACTAACGAAGCCCGCTCAAGCTTTGGCGATACCCGAATTTTCATTGAAAAATATATTCAGCAACCCCGTCATATTGAAATTCAGGTGATGGCTGATGGCCATGGCAATGTGATTTATTTAGGTGAGCGCGAGTGCTCGATTCAGCGCCGTCACCAAAAAGTGATTGAAGAGGCGCCCTCGCCGTTTTTGGATGAAGCCACTCGCCAGAAGATGGGTGAGCAGAGCTGTGCATTGGCCAAGGCGGTGGATTATCAATCGGCGGGCACGGTGGAGTTTATTGCTGATGCGGATATGAATTTTTATTTTTTGGAGATGAATACCAGATTGCAGGTTGAGCACCCGGTGACTGAATTGGTCACGGGCCAAGATTTAGTCGAGATGATGATTCGCGTGGCGGCGGGTGAGAAGCTTTCGCTCACTCAGGAGCAGGTCACATTGACCGGTTGGGCTATGGAGTCTCGCGTTTATGCCGAGGATCCATTCCGTAACTTTATGCCCTCTATTGGCCGGCTGTCTGGTTATAGAGAACCACAAGGTGATGGCGTTCGCGTAGATAGCGGGGTCTATGAGGGCGGCGAAGTGTCTATGCACTATGACCCAATGATCTCAAAGTTAATAACCTATGGTGACAACCGCGTTGAGGCGATTGATCTAATGGTGGATGCGCTGGATGCCTATTATATTCGCGGCGTAAACCACAATATCAGTTTCCTTAATGCGTTGATGGTGCACCCAAGGTTTGTGGCCGGTGAGCTGACCACTAACTTTATTGAGGAAGAATTTCCCGATGGCTTTAATGCAGATTTAGTGCCACAGAATAATCCTCATATTGCCCTGGTTGTAGCTGCCGCAGTGCATCAAGAATACCGGGAGCGTTCGGCGCAGATCTCCGGTCAGTCGGAGGGTCATGAATACAATGTGCCCAAGGAATGGGTAGTGATTGCTGGAACTGATGAAACGGCGGTTTCCATGACCCTGACCATGCCTGGATTTTTAGTATCTATTGGCAATGATGATTATTCAGTGGAAACCGACTGGGCGTTGGGCGAGCCATTATTTGAGGCTGATATTAATGGCCAGCCGGTGTGTGTGCAGGTTGCGCGCTCTGGCTCTGGTTATAAACTGTTCTATCGCGGTGCCGAAATTAATGCCATGGTGCTGTCGCCCAAGGCGGCGGAGCTTAATAAGTTAATGCTGGAAAAAGTGCCCGCGGACCTGTCCAAGTTTTTGCTCTCTCCTATGCCGGGACTGCTGGTTAAGCTGGCGGTTAAGGTGGGTGATCAGGTCAAGGCTGGGGAAGAGCTGGCGGTAGTTGAAGCCATGAAGATGGAAAATAGTCTGCGGGCTATCAATGATGGTATTGTGGCGAAAATATCGGCGGATGCTGGTGACAGTTTGATGGTGGATGAGGTTATTTTGGAGTTTGAATAGGTCGCACTGTCATCCTAAAAGAGCTCAGCGGCTGAAGGATCTCTGGGCTAGTAGCAGCGGGCTTGAATGACTGGCTCACCGCTGTGACACGCCGCAAGTACTTCCCTGTAGGCTCTGCGACAGCATCCCTGCTGTCGAAGGTCACAGCGGTTAGCCAGCAACTCAAGCATTCAGGGTTTGGGCAGAGTTTTTAGGCATATAAAAGAGTATCTGTGGTTGACTGAAAGCACTGTCATCCTGAGGCGCAAAGCGACCAGGGACCTAATACTCTTAAACACGGGGCATTCAATGTTAGCAGAGCAAATACTTGCAGGAGATCGCCGGGCTTTGGCCAAGGGGATTACTCTGGTGGAATCCACCCGCGCTGATCACAGCGAACAGGCGGTGCAGTTGCTGGCGGAGCTAATGCCCCATACGGGCAAGTCTATTCGCATCGGTGTCTCTGGTGCGCCGGGGGTTGGCAAGTCGACCTTTATTGAATCTCTGGGTAATTATTTAACTGAGCAGGGCCATCAGGTGGCTGTACTGGCAGTGGACCCGACGTCTGCGGTGAGTGGCGGGTCTATTTTGGGTGATAAGACCAGAATGGAAACTCTGTCGGTAAATCCCAAGGCCTTTGTACGACCCTCGCCTGCGGGCACGACCCTCGGTGGTGTTACCCGACGCACTCGCGAATCACTGCTGCTCTGCGAAGCCGCTGGCTATGATGTTATTATTGTTGAGACCGTGGGGGTGGGGCAGTCGGAGACCGCGGTATCCGATATGACTGATATATTTTTATTGCTGCTGTCACCCGGCGGTGGCGATGATTTGCAGGGTATTAAGCGCGGCATTATGGAGCTGGCTGATTTGGTGCTGGTGAATAAGGCCGATGGCGAGCAGGCCAGTATTGCTAACCAAACAGTGTCTGATTATCGCGCGGCACTGCATTTTATGCAGGCGCGAACTCCAAGCTGGACCCCTCAGGTAGCCAGCTGTTCGGCTTTAAATGATCAGGGTATACAACAGGCCTGGCAGGCCATTCAGCAGTTTAAAGCGGCCTTAACAGACTCTGGTGAACTTGAGACATTGCGCGCTCAGCAGGCTAAGGCCTGGATGTGGGCTGAGACGGCTGAGGCGTTGGTGGCAGATTTAAAAAACCACCCAGAGGTCAAGGCGCTGGTGCCGGAACTGGAGCAGGCGGTGTTGACGGGCGAGATGCCGGCTATTGTGGCGGCTCAGAAATTGATTGCCCATTATAAAACCCAGTAGAGGATCTGCACTGGCGCGCCTATAATTGCAGCTGTGTTACTGATACTTCAGCTTTTAGGGATAAGCATATGACCGATAAAAACCCATCCAATAACCTGGATGAGATTCTCAAGGCTAATTCGGCCTATGCCCAGGACTTTGATAGTGGCCAGTTGGCCTCTCCCCCAGCCCGACACTTTGCTATTTTGACCTGTATGGATGCGCGTATGGACCCGGCCAAAATCGCTGGCCTGTCTGAGGGCGATGCCCATGTGATTCGCAATGCTGGTGGTCGCGCTAGCGATGATGCGATTCGCTCGTTGATTATCTCCCATAAGTTTTTGGGCACCACTGAATGGTTTGTGATTCAGCATACGGGCTGTGGCATGGCTACGGTGACCGATGCTGAAATTGTTCAGTTGCTGGAAGAGGATTTGGAGACTGCGGTGCACAATGGCGAGCGCTGGGTAAACCCACAGCGAGAGGGCAGTGAAAATACCAAGCCCGGCTCTGATCTGGGCCATTCGATACACTGGCATACTATTGCAGACTTGCAGCAGTCGGTGCTGGATGATGTAAAAATCATTCAAAACCATCCTCTGGTGCCCAGCCATATCCTGGTCTATGGGTTTATCTATGATGTAAAAACCGGTCAGCTCAAACGCGTATCTGAATAATTTCTCAACCACTTATGGGGTCCTAAAACAATGAAAAGATTTGGGCCGGGCCTGCTGGTGACTGCCGCGTTTATTGGCCCCGGCAGTATTGCCACCGCCAGTGCCGCCGGCGCTAATTTTGGCTTTGTTCTACTCTGGGCTCTGCTGTTTTCGCTGCTCGCCACCATGGTGCTGCAGGAAATGGCTGCACGTCTGGGACTGGTTACCGGGGAGGGGTTGTCTCAGGCGCTGCGCACTACCTTTAGTAATACCGCCCTTAGCCGCGCCGCAGTGATACTGGTGGTGGCCGCTATTGGGGTGGGTAATGCTGCCTATGAGGCGGGCAATATCTCTGGTGCTGCGCTGGGTTTGCAGTCGCTGCTGCCATTTTCTACCACAGTCTGTGCTCTGCTCATTGGGGGGTTGGCTGCTCTGCTGCTGGCCGGTGGCGGCTATAAATTATTGGAGCCTATTTTAATTGTTTTGGTATTGATGATGAGTACGGTGTTTGTAGTGACCATGCTGATGATTGAACTGGATATGGGTGCCATGCTGGCCGGCCTGTTTAAACCCAGTATGCCCAGTGGCTCGGCACTGACTGT
Source organism: uncultured Pseudomonadales bacterium (assembly GCA_943788875.1). Classification (GTDB taxonomy): domain Bacteria; phylum Pseudomonadota; class Gammaproteobacteria; order Pseudomonadales; family Porticoccaceae; genus HTCC2207. The sequence continues at coordinate 147,374 of CALSSA010000006.1, read as the reverse complement.
TGTCGCGCTGATTGGTACCACTGTGGTGCCTTATAATTTGTTTCTGCACGCTAATATTGTGCAGGAGAAATGGCGTGGTACTGAGACTGCGCAGGCGATTAAAGAGTCTCGTGGGGATACGGTTATTTCTATAGGTCTGGGCGGCTTGATTACCTTGGCAGTGATGAGTACCAGCGCGATGGCGTTTTTTAATACTGGCGCGCAGTTTTCTGCAGCCAGTCTGGCCACTCAACTGGAGCCAGTGCTGGGCAGCGCGGCCAATGCTTTCTTTGCCTTTGGTCTGATGGCGGCCGGTTTAACCAGTGCTATTACAGCGCCGTTGGCGGCGGCTTACGCGGTGACTGGTGCGCTGGGTTGGCCGGCCGATTTTAATGACCGGCGCTTTAAGGGCGTCTGGATGCTGGTGTTGGCGGTGGGTACGTTGTTTGCGGCTCTGGGCACTAAACCTATTGCGGCGATTTTGTTTGCTCAGGCGGCCAATGGAGTACTGCTGCCGGTCACGGCGATCTTTTTGATTATTATTATGAATCGGGCTGAGTTGCTGGGTGAGTATCGCAATAGGTTGCTGAGTAATTTGTTGGCGGTTGCGGTGGTGGCCGTGGTGACTGGGTTGGGGCTGTGGAATATTGTGAGGTTGTTTGTGTAGGAAGGATCTCCTTTCCAAAACAAAAAAAGCGGCTAAAAAGCCGCTTTTTTTATGATTGAACTATCAGCTTAACCACATTTAGAGTCGCCGCAGTTTAAGCAAGTCATGCAACCATCCATCAGGATAACGGCTTTTACGCTACACTTTTTGCACACTTCTGCTGTGGGCGGAAAGTCACTGGCTTCAGCTGTTGGTGCTGCAGCAGCACCTTCAAACTGGGCGCGCTTCTCGTCCATAATCTTCTGCTGATGCTCTGGAATTTCTGGCTTCTGGAGCATGCCGATTTTCTGTAGGTGATCTTCAATCGCCCATCCAATTTCAGCGACTAAAGAGGGCATAAACTTGCCGCCGGGCTTGTAGTAACCACCCTGTGGATCAAATACGGCTTTCATTTCTTCTACCAGGAAGGTGCAGTCACCACCTTTGCGGAATACTGCTGAGAGTACTCTGGTCAGGGCGACAATCCACTGGAAGTGATCCATGTTTTTGGAGTTGATAAACACTTCAAACGGGCGACGCAGTTCGTGGTCGGTGCCCATATTCAAAACAATATCATTGATGGTCAGATACAGAGCATGATCTGACATGGGCGTCTTGATTTTGTAGGTGCTGCCCGCCAGCTCTTCAGGGCGCGAGACTTTCTCGTGCATCTGGATAATATTAGACTCTGCCTCTTTGGCGACAGCTTCCTGCTTCTGCTCTTCTGTAGCTACTTTGTAGCCTACAATCTTTTGTGAAATCTTCTTGCTCATGTTCTTCCTCTTACAATTCTATGCCTGTGCAACAGAACCAATTTAATGTGATCAGAATTTACCGTAGTAACCTTCTTTCAGGGCGTCGAACAGGTTGGCGGCGGTGTGTGTTTCACCATCGTACTCAACTTCTTCGTTACCTTTAAACTCAACTGTGGAGCCATCTTCCAGGTTAAAGCTGTACGTGGTGTTCTCGAGATCTTTCTCGGTCACCAACACGCCCTGGAAGGCTTCAGGGTTAAAGCGGAAAGTGGTGCATCCTTTGAGACCTTTTTCGGCGGCATACAGGTAGATATCTTTAAAGTCTTCGTAATCGCAGTCGGTGGGGACATTGATGGTTTTGGAGATTGAAGAATCTACCCACTTCTGTGCTGCTGCCTGAATATCGACATGGGCGCGGGGCATAATATTCTCCGAGCTCATAAAGTAGTCAGGTAGCGCCTCTTCTTCTGAGGTGCCATAGGGCATAGCTTTCTCATTGATCAATGTGCGGTAGGCCAGCAGTTCGTAGGAGAATACATCCACTTTCTCTTTCGACTTCTTGCCTTCGCGAATCACATTGCGCGAGTAGTGGTGGGCAAAGCTTGGCTCAATGCCATTACTAACGTTGTTGGCCAGTGACAATGAGATAGTGCCTGTAGGCGCAATGGAAGAGTGGTGGCTAAAGCGACAGCCTTCTTCGATCAGTGAGTCAACCAGCTCTGGCGCTACGGATGCAATGTTCTGCATATAGCGGCTGTACTTGGACATCAGTACTTTTCCTTTCAGCTTGTCGCCTACTTTGATGCCGTCTTTGGCCATATCTGGCTGCTTGAACAGCATGGCGGCGGTGACTTCAAATTCGTCTTCCATTATCGGTGCTGGACCTTTTTCACGGGCCAGGTGTAGACCGCTCTTTAGACCGGCTACGGCCATGTCACGGGCTACGCGCTCGGTGAACTCTAATGAGTCCTGCTCGCCATACTTCATGGTTAACATGGTGATGGTGGAACCCAGACCCAGGAAGCCCATGCCGTGACGGCGTTTGTATTCGATCTCTTTGCGCTGACCTTCCAGAGGCAGGCCATTGATCTCAACCACGTTGTCCAGCATGCGGGTAAAGATGCCAACTACTTCGGCGTACTCGTCCCAGTCGAAGAACGCGTCTTCGGTAAATGGATTGCGCACAAACTTGGTCAGGTTAACCGAGCCCAGCAGACAGCTGCCGTAAGGAGGCAGTGGCTGTTCACCACAGGGGTTGGTGGCGCGGATATCTTCGCAGAACCAGTTGTTATTATTCTTGTTGACCTGATCGATCAGAATAAAGCCTGGCTCGGCATAGTCGTAGGTGGACGACATAATGGCGTTCCACAGCTTGGTGGCGCGAATGGTTTCGTAGATGCGGCAAGCCACTAGTCCTTCATCATTGCTGGTGTAGCCTTCTGTCGTTGGGAAGGGCTTCCACACTACATCGTCACCTTTCAGGTCCAGACCGCCTTCGACTTCTTTGCTGCTGATGGGGAAGGTCAGGTCCCAGTCGCCATCGGTGCGCACTGCTTCAATAAACTCTTCAGTGATCAGCAGTGACAGGTTGAATTGACGCAGACGACCGTCTTCACGCTTGGCACGAACAAAATCAAATACGTCTGGGTGGCTGACATCAAAGGTCGCCATCTGGGCACCGCGACGGCCACCGGCTGAAGACACGGTGAAACACATCTTGTCGTAGATATCCATAAAGGACAGCGGACCAGAGGTGTAGGCGCCAGCGCCTGACACGTAGGCACCTTTGGGACGCAAGGTGGAGAATTCGTACCCGATACCACAGCCAGCCTTGAGCGTAAGGCCTGCTTCGAGGTTGCGTTCCAAAATGCCCTGCATGGAATCTGGTACAACGCCAGACACGGTGCAATTAATAGTGGAGGTGGCGGGCTTGTAGGCCTGTGCGCCGGCATTGGAGATAATGCGGCCTGCGGGAATAGCGCCGTGCTTCAGTGCCCAGACAAATTTTTCCTGCCACTCTTTGCGTTTTTCTTTGCTTTCAACATCGGAGAGTGCCTTGGCCACGCGCATGTAGGTGGCGTTGATATCTTTATCAACTGGCTGTTCCTGTTTGTCTTTTAAACGGTATTTCTTGTCCCAGATATCGAGGGACGCATCTTGCATTTTGATGTCTTGTTTTTCTGCTGTAGGTTTGACTGTTTTTAATCTGGTTGCGCTCATTGATTGCCCTTGCCTTTTTTAATCGTTGTATTCGCGTGCTAATTTATTTTGATCGATGGCTATGCCCGATCAGACACCCTGAAACCTTATGCAATCGGCACCTGCGTTGCGGTTTCTGACAGCTGATGTCTCTCAATGCAGGTAATGGGGTGATTGTCCCTTTCCCTGCGTTTCTCCTCTTTATTTTCCCCGGTGTTTTGCCGTTACCGGGTCGCTTTTGATTGCTTTTCTACGGGAGAAAACGAGGAAGAGTTTATCCTACATGGTGTGTTGTGCAAGCCCTAATCTACTATATATTGTGTTTTTTGTATCTTTAGCCTCTATTTAGGGTTCACAACCCAATGCAAAAGATGTGGATAAATGGCTCTATGGCGCGCGGTTATTGGGCTTGAGCGTTTAGCTGACTATTGAGCATAAACCGGTCATGTTTGGGCGCCGTATAAGCCTTTTAAATGGGCTTGATAGCAGTTTATTTACTCTAGCGACTATTCTTTAGTGAATAGACTTAGATTGGCGGCTGCATCTCCCCTGTAAATGCCTGACTTTGTTGTACCCAAACGGTGACTTAGTTAGAATAGGACCGATTCCAAAACCACCTGCGACACAGTTAGATTGTCTGATCTGTGCGCTTTCTATTGAGGCTTTTCATGGATATTTTTGACTTCTCCGATGGTCGCGAAGGCTACTATGGGGAATACGGCGGTGTTTTCCTGCCTGAAATTTTACACGCCACTATTGAGGAGCTGATTGAGTGCTTCCGCGAATGTAAAGCCGACCCTAAATTTTGGCAGGAATATGTGTCTCTGCTGCAAAACTATTCTGGCCGTCCAACGCCGGTGACCTATCTGGAGAATCTCAGTCGTGAACTGGGTGGTGCACAGATTTATGTGAAGCGTGATGATCTCAACCACACTGGCTCGCACAAGGTAAATAATGTGATGGGGCAGGGGCTGTTGACGCAGCGTCTGGGCAAGAAGCGTGTGATCGCCGAGACTGGTGCTGGGCAGCATGGTTTTGCTACGGCCACTATGGCGGCCAAATTTGGGTTTGACTGCAAAATTTATATGGGTGCGGTGGATGTTGCTCGCCAGCGCCCCAATGTGTTCTGGATGGAAAATCTGGGTGCCGAGGTTATTGCGGTTGAGGATGGCCAGAAGACGTTAAAAGATGCGGTAAACGAATGTATGCGTGACTGGGTCACCAATATGGCCGACACTCATTATATTCTGGGTACTGCCTGTGGCCCTCATCCATTTCCGGAAATGGTTAGCTGGTTCCAGTCGATTATTGGTTTGGAAGCCCGGGAACAAATTGTCGCTCAGACTGGGCGACTGCCCAACCGGGTCTATGCCTGCGTTGGCGGTGGCTCTAATGCTATGGGCCTGTTTCAGGGTTTCTTTGATGAGCCCAATGTTGAGCTGATTGGCTGTGAAGCTGGCGGTGAGGGTGTGGGTTCTTACATGCACTCGGCGCGCCTGGCCTATGATGATGCCAGTGTCGGTGTGGCTCAGGGTTATAAAACCTATTTCCTGCAGAACGATGAAGGCAATATGAGTGAGACTCATTCAGTTGCGGCTGGTTTGGATTATATTGGTGTGAATCCGATCTTTGCCCATCTCCACGATCAGGGCAAGGTGCGCTTTGAAGCGGCGACAGATGCGGAAGTTAAAGAGACCTTAAAACTGACGATGCGCACTGAGGGCCTGATTCCGGCTCTGGAAAGTACCCATGGCTTTGTGGTGGCGCTTAAAGAAGCGGCCACTATGGCTAAAGATGAGATTGTGCTGGTGAATATGTCTGGTCGCGGCGATAAGGATATCTTTACTATTGCCGATGCGCTGGATGATGCCAAATGGAAGTCATTTATTGGTGGCAAGGCCGACCAGTACCGCGCGGAGAAAAAATAATGGGATTGGAAGCATTTATTGCCGAGCGCAAGCAAGATAAAGATTTGCTGGTGATGGCCCATGTGGTCTGTGGCTACCCCTCCTTTGAAGACAATTTGCAAGAGTTGGAGATTATGGCCGAGGCCGGTGTTGATCTGGTTGAGCTGCAGTTTCCTTTTTCTGAGCCCAGTGCCGATGGCCCGCTGTTTGTGCGTGCCAATGAGCAGTCGTTAAAGGCTGGTACTACGGTAGACCAGTGCTTTGAGTTTATGAAGCTGGCCAGTGAGCGCTTCCCTTTTAAAGTGCTGATGATGGGCTACTACAACACTGTATTTAAAATGGGCGAGGATGTGTTTGTGCGGCGCCTAAAAGAGGCTGGTGGTGTGGGCTATATTCTGCCTGACCTGCCGGTGGAAGAGTCGGCTAATTTGCACCAGTTATCTGCTGATGCTGGTATTGAGCCAATTATTCTGATGACGCCCACTAGCAGCGACAAGCGCCTGGCCCAGCTGGGTGCTGCAAGCCGCGGTATGGTTTATGTGGTTGCGCGCAAAGGTGTGACTGGATCTAAGACTAATATGGGCGATGATGTGGTGGCCCTGATTGATCGCTGTCGACAGCATACTAATGTGCCTATGGGTGTTGGCTTTGGTATTACCAGTAAGGCGGATATGGATTTTCTGCGCGGTTCTGCGGACCTGGCTATTGTGGGTACTGCTGCGCTAAAGACCTGGGAAGAATCCGGGGCTGAGGGCTTGCGGCGCTTTTTCGCGGAGTTGCTGGCTTAGGTGCTGAGCCATTTCGCGGGTCATCCTGAACCTAGTGAAGTATCTGCTGGGCATATTTCGCTTTGCTTAATCCGACTCGTTTTCCACAACAGCAAATCGCCAGTCATTAATTACTTGCGAACGCACCTCTTCAAGACTGGGAATCTTGCCAAGTACTGCATTATCAATACAGACTAAATGCACCCCCAGCTTTGAGGCTGTGGACTCAGTCCAGCATTGCTCGGCCTGTGGATCTAAGGCCAGCGCTAATAGTTTATCCGCAAAGCTGCTACCAAACTTCTCTGCCACCTGATCTGATGTGCCCTGATATTGGACTGCATCTGATGGGGCTAGCTGACCGGCTCTTATCTCTGCCAATACCAGGTCGGCTTGCTCATAGGCGTTGCCGCCATATTTGATCGAGCTAAATAGCAGGTGGCGAAAGCTAAAGTTGGAGAATTCTCGATAATCTGCCTGCTGCTGCTGGTAGAAGTCTAAGAGCTCCTGTTCTGTGGGCTGGCGCAAGGTGGTGATATTTTTGGTCAGGCCAGCCAGTTTGGCGTCCATGGCTTCGGGATCCATGATCTGGTCTATGTCGGTTCCCACTGACTCTATAGGTGCGTTTTTTTCATCAAACAGATCTGTCTGAATGCGCTGCTGCAAACTATCTATATCAGGGAGGTTGTGGCGGTCGGCATCCCAGTCGCGCTGGCTGGGTTCGTCGCTGAGCCAGTAAAAGCTAAGCACCAGAGCGATCAGCAGGCTTATCACTAGAGCGAGGATACGGAGGATTAATGGGTATGACTGTGGTTTTTTCATGGGCTTAGCGTTTAAAAATCTTTATCCATTCGCCGGCTTTGGGTTCGCCGCTGGGGTAGTAGCCGTTGATTATACGCAGGTCATCAATATCTGTGCTGCTCAGTGCTAAGGCTTTGGCCAGACCTTCGAAGGTGGTGGCGCTGGTGGCTTTAACATAGTGAATGGTCTGGGGTTTTTGACCCTGAATCTCGCGGCTGGATATGGGCCGGAAGGTGTTGATGGCAGCAATAAATAATTTATCCATCTCGTCGAAGCTGGATTGCTCTTCGACTTCACCGGTAAACACATAGGCATTGAGCTTGTAGTAGATCAGGGCGATGCGAGCATCTGTTGCGCCATCCTTGCCGGGCAATATGCCGCTAAAGCCTTTAAGCCGCGCTGGGGCTATGGTTTTACTGTCTTTTAGCTGGGGGACGTTGAGATAGTTGTAGAGGTATTCCTCTGGGCTCTGGGAGGTGCGGGCAATGGCCTGCAATGACAGCCTTGCGGACTTGTCCTCTGCTGCTCCTATGGCCAGTACTTTGTTGTTATTGCTGTCTTGGACCCAGTCTTTGGGGAAGTCGAAGCGCACACGCAGGCGCATATCTGAAAAACGCTCTGGTTTTTTCTCTTTGGCGAGAAAGTTTTCCCCCCAGATTAAACCCTGGGTCAGGCTGCGGTAGACGGCTTCGCCATTGTCTCTGCTCTCTTCGGCTTTAAAGGCATTGGCTCTGCTGACCACGGTACGCAGGCGACTGTCGTTGCGCGGGTGGGTGGAAAAGATGCCGTGGTAGGTTTGCTTGGATGCGCCTTTGGATTTGGCGCGTTTCTTTTGCAGCGCTTCGTAGTCTTTCATCATCGATAGCATGCTGATCATTTCACTGGGGGCATAACCTAGCTTGGCCATATATTCGGCGCCGGCTTCATCTGCTTCCAGTTCGTTGCGTCGGCCATGGCCGCGAATAATGGAGTTGGCATAGGCCATTCCGGCTTCGTAGACTTCGTTGCTGCCTGAGAGTACGGCGGCAATAGTGGATAAAATTTGTGCGCCTGTGGCCTGGCCCTCCTGCCCGGTAACATGATCTCTGGTGATATGCCCCACTTCATGGGCCAGCACTGAGACTAATTCGGCTTCGTTGCTGACATAATTTAACAGGCCACGATTGACGTAGATGTAGTTATCTCTGGTGGCAAAGGCGTTGAGATCGGGGCTGTCGAGTAGGGTAAAGATAAATTTCTCGCCAGCCATTTCTGATACGGAAATAATTTCTTCGCCAAGCTTTTCGATATAGGCCTGCAGTTTTTCATCTTTGTAGATGGGGGTGGTCTGCACGACTTCTTTGTAGATATCTGCCCCTGTGGTTGCCCCCTGAGTTGCGGGCGCAAGCAGCAGGGCGGTGAGCAGCAGTTGGGGAAAGAGTTTTTTACTCAGCATAATTGCTCACTAGCTGGCGGTAAAAAAGGTTTTCAGCTGCTTGCCAAGGCTAGAGCAGGCATCGCTTTTTACCGGGGTTAGCAGTGGAATAGGTGCCACGGCACCAATCAGGTAAGAGGTGCCTTCGGAGTCGACGCGCAGGCGACCCATTTCTTGGAGATCCTGCAGATCCCAGACGATGGCTTCATAGACCGATAGCTTGTTCCACTGGGCAAAGCCAAAGCAGCCACCGCCACCGGGGCCAATGGCGCAGCTAATGGAACCGCCTTTATCCAATGTTTCCGTTGAGCCATCCAGCCATACCAGATAGCGTACTGACTGGTTGTCGACCACGGTTTTGATGCTTGGGTCGCGCATGAGTTTTTTTAGTCTGGGCAGGCCTTTGGGGGCTGTGCGTGGTTCAAACCAGGGATAGATGGAGTCGATAAACTGGGCCTCTGGCAGAATACCAATATCTGCTCCTTTCATCTGCTTGGCGACACAGTCGATAAATTCTCGATCGGTTTCATAATGGCCTGCATCGCGACGACCCAATACTACCACTCGCTCGTCGGCATTCAGTTCTATGGGGTCACCGCTGGGACGGTATTCATCAATGGTGGTGGTGGCTGAGCAACCAGCTAAAATAGCCAGCAGAGAGCTGGCAGTAATAATCTTATATATAGGGCTCATTGTGACTCCTCCAGAATCTGCTGCTCCATCATCCAGCCGTAGATTGCTGGAATGCGATAGAAGTCGAGCATCAGTTTGGCGCCGGCATCGCGCAGGGCAATGACCGCGGCCTCTTCGATGGCCTTGGTTTTACTGTACATAAAGGCATCTGGTGTTTTGCCGTAGGCGGGCATAAACCAGCTGTCGATGGCGACGCCGTCGGCATTCTCGATTGCAAGATTATATTTGATCCATACCTCGAACACATTGAGATAGTTATCTGAGGGAGTGGATACCTGCACTTCGCGCACTGATGGCGTAATCACCAGTCCTTTGGTGTTGGTGATCTGGTCTCTGCTAGTGACAAACTCGACGTCATTAAACAGACCGGCAAAGGCATTTTGCAGTACCTGTACCTGAGCTGTGCCTATATCAATGACCGTGTTTTCATTGGGTTGGGCTACAAAGGTGGAGAAGTCTTCGGCAAAGACAATGCTGGCGGTAACTGGTTTTGGTTCGCCCAAAACTTTGGGAAATGTCCGATCGACCTGCACTGAGGCTGAGGAACTGCAGCCGCCAAGAATGATAAGTACAAACAGAGCCAGTGGTAATTTGCTGATATTTTTATAAGACGTTTTATAGGACATAATTTTGCTCAACATAATTTTTACCCTTTAATTAAGGCTATTTAAGCCGATAAAGGTTCCTCCATTGTTGTAACTCAGTTCACGCATCAGGGCGGCAAATTTAATTGCCGATGCACTTGGGCTGCCACCTGGGGGGAAATGTACGGGAAATCCTATAGCATGCACCCGCACCAGTCGATCGGAACCGCGATGGGCCTTGTTAAGTCTATCCACTGCTCTCACTACATTGCGGATGGAGCGCCCCTGGAAGTCATCGCCAAGGGTATAGATACTGATTTTACGGCCGGGTCGATAAAAGGTCTTGATGGCTGCATTTATTCCCTCTACCGGACTGGAGTTGCTGAACGGTGCCCAGTTGGATAGTTTGCTGATAATGTTTTTACGCATGGCCGGGCTGTCGGCGATCCATTTGCCTTGTTCTGCGGCAAACATATATTGGCCCATATCATTGAGTACCTGCAGACCTTTGACCTCGGGGTAGATATCGAGAATATTGAGCATCTCTGTCTTAACTTTTTCCCAGGCGGCGACCTGCATGCTGCCAGAGGTGTCGATAACAAAGATAATATAGTCACTGTCGGCGGGAATGCCGCCAATCAGCTGATTTTGCTGTTGGAATTCTGGCCCTAACAGGCGTTCCATCTCTTCGGATAAGACCTGCATAACCAGTTGCAGCTGTTCTTTCTCGCGGGATTGAGACTGGGATAACTGGCTGGATTGCTTGGCGACGCTGGCTAGTTTGGCTCTTAATCTGGCGATGCGCTCGGTCAGCTCTGACAGCTGTTCTTTGCGCGACTTAAGTCGCTCGTCGAGCATGACCGCTTCACCGCGGATTTCAAATAGCCTTTCTTGATAGTCTTTTACTGAGCCCAGTAGTTGATTCTCGGCTTCTTCCAATGCTGAGGGATCGCCCACTTTGGCAATTACCAGCAGTAAAACAATGGCACCAAAACCGCAGCTGATCACGTCCAGAAATGAGATGCTGGCTTCCTGTAATTCTCGCCGCTGCTTTTTCATGGCCAGTCCCTCGACGGGGCTATAAAGGCACCTTTGGTATTTAGTGCAGTCTGCCAAAACAGGCCGGCGGCTTCCGGGTCACCTTCCATGGGGAAGAGAATGGTGTTGATGGGCACCCCTGGGGGGAATTCGGCCATGGCGGCGACAAAATGTTTGCGCCTCTGGGCACCGCTGACCATATATTTTTTCGGTGGGTTTTTGCCCTGCGTGGGCAGGCCATCGGTGAGCAGGAATAGATTGTCGGGCCGATCTTCGAAGTCTGCTATGGCACCAAAGGCATTGCTCAGGCTGGTGCCTGAGCCTGGGCTAAATTGTTTGGTTGCCGCTACGGCTTCCTCCAGCGCCAATGAATCGGCGGCATCTAGCCATTCTCCTTCGGTGCCTAGAATGGCGGGGTTGGCCTCGGTGTTAAAGATATAGACTTGAAAGCGACTGCTGGGAGGCAGTTGCGCCAATAGCCATTCCACTGTACGCAATGTCCACTGCCATTTGGGTGACTGTTTCTTTTGCTCGTCTTCCATATTGCGCCGTCGCACTGCATTGACCACTGTGTCTGCCAGCATGCTGGCGGAGCCGTCGACTAGAATCAGTACGCGCTCGCCGCCCAGTTTAAGGCCGGTCAGGTACTGGCGATTGCCATCACCAACAAATTCTCGCACCTTGTCGCCAAACTCTACTTCTTCCATCTGCGCCGTTTCTTCTTCCAGCTGTTCGACCTGCTGGCGCAGTTTATCGAGGTCATTGGGGTCAGACTGGATGCTCCTTTCCTGCTCCTCAAGATCGGTGATTACGCGTTTGGACAGACCCTGGGCTTCGGCGAGTTCTAGTTGAATCTTTTCGATACTGTTAAGTAGCTGGACGCGATCTTCTTCGGCTTCACGGATATCCATCTGCAGCAGATCGACCTCGGCGGCCAGTTTGATATCTGGGGTGACTATTTCGACTGCATTGTGGCGCAAGATTAAAAACAGCAGGGTTACGGCGCCAAAGCCACAGGCCATAATATCCAGAAAGGACAGGCTGAAAGCTATATTGCGGCGCTTTCTAGCCATTACTCACCTCGATCAGGCGCAGCTTATGCCCCGAGATGATCAGCTGTTGGCCGGGCTCGCAGGAGCTTGGTAATTTAATGTCTAAATCGTCCTGCTGGCGGAGTATCTTTAGCTGCTGGTTTTCCATCAACACAACGGCGTCAGCCTGGCTATCAATGCCGCTGGTCAGGCTGAGTTTGCTGTCTTTAATGTGTAGGCTGAGGGGCTGATGCAGGGGATAGGCCTGATCTTTGTACAGAATATGGCTGGCCTGGTGGATGATAATTGGGGGCGGTGTAGCCCGAGCATCAACCTCCAGTTGGGTGATTCTGTGCAGCTCTTGACTGCACAGCTGTTGTTGCAGTCCGAGGCAGCTGTGTATGGCACTGGACTGGACCTTGACTGTTGCGTCGGCAAACTGGGGCAGCAGGGCGGGGATCAGACTGGCACTGTGGGAGAAGCATAGTTTGGCGCTGCTGTGTCTCTTTAAAATGGCGCTCAGCCCGCTGAGGCGCTGTTCGAACAGGCTGGCGATCTGATGTTTGTGCAGGATCACCTTCAGGTCTCCCTGGGGTGAGGGCAGACTAATATTAAGTTTATCTTCCCAGCCCAGTTGCATTAGCCATTGGGGTAGCTGATTGTAGATCGCCTGCTCGCCTTCGGAGTTGTGCATTGGGTCGTAGCGATAGTCCTGCACCAGTCGTTCACTGATATGCCTGGCGGCGGCATTGTGCAGCTGCATAATGCCCAGATCGGGAATGGTTTCCTGCTGACTTAGGCTAAGCCTGCCGGCACTATGGTCAATCAGGCTGACCACGGTTTGATGCAGTTGCAGTTCGACCAGCACGGTGAGTTCGGTTTCTGTGGCGCAGGTGGCCAGTGCGCTATCGATAACAGCTGTGATCTGCACAGGTATGGCGCTGGCCAGCCCCAGCAACAATGACAACTGTTCGTCGGAGCAGCTGCCCGGGACTGCGAGTATCAGAGTTTCCGGAGACCCGACATGTTCGACCAATTGTTTGAGTTGGGCAAAGGCGATATCACCATGATGCCGCGCCCACTTCTGTTTGCTTGGCAATGGCAGTTGGTTGAGCTGACGCCAGTATTGGTTGTAACTGTGCTGGGGCTGCTGCCATGCAGTGGCTCTGGCACGCTCGCCGGTTTCTATGCCGACACTGTGCAACTGGGCAAAACCTGGTTCGCAGTGCAATAACCCTCGCTCTGTCTGGATCAACAGATTCTGGTCATTGAGTTCTACTATGGCGAGGCTCATGGCATTCCCGCTATTTGGGGGCTTTTAGAAAGCGCAGTAGTTTGTTTTCGCAGTAGGCGTGGGAGTCCAGTACCAGGCGCTCTTGGATTAGCTGCAGCTGGTGCATAAAGAACATCACTACCATGCTGATAAGCAGTGCGATAAAGGTCGAGTTAAACGCGACGCCGAGGCTGCTGGTGACACCGGCAATATTGCCCTGCATAGCTTCATGGGCCTGACCCAGTGCGGCGCCAATGCCGCGCACTGTGCCGATAAAGCCGATCGATGGGATGGCCCAGGTGATGTAGCGCACCATAGACAACTCTGAATCCAGGCGGTCATTTTCTGTGTCGCAGACATTGTTTACCGCTTCGGTGGCAAACTGCACACTGTCGGTGACTTCAAATCTGCTCAGTGCGGTCTGCAGGGCGCGAGGTAAAAGATAGCCACGCTGGTCTTCAGGTAGTGACTGCAGTGGTCGGGCCAGTTGTCCGGCGTCTTCTGGCAGGACTCTGGAGCCTTCTGCCACTGACACCAATGGCAACTCGAGCATATTCTTTTCGCGGATGCTGGTGCGGGTCTTGTAGCCCATAATGGACAGCGCCCAGAACATCAGAATAAAGCAGGATTCCTGTTCCAGATCTTTGATCACAATAAAGAAGGAGCGCGGCACCTGATATTCTTCGCCGGCAGCCGCCATTTCCGCATGATGGCGGATGGTGCTCTCGGCGTTGGGGCGCACCACTGTGACAAAAATGGTATGCACAATAATAATTGATAGCAGCAGTGCGACGAGCTGAAAAAACATCTCATTGGTCGCGCGGTGGGTTGGACTATTCATGGTGCTATTCCTGTTTTACTTAAATATCTGATGGAAGAGGGACGGGAAAATCTTCTGAGATCTCTTCGCTGGGTTTAAAGTCTCTGTCTTGTGGGTCCCTATCCTGTTCTTTCTCTGCCTTTTGCTCTGCTTCTGACTTTGTCAGGGGGGCAGGGTTTTCCTTCGACGGCTGTTCCGGCTGCTGGGCCAATAATGTTATTGGCAGTAGCATTAATAGTAGCAATGCTCTCACGGCTTAGCCCCTGGTTTGTCGACATAGCGTGCAATTCTAAAGCCTACATCTAGGCGCCCATCGGCGCCAGCATCGCGGTAGCTAAGCCGCAGTTCTGTGCGTGACCCCAGCGCCCAGCTAGCTCCTCGAATAACATGGCGATTGCCTGTCGCTGGTCCTCTGGGGTCCATTTTCGGCTCGCCGCGATAGGGGCGCACATCATAATAATCATTCACCCATTCTGAGACATTGCCGCTCATATTGTAGAGCCCTTTGCCGTTGGGCTTGAAGCTACCGATATCCGCAGCCACCGGGAAGCCATCATTGTAGTTGGCCATGGTAAAACTGAGGAACTTTGCAGCGCTTTGATCGGCATAGTTGTCTGTGACCTGCTGTGGTGGATAGAGGCCATTGGCCCAGGGGAATACTCTGGCCTTGTTGCTATTATCAATTTTGGCGGCCCAAGCCCATTCTGCTTCTGTGGGCAGACGATAGCCATGGGCGTCCCAGTTAAAGCCACTGACAATGCCGTCGGCAATCTGATAGAACAGTGGCAGTCCTTCTTTGCGGCTGAGCCAATTACAGAATAATGCTGCCTGTTCCCAAGACAGTTTTACGGCAGGCTGGTTATTCATATCCAGAGAGCGGCCTTTGATGGCACCAGAGGTATGTTCCTGCCAGCGCCGCAACTGCACGTTGCTGATTTCTTTAGTGCCTATATAGAAGGGGCGCTGCAGGCCCACATTGCGCTCGGCTTCATTGGCTCGGCGACCGGGCTGGCGGCGGGAGGCCCCCATGGTAAAGGTCTGGTCCGGGCGAAATAATTTCAACGTCGTGCCCACTGGGCTTTTAACTGCGGCGGGACGGGATGCCCAGTATGCCTGTTCGATGGTGAGTAGTGTAACGCTCAATGCCTGCTCATGATCTGGGCGCGGGGTGACAGTCAGGGACTTGGGCTGGTAGCCGGGCTTTTGCACGGTGACTGTATGGGGTTTGGCATTGAGTGATAAGGTGCGGCTGCCAACACCCTGGAGCTGATTATCGACCAGTATCTGCGCATCAGCGGGGCTTATGGTCAATCGGATATTGCCGATATTGGGGCGCAGAGCCACGGCGATTTCGGTGCTGACCTCTGGTTCCAGACGGGTGGATCTGGTGGCTTTAAGGTAGCCTTCGAGAAATAGTTCAATACGATATTTTTTAAAAGGTGCCATCGACAGTTCAATGGGTGTGGTGCCCACAAATTGATTATCAATGGTGATATTGGCCCCAGCTGGGCTGCTGTTAATATTGAGTTTGCCGTCGGAGACAATCAGTTTGATTGGCGGATGCTCGGCGCTGGTGCCAGCTTTAACAATGACTTCCTGTTCAAAGGTTTTGTAGCCCGGGTACTGCAGGCGCAATTTGCTGCCGGTTTCCAATACTTCTGTGGTCAATGGGGTTTGACCCATCAGGCGATCATCAATATACAGATCCGCGCCCTCGGGCTCGGAGCTGAACTGCATCTGACCCCAGGCTGGCAGCAGTGCAATATCAATTGATTGGGTGGTGCCTAAACCAGTAATATCGATTTCCTGCTGCAGGGGAAAGTATCTGTATTTACTGAATTCAAACTGGTGTGCACCGCGGCTAATGCCCTCAATAATGCCAGGCACCATGGCTGCTGGCTGCTCGTCTATGCGAGTGCTTATCTCCATAAGATCGGAGCTAACATTGAGGTTGCCTGGCAGTGGCTGCAATTGCAGTTTGAGATCTTGGGTGGCCTCATCACTGACATTAATGGTTTGGGTGAGGGGGTAGTAGCCAGGGGCGCTGGCGGTAATCTGATAGTCACCAGTTAACAACAGGTAGTTGTCACCTATATTGAAGGAAAGACCGTCGATATCTATCTGCGCATTGTCCGGGTCGGATTGAAATATTACTGCCCGAGCGGCGAACAGGTAGAGCATGATGGCCAGAGCTATGGTGGCGAGAACAAGCAGCGCTATTAGCCCGGGAGAGAGGGGTAATTGTCGTTTTCCGGCCCCGCTATCCATGGGAGTAAAATCAGTAGCAGATAGACGCTGGTTATTGTTATTTTCAGGCATAGTTTTTCTGATTTGCTTTTTTATCTAATTATCAGCTGAGTTATTTGTTCGGTAAGTATATGCACTACTCAGCTGTTCCCTATATTTTTTTGACTCCATTTTTGCCTATTCGTTTGCAATTAGTTGACTGTACTAGATCGCTTCATTGCAACTGACCAGAATCGGCTCCTCCATAGGCTCTCCAGTAATGGTGAATTCTACTCGCACATCACGGTAGCCATTTCTGGAACCTGCAACTATGTAGCGGCCTGGTTTTAATTGTACTGAGGTCTGTTGAAAGGTCCCCAGTTTGGCGATCCGGAACAGGGTGACCTCGGTGAGGCTATCGGACTGCAGCACCACGGGTACTGGAATAGTCGATTGGCGCAGATACTTATCCAGGCTTGCAATCTGTTGGCTTAATACTGGACCCGGGTTGGCTATGCCTCTGGCGTCTTTTAGCAGGCGCTTACTTGTTTTATAGGCGTTGGTATTGGAGAGCTTTAAGGGGTCGGCGAGGGCGGTCTGTAGCTGATTATGCAATGTGGCTCGCACGGTCACTGGAATGGTCTTAACTGTGGCCTGGGTTAATGAGGGATCGGTCTGCAGCAATGACTGATAGATGCTCAGTGCTTGCTGCCATTGCTCTTGCTGCTCAAGTTCTGCTGCTCGTTGCATCTGCTGGCTAACCAGCAGTTGGGACTGTTGAGTTTCTACCTGAGAAAGAGCTTGAATCACCGCTGGATTCTGGGGGTAAATTTTGCCGGCCTGATTAAAGGCGACGGTGGCCTGCGGGAAGCGGTTTTGTTTTAGGGCTGCAAAGCCTCGGCTCATGGAGCGGCGAAAGCTCTGCTCGGTAATTGCTCGCTGTGTGGCAACTAATCCGTCGGCGGCCTTTTGGTGTTTGCTATCAATCGCCACTGCCTGTTGGTAGTAGCTTTTAGCGTTTTGCAGCTGCTGGGCTGCCAGCTGTTGTTCGGCATTTTGCAATGCCTCGACCAACTGTGGAAGTGCTGTGGCGCGCTGGTTTAATTCAATAGATCTGCTGTCACTGGCATCAATGGCCATGGCTAGATTGGCTGCTGCACTGGCAATGGCTGGATCGCCGATGGCTGCATTTTCGATGGCGCCGGTGCCTGTTGCCAGGGCCTGCTGATATTTTTCTTCGCCCAATGTCTGCAGAGTTTTTAGCTGCTGTAATGCCTGTTTAAAACTGGCCAGGGATTCAATATAGTTTCCATAGCTATATTGTTCATCTCCGGCCGCGATCAGGGTCAGGGCACTGCGGAATTCAAAGTCGGCCCATTGTTCGATGGACTGGCCGGTTAGCCGATCGCGCAGCACAATAATTTCGGCCAGTAGTTTTTGTGAGTCTTGACGGTATTGAGTTTTCTCTGCGGCGGTGGAGGGACTCACGTTGGTAATCGATATGGCTGGCGCTGCGGCATTGTCCGGGTCGACAATCCAGGGTTCGGTGACCAGATTGGGCAACAGCAAGACCACTGCCGCAACCAGTGCTAACAGGCCGCCAATAATCAGCTTCTGGCGATCGGGCTGTGGGCCATTGTCAGCCATGGTTACAATGTGCCTCGCTCTTGCTGGTAGATTTTTTGCAGTAGCGCCTGCCACTGCTGGTATTGCGCTTGCACTGTGCCGGTCAGGGTAACGGTGCGGTCTTCCAGTTCAATCACCTGGGGGGCGATTTCTGCTTCGAGAGAGGAACCCATTTCAGCGATGGACTCATTGTACTCTGCGGCTTGCTGCTTCTTCTCTAGGCCCGACTTAAGTATAAAACCACCAGTGGCGGCGGTTGCTGTACTAGCGTCGCTGACGATTCTGGTATCGGCTTGGGTGCGGCCATAAATACCTGCCAATATAGCGCCTATGCCGGCGACAATTCGGCGATTACCCTGTTTGTCCAGCTGGCGAGCTTTAACGACTGAGTCGTAGGAGGTACGACGAAAATCCTGGTAGGCAATATGCATCTGCTGGGAGAAACCATCATAGTAGTCCTGCATGGTATCTATATAGAGGTAGTCGCGATCGCGGATCTTGCGCACTCTAAGCAGAATACTGTCATTTTCGGCAGGCAGTTTATTGATTACCAAGGTGCCGTCGCGCTTCTCGCTGATATAGCTATCAAAAGCTTCAGGAGAGAATGATTTGGCAAAGCGCAGTTCGGAGATAGTGCGCAGCTCTGCGGCCTGCTGCTGACTGATTTTTTCACGATACTTGAGTAGATCATTGGCGACACGCACAAATAGGTTCTGGAAGGGGTCGCCAAGGCTTTTAAGACGGCGGTCATAGGCGTATTTGCCGGTAGTTTGCTTGTATCTTTTGCTCAGCCATTTCTTGCCGCTGCTGTCTTTGGCTTCTATTTGTAGATCCATGGTTTCACCATCGGATTGCAGAATGGTGCCGGAAATATACAGGTCCATAACCACATCCGAGCTGGGGGTGACGCGAATGGCACCCCAGGCCCCACTCTTTTCCATGACTTTGGCGAGCTGGTTGGAGAAGTAGATGGCTTCGGCAAAACGTACCTCTGGAAACACTGTGTCGTTTTCGTCAGTGAGGTAGAGTCCGTCATTTAAGGTGGATATTCCTACATCTAACAGGGCGGCCTCGGGGATTGGCTGGCTGGGAGTTTTTAACACCAGTGCTGTGGATGAGGTTATTTTGTCAGTCGCGCCCAGTGCTACCGGGGCGGACAGTGCCATGGCAAAAGCGCTGATCACCAAAAATGCTGGCATAAAAACCGCTGGCAAAAGACGCTGTTGTGTTATTGCTTGGATATCCATTATGTTCCCTGTTTTGGCCTGCCCTATTGGTTCTTGATACGTCTGTATTCATCCCATAGTTTTTCCCGCAGTACGGGATCTTTCTCTTTCATTGCGGCATCACGTATTTGCCGCAGCACAATATCATCCCCCTGACCATCATCAATATCTTCGGGAATAGGGATAACATCGTTGGCTGCTGTGCCTGAGCTGCCTTGTCCTGGCTGACCCTGCCCCTCAAGAGCAGACGCAGCATCTGCACCACTGCCGCTTGCCTCTGAAGCTGGCCCCTCGGCGGCGCGACTCTCGATTTCTGCATTGGCTTCAGCCATGGCGTCGGCTTCCTCAAATAATGGTGCCTCACTGTCGCTCTGAATACCACCACCGCCACCGGTTGGGCTGAGGATATCAATTTCTGCATTGCTTGAGCCCTGACCACCAACATTATCATCAAAGCCTTCGAGAGATTCGTCCAGAGCCTGATCTAAATCTTCTAATGAGTCTCCACCTGATCCGCTGCCGGCATCGGTGCCGCTATCTCCATCCTGTGAGCCGCTGTCTGCCTCTTTACTGCCGCTGTCTGCCTCTTTACTGCCGCTGCCGGCACCTGTGCTGCCGTCACTTTGACTCCCGCTATCAGGACCTTGGCTTCCGCCGGGACTGGGCATACCGCCAGTGCTGCCTCCGCTGCTGCCGCCAGAACTTGAGGGCGAGCCACCAGAGGAGCTGCCGCCTGAACTGGATGGGTTCGATGGGCTGGAAGAGCTAGATGATGAGGGTGAGGGCATCTGGCAGGCGCCTAGGACCATAGTGAGAGCTATAGCACTGGTCAATTTAAGCACTGGCCCAACAGGGGTTGATTTAATATCGGCTATCATAAATATTCTCTCTAACTCTTGGGCGCTGGCACGGCATACAGGGATTTGTAGGGTGCCTCTTCGGCGATACCATTTTGTAACCTTGGTCTAAATCTCATATTGCTGACATTGCGACGCAGAGCCTGCAGCTGTGGTTTGGATATGTCTGAATCTTCATCGACTTCTATACCTTTGGGGACGCCGTATGCGGATACAGTCATTCTGACTTCCATTTGTTGTGGCGCTGAGTCGCTGGCACTGTCTTTATCCATCGAAAAATTAATTATTCTCGGCTGATCAAATAATTCAGCTCTGGCCTGTTCCGGCTGCTCTGCTGTTTCTAATACATCATAGGCCAGTTGGTAGGCCTGTGCTGCGGAGAAGCGCTGACCAAAGACCAGATACCAGTCCCCCAGTTCAGCCACGGCTTCTGCCTGTTCCACAGGACTGCTGTCTTCCTGCTGCGTTGTGGCTGCTACGACTTTCTCCAGGGCCAGTTTGCCTCGCCGAAAGTGCATATGTGAGGTGCTGGCTTCGCTGCGCGAGGCGCTGCCACCGGTAGAGAATGTGACTCCTGACTCTGAGGGCTCACCATGCTGCTTGATATGGTTGGCGATAAAATACTGCAGGTAGCCAATACGACGAAAACGCTCTGGTGCCCGGGGATCGTCCAGTGGCAGTTCTTTTTCCAGAATACTGTACATTTTGGTGGCAATACGTTCGGAAATAACTAAATTAGAGTAGCCACCTTTGGGGGTGCGTTCGTCATAGCTATCCAAATACCAGTCCAGCATCTGATCCAAGACGGGCAGCATTCGTACATCATTGGCGCCATAGGCCTGCTGATTGATGCTATAGAGATTTTCCAGCGCTTCCTGAGACTCATCCCAGTTGCCCAGAAAGCTCTCGGTATCTGCAATAGAAAGCAGATAGGGACTCTGGGACAGGCTGTTAAGGCCATAGTTGACTCGTTGGATTTGCATGCCGCGCTGGAATGCCTGGCGGGCTTTTTCGTACTCTTGTTTGGAATAAAGTGACTTTCCGAGGCCTAAATACAGATCAGATAGCTCAGTGGAGTAGGCACTGTACTCTGCTTCGACATTATCTATGGCGTTCATGTAATCGCTGACAGGGTCTGAAACGGGCTGCTGTTGTTCGATGGTTTGACTCTGTGCTGTGGCTGCGGAAAAAAGTATTGTTGAACATAGGCCGATGACAATCAGACTGTATTGGTAGGCTGAGACCATTTTGGTCATAACTTCTTTGTTGGACATAACCAGCTCCTAGATTAACTCTAATTTTAGAGTAGTCAGTTATAAGCCGGTTCCGTGGCCAGAACATTGAATCGTATTTTTTTTGCTTTTATTTGCGATCATTGGGTTGTTTGACTGCAAAAGTATCGATTTAACTCATTAATTCATGTTTTTTATTTCGTTTGTGACCTTAGTTTACACCTTTGGCTGTTAGAATCTTGCTCGATTTCTTTTATTTAATGGATCCAATAATATGAATAAACCATTGCAGGGGTTGCGAGTTATTGAGTTGGGCCAGTTGCTGGCCGGACCATTTGCCGGTTGCATGCTGGGTTACTTTGGTGCTGAGGTGATCAAGGTGGAACCGCCTGGGGGCGACCCCATTCGCAACTGGCGTCAGGTAAAAGATGGCACCTCGCTTTGGTGGCGCAGTCTGGGTCGCAATAAAAAATGTATCTCATTGGATCTCAAAACTGAGAAAGGTCGCGATCTGGTGCGCGAGTTACTGAAAAGCGCTGATATTGTGGTGGAAAACTTTCGCCCCGGTGTGCTGGAAGGCTGGGGGCTGGATCCTGAAAGCCTGCGCAAGGACAACCCAAACCTTATCTATGCGCGTATTTCCGGCTATGGCCAGACTGGCCCCTATTCAAAAAAGCCTGGCTTTGCTTCTGCCTGCGAGGCCATTAGCGGTTTCCGTTATGTGAATGGCTACCCAGGAGAGGCTCCGGTGCGCCCTAACCTAAGTATTGGTGACACAGTGTCTGGGTTGCATGCGGTGATTGGCGTGTTGATGGCGCTGCGCTCCAGAGATGAGGCGGTTAAGGACAATAAAGAAGGCGGACAGGTTGTTGATGTGGCTCTCTATGAGTCGATGTTCAATCTGCTGGAGGCGGTAGTTCCTGAATATGATGGTGCTGGTGTGATTCGCGAGCCATCCGGAACGACGGTTACCGGGATTGTGCCGACCAATACCTATAAATGTGCGGATGATAAATTTCTAGTGATTGGTGGCAATGGTGATTCCATCTTTGCTCGCCTGATGGTGGCGGTGGGGCGAGAGGACATGTCTACCGACAGAAAATATACCAGCAATGCTGATCGGGTGATTCACGAGGCGGATATTGATCTGGTGTTGGCTAATTGGTGTGCAGCCCATAGTTTGGCTGATGCCATGGCCATTCTCGATGAGCATCGGGTGCCCTCTGGGCCGGTCTACAATGTTGCAGATATGATGGAAGATGCGCATTTCAAATACCGAGAATTATTTGAAGCGGTTGAAATTAATGGTGAATCCCTCAAAATCCCGGCCCTGCTACCTAAACTACAGGGAACGCCAGGGGGTACTGAATGGCCTGGCCCTGCGGTGGGATCTCATACTGATGAAGTGTTGCAGAGCCTGGGATTGGACGCGGACCATATTGCTGAATTAAAGAGCACAGGCATTGTGGCTGATTCATAAAACCGACTAACTGAGAGACGACTATGACCATTACCTCATTCCAGCCACCGCAACGTGTATTAATGGGCCCCGGGCCCTCCGATGTAAGTGAGCGTGTACTTCAGGCTATGGCTAGGCCTACTGTGGGACATTTGGATCCCAGCTTTATAGGCATGATGGATGAGGTAAAAGCGCTGCTGCAATATGTTTTCCAGACCAAAAATGAGCTGACCTTTGCTGTTTCTGCTCCTGGCTCTGCTGGTATGGAATGCTGTTTTGCCAATCTGGTGGAATGTGGCGATAAGGTGATTGTCTGCCAGAACGGTGTTTTTGGTGGGCGCATGAAAGAAAATGTTGAGCGCTGTGGTGCCACGGCCATTATGGTTGAAGACAGCTGGGGTTCTGCGGTTGATCCACAGAAACTGGAGGAGGCTCTCAAGGCTCATCCGGATGCTGGGTTGGTGGCCTTTGTGCATGCAGAGACGTCCACTGGCGCCCAGTCTGACGCCAAAACACTAGTTGAGCTGGCGCACAAATACGACTGCCTGACGATTGTTGATGCGGTGACCAGTCTTGCTGGTACGCCGCTTAAGGTGGACGAATGGGATATTGATGCGATTTATTCTGGCTCACAAAAGTGTCTGTCGGCGCCTCCAGGGCTTTCACCGGTCAGCTTTAGTGAGCGTGCCGCTGAAAAAATCCGCAATCGCAAAAGCCGGGTACAGAGCTGGTTTTTAGATCTGAATTTGGTCATGGGCTATTGGGGTGGAGAGGGTAAACGCGCCTATCACCACACTGCGCCGGTCAACTGCCTCTATGGCCTTCATGAGTCATTGGTTATGGTTCAGGAGGAGGGGCTGGAGAATTCTTGGGCACGCCATCAGCACAATCATATGGCGCTGCGTCAGGGACTAGAGCAGATGGGCATCGGCTTTTTGGTATCTGAGCAGGATCGTCTGCCGCAGTTAAATACTGTGTATATTCCAGATGGTGTCGATGATGCTGAGGTGCGAACTCGCTTGTTAACTGAGTTCGATCTGGAGATTGGCGCTGGTCTGGGTGGACTGGCAGGCAAGGTCTGGCGCATTGGCCTGATGGGCCACGCCAGCAACCAGAAAAACATTGATTACTGCCTCAATTCTCTCAAGGCAGTGCTGTAAATAAGGTAAGACGTTAGTCAGCGACAGGCAGTAAATCCAATAAGGCCAGCACTGTGGCATGCACGCCGGTGGTTACGGCTGGCTCAGGTTCTATTTTAAACAGCGGGCTGTGATGTGAGGCAATGGTTGGTCCAGTGCCCCGAGCTGCTGCTTCTATATCTGCCATACTGGTGCCGCCCACAGCGAAATAGACGCTGGGAATGGCTGGATCTGTGGTAAAAAACGGGAAATCTTCTGCTCCCATACCCTGAGAACCTACAGACATCACCGTCTGCTGGCCGAGTTTATGCTGCCACAGGGCCTTGAGTCGTTTAACCATTGGGCCATTGTTAACAGTGGGTGGCGTAGATTCCTGACTGTAGATCACCTCTGGTAGCTTATCTTCTGGCAGACCGGCGGCGCGACCGAGGTTTTCTGCGATACGCTCTATACCGGTGAGCAGCAGTTCTCGGGTTTCAAGATTGGTGTTGCGCACGGTTAGCTGCAACACAGCTTGGTCTGAGATTATATTGTGCTTGCTGCCACTGTGGAATGAACCCACGGTGACCACTCCCGGTTGTCGCGGTGCCAGTTCTCGAGAAACCAATGTCTGCAGCGCCAGTACAATTTGGCTGCCAAGTACGATGGGGTCTTTGCCTGCATGGGGTGAGGCACCATGGGCGCCGACACCATGGATAATAATATCCAGACTGTCAGAGCCAGCCATGGGGCTGCCTTCCTGAACATTGATCATGCCAGTGGGCATGGAGGCCGCAACGTGGAATGCCAGAGCATAGTCTGGTTGCCCAAAACGCTGCCACAGATTGTCTTCCATCATTAATCTGGCGCCCATAATACGTTCTTCTGCGGGCTGGCCAATTAACATCAAGGTGCCAGACCAGCTATCTCGCCGCTCAGCCATCTGTTTGGCAATACCAATCAGGCTAGTGATGTGCACATCATGGCCGCAGGCATGCATCACTGGTGATACTTTGCCGCTTATGGGGTCTTTTTGGGTAACGGTGGAGGCGTAGGCCAGTCCGGATTTTTCCTTTAACGGCAGGGCATCCATGTCGCCACGCATCATCACTAATGGGCCGGTGCCATTTTTAAGCATAGCTACTACGCCTGTGCCGCCCACTCCTTCAGTGACGTCAAAACCACTGATGCGCAGTGCAGCGGCCAGTTTCTTGGCGGTTCTGTGTTCTGCGGTACTCAACTCTGGATTGGCGTGGAAATCAATAAACAACTCTCCCAGTCGATCCTTGTAGTCCTGCTGAATAGATTGCAAAAGACTGTCTGCGCTGGCTTGCATTGATGTTGCAGCGATCAGGAGGATGCTGCCGATTATTAAGCTGTGCTTTGTCATTGTTACTCTCGCGCTGTCTATCAAGCTATATGGCTGTTAATAAGTAGCAATAAACTCACTGAGTACATTGCCTACCTGCTGCAGGCTCTGGGCGCTACATTTGTCGATACTGTCCCCTGTGCTGTGCCAGTAATCTGGAAACGGGTACTGAATCAGATCGACCACTTTTAACCCTGCATCCAAAAATGGTACATGGTCATCGTTGATGAAGCTACCTGTGCGATCTATAAAACCACTGGCCCGCTGCTGGCGGGCAATCTGCCACAGCCTGTCCATTACCTCAGGGGCACGGGTTTGGGAATGTCGCTCCCGGGGAATGCGCAGGTTTTTGTCGCAGACCATATCGACAATAATACCGGCGCTGGGTCTGTAGTCTGGATTGCGCACAATAAACTGGCTGGCACCGATGGAATAGGGCCGATTGTCTATATCGCCCATATCTTCGAGATCAAAAAACACCAGATCGACAGTTATTGAAGGTGGCTGTGCCGCCAGAACTCTGGCCATTTCCAGCAGTACCGCAACTCCTGAGCCACCGTCGTTAGCGCCTATTACCGGATGATTGCGCAGCAGTGGATCTGCATCACGATCCGCCTGCGGACGGCTGTCCCAATGGGCGCCGAGCATGATTCGCCGCTTGTCTCTACTTTTACTCTGGCCTTTGATACTGGCCCAGAGATTGGTGCCATGCAGGCCGTAGGCGTTGAATGTTTGGCTGCGGATGCTGTGACTCAGGGGCGATAGCACCTGTTGGATATAGTTGAGGGTATGTTGCTTGGCTTTAATATTAGCCGGCTCCCGGGAGCCCTGTACCAGTTGCTCGGCAATATGATGCATGGCGCGCTGGCCATCAAATTGCGACTTTTCTAGCTTAGGCTTTTCTGCCTGAGGCTGAGATGCCAGCGCTGTGGCCCAGAGGCCCGCGATGATAAATGCTGTAATTCTTGCCATTGCCTATCCTGATTATCAAGCTTCTGCGGCTGGTTCCTCTAGTTTAGTTAGAGCAATGTGTGAATAGCCATAAATAATGGCAATAATAGGACAGAGCAGATTAAAGAAGGCAAATGGTGCATAGAGGAATGTACTGACCCCTAATGTTGCCGACATATAGGCACCACAGGTATTCCAGGGCACCAGTGCGGAGGTCAATGTACCTGAGTCTTCAATGGTTCGGGCCAGATTGATGGTGCTGAGATTGCGGTCTTCATAGGATTTATTAAACATCTGCCCGGGAATCACCACAGCCAGATACTGGTCGGCAGCGAGAACATTGGTACCTATACAGGTGCCCACAGTGGCACTGATAAGTCCGCCTGCAGATTTCACTCGGCTGAGGGAAGCCTCTAACAGGCGTTCAAGCAGGCCGGTTCTTGCCATGGCGCCACCAAAAGCCATGGCATTGATTACCAGCCCAACGGTGGTCAGCATACTGCTCATACCACCTTTGGATAACAGGGTATCCAGGGCTTCATTGCCTGTGACTGAGTTGTAGCCCAGAAACATGGAGGTGAAAAGACCTTTAAAGATTGCAGCACCTGCAACCAGGCTGGCATCGTCAGCCAGAGCAATTACCACATCCCACTGAAAGATTACGGCAAACAGACAGCCCACTACTGTGCCGCAGATCAATGTTGATAGGGCCGGGAGCTTTCGCACTGCCATGGTCAGCAATAATAATAGTGGCACCAGCATCAGAGGGTTAATAGTAAATGTATCGACCATGGCTGCCTGTAATACTTCGATATCGTCGATCACCACATCAGAGCTGCTGCGAATGCCCAGCAAAAAGAACAAAACCAGAGCAATCACAAATGCCGGGATGGTAGTCCAAAGCATATGTTGAATATGGTCAAACAGATTGTTGCTGGTGACCGCGGCGGCGAGGTTGGTAGTTTCGGATAATGGTGACAGCTTGTCGCCAAAATAGGCGCCGGAAATAATAGCGCCAGCGCTTGCGGCCAGAGAAAGATCCAATGCTGCGGCAATACCCATAAGGCCTATACCCAGAGTGCCGGCCACAGTCCAGGAGCTGCCAATACTAAAGCCCAGCAAGGCACAAACTAGACAGGCGGTAAGGTAGAAATAGTCCGGTGACATAAGTTCAACACCGTAGTAAATCATGCTCGGCACTGTTCCGGAGAGTATCCAGCTGCCAATCAAGGAACCCACCATCAGCAGGATCAGAATCGATTGCAATGACACGCTGATGGTGTCAATCATGCCCCGTTCGATCTCGGCCCAGCTAATGCCATTTTTGATACCGATTAAGGCGGCAACTGCCGCGGCCATAATCAGGGCAACCTGATTGGGGCCAAAGGAATCCAAACCAAATGCATAGACTGCAGCAGCCAACATGGCGATCAAAACAATAACGGGAATAAGGGCGTCAAGCAGACTGGGTTTTGTGGCTGCGTTACTCAATGTAGTGCTCATAAATTTTTTCGATTTTTATTAGAATAATTATTTTTGTGGCTGACAAGGTACCAGTCTCTGGGTTATCTATCTACCTTTCTGGACAGAACAATGTGGCTCAAGGTCTTTTCTACCCCATCAAGAGTAGCGATACCATCAATTATGCCGTCCAGCGCTTCGGTAGTGGCCTCAGTGACCTTGGCAATAAGATCATACTGGCCACTTATCGTACAGAGCATATCCAGCTCTGGGAGTTTCTGTATCTGGCGAACGATATCTGCAGTCTGTTTGGGTGTCACGGATATCATAATGTAGGCACTGACCTGCTGCTGTTGGTAGTGGGGGTTAATCTTAATGGTATAACTCTGAATCACGCCTTTGCGCTCGAGTCGGTCCATGGTTTGTTGCACCGTAGCACGGCTAAGTCCCAGTTCGTTGGCCAGGTCGGAGATGGTGCGGCGACTGTTTTCCTGTAGCAGTCGAAGAAGCTCTGATTCGTTTTTCATAGCAAAGTGTCACTTTATATTACAAATTGAAAAGTAATAATAAACAAATTATCAGTAATGGCAATACAAAGTGACGGCCCGGATGCCTAAAATTGCCTGATTGAAATGACTTATAACAGGTGTGATATGACTCAGGCTACTGCGAATAAGCAGGGTATTAATAATCTAACCGCAGCTCGACAGCAGATCGAAAATGATATTCGTGAACAGATCGCTTTCAGCGCTGATCACACAGACAACTACCGTCGTCCGGTATTGGTGGTGTCAAAGCAGAGGCTGAGGGCTAACGCTCGCCGCTTTATGTCGGCTATGCCCAGAGTGCGACCTCATTTTGCGGTTAAGGCCAACCCGGACGCAGAAATTTTGCAGACGTTTAAGCAAGAGGGCACATGCTTTGAAATAGCCTCAATTGCTGAGCTGGATGCCATGCGTGAATTGGAGGTGAATATGGAGACAGTTTTTTATTCCAATCCAATTAAATCTCCCGCCGCTATAAGGCATGCGGCGGATCATGGATTGGTATGGTACTGCGTAGATACACCGGAAGAAGTCGCAAAAATTGCTATGATTAAGCCTGATGCCAAGTTGTATCTGCGTATTACTGTGAGTAACGAGGGTTCAAGTTGGCCACTGGCCGGCAAGTTTGGTGCTGGGCCAGCTGCTGTTGAGGCAATTATTGAGGCCACCAAGCAGCATAAGATGCAGCTCTGCGGGGTGACTTTTCATGTGGGTTCCCAGTGCAGCAATATCAATAATTGGGTGGCTGGCATTCGCGCGGCAAAACAACTTTTTGCACAGCTCAGTAGTCATGGCTTTACGCCGGAGCTTCTCAATATAGGCGGTGGTTACCCGCTGCAATTTACCGGTGATGAGCCTAGTATTGAGCAGATTGGCGAGGCAATTAATCGCGAGCTGGAATCAATTCCTGAGTCTATTCAGGTGATGGCTGAGCCGGGCCGCTATCTAGTGGGTTCCGCTGGCTGTCTGGTCTCTCAGGTGGTGGGTATTGCTACCCGCGATGAAACGCGCTGGATCTATCTGGATACAGGTATCTATGGTGGATTGATGGAGCTGACCATGGATTTTCCCCTGAGCCTAGTCAGTGAACGCACTGGTGAGCCTGGGCTCTGGACGTTGGCAGGGCCCACCTGTGATTCTATCGATGTTATGGGCAATCACTTACTGCCGGTTAACAGTGCTACCGGCGATTATGTTTATATGCCCAACCTGGGTGCCTACTGCACCACCTGTGCCTGTGATTTTAATGGTTTCCCCGCACCAATTATGCGTATGGTGGATTAGACTTCACCTAGATAATAGATCTGTTCCGCAACTCGGCGATATCTATCGCCGAGTATTCCAGATAGTCTGCCAGGATTGATTCTGTGCTGCTGCCTAGTTGAGGTGGTGGCATTGAATAATTGATTTGAGAGCGGCTGTAATTGATGGGGTTGGCTGGCAGTGTTATTTCGCCACTGCGATCATCTTTGATGTTCACCAGCATATTGCGCGCCAGCAGCTGAGGGTCCGCAAATACCTGTTCAAGATTATTGATAGGGCCGCAGGGGATTTGCTGCTGCTCAAGGGCCGTCAGCCAATCTTCACTGCTGCGTTGTTCTAACAGTTGACTGATCTGGGTGCAGAGCTGCTGGCGATTTTCTACTCTGGCTGAATTGCTGTTATAGCACTGATCCTCAAGCCATTCTGGTTTGCCTAATAGCTGACACAGGCGCTCAAATTGTCCCTGGTTTCCCACCGCCAAAATAATATGACCATCGGTGGTAGCAAAGGCCTGGTAGGGGACTATGTTGGGATGTGCATTACCCAAACGTTGCGGAATTTCCCCACCGATAAGATAGTTGCTGGCTTGATTGGCCAGTGCAGCCACCTGAACATCCAAAAGTGCCAAATCAATATACTGGCCAAGGCCGGATTGGTTGCGCTCAAGCAAGGCACCCTGAATAGCATTAGCGGCATAGAGCCCGGTCAATAAATCGGTTACTGCTACCCCCACTTTTACTGGGCTTCCACCCTGGCTATCCGGTTCACCAGTGAGGCTCATCAGCCCTGCCATCCCCTGAATTAAAAAATCATAGCCTGGCCGCTCGGCATAGGGCCCGGTTTGGCCAAAGCCGGTGATTGAGCAATACACCAGCTGGGGGTTGAGTTGCTGCAGGCTGGAGTAATCGAGGCCATATTTTGCCAGCCCACCCACTTTATAATTTTCTATTAATACATCGCACTGGCTGGCCAGTTGACGAATAATCTCCTGCCCCTCAGGTTGAGTAATATCTACAGTGACTGACTTTTTGCCACGATTAGCGCAAAAGAAATAGGCTGCGTCATCAGTATTTTTGCCCTGTTTGTCCCTGAGATAGGGAGGGCCCCAGTGTCTAGTGTCATCACCAGCTCTGGGGCGCTCAATCTTGATCACATCGGCACCCAGATCGGCGAGCATCTGACCTGCCCAGGGGCCGGCCAGAATACGGCTCATATCCAGTACTTTATAACCAGCTAACGGCCCAGGCATTTGATTTAACCGAAAGCGGGGATGCCGGTTTGCGCACGCCCGAGAATCAGGGCATGGACATCGGCGGTCCCCTCATAGGTATTAACCACTTCTAGGTTGAGCATATGACGCATCACCGGATATTCATCAGAGATGCCATTGCCACCGTGCATATCCCTGGCCATTCGGGCGATATCCAATGCTTTGCTGCAGTTGTTGCGCTTCATTAGACTTATTAGCTCAGGTGCAAGTTGGCCCTGATCTTTAAGACGACCGGCACGCAGAGAACCTTGCAGGCCGAGGCTGATCTCGGTTTGCATATTGGCCAGTTTCATCTGGATTAGCTGGGTGGCGGCCAGTGGGCGGTTAAATTGAGTGCGGTCCAAACAGTATTGGCGAGCGGCGTGCCAGCAGTCTTCGGCGGCACCCATGGCGCCCCAGCTAATGCCATAGCGCGCTGAGTTAAGGCAGCCAAATGGTCCTTTAAGGCCCTGCACATTGGGCATTAGCTGATCTTCTGGCACAAACACTTCGTCCATCACAATCTCGCCGGTGATAGAGGCGCGCAGTGCCAGCTTGCCCTCAATTTTGGGAGCGGATAAGCCTTTCATGCCTTTGTCGAGAATAAAGCCGCGGATAATCCCATCATCGGTTTTAGCCCAGACCACAAATACGTCGGCAATGGGTGAGTTGCTGATCCACATTTTGCTGCCAGACAACAGATAGCCGCCATCCACTGTTTTGGCGCGGGTTTTCATGCCGCCGGGATCTGAGCCGGCATCTGGCTCGGTCAGGCCAAAACAGCCAACCCATTCGCCAGTGGCCAGTTTGGGCAGATATTTCTCACGCTGCTGCTCTGTCCCGTAGGTATAGATGGGGTACATCACCAAGCTGGACTGTACGCTCATCATCGAGCGATAACCGGAGTCGACACGCTCTACTTCTCTGGCCACCAGACCATAGCAGACATAGTTGACCCCGGGGCAGCCATAGCCATCAATCGTGGAACCCAGCAGGCCCAACTCGCCCATCTCATTAAAGATGGCGCGGTCAGTGGCTTCATTTCTAAACGCATCACGCACTCTGGGGGCCAGACGTTCTTGCGCATAGCTGGCTGCGGTATCCCGCACCAACCGCTCTTCATCGCTGAGTTGGTCATCCAGATTAAATGGATCCTGCCAATTAAATTTTGCCCAATCGCCTGCCATATTAAGAACCCTTGACTTGATAATGGTGCGCGGTGGAGTCCAGCGCGCTGGTTGCACGTTCGATTAATAGATCAATTTCTTCATGGCTGCTGACAAAAGGTGGTGAAATAATCATTGAGTCCCCCACCGCACGCATCACCAAATTATTGCTGATGCAGAATTCACGGCAGATACCGCCAGATTTTTGCTCAGGCTCCAGACGCTCTTTGGTGTCTTTATTGCGTACCAGTTCAATGGAGCCCAGCATGCCGATACCGCGCACATGGCCCACAATAGGATGCTCTGCCAGTGCCTGCCACTTGCTCTGCAAGTAGGGCGCCATATCATTGGCCACATGGTCGACCATATTTTGTTCTTCAATTATGTCGAGGGTGGCCAGAGCCGCGGAACAGGCGATAGGGTGGCCAGAATAGGTAAAGCCATGGCCAAATTCACCGCCAGAGCCGGTAACCACGCTAGCTACTTTATCACTGACCATGACACCGCCCAGGGGCTGAAAACCATTGGTCACTGCTTTGGCAAAGGTCATTAAATCTGGTTCTGTGCCATAGGTCTGGCAGCCAAACATATTGCCGGTGCGGCCAAAACCGCAAATAACCTCATCACTGATAAACAGAATATCGCGCTCTTTAAGAATGCGACTGACCTCTGGCCAGTAGCTGTCTGGGGGCACAATTACGCCACCCGCACCCTGAATGGGCTCGGCAATAAAGGCCGCCACATTTTCAGCGCCCAGCTTATCAATACGTTTCTCCAGCTCTCGAGCTGCCTGCAAACCAAATTCTTCGGCGCTGAGCTCGCCGCCATTGCAGTACCAGTTGGGATCGGCAATATGTTGAACATAGGGCAGGGTTTCAAATTGATTGTGCACAAATTCAAAGCCACCCAGGCTTGCCGAGGCAATGGTGCTGCCATGGTAGGCATTGGTCCGGGACAGAATAATGCGTTTGTTGGGCTGATCTTTTAGATCCCAGTAGCGGCGTACCAAGCGGATATTGGTATCATTGGCCTCGGAGCCGGAACCGGTAAAGAAGACATGGGTAAATTGATCCGGAGTAACCTGCACCAGGCGATCGGCAAGCTCTACCGCAGGGGCATTGCTGCACTGGAAAAAATTATTGTAGTAGGGCAGTTCCTGAAACTGTTTGGCTACCGCTTCGGCAATTTTGGGCTGGCTGTAACCCAGGCTACAGCACCAGAGACCAGACATGGCATCTAGCAGCTGATTACCATCTGTGTCATAGATATAAATATGCTCAGCGCGATTGATTACTCGACCGGGCTTGCTGGCGTAGGCATTAAAATCAGTGAAGGGGTGCAGGTGCCGTTGGCTGTCAAGCTGTTGCCACTGTTCTGTTGTTCTGTTGTCCATTTTGAGTCCTGGCGGTTGGCAAGTTTGGGGGTAGCTGTTCTTTGGTGCCACCCAAAAGGGGTATATTTTATAAGGCTTACAATGGCGATTATCTCAACATATAAAATACACAGAGTCATGTACCCAAATGGGTTGTGCGATTTCTGGGGAGCAAATTAAAAAATGGTTGTAAAAAGAAGTAGGTAATTGTTTTTAGTAGGGATAGAATCTCATTGTAGCGGAGCTGCTGCATCTCAGAAATTGCAGCCATGAATTAGGATATTGTTGTTAACCAAACACTTTGGGGGAATTATGAATTCAGACCGATTAGTACGTAAAACATTACTTTCTGCAGCAGTGGCTGCAGCGAGTCTCAATGCCGGGCTTGCCTCGGCGGCGCAGATTGAAGAAGTGATAGTGACCACGCAAAAGCGTGCGCAGTCACTGCAGGATGTGCCAATTTCCGTCTCTGCATTTACCGGCAGTTTTATCGAAAAAGCGCAGATCTCTGACGCCAAAGCCATGGCGCTGTTAACCCCTGGCGTCTCTGGTGATACAGATGACTCCTTCCTTGATTCTATGAATGTGCGTGGTATCAGCACCAATGACTTTGGTGTTGGTGCTGAGGCATCGATTGGTGTGTATCAGGATGGTATTTATCTGGGTCGCACCGGTGGCGCATTATCCAGTTTCTTTGATCTTGAAATGGTTGAAGTTGTCAAAGGCCCGCAGGGTACTTTGTTTGGACGCAATGCGTCTGCAGGGGCTATTTCAATCACCACGGCCAGGCCTACTGATGAGCAATCAGGTTCATTAGATTTTGGTTTGGGTGAAGATGGTTATGCTGAGTTTACCGGTGTGATGAATATGCCGATTAATGATCAGTGGACCAGTCGAGCGGCAGTCTATATGCATCAAAAAGATGGTTGGGTAACCAATATCAATGATGGTAAGCAGGTTGGCGCAATCGATAATCTAGCCGCCCGTTATACTCTTGCCTATAACAACGATAACGTCGCAGCGACGTTGATGATGGAGTATGAAGACCGACAGGGGCCGCCCACGGTTTATCAGGTATTTGATGCCGATGATACCGGCTTCCCCTGGTTTAGTACCGATGCAGGGCAGAGAGAATTCAGTTCAGATGTGCCCTCAGACGATCTAGTAGATGAAGGCAATATCTGGGGTGTTACCCTCAATGTTGAGGTCGATCTAGGCGATGGCTACAGCCTCACCTCTATCACCGGATTACGCGGTCACAATTACCATTATATGGAAGATTTCGACGGTGAAGACCAGTTTATCTTTAACTACGAGCAAACCCAAAAGCAGGACTATTTTAGTCAGGAGTTCCGCCTTGATAAAGAGACTGATGCTGTCAGTTGGTTTGTCGGTGCTTCTTGGTATCAAGAGGAGATTGAAACTATTTTCAATCAGACCTTTGACGAAGATACCATGTGTGTAACCTATGGTGCCTCTTATGCTGCTAGTTATGCAGCTGCGTATGACGAAGAGTTTGATTCAGAATACTTTCTTTCAGAGGTGACTGATTGCGCAACCTACTATGAATACAATGGCTACGACCCCGATGGTGTTGGTGGCTCGCGCAATGATTCGGTCGATATTGATGCCGAATACGACGGTTGGGGTGTCTATGGTGACGCGACCTGGACAATTGCCGATGATATTGATTTAAGTCTAGGTGCGCGTTACACCGAGGATAATCGTGATTTTGGCCAGAAATTTGGTGGTCTGCATTATAATGATGATGATCGCCAATTCGGCCAGACGTCTAGTGGTGATGAGCGGAAATATCTATGGTACTCATTCCCATTCTTCTCCTCTGATTTTATTCGTGGTGATGGCCAATGGACCAATACATCAGTGCGTGGGGCGCTTAATTACAGGCTGAACGATGATGTCTCGACTTATTTAAGTTATTCGACAGGGTACAAAGCCGGTGGGTTTAATACATTATTTGTTCTGTTCCCTGAGGACGTTGATATCGATGATATTGATGGCGAGGATGCCGTGGCATTGGGGGGCGCACCAGAGAGCTTTGATAAAGAGGAAGTCACCAATATTGAGTTGGGCTTAAAAGGCCAGTTCTGGGATGGTCAGATGCAGGTTAATGCCAGTGTTTACCGCTATGAGTTTGATGGTATGCAGTCTGGATACTATGTTGGCTCGCGTTATAGTGTGGCCAATATTGGTGATGCAGAGGGTTCAGGTGTTGAGCTAGATTTACGGGTGTTACCGACGGATAACTTGGATATTTATCTTGGTCTGGCCTGGGCTGATACTGAGTTGACCAATCCTGACGCAGGTTTCTGCGAGCCTGCCGACTGTCAGGGTGCACAGATCCCCGGCACCGTTGATTTTAGTGGTGCTTTGGTAGCCACCTATACAGTGCCGATGGATAACGGTGATCTGGCAATAACACTGGAGACTTTCCACCAAGACGAGGCCCCTGGTTTCGGCATTTTTGATAAGAATCCACTGATGGCCGATGGTTTTACTACCACTAATTTGCGCGTCGGTTACGACAGTGCACAGGATTGGTCGATGACGCTGTGGGTGAATAACATCACTGATGAGTTCTACTACAAAGGTGTAGCTGGATCGGATGCTAATATTGGTGCCCATTACTTTGGCTTCTCCGAGCCGCGTAGAGTCGGTGTTGATATAGGCTGGAAGTTCTAAGCCACTGGGTTTACCAGTAAATTGCTGTAACCGAAAAAGAGCCGACAATGTCGGCTCTTTTTTGTAGACTATCAAAAATTATCTGGTTGAGACTATGGATCCCCAACAGCAGTTTTTTCAAGCGTTGGACGCCCTGCGCAAAAACGATCTGGATCGCTGTGAACAGATTTGCGAGCGTCTGCTGGCGCTTAATTCCCGGGAGGTAAATACCCTGCGCCTGCGCGGGCAGGTATTTGAGCGCCGCGGTGATCTGGATGCGGCGGCCGCCGGGTTTGAAGCTGCTATCGCCATCGCCCCTGATTTTGCCCATGCCTGGTCTGATCTGGGCAAGGTGCAGTTTGCTCTGGAGCAATATGAATCCTGTGAAAAATCTCTGCGCCGGGCCATCCATCTGGACAGCAAGCTTAAGGGCCCGAGCAGGCTGCTGGAAAAGCTTTTGCAAACTCGGGGTAGTGCAAAGCAGCTGGCGGATATTGAGACAGTCAATCGCCAGCGCGAGAAAACCAGAGACAATGTTATGGAGGCAGGGGCTCTGGCAAAAGCCGGAGACTGGGTTGCCTGTGAGGAGCTGTGTAGAAAAATATTGGCCGAGGACGGGGACAATGCAGGTGCCAAGGAGCTGATGATCGAGCGGGCACTGGAGACAGGTCGCGCTCGCTGGGCTGAAGAGCTGGCCCGATCGCTGATACGAAAAATGCCCGAGCAGTCAAAATGGTGGTTGCGGCTGGGCGCAGCTCTGTCCCGTCAGGACCAGCTAGTGGAGGCTGAAGAGACTGTACAACATGTGCTGAATATAGATGCTGAAAAACCCGAAGCGTTGATGTTGCTGGGAGATATTTACTCCAAGGATAACCGCTTTGCTGAAGCACTTGAGCAATATGATTTGGTGCTGGCCAAGAGTCCGGACCGAGTATCAGCTCTGTCGCAGAAGGCCACTGCACTAAAAACGTTGGGGCAGCAGCAGGAGGCTATCGACATCTATCAGCGCTGTATCGCGCTGGATGCACAATATGGTGAGGCGGCTTGGTCATTGTCCAACCTTAAAACCTACAGGTTCAGTGATGATGAAGTGGCGGGCTTTAAAGCGGCACTGGCGGCCGACGATCTCAGCGATAAGAATAGGGTCTATTTTAATTATGCTCTAGGCAAGGCCTTTGAGCACCGCAAAGATTGGGGTGGAGCTTTTGCCTGCTATCAGGCGGGCAATACCGTACAGAAGACCTTAGTAAACTGGAGCGCGGATAATTTCTCTGCCCTGGTGGATAATATTATCGAGGTGTTCAGCGCTGAGTTTATTGCCGCTAATCAGGGTTCCGGAGTTGAAGATCAGTCGCCTGTATTTATTCTTGGTTTGCCCCGCTCTGGCTCCACCTTGCAGGAGCAGATACTGGCCTCGCATTCTCAGGTAGAAGGCACCAGAGAACTGCCCTATATCAGCTGGCTGGCCAATCGACTTCATCGCCCACCCAATAAAATGTCTTCAGTGGCCTATCCCCAGGGTGCCACAGAGTTGACCCGGCAGCATTGGCAATCTATTGGTGAGCAGTTTTTGCAGCAGGCCCAGCGCCATCGCCAGACCGAAGCACGGTTTTTTATCGACAAGCTGCCCAACAATTTTATCTATGTCGGCCTGATACTGCTGGCCATGCCCAATGCCAAAATTATTAATACAGTGCGCAATCCTATCGATAACTGTTTTGGCTGTTTTAAACAGCTTTGGGCAGAGGGGCAGCACTTTACCTATGACCTGGAAGATTTGGGTCGTTACTACCGGGACTACCATCGTTTGATGGCCCATTGGCAGCAGGTTTTTCCACACAAAATTTATTCTGTGCACTATGAAAATGTGGTGAATAATCTCGACAATAATGTGCAACAGCTGCTGGACTATTGCGGCCTACCCATGGAGCAGCAATGTCTGCGCTTTCACGAGACTGAGCGAGCAGTGAATACCGCCAGCTCTGAACAGGTGCGCCAGCCAATCTATAAATCTGCTCTCGCGTACTGGAAGCATTTTGATGCCCATTTGCAGCCGTTGAAAATAGCACTGGGTGATTTGGCAGACAGCTAAACGCGAGTTCTGAATACCCTCTAGGGGTAGCATCGCCCCCTAGAGTAAGTCGGGGGGAAGGTGCGATAATTGTCACACAGTCAAATAATGGGATGACCATGAGCCAGGCGCAACAGTTAGAGACATTTTTGCACAGTAATCCGGATATTGAAGTATTCGACGTTATCCTCCATGACCTCAATGGTATTCAGCGTGGCAAATGGCTGCCGCGGGAGCAGATTGGTAAGCTCTTTGAGCGCGGATACAAAATGCCCCAGAGCAGCTGCTCACTGGATAGCTGGGGTCGTGATCTAGAGGTGCTGGTGGCGGAGACCGGAGATACAGATGGTATCTGCATGCCCCACCCTGAAACCCTGGCACCGGTGCCCTGGGCTGAGCGACCCACTGCCCAGATTGTGGTTTCCATGGGTGACTTCAGTGGTGATAACCAATACTTGGGTGATTGCAGAGTCGTACTGGAAAAAGTGTTGGCACGCTTTAAAAAGCTTGGTTTGACACCAGTAGTGGCCAGTGAAATGGAATTTCATTTGCTAGAACTGGATCGAGATAAGTTTGGTATTCCTCAGCACAGCCAGACGGCGTTGGATGGCACGCCTGCTCTGGGCGGTCATACCTATGGTATTGATGCCATGCGCGAGACTGCGCCGTTACTGGATGCGATTACAGACGCTGCACAAAAACAGGGCTTGCCAGTCGACAGCCTGATCTCTGAGTTTGGTCCTTCGCAGTTTGAGATTAACCTGTATCATCAGGACTGTGCTCTGCGCGCTGCGGATCAGGGAAGTATGCTGAAACGGGCGATTCGCAATGTGGCTCGAAGCCACAATAAGATAGCCTCATTTATGGCCAAGCCGTTTGCCGAGCAGGTGGGTAATGGCATGCATGTGCACTTTAGTCTGCTCGATGATCAGGGCAATAATCTGTTTGATAACAACACAGACCAGGGCTCTGAATTACTCAATCAAGCGGTGGCCGGTTGTCTGGTGACCATGGCTGACAGCATGGCCATTTTTGCTCCCAATATAAATTCTTACCGGCGCATGGTGCCGGGCTGCTATGCGCCACTGGCACCTAACTGGGGTTTTGAGAATCGCACCACAGCGATCCGCATTCCTGGGGGTGATAACAGTGCTAGGCGCATTGAACATCGCGTGGCCGGTGCTGATGCCAATATCTATTTAACCCTAGCCACCATGCTTGCTGGGGCGCTCTATGGTATTGAGAATAAGCTAGTGGCTCCAGCCGCGGTGGAGGGGGATGCTGGTGATGTGGCCCCTGAGTTGCCGCATTTTTGGAATGATGCGCTCAACCATTTTGAACAGTCGACTTTTATAAGAGATTATCTTGGCGCAGAACTTCAGCGCAATTTTGCCCTCAGCAAGCGCATGGAAAAGCAGGAGTTTGACAGCCGTGTTACAGCGCTTGAATATGACGCCTATCTTTGAATATTGCGCTTGATCAACAATGTATTGATACGATTTTCCGCAAGTCTGGCCTGGGCTGATGCCATCTTTGAGCTATTGGCAAATGGCCCGACCAGAACTCGGTGCCACTGCTCTCCTGCATTGTCGACAAAGGTTTCTATATTGGCCGACAGATTTAATAATGTCACCTGGCCTCGCAGGCTCTCTGCATCGCCTTTGTTTTGGAATGAACCAATTTGTAAAAGATAATTAGAGTCTTTGTCCGGAGCGGCTTTTTTATCCACCACCAGTTCGTCTTTGGAGATAATGACCTCTGACTGCTTAAACATATCATCGAAGGTAAAGGTCAGGCTTGGGACTTTGGCACCCTCAGTCGCAGCAGATTGTTTGATAGAGCTGTCGGGCTTTTTTGCCAACAGCATTGGACCAAACTGTACCGCAAGTCCACCTATTATTAGCCCGGCAAAAAACGGCCCCAGCGGTGACTTCTGTTGCGCAGGTTTTTTCTGTCCCGAGCGATTGCTAGATTTTCTTGAGTAGTCTTGAGCCATTAGTAGTCTTGAGCCATTAGTAGTCTTGAGCCGAGTTTTTGCGCTGCCTTGAGTCCAGCCATGATTGTAGGTGAAATCACAACTTTTTAGCAAAATAAACTCGCTTGTTTCGCCGTTATAGTTCCTGAGGGTCTATATCAATTGACCAGCGCAGTCGTCGACTGTCGCGATGATTTTCCAACTGTGGTCCCAGCTGAGAGATTAAATGTTGGAGGCTGGCGCGCTGTTCGGCATCAATCTGCAGTACATAGCGAAAGCGGCCGGCACGTTTTTCCATCATAGCTGGCAGTGGGCCCAGATAGGCTAGATTTGGGCTGGGTACACAGACCTGCTCGGCTAGTTGGCGGGCTAGACGGAGAAAACTCTCTGCCTGATCGGCACGGTTTGATTCCGCGCGAATCAGGGCCATATGCCTAAAGGGCGGTAGCTGGCTAAGCTGGCGCTGACTCAGTAACTGTCTGGCAAAGTTGCCATAACCCTGAGTCATCAATAGTTCCAGTAGTGGATGTTCTGGCTGATGGGTTTGAATCAATACCTGGCCGCGAATCTCGCCGCGACCGCTGCGCCCGGCGACCTGAGTAAGCAACTGCCCCATGCGCTCGTGACCCCGAAAGTCTGGACTAAACAGCCCGCTGTCAGCATCCAGTACAGCCACCAGACTGACGTTGGCAAAGTGATGGCCTTTGGCTAGCATCTGGGTACCGACAAGAATACAGGGCTCGCCACTGTTAACCGTATCAAACACTTCCTGCATAGCGCCTTTGCGCCTGGTGCTGTCGCGGTCAACTCTGATCACTTTGCTGTTCGGGAAACTCTGCTGAAGAAAGGCTTCGCTGCGCTCTGTGCCTTCACCAACCGGGATTAATTGCTGACTCTGGCAGCTTGGGCATTGGTAAGGAATACGCTGCTGATAGTCACAATGATGGCAGATCAAACGATGGCGAGCGCGATGTACTGTTAATCTGGAGTCGCACTGATTGCATTCTGCACTCCAGCCACATTGATGGCACAGCATAGCCGGGGCAAAACCCCTGCGGTTAAGGAATACCAAAGCTTGCTGTTTATTGTTCAGTGCTGTGCCTATAGCGGCCATGGTTGATGGTGCTATACCAGATTCTATGCGCTCCGCTTTGAGGTCGACGATACGCCAGTCCGGTTGCACTGCACTGCCTGCTCTGGTGTTTAGCACCAGATGTTTATAGCGCTGGTTATCACAGTTATTTAGTGATTCAAGTGAGGGTGTTGCGGAGCCAAGAATAATTGGAATATTTTCCTGATGGGCACGGATCACGGCGAGATCCCGAGCTGAATAGCGGAACCCTTCCTGCTGTTTGTAGGACTGGTCATGCTCTTCGTCGAGAATAATTAATCCCGGTGCTTTTAATGGAGTAAATATGGCGGATCTGGTGCCCATCACAATTTTGGCCTGACCGGTTTTGGCCTGCATCCAGGCATCCAGCCGCTGCCGGTCACTGAGCCCGGAATGCAATGTGACCATGGGCACATTAAAGCGATCGCGAAAGCGCTTTTCGGTCTGGGGGGTAAGGCTGATTTCGGGAATCAATACCAGCGCTTGACGATCGTAGCGCAATATCTTTTCAATGCTCTGCAGATATATCTCTGTCTTGCCACTGCCAGTGACGCCATCTAGCAGATAGCTGCTAAAGCCGTGATGATCAATCTGATCCATGGCCGCCTGCTGGGATGGATACAGAGGTAAATGATCCTGTTTCAGCATATTGCTGGTGGGCGAAGATGGCAAACTGACAAAGGTCGCTTCAATCAGCTGTTTTTGCTCAAGCTGTTTGACAATTGCTCGGGAGAAAGTCTGCAGAATCAGATCTTCTGCAACTGCCGGCCCCTGGTCCTGCAATAACTCTACCAGCGCCCGCTGTCTGCGCGCCTGTTTCAATGAGTCCGCACCCAGACCTTTGCCATGGGTTGTGAGTTGCCAGCAATGTTGCCCCTGAGGCGGTGGCAGTGCTCCGGTGCGCAGCAAGACGGGCAATGTGCTAAAAAGGGCATCACCGATTGGGTGTTGGTAATAGTTGGCTGCCCAGATAAACAGTTTGAATAGGGGTTCGGGCAACAGTGGCCGGGCGTCGATCAGTTGACTAACCGGTTTGAGTTTCTCAAGTGCAAATTCACTGTTGTTGCCCAGCTCAATAATCAGCCCGGTAACTTCTCGTTTGCCGAAGGGCACCATTACTCGACATCCGGGCTGGACTGAACTCTCTGTCAGGGTTAGGCCTAGATTTTCGGGAATCAGGTAATCGAAGGTACGGCGCAGTGGCGAGGGCACGGCAACACGGATAATTAAAGGCTCGAACTGGGCCATAAAAAATTCAGAATTCCTTTTGTAACCTGGTTTATTTCTGCTAGAATCCGCGCTCTTAAGAAACGGCCTACCGTGCCTTTCGGAAGCTGGGCCACTTACTGATAGCAGTAAATGAGTGTCACCTTGGTTTCACGATGAGGTGGCGGCTCGCGAATTGGAGTATATGATGAAAACAGAGATTCACCCAACCTATAACGAATTAGTAGCTACTTGCAGCTGCGGTAACGTTATCAATGTCGGTTCAACACGCGCTGAAGGCATCTATCTTGATGTTTGCTCTGCATGTCACCCGTTTTACACTGGCAAGCAGAAGATTGTTGATACCGGTGGTCGAATCGATCGCTTCAACAAGCGTTTTGGTGCTGCTAAGAAGTAATTGGCACTCAGCTTTACAGTTTTAAAAAAAGCCGCAGATACTGTCTGCGGCTTTTTTGTCTGATTACTCAAGCTCAAAAATAACCTCAATGCGGTCTCTGAACTGAATGCTGTCCTGAATATATTGACCTTCATCTGAACTGGCAGATCTGCTCATCATAGCTGTGGTGCGGGCATAGGGCGCCGGGTTATTGGTCACCGCTGCTTGGTAGCGGATCTGGACTATGGGGCCCAGTTCGGCACCATAGGCTTTAGCCAGAGTACGGGCTTTCTGTTTGGAATCCTCAATCGCTTGCTGCTGCGCCTGCCGCTGAAACTGCTGTTCGTCTCTGACTTTGAGCTGCAGTTGACCAATCTGATCAATGCCTGAATCCAGTGCGGTATCCATCAGCTGGTTGAGTTGCTCTAGATCATTTAGCGTTACAGTCACTGATCTGGATGCTCTAAAGCCGGTAAATCGCTGCTTTTGATTGATATATTCGTAGTTGGGGCTAAGCCTGAGAGTAGGTGCTATTACATCAGTTTTGTCTATGCCTATTCTTTTGAGAGCCCGAATAAAGTCATTGACCCTGCTGTCGACATTCTCTTTGGCCGCAGCGCTGTCCCGATTAATTGCCTGCAGCTGCACGCTGAGTTCAGCCATATTGGCTGGCACAGAAACCTGCCCGGAACCGGATGTGATAATGGTGCGCTGACCGGTCTGTGCGTCGCAGGAGACTGCACCCAGGCTGAGTAGGGCGATGATAAGTATCTGTCTGGTTATGTTCATACAATTAAATGTCCGTTTGTTTTAATTTTACGTCTACGCTTAGTATTGATTATTTAACTGGCAAAAGACAATGGATCTTTTGTCGAGTGGATGTTCAGAAGGTACAATACTTATTCATCGATTAAGCTGGAGGCTTTAAGTGGGCTCACTTTGGTGGTTTATCAAATTTTTGCTGGTGGTTGCGGTGGCGCTTTTGGGCGCTATATTTGCTATGGAAAACAGCCAGCCTTTGAGCATCAGCTTTATCCTGTTTAATAGTCCAGAGATCAGTCTCGGCTTCTGGCTGCTTCTATTTCTCTCGGCAGGTACTCTATTGGGCATTTTTGCCAGTTCGGTGATTATTGCCAGTTACCGTCGCAAGTTGGCTCGCGCCACAAAAAAGGATTGATCCTCTATGGCTAACAGTGAATCTCCCGTTATTGTTGCTCTGGACTATGATAATCAGCAGTCGGCCTTGAATCTGGCTGAGCAGTTAGACCCCAGCCAGTGCCGTCTTAAGGTCGGCAAAGAACTGTTTACTGTCGCCGGACCCCAGCTGGTCAAGGCGCTGGTTGAGCGCGACTTTGACGTGTTTCTTGATCTTAAATTTCATGATATTCCCAATACCACGGCCCACGCAATAAGTGCGGCTGCTGATCTGGGTGTGTGGATGGCCAATGTCCATGCCTGCGGCGGTGGCCGTATGATGGAAGCGGCACAGCAGAGCCTCGAGCAAAAGGGCAGTGATATGTTGCTGAT
The DNA here is from genome assembly GCA_943788875.1 of uncultured Pseudomonadales bacterium. Lineage (GTDB taxonomy): Bacteria > Pseudomonadota > Gammaproteobacteria > Pseudomonadales > Porticoccaceae > HTCC2207. Next base: position 103,381 of record CALSSA010000006.1, on the reverse strand, counting down.
TGCTGTGACTGTACTGACTAGTATGGATCAGTCCGATTTGCAGCAGGTGGGCATTTCTAACAGCCCTTCTGAGCAGGTGCTGCATTTGGCGCGACTGGCAAAGAACTCTGGGCTGCATGGGGTAGTCTGTTCGGCTCAGGAAGCCAGTGCTCTCAAGGCAGATTTAGGTGAAGATTTTAAATTAATCACGCCGGGAATACGCTTGCCCGGCAGTGCCGCAGATGACCAGCGTCGTATTGTCAGCCCTGCGGATGCCATTGCGATGGGTAGTGATTATCTGGTGATTGGGCGACCGATTACACAGTCTGACAATCCTCTTGCCGCTCTTGAGCAGATTAATTTAAGTCTCGGGGATTAGTTCCTCTTCTGAATGGCAGATTACCTAAATTTACTGTGATTGAAGTTTGTAAATGGGGGAGACGTCTCCGGTACATTACCAAGGCGAATAAGCTGACCCCCATCAGTGGTTTGGGGGTCGGCTAAAGATCAGGTCGGCCCGAGATGGCGCCTTGGGCAACTGCCCCCCTTAGGCTCAATCATTAAACTCGTCTCGCCAGACCGGTTGATCACCTGGGGCAGCATTTAGTTCATAAACTCTTACATAGTCTACTTCCATTTGGGCCTGAGTAAAGCTATTAGGATCCATGTCTTCTTCTATGGCGAAGTTCATTAATAAATATTGGGGTTCATTAAAAGGCCATGTGCTGTCATCTTTGACAGCAGGATCGTATCTGTAGTGAACAGTACCATCAACTGCAAACACAATTTCAGCTGGAGACCAATCCATACTGTAGACGTGAAAAGCAGATGAGGCTGTTGCAATATACTGGCCGGCGGTATTTATCGTGCCTCCAAAGCTTGAAGGAGTATGCATAGCGCTCTTGACCATGTTTTGATCGTCGCCCCAGTGCTCCATAATGTCGATTTCACCACAGGCTGGCCAAGCCTCCGCCCCAAATCCCTGGGTTTGCCAGTAGGCACCTGACTCGTTTATGTTTTTGCCCAATGTCCAAATCGCAGGCCACGTACCGGCTCCAGAGGGTAATTTTGCGCGGACTTCCACTCGGCCATAGGTAAAGGCATATTTGGAGTTTAATCTCGCGGATGTGTACTGTTTGGTGTAGCCCTGATCTTCAAACGGTTCTTTTATGGCGACAATTTTAAGAGTTCCGTTACTTGTAAAACTGTTTTCGAGGCGATTGGTGTAGTGCTGAAGTTCCTGATTATACCAGCCGCCACCACTAGGAAGCTGGGTTTGATGAAACCATTTGGTGGCATCCAATGCATTGGCATCGTTGTAATCGGTACCTCCATTGCCATCACTGCCTCCCAGGGCGGCTTCAAATCGTACATTATCAAGCTGGAAAATCAGATTTTCACCGGTCTGATAGGCGGGATAAAGGCTTATGGCGACATCGACCTCTGACAAGTTAAATTTGATTGGGTTAGCGTCTGAAAAGCTGGAGATTGGTAGTGTGATTGTTTGCCACTGACCATCAGCCAGAATAGGGGAGTTAGCGGCTGCCCCAACACTAATATCCGCGACAGATGAGTCACCACTTTCCATTTTAAAACGAAAGCCCCCAGATAAATCGTCGGTACCATCATTGATAACTTTGATATCGAAAACTATATTGCCAGAAGCGAAGTCATCAAGATTCTGACGCGATGAGCTTTTAAAATAAACTCCTGAATGACCTGCATCGGCAGCATAGGTGACTTGTAGTACATTCCCGCGATCATTATCCGTCTCTACCGCCCAAGTGAGGCTGGGGCAGGCAAGGCCGTTATCTTGCGAACAAGATTCGTAGTTATTAAATTTCTCATCAAATGCTTGGATGGCGAGATCCCAAACCGACCCAACTGTCCCATCGCTTAGCACCAGGGCGACACTGTCGCTCATTGGATTATTGGTGACAGTCACAGTCCTCGATACGGAAGCTGTGTTGCCCGCGTTATCAGTCGCGGTATGGGTAATGATATATATACCCTCAAAGTCGCCTACACTGCCGGTTTGGATAGGTGTCAGTGCTCCATCGATGTCATCAATGGCATAAGCCCCCGCATCAATATACACCGGTCCTTGCAAATGGGTAACCGATGATTCACCAATCAGTGTGATAGTTGGTTTCGTGGTGTCCGCTGTGTCTGTTGAGTTATCTGGATCTGAATTTGAACCACTACCACCATTGCTAGTCCTATTGTCGCTTGTTTGGGTGCCGGCACCATCGTCAGAAGACCCGCCACCGCCGCCACCACAGGAGGTTAATGTCAGTAAGGTTATTATAATAATTGCCGAGTTTCCTATTGCTGCAGTTGCAGCCTGAAAATTAGCTCGCATGTGACGCCCCTTATATTTCATATTATTAAATTTAAATGGTGGTTTCTAAACGATGCTTTAAATGTGACAGTTTAAGCCCCTTTAAGGCATTGCCAGGCTTTTCAACCGGGCTAATTGAGCCGCGTTAGGCTAGTCAAATTCATCTGACCAAACAGGCTTGTCTCCCAGGCTCGCATCTTTGGCGTAGACTCTTACATAGTCAATTTCCATTTGCGCGCTATTAAAGCTGCTATAGATGTCCGACTCAATAGCCAGGTTGAGAATTAAGTATTGCTCTTGATCAAATGGCCATGTGCGAGAATTCTTCTTTCTTGGCTGATAGCGGTAATGAAGCACTTTGTCGTCTACGCTGAAGACGATGCTTTCCGCTGACCAGTTCCATTGCATAGATATGAAAATCTGTTGTCGCAGTCGCTATGGCTTGGCCGCCTTTATTCACCGTGTCACCTGAACTGGATATAGTGTGCATGGCGCTCTGTACAAAGTTTGGTCTGCTACCCCAGTGCTCCATAATATCGATTTCGCCGCATCCGGGCCATGATGTAGTGCCGTGAGCCCTCAGTTTGCCAATAAGCCCCAGGACTCTTTGATATTTTTACCCAATGTCCAGATAGCTGGCCAGGTGCCCGTGTCTGCAGGTACTTGTCGCTCGCACTTCAACCCGGCCATATTTAAAGGCAAATTTGGAATTTAATCGGGCCGATGTATATTGCTTGGTTTTACCTTGGTCGGTGAAAGCTTCTTTTTTTGCAACAATTTTTAAGGTGCCATTGCACTGATATAGGCATTGGCGATTCGATCGGTGTAATGCTGAAGTTCCCCGCTAGAACCAGGCAGCGCCCATTGGGCAGCTGGGTTTGATGAAACCATTTTCTGGTATCGACAGGGCTGATACTTAGTTTCGTTTGCGGTGACATAAAAGGCTCAAACACAGACGCTGCAGCAGTGGCAGCGAAACCTTAATTGTCAGTGGTTAGATTGTTAAAGTAAATCGACACTAGGAACCTCACTTAAGGCTTGAAAAGACCGATTATTATCCATGAATGGTCTCTGCTGGAACCCTAGTAAAATAGGTTTAGAGGGTTAATAAATGCGACTAAAACGCTAGCGGGCTGGCAGCAGCAGTAAATGTAACGACATGTGCGTCATAAAACGGCTTATTAAGAGCTTTGATCAGAGAGTAATAAAGGACTGGAACCAATGGCTTCACTTTGGACAGATTAAAGCTAAAAACCGCCGAGGCGATGTTTTTACAGCGCTTCCCCGGTGGTTTTGATGATCCTGAAATGCAGGTGATTGCCAAGCGGCACCGCATGGATAAGATGATTACCTTTGCCCAAGACAGTTTTAGCCTTTCAGCTTTGGAGGATGTCAATAAAAGCGCCGACAATATGGTCAAAATAGTATCCCGTTCCTCCATGGTATCTATGTTTGAAAAGCCTAAATTTCGCGACTTTGTCGGTTGCCTAAGCGCCGCAGATCGTGAGTTTTTGGTGCAGTCTCTGGGCCAGTTGCTGCACGGTGACCAGCAGTCTGGTTTTGAGGCTCTGGTGGATCTTATGCAGACTGAAAAATTGGCTAAATGGAGTTTGGTCAGCATTATTCCTGCCTATTTTTCACCCAATACTGAGGTGTTTGTAAAACCCACCACGGCAAAGAATATTATTGCTCATTTTGAGGTGCCAAATTTAGTCTATCGACCATTGCCAAGCTGGCATTTTTATACAGCCTACAGAGATTTAATCAATCAATCTAAAAAGCTTGTGGAGCCCGAATTGTCGAGAACCAATGCGGCTTTTTCAGGGTTCCTGATGATGGCAATGGGCTGATATTTACACGGGTTATGTTGACCCGCCGGCAGACTGAATGCGTATAGCCCAATAAGTCAGTTTAAAACTTGTTTAAAAGGCTGATTTTTTTATTGTCCGAGGCTATTTTCGCAGCTAGAATGACAAACTTTTTTAATTTCGACCCTAGAGAACCAAAGATGTCTGCCACTACAGCTGAAGCCTTTGAGCCATTACCCAATATCACTGAGCCCAAGTGGTGGACTGGCACGCCTGCTATATCTCCAGAACTGTTTGTCATTGATGGCAATGAGTACCGGATTAATGGTGCGCCCCTGGTGGCTAGTAAAGAGCTTGCCGAACGCATGCAGCAGACCTTTGATGATGTGGGGCTGGTTCATGTTATCAATACAGGGTTAGACGATTTGCAGGCGATGCGCCTGATTGCCACTCAGGTACTAAAAAACGAGCGCCAATACGAAGGCGGCGCCAACCCGCGCAAAATCATTGAAAAGAATGTCTATGAGGTGGGAGCGCCGCTAGAAGCCTGGCTGCACTACCACCATGAGATGGCCTACATTGGGTCAAGTACCAAGATGGTCAGCTTTATGGCCCACAAAATGCCCAGTGAGGGCGGCCATACCTATGTCTCTGATAACTGTCAAGCCACCGATGCACTGCTGGCCACGGAGTTTGGCCAAAAGCTGAAGAAGCTGGGGCTTTGCTATCATCGAAATTTGTCGGACCGTGAGTCCTTTGTCGATCGCCTTGATATTGGTGTCTATAACCATTGGCAGCAGTCAATGCTCACGGAGGATCCAGATGAGGCGCTGGCTGAAGCTCAGAGCCGTGGTCTGGAAGCAGAGTGGGGGCCAGATCGCCTGTTAAAAACAAGGTTTTATATTTCCGCATTTGAATTCTTCCCTCATTTAGATCGCAATCTACTCTACAGCAGTATGGCCGATGACAGCACATGGTTTGATACCTGGCCTCTGGTACAGCATTTGGCCGCAGATGAGCGTCCGTTAAAGCTGACCTTTGGTGATGGCTCAGAAATGACTGCGGAAGAGAAACGGATATTTCTTAAGGTCTATGATGACTATGGTATTCCCATTGCATGGGAAGTCGGTGACGTTGCGCTTATCTGTAACTACCGCTTTGCCCATGGCCGCCCAGCCGTACATCTTAAAGAAGGCGAGCAGCGAGAGTTGGGCGTGCTGATCGGCGAGTCTTTTGACCGTTTGGAAACCTATGAGGACAAGTGGTAGTGAGTCTGAGTTGTAGGTTACACTGCAATTAAACTCTCTGGCAGCAGTTCAAATGCAAACTTTAATTGACCGCCTCGCAGCCGTCGTCGACAAAAATACGCTATTGCTCGCCGATGAAATCAGTGAAAAGTATTCCGCTGACTGGAGTGGTGCAGATCCCTGCAAACCCAGTGCATTATTAAAACCCAAAACCACCGATGAACTGTCGCAAATTATGGCCCTGTGCCATGAATTCGATCAGCCTGTGGTTGTGCAGGGGGGGTTGACTGGCCTGGCTGGGGGTGCAACGCCTCAGGCTGCTGAGTTTGCTATCTCTCTGGAACGTATGAATGGCATTGAGGACATTGATACCACTGCCATGACCATTAGCGCCTGTGCTGGAACTCCATTGCAAGTGCTACAGGATGCCGCCGCCGAACACAGCCTGTTTATGCCACTGGATCTGGGTGCTCGGGGTAGCTGTCAGATTGGCGGCAATGTGTCGACCAATGCCGGTGGTACTGAAGTGATTCGCTATGGCATGACCAGGGCTCTGGTGCTGGGTCTTGAAGCTGTGTTGGCAGATGGCACTGTTATTAATGCTATGAATAAAATGGTTAAAAACAATTCTGGTTATGATCTGAAGCATCTGTTTATTGGCTCTGAAGGCACATTGGGTATTGTTACCAGAGTGGTGCTTCAGCTGCAGCCAAAATCTCACAGTTCCCACACTGCTCTCTGTGCCTTACCCGATTATGATTCCGTTACCAAACTGCTGGCGCAGCTTAAGCGCACCCTGGGTTCCGGCCTAACTGGTTTTGAACTGATGTGGGATAACTACTACAACAAGGTTTTGCAGGTAGAGTCCGATCTGCAAAATCCGTTTACTCAAGACCATCCGTTTTATTTACTGGTTGAGTACAAAGATAATGATTCTGTGTCTGGCGCAGAGCGATTTGAGTCGGCACTTTTTGGTCAGCTCGAAGCTGGACTCATTAGTGATGCAATGATTGCCAAGACCCATCAGGATGCGGAAAAATTCTGGCAGATCAGAGACGGTATTGGCGAGCTGTTTAAAGTACTTGGCCCGGTGTCCAATCAGGATGTCAGCCTGCCAATTGCAGATATTGGCATTTTCGCTGCGGATCTGGACCAGCGCCTGAAGCAAAAATACCCAAATATTGGTGTGCTGCTGTTTGGTCATATAGGTGATAACAATCTGCATGTCTGCGCTTATACAGGCAGGGAAGAAGATAAAACCGCTATCAATAGAGATATTATGTTAATGATTGGCGAGTACTCTGGCGCTATTACCGCCGAGCATGGTGTGGGTGTACTTAAAAGGGATTTCCTCGATCAGTCCCGCAGCGACAGTGAAATTGCGCTGATGAAAACCCTTAAACAGGCAATGGACGCCAAAGGTATTCTCAATCCTAATCGAGTGATTTAGGCTTTCTAAACCAATCTATACACAGTTAAAAAGGATGAGGCGACTATCTGTGCGGTGAGTTGTCCCCGCTGATGTATACATAAAATCTCCCAATGAGTATGGTTATTCCCTGAGATTACAACTAAAACACGAGGGAACCTGCAATGAGCGTTAAACCACTATTTCATATCTCTACCATTATGGCACTGGGTGCTTGCTCTGGCGAACCTACTCCGCTTCCAGCCGTATCAGAGGTTAGCGTTGCTCTGCCAGATGGTGCCTACTTAATTGGGGGTGTTACCGTGACAGAAAATGGTGAGGTCAGGCAATATACCCGGGATCAAATAAAGATCTATTCCAATGGTCGTTTTATGTATGCCTTTAACAACGCCCAAACTGAGAGTATTGATGTGGGTGCAGGCGATGCCAACTGGTCAAATGGTGTGATGGTTGAAGTCCCTAGAGTCAATCACGATGGGCCGGTGTCCGGTTATCGTTTCGATATTGCGATTGATCAGACTGAAACAGGTTTTGAACAAACCATTATCGGTATGGAATATGAAGGTGGTCGCCTGTTGGATATGGTTGAAGTATGGAATACAGCTTCAACGGCAACCTCGCCTTTTGATGGTCTTTGGACCCTTGAAGCCCGAGAGTCTGCCGACCCTGATGTCACTGCATTCTCGGAAACCAAAATGATTGGTGGCGGGCACTTTATCTGGTTACAGAATGTGGTTATTGAAGGTGAAAAGGCAAAGAACTTCGGGTTTGGCTCCTTTACAGTTGATACAGATGGAAATGCGATTGAAACTACAATGATAAGCTCATTCTCCGATTACGAAGGCACGGTTAATGAAGTGAAAATGGAACTGGTTGATGAAAACCACTTTACTCAATCGTTTACCAATAATAGTGAAGTTGTTACTCAGTCCTATGTAAGAATGTAATTCAGTGCTGAGACAGGCTGTTTAAAAGCTCGCCGTACAGCGGGCTTTTTTATGCCAGTTCAGTTTTGCTGGCTACCGGCGCCGACGCTAAGCTGAGCCACATTACAGCTGCACTAAGCAGCAGAGAGCCAACACCATAATAGAACCAATCAATGGTAATGAGATTCAGTGCGAAGCTGGTATACAGGACTACCGCCAGAACAAGCAGTCTGGATTGCTCCAATCGCCGGGCAAAAGATTTACCATCTAAAATAGCCCCAATCACTATTAATGTATAAGTCTGTATTGCAACGGTAGCCCAGAGTAGCACGTAGGAAAGCTGGTCCACTTGCCCGGCACTCCATAAATGAAAAACTGACAACAAAATATACTGGGCAACGATGCCGCTATTAGTCAGTGGGTTTAGATCAGGATTGTATTTTTCAAACTGGTCGAGATTGGATTTTTGCGCCGGATACCACACCTCAACATCCGCTGGCCGCCAGCCCGTCCTTGACCACAGGACACGAAATTTATCCAGCCAGTTGGCTGTTCGCCAGGCATCAAGGGCCATGTTGATAAAAATATGTAGATTTGCCCAGATTGGATTCCAGCTTGCCAGTGGTGCGCGAATGCCATAGATGGCAGGCTGTTCTTTATGCTCTTTCTGAAAGCTGCCAAACAGTCTATCCCAGATAATCAGCAGGCCACCGTAATTTTTATCAATATAATCCGCGTTTTGGGCATGGTGTACCCGGTGGTTTGAGGGAGTGACCATAAACCATTCTAAAAACCCCAATGTGGAGATATGTTGCGTGTGCACCCAAAACTGATAGATCAGGTGTGCCGTGGCTATGCTCACATACATGGAGATCGGCATGCCGAGGAAAAAGCATGGAATATAAAACACCCAGGTAGTGAAAAAGCTGGTGCTGGTTTGGCGCAGGGCAGTACTTAGGTTGTAGTCTTCACTTTGATGATGGACCACATGAGAGCCCCAGAAAAACTGTCGCTCATGGCTAATACGGTGAAACCAGTAATAGAGAAAGTCATACAGCAAGATAGCCAGCAGCCAATGGCCAAGAGAGGAGCTGTCGAATGCCCAGACCGCGTAATTTTTTTCAATGCCAGAAAACACCAGCAAGCCAATATTGAGAAATACAAACTTGGTGGCTGTGCTTAGCAATCCGAGACTGAGACTGTTGATGCTGTCATTAACTCTGTAGGTGTTGTTGCCTTTCCACCATCCCCAAAAAAGCTCAATAACGATTAATAATAAAAACACTGGGATTGCATAGGGAATAAAGTTCATAACTGGTTATGTCGCCTTGGATATTAAAGGTCAAACTTATCAGGTTACAATGCGGGCACCACATTAAATGTCATTAGAGACGCTTGCAAGTAAGTTTTATATTCATGATTGTATAGATATAGACTTAAACCGCTATTTAAGAAAATAAAACTTAATAATAAAAGGGGAAGAGAATGACTGAATATGAGATTTACACATTATTTAACAGCGGCAGATTAGTTGGTGTCACAAGCTTTATAGGCAGCATAATTGCAATTTGGCTTGCTCTTAGAGTTGCAAACATGACCAGAGAAAATGAAGATTCCAATGTAGTTCAAAAGTTAGTCTCTACCGCTTTCGGCCTGCTGATTGTGGCTGGAACCTGGATGGCAATGACTCTAGCTAAATCAACATGGGTTATTACTGCATATAACTTGGAGCTTTTAGAGTCCCGTTCAGTGTTTTCTGAGAAATTTATCGAATATGTTGGTACAACTGAATTGCCAGTGACATCGCCAATGCCAATGCAGATGATGTTTTTGGCAATCGTAGCCATCATGATTGTTTCAATCATTTGGACGCCTAAAAAATAAATTCAAATGCAAAATCTGTTGTCAGAGGGTTGTAATAACCCTTCTCAGAGAGTACCCGGCTTTTTTTTGACTTACAAATATGAAAAATGAGCTCCGATAATTGAAGTTAATTCTCATGTAATGTATCTTTTTTATGCGAACACGCAATTTTTAGGGGAGGTCAGCATGGTGACAAGAAATAATGTGGCGTTGGTTATTGGGGCTGTACTTCTGGCCAGTTGTGGTGGCGATAGCACGGGGGGTTCTCAACTCGTTAATGTAGCGCCAGAAATATCAGGTTCCATGTCATCAATACGAATAGGAGAATCTTTGAATTTTACACCTGATGCCTCGGATGTAAATGGTGACTCCTTGAGTTTTTCTATTAGGGGCCAGTCTGATTGGATGAGTTTTGATTCAATAACTGGGTCCATTACAGGTATTCCTTCGACGGCTGATCTAAACTCAGTGTCTTCAATAACATTGTCTGTGTCAGATGGAGAGTTTTCACGTTCGATAGATTTTGATCTCACCGTCACAAAGCCAATCTTCTTTCTTGAATTTGAGATCTCCACACTTGATGAGTTTCGCGACTTAGACCTAGAGATTAATAGCTGCTTCATGACGAGCAATGATTCGGATTGTGCTATTGACGATGAGATTGTGACCATTGATGGCAATGGTGTCTTTAAAATACCGCTCGGTATTAAGGGTGGCAGTAACTTTGAGGTGAGTGTTGATCGAGATGCGGGGCGACAAGATTGCGAGTTGTCGATTGAAGAGGGCGCGATAGCATTCAATGATCTGGTGATTGATCTTGAGTGTAAGGCAGATGACTCAGCGCCACTTTTCTCCTTGGATAAAATGCATAAAATTCGGCTAACCATGGATGGAGGTGAGTGGCAGCGCTTTGTGTTAGACACAGAAAGGGCTGACTATAGAAATGGTACGGCTAGTGGTCCGGCAGCTCTTTGGACGAATTGGAGCCACAGCGAAATATACCGGCAGGTTGATTTCGAATATCTTGACGAGAACAATAACGTTATTGAGAGTCTGGAAAAGGTTGGTTTCAAAATGCGAGGTAATACTAGCCGCCAATGGCCGGAAGAATATGATGCAGATACCGGGCTCATTAAGCCAAAACGGTTCAGCTTCGGGCTCAAATTTGATGAGGAATTTGATGAAGACGAGGGTGTGTATTCATGCATCGATGGCAGCGGGGATCCCGCCTCTGTTGTTGAATATCCATGTCTAAGTCGGTTAGGTAAAAATCATCCAGAGGTTCCAGGCAATGATGGTAGGGAATTTATGGGTGTCGAGAAGGTATTCTTCAGATACAACCGGGACGATCCTACTTATCAGAGAGAGCTTTTAGCCCACGATGTCCTTAACAGTATCGGGGTGCCAGCGTCTCGTGTTGCTCATGCTAATGTCATTTTGGAGATAACAGGCACTGGGAATTTGTTTGGGCAGCCGTTACCCCAAACATATAATATGGGCGTGTTCCAAATGGTTGAACAAATCGACAAACCTTTTTTAAAACGTTTTTTTGGGAAAAACGGCTTTCTGTTCAAAAGCGGCGTTTTTGCAACGTTGGCAGGGCCTAAGGAGGCAGACCTAAACTGTGTGCCTTACGATACATCTGATCAGTTTTTCAACACTGACTTTTGTAATATCGGTGTTGAGAAATCGGACCCGGACTCGAGAGAAGAATGGTTGGGTACGGCTAATTATCTAGATCCAGCATTTGTAAATTCAAATATCAATAATGAAGGAGGAGTCTCTCAATTTCGCCCGTATAGACCTATTTACGACCTTAAAACTAAAAAGAAAAGTATTACCGAGGGTCGACAGCTTTTGCAGGATTTTATTGAATTCTTACAGTCCAATCCCTCTGAATCAGCGTTGGCTGAACACTTCGACATAAATGGATTTATTAAGGCGCAGGCGGCAGAGATCGTTATGGGCGCCGTAGACCACTATGTAAGGGTTGGAAATAATTACTACCTCTATTTTAACCCTACAACTGATCTATGGACGTACTTTGTTAATGACTTCGATTTTGTCTTCAGGGATAGTCACAGGCTAGGTAGCAGTGAGTTAGACGCAAATTTTGCGGGATTTAGAGATATTATGGAAACTTATGCCTTTCCTTCGCCCGATAAGATTGATTGGGCGGGGAGGGCATCAGCGCTTGGGCTCAACCCCATTTTATGGACAATAGTGTTCTCGGAACCAGAAAATAAAAACCAACTATTTTTAGAAATTAAGTCAATTTTGGACCTTGAATTAAATTGGGTTGCCGTAGAACAAAAACTAGCAACGCGAAATGCCCTAGTGCAACCATCTATATTGGCTACCGATGCCGGTTCCCCCAGTGGCTGCGGTCAGGTTTATAACCCGGGTGCTATCGATGCTGCGGCAGGGACTGATCTCTGTGATGCTAGCGATGTGTCTGTCAAAGAGTTCATCGAGACTCGAAGTGCGACTCTTTATCAGGAATTACAAGAAAACGGGTATTAATAAGTTAAAGTTGGCCAAAGATAATCAGATACAAACAAAAAACCCCGCCTACCGGCAGGGTTTTATTGTTTGGTACCAGTGGCCGGACTCGACCTATGCTATCTAAGTTGTTGTTATATATGCATTTAATGTTACAATGGGAATCATATGTGACTACAAATGTGACTACAAATGAGTATCTCACTCCCTAAATACATTAGACCTAGACGTGGTTCGTACCATTATCAAAGACGCTATCCAACTAGGCTAAAGCATCTAATACAGCAAAGTCTCTTCACATATCCGCTGCAGCTACAGGTTGCCAGCGCTAGTGTAATAGAGATTCAGAAAGCAGCGATTAACGGCTGAAGAGGCATATCAGCGTCAGCTTCTATTAATCAGTAACTCTGACCCAGACGCACTTTCTGCAACAGACTTGGAGAAAGCAGCTGCAGATTTCCTAAGGAAGCGTGGCTTAGTGGCAGGTCAGTATGTAAAGGTAGCTAAAAGACGCTGATATATCAGTCAAGGAAGAGCAGGAGCAAAGACAGCTGCAAGCTGATGGACATGACTATGCTGATTGGGCAGTTCCTGAGTTCGAAGATGTGTTGCACAAAGACCAGACAGGCCAGCCGCTGACCTTACAGGATAAGATAGTGGCTGAGGCGCGTATGAAGCTGGTCAATAAAGCTAAAGCCAAGCCAAAGACGCTAGGCAGCCTCTGGGATGAGTATGTTCATTACAGAGGTATTGATCCTGAGTCCCGCAATGGCAAGAAAGCCTTTAAATACTGGAATAGATGGATCAGTTTGGCAGGCGACACGGTAATTAGTGGAGCTACGCTTCAGCACATAAACGATGGTATGGATGCGTATGTGCTTGATAGGGAAGGGCAGGTGAGCAGTCAGACGTTGATCAGAGAGTTAGGAGATGTGACAGCGTGTCTGCGCAAGGCTAGCCGAAAGCACCGTTTAGGATGGCAAATAGAACTGCCTGAGATTAAGCCTACTCCAGTCAACGCAAGAAACCCTCTAGAGCCTCAGCAGCAAATAGAGTTAGTGAGAGCAATCCTAGACCCTGCAGGTAAAATTAAGCCAATGTATGGTGTGACTCTGTTGCTGTATCTACAGGCTGGAATGATGGTGTCAGAGATTAAAAGATTAAGGCCAGAGGATATTGCTTTAGATGCTGACATTCCTCATCTGAAGATTGTGAATGATACAAAGACTGACGATAGGAAACGTATCGTTCCAATAGTGCTGGGCCTAGAACTTATCAGAAACAATATTGAAGACACGATTAAGTGGCTGCAAGGCTGCACAGAGTCAGCGCCAAGTGCCACCTTAAAGAAGATCATGCGCAGGACTATCGACAGTCCGCAAACCTCACCTCACTGCCTGCGGCATAGCTTTAAGATCAATGGGCAGCGTGCAGGAGTGTCTTTGCTGACAATAGCATCCATTGCTGGCTGGTCAGATGAGCAAAGGAAGGCTAGCAGACACCTGTTAAATTACGGCTCTACTGCTATCTCTCAGTCAGAGATTGTTCAGACTCTTTATCAAGACTCACTGAAGATTCACCAGCACCTTATTGATATTGAGTATGGTCTCGCTAGCAACGTAGTCAGCATCAACAGTCGCTCCTAGATTGAAATGCTCAGACAAAAGAAAACCCTGCGTTAACAGGGCTTCTTCGGAGAGATGTAACTGATCGTGTTCTAGGGGGAGAATCATTCACGCTTACTAAGACAGCTATGTGATGGAAAGTTCATTTCGGTCTGAATCTTTTTTTCTGCCATGCCTAAAACAGCAAGAGAGAGCGTCTACACAGGTACTAAATCACCCTATTTATCCACTCCTCAGCCTCCCCAACAAACCCTGCGCCATAGCACGCCACAGAACACCTCAGATCGCCCTGCAAGCCACGATATTGCTGGGCTTTCGGTTCGTATAGGGTGCGCTGAGGATGGCGCTGAGAGGCTCTGTGTTGCGTTTTAAGCGAGATTGAAAGTGACCTTTATTCGATGGCTAAATTATATCCAAACCAACGACATCCCAGATATAAACTGATCAAATCCTGTGCTTCAATAGCTCTATGACTGAAATCAACCGTTACCACTCCAGACCACTAGACGTTCACCGATGGTCACACCATCCTGAAGCAACAAAGCTACGTGACACTGTCTGGAATCAATACTTTAAAGAAGCATTTCCAGAGGGGGCAAAGGCAACAAAGCCAAGTCAGAACCCAAGAAGCAATTCAAAACACTGCTACTAGACCTCTATGTAGCTTGGTTAGACGATCCAGAGTTATCTATTGGCGTGGGCATGACTAACTCAGCCTACAAAAAGAACTCCAGATACAACGAGTTATTCATCTCAGCCAAGATGATTGAAATAGTCAACAGAGCCTACGAAACAGGTTTAATAGATAAAGAGACTGGCTCTGAGTGGTCAGGTATGACTACACGCATTAGAGCTTCAGCCAAGCTGGTAAGAATCTTTAATAATACTAATCTAACATTGTTTGACCTTGTAGAAGAACAGCCTAACCAAGAAGTGATTATCCTAAGTAACTATGACTACATCAACGACAAGAAGAAACGTATTCAGGTTGACTACGAAGACACAGACTTTGAACCAATAGTAGTCAATGAGACAGCAGGTACAGCAATACAACGCCTTGCTCTGGCGAACCTTTATAGACATACCAACAAGAGAAGAGCCAGTTATAGAGCAACCCTACTGGGACAAGAAAGCGGGAAAGGAAAAGATTAGGAGAGTAAAACTGACACAGGACAACAAGTTTGTCAGAAGAGTCTTCTACAGGGCTGATTGGAATCTTGGAGGTAGGTTTCACGGAGGATGGTGGCAGAGTATTAAGGAAGATTGGCGTAAGCAGATATATATCAATGACGAGACAACGATAGAGGTAGACTACTCAGGGCTACACGTAAACTTACTTTATGGTTTACAAGGGATACAACCACCGCTGGAAGACCACTATGCATTGGAACACCTACTCTTAGATTTTACAGCAGGGGAACAAAGGAAAGTTGTTAAAGGGATAGTCCTAAATGCTATTAATGCTGCAACAGTTAAAAAAGCTTTTCAAGCTTATCAAGTAGATCAGCCTAGTAAGAGTAAAGAAAGAAAGCTAAAACACAAACAACTACACCTCCTGCTAGATGCGTTCAAAGAAAAACATCCAACACTGGGAGACTCGCTAGGAACAGATAAGGGTGTAGAGTTAATGAATGTAGATGGTAGGATCACAACGAAGATTATTAACCACTTTACCAAGAAAAACATTCCAGTATTAACAATACATGATTCTTACGTAATCCCAGACATACACTCTGGAGAGTTAAGAACCATAATGAACAAAGCGGTAACAGAAGAACTCAATGGATTCAAAATCAATCTAGATCAAGAAGGTATTGGAAGAGATCAAATACAAGCCTTTATGAACATGGATAGAGCCAATGCTTTAGACTACAACCACAACCAAAGAGTCACTTACAACAGAACTGAAGGCTATAACAACAGATTGAAACAACATAATAAGTGGTTGTTAAAGGTTAATAATTAATGGTCTCTCTTTAGTGCTTAGAGACTATACACAATAGAAAGGAACTAGGGACTGTATAGGAACCCTGCGGGGCTAGCTGCTAATGGCTAGTAGTAGTTGTATGCTATAGCCGCTAAAGGTGTGAAGGCTGAACTAGCACCTCTTACATTACCAGTACTTAATTAGAATACCCATCAGCACACGATGTCATAGCTGTGCAACAGCAACATCAGAACTGGGCTAAGGAAGTAGTGCTAGAGACTTGGCAAGCTACTTTTTCTTTGTGTCCTGTAAAGAAAATATCAATCACAGTCTTTGTAATTAGACTCGTAGCATTGGGCTGCTAGAGCTTGAGCTACTGTACAGAGCAAATAACCCAAGCCCATGTTTTAGCTTTCTGGGTTATCTACTTTAATCACATTTGACCCAATGCTTGTCCCATCCGCGCTCCAACAGTTTCTTTAGCCCATGCAGATATTTTTTAACGCGGCAAAGAGCTACTATTGATCGCAATATCCACAGCCTGATCTCTTTCAGGGATCGGTCGAGGGGAGTACCCTGCAGTTATCTATTCTTAAATTTGGTTGCCCACATCGGTGTGACGGGAACTCATATCTCGTCAGGCTCGTTTAGTGTATTTCGATTAACTGGTGGGCACGATACGGGGGCTAGAGGGAAATAAATTGTAATATGCACGTTTACATACTACACTTTTTTTTTCATCAACCTTCGGAGCATTGGCATGAGATTAAAACAAACTTTTTTTTATAGCGCAGCACTGCTGGTCAGTTTGACTGGATGTGGCGGAGGCGGTGGTGGCGAAACTGCTGGGGGAGCGCCGGCTGGTGGATCTACAGCCACCAATGCAGTTACGATGGCAGGAGCGGTCATTGACGGCTACATTGTAGGTGCGACAGTATGTCTTGACCTCAACAACAACTACGCTTGTGATGTCACGGAGCCCTCTGCCGTGTCAGGAGTAGATGGTGCTTATACATTTGAAGTTACCGGGGATATCCCCGCTGGCACGCAAATTCTCGCTGATATCCCTATCACTGCCACGGATCAGGACCTTGGTCCTATTCAGAAAGCCTACAACATGATGGCTCCTCATGATAATCCTGAGGTTGTTACCCCTTTGACAACGCTTGTTTCACAGGAAATTGTTTCCTCGGGCGGAGAGATAACCGCTGAACAGGCGGAACTCTCTGTAAAACTGGCATTGGGAATTGATTCGGATACCGATCTACTGGGTAACGACTTCATTTCAGTGGTGGATGAAGATTTGCAGGATACTGCCGAGGTTTTGGCTGAAGCTTTAGCCGCCACAAAGGCGACATTGGAGAGCAGCGAAGGGGCGTCCACTTTGAGTGCAGCAGAGGTGACGAAGGCAGCCATCGCTACCGTCAAAAATGTGATCGCAGCAGAACTGATTGTTGGCGGGCAAGCGGCACTGACCCTGGAAGAGGTGACGGATGCAGTTACGCAGCGTGTTGAAGGCCAGGTGCAAAACATTGTAGCCGCCACGAAATCTGGAGATGGTGAGGTTGTTAGTCTAGTCGACGTAATCAAATCGGGGGAGTTGATAATCTTATCCGAGGAGGAAGAGCGAATTGTTGAGGGCGGGGACTATGTAGAAGGGCTGATGATGGAGTTTGTGTACTTCCCAGAGGCAGAGGAAGGTAAGATCGTGGACATTACCTCTGGAAGTGCTGACAAGGTAGCGTTCCATCCGTACGACGAAGAGGTAGGTCGTTGGGTTTCGATTGAACTCGGAGAGGATTACTTTTTAGGGCCAGAGGGTGTTTGGAGTCTTGCTAGCGAAAATGAAGGTGCGGGCACAAAACTCGTTGAAAACTGTGCCACGTTTTACGATGACGGGATTACTGCCTCGAGAGAATACTGTTTCATTCGCAAAGATCTTTCAGGGCTGCGTATCGGAGATGTTATCCCGGATTTATGCTCGGACGGCGATGATGATATTCCCGTTCCAGGGTGCAATCCTGAGCTACCTGCGCCCGAAGGCTCGTATGCTTATGACACCGTGTACTCAGCTGTCGACAATGATCTTGGTGGGTATTACGAATTATGGTTTGACAGCTGGTGCGGGTACGTCTGTGACGATGCCTATGAAACAACGCTTTCTGGCTTCATAGCGTATCACCAAGCTCCTCTTAACCACTCTTCCATGGGAGAAGGCTGTAACTCTCCCTTTCGCGTAAAAAGCTACGATGCTGACGCGAAAACTGGAATATTTGAATGGACATCTCGTGATGGCGGGTGCAACTCAAATTGGGGTTGGGAGGAAAATGCGGTCATTGAAGAATCGGAGTTTTCTATTGTCACTGTTGGCAATGAAGAAATAATTAAGACCCCAACACCGCGGCTGCTTAGAGCAAACAATCCTGGCGAAATGGCAAGCTTTATAATGTTTGGTAAGGCTAAAAATACCCTAGGGGACATTGGTATCTTTGGTGGTCGTTTTTACTCCTCGGGGACCAAGGTTTCTCTGCCCTTCAATGGCAGTGTTGATTACTCGATTTTCGCTTCTAGAGTCCTTGTTGACTTTGTTTTTGAACAGACCGGTATGCCAGCATTTCCCTATGATGACTTTTTGGCGGCAGAATAGTTATAGTTGAGGCTAAGTGTGTGAATGGGGTTATTACTCCGTTCACGTAGGCATTGTCAGAGTAAAAGAACCCAGCCCGGCTGGGTTTTTTTACTTTTAGGGTATAACTAGCTTTGCCTCGATTATTAAATGTTTTACTCGGTAAGCAGAGAGATAAAAATCATGAAATTCTACGGAACTATCGCACTGGCACTGTCCTTGGTAGGCTGCTTTTTTAAACCATTTTAGAGCTTTGGATTGATCCTGCAGAACACCGTCTCCCACGGCATAAGCATACCCCATACGCGATTGAGCATCTGCATCACCCTGCTTAGCTGCTGCCATAGTTTCTTCAAAGTTTGGCGCAGCAAAAGCATTAGAAGTAATTAAAGCTACAAGTAGTAGGAGGTATCTCATTAGCTATAAGTCCTTTAATTTATTTTACAACTATATAGCACAGGCACGTTTGTGCAATAGTGAATAGATAATCAAGACTGCGTTGGCATATTTCTACGCTTAGCAGAATCCAAGCGAATTCGTGGTTTTGTTGAATTTAGTACGCAGCTTAGCGATATCCCCACAATGTCAGTATTTCTATCGAATCGACACCATCTATTAGACGCGATCAGCATCATCTCCTTGATGGGTTTGTCCATCCCATAGAAGATTTGCAGTATGTCATTTCGGCTACAACCATTTCTCTTAATTTGCTTTGCAACTATGTCCCACCCATAGGTCTTGACGTAGATTGGGCATATTTGGTCAATTTCTGCAAACGTGACTGGGCTGACAAGCATTAGAGCAAAGAGGTGTTTTTTCATTGTAAAACTTACAGTCATGGTGTCAGCGTTTATGACAATCAAAACTGATGAAAGTTTTTGAGTAGACAGTCTGTGATTTTGGAGGGATGTTGTACGAGTTGAGGAGTCTAGAATTTGCCTACTTTGTATCTGTGCGAGATACAGTAACAATCACAAGGACTCAGCAGACTCCCCCGTGGGGTATAAAGAAGCCCCTGCGTGACTACAAATGTGACTACAAATGACTAGCTTAAGAACTAAAAAGCCCCTGTAGTCTAGTGCTTACAAGGGCTTCAAAGTATGCTTGGTACCAGTGGCCGGACTCGAACCGGCACGCTTTTAAGGGCGGGGGATTTTGAATCCCCTATGTCTACCAATTCCATCACACTGGCATTTGCCTGCTCTAGCGCGGGCAGGGCGGGGATTATAGCAGTGATCAATGGCTGGTCAACTGATCTCGGTTGGAATTGGGTTTAAATGGTTTGGTGTTTGCGGCTATTTTCTATACCCTTGCGGGCTTGTAACCTTTAACCAGCTAAAACACCGTTAATCAGCCCTATGCGCCGTGATATTTTTAAATTTGAGCTTCCCGATGAACTGATTGCCCGACAGCCTGCTGCAGAGCGGCAGGGTAGCCGTTTGCTGTATTTGGATTCGGCCTCCCAGACTCTTGAACACAAAGGGTTTGCTGATTTTCTGGAGATTGTGCAGAGCGGGGATTTGCTGGTGTTTAATAATACTAAGGTGATTCCAGCGCGGCTGTATGGTCAGAAGGCCAGTGGCGGCAAGATTGAGTTGTTGGTTGAGCGGGTACTGGATGCCTATCGTGTGCTGGCCCATATTCGTGCCAGTAAATCTCCCAAGCCCGGCAATCAATTACATTTTGGTAATGATCAGTCCGCTGAAATGCTCGGGCGCTCTGGTGATTTATTTGAGCTGCGCTTTGCACGGCCTGTTTTGGAGGTGCTGGATCAGATTGGTCATATGCCTCTGCCGCCTTATATTGATCGCTCTGATACCGAGGAGGATAAGTCGCGCTATCAGACTGTCTATGCCGAGCAGCCTGGTGCTGTGGCGGCGCCTACGGCTGGGCTGCACTTTGATAAGCAGTTGCTGGCGGATATTCAGGCTAAGGGGGCGCAGATCGCCTTTGTCACCTTGCATGTGGGGGCCGGAACCTTCCAGCCGGTGCGGGCTGAAAAGATTCAGGACCATAAGATGCATTCGGAATGGTTGCAGGTAACGGATGAGCTCTGTGAGCAGGTAGCCGCAACCAAGGCCAATGGTGGTCGGGTTATTGCGGTGGGCACCACCAGCGTGCGCTGCTTGGAGACGGCTTTCCAGTCTGGTGCGATTCAGCCTTTTGAGGGAGATACAGATATTTTTATCTATCCCGGTTATCAATTTAAGGTGGTCGACGGCCTGTTAACCAACTTCCATCTCTCTGAATCCACATTGCTAATGCTGGTCAGCGCCTTTTCCGGTTATCAATCTATAATGGCGGCCTATAAGGAGGCGGTGGCTGAGCGCTATCGTTTCTTTAGTTATGGTGATGCGATGTTTTTAATTCACAACCCCAATGCAGCACAGGAAGTACCTGACCATGAGTAATGACGCGAGCCGTGAATGTTTTATGCAATTTAATGTCTCTGCCACCGATGGCAAAGCGCGCCGCGGCGAGCTGACATTTCCTCGCGGTAAAGTACAGACTCCGGCGTTTATGCCGGTGGGTACCTATGGCACGGTTAAAGGCATGTTGCCCCGGGATATCAAAGAGATTGGTGCTGAGATTATTCTGGGTAATACCTTTCATCTGATGTTGCGTCCGGGCACGGAAGTGATTAAGCAGCATGGTGACCTGCATGACTTTACTCAGTGGCAGGGGCCTATTTTGACTGATTCCGGTGGTTTTCAGGTGTTTAGCCTGGGGGATATGCGCAAGATCACTGAAGAAGGGGTGAAGTTTAAGTCTCCAATCGATGGCAGTCCGGTATTTATTGACCCCGAGACGTCTATTCAGGTGCAGCATGATCTGGGTGCCGATGTGGTGATGATCTTTGATGAGTGCACACCTTATCCGGCTACAGAAAAGGAAGCTCACAAGTCCATGCAACTGTCGATGCGCTGGGCCCAGCGCAGCAAAAATGCCCATGGTAATAACCCTCCCGCGCTATTTGGCATTGTGCAGGGCGGTATGTATGAATCCCTGCGCGATGAGTCTCTGGCGGGTCTGGAAGAGATCGGCTTTGATGGCTATGCCATTGGTGGCCTGTCTGTGGGTGAACCGAAAGAGGATATGATTCGCATTCTTGATCATCTGGCAGACAATATGCCTGCCCACAAGCCCCGTTACCTGATGGGAGTTGGTAAGCCAGCCGACTTGGTGGAAGGGGTGCGTCGTGGTATTGATATGTTTGACTGTGTGATGCCCACCAGAAATGCTCGCAATGGCCATCTGTTTACCAGCACTGGCGTTATTAAGATTCGCAATGCGGTGCATCGCCATGACACTGGCACTCTGGATGCTGAGTGTGACTGCTACACCTGTTCTAACTTTAGTCGCGGCTATTTGCACCACCTAGAAAAATGCGGTGAGATGCTGAGTGCTCAGCTCAATACTATTCACAATCTGCGCTATTACCAGACATTGATGGCGGGTCTGCGCGAGGCTATTGCTGAGGAGCGGCTAGAGGATTTTGCTGCTGAGTTCTATGCCAAGCAGGCTTCAACCTAGTCGTTAAATTGCCAACAGGGTTTAAATCCTTATTTGTGCCCCTATTTATTACCTAATGTCGCTATAATGCGCGCTTGAATTAAAGGATCGCACCAGTCATGCCAAATAAATTTCCTCTGTGGAAGAATGTACTGATTCTTCTTGTCGTTGCTTTCGGATTTATCTTTGCCGCGCCCAACCTGTATCCACCGGATTCAGCAATTCAGCTATCTGGTCAGAGTGGTGCCATGGTGATTGACCAGACCGTTCTGGATAAGATCGAATCCTCTCTGGATGAGGCAGGTATTGAATATTTTGCTGGTGAGGCTGACGGTAGCACTGCACTTGTTCGTCTGCGTGATGGCAAACTGCAGCTGCGTGCCAAAGAGGTGATTCAGGCGGAGATGGGGGGTGAATATATTGTTGCCTTAAATTTGGCGCCTACTACGCCGGACTGGCTAGTTGGTCTGGGTGGCACGCCTATGAAGCTAGGGCTTGATCTGCGCGGCGGTGTGCACTTTTTGCTTGAGGTGGATCTGGATTCGGCACTGACCAATAGGCTCGAAGCTGATTTGCTCAATATCAAAACAGAACTGCGTGAAGAGCGTATTCGTTATGGCAGTTTATCCCTTAAGGGCCGTCAGATTGTTGGCCGGTTCCGTGATGAAGATCAGGTCGAGCGAGCCACTGCCTTAATCCGCGCCAATTATCGTGATCTGCGGCTCCAACCTGGGCAGGGGCAAAGTGCGCTTTCGCTGGTACTTAATCTCAGCGATCTTGCAACTAGTGAAATTGAAGACAATGCCATCAAACAAAATCTCACATCCCTGCGCAATCGAGTAAATGAGTTGGGTGTGTCTGAACCTTTGGTGTCTCGTCAGGGCAAAAACCGAATCGTAGTAGAACTGCCTGGTGTGCAGGACACCGCAGAGGCCAAACGTATTATTGGTAAAACCGCCAATCTTGAATTCCGTCTGGAATCTGATGGGCGCAGTGGTGAAACCTTTGACTTTCGCACTCCCTCTGGTCAGGGTCCCGATGCGCGTCTTGAAAACAAAGCCGTAATCACTGGTGAGAATGTTACTGATGCTCGCGCCAGTTTTGATGAAAATGGCCGTCCGCAGGTGAGTATTGATCTGGATGCCAAAGGTGGTTGGCAGATGGGCTATGCCACTCGAGATAATATTGGTCGCGCTCTCGGTGTGTTGTTTATTGAATATAAAACCAGACTGGACAAATCTATTGATGAAAACGGCGAGCTTGTCATTACGCCGGTGCCCTTTGTTGAGAAAAATATTATTAGTCTGGCTACCATTCGTGGGCAGCTGGGTACTTCATTCCGCATCACTGGCCTCGATGGTCAGCGCGAGTCATCTGAGTTGGCCCTGCTATTGCGGGCCGGTGCGCTGGCAGCACCTATGTATATTGTTGAAGAGCGCACTATTGGGCCTTCGCTGGGAGCAGAAAATATTCAGCTGGGGGTCAAGTCTGTAACCTTGGGTATGGCTATGGTATTGCTGTTTATGCTGGTGGTTTACAAAGGCTTTGGTGTCTTTGCCAATGTGGCGTTGATGATGAATCTAGTGTTGCTGGTGGCTTTTATGTCATTGCTGGGAGCCACTCTGACTCTGCCTGGTATTGCCGGCATAGTGTTAACGGTGGGTATGGCGGTGGATGCCAATGTGCTGATTTTTTCGCGGATTCGGGAGGAGCTGGCCTCTGGAGCCTCTAATCAGGGTGCCATTAGTGCAGGCTATGACCGCGCCTTTGTGTCGATTCTGGATGCCAATATCACTACATTGATTGTGGCAGTTATTTTGTTCCTGATTGGATCTGGTCCGGTTAAGGGTTTTGCTGTGACATTGTCACTGGGTATTTTGACATCGATGTTTACTTCAATTGTGATGACGCGCGGGTTAGTCAACCTGATTGTCGGTGGTCGCAAAATTGAAAAGCTTTGGATTTAGGGAGAGCGCCATGACTGATTTAAAAATCTATGACTTTATGGGGCTGCGCAAAATTGCGGTGGTCTGTTCCTGCATTATGCTGGTTGTATCTATTTGGTCGCTCTCAGTTCAGGGTCTGGTGCTGGGGTTGGATTTTTCTGGTGGTACCCAGATTGAAGTGGGCTATGAACAACCTGCCGATGTAGGACGTTTGAGCAAAAAACTTGAGGCGGCGGGATTCGATAACCCTGTGGTCGTGCATTTTGGTTCCGAGACCGATGTACTGATTCGCCTGCAGGGTCAGCCAGAGCAGTCTCTATCTGACCGTGTTTACTCTGTGTTGCAGGAGGGCGGCGAGCAGGTTGAGCTGCGTCGGGTGGATTTTGTTGGGCCGCAAATTGGTGAAGAATTGCGTGATGATGGTGGTCTGGGCATGTTGATGGCTCTGGCCATTGTGATGCTCTATGTGGCCATCAGATTCCAGTTTAAGTTCTCCGTGGGCGCTGTGTTAG
This sequence comes from uncultured Pseudomonadales bacterium, assembly GCA_943788875.1. Taxonomy (GTDB): domain Bacteria; phylum Pseudomonadota; class Gammaproteobacteria; order Pseudomonadales; family Porticoccaceae; genus HTCC2207. Next base: position 79,137 of record CALSSA010000006.1, on the reverse strand, counting down.
CGCTGGTCCATGATGTGCTTATTACCCTGGGTGTATTCTCTTTGGCCAGGCTGGAGTTTGACCTCACTGTGCTGGCGGCTGTGCTCGCTGTGGTGGGATACTCCCTCAACGATACCATTGTGGTGTCCGACAGAATTCGAGAGAACTTCCGCAAAATTCGCAAGGCCACCCCGGTTGAAGTGATCAATGAATCTCTGTCACAGACATTGTGGCGCACCATTAATACGTCTGTAACCACCATGCTGGTGTTGTTGGCCTTGTTCTTTATCGGCGGCGAGTTGATCCATAACTTTGCTATCGCGCTAATGATCGGCGTGGGTATTGGTACCTATTCCTCTATCTATGTGGCGGCAACCGTTATGCTGGCAATGAATGTTGATCGTGAAGACCTGCTTGAGCCGGTTGAAGGGGAGTTGGTCGACGACTTGCCGTAGTGATTTTGTCAGGGCATTCTTCAGAGGTATGCCCGGTTTCTGTTTTTATCTATACTCTTCTTTGACCTGGAGTCAGGCCTGATATTCAGGGGTGGCTCTGACTAATAAGAGCAATTAATTGCCGCGGAGTTGAGTTATGCAACCATCCTATTCAGTGCTAGGCGCCTTATTATTAATGGCTGCCAGTAATCTCTCTTTTTCCCAGCACAATGACCAAGAGCCTATGCAGGGGGTCCCGCCCACCCGCGAGTCCCAGGTGACTATGGCCAATTATCGGGACTATCCAGCCAGCCGTTGGGCGTTCCGTAATGCTGGTGCGCCAATGCATTCTGTGATGATTCCTCGGGCAGGCAATATCAGTCAGTTTGCTAAGCCCAGCAGGCCTGAGCTTGGTGAGTTTAAAGTTGCAGATCTGCAGGGCAAGGACAAGGGGTTTGATCAGCTTTTTAAAGATAACTATGCCGATGGGCTGGTAATTGTCCAGGGCCAAAAAATGCTGCATGAGCGCTACTTTGGCGACTTTTCTGAGCATGATGCCCATATCTGGTTTTCCATGAGCAAGTCATTGGCCAGCACTGCTTTTGGTCTTTTAGTTGATCAGGGGCTGGTGAATCTTCAAGCCTCGCCAGCCAAGTATATTCCCGAGCTGGTGGGCAGTGGTTTTGAGCGGGTGAGCATTCAGCAGGTGCTTGATCATGCAACATCAATCGACTTTCATGAAACCTATACTGACCTTGACTCTGATTTTGCCCGCTACTATGCCCCGGCACTAAATATGGGATGGCTGCCAGGTGCTGCGGATGTGCAGCCTGACAATACTGAGATATATGGTGTGCATGATTTTCTCGGTCGATTTATCAAGCCTGACCCAGGCAGGGTTCCCGGTGATAATTTTGATTACAATTCGAGCAATGCGGATGTGCTGGGCTGGCTGATTGCCCGACTAAGCGGGCAGCCGTTTCAAGATTATATTGAGGACAATATCTGGTCCAAAATTGGTGCTGAACATGATGCCTATATGCTGGTGGATCGCGCCTATATGCCTGCTGTTACCGGCGGTATGAATAGCACCACTCGAGATGCAGTGCGCTTTGGCATGATGGTGCGGGACCAGGGTGAATATAATGGCCAGCAGATTATTCCAGCATCTTGGATCGACTCTACTCTGGATGTCAGTGACCAGCTTTTGGCTAATATGAAGGCTAATAGCAGATACCAGAATGAGTCCTGGTCTGCCTATCACAATATGTGGTGGATTCTGGATGCCACTGCTGGAGAGTACTGCGCTGTGGGTATTCATGGTCAGGTTATCTATATCAATCGCAGGGCCGATACGGTGATGGTTTGGTTCTCAAGTCAGCCCGGGGCTGCGGCGCCGGGGAATGCAAATTTCAGGGCTAAATTGCAAGCTGCGCGCAAGCTAGCGGTTTCGTTGAGTCAGTAGTGCTGCAACCATAAAAATACTGCAATTGTGTGCTACTTTTATACAGAGATTACGTTCTTATAAATTAATCGGCTATGCACTATGCCCCACAGGACAGCACCTATGAGCAACCATGAAAAAATAGATTATGTTGAGTTTCCTTCCACTGATATCAGTGCCAGCAAAGCATTTTTTACTCAGGTATTTGCTTGGGCGTTTACCGATTATGGCCCGGAGTATACGGCTTTTACGAATGCGGGACTTGAGGGCGGGTTCTTCCTCTCGGACAAAACGGTGTCGACTGACAATGGCAGTGCTCTGATAGTATTTTACAGCGATAACCTGGAGCAGACGCAGGCCAATGTTCTGTCTGCTGGAGGCTCTGTCGTAAAGGCTATTTTCCCCTTTCCCGGTGGTCGGCGCTTTCATTTCGCTGATCCCAATGGCAATGAGTACGCTGTTTGGTCAACAGCGGGCCTAGAGTAGCCCCGGGTTAGCCTTTTCTGTTATTTTTGTGGTAATGCTTCCGGTGACTTTCAGCGTTATACTCGGCGCCATGCTGACAATTAATCTATCCAGATATATAAAGCCTGTGACTTTCATCAGTCGGGGGTTGCTGTTGCTGTTGGTATCAGGCTGCTCATTGATATCCCCAAAGCAAATGTCTGCCAGTTCTTGCCCGGCTCCCCAAGAGACTATCAGAACTGAACAGCAGTGCCCTGCGCCACAGGTTATCGAGAGAATAGTGACCAAAACGGTGCCGGCAAAGCTGCCGCCTATGGCAACCACCGCAGGTAAAATGCATCTGCCTATTGTTGGGGCGGTTGAATGGGCCAAAATTGGCAAGGCTGGACCAGGAAAGACCGACCTGATGCTGGAGTCGCGCATTGATACCGGCGCTGATACAACCTCTATTCATGCGGAGGCTATCCAGTTGATCGAAAAAGATGGCCGCCGCTATGTACGCTTTTTGCTGGTCGACGCAACAACAGGATTTAGGCACCCTCAGGAATTGCGTCTGCGCCGGCGGGTGTTGATCAAGCAAGCGGGCGGCCCCTATGACCGCCGCTATGTGGTGCGTATGTGGGTGACTCTGGGGAAGACGCGCTCGCGTATTGATGTCAATCTGACCGACCGGACCAACTTTGAATACCCCATGTTAATTGGCCGCAATTTTCTTACTGACAGCCTGATTGTTGATGTCAGTCGCCACCATACACTCGATAAGTAGTAGGAGTTAGTCGTTATGGTCAGCTCCAGAGTTCAGGTTAGTCTTATTGCAACCGGCCTGCTTGTTTTGGGGCTCGGGCTGTGCCTGTATAAGGCAGTTAATTTGGGTTTTCCTCTTGTCCCGGGTGAATATAGGGACGTATGGACTGTTGAGTCCAAAGTCAGCTTTAAGCCCTCTAAAGGCGATGTGGTAGAAGTCGAACTTAAGCTGCCGGCCATGCTGGCAGGCTGGTCTAATGTGGATGAATACTTTGCATCTTCTGGCTTCGGCTTCTCCGTTATTGCGCCCTCTAGAGATAATGGCTTTGATGCTCGCCGAGCACGCTGGACGCGGCAGACTTTAGAGCGGCCCACAACACTTTATTACAAGCAGCAGATGTATCGTGCTAAACAGGCTAAAGACCTGCCAGATATGCCTGTGCTAGAGGTCAGTCCGCCGCTGTTAGAAAATGATCGACAGGCGGCAATGGCCAGACTGGTCGATCGTCTGTCGCAACAGTCCTCCGACAGAGAAAGTTTTACCAGTCTGCTGCTGCAGGAATTTTTGCGTCAGTCGCCAGATCAAGACAGTCTGTTTTTGTTGGGGTCCTATCAGGAAGGCAGTCTGGTGGTGATGATGGATGTGCTTGCTTATAAAGGTATTCCTGCCCATCAGCTTCGCGGCATTGTACTGGAGGATGGCCGCCGCCGTCAGACGCTGAGTGCATTGATAGAAATTCATAATGGTGAAAAATGGGTTGTCTTCGACCCGCAAAACGCCAATATTGGATTGCCGGATAATTTCTTTATTTGGCAGCGGGGCGACGGTGCTGTGCTAAATGTGGTGGGTGGCCGCGACTCCAGCCTTGAGTTTGCGCTGGTCAGCAATAGTCTGCCGGTTAAAACTGTGGTTAGTATGGGTCAGCGATCTGAGCAGGTGGATCTGCTGGATTTCTCGGTGTACGCACTGCCGGTTGAGCAGCAGGGGATCTTTAAAGGACTGCTGCTAATACCTGTGGCGGCGCTGGTAGTGGTTTTGATGCGCGTGCTGGTGGGTATTCGCACCTCTGGTACTTTTATGCCGGTGCTGATTGCACTGGCCTTTATTCAAACTACTCTGTTGGTGGGGCTGATTATTTTTCTTGGTCTGGTGGGGGTGGGCCTGTGGATTCGTTCCTATCTTAGCCGTCTTAATCTGTTGCTGGTATCCAGAGTGGCAGCGGTGATTATTGTGGTGATTCTGCTGATGGCAGTGCTGGCCGTTATTAGCTATCGCATGGGTCTGGATCAAGCTCTTACTGTAACCTTTTTTCCCACAGTCATTATTGCCTGGACCATCGAGCGCATGTCGATTCTTTGGGAAGAGGAGGGCGGCCATGAGGTGCTGATTCAGGGCAGTGGCAGTTTGCTGGTGGCGGTGCTGGCGTATATCGCCATGTCTAGTCAGATTGTTTCACATCTGACGTTTAACTTCCCCGAGTTAATGCTGAGCCTGTTGGGTGTGATTTTACTATTGGGTAAATATACCGGCTTTAGGCTCTCTGAACTTTATCGTTTCCGTGATTTGGCTTCTGAGCAAAATTTTCCTCAGCAAAAAGCTCGCTCTCAACCTAAAAAATCCAAGAAAAAGCTTTAATAGTGATAAAACTGATCTCACCATTCAAGCTGCGCAAGCTCGGTATTCTGGGCATGAATCGGCGCAATATCGGTTTGATTGGCAGTTACAACCAGCGATCTAATTACAGTATTGCCGACAATAAATTGGCCACTAAAAGCGCAGCTATAAGTCGGGGTATTCCAGTGCCTGAATTATATGGAACTGTCGAGCATCAATTTCAGGTGCGGTCTGTGGGCGAGCAAATACGGGCTCTGACGAGCTTTGTGATCAAGCCGGCTCAGGGGAGTGGCGGTAAAGGTATTTTGGTGATCACTGGTAGAGATGGAGATCGGTTTGTTAAATCCAGTGGCGCACTGATTAGTATCCGTGCAGTAAAACGCCATATCTCCAATATTCTTGCTGGCCTGCACAGTCTTGGCGGTCGAAATGATGTGGCCATGATTGAGACACTGATTGATTTTGACCCTGGTCTTAAAGATTATAGTTTTGAAGGGGTGCCTGATATTCGCATTATTGTCTTTCGCGGTGTGCCGGTAATGGCAATGATGCGCTGTGCTACCAAAGCCTCCGATGGTAAGGCCAATCTGCATCAGGGCGCTGTGGGTGTGGGTATTGATATTGGTTCTGGGCAGGCGGTCGCGGCGGTGCAGCAGAGTGCACTAATTGCACAGCACCCGGACACTGGCATAGGCTTTGATGCGCTGGAAGTGCCCTCTTGGTCTCAGGTATTAAATTTGGCTGCTGGTTGCGCCAATATGGCCAGGCTGGGGTATCTGGGGGCAGATATTGTCCTCGATCGGCTGCGGGGTCCCATGCTCCTGGAGCTCAATGCGAGACCTGGTCTGGCTATTCAGGTGGCCAATCAGGCCGGGCTGCGTCATCGGCTTGCTCAGGCGGATAAGATTGCCGATAGCACTGATAATCAGGAGCAGAAAATAAGTCTGGCGCGCAAACAGTTCACTCAGTCTAAACAGGCGCGAGCGCAGTTGGCTCTGGATATTTATTAGATAAGATGTCCGAGGGGCAGCTCGGTTTTGTAGCAGATTGGTTTCAGCGAGAAGCTGCTTTTAATATGCTCAACACCATCCACGGCGGTAAGCTTTTCATCGAGAAATGTCTGGTAGGCCTGCAGGTCTGGAATAACCACCCGCATCAGATAGTCAAAGTCGCCAGTCATCAAATAGCACTCCATTACTTCGGGCCATTCCAGCACCTGCTGGGCAAAACGATCCAGATCTTTCTTAACCTGATGGTGCAATGTGACCTGCACAAACACAGTAACTGGAAGACCAGCCCGCTGCGGGTCAATCAATGTCACGCGACGGCTGATAAATCCTAGGCGCTCAAGATTTTTGACTCGCCGGGAACAGGGCGAGGGTGACAGGCAGACTTGATCTGCAAGTTCAATATTAGAAACACCTGCATCAGATTGCAGGATATTGAGGATTTTCCAGTCAATATTATCCAGATTGTACTCGCTCATAGTTACCTCTCTCTATCAATCAATATCCGCTTCTTACCCATCTGTGAAAAGAAGACAGTCCCTGTCTATCAGCAGCATACAGAATAGTCGCTGATATAAAATAAACGCCATAAGTGTACTATTTATTGGTGTTTTACAACAGCGTAGATCAACAGGCGCAATAAAAAGCTATAAATCTGTAATTGTGCGCAATACATTTTTATTTAGGGCAGCCTATTCTGGCTAATTTGGCAGGATTCGCCTCGGATTTACATGCTAACTTAAGGTCTCAATAAAGGGCCATCAAATAAAAATAATCAGGCTCCAAAATAAATCTATTTGAGGTGTTCTGTGACTATGAAAAGCGCTGCAAAAATCAGCCCTGCAAAACGGGCACCAGACTTTCAGGATGGATCCGCTCTCAGGATTCCCAGCTTACAAATTCTCAATCAGGATGGCTCAGTGATTGCCGGTGCCACAGTGCCCGACCTGTCCCGAGATCAAGCGATAAAAATTTACAGCGATATGCTCTACACCAGAATGCTCGATGAGCGTATGCAGGGAGCGCAGCGTCAGGGTCGGCTGAGCTTTTATTTAACCTGCACCGGCGAGGAGGCTGCAGTGGCCGGCACCATAGCGGCATTTCAGGCTCAGGATATGGTCATGGCCCAATACCGCGAACAGCTAGCGCTGCGCTATCGTGGCTTCACCACAGCACAGTTTATGAATCAGTTATTTAGCAATGTGGAAGACCTAGGTAAAGGCCGCATGATGCCGGTCCATTACGGCTCCCGCGAACTCAATATCATGACCATTAGTTCGCCACTGGCCACCCAGATACCTCAGGCCGCTGGCTATGCCTATGGGCAAAAGCTTAAAGGTAAGGATGCCTGCACGCTTTGCTATTTCGGCGAAGGCGCCGCCTCGGAAGGGGACTTTCATGCTGGTCTGAATATGGCTGCTGTACTGAACAGCCCAGTGGTATTTGTGGTGCGTAATAATGGCTATGCTATCTCCACGCCCTGTAGCGAACAGTTTGCCGGTGACGGTATTGCCCCTCGAGGTCTGGGCTATGGCATTAAAACCATTCGCGTAGATGGCAATGATATCCTGGCGGTTTACGCCGCTTCGGTAGAAGCCCGCAGAATTGCCACCCAAGAGCAGCGTCCGGTACTGATTGAAACCATGACCTATCGTCTTGGCGCCCATTCCACTTCCGACGACCCCAGTGGCTATCGCAGTAAACAAGAGGAACAGACGTGGCGGGATAAAGACCCAATCCAACGCATGAAGAGCTGGCTGATTGCCCAGCGCTGGTGGAATGAGGCGTTAGACAGCGACCTGCAGAAATCCTATCGCACTGAGATACTGGCTGAACTTAAGCTGGCAGAACAGCGTGATAAGCCGCCTCTGAGGGATATGATTACTGATGTGTATAAAACTGTCCCCAGTCATCTGCTTGAGCAGTTTGAGCAGTTAGAGGCTCATATTGCCAAGTACCCGGATCGCTATTCAGCGTAATTGGAGGTGCTGAGATGACTAAAGCTACAGTGCCTGAGATTGGCAACCCCCCTAAATCCAGCAAAATGAATCTACTGCAAGCCGTCAATAATGGGCTGGATATTGCCATGGCCACGGACCAGCGGGTGATTTGTCTGGGTGAAGATATAGGTCAGTTTGGCGGTGTGTTTAGAGCCACCAGCAATCTGCAAAAAAAGTATGGTCGCGAGCGCTGTTTTAATACCCCATTAACCGAGCAGGGTATTGCCGGCTTTGCTATTGGCCTGGCCGCTCAGGGCTCTGTACCTGTCGCCGAAATCCAGTTTGCCGATTATATTTTTCCTGCCTTTGATCAAATTGTTAATGAAGCCGCCAAGTTTCGCTATCGCAGTGGTGATGAATTTAACTGCGGCGGCCTGACCATCCGCACGCCCTATGGCGGTGGTATTGATGGCGGTCTCTATCACTCCCAGTCCCCGGAGGCCTATTTCTGTCATACCCCGGGCCTCAAAGTGGTGATTCCCAGTAATGCCTATCAGGCCAAAGGACTCTTACTATCGGCCATCCGCGACCCAGATCCGGTGATCTTTTTTGAACCCAAAGCCATCTATCGCGCCTCTGTCGGCCAGGTTCCAGAGGGGGATTATGAAATTCCTCTAGGAGTGGCCGAGGTAGTTCAGCAGGGCACGGATATTACATTGCTGGGTTGGGGTGCGCAGATGGTGCAGATAATTAAAGCGGCCGAGCTGGCGGCAGCTGAAGGTATTTCCTGTGAAGTGATTGATCTGCGCAGCCTGCTGCCCTGGGATCGCGACTGCGTGGCACAGTCGGTCACTAAAACCGGACGCCTGCTGATCAGTCATGAAGCCCCGCGCACTGGCGGCTATGCCGGCGAAATTTCGGCCAGTATTCAGGAGCATTGTTTCCTTAGCCTGGAGGCACCGATCAACAGAGTGACCGGATTGGATACGCCATTTCCACTGATCCAAGAAAAGCACTATCTGCCTGACCATCTTAAAATTTTTGAAGCCATTGTTGCGACCTGCAACTACTAGCCGGAGATCACCATGAATAAAGATTTTATATTGCCGGATATTGGCGAAGGCATTGTGGAATGCGAAGTGATTGAGTGGAAGGTTAAGGAGGGCGATCTGATCGAAGAAGATCAGATTGTGGTGGATGTGAGTACCGATAAAGCTATTGTAGAAATCCCCTCAATGTATAACGGCCGTGTGACCAAACTCTATTATCAAGAGTCGGATACTGCTGAGGTTCACAAGCCTCTGTTTGCCATCGAGGTAGAGGGTGAGGAACAGTCTAGGGGGCAGCCGGAAGATAATAAACAAGCGGCAACTGTGGCAGTACCTGTCATGGAAGTGCCCGTTATCAGTGCCGCAGCCACTTCAGACAAGGTGTTAACTACGCCGGCGGTACGCAAGATGGCCCGGGAGCACAGCCTAGATTTAGCGACAATTGCCGGTACTGGCAAACAGGGCCGAGTGCTAAAAGAGGATGTGCTGGCCTATCTGAATCAAAAGGCCGGCAAGCAAACAGCAACGGTGCAGGTGAATAGTATTCAGGATCGTCGCGAACCCATAAAAGGCGTGCGCAAGATAATGGCCGAGCGCATGGCTGATTCTGTGGCTACGATTCCTCACTTTACCTTTATCGATGAATTCGATATTACCGAGTTGATGGGCTTGCGCAGCGATCTGGTAAAAAACCATGGCTCTGATGATTTAAAAATAACCCTGATGCCATTATTTATTAAAGCGTTGTCGCTGGCGCTCAATGAATTTCCTATTGTTAATAGCCGTGCCAATACTGAGTTTACCGAACTCACCTATTTGGCCAGCCATAATATTGGCATGGCAGTGGATGGCAAAACCGGCCTGCTGGTGCCCAATATTAAAAATGTCCAGCAACTGGGATTGCTTGATGTAGCGCGGGAAGTCAACCGCCTGACCGAATCGGCTCGCAGCGGTGTTATTAATCCAGCGGATCTTGCGGGTGGCAGTATTACTATTTCCAATATTGGTGTGATCGGTGGCACTGCTGCAATGCCTATTATCAATAAACCGGAAGTGGCGATTGTGGCTCTGGGAAAAATTCAGAAGTTGCCTCGTTTTGATGCCAACAATAATGTTATCTCACGCAATATACTTACCGTCAGCTGGTCTGGTGATCACCGGATTATTGATGGTGGCACTATCGCGCGCTTCAATAAACTGTGGAAGCAATATTTAGAACAGCCGCAGACAATGTTGTTGGCTATGTTGCAGTTATAAGTTGGAATAACTGCTTTGCTTGGTAAACCATTGTTACAGGAGTTAGTTTGGCAGATAATTGACGCGGCGCCTTGCGTTAAATCAAACAACGATTCTATTCAGAGCGCCGCCAGTGCTAAACATTTTATTTGCCGTCGGCCAGTATTTCGCGGGCCGCATTGCGCCCAGGCAAACCGGTAACGCCGCCGCCGGGATGGCTGCCAGCACCGCACATATACAGGCCTTTTAAGGGACCGCGATAATCGCCATGGTTCATTAGCGGGCGAGCGGCCCACATCTGATCTAAGGTCATTACACCGTGCATAATATCGCCGCCAATCAAACCCAGTTTTTCTTCCAGATCTAGAGGTGACAGGATCATTTTGCCTACCACCGCATTTCTAAAGTTAGGGGCATGGGCGGTCACTGTATCAATAATAGTTTCCGCAGCAGCTTCACGGGCATCGTGCCAGGATTGGCCGTCGGGCAGTTCTGGTGAGAACTGCTGACAGAATAATGAAGCTACATGCTGACCGGCGGGAGCCAAAGAATCATCCAATGTCGAGGGAATTAACATTTCCACGATGGGATGTTTGGACCAGCCATTGGCTTTGGCGTCTACATATGCACGATCCATATAATCCAGTGTTGGAGCAATCACAATGCCGCACTGGTGATGTTCCGCGCTGTCTTTGCCGGGCAGGGCGGTAAAGTCTGGCAGCTCTGACAGCGCTACATTCATGCGGAAGGTGCCGGAGCCGTTTTTATAACCATCCATACGGCGGCTAAATTCTGGGTCCAGATCGCCTTCATCAAACATCTGGCCATAAAGCATCTTGGGATTAACATTGGAAATGGTTATAAGTTGGAATAACTGCTTTGCTTGGTAAACCATTGTTACAGGAGTTAGTTTGGCAGATAATTGACGCGGCGCCTTGCGTTAAATCAAACAACGATTCTATTCAGGGCGCGGGCAGTGCAATAAAAATTATTTACCGTCGGCGAGTATTTCGCGGGCGGCATTGCGCCCAGGCAGCCCGGTAACGCCGCCGCCGGGATGACTGCCGGCGCCACACATATACAAACCTTTTAAAGGCCCGCGATAGTCACCGTGATTCATCAATGGACGTGCTGCCCACATCTGATCCAATGTCATTACGCCGTGCATAATATCGCCGCCGATCAGGCCGAGCTTTTCTTCCAGATCCAGTGGCGACAAGATCATTTTGCCTACCACAGCATCTCTGAAGTTGGGGGCATGAGCGGTGACTGTATCAATAATGGTTTGGGCCGCTGCTTCGCGGGCATCGTGCCAGGATTGGCCATCGGGTAACTCTGGTGAAAACTGTTGGCAGAATAATGAGGCCACATGTTGGCCCTCTGGTGCCAATGAATCATCCAGAGTTGAGGGAATCAGCATTTCTACAATAGGGTGCCTTGGACCAGCCATTGGCTTTGGCATCTACATAGGCACGATCCATATAATCCAATGTTGGGGCAATGACAATGCCGCACTGATGGTGTTCTGCGCTGTCTTTGCCGGGCAGAGCAGTAAAGTCTGGCAGCTCAGACAGGGCCACATTCATGCGGAAGGTGCCGGAACCATTTTTATAGCCGTCCATACGGCGGGCAAATTCTGGATCCAGGTCCCCTTCATTAAACATCTGGCCATAGAGCATCTTGGGGTTAACATTGGCAATTACCCGCTTGGCGGCAATGGTTTCGCCATTGGCCAGGGTCACCCCTGTAGCCGTGCCATTGTCCACAATCACTTTATCCACTGGGGCATCGGTGGCTATTTCAACGCCTACAGATTCGCAGGCCTGTTTCATTGCCTGGGTAATTGCTCCCATGCCGCCAATCGCATGACCCCAAGCACCTTTCTCACCATCTACTTCACCAAATACATGGTGCAGCAGCACATAGGCGGAGCCGGGGGTGTCCGGGCTGGCATAGTTGCCGACAATGGCATCAAAACCGAATGCTGCTTTAATATGTTCATTCTCAAACCAGCCATCGAGAAAACTGCGGGCGCTCTTGGTGAACAGATCGTAGACATCCCGATGCAACTGGTTGCTGCCTTTGGCGACGGGCCAGAGTTGCACTGCTGCTTGCAATGCCGCGCGAATGCCGCGCTTGGGATTGGGTGGGGTTTTGGTGCTGATATCACGCAGTACATCGGCTACAGCTTCAATGCGATCATAATACTCGGGCAGGCGCTCTGCATCGCGAGTGGAAAACTTGCGGAATTCCTCCTGGGTTCGCTCCAGTCCGCCACCCAGTTTTAAATAGTTGTGTATTGTCGATGGGCAAAAAGTTTGAAATAGGACGCTTGACGACTTCAAGACCGTATTCTTTAAGCTGCATATCGGCAATAACTTCCGGGTTGAGCAGGCTAACGGTATAGCTGGCTACGGAGTTTCGAAAACCCGGATGAAATTCTTCGGTAACGGCAGCGCCACCGACGACAGATCGGCGCTCGCAGACCCGAACCTTTAAGCCTGCTTTCGCTAAATAATAGGCGCACACAAGACCATTGTGCCCGCCGCCAATAATAACGGCGTCTGTAGTTGCAGTGTTGGAGGGCATAGGTTTCCCCTGGGCGATTTAGCCGAAGCGTCGAGCGGCCTCGACAGTGTTTTTTAGCAGGCAGGCGATAGTCATTGGGCCGACACCACCGGGGACTGGGGTAATCGCGCCGGCTACAGGTTCAGCATCGGCAAAGTCGACATCACCGACCAGACGGCCTTTGCCATCTTCTGTAGCAATACGATTAATGCCCACATCGATCACTGTGGCACCCGGCTTGACCCAATCCCCTTTAACCATCTCAGGGCGACCTACGGCGGCTACCAGAATATCGGCAGTGGCACAGAGTGCCTGCAGAGTCTTGAGTACGAGAATGAGCGATGGTGACTGTGCAGTTTTCTTGCAGCAATAACAGTGCCACTGGCTTGCCGACAATATTAGAGCGGCCAATAATCACTGCGTGCTTGCCAGACAGATTATCACCCAGATGTTGCTTGGCCAGAATTACACAGCCCTGAGGCGTGCATGGCACTAATGCGGATGGGTCGCCATTAGCCAGACGGCCTGAGTTCATGGGGTGAAAGCCATCGACATCTTTTTCCGGCAGGATGGTATCAATAATCAAGGCTTCATCAATATGTTTGGGGAGTGGCAGTTGCACCAGAATACCGTGCACGGCAGGGTCAGTATTGAGCCTATGCAATCTCGGCTAAAAGAGCTTCCTGGCTGGTCTCTGCTGGCATACGAATTTCGTTACTGATCATGCCCACTTCCTCGGTCTGACGCACTTTGTTGCGCACATAGACCTGACTAGCGGGATCTTCACCTACCAGAATAACGGTTAAACCTGGGGTGATGTCGCGTTCGTCCTGAAGTTGCTTTACTTCAATAGCCAGTGATTGTCGCAGTTCCTGGGCTACGGCTTTGCCGTCAATATTCATTCTGTTCTCTCTCTGCCGTCTTGCTACTAATGATATTTCTATTTTTGGAATGATTATACTCAAACCGGTGGGTAAACGCTTATCAGCGCGCCATATTAAATGTTAAATTCACGTCATGCCACTACTGCGCGTACTAACCAGATTTTATTAGTTAAGATCGATTTGCCCCTCCCAAATAAGGGTTATTGGTGATCTTATATTGCTCTGTTAGTCTGTGCTTCTTTAAAGATTTATTGGAGGTTTGAGCTGTGCCCATTATTGATTCACCGCTGGTGTTAGTTACTGCTGATCGCAGCCTTACCGGGCTGCATTACAGCCATTCTGCGGGAGAAAAATATTTAACCGCTGTTAGCCTTGGCGCCGGCTGCACGCCGCTTGTTTTGCCTGCGCTGGTAGATGAGATTGACCTGGATGATCTTCTTCGCCGGGTTGATGGTGTTCTTATCACTGGCGGATACAGCAATATTGAACCCCATCATTACGGCCAGCAACCGGCCTCAGATAAAGACGAGAGGGATGCTGAACGAGACAGAACTAATCTGGCTCTAATTCCGCAGGTTATTGATGCCGGAGTGCCATTCTTGGGTATCTGCAGGGGGCTGCAGGAACTCAATGTTGCACTTGGTGGAAGTCTGCACCAGCTTGTCCATGAGGTGGGGGGCATGCAGGATCATCGTGAAGACAAGTCTGCATCTGTGGACGGGCAATATGGGCTGTCCCACAGGGTTAGTCTGCAAGCCGGGGGTATTTTGTCCGGTTTACAGGATGAGCAAAATCCTATGGTTAATTCTGTCCATGGTCAGGGTATCGACCGGTTGGCCAATGGGTTGCGTATTGAAGCTATTGCTGACGATGGTCTGGTTGAGGCAGTGTCCGTTACTGATGCCCAGCAATTCGCTGTAGCTGTGCAATGGCATCCTGAATGGCAGGTGCAGAATAATTCATTTTATTTGTCCATCTTTAAAGCTTTTGGTGATGCTTGTCGGGTTCAGGCCGGCAAGCTTTAATCTGGCGGGTCCAAAAATACTGTTGAGGGTTAAGTTATGAATGCTACCAGAGCTTTACTGGTCTTGATGACGCTTATGCCGTTTGCTGCTGGCAATCTGTTTGCCGCGGAATATGATTTGGTTATTGTCAACGGCAGGGTTATTGATCCAGAGACCAGTTTTGATCAGATCGCCCATGTAGGCATTATCGATGGCTCTATTAGTGCTGTATCTGAGCAACCATTACTGGGGCGCAAAATCATCGATGCTGAGGGGCTAGTGGTGGCTCCCGGATTTATTGATGTGCACAGCCATACACCGACATTGCTCGGCCAACAGGTTAATTTGCTCGATGGTGTCACTACTCAATTAGATTTGGAGGCCGGTTCTTTTCCGGTGACTTTTTATGGCGAGCACTTCAGGGCTGGTGCGCAAATTAACTATGGGTCATCTGTGGGTCATTGGGCGGTCAGAACTCAGGTGATTGAAGGGCGCAGCATGCCCTATATTTTTGCCGGCAACGAGGTGCTGACAATGAGCGGCGCTACCTGGCTGCAAACAGCGACAGCGGCGCAAATTGAGCAGATGCGAGTACTGCTCAATCAAGGGCTGGATCAGGGTGGTCTCGGTATTGGTGTTTTGTTGGACTACATGACAGAGGCCGTCTCTGACGCTGAGTTGCGTATGCTGTTTGACGTTGCCTCTGCCCGTGAGGTGCCTTTGTATGTTCATGTGCGTCGCGGCCATACAGGTGATCCGGCTGGTTTAATCGAAGTAATTGATCTGGCTTTAGAAACGGGGGCCGCCTTGTTTGTCTGCCATATCACTCATAATGCTATGGGCCGTATTGGTGATTGGCTGCAAATGATCGATGAGGCCAATCGCGCCGGAGCTAATATAACCACTGAGACATTGTCCTATGCTGCTGGTGGCACCAGTATTTCTGCGGATGTTTTCAGACGTCGCGACTGGCGAGCGATATTTGATATTAGTTATGAAGATGTGCAGTGGGTTGCCACCGGTGAATGGCTCACCAAAGAGACTTGGGAAAAGTACGCGGCGGATGAGCCCAGTGGTATGGTTAATCATCATTATATCAAAGAGGATTGGGTGGAAACGGCTCTGCAGTGGCCAGGTATGATGGTGTCGACCGATGCCCTGCCAGCAATAGATGTCAATTTGCCCACTAACCCTAATGTGGCAGGTACTTTTTCTCGGGTACTGGGACATTATGTGCGCGATCGCAATATACTTGATCTCAATGAGGCGCTGGCCAAGCTTAGTCTCTATCAGGCCCGGTGGATGGAACAGGCTTCGCCGGCTTTTAAGAAGAAAGGGCGAATCCAGCAAGGGGCAGATGCTGATATTGTGATCTTTGATTCTCGGACGGTTGCCGCCAATGCGGCCTATGGCGACCCCTATTTAAAACCCACGGGAATAATTCATGTACTAGTCGCTGGAACCCGAGTGGTACAAGATGGCCAGCCTGTGAAGGGGCAGTCACCTGGGGTAAAAATACTGGGCCTTCAGAAACTCAATTTTTGAGGGGTTATATTCAAGACTGCAATATACGGTATGCCGGCAAAAAATTTTGAGGATGACCCCTCGTTGAGTATAATGCGTGCTCGCACTTTAGACGGTCACGGCTGACCGAGGGGAGAGCGAAGAGCATCAACATTGACGATTCTGTTAGCAGGCGTCAGTGATCGATGCCGGCTACATGCTAATCTTCAATTTTATTGAGTCAACGGCTTAACCTTCGAGTGCCGTCTGTTGCTCATATAGAATGTGCGTTCGCCTGTGGTTTCTCACTCCCCTAAACTGCCATTAACTTAAAGTATTCGAAAATATTATTTTAGAAATAAGCAAAGCACTGTTGGATTGGCTAAGCTTTCTAAAGTTTTATTTCAGGCTAGAGGTCCTTGTAAATGGTTGGAATCAATCCCGCAGTAGAGAAAATACCGGCAAAAGTAGACGCTTGGGTGAACGAAATAATAGACGCCTGTACTCCAGAGAATGTTTATTGGTGTGATGGCAGTTCTGAAGAATATGATTTTCTCTGTGGTGAATTGGTGGAGGCTGGCGTGTTTACCCCTCTGAATCCGGCTCTAAGGCCAAACTCCTATCTCTGTCGTTCTGATCCTGGTGATGTGGCCCGGGTTGAGCAGCGCACCTTTATCTGTAGTCCCGAAGAAAGCCAGGCTGGTCCGACCAATAACTGGGTCGAACCTGAGGAAATGAAAGAAAAATTAGGCAAGCTGTTTGCCGGTTGCATGGCGGGACGAACTCTCTATGTTATCCCGTTCAGTATGGGACCACTGGATTCTGATTTAAAGCAGATCGGCATACAGATTACCGATTCTCCCTATGCAGTGGTCAATATGCATATTATGGCCAGAGTGGGCCGGGACGTGTTGCAAGTACTGGCAGATAAGGATTTTATTCAATGCCTGCATTCAGTGGGTTACCCTCTGGCTCCCGGCCAGGAGGATGTGGCATGGCCCTGTGATATCGAAAATCGCTATATTGCGCATTTCCCCAAAGACCGTGCTGTTTGGTCCTATGGCAGCGGCTATGGCGGCAATGCCTTGCTGGGTAAGAAATGTGTCGCTCTGCGGATTGCTTCTGCAATGGGCAGGGACGAAGGCTGGTTGGCTGAGCACATGCTGCTGGTTGGCATCGAGTCTCCAGAGGGCAAAAAGACCTATATGGCAGGGGCATTCCCCAGTGCCTGCGGCAAGACTAATCTGGCCATGCTGGTACCACCAGAGGGCTTTGATGGCTGGAAAGTATGGACGGTTGGCGATGATATTGCTTGGATCAAACCAGATCAGGACGGCAAGTTAAGAGCGATTAATCCGGAGTTTGGCTATTTTGGTGTAGCCCCGGGCACATCAGAACAGTCAAATCCCACGGCCATGAGAACCATGGAAAAAAACACCATCTTTACCAATGTGGCACTCACCGATGACGGTGATGTCTGGTGGGAAGGTATGACTGACGAGGCTCCTGAGCATCTGATTGACTGGACCGGACAGGACTGGTCTCCAGACTGTGGCAGAGTCGCGGCCCACCCCAATGCCAGATTTACCAGTCCGGCATCACAGTGCCCATCAACGGATCCCGCCTGGGATAAGCCTGAAGGCGTGCCTCTGGATGCACTACTGTTTGGCGGTCGAATGAGCAGTACCATGCCGCTGGTTTTTCAGGGTCTGGACTGGGATCACGGCGTCTATCTAGCGGCGACCATTGGTTCTGAGGCCACAGCCGCTGCAGATAACCAGGAGGCCATCAGGCGCGACCCCATGGCCATGTTGCCATTCTGTGGTTACAACATGGGCGACTACTGGAGCCATTGGTTCAATATGGCCGACAAGGCCAGCAATTTGCCCCAGGTTTTTCGTGTTAACTGGTTTAGAAAAGACAGTAACGGCAAGTTTTTGTGGCCGGGCTTTGGGCAAAATATGCGCGTACTTAAGTGGATTGCCGAACGCGCCCAGAACAGTGTGGAGGCCGTTGAAACCCCGATTGGTTATGTTCCCAACTATGAAGATCTAAGCTGGAATGGGCTTGATTTCAGTGCCGAGCAGTTCGCTACATTGATGAATATTGATGCAGATGAATGGACCGCTGAATGTGCGAGTCAGCAGCGTTATTTTCAGCAGTTTGGTGATAAGACTCCGGCGAAAATTGAAGCGCAGCGCGAGCTGACACTGCAGCGAATCACTCAGGGTTAATTCCAGCTGGCCAGATCTTCTGGTCTGTCAATGTCAAACGAGGCTTCCGGCAGCGGTAGCCTCAGCAGGTCATCGGCCATACCCTTGAGAAGAACTTTAGCTCCTTGATCGCCAGATAGTCTGCCTAAGGCATCAAAGTTTACTCTGGGGAAAATGGCCGGTACGCCGCCACTTTCGTGGTAATAGCTACAAACAGGCCTCCGACCATCAAAAAGTCTGATTAGCTGGTGCAGATGCTGGCTTTTAACTCTAGGCTGATCTGCCAACAGCACCAAAATAGCATCATAGTCTGCTTTTAGATAAGTCACTCCAGTGGCAATTGAATTGCCGATTCCTTCCTGCCAGTCTGGATTTAAAATTAGTTGGCTGCCTGTAATATTGGCCGCTATATTTTGATGCTGATTGCCTAGCACCGTAAAGACCATGCCAGGCAAAACGTTATTTGCCTGGTCAATACAATGTTGCAGCATTGGCTTGCCGTCAATATCGGCTAACTGCTTGGTCGAACCAAAACGGGAAGCAGCACCAGCGGCAAGAATAAGCGCAGCAATTTTCATAACAGCTTACTTAATGAGCTGGCATCAGTCTGATTTAGCACAGCCAGACATTCAGCTAAAATTGAGAGGGCAATTTCCTCTGGTATTTCACCGCCCAGACACAGTCCGGCAGGTCCAGCAATGGGGGTCGAAATGTTTTGCTGATCCAGCTCTGCCATTGCCATAACCTGCTGCTTGCGCGAGGTAGGACCAAGCAGTGCCAGGTATTTTACCGACGACTTTTGCAGGCTGGCCAGAGCATCTGCATCCATCTGCATATTGTGGGTCATCACAATAGCCGCATCAAAAGAGTCAAACAATTTATGGTCCGGCAATTTGTCTGGGGCGCAGCGCAGAATATTGGTTGCTGACATAAAATGATCCCGCCTGGCATTTGCCGGGCGCGGGTCGCAAAGACTGACTTGCCAGCCCAGTGAGACAGCCAGATTGACGACTGGACGGGCATCAACACCGCCGCCAACAACCAGCAAGTGAATCGGTGGTTTGATATGGGTAGCAAGCCATTGTTGATTGTCCTGCTCGACAAGGGTTCCGTTTTTGCCCCCTATCTGTGCCAGTCTAGCAGGATAATCCCTGTGGTCATTGGCAAGACATCTGGTTTCAGTGGAGCCATCCTGCGCTGGTATTTTTTGCAGGAAGATAGACTCGTGATTGTTCTCCAGTGCTTGAAGAATAGAGGGAAGTTGCAGATATTGATTGTCTGCCGACAATGGCTGCAGAAGGATATGGATCGTACCGCCACAACCAATGCCCAGCAGAAAAGACATGTCGTCTTCATCACTGCCGTCATAGCAGATGGTGACAGACTGTTGGGATCTCATCACCTGAGAGGCATATTTCTGGATATCTGATTCGAGGCAGCCGCCACTCAGAAGCCCCAATTGCTCACCCAGGTCATTAAAAAACATCATGGCACCGGGTTTGCGGTAGCTGGGACCTTCGACACTATATACAGAGCCTAGAACCCACTGATGCTTGTCGCGCAGTGGGTACCAGTGTTTTAATTGTTGGAAGAGCTGGTTGATCATGGCGTCACTTTAATCCAGCAAGGCTGCGGCCCAACGGTTCTTGAGAAAATAGGTCAGTCCCTGTTTATATTCATTATTGCTCTACTGGGCATGGTATTCGAATATGCCAGATATCACCATATAAAGTGGAGCGCTCACAGAAAAAATAATCAGGTAGTAGGAGAGTGGCCGCTCATCTATCCCATTAGCATGCCTTGGGTGAAGAGTCTTTAACTGTTACAGAGCACCAGGAAAAACCACATTTATTGTTATTTTCTGGGTTGTGGTTAAAGGGCCAAAAAGCTTCAGCAGATGTGCAGCAGGAACCTCTATGTCCTTGAGGCGAAGACCAAGCCAGTAATCTTCCAGTTTGGATAACATTATCCGAGAGGCTGTTGCTGCTCTGTGTGATGATTTTGTCTTAAGGCTAATAACTACTCTTGGCTTGCATTAGTGGTGCTGTAAATCACTTGGGACTGCTTTAGAGAAGTAATACACATTATCTTTAATAAAGGTGTATTTAGGATGCTTATTGGACTTCCCAGACTTTGCTAGACACCAAATAGCGTTAAAATGTAACTCTATGAGAGGTGTTTATGACCAGCAAACGATACACAGAAGAATTCAAAATCGAAGCGGTAAAGCAAGTCACTGAGCGAGGCTATTCCGTTGCTGAGGTGGCCGAACGACTGGGTACCACATCGCATAGTCTGTATGCCTGGATGAAGCGCTATGGGGAGAAAAGCCCTCAGCTGGCCAAGCGTTCCGATGATCAAGCAGAGATCGTCAAGCTCAAGGCTGAACTTCGTCGCGTGACCGAAGAGCGCGATATTTTAAAAAAGGCCGCCGCGTACTTTGCCAGCGACCACGTGTGAAGTACGCTTTTATCCGTGATAACCGTACAGAGTTTTCTGTCAGAGCCATGTGCCGAATTTTCAAAGTGCATTTCAGTGGATTTTATTCCTGGATGGATAAACCTCTGTCGAATCGAGCGATTGAGGATCAACGATTGCTCAAGCTTATCAAGGAATTTTACGTAGCGAGTGGAGCAACCTATGGTAGCCCATGGATTCACCGTGATATGCGCGAGGCCGGTGAGGCATGCAGCGTTCATCGTGTCGCACGTATTATGCGGGAGAATAAACTACGTGCGCAGATTGGTTACAAGCGACGCTATATCAAAGGAGGTAAAACAGGGAGCATTGCGGCTAATCACCTGGACCGCAACTTTAACCCAACTGTACCCAATAAATTCTGGGTCAGCGACATTACGTATGTTCGTACATACGAAGGTTTTTTGTATGTTGCAACGGTTTTAGATCTGTTCTCACGTCGTATCGTGGGTTGGTCGATGGATAAAACCATGGATCGGCACTTGGTGATTAAAGCGCTTCTGATGGCGGTGTGGAAGCGTCAGCCGAAGGAGTCGGTATTGGTGCACAGTGATCAAGGGAGTCAATATGGGAGTGCTGATTACTTGGCTTTCATGCGAGATAACAATCTCGAACCGTCCATGAGTCGCCGGGGCAACTGCCATGACAACGCCGTTGCGGAAAGCTTCTTTGCTACGTTTAAAAAGCGGGTCACCCAGCGAAAGATCTACACAACGCGAGAGGAAGCCAAGGGTGCGATATTCAATTTTATTGAAATGTTCTACAATCCGATAAAGCGACACAGCCACACCGGAGGCGTGTCGCCGGTGAAATTTGAACAAGACTATTTTTCGAGGCTAGAAAGTGTCTAGTAAAGCCTGGGAAGTCCATAGCTTTAATGCTCTGATGTTTCATGTAAGCACAAAGTATTAAAGCGTTACATCTAGGAAAAAAGATATTATTAATAGCTATTAAATGCCCATCACGTTTATATTCTCACGATGAAATGTGTCCACTGAATTAGATCCATTTTCACCAATCCCATCGTTATTTTTACAGTGAATTTCTAAAGTAAATTCCTCGATATTATCTTCTTCTTTGAATACATAGATGACCTCTTCGGCTGTCTGTATCCATCCCGAATTGGCGTAGGGATTATTTTGATCTTGATCGAACCCCGTAATGTATGTGTCTTCACCGCCTAACCAAGAAGCGTTTCCACCTTTAATTATTCTATACATTACTGGAAGCCCATTAGGATCTGAAAAAATTGGTGATAAAGTGACTTGCTGACCCACAAAGAAAATGGTTTCTGAATTGTTTCCGTCACTTCCATCAATTGATAGTCCTAAGCATTGTGCAGGGGAGGAATCACCTGCAATTGAATAGTTAATTGCTACAGTTGCAGCGTTATTACTATGGTAAATCCATCCATCGGAGGGTGACATTTCACGGTACATTGAACTTATGCTAATTGTTCCTACATCGTAGGTCTTGAGTAAGTCAGCTACATCAATCTGTACTGAATCTCCCCATACATCATTACTGTAACTACTTTCTAACGAATAGTGGATATTATTCAGCAAGGGGAAATTCTCATCGGCTGTTGACTCTATCATGATATCAAGCTGATTCAGAGTTGAAATATCACCCAGATTAATTACTTGGTTTTCTAAACTATCCTCATTGGTGTATACAATGTCATTTATGGTTATGGAGTTGATAATTGGGATTTCGTCATTGACGACGGCTGTCGGTGAAAAATCATAGGTCGTATTAGTTAGCTTTAAATCAAACCAAATGTCAGCAGAACCATCCATTGAGCCTACACCATCGGAATTATCTAATTTGAATCCAATATGTATTGCCTCAACTTCGGACCAATTCACTTTGTCTGGACATTCTTCAGGCTCAGTACCAGGTAATACATCTTTTTCTACAAAGTAGATGCAATCTAGATTGGGCATATTGTCTGCAATATTCCATGGAAGTCGAAACTTGTTAGTTCCAACAAATTCATATGAATCTTCGTTGAATCGTATGTCCAAGATGATTTCTTGTTCATCTGTATCATGATTAGCAACAGAACTCTGAGAAATTACCTCATAAGCCCAGCCTACGTCCCCAAAATTCCTCTCCGACAAGCTAACAATATCATTATTAGGATCGATCAAGGATAAATGGAGTCTGACAGTGCTTCCATCTGAAATTGCCAGATTTGCCTGGCAGCTGGGACTTTTCTCTCCATAAAGATCATTTTCCAGTAATATCGAGTTATTGTCTTGTATGACCTTGCATCCCAGTAAATTTGGGCGTGTATCTAGCCTGAAAGTGCCTATGTTTCCTGAAGAATTAATGTAGAGAGCATCCAATTTCCAAAGGGTCTTTCCAGATATTGAACTAACATATCGAATATCAATCTCGTACTGCCCTGTGCGCAACTCATCTATGGAAAACTCTCCATTTTGGTTAGTTGTGCTTTCAAATGTATCTCCAGTCTCGACATGAATTAATTTTACTGTTGCATTTGAAATCGAAATTCCATCACCCGCCACAATGCTATAGTCTCCTACACCGTCTCCATCCTCATCTATGTTGGTGTCAGCCACGCCATTGCCATCACTATCAATGTTTATGTTCGGTATTCCATCACAGCTAGTATCCAGATTGATGTATTGAAGTTCTTCTGTATCTTGACTTGATATATTTAGATCAGCGATACCGTCATTATCTATGTCAATGTCATAAGCTATAAAAACAATTTCTTCATTAACTAATTCCCCTAAATCATTCAAAGAGCCGATGATTTCTGACGATGTGCGATTAAGGTTTTTAGTAAGACCAGCAACATTTGGAGTTAATTCAACCCACAATGTTGGATATAGAGGTGCGCACTGATCTGGGTAAAGGATGTTGTCCGCTTGTTCTGTCTGAGCAAAAACTTTGGGAAAAAATGTGAGATATTTTAGAATAGAAACGATCCTATTTTCTCGTGGAGTTTTTAAGCTACCGTACTGAATAGTAGATTTCCTTGTTGAGTTCTTTTCAATCAAGATAGTCGCTATGCTACTCATTGCTTGTACGTCTGCTGATTGGGCCACAACTTGGCCATTGGCAGTAACGAGGTTGATAGGGCTAGTGGTATTAGACCCTGAAGTACCACTTGCTTTTTCACTATCACCTCCACCGCCCCCACCGCAGGAGCTAGTTAAGACTGATAGACTCAGGATCAAGATAATTGAAAAGTTTTTGGTGGTGATACATTTCATTCTTACTTACTCCTACCTACATCTTTTATTTATAGCTGATGATTTTCTGGATTGGGATGTTCTAACTCCTCCTAGGTGATCAAGAGGTAGACGATCTATTCAGAGTAGCATAACAAGGGGCTTTTGCGAATGCCAATACAAAAAGGCCAGATACAGCCCCGCTTAGAACGCAATACAGGCCTGTTCTAGAGCCACTCTCAGCATACCTATAAATTACCATAAAGCCAGCAATAACAAGGCTCTCAGGGCATTCTGATGCGTCCTGTGGGGTGCTGTGGAGCAGGGTTAGGCAGAGGAGTCTGGGGTGGGTGAAATAGTACCTAATTACGCTCTCACTCTCACTGTTTTAAGCTCAGTCTAGCTGCGCCTATTGATGCTGATCACGTTGCTCTGAGATGTGTCTGGAGTAGGGCTGCTGTAGTCAGGTAGATCCCCAGTCAACTTGTCAGTAAGTTCTCTGTACTGGGCAATCATAGAGTTGCTGAAGATTCCTGCTTTACCATAATCGCTTTGTATATGACTCTCAACAGGTCTCCAGCCAAACATGCGTCCAAACTGAGGGAGATTGCTTATTCCTTTAATATCTCCTAGGTGATTACCTGTGTGTCTTAGGCTATACGCGGTCAACTTTGGATTACCTGTCGCTCTCAACAACTCGCGCTTCATTAGGTTTGTATGGGTAGTTTCTGATTGAGTTGATCTAAAGCCACAGATAGATGCAAAGCCCATAGAGTCTTTAGCGGCATCCTTGAACTCCAAGAGTAGGTTTCTATGCGTGTCGTTCACAACTACCACAGGTCTAGTCCTATGATCCCTTTTAGTGCCGCCTAAGACGAAGTAGCCTTGATTCGCATGGACGTGTGTGACATCTGACTGGCAGAGTTCACTGGCGTGGCTACCGCTAAATATACCAAATACATGTAGTCTGAAGAAATGATCATACGAAGCATCGTGGGCTGCTGCCCATATCAAAGGCAGTTCTGTGTCGACATCAGCAACTTCTCGTATCTTTGCGTGCGCTCTTTGCTCGTTGATGGTCAGTTTAGTTGTAATAGTAACGTTGGTAGCTACTTCGTCAGCATACATTCGCATTGCTGCGGCGGAGGGAGCTAGGTTTCGTTTGGCCGTGGCGGGTGAGTTCTTATGGCGTGCCACTAAATGCTCTTTATATCTTCTCAGTGCCACGTTGCAGTTGTCTGATGTGAACTCCTGATTGCCACTGAAGTTGATGAAATCTTCCAGCCGTTTCAAGTCTTTGGCCAACTCTCTATTCCGCTTCTTCAGCTGACCTTCGCTTTTAAGAGAGGTAGCTATCTTGTTGCTTCTGTAATCTTTATAGCGTTCTACGGCATCACTAAACAGGTGAAAGTTTTCATGGCCCTTCGGCGTTTTCAATAGCTCGTTGACCGCAGACACCAGCGCCTCTGGTAGTTTCTCAACAGTAGGGTAAACCTCACTCCACTGTGGATGGTCTTGATTGGCATAGATACCTAGTGCGCCATCTATGGTTTCCATGAAGCCATCCTCCATAGGGTCTATATTGACAAGCGCACCTTGTTCTACTTTGCGTTCGTGCAGCAGAGCCTTTGCGCCTTTGTTGGCTTCTCCTTTGGTTAAGTCACCAAGATTTGTTGCGCTAATGAGCCTGCATAGGTCTTCAAACTTTGTATCATGTTTCTCTATGGCTGCGGTGATTTCAGATGCAGGTGCAGCCTTCGTCAGCTTGAGGGGTTTTACTATGTTTGTAGGGATGTTCATTAACTTGGCTTTTTGGTGCAGTGCTTTAGGAAGACGCCGCTGATACGATAGCCAGTCAGTGTTTTTGCTTATTCTTAGATGCTTGATAGTTTTCAATGTCATGACTCCATAGTAGCAGGGTCAGAACACTATAACTATACATGGATTATACATGAGACTTTGATTCTGCTTGACTCAGATACCATGAAGTCTAATTAAATCAATGAGTTATGTGGATTAGCGTCTTTTGATGTGGTGCCCAGGAGAGGACTTGAACCTCCACCCCCTTGCGAGGACCAGCACCTGAAGCTGGCGTGTCTACCAATTTCACCACCTGGGCATATAACTAGATGGGTTTCTACTAACTTAATCATGCGCAATGCCTCAGCCGACACGCGCGTGGTCGCTCTCAGGCGTCCTGCCTTATGCGACACTAGGTCATCCTGACCGTCGTCTACCAATTTCACCACCTGGGCATATAACTAGATGGGTTTGTTGCTACAGCTGTGTCTACTGTTTCCTGTCTGGCTGAGAAACTGTTCAGTGTCGGAAGTCTAAGCCGCTCACACAGTGGCCGCGCACTATAGTAATCGTCATGGTTTTTGTCAATTGTCAGCGGCCAAATTAATAGTTTTGTGACCTGTTCTGCTCCTTATTAGAAATTTTTTGCCAATATTATTGGGTCGTAGATTGTTTTGTCGATGTAACTCAGAGAGTTTGCAAAAGTTATTGGGTATCCATTGGTGACAGATGAATGTTATGGCCATTCACTAACTCTATTAAGGACGATACTTATGAAAACTCTCAGTAAATTTCTTGCTATAGCAATATCTTCAATGCTGCTTCTTACTGCAGCCTCATCGGCGATTGCAGATCCCTCAGAGGAAATGCGGTCTTTGGTGGTCACTGCTAATTATCATCCGGTCAATGTCAATGAGGCATCAGCCTCTGAGATTGCAGGTGCTATGCGCGGTGTTGGTCTTAAAACGGCCTCCGCTATTGTGGCTTACCGCAAGGCTAATGGTCCGTTTAAGACAACCCAAAGTCTGACTGCGGTCAAAGGTGTAGGTAGTAAGACCTTGATAAAAAATGAGCGTGTAATTCTGCTCGAATGATATAAAATAACGACACAGGGCTGTAACGAACCGGTCGCCTGGGCGGCCGGTTTTTTTATGCCTCTCAGTAATCAAAGATATTAGGGATAGCGGATTGATATGGGTGCAGATGCAATAATCACTTTGCTTGTTTTGGCCGCTTTTCTGCTGGCAGTGGTCAGCGGCCGCCTGCCGGTTGACTTTGCCCTCGCCGCTGCCATGACTGGGTTGCTATTATTTGGAGTGCTGACACCGGTAGAGGCCTTTCAGGGCTTCTCAAATCCTGCTATTTATATTATTGCCTGTTTTTACATTGTCTCAGCGGCCCTCAAAGAGAGCGGGGCGCTGCACTGGTGGATTGTAAAGTGGCTGGGGCGCAGCTCCAAAGCTAACAGGGCATTGCCGCGGATTATGGCGCCTGTGGCACTGGTGAGTTCGGTAATCAGCAATACCCCTGTGGTGGCCATTTTTATTCCTCTGCTGCAGGACTGGGCCAAGCGCCACAGTATTTCAGTGTCAAAGTTATTGATTCCCTTGAGCTATGCGTCGATTTTGGGTGGAACCTGCACCTTGATAGGCACCAGCACCAATATTTTGTTGATTGGCATGCTGCAAGGTAATGCCGAGGCAGAGAGTCTGCACCTGTTTAGCCCGGCGATTGTGGGTGTGCCACTGGTGTTTTTGGGTATTCTGTATTTTGTTGTGGTTGGCCATCGGCTGCTTCCGGAACGGCTCGGCGCTGCAGAGTCCGTGACCGATGCGCGCAAATATGGCGTTAGCATGAGGGTAGTCGCTGGGGGTACCCTGTCTGGTATGACTATCGCTGATGCCGGACTGCGCCACCTGCAATATAGTTTTCTGTCTGAGATTCAGTCGGATGGGCATATTATCCCGGCGGTTGGGCCTGAAGAGATACTCAGCGATAACGATATATTGATTTTTGTTGGTCAGCCTGAGGCTGTGTCTGAACTGCGCCAGTTTCCTGGGTTGGCTCCAGCCGAGGGCCAGATTCATAAGCTTGATGTACCTTACAGTTCCAGAGCTTTGATAGAGGCTGTGATCGCACCTGTGTCAAACATGGTGGGAAACACCATTAAAGACTCCAGCTTCCGCACCCAGTTTGGTGGGGCCATTTTGTCAGTTTCTCGAAATGGCGAGCGAATTCAGCAAAAGGTTGGCAGCATTGTATTGCGCGCTGGCGATACTCTGCTTTTGGAGGCGGCCCGCGGGTTTGTTCGCCGCCACCGTTATAGTCGAGATTTCTTGCTGTTGAGCAGGCTAGATGACGTCAGCATACCGAATTTTGATAAGGCTCCAACGGCTCTTGGGCTGCTGGGTATCTTTATTGGTCTAGTTGTGACTGGCACATTACCTCTAGTGGTGGCTGCCCTGTTGCTGGTGGGGGCCCTGGCGGCGACTAAATGTATTTCGATAGAATTTGCCCAGCGCAGCATCGATATGCGCGTGTTGCTGGCCATTGGTGCATCATTGGCACTTGGTCTTGCGATCCAAAAGACAGGGTTGGCGGATTCCGCAGCTCAGGGAATCCTTTTTTCGGCTGGCGATAATCCGTTTGTAAATCTATTATTACTCTATATAGCTACAGTAATTGCCACTGAGTTGATTACTAATACTGCTGCTGCTGTCTTGATGTTTCCTATAGCGCAGGTGCTTAGCGGGGAACTTGGCGTCAATTTGTTGCCTTTTGTGATGACTATTATGTTTGCAGCTTCGGCTAGCTTTTTAACCCCTGTGGGCTACCAGACCAATTTGATGGTACAGGGGCCTGGGGGTTACCAATTTAATGATTTTTTAAAGGTCGGCGCGGGACTTAGCCTGTTGGTCGGCGTGGTAGTAGTAACAATGGTGCCGAGGATTTGGCTGTTTTAATCGGATTGATAGGGTGCATTGACACCTGCAAGGAGAAATAAATAATATGTCTGAGCTTACCTGTTTTAAGGCTTATGATATTCGCGGTCAGCTGGGAACGGAGCTGGATGAGGGCATTGCTTACAGAATTGGGCGCGCCTATGCAGAATTTCTTAAGCCCAAAACTGTGGTTTTGGGAGGGGATATCCGCCTCACTAGCGAGGCGCTTAAAGTCGCTCTCAGTGAGGGTATTCGTGATAGCGGTGCCGATGTTATTGACATAGGCATGGTGGGGACCGAAGAGGTTTATTTTGCCACCTCACACCTTAAGGCGGATGGCGGCATCGAGGTTACAGCCAGCCATAACCCGATTGATCACAATGGTATGAAGCCAATCCGGGAGGGTTCCAGACCCATTAGTTCAGACACTGGACTGTTAGATATTAAACAGCTCGCCGAGACAAATAATTTTGCGCCTGTGGACCCGTCGACCCGCGGCGGCTACAGGCAGCTGTCAATTCTGGATGACTATCTGGACCACCTGATTGGTTATATTCAGACCGATAAAATAGTCCCTCTCAAGCTGGTAATGAATGCTGGCAATGGCGCAGCAGGCCATGTGGTAGATGCTTTTGAAGCTCGTTTTGCTGAACTCAATGTGCCGGTAGAGATTATCAAGATCAATAACCAGCCCGACGGCACCTTTCCCAATGGTATTCCCAACCCTATCTTGCATGAGAACAGAGCTCCTACTATCGATGCAGTGCTGGAGCATGGCGCTGATATGGGGATTGCCTGGGATGGGGACTTTGATCGCTGTTTTTTGGTGGATGAGTTGGGTAATTTTATTGAGGGGTACTATATTGTAGGTTTGCTGGCGGAGGCTTTTTTGCGTAAAAACCTGGGCGCCAGCATAGTGCATGACCCGCGCCTGACCTGGAATACCATTGATATAGTGGAGCAGGGCGGCGGTACTGCGGTGCAGTCAAAAACTGGTCATGCTTTTATCAAGGAGCGAATGAGGGCCGAAGATGCTGTCTATGGTGGTGAGATGAGTGCCCATCATTATTTCCGCGACTTCTTCTACTGTGACAGTGGCATGATTCCCTGGCTGCTGGTGATGGAGTTGATTAGCAGCAGCGGCAAGCCTCTGTCTGAGTTGGTGCGAGCCATGGTTGAGGCCTATCCATCTCCGGGAGAAATCAACCGCGCTATCGCAGATCCCCCTAAAACCATTGCCCGAGTCCGTGAGCATTATCAGGGCGAGGCTCTGCAGGTGGATACTGAAGATGGCGTGTCTATGGAATTTAGCGATTGGCGGTTTAATCTGCGCATGAGCAATACCGAGCCAGTGGTAAGACTCAATCTGGAAACTAAAGGTGATAGAGCTTTGCTGGCTAGGCGCGAATCTGAGCTTCTTGCTCTGCTGGAAGCGGAGTAGCTTTTACTAAAAAATAATTAAAAACAATGACTAAGGATATTTCTATATGGATATGTGGTTTTTAGTGCAAACCAAACCTCGGCAGGAACGCCGGGCAGTCGAAAATCTTGAGCGTCAGGGAGTGACCTCTTTCTGCCCCGTGGTTAATATGGAAAAGGTGTCTCGCGGGCGGCGAATGGTTGTTGAGGAGGTGCTGTTTCCCGGTTATTTGTTTGTCAATTTTAATCAGCACAGGGTATCTGCCACTAGCATCCGCTCGACGCGAGGAGTGAGTCAATTCGTGAGTTTTTCCGGTAAGCCTGTGCATGTGCCGGAGGAACTTATCTCAGGGTTGAAGCAGCGAGTTGCTTTGGAAGAGGGAGTTGATTCGCCCAACCTGCCCAAGCCTGGAGATCGGTTAGAAATATTGGAGGGTCCTTTTCGTGGGCTCAATGGGGTCTTTTCCCAGCCTGATGGCAATAGCCGGGCTATTATTCTGATTAATCTGTTGAATCAGCAGGTGAAAGCCTCAATGCCGTTGCGTGACTTAAAGCTGAATAAAGCGGTTGAGTAAGCCAATAGTGATTTAATACCTTAATAGGAATTAAGGTCTAGACTCAATGTAGGCACAAAACAAAGGATTTGTTTTAACACATGGATGATGAAGCAGTAAAACCCTATAAAGGTATAGTGTTGGCCGGTGGCTCTGGCACTCGCCTGCACCCCATCACGCTGGCAGCCTCAAAGCAACTGCTGCCTGTCTATGATAAACCCATGATCTATTATCCTCTGTCGGTGCTTATGCTGGCCGGCATCAGGGATATTCTAATTATATCCACGCCATTAGATTTGCCCGGCTTTAAGCGCATGCTCGGAGATGGCAGTCAATTTGGGATTCGTCTGACCTACGCAGAGCAACCTGCGCCAGAGGGTTTGGCTCAGGCCTTTATTATTGCGGAGCAGTTTATTGGCAATGATAATGTCTGCCTTATACTGGGGGACAATATCTTCTATGGCCAGCACTTTACCGAAAAGCTGCTGAAGGCCGCATCACAAAATGACGGGGCTACCATTTTTGGCTATCAGGTAAATGACCCCGAGCGTTTTGGGGTAGTGGAGTTTGATGAAAGTGGCCGGGCGCTCAGTATCGAAGAAAAACCCCAGATCCCAAAGTCTAATTATGCTGTCACAGGATTATATTTTTACGACAATCAGGTTGTTGAGATTGCAAAAAACATTAAGCCATCATCGCGCGGTGAATTAGAAATTACTGATGTTAATAATATCTATCTTAAGCGCAGTAGGTTAAATGTCAGCCTGTTGGGAAGAGGCTTTGCCTGGTTGGATACTGGTACCCATGATTCATTGCTTGAGGCGAGTCAATTTGTGCAGACCATAGAACATCGTCAGGGCTTAAAGGTGGCCTGCCTTGAGGAGATAGCCTTTCACCAAGAATGGATAACTGGAAAAACCCTGCAGCAACAGGCTAGGCGCCTTGAAAAAACAGGTTATGGACAGTACCTACTTAAAGTCAAAGAGGGATATCGGTGAAGGTAATAAAAACTGGTATAGAAGGTTGTCTGATTATAGAGCCTAAGGTGTTTAGTGATACCCGAGGTTTTTTCCTTGAGACCTATCAGTTGGATCGCTATCAGGAATTGGGTATCAACCAGCAATTTGTGCAGGATAATCATTCCCAGTCCTGCCATGGTGTTATTCGCGGGCTGCATTTTCAGCGAACTAAACCTCAGGGTAAGCTGGTCAGAGTAGTGCGCGGGGAGGTGTTTGATGTTGCCGTAGATATTCGACCGGACTCTCCTACATTTGGTCAATGGTTTGGTACAACCCTCTCTGAATCAAATAAATGCCAGCTGTGGCTGTCGCCAGGGTTGGCACATGGTTTTGCCGTGACGTCCGAATTTGCTGATTTAGAATACAAGTGTACAGACTATTATGACAGTGCCGATGAGGGCTGTTTGAGTTGGAATGATGCGCAGATTGGTATCGACTGGCCCCTGGCTTCCCCGCTGTTATCCGAAAAAGACAGTCAGGCCATTGGGTTTCAGGAGTTGTTTAGTTGAGACTCTTGATTACTGGTGCAGATAGTCAGGTAGCGCAGTCATTTGCCGTACTGGCTCAGGGGCGAGATGATATAAAGCTGATAAGCTATAACCGAGCACAGCTCGATATCAGTTGCACGAAAGCAGTTGATTCTGTTATCGAGCGAGACCAGCCCGATTTTGTTATTAATACGGCCGCCTATACCAATGTTGATGGGGCTGAGAGTCATGTTCAGGAGGCCGTAGCCTCTAATCAGCTGGGACCTGCCAATTTGGCATTGGCCTGTGCTGAGGCCAGTATTCCGCTGATTCATTTTTCTACTGATTATGTGTTTGATGGCAATCATAGTGGTGATTACTGTGAAACTGATATTACAGGACCGTTAAATGTTTATGGTGCCAGTAAATTGGCTGGTGAGCAGGCGATTCAGGCGTCTTGCAGCAAGTATCTAATTTTGCGAAGTAGCTGGATATTTTCACCCTATGGCAACAATTTTGTTAAGTCGATGGTACGGCTGGGCAGATCAAACCATGATTTAAATGTGGTAAATGATCAATATGGCAAGCCTACCTGCAGTACAGAGATTGCTCGTATTACTATGGAAATTATCAGCAGGGTCACTAATCAATGGGGTATCTATCATCTGGCTCAGCCAGATGCGGTTACCTGGTTTGATTTTGCCTCTACTATATTTGCTGAAGCTAACGAGCAGGACTTAGAGCTTTCCATACAGCAAGTAACCCCGATACCGTCGAGTGGCTATAAAACGGCAGCTAAACGGCCAAACAATTCTATCCTCGACAGCACCAAGCTCGAAAGGACCTTTAATATCAGTATAAAACCCTGGAGAGAGTCATTGATGCAAACCATTGGAGAGTTAAAGGATCATGGCTGAGTATCAACCACAAAATATTTTAGTGACTGGGGGCGCAGGGTTTATTGGCTGCAACTACATTCGCTATATGCTGGCCAAGTACAAGAATATCAGTATCCTCAATCTGGATAAGCTTACCTATGCGGGCTCATTAGATAATTTAGCAGATTTACCTGATCCGACACGACATCAATTTATGCGGGGCGATATTTGTGATCAGCCGCTGGTAGATAAGTTATTGCGGCAGTATCAGATTGATACCATTGTGCATTTTGCCGCCGAAAGCCATGTTGATCGCTCTATAACTGGGCCAGCCGCCTTTATAGAAACCAATATACTGGGTACATTCAGCCTGCTGGAAGCTGCGCGAGGCTACTGGCTAGATGATTGTCGCTACACACAAGACCAATGCCGCTTTCACCATATCTCTACTGACGAAGTCTATGGCAGTTTGACTGCGACTGAACCGGCATTTGAGGAGTCTACAGCCTATGCGCCTAACTCGCCTTATTCGGCATCTAAAGCAGGTTCTGACCATTTGGTAAGGGCGTGGCACCATACCTATGGTCTGCCAGTCACCACCAGTAACTGTTCCAATAATTACGGCCCTTACCAGCACCATGAAAAGCTTCTTCCTACTATTATCAGCTGTTGCCTTGAGCGAAAGCCTATTCCGATTTATGGAGATGGCGGTAATATCAGAGACTGGTTGTTCGTTGAGGACCATTGTGCTGGCATTGATCAGGTGATTCGTCTCGGCGTAAGAGGAGAAACCTATAATATCGGTGGTCAGAACGAATTGGCCAACATTGATATTTGTTATCTGATTTGTGATGGGATGGATGAGTTAGCCATAAATAACAACTCCTGCCGGGATTTGATTTGTTTTACAGAAGATCGTTTGGGCCATGATCGACGCTATGCTGTCAATACAGGCAAGATAGCAGAAGACTTAGGTTGGGCGCCTAAGCAAACGTTTGATACAGGGATGATTAAGACCATAGATTGGTATTGCAGAGACATTGCTAACAACTAGCGCATTTGATTTACGTAATCAGGATTGTATTTTGAGTTTTTATACTTGTACCTTTAGTCAAAACTCTTTTATATTAGGGTCGATCGCATTTTCAATAAGCTGCCAAGTGTTGTTAATCCTCTTATAAATCGGCTTGGATATGCCAAATAGCAGTTTTCAATGATCTAAGTGCGTTAATAGGTCCTATGGAAGTAGTGTGAATAGATTTCTTATCTCAGAAACGTCCCTTATCAAAATAGCAGTAATGACCATACTGTCAGTTATTATTTTTGGTCTTGCAGGCCTGCTTGGAATGATGCTGATGCACTGGATGATCCGTCAGAACTATGCAGAAGATGGGGCCAATAAGCATGGAATTGCTAAGGTTCAAGCCTCTCGTCTTGGCGGAGCTTTCATTATTGGCAGTAGCTTTTTGCTATTAATGATAGAGGCCGTATCCGGGAATATCGTTTCCGAGGTTGGTCCTTGGGGTATCCGCTGGGCTGGCTGGGTGGGCTGTATTCTCTGCGCAGTGCTGGGACTGTTAGAGGATATAGAAAATGATATTCTCAAGCCACGCTATCGACTCTTAAGTAAGGTAGTTATCTTTGCACTGGTACTGTGGTTGTGGCCAGAACTTGTGCCTGCGAACCTTAATATTGCTGTTTTAGATTTGTTGCTGAGTTATCCGCCTGTGGCTTGGTTTTTGACGATAATTTTCTGTGTCGGGTTTTTAAATGCCTCAAATATGGCTGATGGCGCTAATGGATTAATGCCAACAGTTTTCTTTATTTGCTTTTTGATTTTCTCTCTTGAGAGTGACCTTCTGGTTTATTCGATTTTGACTACAACCACCGGCATTTTTGTGCTTTTCAATGTTATCTCCGGCCGTATGTTCTTGGGCGATGCTGGCTCTTATGGTTTGGGAGCGGTGGTTGCCATAGCCGGACTTGAGTTTTATAGCGGCAATACATTTTCAGCTTCGTTTTTGGCGGTACTGTTGGCATATCCCTGTATTGAAATACTGGTTAGTATGCTGCGCAGGGGGCTGTCGGGTCGATCGGTACTATTGCCCGATAATGATCACTTTCATAATCGTCTTCATTCTCACTTGGCGAGACGATTGCAGTCACAAACTATGGCTAATTCGCTGACTGGGTTGATCATTGCCGCTGGCAGTTCAGGTTTCGCGTTAGCTGGCTATTTAGCAGGCTGGTCTCTAGTGCTGGATGCCCTTTGGCTAAAGGTATTTGCCGTGCAATGCTTGTTATATGCGGCAGCTTTTTATTGCGCAGGTATCAATCGTCATAGCGATAGTAAAGTGACTGGCTAGCAGTCGAGCCTGGGGTCCTCAATTATGATTTTCCGATGTTGTCGGAAAAAATATGCAAATACGCATAAAATGCTTTAACATACGCGACTTCTTTTAAGTGGGCTATGCAATGGTGCGTGCAAAGGGACTGGTGTTAGGTCTATGTTCGGTAATTCTGGTGTCTGTTGGCATTATTCATATTGCTGAAGTTAGTAACCACAAACTTACCGGCGATACTCTGGATAACCATTTATTTCAAAGCCTTCCTCAGTTTTTTGCTGTGGGCTTTGTGGGTTCGAAGGTTGTTTCTATAGTCACCGATAATGGGCATAAAACAGTTATTCGGGATGAGGCTGGTAATGGTCGATCGACTTCCCGAGCCGTTTTAAAGGGCAGTGAAGGAGCCAATTGATCAGCTAGATAACTGTAGTATCAAATCTAGGTCAAGGAAGGATTGATAAGTTGTTAGATAATACAGGACTGCTGTCCGTTAGCTCTTCTAAAGGGCAAATTAAAGTTGCCCTTATGTGTTTGGTTGGGGGGCTCACCTATGGTTTGGCAGGCATTGGCGCTATTCTGCTGATGACCTGTATTTCACGCCTTTCAATCGGTCGTGATTCGGCAGTGTCTCATGGTATAAGTTCTGGCGACTCTTCTCGTTTGGGCGGTGTTGCCATTGTTATCATATTTGGTGCCTACATTCTTGGTTTAATGGTTTTTTCTCCTTATACCCCTGGAGTGGTCCGGCTAGAGCGGGAGCTCTTTTTGTGGTTGGCGATTTTTATCAGTGTGTTACTGGGTTTCATTGAAGATCTGCAGCCAGATTTTCTAAGCCCATTGATGCGTTTAATATTTAAATTTGTGATTTGGGGTTGCCTGCTTTGGTATTGGCCTGAGCTGATACCACAGCAGTTGGGCATTATAGGGTTTGATTCATTACTTCAGATCCCATTGCTAGCCTGGATATTAACTACGGTCTTCTGCGTTGGCTTTATCAATGCGTTTAATATGGCGGATGGCGCCAATGGTCTGGTTCCGGGCATTGCTGTTGTCGCTTTTAGTATTTTCTTTATTGAATATAGTCGTCCGACTGATGGTATTCTCATGTTCGTCTGTACTATTTTTCTTATTTTTAATCTTATTTCGGGCTGGTTCTTTCTA
This sequence comes from uncultured Pseudomonadales bacterium, assembly GCA_943788875.1. Classification (GTDB taxonomy): domain Bacteria; phylum Pseudomonadota; class Gammaproteobacteria; order Pseudomonadales; family Porticoccaceae; genus HTCC2207. The sequence goes on along the minus strand of CALSSA010000006.1, from coordinate 42,783 downwards.
GGTGATGCGGGCAGTTATGGGCTCGGGGCTATTATTCTGGGATATGGACTGAATGGTGTGGCAATGGAGGGCTTCTCCATATGGTTTATGATGGCTTTGGTCGCGTACCCCTGCCTCGATTTTGTAGTAAGCATTATTCGTCGGTTGGCCATTGGAGGGTCTCCTTTTGCAGCGGATAATGGCCACCTGCATAATCATTTGCACCGATATCTGAAGGCACTTTTCCGGTCGAAAGTATTAGCTAACTCAGCGACGGGATTAATAATTAGTGGCTGTACTGCCGGGCTGGTGCTGGCCGGTTATACAAATGGTTGGCTGGCGCCTCAAAGCCATGACTGGCTCTGGGTATTTTTGCTGGAGGCAGGACTATATCTTGCCGCCATGAGTTGGCTTCGTCCCAGACTGGTCTGATCTACAGCTTTTTGTTGGCTGTTCCCGCATATCTTTATTTAGTTTCTGTGTTAGACTTTGCACAATGTTCAACCGATGAACAAGAACAGAGCTTTGTGCTAACTGCCTGAAATTTTAGCACAGGCAGTGCGGTAGCCTGACTGACAATAAAGAAGAGTGTATGCCCAGCGACGAAATCCAGCTCAGCGTGCTTAGACTGCTAGAGCAAAATCCACAGCTAACCCAGCGCCAGTTGTCGGCCGAGCTCGGAGTGAGCTTGGGCAAGACTCACTACATTGTGAAGTCACTGATTGATGTAGGTCTTGTTAAGTTGGATAACTTTCAGCGCTCTGATAACAAGTGGGGCTATGCCTATCTGTTGACGCCCAAGGGGATAAAAGAGAAGGCAGCGATCACGGTACGTTTTTTGGCCCGCAAGCAGGATGAGTACAGGCGGCTTGAGTTGGAGATTGAGGCGCTTAAGTCGGAGGTTGAGGGCAGGGCTTCGAGTGGGGCGCGATAATGGCTTTTATCAATTACAGTAAGAGCTTGCGCTATATAAAAGCTTAATTATGTTTCATATAATTGACATATCTGCATATATGTATATTATATGAAACATTATGAAGAAAAAAATAGAAAAAATATCAGATGACGCGGTTAGTCAGCTCGCCGATATTGGGCAGTTGATAATGCAGCACCGTAAGTCATTCAAGATCACGGCAAATGCAGCCGCCGAGACAGCGGGCATATCTCGGGTGACACTGCATCGTATTGAGAAGGGTGAGTCCACCGTGAGTATGGGTGCCTACCTAAATGTTATCAGCGCTCTAGATTTGAATCTGCACCTCTCTGCAAAAACTGATATGGGGAATACAGCTAATGCAGGCAGCGTCGGCAAGCTGCCGGCTCGACTATCGCTCGCAGAATACCCCCAGTTAAAAGAGCTGGCGTGGCATGTGCAGGGTGTCGATGAGCTATCTCTTGTTGAGGCCCACTCAATCTATGAGCGTAATAAGCGGTTCTTGGATAGTGAAAGCCTTAGCGACAGCGAGCAGGCGCTTATCGAGCTACTTGGCGTTGCATTTGAGGGAGCGCTGTCTTGATATTTAACCGTCCACATCACCAGCGTATAGCGAAAGTCCTTGAGTCGCTGGATGGGGATTTGCTGAAGCAGCATAACTGCCTTTTTGCGGGGGGCACAGCAATCGCCCTGAGATACGGTGAGTACCGTGAGTCGGTTGATATAGATTTTTTGGTGTCGGACTTGGCCTCATATCGACATCTGCGCAATCTAGTCCGTGAGCAGGGCCTTCAATCGCTAATGAGAAGTACCGATGCCGGACAGCTTCAAGCGTCGGATATTCGCAGTGATCAGTACGGTATCCGAACCAAAGTGTTTGTCCAAGGAAAGCCGATTAAGTTTGAGATTGTCCTTGAGGGGCGGATTGCGCTGGCAAAACCAAGAAAGAAGGATAGCATTTTAGGCGTCGCCACATTAACCACGCTAGATATGGCCGCAAGTAAGCTGCTCGCCAATTCTGATCGGGGTCTGGATATGGGAATGCATTGCCGAGATGTGATAGACCTTGCCATGCTTAATCTTAGTAAGACAGAATTTTTTGAGGCGGCCACAAAATCTAACGCGGCCTATGGTGAAGCCATATTAAAAGATCTTTCCAGGGTGATTGATAGGTTGGGTGAGGAGAATGGTCTGCTTGAGCGTTGCATGAAGGCTATGGATATTTCAGTCCCTCGGGCGCTTCTTTGGCAGAATATTAGTAAAGTGAAAAGCCTTATAGCGGATGGAGTGCCTAGGTAATGATAGAGGCTCTTATCGGTAGTTAGGATTTTAAGTGGTTAGAAGTTGATTTAAACGGAAGTAGGTTTTATGCAGGAACATAAAAAAATTGCCATCATTGGGCTTGGCTATGTAGGTCTGCCCTTAGCTGTGGAGTTTGGTAAAGCTAGGCCCACGCTCGGGTTTGATATCAATGCATCTCGTATAGAAGAATTGAGGAAGGGTAAGGATAATACTCTTGAGGTAAGTAAAGAGAGTTTGGTAGAGGCTGCCCATCTAGGCTTTAGTTGTGATTCGGATGATTTGAATGACTGTAAGATTTTTATTATTACTGTCCCAACCCCAATTGATGATGTCAATCGACCTGATTTAACTCCGATCATTAAGGCAAGTGAGACTGTGGCGAAATCACTCAAGGTGGGTGATATCGTAGATATATGAGTCCACAGTATTCCCTGGTTGTACCGAAGAGGTGTGTGTTCCTATCCTCGAAAGAGTATCCGGCCTTGTCTTTAATCAAGATTTCTTCTGTGGCTATAGTCCCGAGAGAATCAACCCGGGCGATAAAGTAAACACGTTAACTAAAATCACAAAAATCACGAGCGGGTCTAAGCCTGCCATAGCCGAAGAGATAGATGCTCTTTATAAAAGCATAATTACGGCAGGTACTTTTCAGGCCTCAAGCATAAAAGTCGCTGAGGCGGCTAAAGTGATCGAGAATACACAGCGTGATTTGAATATTGCTCTAGTCAATGAACTTTCTGTTATTTTTGGAAGATTAGATATAGATACTCTAGATGTCCTCGAAGCCGCTGGTAGTAAATGGAATTTCTTACCATTCAGACCCGGTTTAGTTGGAGGGCACTGTATTGGAGTAGACCCCTATTATTTGACGCACAAGGCCGAGCAGGTGGGTTATCACCCTCAAGTTATTCTGGCTGGACGGCAGATTAATGATGGTATGGCCCAGTACATGGTGAAAAAAGTTATTCAAAAAATGCTTATCAATGGCATTGATGTGACTAAGAGCACCGTGGGAGTCTTAGGTATAACATTCAAGGAGAATTGCCCTGATGTTCGTAACAGCAAAATTACTCATGTAGTGTCTGAGCTAAAAAATTGGGGTGTGAATGTGGTTGTCGCAGACCCTTGGGCAGATCCTGTGGATGTTGAGCAGAGTTATGGCATCACTTTAGGTAAAGTCGATAGTAATCATCAGGTAGATTCACTAATTGTTGCGGTGGGACATAATGAGTTCCGCGATTTAGATCCAGAGGAACTTAGGTCATTCTGTAAAGGGTCGGCGCCAGTTCTAGCCGATGTAAAATCTTTATATGACAGAAATGTCCTCGGCGAACAGGGCTTCTCAGTATTTAGGCTCTAGATTTCTTAACCTTATTATTTCTATTTTAGGACTTGTATGAAAAAAAATATTGCAGTTATTGGATGTGGCCACTGGGGAAAAACTTAGTTCGAAACTTCGCTGAGCTAGGTGCGTTGGCAGCAGTTTGCGACCCTAATGACCAATTGGCTCAATCTTATGCTGAACAATACAGCGTTGGTAATTTGTCTTTCGCAGCAATCTTGGCCAGTCCTACTATAGAGGGCGTTGTACTTGCGGTTCCTGCCCCCCTTCATGCGTCTATGGCAATAGAGGTGATGAATGCTGGGAAGCATGTATACGTTGAAAAGCCGCTTGCTATGAACAGGATTGAAGCAGAGGCTATGATAGCGTCCGCAAAGGAAAATGGTGTTCAGCTAATGGTTGGGCACCTCCTTCAATACCATCCTATCTTTATGGCAGTCCGTGAGCTTGTTGAGTCAGGGGAGCTTGGGATCTTTGAGTTATGTTTATTCGAATCGCTTAAGTTTTGGAAAGGTTCGCTCGGAAGAGGATGTGATCTGGAGTTTTGCTCCACATGATATCTCAATGATTTTGTCTTTAACTGGTCAAGAGCCTGAAGTAGTGAGAACAGAATCTTCTTGCATACTTCAGCCTGATATCGCAGATACTGCGACAGTACATATGGAGTTTAAGTCGGCTCTCAAGGCGCACATTTCAGTTTCTTGGCTACATCCATTTAAAGAGCAAAAATTGGTTGTGGTAGGTCAAGAGTGGCTATGGCTGTTTTCGATGACACCAAGCCGTGGAATGAGAAACTCGCTCTATATCGTCATATTGTGCAAACTACTGGTGGTCTGCCGAGCCTTGAAAAAGCTGAAGTAGAGTATCTGGAGGTCCCACAATCTGAGCCTTTAAAGAACGAGTGCCAGCACTTTATAAATGTCGTCAGCGAGAATACTGTGCCATTGACTGATGGCAATGAGGGTCTGAGGGTACTCAAGGTGCTGTCTGCGGCTTCTCTTTCTGAAAGTAAAAATGAAGCAGTCAGGTTGGCAATTCTATGAGTAAAATAAACAAGATGCGTTCGTTCATGAATCGTCCTATGTGGATGAAAATGTATCTATAGGTTCTGGAACTAAGGTTTGGCACTTCAGCCATATTTTGTCTAATTGTGATATTGGTGAAGACTGCTCTCTCGGCCAGAACGTGGTCATCGGGCCAAATGTTTCAGTAGGGAGCCGAGTCAAAATACAGAACAATGTCAGCGTATACGAAGGGGTTACACTGGAAGATGGCGTGTTTTGTGGGCCATCCTGTGTTTTCACTAATGTAAATAATCCTCGATCAGAAATCGTCCGAAAGGATGAATACCGAAAGACAATAGTAAGGCGTGGCGCTTCAATTGGTGCGAATGCCACCATTATCTGTGGTCATGATTTGGGTGAATACTGCTTTATTGCGGCGGGTGCTGTAATCACTAAAGAGGTTCCAGCTTATGCTCTTATGGTGGGGACACCAGCAAAGAGAATAGGCTGGATGAGTAAGGCAGGTGGTCGTCTAGGAGATGATCTGATTTGTCCAATTGATGGGACTGCCTATCGGCTTACTTCCAATGACAAACTCGAGGAAATTATTTAATGAGCGAATATTCAGCACCTACCCAATTTATAGACTTGGCGGCCCAGCAAAAACTAATTAGACCGCAATTAGATGCGGCTATCAAAAAGGTTCTTGATCATGGTCAGTACATTATGGGTCCTGAGGTCAAAGAGTTTGAGAGTCAACTTCGTGAAGTTTACTGGAGCCAAGCATGCTCTTACGTGTGCCAATGGCACCGATGCACTGACACTCGTTTTGATGGCTTGGGGTGAGGACCAGGTGACGCTGTCTTTGTGCCATCATTTACGTATGTTGCAACTGCGGAGGCGCCTGCTCAGTTGGGGGCGACCCCCTTTTTTGTAGACGTTCGTGAAGATACTTTCAATATAGACCCTCAGAGTTTTAAACAAGCGATAATAGAGAGCCGTGAATTAGGTTTGAACCCGGCGGTAGTTATTGCGGTGGATCTGTTTGGACAGCCTGCTGATGTTGATGCAATTACAGAAATAGCCCACGCTGAAAATATAAAGGTGCTATTTGACGGCGCACAAAGTTTTGGCGCTTCCTCCAAGAGACGCAGAGTTGGGTCGATGGGAGATGCGACGACCACTAGTTTTTTTCCTGCAAAACCATTTGGTTGCTATGGAGATGGCGGTGCAGTGTTTACTAGTAGTGAAGAGGATGCTGAGATTATTAACTCAATCCGTCTTCATGGTAAGGGATCGCAAAAATACGACAACGTTCGCATCGGGTTGAATTCGCGACTTGATACGCTTCAAGCTGCTATCTTAATTGAAAAATTGAAGTTATTTCCCGGTGAATTATCTATGCGGTCTTCGGTTGCGCAAAACTATAGTAACCTACTCTCGGATGCATTTTCTATCCCAATATTATCGCATGGCAACACTAGTGCATGGGCCCAGTACACACTCAAGTTAGATAATAGAGAAGCGGTCCAAGCTAAGCTTAAGGCTGCTGGAATACCCAGCGTCGTGTATTACCCAATTCCTCTTTCCAAGCAGCTAGGTTACCAGCACTACCCCCAGGTTAGTAGGGGTGTTGAAATCTCTGAGGGATTGTCAGAGAAAGTCCTCAGTTTGCCAATGCATCCATATCTATCAGATACGACACAGCGGCGCGTAGTGACCGCCTTAACTCAATAATTTTTGATTAATAGTGTCCGAATATTTGGTTCTTAAGAGTCATCAAGCCAGAAGCTATGTACGAAACTTTTTAGGGTACAGAATGTTTTAATTATTAGAACAAAGCCTTTCTAAAAAAATTATTCACTCGGGGTGAGCCCGTTTTTAGGCGATATAATAGGTTTACAGGCTCTAATCATCTTGTCCGTGTCGTTGCTGACTCGACTTTATGCGTCAGAAGGTTTTGGGTTATTGGCCATATATGCATTTTGCAAAATAAACCAGCTCTTGTTGCGAAGTATTCTGGGCTCCCGTCAATTGTACCTACAGTGTAACCGCATCTGCCCACAGGGTTGATAGTATGATGAATAAATTAAAGATTCAAAGTGAGTTTGGGCGGAATGTACTTACCTTAATGACGGGGAGCACACTGGCGCAGGCAATTCCTATCGCCATAAGTCCCATTCTTACTCGAATATATACGCCTGAGGATTTCGGTGTTTTCGCGCTATATGCGGCAGCCGCTTCTATATTGTCAATAGCTGCTACTGGGCGCTATGAGCTTGCGATTATGTTGCCTAAAAAAGAGTCTGATGCATTTAGTATTACGGTGCTATCCGTAGTTGTAGCTGCCTTACTTAGTGCGATCTCGTTTATTATCGTTTTAAAGTTTAACAACGATATCGCCCGTTTTCTCGGGAGTCTTAGTTTAAAAAATTGGTTATATTTACTGCCTCTAAGTATATTCCTGTCAGGTCTATATCAGGCTCTTAATTATTGGAACAATAGGGGTAAAGAGTATACGAATATAGCTCTGAGTAAAGTAAGTCAGAGCGTAGGGGGAGGCGCTGCTCAATTGGCTGTTGGTTATGGAGCAAGCCTCCCTAGCGGTTTAATAGTGGGTAGTATTTTTGGCCAGGGCGTCGGCGTGCTTGCGCTATTGAGAGCGAGTAAGAAAACCATATCAGCTCAGTTTTCACACTTTGCATTTTCTGAATTAAAGAGTAACGCTAAAAAATATAGAAAGTTTCCCTTGTTTTCTAGTTGGTCGGCACTTTTAAACACCAGCGCCGTTCAAATGCCTGTCTTTATTATCGCAAAATATTTCGGCGCAAGTATTACGGGGTTGTTTAGTTTTACATTCAAAGTGATTAGCGTGCCCATGACATTGGTATCGAGCTCAATATCACAAGTAATGTTTCAAAAAGTGGCCGTATTGCACAATGAAAAGCCTGAGCTTCTTTTTTCTTTTGTATTGAAAATGTTTTTTTTGTTGCTGGTTCTTTCTATCCCTTTTGTGATCACGCTAATGTTTTGGGGTCAAGAAATTTTTTCCTTTGTGTTTGGGGAGCAATGGACTGAAGCCGGGAGTTATGCGTCAATACTCTCTATAGCTGTTGCAATTCGGTTTGCAGTAAGCCCTCTGAGTTCTGTGTTGGCACTTGAGCATAATGTTCTAAAGGGTGCCGTATGGCACCTTGTCCGTTTTGTAACGCTGACCGGAACTCTAATTTATTTTAAAGATCAGGATATCGAATTTTTTCTTCTGGTTTTTGTTATACACGAGGTGGTACTTTACAGCGTGTATCTCTTGGTCATTTTGGCTGTTGCACGTAACAATAAGCAAGATGTTTGAAATCGGCCAGTGGTATATCGTTGAACAATGGCATTTGATTTAGTGAGGTTGAGCAGCGTTATTGGGTTAATAGGTTCACCCTGAAGTAACGCGAATATCTCTGCTAAGTGGCTAAAAGATAAGAGATAGGAGATAGGAGTGATTTGGAGGGCTAAGTAAAAAAGGTTGTCCGACAAGTGAGAAATTTAAATCTATTCTTTGAGGATTGCACAAGATTTATCACATTTTAAAAGTTTATTGAATAGTGAAGTTACACCGTCTATTGTCGATCAGGCCGGTTTTATCTATCACACAACCGGGGGTTATGCGGATCATGCAGGCTTTCGCTTCGGGACTTCAAAAGAGTTCCCTATGTGGGATTGTAAGGCAAGACGCAGACCAAACTTACTGCAAAGGCCTCTTGTTGTGATGGATGCCTACGTCTTTTCTGGCACGTACATGGATATGAAGCCACTCGACAGTGGGTTGGACTGCATTTGCATGTTAATGGACCGATGCATACAATTTAATGGAAACTTTACTCTGTTGTGGCACAATTCCTATTTCGCAGATGAATCCTTCAAAATATTACTTACAGAACTTGTCAAAAGGCTTGGTGACATTAAACGTTCGCTATGAGCCCAAGACAGATTAAAAGTATTTTCACTAGTGAAAAAATATGATGAACCACCAAGTTAACAGGACATTCACGAAACTTAATTTAGTAAGTGCTTATCTTAGTCTGTATTTTTTTATGCTCTTTCATGATGGGTAATATTGAACATATGGGATCTGCAGGGCGATATACAAATCTTACAATAGTAGGCTTTAGGTGCCATGCATATTTCTCTATCTAAGAGATTAAAGCGTTTCATGTTGCTAACTCTTGCTTCTCTTTTTTTCATCTAGGCAATGATACTGGCATTGCGCTCTCTGCTAATAGGATGCAATTCAGGAATGGTAATCGTTTTGAAAAATTGACGACAACATTAATGTTTTTTAAAGATCAGGACATCGAAATGTTTCTGAAAATTTTTGTTATTCACGAGGTGGTGATCTATAGTTTGTATCTCAATATCATTTTAAATGCTGCAAATACTTATGAACAAGGTACTTGAATTTTTTGCAGAGTTACATTTGGCGCAATATTATTCGATTTGTCAGCGATGCCCTCTAACTATAATTGAGTGTAGTGTTATTTATGGTTTTTATACGGGGTTAGATTCGGGTAATGAAACTGCTCAATTTATAGAAATGCCACATTATCCCAGACTGAAATATGGCTGGAACCTTTGTTTGTTGCGGAATAACCCGTATGTGAAGAGCTAGGAGTATTAAGTGTTATTTAAAAAGATTATAAAAAAATGACAAAATATATCTATTTAGTTCTTAGTTTCATTGTGTTCGTGCTATTTGATTTCTACCTAAAAGCAAATATAAGTGGACTGAATGAGGGTTCTAGTTGCCTGTCAGTCCTTGCCATATCAATTTTTGTAGGCTGCATTTTAGTTGTATTGCAAATGACGTCGTCCAGCACGATATTTGTAAAGCATTCCATTGGGTTTTTAGTGTGTTTCTTCGCTTACTTTGCATTGCGCATAGTAGTTGATGTAGGTTCAATTGAGCAGTTAAAGGGATACACTGTAGCAACTTCTGGGGGCATAATATTGTTTTATTCTATTGGCTTATTATTGAGTATCCTACTTACCCAAGTAGCTCTTCCCCAATTAGCTCTTGCCGATAACTCTGTGTCACAGAGATACTTAAGAATTTCCACAGTGGCTATTTTTTTCTATTTGACGATTAGCTTTATATCGGTGTGTTATGTGTATGGTGAGTTAGCGGTAAGATTAAAAAATGATCACTTTCTAATAGCGGATCTTGATGGCACTTATCAAAGAGCAGGAAATTTTTTGACGATTTCCTTTCTGGTTAATATGACAGTTTATATGCGGTTAATTTCCTTAAACCAGCAATGTCATAACGGTATTTATCAGTCTTTAGAATATATATTTTTCTTTACATATATAGGTAATGCCGCGCTTTCAATAGTGGTTGCTCAAATGATTGGGTCAAATAATGCAACGGTTTCTATATTGGGATTGAGCGTTACTTTTCTCACCACATTATTCGTGATCCGGTCCAAAAAAATTAAATATTATATAAATCATCATAACCTAAGTATTAAAAAAATCGTTTTGGGAACTATCGGTCGAAGGTTCTCATTTTTATTACTAATATGTATTTTGTTGTTATTTGTGTTTATTTTGACTATTTCTAAACTCTTAGGGTTTGATCTATTATCAACCCGCTTAATGGGTTTTGGTTCGGGAGAGTTAAGTTCCGTAGGCTCGAGGCTGGAGTTGCTGGGTAACTTTATACCTCAGTTTAATGACTCTCCACTTTTGGGGAATATGAATGTCTCTTTTGAATTGACCGGGAATTCTGGCGCCTATGTGCATAGCTTCATACTGTCATTGCTAACGCACCTGGGGATTTTTGGTGCAACACTGTTATCGATATATATAGGCTTGTCATATATGGAAATGTTTAAATCGGCTAGAAAAGTTACATTTTCAAATGGTTTTAAACCGGATAATTTATACTTATTATATTCGTTAATGACCATAACTTTTGTATTTCTTATTGCTACAGCCGCAGTCTTTATAACATGGTCCGTTGCTTGGTTTGCAATGGGACTTTTTTTTGTTGCAGTAAGGTTCGAAAAAAAGCTAAAGCATGAATGATTTTAATATTTCTTTGTCCGAGTAAGGCTATTAAAATCCTGGCTATTAAGTAGAGGAAAATCTCCCAGTTGCAATACTTTCTTATAAGCTATAAAGGAACCAGCTTATTGATGAACAGGCTTGTTTTGGTTGGAGTTTTTCTCATTAATACCGATGAAAGACGAAAATCCTGTAAAATTCAAAGATTCAGATGTTTCTGTATTAAAGAGATATATGTCTATTTTTATTATGATGGACTATCTTCTTAGCGAAGTGATTGATTTACGTGCGCTTAAAACCTAAAGAGATTGTCAATAATGAAAAGCATCGCTAGCATTGTTTTAAACGATTTCACAAATGATAGTCGGGTCTTAAAGACTTCAAATTCTTTGATCCAATTTGGTTACAACGTCACAGTTGTTGCAATGCACAATGAAGGTCTAGTTGAAAAGGAAGTGGTTGGAGATGTTAACGTAGACAGACTTAAACTTATAAGCAGGCCGTGGCCAAAGTACAAATCTATCCAAATGCTTAAATACCTTGAGTTTGTGTGTCGGGCTTTTTGGCGGTATAAAAGCGCTGATATTATTCATTGTAATGACCTTAATACTCTGCCAGTCGGCATGCTCATCAAACTGTTCGGGAAAGATGTAAAGGTTGTTTATGACTGTCATGAGTATGAAACTGAGATTAATGGCCTTAAAGGCTTCGAAAAAAAAATAATAAAAATTCTAGAGGGGTTTTTAATACGATTTTGCGATCAAGTGATTACGGTGAGTGAGTCTATTGCAGATGAATATGTGCGGCTTTATAACATACCCAAACCGGCTTTGGTTTTGAACTGCCCTCCTTACCAGAGCATTGCAAAATATAATATTTTTCGTGAAATGTTCGGGATTAGAAATGATCAAAATATATTTTTTATACCAAGGAGGTTTAAGTAAGGGGGCGTGGTATCGAAATACTTCTTGAAGCTTTTGAGAAAGTATCTTCTGACAAAAATGTATTGGTTTGCATGGGCTATGGGCCACTTAAGAATCTAATTGAGGAAAAATCTAGGCTCTCAAATAGTATTTATTTTCACCCGGCAGTATCCCCTCAGGTTTTATTGAACTATACCAGTTCCGCAGACTATGGAATTGCATTTATAGAAGACACTTGCTTGAGGCTATAAGGTACTGTTTACCAAACAAGATTTTTGAATATCTGATGGCTGGGCTGCCAGTGCTAGTTTCCAATGTGTACGAGATGAAACGCTTAGTTGGAGCCCATCAAGTTGGCACTGTCACCGGACAAAACTCAGTAGAAAGTTTTAAACAAGCAGTAGAAATCTCGATTAATCAGAATTATCGAAAAACAGTAGAACACGTCATTAAAGCCAGCGAATTTTTTTGTTGGGAAGCTCAAGAAATAGTCCTAGAGAAAGTTTATCGTGATATCGTCTAAATCTATTGTGCACCTTAGTTCCGCTCACCCACGCTATGACACCCGCATTTTTATTAAAATGTGTTCATCCCTCGCAGAACTTGGCTATGTTGTTTCTCTGGTCATTGCTGATGGTTTGGGTGATGAAGTAATAAACGAATTGTCAATCTTTGATGTTGGTGCTAAGCCCCGTGGGCGTTTGTCGCGGATGACAACAACGGTTCGTTGTGTTTTTAATAAAGCGAGAGATCTAGATGCAGATGTCTACCATTTACATGACCCAGAATTGATACCTATTGGCATTATGTTAAAAAAGCTAGGTTAAAGGTCGTAATTTTTGATGCGCATGAGGATTTACCTAAACAAATTTTGGGTAAACCTTATTTAAGTAAACCTACTCGCTTTGCACTATCAAAACTATGTACATTGTATGAACGTTGGGCGTGCCGGAATTTTGATGCGATTATTACGGCGACGCCTTATATTCGTGATAAATTCCTGCGGATAAACCGTAACACTGTAGATGTTAATAACTTTCCATTATTGGATGAGTTCTCTAATACTAGTGAGTGGGCGAAAAAACAAAATGAAGTGGCCTATGTGGGTGGTATTGCTAGAATTCGTGGAGCTGAGGAAATTGTAGGTGCGTTGAAATATACGCAAGGGGTGCGCTTAAATTTAGCCGGTCAGTTTAGTGAAAAGGCGGTAGAGAGAAAGGTTAAAAGTCACCCGGCCTGGTCGAAAGTGAATGAGCTCGGTTTTCTGAATCGTCATCAAGTTAATGATGTCTTGACAAGGTCAAAAGTAGGGTTAGTAACTCTTCATCCTGCCATTAACTATCTTGATGCTCTTCCTGTGAAAATGTTCGAATACATGGCAGCAGGTATTCCTGTTATTGCTTCAAACTTCCCCATATTGAATGAGATTGTAGAAAGTGCGCAATGTGGACTTTGTGTTGATCCGCTCGATCCAAAAGCAATTGGTGAGGCGGTCCAGTATTTAATTGATCATCCTGAAGAAGCAAAAAAAATGGGTGAAAATGGACGGCTAGCTGTGGAAGGAAAGATACAACTGGGTAAATGAAGAGCAGAAATTACTGAAAATATACAAGGGTCTATTGGCTTGACAATAATCACCACTCTGCCGTATGTCCGCCGTTAAGTGAGGCGGGTACGATCAGTCGTGAGGTTCTTCGTCAACAACTGTCGGGGCTGACATCCAAGTAGTGGTTATACACACAGGCCAACGTTACGATGCCAATTAGAGGATGTGTTTCTTGAAGAGATGTAAAGTGCAAAGCCAAATTACTTTCTGGGTATTGATGGTAAAACGCATGACGCGATGACCCGGTACATGATCTAAAAGGTCGAACAGATTTTGGTCGAGGAAAATTCTGATTTGCTGACGGTTTATGGTGATGTTAACTCTACCCTGGCTGGCGCCATTGCCGCCAGTTTTAGCCATCTGAGAGCTAAAGATCCAGTAATAGTAAGTCACGATTTCATAGAAGTGATAATTTCGGTTGTTGAGTATACATGTCGTTCTATAAGCGTTGATGCGGCATAGAAGTGTTCAGTTTGTTTTGTTGTGCGCTACGAAAAAAATGGGCAGTTTTACAGCCTATATTAGGGATCTAATAATTCTTTATGCCTCGCTACGAAAGTTGGAATGGGGGGCGATTGATACCATATTGATGAAGGCTCTGCACTTGTGTAAACAAAATAATAGCATTCTAAGTTGTTTCCATGGATGGGATTCCAATTTACTCTCAAATTTAATTGGTTGCGAATATGTCTAAAACTGTATGGCTTGTAAACGAATATGGCAGCACTCCTGAAAGCGGATATGCGGGAAGAATATTTTACATGGCCAAGTATCTGTCAAGAATGGGATTCACAGTGTATTTTATTGTCGCACGACATCATCACTTGCTAAATGTCGGACGATCTAACCCCAAGGTAGGGCTAATTGATGGCGTTAATGTTGTTTCAATTAACGTACTTAAATACTCACGGGCAAGATCTTGGAAAAGAATTCTAAACTGGTTTATTTTCGGTATACAGTTTATTTTTTATAAATCTGGACATAAAAAATAAACCAGATTTTTTTCTTGCCTCTTCCCCGTCCCTCTTTGTAGGCATACCCCTCGTTGTTCTTTCAAAGATATATAAGTCAAAATCTTGCTTCGATGTTAGGGATGTCTGGCCAGCCACTTTAAGTGCTCTCGGTAATATACGTGAGTCCTCGGTGGGTTTTAGGATATTGTCTTGGTTTGAGCGCTTTGCGTTAATAAATACAGACATAATAAGTTCTAATTTGCCTAATTTCCCTTTAAGAATTGAAGAGGTTCTTGGGCGTGAAAAAGAGTTTATTTGGCTCCCTAAACGGGTATGACCCGGAGGAAATGATTGACATACCAACTGCCGAAGGTGATGTTTTTGACCATATTCCAAAAGATAAATTTTTGGTAGGATATGTTGGATCCATCGGTATAGCAAATGCGCTGGAATATTTGGGTAGCATCTGCGCGATTAATAAAGACGCGTAGCATTTGTATTCTGATTGTTGGAGAGGGAGAAAAACTTATTGAGTTAAAGGCCTATGCGCAGACTGAAGGTCTAAAGAATATTGTATTCCTGCCGAAAATAGTAAAAGCCCAAGTACCAAGCGTTATGAGGAAGCTTGATGTTTGCTTTATTGGTTGGCGAGTCACTAAGTTGTATGACTATGGGATTTCACCAAATAAGATTCCTGAGTACCTAATGTCGGGGAAACCAGTCTTGCATAGCTTCTCGGGGCCTAATGACCCCATCAGTTTAGCGGATGCCGGGGTTACTGTGCCCGCCGAGGACCCAGCCGCTATTGCAGATGCTATCGAATCCCTAGAGCAGAGCTCTCTGGAAGAACGTGAAAATATGGGTATGCGAGGAAGCCAATATGCTGTCAGGCATTATAATTATGAAAAAATAGCCGAGAAACTCGCTAAAGAGATAATGGCTTAACTTATTAAGCTTACAGGTCTTGTTTTTTTCTGAGATGTAATCAGGTCTTTAAAAATATTCTAGAGAGAGTGCTTATGAAACTTTTACCACTTATAGGCAGGTCGTCTGAACTATTCAGTAGCGATATATTGAATGAATCGGCCTCTATCATTGATATCATAGCTGGCAGTAGCTTTCTCGTTATAGGTGGTGCCGGTTCAATAGGTCAGGCCGTAACCAAAGAGTTATTTTCACGGAATCCACATAAGCTGCATGTAGTCGACGTGTCGGAAAATAATATGGTTGAACTTGTTCGTGATCTTAGAAGTACTGAAGGTTATGGCTCTGGGGAGTTTAAGACCTTCGCTCTTGATTGCGGGTCTCTTGAATTCGAGGCTCTTATAAAGAATGAGGGGCCTTATGATTACGTGTTTAATTTATCGGCTTTGAAACATGTTAGAAGTGAGAAAGATCCTTATACGCTAATGCGTATGGTCATGGTTAATGTATTTAATACGGTTAAGACCCTACAATTGGCTAAAGAACTGGGCGCTAAGAAATACTTCTGTGTTTCAACGGATAAAGCGGCTAACCCTGTGAATATGATGGGTGCCAGTAAGCGTATTATGGAAATGTTTTTGATGCGTGAAAGTTTGACTCAAGAAATTTCAATGGCACGTTTTGCCAATGTGGCTTTTTCTGATGGCTCTCTTCTTCATGGATTTAATCAACGGTTTGCAAAAAACAGCCGTTTTCAGCTCCAAATGATGTTCGCCGTTATTTTGTAACGCCTCAAGAATCTGGAGAGCTTTGTTTGCTTCTGGCTTACTTGGGAAAATAGGGATATTTTCTTTCCTAAACTTAGTGAAAAATTACATCTAATTACTTTCTCTGAGATTGCTGTTCGTTATTTGAGAGAACGAGGTTATGAGCCTTATGAATGTGAATCTGAGGATGAAGCTCGTGATAGAGCAGAAGAGTTGATCGCCAATAAACAATGGCCATGTTATTTCTTTAAGAGTGACACAACGGGTGAAAAAGACTTTGAAGAATTTTTTACTGATAACGAAGATTTAGATATGGAGCGTTTTGAGACGGTTGGGGTTATCAAAAATCAGCCTGATTTTGATGAGGCTAAGTTAGACGATTTTATGGACGGAATTGAAGCTCTAAGGAAAAAGGTACTTGGACCAAAGATGATATTGTTAAATTGTATTTTGGACTCCTACCTGAGTTTGCTCATAAAGAGACCGGTAAATATCTAGATCAGAGGATGTAAGAATGGACCGTTTTTTTGACATTTTATTTTCTGGAATAGCGTTATTGTTACTTTCTCCTTTGTTGGTGCCTATAGTAATAACACTAAGACTCACTGGGAGGGTGAGGTGTTCTTTTTACAGGAACGCATCGGTAAGAGCGGTGAAAAATTCAAGTTGTTTAAGTTCGCGACTATGCTGAAAAATAGCCCAAACATTGGTACTGGTACGGTTACCATGAGGGGTGATCCTAGAGTGCTTCCGGTAGGCACATTTTTGCGTAAAACCAAAATAAATGAGCTGCCGCAGCTATTGAATATCTTTTTTGGTGATATGAGTGTTATTGGCCCAAGGCCGCTAACTACTCAAACGTTTGGAGCTTATTCGGAGAGTACTCAGAGTCTTATAACGCAAGTTCGGCCAGGCCTCTCAGGGGTAGGTTCGATTATATTTCGTGGTGAGGAAGAGATAATGCACGGTGCAACAGCCTCCGTTGATTTCTACGCGAATGTTATAGCTCCATATAAGGGAGCGCTTGAGGAGTGGTTTGTCTCGAATAAGAGCCTGTATATTTATTTTGTGGCGATTTTTGTTACAGCTTGGGCGGTTCTTATTCCAAGCACAAAAATAGCTTGGAGGGTTTTTAAGGATTTGCCAGAGCCGCCGAGCGAGTTGAAGCAGGCACTGAATTTTACTGACTAACTGTTGTGGCTCTTGTTGCCCCACTTTATACGATCCAATTTCTAAGATATGACATGGCAGTCGAATCCGTCTGCCAACCCCTCTGAGCATTATCCTTTCAAGCAGCTCACCTTTTTCTAATAGATCTAGTTCTGCCCCCACTCTACTTTTGACTGCTGCCTCCGTCTTAATGTTTTTGCAAATCTAAATGCATGTTTTACAACAAAATTAAAGTACAGGCCAAGCGTTACTAGCCACAGTAAAAATGAGACAGCTTCATTCTGAGGCCATACCCTTTCTAAAAAGATACCAAACATCGCCAAACCAGTTGCAGCTGCAATAATGCCGACCAGTGCTTGACGATGGGACAGGCCGCCTCGCGTCAAAATATGGTGCAGATGAGTTCGGTCAGCACAGAAAGGTGATTTGCGCTTGGTTATTCTGCGCAACATCGTACTCAGCATATCCATCATTGGGATGGCGATAAGCCATAATGTTGTTGCTGGGTTGATAATATCGCGGCCGGTTTGCGAAAAATAAATCATTGAGATGGCGACGGCACAGCCTAAAAAGGTACTGCCAGCGTCACCCATAAATATCTTTATCTTTGATCTGATGGTGAGATTGAAGATCATAAATACTGTGGTGGAAGTGCAAAGGAACGCCATCAAAGCAATTTCGTTTTCCTGTGCATGACCCTGAATTAAATAGAGAAGACTCAACATTGAAACCAGCGTGAGGCCTCCTGCCAGACCGTCAATACCATCTACCATATTGTATGCATTGCAGAGTCCAGTAATGGCGATAGCAGTAAAAGGTATAGCGAGAAGCCCCAATTGCATGCTGCCGAGACCTGTAAGATTGCCCAGTGTGGAAACCTTGACCCCTATGCCGGCAATGGCCAAGCCTGTGATCAGTTGCAAAATAAGCCGGTAAACAGGTTGCAGAGGGTAGCGGTCGTCTAGCACACCTATGGATGTTAGTAGGCCGCATATAAGCGCTACACTGACAAAGGTCTCTGGAAGGTCAAGAAAGGCAACTGAACCGATCACAACGGAGAGGTAAATAGATATCCCGCCAACCAATGGTATGGCCCCAGAATGAACTTTGCGACCGAAAGGGCGGTCTAGAAGGCCTACAGCATGAGAAATGGGAATTAGCATTCTGGTGATAAGAATACTAAGAACTGCTACTCCGGCAATTGATGGCAAGTAATGCATCATGGTGCTGTACTCCCTGTACGACCAAATTCAAGTGTTGGCTCCGCCTGCTGGGCTCGAACCAGCGACCCAATGATTAACAGTCATTTGCTCTACCAACTGAGCTAAGGCGGAATTGTGTAACTACTTGTTGGCGCGCATTTTAGGCACCTCTATCAAAGGAGTCAACAGTTTCCGGCTCTGTCCGATTAGGTTTATGCCCTGAGTAACAATCTATCATGGGAGCTTGCCAGCAAAGTCAAACAGTCTAAACTTCAGTTATTAAAAATAATTGATCCAGTTCACTTTTTTGCGGTTCTATTGAGAACCAGCAAACAGCTTATTACAGGGCTAGCATCGACAATGAATATCAATTTAAGGGTTAGGTTCAGTGGCCTCTTGCTATGGGGTTTGATGAGCTCTGGTGTAGGCTATGCCGACACTTATCAGGCTATCCATTCACAATTTAGTGATTTGTTTAGTCTTATTTCGCAACGGTTGAATACGGACCAGGCCAAATACCAGCAGAATCCCAGTGCCTACCACAAATTTATTGATGCTAATATCAGATCATCCTGGGATGTTAGTTCGACAACCAGCGCTCTGATTGGCAGGCAAGAGTTCGTCGCTCTCAAATCCGACAGCCGTCAGGCGCTGGTGGCTGCCGTTGACCGCAGTTTAGTGCGCTATGCTTTTCTGGGAATGGACTATTATAACGGCCAGACATTTCAGGTGGTGGATCTAGTGGTTAATCAGCAGGCCGGCCTGGGTTGGGTGCAGATATTAATGGAATCACCAGTTATTCCGGATATTAATCTGGATTTGCTGATCAAGCGTAACCCCTTGGGAGTCTGGAAGGCTGTGGATATAAGGTTTAAGGGCATTACCTTCGTATCTGTGAAAAAGCACCAGTATCGCGAAATTATTGAAAAGCAGGGCGTGCGGGCGTTGATAGCCGTATTGGAAAACGATAACAGGACTTATTTTGATAAACTCTGTGCCAAATCACTGGCCAAGTTAGAAGGCGTACCACCTTGCTAAGCAGTACTGATATAAAACCGATCAGACCATTTAAGATTGTCAGCGACTATTCACCGGCTGGTGATCAGCCGAGTGCAATTATCGAGCTGGTGCAGGGGTTGGAGAATGGTTTGGCCGGGCAGACATTGCTCGGTGTGACTGGTTCGGGCAAGACGTTTACAGTCGCCAAGGTGATTGAAGAGGTGCAGCGCCCCACTATAGTTCTGGCTCACAATAAAACCCTTGCAGCTCAGCTATATGGCGAATTTAAGGGGTTTTTCCCCAATAATGCGGTCGAGTATTTTGTCTCCTACTATGACTACTACCAGCCCGAGGCCTATGTGCCTTCCTCTGATACCTTTATCGAGAAAGATGCCTCAGTAAACTCTCATATTGAGCAGATGCGGCTGTCAGCGACCAAGTCATTAATGGAGCGTCAGGATGTGATTGTGGTTGCCACGGTTTCATCTATCTATGGTTTGGGGGACCCCAGCTCTTATCTAAAGATGGTGTTACATATCTCCCGCGGCGAACAGATTGATCAGCGAGATATCCTGCGCCGTCTTGCGGAGTTGCAATACAAGCGCAACGATGTGGATTTTGACCGCTCATCCTACAGAGTGCGTGGGGATGTTATTGATGTTTATCCAGCGGATTCTGACTATGAAGCCCTGCGTATTGAGCTGTTTGACGAAGAAATTGAAAATCTGACTTTATTCGACCCATTGACCGGCGAAGTGCTGCGCAAAGTGCCCAGATTTACCATCTACCCGAAGTCCCATTATGTGACCCCGAGAGATAAAGTGCTGGAAGCCGCAGATAAAATTCAGGACGAATTGGTCGTGCGGTTAGAGCAATTGCGTTCGGTGGATAAGCTGGTCGAAGCTCAGCGTCTGGGCGAGCGAGTTCGCTATGACACAGAAATGATGCGTGAACTTGGCTACTGCAATGGCATTGAAAATTATTCTCGCTACCTGTCTGGGCGTGCTCCCGGTGAGCCGCCGCCGACATTATTCGATTATCTGCCCGACAATGCCCTGATGGTAATTGATGAGTCCCATGTGTCTGTGCCCCAGCTCGGAGCCATGTATAAGGGTGACCGTTCGCGCAAGGAGACATTGGTTGAATATGGCTTCCGCCTGCCGTCGGCGCTGGATAATCGCCCCCTGAGGTTTGATGAATGGGAAGGCATTGCGCCGCAGATGATATTTGTCTCCGCCACTCCAAGTCGCTATGAGGCTGCCAATGCGGGACAGATTGTGGAGCAGGTGGTACGGCCCACAGGTCTGTTGGATCCAGTGATTGAAATTCGCCCAGCCCTGACGCAGGTTGATGATGTAATGTCTGAGATTGGCACCAGAGCAGCAAAAAACGAAAGGATTCTGATTACCGTACTGACCAAGCGGATGGCGGAAGATTTAACTGAATATCTGGATGAGCATGGCGTGCGTGTGCGCTATTTGCATTCAGACATAGACACCGTGGAGCGAGTGGAGATTATCCGCGACCTGCGCCTAGGTGAGTTTGATGTGCTGGTAGGTATCAATCTATTGCGCGAGGGACTGGATATGCCAGAAGTATCTCTTGTGGCTATCTTTGATGCGGATAAGGAAGGGTTTTTGCGCTCTGAGCAGTCATTGATTCAGACAATTGGGCGTGCCGCACGAAACCTTGAGGGCAAAGCGGTTCTCTATGCCGATAAGATTACCGGATCTATGCAGCGGGCGATGGACGAAACCGAGCGTCGTCGAGCCCTGCAGGTTGAGCATAATAAAAAGCATGGTATTACGCCTAAGAGCATTGTCAAAGGGATTGCCGATATTATGGAAGGCGCCTACGCCGCCACAGGTAAGAACCGACGAGATCGCAAGGCTGCTGAGAATGAGGCTGCCTATAACTTGGATGGTGGACAGCCGATTGAAAATATCGCCAAAGAGATTAAGCGATTAGAGGAAAAAATGTACCAACATGCGCGGAATCTAGAATTCGAAGAGGCCGCGCAAACTAGAGACCAGCTTAGTAGGCTGCGCGAGAAGAGTCTGGCCTCCTAAAACACTTAATCCTTTCGTACTAGCCGTTCAGAGCTATTTAAAAATGAATTGTCCTTGCCTATTATTAACTTACTTTCAGGACGAAAGGTTGATAGGAAGGTGACATCAAGGATGATGCGTTAGAATGGATGTTAACGATCAGCGGATGCTGGGCCTTCCTTAAATTTAAACTGCTTTTATCTACCACAGTCTTAACGGACTCCCTCTTTTCTCTCTTGCCACCCCTAAAATTGAGCTATATTTACAGGATGCTATCAATTGCTTGGATACCTACCTGCAGGGGCAACTCTGTTCTGGCATAATTTACTGTTATCGTTAACCAGTTTTAAAGTAATAAGGAAATGTCATGCGCATTACGATTTTTGGAAGCGGGTATGTAGGCTTGGTCACTGGTGCCTGTTTTGCCAATGTGGGTAACCAAGTAGTCTGTGTTGATATAGATCAGTCTAAGGTTGAAGCCCTGAGCAATGGTGTGGTCCCTATCTATGAGCCCGGCCTTGAAGACATTATCAAGAATTGTCTGGAAGAGGGCTCTCTGAAATTTACCACTGATGCTGCCATGGCCGTGGAACATGGGGATATGATCTTTATTGCCGTGGGTACACCACCGGAAGAAGATGGTTCTGCTGACCTGCAATATGTGCTGGCGGTTGCCAATACTATTGGCGAGCATATGGAAGGCTCTAAGGTAGTGGTTAACAAATCCACAGTGCCTGTGGGTACAGCAGATAAGGTCACTGCGACGTTGCAGCAAGCGCTGACAAAACGTGGTGCGAATCATGAATTTCATGCGGCTTCTAATCCGGAATTCTTAAAAGAGGGAGCGGCAATTGCCGATTTCACCCGGCCGGATCGTATTATTGTGGGTACCGATAGCAGTCGTGTTGAAGAAATGATGCAGGAGCTGTATGCGCCCTATAATCGCCAGCGCGACAAGCTTATTTTTATGGATGTGCGCTCTGCTGAATTAACCAAGTATGCAGCCAATTCACTTTTGGCAACCAAGATCAGCTTTATTAATGAAATTGCCAATATTGCTGATCTGCTTGGTGCCGACATAGAGCAGGTGAGAGTAGGTATAGGTTCAGACCCCAGGATTGGTTACAGTTTTATCTATCCAGGATGCGGCTTCGGCGGTTCCTGCTTCCCCAAAGATCTCCGTGCAATGGAGGCTACCGCCATTAATGCTGGTTATCAGCCAAAACTGTTGGCGGCTGTGAGTTCGGTCAATGATCAACAGAAGTCCCTGCTCTTTAAAAAAGTAGCCAGTTATTTTGATGGCCAGCTAGAGGGCAAGACTATTGCGCTTTGGGGGCTGGCCTTTAAGCCGGGTACAGATGATATGCGCGAAGCGCCCAGTCGTGAGTTGATGGAGGCCCTTTGGCAGCGGGGAGTAAAGGTTCAGGCATTCGACCCCCATGCTATGGAGGCGACTCAGGTAATTTATGGGGTGCGAGATGATCTGCTGCTGTGCGGTACCAAAGAAGCTGCACTTCAGGGCGCAGACGCTTTGGTGGTCTGCACAGAGTGGAAGCCATTCTGGTCACCTGATTTTAGCCAGATTAAAGAGGCTCTGCGTTACCCAGTTATCTTTGATGGTCGTAATTTGTATGATCCCCAGAGACTAGCTGGTCAGGGTATTCAGTATTTTGGTATGGGACGCAAAAATACAGTCGCAGAAACCTGCCTGCAACCTCTGCGTGAGGAGACAGTGGGGTAGCTTCTAATCAGGACCGCCCATACTGGTCCTCAAGACGCACAATATCATCCTCGCCGAAGTAGCTGCCGGTTTGCACCTCAATCAGCTCTAAGTTGATCTTGCCGGGGTTCTCTAGGGAGTGGACCGCCCCGATAGGGATATACACAGACTCATTTTCACTGACCAGTTTTTCGACGCCATCAATACTGACCTTGGCTGTACCCCTGACCACCACCCAGTGCTCAGCTCGATGATGGTGCATCTGCACCGATAGCTTGGCCATGGGTTTGACGGTAATGCGCTTTACTTGAAAGCGTTCACCACTGTCAGTTGCGTCGTATTTGCCCCAGGGACGATAGACTTCACGGTGATGGACATATTCAGAGCGATCATCAACCTTCAGCTGCTCGACAATCAACTTCACGTTCTCCACATGATCTCTATGGGCCACCAGTAGAGCATCACTGGTATCCACAATAACTAGGTTTTCTGCACCTACAACGGCAACAAGCTTGTCACCACCTTTAATATAATTGTTGCTGCTGTCCTGACAGATAACATCGCCATCCTGCACATTGCCCTGTGGATTTTTCGGCAGCAGATCAAGCAGGGCTGACCAGCTCCCCAGATCATTCCAGCCAGGATCCATGGGTATCAAACTGGCTTTTTCGGTGTGCTCCATAATTGCATAATCAATTGATTCGGAAGGGCATTGGGCAAATGCTTCAGCACAGGGCCGGATAAAATCCTGATCAAAACTGCGTTTATCCCATGCTGCGGCGCAGGCGGCGAATATTGTTGGCCTATACAGCTCCAGCTCAGTCAGATAACTAGTGGCGGTAAATAGAAAGATGCCACTATTCCAAAGATAATCGCCGCTGGCGACGTATTTCTCAGCCTGCTGCTGCGCAGGTTTCTCACAAAATTTCTGCACTGGCTGGGGCGCGTCTACCTCAGCAGTAGCTTTGATATAGCCATAGCCTGTGGCCGGGTGATCTGGAGTAATACCAAAGGTAATCAGTTGGCCGGCCTCAGCTGCAGATTTGCCAGCGATGATGGCATCTCTAAATTGCTGAGGGCTGTCCATATAATGATCTGCAGGTAATATCAGTAGGTTGGCGCTGTCGATTTTATCGGCGAGCAGGGCAGCGAGGCAGATGGCAGGGGCTGTGTCACGAGCCAAGGGCTCCAGAATGATACCCCCGTGTTTAATGCCCACCTGACGCAACTGCTCTGCGGCAATAAAGCGATGCTCTTCATTACAGACAATAATTGGTGGAAGGCAGTCAAGTCCCTGCAGCCTTTGCAGGGTCAGTTGCAGCATGGTTTGTTGGCCCAAAAGTGGGAGAAATTGTTTGGGGTAAAGTTGTCTGGAGAGGGGCCAAAGACGAGTACCTGAACCGCCGGCAATAATAACGGGCTGGAGCATCCGAGCTTCCTTTTATTACATCCATTGCTATCCTTTAATAATAGTCCGTTTTCTTTACAGCTGCCAATTGACTAACTGACTAGTAATAAAGGCTCGCCATAAAGCAAAAACCAGCTGTAAAAATAAAGCAGCATAATTATTGTGAGCAGCGTTAGCCGTAGCAGGATTTTAAATCCGAGGGCTGCTCTCAGTCGCCTCTGTGCTTTCATCATTCTGTCTGCCCTCTAGTTGGGAGTTGATTTATACCTTTAATGCGAATGATTATCATTTACATTTAATTAAAGGTCAACTAGAATTCTTTCTGTTGGAGCTTTTTAGGATAAATCATCGCTCCGTAACCATCTGAAATAAACAGATTGTGAAAGGAATTTTGTTAATGAAAATCCAATTTCTATGTCCGGCCCATCGTCAGCAGTTACAGAAAGATGTCAGTAAAGCCATACAGTTTTGGCAGGTCGGGTTCGATACAGGGCAGTTTTACCGCGACCATATGCTGTGGAGCGATGCGATTCCTCACTTAGGATGCGCATTTGAGACTGCAGAGATTCTACTTACCAACCAGACCGTAGAGTCTGAGGTGTCATGGGATTGGTTCAGTACATCGGCTAGGCTGCTGGCCAGTGCCTTTATCAATATAAATTGCCAGACCCAGGCTCGGGAAGTTATTTGGTTGGCAATAAATCGATTAGAAAAGGATTTGCAGTGGAATCCTGTGCGTCATAAATGGGTAGATCGATATCTGCGGCTACTTTATGGCGAGCTCAATAATCTTATTGGCCCGAGCTGCGTGGATCGAGGGGTTGGACAGCAGATGTCCAAGGCAGCTCAGCCTCTCACCTTGATGCACTAAAGTCTTTGTACAAGCCGGCCTAGAGGCATAAGCCCACAAAGGAAAAACCCAGTCCCGGACTGTTTCAATCAATTGGAGTGGTTTTTTTACGCTCATGCAACCATGTTTCCGCAAAAGGATAATTCTGGTTGAGAAGGTTAGGCCGGCTGTGTAAAATGCCCTTCTTCGGAAGCCATAGGAGCGTAGCTCAGTTGGTTAGAGCGCCTCGTTGACATCGAGGAGGTCGGTGATTCGAATTCACTCGTTCCTACCGCTTCCGAGAATAATTCCTCTGTTTTAAAACTCATAGATCCGCCTCTTTAGGATAATAGTTTCCCGTCCAAAGACTAAACCACAGTGTATTTGCTTATAATATCGGTAAGCCGCCAACTAACCTTTCATATATCAATATGATTACTCACCTATATCAAATCTACGTCAACAACCAAAAATGTGCGCTGTTTGATGGCTCGTTAAAGGGTTTTAAAGCGGCACTGGAAAAGCTTGATATTCGGTTTGAAAATATACTGCGACCAATATTTGGAGACGGTTTGCTGGGTACTGATGTTGAAAGAGAATACCTGTCTATAAAAGGTTATCAAGTGCCGGAGGCTGCCGCATCCGATTGTGATCCGCTTGGAATCTATATTCGCATACCGAAAAATATTGGCTCACCCGATGACCCCTTCGTTCCCCCGCATTTCACTGAGGACGAGTTATAGTACTACAGTATCAATATGGCCTCGTATGTTAGCTTAGGGTGTTGTACGCACAGCCGCGCGAGTGAAAGATTGTCGAGCACTTAACCCTGCCTACAATAAGAGTATTTTTGCCCCTGCAATGTCGTAAATCCCTCGTCCCTGGCCATTGCCCCAATAGCATCATTGCATTTGTTGGTTAGACAGGATCCATAGAAACTATCACGATATTGCTTATTTAAGTCCTTGGTCTCCTCTGTAGTGTAATACTCAGGTTCTGATCTATAGGTGTTTGAGCAGTTTTCCCGATTTTTTGCATTCTCATCCCGAATGCACGTCATCCCTTCGTGAATTTGCCTGCTGCGAGATCTTGTTACTGCCACTGTTTGAAAGTCAGCTGGGTGTCTAGACCAGGCCTGATCATAGCATTCCTTTCTGTGCAGGCTGTAGAGTGCCTGGCCTTCCATTTTCATTTGCTTTCTTTCTTCTGGGGTTCCTGCACAACCTGACAGAAGTACTAATAAACAGAGGGCCAGTTTAGGTATCAGTTTTAATATCATAGTAACTACCAGGTTAGTGTATCAATTAGAATACTTAGGCTTTTGGGCCCTATAGATGTTCTTAATTTCAAAATGTAGGCTTATGTCGATATTTAAGTTAGCCGGATAAGATCAAAGACAATGACTATGGAGCTAGGAATTAGATTTCGACGACATTATTGCAATCGCAAACATGATTGGAATTCCCATCTCGCCAATTTCTTCGAATGTTAAGGCCAGCAGTTCAAACGACTGTGTTATTTCTAGGTCTAGAAATGTAGACAGCTTTCGGGACAGGCCATCAAGAGCTTTAGTCACAAAAACAAGCATAAGACTAATCATTATTGCAAGCGAGCTTAATCTATAGGCCGCTAATCCATTTATAAAGCTGCGTGCTTCTTTCGTTACGATTAAGGTTAGCACTGTGAGTATTGCGATAACGATCAGGATAGAGAGTATAAGCTCAGGAAGTGGGACCAAACCCCCTGTATATTGCCGAGCATTCAACAGCCCCACAGTGAAATGTAGCTTGTCATAGTCGAGTTCTCGCAGCATGAATAAAATGATAAGAATAGAGAAATACCATTGCGCTATTATCCTTTGCCGGGGCCAAAAACCACAAATCAAAACAATACAGGCAAGATATCCGAACACGGTTAAAGTCTCAAATAAACCACCCTCTTTGAGGAGGCCCTCCTGCTCATCGGCTCCTAACAGCAGTAGGATTCCGACAATGGCGAATATCAGACCTATTCCTGCCCACAGCCAAATATAACTTAAGGATTCAATATTTGAATTCAGATTTTTTACAGAAGTATTCATTATCAGGCCTATTATTTTTATTTTGTAACGGAGTGATTTTATCCGAACTCTCGATTATAGATGGTATTGCAAATACCTCAATGTGTTTCTAAGCACTAGGTTTTACTGAATCTTAATATGCACATGATATTTTGTTGAGCCGTATGATTGATAAAAACTATATGGCGGGTACCAATTTCCTATTTTTTGCTGAGATATAACTCAGGAGCATAGTTATGGACATTGTGACTACAGCTTTTGATGGGGACCAAATTGGCTATTTTCACTCAAGAATTATTAAAATCTAGTGTTACCGGGCCTCACGTAAATAATGTGATGTGCACTAATATGATTGTATTTTTGATTTAAAGATGATCTAAGCTTCCAGATTAATTATGCGGGGAAATAGAAATTGAGTAATAGGTCGACTGTAATCTGTGATACTGGTGATGTATGGTTTGGGAAAGTGATCGCGTTTTTCACATTGTTACAGTACAGAGGATTTTCCTGTGCTTTAATTCTGGTTACCAAGAGGTTAGACCCAACCCACAGAGTTAAGGATGAACTCAAGTCACAGTTGCAAAAGCTGCACTAGCTACCAAGGTTTTACTCTAGTCGAACTGTTGGTCAGCATGGCCATTCTGGCTATTTTAGTTAGTCTCACCGCGCCCTCCTTTAACAATATGTTAAATCGACAGGCAGTCAGCCATCAGGCCTGGGAGGTTCGTCGTGCCTTGGAATTGGCTCGTGGACTAGCCGTCGCCGATCAGCAAACATGGAAGGTTTGTATGGCCGATATTGACCGGCAATGCGTTAAGCAACGCGGCCAGCGGCTGTTGGTGTTTCGTGACAATAACAATGACCATCTGCTGAATGGGGACGATAAGCTGCAGTTAGACCTGAAGATCCAGTCGAAAAATATTCGCCTGCGAGCTTCAGGCCGATCCTATATTCGATTTAACGGCAGTGGTGAGGCATTGGACTCTGGCCACTTCTTGTTCTGCGGCAATGACAGCGCAAGTGAATATGGTCGCCAGACCATTGTTTTTCGCAGTGGGCGAGTGCGTTTGTCCACAGATACTGATGGCGATAGCTATGACGATGCCGGGGGTAAAAAGATAAGTTGTTAGCGGCCCATGGGGTCGCTCGAGTAGCATTTATAGGCGAATTCAATCGCGATGTATATAGCTCTAGCTCATAGATAACCAGCCAAACTGAGTTTTTTAGGAGCAATACATAATGTTAAATCAACATCGCAATCGAGGCTTTTCCCTATTGGAGATACTTATCGTGCTCGCCATTTTAAGTATTCTGGCTTCATTGGCCTATCCCAATTACCAACAAAAAATACAGCGTACCCATACAGCGGCGGCAAAACAATATTTGCTGGAACTCTCTAGTTTGCAGAATGAGTTTATCTTTCAGCATCATCGTTATGCTAGCAGTCTGGAGATGCTTGGCACCCAGCCTGAGGCACAGGTTAGCGATTATTATGCAGTGGCCATTATTGATCTGGACAACAAGGCGCGACCTCCGGCCTACCGGTTACAGGCCAAACCCATAGAGGGAAGCATACAGTTCAACACTGCAGTCCTAACCCTCGATCATTTGGGGCAGACCAATGAGGGCTGGCATGAGCAATAGTCTAGTTAAGCGCATTGAGGGTTTTACCTTGATTGAGGTCTTGATGAGCCTGCTGATTTTTGCCGTCGGCTTGCTTGGCTATGGTTTGTTACACAACAGAGCTCAGGCTCAATTAGTGGATATTGATCAGCGACTCCATGGCATTCAATGGCTAAATAATACTGCCAGTCAGATTATAAGCAATAACACTGAGGAGTCTACCGCCAACATTCCAGTCGGGGGCATGATTAATGGTCAGGGCTGTATTCACTGGGATGGGGCGGATACCTATCTGGTGAGTCTGGCATGGCAGGGGTTGAGAGACACAGAGGTAGCAAACTGTGATCAGGAGAACCCATCAGGCAGCAGTCTGAGTTTACTTATTCGGCGGGCTGATCTGAGCGAGCAGGGCCATGGATAGGTCTGGGTTTTCATTAATTGAGTTGTTGATTTCGGTCGCTCTGGCCTTGTTACTGTCGATAGGCATTATCAGTGCAGCCTTGCAGGGGACTAACCTCAGTCGGCAACTGCGCCTCGGTAATGAGGTTCTAGAAGCTGGTCGTTATCTGGTCAGTACAATCGGTCGCGAAATAAGCCTTGCCGGGTTTTATGGGCCACTTGATTTGTCTAGCCAAGAGCAACTATCGAAACCTGATATGTGCGCCACTGATGGCGCTGTTATGCCATACCCAGTCGATGGTTTGGATAATGTTGTTCCGGGGTATCTACTCTGTGGCGGCGAAGCTTTGCTGGCGGATACAGATAGCCTGTTAATCCGTCGTGCCAACATTCAAGCTTTGCTGCCCGGCCTGCCGCTGCTTCCTGAGCAGCACTATATCCAGGTGCAGGGCAACCAGTTTATTCGCGCAACCGGCGCCGATCCCAGAGTCTTTTCCCTGCTACAGAGAGATGGCATAACGGCGTCGGCAATCAGAGTCTGGACGCAGACAATCTATTATGTCAGCGCAGATCATGTGCTTAAACGCAGGCGCCTCATAAAAGGTCGCTACAGCCCCTCGGAGCCATTGGCCGAGGGAGTTGATGATCTGCAGATACTTTATGGTATAGACCGCTCCGGTGATGGCATTGCCAATGGTCAGGGGTCTCGGCAGGCATTTGTCAGTAATCCGCAGAATGCAGATGAGTGGCAGAATATTGTTGCCATAAAATATTACCTATTACTCAGCAGCAGTGAAAGCAGCTCTGCGATGGCTGACCAGCAGACATACAGCTACGCTGACAAAATCGATGTCACCTTTGCCGACCATAAAAAACGCAAGCTATTTTACGGCTTTGGCAGACTCAGAAATGCGACGCCCATCGGGGGTGATCAATGATAAATATGGCTTTCCAGCGGGGAATGGTTTTGCTGCTGGCTCTGATTATGCTGCTATTACTGACGCTATTGGCTACAGCCAGTATCACCGCCAATAATATTGCCAGTCAGTTGGTGCGCCATGATCAGCGCCAGTTAGCAGTCGATCGGTCGGTGGAAAATATGATTAATTACCTGCTTAGCGATGCTGATTATTTTATAAATTATCAACAGTACCTGAATGCTGATGGCCATTTTTCTGTGCCGCTGCCCTCTGACCTCAGTGATAAATTTGTCACCACTGAAATTATTGCCTTTAGCTGTATTGACGAGGTAATAGCATCAGGCTGCAGTCTGCACCAGTCTATTGCTGGCACTCTCCCTTGCCCAGTTAAATATTATTGGCAGCTCGATATGCGTGGAATTGACCAAACTTCCATGGCCAGCACTGTGATAAGTCAGGGCATAGGATTTAGTTATCTACCAGGTTACTGTCCCAGTTAAAGGAGATTCATAATGAAACTGCAATATCCTTATTTACCAGTGTTTTTATGTATTGCTCTGACCAGTGTTGCCGATGATATCGACCTTTTTTCCACTGATCCTTTGCTCACCTCAGGTCAGGTGCCGATCTCCTTAAGCCCCAGTGTCAGTCATAAGAATCAGGTTTATTATGGTCTTTTCCGACCTTCCACCAACGCCAGATGGCTTGGTAACTTAAAACTCTACCAGATGGGCACAGACAAAATAAGTGGGCGGCTGATGTTGCTGGATGCGGATGGAGCTCCAGCACTGGAAAAAAGTACGCCTGTGTTTTCGGCTGAGGCGAGAAGTTTCTGGACCAGTGGCAAGGATAGTCCAGATGGGTCTGAGGTCAGTCTTGGGGGAGTGGCTCAGGGGCTTAGAGACTATGTAGGCAGTAACAGAGTTAATCTGACATGCACAGGCAGATGCAGTCATATGGAGCCGCTCAAGGCCGACAACCCCAGCCTACTGCCCAGTTACTTTGGTGCTGCAGATAAAGAGCAAATGACTCAGATTATTAACTGGAGTCAACAGGGTCACGGTGATGTTATTCATTCGCAACCCGCCTTAATTGACTATGGGGAAAGCTTCGGCCTCTATGCATTTTATGGCTCTAATGAGGGTATGTTTCATGGCGTTAAGGTGGGGTCGGTTGAAAAGTCACAACTTATCAGCGCCAAAGATGGTGAGGAACAATGGGCCTTTACCGCCCCAGAACATTTTGCCAAATTAGGGCAGCTTTATGTTGCAGAGCAGGCTAATGCTAATGTCGACAAGGCTTATTTCTTCGATGGGCCGGTCACCAGTTACCTGCAATACAATAGTCAGCAGAGTATTGGCAATGATCCTATTGGTGAGCAGAGTAAGGCAGTGATTTTTATCACCGCCAGACGCGGAGGCAGGCTGCTTTATGCTATCGATGTTACAGAGCCAGATTCACCCGAGATTCTCTGGCATAAATCCAATCTGGATGCGGGCTTTGCCGAACTGGGCCAGACCTGGTCAAAACCTGTGGTCCATCAGCTAAAGCTTTCTGGGGATGCTGTGGTGACTACAGTATTTATGGGCATGGGCTATGATCCGGAGGCCGATGATTTTGCTGCGGGCAGATCTCAGGGTAGAGGGCTTATGTCGCTCAATGCTCTGACTGGTGAGATTATCTGGCAGCATGCTGGTTTGCCTTTTAGTGTGCCGGCAGAGGTTTCTGTTATTGACCGTAATGGCAATGGTTATGCTGATCGGCTCTACTTTGCTGATACTGGTGGGCAATTATGGCGGCTTGATATGGATAGCAACAAGCCCAAAAATTGGCAGCTAAGCCTGCTGTTACAGCTGCCCGGCAAACAAAAATTCTTTACTGCGCCGGATATTGTCACTAGCCCAGATGGCAGCTATGACGCCATTATTATTGGCTCTGGCGATCGCGAGAAACCGTTGCAAACCGGTATTCAGAATTATTTAATCAGCTACAAAGATTATTGTATTGCAGCGGACAGTGTTGCCTGCAGTCTTCCAGTGGCAACCCTAAGTGATCTGCAAAAACTTCCTATTATGGAGACAGCTGGCCGGCCAGAGGAAAAACAGCCCAGGGGCTGGTACCTGCCCCTGACGACTGGGGAAAAAATAGTCACCAGAGCATTGACCATTGCCAACCGAACCAGTGTCGCCAGTTACAGGCCCTGCAGTCAGCAGCCATGTGACCCTCTGGGTGAGGCGCGTATTTACAACTTTAATCCGTTTACCTTTGCTCGCGAGGAGGATCCGTTTGGTCAGCAGCATTACACTTTAATTGAGGGGGGTGGGATATTGCCGCCACCAGTGCCTTTTACCTTTGAGTTGCAGAAGTGCGGCAGCAAACCCTGCAGTCATGAGGGGGAGGTGGTCAGTGGGCTCTTATTTGGTCCCCATATTCAGCCAGCGGATAATAAGCTGTTGGGGCAGAGGTTAAAGCTCTGGTGGCACAATTAATATACTCTGCCACTACAAACAGGCTTTGGCACTATTACTCAGTCATCGCTCAGGCCCAATTTTTTTAGGCGGTAGCGCATGGATCTAAAGCTGATACCCAGGCTTTTCGCAGCTTCGGTTTTATTCCAGCGGGTCTTCTCAAGAGTGTCCATAAGGATATCTTTTTCGATTTCATCAAGATGCTCATCCAGTGAATCGATGTCATGATTCCTCGACGCATTGTTGGGCTTGGCAAGACTGGCTGCAGCTGCATGGTTGAGCTTTAAGTCTTGGGTAACAATAAGACCGCTTTCGCAGAGCGTTGATGCTCGCTCAAGGATATTTTCTAATTCCCGCACATTGCCGGGGAAGTTATAACTGAGTAGTTTTTCTTCAGCACTGCTGTCGATTTGGATATTAAGGTTTCGCTGAGTATTAATATGATCGAGAATATGCGCTGTCAGGATTGGGATATCATCGGTTCTTTCGCGGAGGCTGGGCAGGTGTATGTCGATCACATTGAGGCGATAGAACAGATCGCTGCGAAACTGCCCCATCTCCACCGCCTTGTTTAAATCTTTGTGGGTAGCGCTGATCAGACGCACATCAATGGCTGTTTCTTGTTCGGCTCCCACCGGGCGCACAGATTTTTCCTGAATGGTGCGCAGCAGCTTAACCTGCATAGACAGGGGCAGGTCTGCTACTTCATCTAGAAATAAGGTGCCGCCATCTGCAGCCTGAAATAGCCCCAACTTATCGTCGATCGCTCCGCTAAAACTACCTTTTTTATGACCAAAAAATTCTGACTCCATTAGTTCGGTAGGTACGGCGCCACAGTTAACAGGGATAAAAGGCTGGGTTGCTCTGGCACTTTGCTGGTGAATTGATCTTGCGGTCAGTTCTTTGCCGGTGCCGGACTCGCCGCTGATAAACATTGGTGCCTGACTGCGAGCGACTTTAGTTATTTGACTGCGCACTTGATTGATTAGATCGGAGTTACCCAGCAGTAAATGGTCGGCCGCTGCTACCTCCTGTCGATTGTCTACTAGGGCATGGCTAACCAGCTGACGCAGTCGCGGTAGCTCTATCGGTTTGGATAGAAAATCAAAAGCTCCCAGTTTTAGCGCCTCAACGGCTAACTCCATGCTGCCATAGGCAGTGATCACTGCGATCGGCATCTGTGGTTGTTGCTGTTGCACATGGCTGACAAGATCAAGGCCATTGCCGTCGGGCAGGCGCATATCGGTCAGACATAGATCAAAGCGTCTTTCAGCCAGCTGGCTTTTTGCCTCGGCAATGGTCTCTACGGCGGTGGCAGCGATATCCATACGCGACAATGTTAAACACAGGAGTTCGCGAAGGTCCTGTTCGTCATCAATCACCAGAACGGTTTTATTCATTAAGTTGGTCCATCAGCTTGATTCCCTGGCAGTTGTTTGGCTGGGTCAGAAAAAACAATCTGAAAGTAGCCTCTTGAATGCCTGTTGTAAATATAGCTTAGTGTAGCGAAGTTGATTTCACAAAGACCCCGGGCTATGTATAGCCCCAGACCTGTACCGCTTTTTTCTGTTGTGTAGAAGGGCTCAAATATTTTTTCCCGGTGGTCTTCACTGATGCCACAGCCTTGATCATAAATTTTTAGAGCCGGCAGATTGACATCTTCCTGCAGCCCAAACTTAATCTCAGCCCACTGCACTCCGGTTTTTTTTTGCGAATGATGCAGTGCATTGCTCAGCAGGTTGGTCAGTACCTGCTGCAGTTGGCTGGTATCAAAGGGGGCTTTTAAATCTTTAATGCCATTGTCAATCTCAATGCAGGGATTGCGAAATTCATTACTCTCGCGGATCTGAGTTGCAGTTGACTGACAGATCTCATAGATATCAACAATATTGATATCAGGTGTTTTCTGCCGCGACAGCTGCATAATGTTCTGCACCAGCTGATTGACTCTGGTGGCATGGCGCAGCACCACATCAACCAGCTTATAGTCCTGGGATTTAAGGTCAGACTCATTGAGTAACTGAGCCGCGTGGCTGATGGCCCCGAGCGGATTACGAATCTCATGAGCGATACTGGCGGTCAGCTGGCCAAGACTATTATTTTTGAGTTGCTGTGCATGTTGGGACAATGTGCGCGCATCCTCCAGAAACAGGATGCAATCGTTGTGGCTGTCACCGCGAACCTCACTAAAGCTGATCTGCAGTGGGATATTTGAGCGCGATGATCGATAGCTCGGCAACTGTAGTCTGGGATTGGATTTCCATTCGCGGTGGTAACTGACTAGCTCAGGGACTCGGCTTAACAGATCATTCCTAGCCAGCAGTCTGTTGCCACCGATCTGGCCGATCAGCATTGATGCCCGCTCATTGAGTTGCTGGATGCGGTAATTCTGATCAAAAACAATAATGCCAGTGCGCATCTTGTTGATCACTAGATCATTGAGGCGCTGTAACTGCAGTGCCAGTTCGGATTCGCTGATAGCTAACTGCTGAGCCAGAGACAGTCGTTTGGCCAAAAAGATAAATAGCATAGCTGTGGCAAATAATAAAATGCCAAAAATACCACTGCGAATAACGTCGCCTTCGTCCCCTACACCAGAGAGAAGTCCAGTCATTGCAATGGCGATAACAATAACACTGGCAATGGCAGCTAGGGCTAGGGCCAGAATACCTCGCTGCAATACTCCTGAGGCGGCAACAGTGACTAGCAGCAGATAGCCGAGTGAGCCATCGAGACTGCCGGAGGCATACATCATCACAGTGATAGCTGCGGTATCGATTAGCAGCATGGCAAAAATAGCTGTTTCTCCGGGCTTCCAGCGCCATAAATGGAACGCCAGTGCGGTGAGGACATTGATTGCGGTATACAGAATAATAGTTAGGGAAAACAGCTGATGGTCGTTGCTGCCCAGATAGTTCGGTGCCCATTGCAATTGCACCAGGCTGAAAAATAGCACTGACAGCAATAAGCGATAGCCAACATAGAGACGCAGTAATCTGGGGCCATTGCTGCGACTGTCGCGACCATTGTGCTGGATGTTGGTATTTTTGGGGTTAACCGGTGGCGTCATGCCTGAATCTCTATCCTTAAAAGTGCGTTATAAATAGGCTGCGTGCCTACTAAACAGGATAGACAATACCAGGCCGATTTGCTTTAAAACGGCTGCTGACATTGAGTGGTGATACAGGTATCAGTCGTAGATAGTCGCGATTGGCAGGCGTTTATGCTGGGTTTTCAGGTAGATAGCAATCAAGCGCTGCTCAGAGATGGGATTGACCTCTTTGCCCTCAAGGAAGTTATCAATATCCTCGTAGGACATTCCTAGTACCTGCTCGTCTTCTTTTTGCGGGCTGAGACATTCAAGATCAGCTGTTGGGGTTTTATGTACCAGAGACTCCGGTGCTCCCATGGTGGCAGCCAAATGGCGCACCTGTCTTTTACTAAGGCCAAATAGAGGAGCCAGATCACAGGCGCCATCACCAAACTTGGTGTAGAAGCCGGTGATGTTCTCTGCGGAATGATCTGTGCCCAGTACCAGACCGTCGAGCATACCGGCAACTTCGTACTGTGAGGCCATGCGCGCACGGGCTTTGAGATTGCCTTTAGCGAAATCCACCTTTTCTGCATGGGGCAGCAGATTGTTGTCTTGCAGTGCATCACAAACCGACTGATTAACCCCGTCGGTACCAGGTTTGATATTTACTGTCAGGCTGTGGCTGGGCCGGATAAAGCTCAGGGCAACCTGGGCATCGTCCTCGTCCTGCTGCACTCCATAGGGCAGACGCAGGGCAATAAACTGGTAATCCGAAGTGCTCAATTGCTGATTGAGGCCCTCAACTGCGAGCTGTGCGAGACGGCCGCAAGTCGAAGAGTCTACGCCACCGCTAATACCAAGAACCAATGTCTTGCAACCTGCAAGCTGCAGCTGGTTTTGGATGAAAGAAACACGGCGCTGGATTTCAAGTTGAGGGTCGATTTCGGGTAATACCCGCATTTCATCGATAATAGCTTGTCTGTTCATCAGTACCTGTTACCACAAATTATGTCGGAGTTATTAGTCCATCAGGCCAAAGGTCAACCAACTCAAAACAGATCGACCCTGCTCGCCAGAATCACCATTATTGCTGATACTCTCTGCTTCGCGGGTAGCCCGGTCATAGATAGCGCGAGAATCAAATGCTGGAGGTTCAACCCGTTCTATCAGCCCAAAGGTAATCTTGCCGAGGAACGAGTCACCGGACTCAATCAGCCGCTGGTCATAGTCAAACGAACCATCCGCGGCCAGCGAGGGGTGCTCGGGGTAGTTTGCCGCCATTACTGCAACGGCATTATCTGCCAGCTCTTGCATCTCTAATAAATGATACGCTTGAGCCATCACCGCTAGACCATCTGGAACCGCAGGGGATTGCTGAAAGTTTTCCACAACAAAGCGTCCACGGTTGGCTGCGGCCAGATAGGCCTGGCGGCTGAAGTAATAATTAGCCGCATTAATTTCGGCACGTGCCAGCTGATTGCGCAGATTAATCAGGCGTTTGCGAGCATCTGGCGCATAGGGGCTCTTGGGGAAGCGGGCCAGTAATTCAGTAAATGTGCCAAATGAGTCGCGGGCAGTGCCAATATCGCGCTTGGCGCTGTCAGTGGGTAGAAAGTTATCAAAGAAGCCAGATGTCATGGAAATTTCTGAGAGCCCCTTAACGTAGAAAGCGTAGTCAACATTAGGATGCTGGGGGTGCAGGCGAATAAATCGGTCAGCAGAAGAAATCGCGTCTTCATAAGCTGAAGATTTGAATTGAGCATACATCAGCTCCAGCTGGCCCTGTTCGGCATACTTTCCAAACGGAAACTGTGACTCCAGAAGCTGCAGGTTGCTGATGGCGACGCTCCAATTACTGGCATTGAGGCTGCTCTGAATTTTTTCGTAAAAATCTCTTTCGGAATACCCGTCTGTGTCGTCTTCTGTAGTCTCGTCGTCACCCCAGCCCAGCCAGGAACAACCAGATGTCAGCGATAAACTTAAAATCAACAAAATATAAGCGATGTTTTTCATGTAAAATTCCCAGCCAGAAACGGAGTCGAACAAAAAGTCGACGAAGCGCAGTATTTAACCACAGAGCGGCCTAAGTGAACCAGCCCAACAGCGAAAATAACAGCAGCGATCGAATACAGCTATCGGCCATTGTATCCTCAGACCATTGCGGCAGGAGGTTGGACCAGGTGGCATCCGAATTGTTCGCTGATTTTTCTAGAGCAAGGCTGCAGCAGTGGATTAAAGAGGGTTTTTTGCGCGTTGATGGTGAGCAGAGAGTGCCAAAACAAAAAATGCTCGGTGGTGAGACCCTAAGCATTGATGTGGTATTACAGCCTGAAGGTGACTGGCAGGCGGAGAATATTCCTCTCAATATAGTTCATGAGGATGAGCATATTATTGTGCTTAATAAACCGACTAATTTTGTCGTGCACCCGGCTGCGGGCAATCGCGATGGCACTTTATTAAACGCATTGCTCTACCATTGCCCACAGCTCGAGTCTGTGCCTCGGGCCGGCATAGTGCATCGGCTGGACAAAGATACCACTGGGTTAATGGTGGTGGCTAAGACATTGCAGGCACATACAGACCTGGTTGCTCAGTTGCAGAGCAGAACAGTCAAGCGTGAATATGAGGCGGTTGTCACTGGGGTGATGACTGGTGGTGGACTGGTTGACCAGCCCATAGGGCGACACCCAGTTCAGCGCACTAAAATGGCAGTAGTGTCAGATGGCAAAGAAGCGCGGACTCATTATTCTGTATTACAGCGCTTCGATGGTCACAGTCATGTGCGCCTGAGATTAGAAACCGGCCGCACTCACCAGATAAGAGTGCATATGGCCCAAATTCGCTTCCCCATTGTGGGTGATGATGCCTATGCCGGACGATTTCGGGTGCATAAAGGTGCATCTCAGGCCCTGCGTGATGCGGTGCAGGGTTTTGGGCGTCAGGCATTGCATGCTAGAGAATTAGGTTTGCTTCATCCGGCTTCTGGCGAGCTCAATAGCTGGTCCTCGGAGTTACCTGATGATATGCAGGCATTATTAGCCGTTCTGGCCGATGAATAGCTTAATCCCCGATTGGCCTGCACCGACAACCGTAGGTGCCGCCATTACCACACGCCATGGTGGCTGTAGTCAGCCACCTTTCAATGATAATAATTTAGCTCTGCATGTTGGCGATACTGTGGCTGATGTGCAAGCCAACCGCCAGTTATTGGCAAGCAGGCTCGGTTTAACTGAGCAGCCACTGTGGTTGCAGCAAGTTCATGGTACAGAAATTTCTTATGTACCCAATGCCAATGGCACCCCAGTAGCTGATGCCAGTTACTCTGATAAATCTGGTGCTGCCTGTGTGGTGATGACCGCGGACTGTCTGCCAGTGCTGATGTGCAATCAGCAGGGCACCAGGGTAGCAGCAGCCCATGCAGGCTGGCGTGGGTTGTGTAACGGAATTCTGCGCCAGTCAGTGGAGATGTTTTCGCCCGAGGATCAACTAATGGCGTATTTGGGTCCAGCTATAGGTCCCCAGGCATTTGAAGTAGGGCCTGAGGTGTTGCAGGCTTTTATCGGCAGAGCCCAAAATAAGCAGCATGTGCAGGCCATCAAGGCGGCATTTGTGCCTGGACTGCCGGGCAAATATTTTGCCGACCTCTATGCACTGGCGCGTGCAGAGCTGGCCGGCTCAGGAGTCACTGCTATCTATGGAGGAGATTACTGCACTTTTAATGATGTACAGCGGTTTTATTCCTATCGCAGAGAGGCTGACACCGGTCGTTTTGCCTCGCTTATCTGGTTAAAAAACATCGATTAAATACTAAGGGCAATGTCCTTATTAATGCATTTGTTCGCAGGCCTTGGGATAGTTGCATTTTTGCCGTTTTAACACTTGATAACAGTAGGGTGTTCCATTAGAATTGCCGCCCTCTCGCAGAGGCTCTTGGTCTCAGGATTGTAAGCGACGGAATCTGGCCCCAATGACTTGTCCTGACGACTTGTTTTGGCCACCCTAAATTTGGAGCAGAACATGTACGCAGTGATCAAAAGTGGCGGTAAGCAGCATCGAGTCGTTGAGGGTGAAACCTTACGCCTGGAAAAGTTGGACGTAGCTACTGGTGACAATATCGATTTTGAAGAAGTCTTGATGGTTGGCGAAGGTGCTGAAGTCAAGATTGGTGCCCCCCTCGTAGAAGGCGGCAAAGTGACTGCTGAGGTTGTTTCTCACGGCCGCGGTGACAAAGTGAATATTATTAAATTCCGTCGTCGCAAGCACTCGCGCACTCAGCAGGGCCACAGACAGTGGTACACAGAAGTTAAAATTACTGGCATTAATGCTGGATAATTAAAAGAGGATATAGCAATGGCTCACAAGAAAGCTGGTGGTAGTACTAGAAACGGTCGCGATTCAGAAAGCAAACGCCTTGGCGTTAAAGTGTATGGTGGCCAGTCAATCAATGCAGGCGGTATTATTATTCGTCAGCGTGGAACCAAGTTCCACCCTGGAAATAACGTAGGCATCGGTAAAGATCACACTTTGTTTGCTACTGCGACTGGCACTGTTCAGTTTGTGCAGAAAGGCCCGCAAAACCGCAAATATGCAGAAGTGGTATCCGCGTAAACCTTACCCTTCGATTTAAAAAGCCCCTACGCGGGGCTTTTTTTATGGGCGGGTATTTTTAAATCTCAAATGACAGAGACCAGTGGCAACGGTAAACTAAGCCTATGAAATTCGTTGATGAAGCATCAATCAAAGTTCACGCGGGTAAAGGCGGCAATGGCTGCCTGAGTTTTCGTCGCGAGAAATATATTCCCAAAGGTGGCCCGGACGGTGGCGATGGGGGTGATGGTGGCAGCGTTATTTTGCAGGCGGCGGATGGGCTTAACACTCTGATTGATTTTCGCTACACCCGCAACTACAAGGCAGAGAGCGGCCAGCAGGGCAGCAGCGCCGAATGTACCGGTCGCGGTGGTGAAGACCTTATTCTGCAGGTTCCGATTGGCACTACAGTGATTGATGATGAAACCGGCGATGTGCTGGGGGATCTGACCGAGCTGGAGCAAACCTTAAAAGTCGCCCAGGGCGGCTATCATGGTTTGGGTAATACCAGATATAAATCCAGTACCAACCGCGCGCCGCGTCAGACTTCCCCCGGTAAAGAGGGCGAGGTTCGCGAGCTTAAGCTTGAGTTGAAAGTGTTGGCCGATGTGGGTTTGTTGGGTTTGCCCAACGCCGGTAAGTCTACCTTTATTCGAGCAGTGTCGGCGGCACGGCCTAAGGTTGCAGATTATCCGTTCACTACTCTAGTACCTAATCTCGGTGTTGTTGGCATGAGCGGCGATAAAAGCTTTGTGGTCGCTGATATTCCCGGGCTGATCGAAGGCGCCTCTGAAGGTGCCGGCTTAGGTATTCGCTTTCTCAAGCATTTAACCCGCACCAGGCTGCTATTACACCTAGTGGATATGATGCCCTATGATGGTTCCACCGCCGGCGAAAATGCCGAGGTGATTGAGCAGGAACTGGAGAAATTCAGTCCTACTATGGCAGAGGGTGATCGCTGGCTGATACTTAATAAAGTTGATCTGCTGATGGATGATGAGGTGGAGGCTCGCTGTCAAGAAGTTGTTGATCACCTAAATTGGCAGGGTCCAGTGTTTAGAATGTCTGGTTTGGCCAGTCAGGGAACCAAAGATCTCTGTGCCGCGATCATGGATTATATTGATGATCAGCGTCAGCGCGAGGCTGCAGACCCAGAGCTGGCAGAGCATGCTGAAGCGCGGCGCATGGAAATGCAGGCACAGGCCCGCCTCCGCATTGAAGAGCTGGCCGATGCGCGAAAGAATGCCCGTAAGCAGGCTAAGGCGGAAGAACAGGATATTGATAATGACGACGATGACTATGATGTCGAAGTGGTCTACGCAGAGTAACTATTGATGAACAGAGATATTGCCAAAGATGCCGAGCGTTGGGTCATTAAGATTGGCAGTGCTCTGTTGACCAACGACGGTGCTGGTCTTGATCGCCAGGCTATTGATGGCTGGGTTGAGCAGATTGCCCAGTTATTGAGTCAGGGCAAAGAGGTGGTACTGGTGTCATCTGGTGCTATCGCTGAGGGCATAGTTCGTCTCGGTTGGAAAACCCGTCCCGAGAGCATTCACGAGCTTCAGGCCGCGGCTGCAGTGGGCCAGATGGGCTTGATTCAGACCTATGAAAGCAGCTTTATGCGCTTTGATCGCCATACTGCACAAATTCTTCTCGATCATGATGATATGGCCAGCCGCCAGCGCTACTTGAATGCCCGCGGTGCATTACAGACATTGATCAACCTAAGTGTAGTGCCCATTGTTAATGAAAATGACACAGTGGTGACTGATGAAATTCGCTTTGGTGACAATGACAGTCTGGCCGCCCTGGTGGCTAACCTAATCGATGCAGATATGCTGGTGATTTTGACTGACAAAGATGGCCTGTTCGATGCCAACCCAGACACTAACCCCGATGCGCAGTTGATCTCTGAGGCCATGGCCAATGACACCAGCCTGGATGCACTGGCTGGCGGCAGTAATGGCACTTTGGGTCGCGGCGGTATGGTGACCAAATTACAGGCTGCCCGACTGGCCGCACGATCTGGTTGTAATACAGTGATCGCCGGCGGTCGCAATCAGAATATATTGCATCAGGTTGCTGCTGGTGAGAATGTGGGTACTTTATTATCCGCTAGCCAAAAACCTCTGGCTGCCCGCAAGCAGTGGTTAGCGGGGCAGTTGCAGGTTAAAGGTAAGCTCTTTCTTGATGCCGGTGCTGTCGATGTGCTTACTCAGCGCGGCCGCAGTCTGTTGGCTGTGGGGGTAACTGCCGTTGAAGGTGTATTTACCCGTGGCGATTTGGTCAGCTGTGTCGATAGCAATGGTGTCGAAGTGGCGCGGGGGCTGGTGGGATATAGCTCCGAAGAAGCAAACCGTATCAAAGGCCATAGTGCAGAGTCTATTGTCGGCATTCTTGGTTACCGAGAAGATGATGAGTTGATTCATCGCGATAACCTAGTGGTCAGCTCTTAATAATCACTTCTAACTATTAATTCTGTTGTAATACTCTCTATATCTTCCTGTTGTAAGTCTATTATCC